>NZ_JBQFJO010000001.1:657500-1475000 GCF_056536325.1 Ruegeria sp. AB11 | reverse complement strand
AGAATAGGAACCGTCCAGCTGCGGCGCAGTAACTTCAATTCAGTATCATCCGGCACCAAAGCCACGATTTCTGCCGCCACAGCCGCCGCCTGAACCCCGGCTTTTGTCAATCGGAATTCAGGTCGCAAAGGGTGGCCGTGCCCCGGGTTCCGTTCAAGTAAGCCAAGGCTTACCAGATGCTCCAGACTTGCTGCAAATGCCGTCCGGCTTGCCCCGGTCGCAGCGAGCAATGGGGCCTGCCTGCCCGGAACTCCGCTGTGCAACTGCGCAAGAATGTTCAGCGACCAGGCCCGAGAGGTAAGCTTGACAAGTGTCTTAATGTCCATAAAGTATAGTTACTTTATTTTATTTTAGGACAAAAGGAAAGTTCCATGCCCCTCGTTTCCTTAGAAAACACCATCACTCTTGCCATTTCGGTCAAAGACCGCCACGCCAGCGCACAATGGTACAATGAGAAGCTCGGGTTTGAATTGGTCCATCATATTGATGAGGCGGGTTGGAGCGAGATGTTGACCAAAACCGAGGGCGTGACCCTTGGCTTGGGCGAGCAGGCAGAACCCGCACCCGGGAACACCGTTCCGGTCTTTGGTGTTGCCGATATCGCAAGCGCACGCGGTGCTTTGGAAGGTGCCGGAGTTCGGTTTGACGGCGAAACTGAGACGATCGAGGGGATGGTCAGCACTGCCACATTTTACGACCCGGACGGCAATGCAATGATGCTAGCGCAGGACTTGGCTGGACAGGCCTGAACGCTCTCAGCCCCAATCAAGCCACTACCAAAAAAAGACCCGCCAGATTGGCGGGTCTCTTCAGTTCTTAAGGCTTAGTGAACCAATGCATCGTCAGGGCGTGGGCGTTCCGATGTGCCCAGCCGGTCTCCGATGATCAATCCATCCGTGCCTGCTGTGACAGGTACAGTCTCGCCATCCTTGATCTCACCGGCCAGCAATGCCTCGGCCAGCGGGTTCTGCAAGGCACGTTGGATCACGCGCTTGAGCGGACGGGCACCGAAGACTGGATCATAGCCTTCGTTCGCCAGCCATTCCTTGGCGCCATCGTCCAAGGCCAGCTCGATCTTGCGGGCAGCCAGACGTTTTTGCAGGCGTGCCATCTGGATATCGACGATGCCATCCATATCGGCCCGCTTGAGCCGATCAAAGATGATGGTTTCGTCCAGACGGTTCAGGAATTCCGGCCGGAAATGCGCCCGGACCGCATCCATCACATCGCGCCGTGCCTGGGCGCTGTCCGCACCTTCAGGCAACTGGCTCAGCGCTTGCGACCCAAGGTTCGACGTCAGGATGATCAGCGTCTGCTTGAAGTCCACGGTGCGGCCCTGGCCATCGGTCAGAACGCCATCATCCAGAACCTGAAGCAGAACGTTGAACACATCCGGGTGCGCTTTTTCGACCTCGTCAAACAGCACGACCTGATATGGCCTGCGCCGCACGGCTTCCGTCAGCACACCACCTTCATCATAACCGACATAGCCCGGAGGAGCCCCGATCAGACGGGCGACCGCGTGTTTCTCCATGAACTCGGACATGTCGATCCGCACCATCGCGTTGTCGTCGTCGAACAGGAAGTTCGCCACGGCTTTGGTCAGTTCGGTTTTCCCGACGCCGGTCGGCCCGAGGAACAGGAACGAGCCCAGCGGGCGGCCTTCGTCGTTCAAACCAGCCCGCGCACGGCGCACGGCGTTGGCCACGGCGGTCACCGCCGAATCCTGACCAATCACGCGGGAATGCAGCTCATCTTCCATGCGCAGCAATTTCTCGCGCTCACCTTCCAGCATTTTTGAGGTCGGGATACCGGTCCAGCGTTCGACCACCGAAGCGATCTGTTCGGGACGCACCGTTTCCTCGGCCATCATGGCGTTGCTTTCGGCGTTTTCGGCCTCGGTCAGCTTTTTCTCAAGCTCGGGAATGACGCCGTAGGAGAGCTCACCCGCCTTGGCCAGATTGCCTTCGCGCTTGGCGATTTCCAGATCAGCGCGCGCCTTGTCGAGCTGCTCTTTAAGATCACGCGCACCCGCCAGCTTATCCCGTTCGGCCTGCCACTGGGCGGTCATCTCGGCGGATTGCTCCTGAAGGTCGGCCAGATCCTTTTGCAAGGTTTCTAGACGATCCTTGGAGGCCGCGTCATCTTCCAGCTTCAGCGCTTCTTCCTCGATCTGCATCTGCAGGATCTGACGATCCAACTGATCGAGTTCCTCGGGCTTGGAATCCACCTCCATCCGCAAACGCGACGCCGCCTCATCGACCAGGTCGATTGCTTTGTCGGGCAGGAAACGGTCGGTGATATAGCGATGCGAGAGCGTCGCCGCCGAGACCAGCGCCGAGTCGGAAATACGCACACCATGGTGCAGCTCGTACTTTTCCTTGATGCCGCGCAGGATGCTGATCGTGTCCTCGACCGTTGGCTCGGTGACCATCACAGGCTGGAACCGCCGCGCAAGCGCCGCGTCTTTTTCGACGTACTTGCGATACTCATCCAGCGTGGTCGCGCCGATACAATGCAGCTCACCTCGGGCAAGCGCAGGCTTGATCAGGTTGGCAGCATCCATCGCGCCGTCGGACTTACCCGCGCCGACCAGCGTGTGCATCTCGTCGATGAACAGGATGATTTCACCGGCGGCCTCGGTCACTTCGGTCAGAACAGCCTTCAGGCGCTCTTCAAACTCTCCACGGTACTTCGCACCAGCGATCAGCGCCCCCATGTCGAGCGCAAGCAGCTTTTTGTCCTTCAGCGATTCAGGGACGTCGCCGTTGACGATGCGCAGGGCCATACCCTCGGCAATCGCGGTCTTACCGACGCCGGGCTCCCCGATCAGAACCGGGTTGTTCTTGGTGCGGCGCGACAGAACCTGCATCGAACGGCGGATTTCCTCGTCCCGCCCAATGATCGGGTCGATCTTGCCTTCAGCGGCCGCTTCGGTCAGGTCGCGCGCGTATTTCTTAAGCGCGTCATAGCCCTCTTCCGCTGAGGCGGTGTCAGCGGTGCGCCCCTTGCGGATGTCGTTGATCGCCTCATTCAGTTTCTGGGCCGATACTGCACCGGCCTCCAAAGCCTCTTTGGCTTTGGATTTCACCATACACAGCGCCATCAAAACGCGTTCGACCGGCACAAAGCTGTCGCCCGCCTTGGTGGCGATCTTCTCTGCCTCGTCCAAAACCTTGGCAGTCTGGCCATCCATATAAATCTGGCTCGCGTCGCCGCTGACCTTTGGGATCTTGCCCATTGCAGCGCCCAACACCTCAACCACACGGTTCGGTGCGCCGCCAGCGCGTGTGATCAGGTTGCTCGCCAGCCCCTGATCGTCATCCATCAATGCTTTCAGAATATGTGTGGGTTCCAGCCTTTGGTGCCCCTCACGCAGCGCAATGGTCTGCGCCGCTTGCACGAATCCCCGTGCCCGCTCGGTGAACTTGTTCAAGTCCATAGCATTCTCCTTTTCTTAAGCGCCCCGTTTTGACGCGCCCGCTTGGCGGCACGCGTCGGTCTGGGCCTCACATTCAATTTGGGAAATGTCTTTTCCCATTCAAGGGGCTAGAGCAGATAATTCGGCGTCACCCGCGCGGAATGGAATAGACGGAATATCCGCCGGTTTGGCCCATCAATTCAGCATCATACATTTCAACCAAAGATTGCTCTGCACTGCTGCCTGTGGGGCATGAAACCAGATCAGCTGTATGATCGAGGAAGTTGCCGGTATAGGCTGTCTCCCCTGTCAGTTGGCACCAGTCGTCTTCCGATCGATACCCACGCACCAGCAGAAGATTGTCATTGGTTGGAGCCGGTGCAGCACCAGTTTCGGGCGGCTCACTCTGAGGCGCGTCTTCGCATGCGGCCAGCATCAGTGCCACGCCAAGTAGAATTACTTTTTTCATCTTTTTTATCCCTGTTCTGAACGTTTGCACATTAGCACATTGCACAATTTAGTACGTGAACCGCTTCACCTCAGGCTTCGCGCATAGACAGTTCGCTCCGAACCCGTTAGGACGCACACGTTTGCCAAAAAGGAGCGCCCTATGTCCGATGACCGCCTAATCGTAGCCCTCGATGTCCCAAACGCCCTGCAGGGTCTGGCCATGGCTGAGCGGCTGGGGGATGCTGTTTCGTTTTACAAGATCGGGCTGGGGATGCTGACCGGCGGCGGGCTGGCATTGGCCAACGAACTTAAACAGGATCACGGCAAGCGCATATTTTTGGACATGAAGCTGTTCGATATCGGCAATACTGTTGAAAACGCGGTACGTGGGTTGGCGCAGTTTGACTTGGACTTCCTCACTGTTCATGGCGACCCGCATGTGGTGCGCGCCGCAAAGGAAGGTGCAGCGGGCAAAGACCTGAAGATTCTGGCGGTCACCGTCCTGACATCCCTGAACAGGGACGATTTGGATGCGAGCCTTCTGAAAGCGGGCGATGTTCAGGACATTGTGGTTGAACGTGCAGCCAAGGCATTTGAGGCGGGGGCCGATGGCGTCATCGCCAGCCCTCATGAGGCTGCTCTGATCCGGGCCCTACCCCAAGCCGAAGGCCGCCTGATTGTCACGCCTGGAGTGCGCCCGGCTGGCGCTGCACATGGCGACCAGAAACGAGTCGCAACCCCTGCCAGCGCAATTGGAGACGGCGCGGACCACATTGTTGTGGGTCGTCCGATCTATGAGGCGGAGAATCCACGAGCCGCCGCAGAAGCCGTTCTGAACGAACTAATTTCTTAGCCGCGGCACTGTCAGAGCAACCGGATTAATGCAGAATAGAGGACAAGTTCGTCCTGCAACCAGTTGACCTTACGTCAATTTTCACTGCAGCCGCGCCAAATCGCCCCTGTGCCCGAAAACACACATGAAAAATACGAGTTTATTGCACGATTGGCTTGAAGGTATCGAAATGGGCGAATTTGCGCGATTCTGGGCTTGAGACACTCCCCAACGGGCCATCTCTTCCTGAGGTCCGTTTCCTCCCCCCGCACCAGCGGGGGGCTTTCTTCTGAGAACAACCAACCCTTTTCCACTACCCAAGTTCGGTAAGGTAATCCTTTAGACGGGCAACGAAATTGGGTATGGCAAGTGGGTCGGCCAAATAATCCTGAGGGTGCATCAGGCACCATCCCTGCCCTTCGTCACCAAATTGGACAAGATGCACATCTTGGGCCGGGCGTCGGGCAACAAAGAACCAGCTTCGATCGTATTGACGGGACCATACAAGATCAGTTTCCGACAAGTTCAGCCCAACTTCTTCGACCGTCTCACGCAATGCACATTCTATGGGGGATTCGCCCTCCTCTCGCCCTCCGCCGGGGAAATCGAAATGCCCGGGAAAGGGGATATCATCTTTTTGGTCTCGCAAAATCACAAGCAATTCGTCCCCGAGGAACAGCGCAGTTTTGGCCCCCGTGAAATCCATCAATCCCCTTTTTATTCCGGCCCAATCGAGATAGATTCTAACCGACCCAGAGACTTCGCCAAGTCGAAACTGGACCGAAAGAACCTGTGATGCCTGCTATCTGTCGCGATTGTTTAAATCAAATAGAGCAGAGCAAGCGCTGCACATACTGTGGCAGCCCACGATTGAAATCGCACCCCGAGTTGTTCGATCTAACCATCGCCCACATGGATTGCGATGCCTTCTACGCATCTGTCGAAAAGCGCGATAATCCCGAACTGGCAGACAAGCCGGTGATTATCGGGGGTGGGAAGCGCGGGGTGGTATCGACCGCGTGTTATGTTGCGCGTATACGCGGCGTGCGATCAGCGATGCCGATGTTCAAGGCACTTCAGCTGTGCCCCAATGCGGTCGTGATCAAACCGCGCATGTCCGTTTATGCCAGCGTTTCACGCCAAATCCGGGAGATGATGGACGAATTGACGCCTGTTGTGGAACCGCTTTCACTGGATGAGGCGTTCATGGACTTGTCGGGCACTGAACGACTGCATGGTGCACCGCCAGCTGTAATGCTGGCACGGCTGGTCAGACGAATGAAGGATGAACTTGGCTTGACCGGCTCAATCGGTCTTAGCCACAACAAATTTTTGGCCAAGGTCGCTTCAGATCTGGACAAACCGCGCGGGTTTTCGGTGATCGGCAAGGCTGAAACAGCTGAGTTTTTGCACGATAAACCTGTGAGGTTGATCTGGGGAATTGGCCCGGCTGCGCAGGAATCGCTGGATCGTGCAGGAATTCGAACATTTGCCGATCTTCTGCGCTGGGATCAGGAGGCACTGACCGCCCGGTTCGGATCGATGGGCTATCGCTTGTGGCATCTGGCCCGAGGGCAGGATAAGCGGCGCGTTTCTGCGCATGAACCGATGAAGTCGATAAGCAACGAGACCACGTTCTTTGAAGACACCGCCAGCATCGAAATATTAGACGGACACTTGTGGCGCATGTCCGAAAAAGTGGCCGATCGTGCCAAAGCCAAGGGATTGGCGGGTCGGATTGTGACGCTGAAACTGAAACAAGCCGATCATAAAGTCATCACCCGGCGCGTGTCGTTGCGCGACGCGACACAGATCGCGGACAGGATATATCGCACGGCGCGCGGATTGTTCGATCAGGTCGGGGATCAGGGTCCGTATCGCCTGCTTGGATGTGGCCTATCCGATTTGTGCACCGAGGATCAGGCCGATATTTCGGGTGATTTGCTAGATCCCGGTGCCACACGCAGATCCCAGGCTGAACGGGCCACAGACGATATTCGCCGCCGATTTGGGAGTGATGCGATCGTTAAGGGACGCGCGCTGCGCTAAGGCTATTCGGCAGCCAGCGACAACGGCTCGGACCCTATGGAGGCAATCTTGCCGGAGACCTGCCGCAGTACCTCACGGAACGACTGAAAGTTGCCGTTTGGCTGAATTGTATCTTCGTCCATATAAATAGAGCGGTCGATCTCGATCTGGATCGCGTGTTGTTGCCGGGTTGGGCGGCCATAGGTCTGAGCGACATAGGCCCCTGCGAAAGGCGCATTACGTGCCACATTCAGGCCCGCATCTGTGAACGCAGATTCAATCTGATCGACGATCAACCCCGAGGCAGCAGCACCAAACCGATCACCCAGAACGATCTCGGGGCGCGTACTGCCAGAGCCGCCGGCCATTGCGACCGCCTCATGCGGCATCGAATGGCAATCGATCAGGATCGCTTGCCCGAACATCTCGTGCGATTCGGACAGAAGGGATTTCAGTTTTTGGTGATAGGGCCGCCAGTAAGTGTCGATCCGCAGGCGCGCTTCGTCCATCGTCAACTTACCACTGTAAATCGCGCGCCCATTGGCGACCACGCGGGGGATCACGCCCAGCCCCGAAGCCACACGCGGATTGTGCCCGTGACGGCGCGCGCCCTGAATCAGCGCCGGATCCAATTCATCAGCACTGCGATTCAGGTCCAGATAGGCGCGTGGCATGGCCGCGGCGAGGAATGGCGCTCCGGATTCCGGGGCCGAGTCGAATAGCTGATCGACATAGGCATCCTCGGAAGACCGAATCATTTTACGGTTCAGTACAGACCGTTTAAGCAACGACGCGGGATATGCCCGACCACTATGCGGAGAGGCAAATACCACGCATGAGGTGCGCTCTGCGGGCATATCCAGAACATAGGCTGCATTGGTCGCGGCGTTGGGCATGGGCTCTCCGTTCGTTCGCATTGAACATAGACCGGAAAATAGTTCTGCCAAACCCCTTGATCCCCCTAACGACTCCTTTTATAGACCCCGCTACCGGCGCGGGGTTCCGCGCCCCATTTCGTTATGGGGTAGGCCAAGCGACGGTTTCATGGGCGGTTAGCTCAGCGGTAGAGCACTTCGTTGACATCGAAGGGGTCACAAGTTCAATCCTTGTACCGCCCACCATGAATTCACTGCTTCGGATTTCCGGGGCACCCGATTAACCCAGGCGCTGGCCACGTCCTTGATGAAGGCGCCGCAGATTGGAGACAGACCATGAAGGTCAAGAACTCGCTCCGCTCGCTCAAGAACCGGCACCGTGATTGCCGGGTTGTGCGTCGCAAAGGCCGCGTCTACGTGATCAACAAGACGCAGCGCAAGTTCAAAGCTCGTCAAGGCTAAGAACTGCACATATCCGAATAAGAAACCGCGCCTTTGAGCGCGGTTTTTTGTTTAGGGGTGAAGTGATTTGTGAGCCGCGTGGGTTAAGAGAGTTTGGCCGAGTGCCAGACATGCTTGACCGTCATGTAGTTCTCCAACCCTTCGGTTCCGCCCTCACGGCCATAGCCGCTGGATTTCACACCACCAAAAGGCGTTTCGGGCATCGAGGCTTCGAGCGTGTTGATCGACAGATTGCCCACCTCGACCTCATCGATCAAACGGTCGATATAATCTGCACGATTGGTGAAGGCATAGCCTGCCAATCCATAAGGCACCGAATTTGCCTGCTCAATCGCATGATCCAATGAAGTGACCGGATTGATTACCGCGACCGGACCAAAAGGTTCTTCCTGCATGATACGCGCTTTGTCGGGCACATTCAGTAGGACCGTGGGCTGAAAGAAGTAGCCTTTGTCACCATGTTTGCCTCCGCCTGTCGCAACCGTCGCGCCCTTTGCGCGGGCGTCTTCCACCAGTTCTGTCAATGCAGGTACCCGGCGATCATTGGCCAGTGGCCCCATCTCAACATTTTGTCCCATCCCGTTGCCGACAACAGTTGCAGCGGCGCGTTCGACGAACGCGTCTGAATACGCATCGAAGATGCTTTCATGGGCAAAGAACCGAGTCGGTGATGTACAGACCTGCCCGGCGTTGCGCATCTTGCGAACCGCGCTTGATACACCTGCCGCCCGAACATCGGTATCTTCGCAAACAATTACGGGCGCATGGCCACCCAGTTCCATCAGCACCTGCGTCATATGTTCAGACGCAAGCGTCGTCAGATGGCGGCCCACTGCTGTCGAACCGGTAAAAGCCACAAGCCGGATCGGTTCCTGCGGGATCAAGTGGCCAGAGATTTCTGCTGGGTTGCCGAACACAAGATTCAACACACCCGGAGGTAATCCAGCGTCGTCAAAGGCCTTTGCGATATGGATCGCACCCGCCGGTGTTTCTTCGGCCGCTTTCAAGATGATCGAACAACCTGAGGCGAGCGCACCAGCGATTTTCCGTGCCGGCTGGCTCATAGGAAAGTTCCAAGGTGAAAACGCGGCGGCCACACCGATGGGCTGGTGATGTACCGCGAATTTATGACCCGGCGCAGCGGGTATGATCCGTCCATAGGTGCGCATTGCTTCGCCCGCGTCCCACTCAAAGAACTCGGCCCCTCGGATCACCTCAAGTCGGGCCTGTTTCAGCGGTTTGCCATGTTCCAAAGTGATGGATTGAGCGATCTCCTCCTGACGTTCCCGCATCAGTGCAGCAGCACGCAGGATCGTATCAGCACGTTCGCGCGGTGCGGTGCGGCTCCAGATCTTGAGGCCTTTGACAGCCGCATCAAGCGCATCATCCAGATCGCTTTTGGACGCACAGGGAAGACGTGCGATTTCTTCTTCGGTCGCCGGGTTCACGACAGGCACATCCTGGCTGGTCGTGCGCCATTTTCCTGCGATGAACAGCTTAAGCTCAGGATACATGTAATTGATGCCTCCGAATTAGGACCCTTTCAACTCATGCAATGGCTGACATTACTTCAAGTGAATTGGATGAATACTGATATCAAATTGGCGAATACCTGATCCTATTTCTGTTGCACTGCTTGGTGTAGCGCGGCTTTGAACGCCCGGCCTGCCGGGGACAAATCGGCATCGGCACGAAATGAAACTCCGATGGGCCCCTGGCCAAAGGGTACATCCCAATCCAACGGTGTCAAATAGCCGTGGGCAACGTCCTGCGAGACAACTTCGGCCGGCATAAGCCCGATCAAATCGCGCGATTGCAGCAAAGCCCGGTTGGTTAGATAGGACACGGATTCTATCATCACCGGCGGCACATGTTGTTGCTGACCAACGAAGAAATGGTCGAGCTGTCGTCTGAGTGTGGTTTCCAACGGGGGCACAATCCAGCCAAAAGGCTTGGTCTGAGCAAACGAGATGTTCTTACGCCTGGCAAGGGGGTGCTGATTGCCAACAATTGCAAGTATGTGATCCTCGAACAGTTTCTCCTGCCTGATCTTGTCACGGTGTCGGTGCGAGGGCAGACGTCCTACCACCATATCGATTTCACCTGACAGCAATCGGGGCATCAGAACTTCATTCGTGCCTTCATTGATCTTGATTGCCACGTTCGGGCGATCGGCCAACAATATTTCAATTGCCGTTGGCAGCAGGCTGGTCGAGGCGGCGAGCAGAGTACCCACAACCACACGCCCCGAATTCCCCTCATTCAGGTCATCAAGTTCCTGCGCTGCGTTTGAGACTTGTGCAAAGATCAGCTTGCCATGACGGATCAGGGTCTCTCCGAACACAGTTGGGATGACACCGCGATTGGTTCGGCTGAATAGTTTGACCTCAAAGTCTAGTTCCAGATCCTGAATCATCTTGGTAGCGGCGGGTTGCGAAATGCCCAGCTCGCGCGCGGCATTCTGGATATTGCCGTGTGCGCCTACGGCAACAAGCAAGCGCAACTGGCGCAATTTCAGCCGTGTCAGGGCGCGGTCGACAATGCGTGAATGACGTCCCACCATGATCAGAGCACGACCAGACTTGAAATCTGTTCGAGTTTCGAGATGACGCTCATCGCGGCCAATGCGGAGCTGCGCGGATTGTCGGGCAGGGAATTTCCGCTGATCTGAAAATGGAACTGCCCGAAATCGCCTTCAGCTTCGATCTCGTGGATGTTGCGAGTGATCGAAGGGTCTGCGATCAGACGGACCAGCGTTTGGTCGAAACCCAGCCCTGCCAGCGCGACCGCCGCCGCAACATTCGCGTTCTTAGGATATTCCAGTGCAGCCTCTCGGGCGGTGCCTTTGAAATGCGTTTCCGCGATTGTCAGAGCCTCTAGGTCCAGTTTGTCCGCTGCCGGTGAACCCATCCAGCCTAGCGGCGGTTTCCGCCCGACATAGGTGACTTTTTCCAGCTTGCCCGTCGCGGCGGCACTAAGGCAATCGAGCGCTCCGATCGCACCGCTGGCCAAATGCAGCTTTGCCCCACCTTCCCGTGCGGCCGATGCCAACGCATCTGCCACCCGCTGATCCGCCAGTGCGCCAATGGAAACGGTAACCAGATCGAGGCCGCAAGCCAGAATCTGAGGCCCGTACTCCTCCAGTGCCCGATGGCCCGCGCAATCAATCACCAGTTCCGTATTCGCCGAGAGCTTCGAAACCGAATCTACAAACAGTTCCGGATTTTGCGAAACGCTGCCCGATCTCACCAGCACCGCGCAAACCGAATGTCCCCGGGCCTGAACCGCATTCGAAACATATTGCGCAATTGCGCCTTTACCGATCAATCCGATCTTCATGCGGCAAGCCTACTCCAGCGCTAAAGATTTCTAAATTGATAATCCATGGATATTCTATTTTCCGATACCCAATTCTCGGCTTTCGCATTGGATCAGGTGGAATGATCGGGCTTTCATGATGCGGTCAACCGGAAGGCCCGTCTAATATGAAATACTCCAAGCACGATGCAAAAGCCTATGCGCGCGAACATATGACAGGAATTTGGGCAGCAGCCCTGAATCCGTTCAATGACGACCTTACGCTGGATGAGGCGGGGTTGAGGTCGAATATCCGGCACTGGATTGACGATCTGGGTATTCAGGGCCTGTTTGTAGCGGGCAAACAAGGCGAGTTCTTTTCGATGAGCCTTGAAGAGCGCAAACGAAACTTTGAGGTAGCCGTCGATGAATGTGCGGGCAGGGCCGGTGTGATCGTTTCAGTCTCGGATCAGAACATTGACACAGCGCTGGACCTGGCACGCCATGCGCAAAATTGCGGTGCCGACTACGTCGTCCTGCATGCGCCCGTTCTGAGTTTTGTTCAGGACCGCGGAGAGGTTCTGTACCAATATTATAAGCGGTTCTGCGACGAGCTTGATATTGGAATCGCGATGTGGAGCCATCCGGACAGCGGATATCTCATGCAACCCGAGGAATGCGCGCGGATTGCCGATCTCCCCAATATCGTTGCGATCAAATACTCGGTTCCGCGCGAGATGTACGTGAAGCTGACCCATATGGTCGGCGACAAGATTCAAGTCTCTACCTCAGCCGAACATGAGTGGCTGGATAACATCCTCGAACTGAACTGGAAACTGTACCTGTGCTCGTCACCACCCTACCTGTTGCAGAGCAAAAACGACCAGAGAATGAATGAATACACGCGGCTGGCCTTTGCAGGCAAAGCAGATAAAGCACGCAAGGTGTTCGACAGCCTGAACCCAGTGCGGGACGCAATGAAGCGTACCCGGCCTGCGGATAAACCCACCGCCTTTGGCAAATACTGGCAGGAACTATTGGGACAAACTGGCGGGCGGGTACGGCCCCCGATGTTAGAACTGACCGAGGCCGAAAGAGAGATCATTCGCAATGGGTTCGAAGAAAGCGGACTTAAGGTTTAGCCTCATAGATATAAGCAAATCAGATATCTAAATGCAGATAATTTCTTTGCGGTTATGGGAAAACAGGCCAATCTTCTACTAACAGGGAGTGGGATATGTCGAAGTTAAGAGCCTTCAACTTTCAGAAATGGATCGACGAACACCGTCACCTGCTGAAACCGCCTGTCGGCAATCAACAGATCTGGGAAGATGCCGACCTGATGGTCACTGTGGTTGGTGGACCGAACAAGCGGACCGACTACCATGACGACCCGGTCGAGGAGTTTTTCTACCAGCTAGAAGGTGACATGGTATTGAAACTGTTTGATGGGAATGAGTTCTACGACGTCCCGATCCACGAGGGCGAGATTTTTCTGCTGCCGCCCCATGTACGTCATTCTCCGCAGCGCCCTCAGGAAGGCTCCATCGGGTTGGTTATAGAACCCAAACGGCAGACAGGTGAACTGGACGCTATCGAGTGGTACTGTTTTGAGTGCGGATCGCTCGTTCATCGGGCCGAGATGCAACTGCAGTCCATCGTCAAAGACTTGCCGCCGGTCTACGAAAAATTCTATGCATCGGAAGAAGACCGAACATGCCCGCAGTGCCAGACCGTGCATCCGGGCAAAGAGCCACCAGAAGGCTGGGTCACACTCTGACACCAACAATAAAACAGGGAAACACATGAGACATTTTGCTAAGATCGCCGCATCTGCAGCCGCGCTGGCTGTGACATCTCTGGCCGCCCATGCAGATGAATTCCGTCTGGGCCTGATTACTCCACCCCCGCATATCTGGACCAAAGCAGCAGAGTCCTTTGGGGCCGAGTTGAATGAAGCCAGCGGTGGCGCTCATTCCGTTTCGGTTTTCCCGGCCCGCCAGTTAGGGAACGAGGCCGAGATGTTGCAGCAACTTCAGACCGGTGCGCTGGACATGGCGTTCATGACGGTGGCCGAGGTATCGAACCGCGCACCAGAATTGGGAGCGTTTTACGCCCCCTATCTGGCGGATGATATTGGCCATGCCGGGCGTATCCTGCGTTCCGATACCGCCAAATCAATGCTGGAGCCCCTGCCCGGTCAGGTTGGCGTCGTGGGCGTTGGCTACGGTATGGCTGGCCTGCGCCAGATCGTCAGCCGGGGAGAAGTGTCATCAGCTGACGACTTGTCAGGCCTGAAACTTCGGATCACGCCCTTCACACCGATCCTTGATTTCTACAACGCAGTTGGGGCTGCTCCGACTCCGATGCCCCTGCCGGCGGTCTACGACGCACTGGCCAATGGTCAGGTCGATGCCATCGACATGGATGCCGAATTGATCTGGGTTTTGAAATACTATGATCACGCCGATACGATCGTGCAGTCGGACCACATGATGTTCCCAATGGTCGGTCTGGTTTCGGCCAAGGTCTGGGCCGGTCTATCCGATGAAGATCGCGCAATGATTGGCGATCTGATGGCCAAGCATGTGGACAGCACCATCGATGCCTATGTCGCCAATGAGGCCAAGTGGCTGGATCAGATCGAGGGCACCGGCAAGGCCTACAAGAAAGTGGATGCCTCGTTCTTCGGCGATGCCATCGAGGAATGGAACGGTATCTGGTCGGAAAAAACCTCATCCCTTGACGCATTGCGGGCGACTGCGGCAGAAACCAAATAAAGGTGAATACATCAAGGAAAGGGCGTAGGTCGATCCTGCGCCCTTTTTCATAGGGGATCTGCGATGTTGTACCGGCTGTCAGCCGCCTGGGCGCGAGTAGAGTTGTGGTGTGCCGCAGGCTTGGCGGTCTGCGTGACCCTGTTGATCTTGCTGAACGTGGTGACACGCACAGCAGGAAACGCGCTTTTCTGGGTGGATGAGTTGGCGATCTATGCGATGGTCTGGATGACGTTTCTTGGCTCATCAGCAGCACTGCATCACCGCAATTCGGTCTCGATTACGCTCGTTGTTGATCTGGTACCACCTCGTATCAGGGCAATCATCGGCAAGGTGGTGGATCTGGTTGTATTCGTTTTCGCAGCCGCGATGCTGTACTTCTGCTGGCGCTGGTTCCTGCCTTTGGACATCGCGCGCGCTGGATTCGATACGGTGGCGTTTCAAGGTAATACATTTAACTTTATCTATGCCGAGCCGACCCTGACCCTTGGGCTGCCGAAATATCTGTTCTGGCTGGCCATGTGGCTGTTCGCGCTGGGGGCCACATTGCATTCCACGATGCACCTGCTGGCTTGGCAAACTAAGGGCGCGCAATCATGAGCCCGATTGTCTTTCTGGCCGCACTGCTTTTGTCGGTTCCCGTCGCCATCGTTCTTGCAATTACGGCGATCTGGTACATCTGGGAGAGCGGTAATACTGTTCTCTATGACAGTTTTGCCCAGAAGATGTTTGGCGGGCTAGAGAATTATGGCCTGCTGGCGATTCCCCTGTTCATGTTAACCGGAGAGCTGATGAACGAAGGCGGCATGACGCGTCGCCTGGTTGCTTTGGCGCGTGTCTTTGTGGGCGGGTTCCGAGGCGGGCTTGCCTATATCAACCTGTTAGCCAACATGTTCATGGCCGCCATCATTGGCTCTGCCACCGCGCAGATTGCCGTAATGTCGCGCGCCATGGTCCCCGCGATGGAAGAAGAAGGTTATGACAAAGGCTTTGCCGCCGCGACCACAGCGGCGGGAGGCCTGCTGGCGCCCGTTATTCCGCCCTCAATGATGTTTGTCATCTTCGGAGTTCTGGCTCAGATCCCGATTGGCGACATGTTCATCGCAGGAATCATTCCGGGGCTTCTTCTAGCCGGAGCCTTTGCGCTGGTGATCACTTTGATTGGGTGGTCGCAGCAGTTTCCCAAGGGCGTCTGGATGTCACGCCGCGACGCGATGCGCGCTCTGATCGCTGCCCTGCCCGCCCTACTGATCCCTGTTTCGATCATCGGAGGCATCCTGTTCGGCATCGCCACGCCAACCGAATCCGCCGCCATCGCCTCACTGATCGCGTTTCTGGTCGGATGGTTGATCTACGGCGATCTTAAACCTCAAAACTTGGGCGAGATGTTCAAAAGAACTGCCTCAAACGCGTCGATGATCCTGTTCATGATCGCCGCCGCCAGCGTTTTCGGCTGGGTTATTATCTACGAAGAAATCCCCCAACATCTGGCAGGTTTGATCACCTCAATTACATCCGATCCGTTTCTGTTTCTGCTGATCGTCAATCTCGCCCTGCTTTTGGTTGGAATGGTCATCGACGGCATCGCAGCGATCATTCTGATCACACCCATTCTGTTGCCCATCGCAACCGGATCCTATGATATCAGCCCATATCAATTCGGTGTTGTCGTTTGCCTGAATCTGGTTCTGGGCCTGCTGACACCACCTGTCGGAATCGGCCTCTACATTGCTTCCTCAATGAGCGGCACGAGCCCGGGGGCTATTCTCAAATCTCTTTGGCCCTTTCTAATCGCAGTTGCCACCGTTCTGATCCTTCTGAGCTACGCTCCAATACTGTCGACGGCTTTGATATAGCCCGTTCTACCCGGTTAGGTCTTTGTTGGGTGGTTCATCATCGTTTCCAACCCCCTGTACCGCAGAACGATTTTTACAAGAATAGCCGCCCATTCTTGATCTAATCCTTGGTTAAAATCACCTTGCGATAATCAATAGTATTCATAATTATACAACTGCATAACAATGGCATTTCATGGATTGGAAATGATAACCCAAGGTCGGAAATTCACGCGTCAATCCGCCGAATCTCGACGTGAAGCCCTGATTCAGGCGACGTTGGACCTGATTGCGGAGATAGGTTTACACGGCGCAACTGTCCGCGAAATTGCCGCTCGCGCAAACGTTACGCAGGGATTGATCCGGCATTATTTTTTATCGAAAGAAGAGCTGATTCAGGCCGCTTATGAACATCACATGAACGCTCTGACCGATCAAACTACAGCCGCGGCAGGTGATGGAACCGCAGTGTCTCAGCTAACCAATTTTGTGATTGCGTCGCTACAGCCTCCGGTAGTTGATCCGGCTGCCCTTGCGTTATGGGCCGGGTTTCTGAACCGGGTGCTCCATGACCCCAAAATGCAGTGCATCCACCAACAGACCTATACCTATTTTCGCGACCAACTTGAGAAACAGATCGTTGCGGCATTGAACGAATCCGGACGTTCGGTCAAAGCATCCGAGGCAACTCAACTAGCGATCGCCTGCAACGCGGTACTTGATGGGCTTTGGCTTGAAGGTAGCGCCATCCCGGACGCTTTCTCTGATGGGCAACTGGCGCAGATTGGGCTGACAGCCATCAGTGCGATCATCAGAATTCCGTTAACCAAAGAAATGAGGCAGCCTTGAGAACCACTGACGTAACTAAGCGGCTCGCCGACTTGGGAGGGGCGAAATGGGGTGTACACCTGAAAGCACGAGAGCTTATCAAAACTGGTGCGGATATCGTCGAGATGACGATTGGCGAACCAGACGTCCCTGTTCCAGATACACTGATTGAAGCCACCGTATCTTCGCTAAGGGCTGGGCGCACTGGGTATTCCAATGGCCACGGTGAACCTGGTTTACTTACAGCGATTGCCGAACGCTACACAGCCAACCGCGGGCGAGTTTTTGAACCTGAGAATGTTTTGTGCTTCCCCGGAACCCAAACCGCATTGTTTGCAGTAATGGCCGGGGTGGCTCAGACCGGAGACGAGGTTCTTGTCGGGGATCCGATGTATGCGACTTACGAAGGGGTTATTCGCGCGTCTGGCGCCGACGTGGTGCCCGTTCCGCTTCGACCCGAATGCGGATTTCGCATGCAGGCGCAGGACATCGCGCAGCGGATAACATCGCGCAGTCGTGCTATTTTACTAACCACACCACACAACCCCACAGGTGCAATTCTGACCGAGGCAGACATTGCCGAGATTGGACAATTGGCGATCAAACATGATTTGTGGATCATCTCAGACGAAGTCTATGAAGAACTTGTCTATGAAGGCGCGAGATTTGTTTCGCCATTAGCTATGTCGAATCTGGCTGATCGCGTTATCGCGGTTTCTTCGATCTCGAAATCACATGCGGCCCCAGGGTTCCGCAGCGGTTGGTGTGTCGGACCCGTCTCATTTTGTGAGGCTTTGCTGCCTTTTTCCGAAACCATGCTGTTCGGGAACCAGCCTTTTATTGCAGACATGACAGAACTGGCGATCCGAAGCGGATCTGAAGTGGCTCCTGGAATGGCTGAACGATTTGCGTCGCGCGCCACCCTGTTGGCCGAGCAACTGCGCGCCGAAACGAAGCTGACAGTGCACCGGCCAGAGGCAGGGATGTTTGCACTTATCAACGTCTCAGCCACTGGTCTAAACGGAGAGGCCTACGCCTGGGACCTATTGCAAGCTGGCGTGGCCGTCATGCCCGGATCAGCATTTGGCGACGGCTTGAACGATTGGGTACGTGTCGCGCTGACGATCAGTGATGCCAAATTTTCCACTGCGGTCAGCCGTATTGTGGACCACGCCAATTTGTTAGCCTGCGAACGCATCAGAGCAAGGCACGCTTAGACGCTGCATTAGAAAAATGTTCATGATAGCATCGCTCTAAAGCGGTTGGTCTTAGGTGGTTCTACAAGTTTGATTTAGCCCCAACAGATAGGACTATGTCACTTGAATTGGTCTCGGCTGCGGCCAGAGGGCACGCGATCACCCATACATTTGACATAAAATGGGGCGCGCAGAGCTTACGCGGTTCACTCCGAATAATGGCTGCACCGGCAACTCAACTGCAGTATCCGATGCCTTGTCGCTTAAGCTTTCAAGCGCGGCGACAATTTGACCGAGTAATTTTGTCGGAATTGCTTGCATCTCCTGCCAAATCGTCTAATTGACTATTTCAGTCGGGTAAGCGCCCGCACCGAATTCTAATGTTGGGACACATCATGCTGAAATCCTCCACATGTATCGCCGTCGCCTTGACGGCTCTGATCTCCACCTCGGCTGCAGCCGAAGGTGAGCTAAACCTTTATTCTTCGCGCCACTATGACACTGATGAGCGCCTGTATTCTGACTTCGAAGACGCCACCGGCATCACCATCAACCGCATTGAAGGCAAAGCAGATGAGTTGATCGCGCGGATGGAAGCTGAAGGTGCGAATTCACCTGCCGATATCCTTCTAACAGTCGACACGTCACGTCTGGCCCGCGCCAAGAATGCTGGTATTCTGCAGCCCATCGAAAGTGCAGTGCTGGAAGAACGCATCCCGGCCAATCTGCAGGATCAGGACAATCAGTGGTACGGATTCTCGCAGCGCGCACGGATCATCTTTTACGACAAGGCCGACGTTGCAAATCCCCCAGCCACCTATCTGGATCTGGCCAAGCCGGAGTATGAAGGACTGATCTGTATACGGTCGTCAAGCAACACTTATAACCAGACACTTTTGGCGTCGATCATCACCAACCACAGTGCGGAAGAAGCCAAAAAATGGGCCGAAGGCGTTGTCGCCAATATGGCCCGCGAGCCACAGGGCGGTGACACCGACCAGCTGCGCGGTATCGTTTCCGGCGAGTGTGAGATCGCTGTTTCAAACTCCTACTACTTTGCTCGTGCCATGCGCAAAGACGTAAAAGGCCTGAGCGCAGATATCGATATGATCGGCGTGCAGTTCCCGGCTCAAGGCGCTGAGGGCGCTCATATGAATCTGTCGGGTGCAGGTGTCGCGGCGAATGCGCCGAACAAAGAGAACGCCATCAAGTTCCTCGAATATCTCGCAAGCGATCAGGCCCAGGTATATTTTTCAAACGGAAACGATGAGTTTCCAGCGGTCGAAGGTGTAGCACTGGCCGACAACGTTGCAGCGTTGGGTAATTTCAAAGCGGATGAGGTGAACCTTTCGGAAGTCGCCAAGAACATCCCCGAGGCCCAAAAAATCTTTAATGAGGTTGGCTGGAAGTAAGTTATCTGGCAACCCGAGCAGTTAAGGGCGCGGATATTCCGCGCCCTTTTTTGTTGCGCACTACATTATTTTTGGCATAATTCTCAATTATGAAACTGATTCCCATATTTGATCTATGCTAGACAACCTCTCAAACCGCCTTGCAAAACGTCTGAGCGAGCTGCGTCAGGGCCGTGGCTGGTCGCTTGAACAACTGGCGGACCAAAGCGGTATCAGCCGAGCCACCCTTTCGCGGATGGAAAATGGTGATGTTAGCCCAACCGCCGAAACCCTTGGACGTTTATGTGCGGCTTACAGCTTGCCGATGTCGCGCTTGTTGATGATGGTCGAGGACAGTTTCGACCCTAAGGTGCCTTTTGAAAAGCAACCCGAATGGCACGACGCCGAAAGCGGTTTTACGCGCCGGTCGGTCTCACCTCCGGCGACGGGGCTCAGCGGTGAAGTGATGGAGGGCCATCTGCCCCGCGAAACAGTCATAAACTACGAGACACCACCCAAACCGGGGCAGGAACATCATCTGATTGTTCTGGACGGCGAATTGGCGCTGACAGTAGACGGAGTGCGCCACGCACTCAGCGGCGGCGACTGTCTGCGCTATCACTTGTCCGGACCCACGCAGTTTGAAACCGGGGCGAAACGAGGCGCGCGTTATCTGCTGGTGCTAATATGATCTCGCGCTTGTCCGAGGCCTTTTTCGATGCCGCACTGGAGGATTTGTCGGATATCCTTCATCGGTGCGTGCATACCGGTGCCAGCATAGGTTTCATCCTGCCATTTTCACACGAAGCCGCCCTTACATATTGGCGGGATCGGGTGCGCCCCGGCGTGCGCCAAGGCACGCTCGATCTGTTCGTTGCCTATGGTGATGGACGCATTCAAGGTACAGTGCAATTGATTCAGGCCACAATGCCAAACCAGCCCCATCGTGCAGATGTTGCCAAACTGCTGGTCCACCCCGATGCACGCCGCCGTGGGCTGGGACGCGCCCTGATGACCGCTTTGGAAACGCGGGCGGTTGAACTGGGAAAATCCTTGCTGGTTCTGGATACCCGTAGCTCCGATCCTTCACGGGTATTGTACCAGTCGCTGGGTTTTCAAATCTCTGGCGAAATTCCAAACTATTGCCGCAACCCGTTCGAAAATCGACTGGAACCCACAACCTATATGTTTAAGGACCTGAGCTTATTACCGGTCGTCAAAACAGTCGGTTAAATCTCAAAAACTCAATCCGGTGCCCTTTAGGCAGGTGCGCGATCTCTGCCGGGATTACCGCCAACCCGTCGGACTGTGCCAGCAATGCCACCCGCCCGCTGTAGGATGCCGCCAGACATCGCAACTGCGGAGTTCCGTCTGACGATTTGCCTTCAATCCGCACCGGCCGGAATTCCTGCCTACCTGCGTGACGTTGCAATGGCTCTGCCAGAACAGCTTGCTCGCTTTCCGGCTGAGTGTGGCTCAATCCTGCCTTCCGCGCCATCATATGCGACCCGATGATCTGCCATGTGACATAAGCAGATACTGGATTGCCCGGTAGCCCAACATATAGCGCATCCCCACGGCGCCCGAACATGATTGGCTTGCCCGGCTTCATTGCCACCTTCATCACATCAGTCTCACCGCCAATTTCCTTGAACAGGCGAGGCATATGATCTTCATCCCCCACCGAAACGCCACCTGTTGTGACGATTAGATCAGACGTTTCACAAGCCTCCTCCAACACGCGCTTCAGAAGTTTGGGGGCATCTTCGATCTGGCCGCAATCCGTTAAATCAATCCATGGCTTGTTCAACAAAGCCAACAGCATATACCGATTGGAGTTGTAAATCTGGCCGGGGCCCAGCACTTCATCCGGCTCGCGCAACTCACTGCCAGTCGAAAAAATTGTCACCCTCAGTTTGCGATATACCTTGACGCGCCCGTGACCAGAAGACGCCAGTACGGCAGCTTCGCGCGCAGTAATCTCACATCCGCGGGACAGAATCTGGGCCCCGACCTGTAAATCCTCGCCCGTGCGGCGTATGTGTTGACCGGGCTTGGGCCGACGAGAAAATCGGATGCGGTCTGCGATTACACTGCAGTCCTCTTGCATAAGAACGGCATCAAACTCCGTTGGAACCGGAGCGCCGGTAAAAATACGCAAAGCGCTGTCCACTGGTGCGTTGTGCATTCCGCTATCACCGGCGGCCATTCGCCCGCCTATCGGCAATTCAAACTCAGTCCCTTCGTCCAGATCACCAGTCCGAATGGCGTATCCATCCATGGCCGAATTGTCGAAGGCTGGCATGTCGACCTTACTGTAACACTCCTCGGCCAGAACACGCCCGATCGCTTGCTGCAGCGGTAAGGATTCAGTGTTATCAACTGGGTGCGCGATCGACAGGCCAAGGGTTAAGGCCGCATCCACGGTTTGATATATGAGAGCGTTACGGTCACAATCACACCCATCAGCCATTTTGAGCCCTCTTAATCCATTACTCCGATCGCTCTGGCAGGCCAGAGATCGACGTGGCGAATTTATAGAGCGATGAATTGAGGTTCTTTGATCGAGGTTAAATCTGCAATAAATTCGAGATCAGCTATTTTCCCTCTGAAAGTGGGCTGTGTGCCAAGCCAACCCAATCATTCTAACTCTGCAGTTGGCGATTCTGGCGGGTCAATCAAATTCGGACACGCGCAAATTTGACTACGCCCGAGGTTTTGACCGCTATACATCAATATCCAACGCCAGCGCATGGATACGCGGCACGATGTCTCCCAACGCTTTATGAACCGCGCGATGGCGGGCAACACGAGTCTGGCCAGTAAAGGCTTCCGACCGGATGCGAACGTTGAAATGGCTCTCTCCACCCTCTTGATAGCCTGCATGGCCGCGGTGGCTTTCGCTATCATCTACTACATCAAGCTCAGTCGGATCAAATGCTGCCTGCAATCGGTTACGGATTTCGTCGGTTACGCTCATTTTTTTGCTCAACGGCAAATAAATTGCCGTTCCCCTCTTCTACTTTCGGCTGCTTAGATTAAACTGCTGCCTCCGAGTCGAAAAGATGCCTTCGTGAGGTTGTGCAGATGGTAAAGTCAGATCCCTTCGGGTTCGATATGTCCGTGTCCAGCGCTAAGAAAAAGAAGCCGCGCGGGCGCCGAGGCATGTCGGGTGCGTCCGAAACTTCGGTGCGAATCTGCGATCATGAGGGTTGCGAAGAGGCCGGCAAGTTCCGCGCGCCCAAGGCACCTGATGTTCTGGATGATTTTTTCTGGTTCTGCCAGCAACACGTGCGCGAATATAACCAGAAATGGAATTTCTTCGACGGCACCACCGAGGCCGAGTTGAATGCCCAGCGCTCGAAGGACAAAGTGTGGGAGCGTGAGACCAAACCTATGGGTGACCCCGAAGCACGAGCATGGGCACGCCTGGGCATCGAGGACCCGCATCAGGTTCTGGGCGAAAACGCCACCAAGAACCCCGGCCGTGCCAACTCTGGCGGCCGCCGCCTACCCCCCACCGAACGCCGCGCGATCGAGATTCTCGAAGCTCAGGACAGCTGGTCCAAGGCTGAAATCCGGAAGGCTTATAAGAAACTGATCAAGGTGCTACACCCCGACATGAACGGTGGTGACCGGTCGCAGGAAGAGCAGTTGCAAGAGGTCGTCTGGGCTTGGGACCAGATCAAGGACAGCCGCAGCTTCAAGTAAGGTTATGCGGGAGCGGTTCGGCTTGGTACACGAATAATGCTTGTTTCGCGACATTTTCCGATTCCCGGATACATGCTGTTTGTAGGATCAATCCACTTGTAGAACGTAGCCAAATCGGGTTTGGCGGCGTAGAGGTGCCCGACATTGTGTTCGGCTGGGAATTCAGCGCGCGTTTGCTTGCTTATCATGGATGGCACGAGCGAGACACTCGTCGGATCGCAAGGCTCTATACCGTGGCCCCACACAGTACAATCCACTCCATAATAACCGGCCAGGTTCACCGGACGGCCACTTACGCTTTGGTTCAATTAAAAATCGAACGCCGTCTGAACCGGCGGGGAATATGGCTCGATCATTTCTTCGCCTTCGCTATCGCGCTTAATCGGTCTTACAGTGTGAAACTCGAAGCGGCCCTCGTAACCTGCTCCAAGCGATTTCTGAGCGTCCTGAGGTGTCGTTACCCCCGACAACCAGCTTTCAATCTCATCAGGCGTCAGGATGACCGGCATACGACTGTGAATATGGGCAATCTGCGGGCTTGGCTGACGGGTTAGAATCGAACAATTGTGACTTCCGTCTTGTGTTCGAACAAAACCGGCGAAGAACATGGTAGGTGCGTTGCGCTTGACCGTAATAAAGACCGGGCAATCATGGCCCTGGTCTTTTGGCCACTCATAGTACCCCAACGCCGGGATCAAGCAGCGGCCGTTGTCCCAATAATCTTGCCAGAAACCTACATTTTCAATCTTCGAGTTTATGACGGGCTTCGCGCTACGCGGGTCCTTCAACTGCCAGCGTGCGGTTGTCAGTTCTGCGGTGCCATTCGCCCACCGGATCATACCGATCTGATTGGTCGGGGAAACATTATAACCGCCTGTCGGCAACTGGTCGGGCAAATGAGGCGAAACTTTCCCGTAGAGAAAATTCTCGAGTATCGCCAACATCTCGCGCTGCGTCAGGTGACCGGCTGCAAACTTACCACACATGGTACGATGGTATTGGGTGGCGATAATCGGGGCAAGTGGGCAGCTTTCCCTCAAGCATTTTACGGATCACGAATCCAAAACTGCAGTGCTTTTTGGTTTTTAAACTCCTCGCCCACATCCTTCCACGAGAACTGCGCTACCACCCCCGGTAACGGCGTGTATCCCCGCGCGCGCCAGAAGGTATCAAGCGGACGGTAATCGGCGGGTCGCATCGGGTGGTTATCGGGGCGCTGGACGCTGCAGAAGGTGCATTTGGTGAAGCCCAACGCACGCGCATGTTGCTCGCGCAGGTCAAAGAACTTATGCCCTACGCCTTGTCCTCGGTAGCGCGGCAACAACACGGACTCTGCGCAATAGAAGATGTTTGAAAGGTCCAGATCCGTCTCTGCAAAGGCTGCGGCGAAGTCGTCAGCATGATCGGTCAGGGGGGCCCCGGTCGAGGCGCCGACCAACCTGTCGCTATCAAAGGCACCGACAACGATAGCCCTGTCACTGTTCCGATAGGATCGCAGGTATTCCCGTTCATAGGCCAAATCGCCATCATAGAGATATGGCCAAACCCGGAACACCTCGATCCGCAGGCGCGCCACATCGTCCAGCGCAGCCTCAAGTGCCGCTCCGGTCAAGGGGCGGACATCCGTGATCTCAGCCATTTGAAACCTGTTTGGTCCAGTCAGCAAGATTGTAGTAGGTCGTCACGCGTGAGATCTTACCATCCCTGAGGTCGAAGAACGAACCCGCAGGCAGGCGATAGGTCTGGCCATGCGCCTCAGGCAACCCCTCATCGGTTTCCAGATAGGTGCCGTTGACGATAAACTCGGCGGCGGCGCGGGCGCCGTGCTCAGCCTCGAAGATCACGATATCGGTCAGGTTCTCGCGGTAGCAACGATTCATATGGGCGCAGAAGGCGGCAAATTTCTCTTTGCCGACACGGATCTGGCCTTCGTTGACGTGATGGGCCACGTCGTCGGACAGGCAGGCCAGCATCGCCTCGACATCACCGGCGTTGAAAGCGTCGAAATAGGTTTTGACGGTCGAGTTCATGGTCGCTCCGTTGGTTCGCCCCAGCGGTCTTTCAGATGCGAGATGATCTGATCGCGGGTCTGTCGGTAGTGACGTAGCTTGTCCTCGCGGCTTTCGCCTAATCCGGTAGGGTCCATAATTGGCCAATAATCGACATCGAGGTGGAAAAAACGGGTCAGTTCCAGCGCTTTTCGCTGGCTGGCGGGCGACAGGGCCACAATCAGATCAAACGAGCTGAGGTCGTCGCCCCATTCCTCCATCTCGTCGAACGAACGCGATCGGTGGCGGGACAGTTCAACGTCGATTTCCTGACAAACGGCAATGCAGAACCCGTCGATATCCAGATCGCTATGCACTCCGGCGGATTGCACATAGGTGCCGGTGCCGTAGAACTTTTTCATGATGCCTTCGGCCATGGGGGACCGAACCGAATTGTGGTCGCAACAGAACAGAATGGACTGCGGCAGAGACGTCACCCGTCAGCCTCCGAAATGCAGCACGCAGATTAGCGTGAACAGGCGGCGGGCGGTGTCGGTGTCGATATCGGCTTTGCCTTCCAGCCGTTCCTGGAGCACGCGGCTACCTTCATTGTGGATTCCGCGCCGGGCCATATCGATGGTTTCGATCTGGCTGGGCGGCAGGTTCTTCACCGCGTTGAAATAGCTCTCGCAAATCTGGAAGTAGTCTTTGACCACTTGGCGGAACGGCCCCAGCGACAGATGAAACTCAGCCGCCTTCTCGCTCGCCTCGGTTTCAATGTCGAATACCAGACGTTTGTCGCGGATTGACAGTTGCACGTGGTATGGCCCGTCCGGGGTTGCCCGGTCGTCGCGTGAAGGAAGGGTGAACGAATTCTCTTCAAGCAGATCATAGATGGCGACCTTGCGCTCCTGCTCGATTTCGGGGGTCGGCGGGGGTAGGTTCCGGTCATCCAGTTCGATATGCGAGATACGGGTCATCTTAACATTCACAATCCTTACGTCTGCACAGACCTATAACAACGTATTTCAATGGGCAACGCACAGAAGTGGCATCGCCTCAAGTCATTGCGTCACATCAACCGTTCAACCGGTTCAGGCGTGCCGTAACCGATAATCCGTGCGCCTCAAGGCTTTCCGACTTCGCAAGCATTTCAGCCGCCGGACCAATGATGCGGAGAGCCTCGGGCGTCATTTGGCTGAGCGTGGTTCGTTTGAGGAAATCCATCACGCTGAGTCCGGACGAGAATCGCGCCGAACGCGCGGTTGGCAGCACATGATTAGGGCCGCCGACATAGTCGCCGATGGCTTCGGGCGTATACTGGCCGAGGAAGATCGCACCTGCGTGGATGGTTTTCTGGCTCAGAGCCTCTGGGTCGGACACGCAGAGTTCCAGATGCTCGGGGGCGATACGATTGGACAATGCGGCGGCCTCATTCAGATCACGCACGGTAATCACCGCGCCGAAATCACGCCAACTGGCACCTGCGATAGTACGGCGCTGAAGGGTCCCAAGGCGTTTCTCGACGGCTTGGGCAACGGCCTCACCGAAATCGGCGTCGTCAGTAATAAGTATCGATTGCGCACTTTCGTCATGCTCGGCCTGGCTGAGCAGGTCCAAAGCGATCCAGTCGGGGTCGTTGTCCCTGTCGGCAATGACCAGAATTTCCGAGGGACCGGCGATCATGTCGATGCCAACTTTGCCGAACACCCGGCGTTTGGCAGCCGCAACAAAGGCGTTGCCCGGCCCGGTGATCTTGTCGACCGGCGCAATAGTCTCGGTGCCATATGCCAGCGCGGCCACGGCCTGTGCACCTCCTATACGATAAATTTCATCCACGCCCGACAGTTGTGCCGCCAGCAGGACCAACGGGTTCGCCTGACCGTCAGGTGTTGGAACGACGATCGCCAGCCGGCCCACGCCCGCCACTTTCGCGGGAATTGCGTTCATCAGAACCGATGAGGGGTATGACGCCAGTCCTCCCGGCACATAGAGCCCCGCAGCCGACACCGCGGACCAGCGCCAGCCGAGCGTCGCCCCGGCCTCATCAGTCCACCGATGGTCCTCGGGCATCTGTTTTTCGTGGTAGGCCCGAATGCGTTCTGCGGCCAATTCCAACGCGGCGCGGTCCTCGGGTGTAACCTGCGCAACAGCTTCAGCGATCTCATCTGCAGAGAAGGCCATGGTCTCGGGCGTCAGCTCCAGCCGATCAAATTTCGCGGTCAGCTCGATCACCGCCGCGTCGCCCCGGGTACGCACATCATCGATGATCTGCGCCACGACCGCATCCACATCGGGGCTATCCTCGCGCTTGGCGGATAGCAGCGCCTGAAACGCAGGCTCGAAATCGGCTGAGGTCGTGTCGAGGAAAACGGGCATATAAGGGACTCCGAAAGCGTTCCCACGGGTCTTATCGCCGCGACCGGGCGGCCTCAACCCATAGCCACTGGGGTGCAACGATTTGCGCATCGGGAATTGCGGGATACCGTGCCATTCGGTTGGTGCGCCATCATCCAGCCAACCCTGTCTGCAATAGAACCCATGGGCGGTCTTCGTCGCCTGCAAGCGCGCCTCAGGGCAGCCCTGCACGCGCAGTTCATTTTCCAAAAGGCGAAGCAGCGCAGAGCCATACCCGCGTCCAGATTGACCACTATCAACATAGACCAGCGAGATTTCACCTTCTGCTCGCAGCCCCCCGACTGCTACGACCTCATCCCCCTGTGTGGTGACCCAAAGGACGGCACCCGACTCGATCCAGCCCCGGACTGAGGCCGGGTCCTTGTTGGCGGTCCACTGTTCAAGCTTTTTGGGATCATTCAGATGATCCGCCTGGCACAGACCGCGGATCGAACTGATCAGAACGCGGCTGATGTCGAAAACATCAAACACAGTCGCCCGACGCAATACAGTACCCTGCGGCGGGTTCGGGAAAGCCTGTGCTATGCCGCGTTTATTCTTCACTCAGGGTGACTGGGCGCGTGACCGGAAGGTGCCTTGTAAGGGCGCGTGACGTCCTTGAGCGTTGCATCGATGGCCTCAACCGACAGACGGATTGCGCCATCGCCCGCCAGCGTCAGCAGAATCTGGCCAGCGCCATCTTCCGAAGGTTCGAACTCGACCGACAACAGCGACAGGATCATGTCCTTGTCGCTGCGATCAATGCCCTGACTTGCAACAGATAGCACCGAGTCGAACATCAAAACGGCCTGCACCCTCTCATAGGCACGACCACGCCGGGCAGCGGCATCCTTATCTTCCCAACGAAAGCGATTGAGCAGCAGCGCAAAGCGGCGCTGGCTGGGTTGCCATGTCATCTCGGTCACCGGGAAAATCGCGTCCTGCGTCAGGGTCGCGATGACCTGCAGGTCATCTGCGTCCTCGGCTCCAAGGTTCAGCGGTGCCTCGCGGCTATCTTTGAAACTCGCGTCTGTCATTAACCCTTAATCCGTTCGATCCTTGCGCCCACGCCTTCCAGCTTGCGCACCACATGTTCATATCCCCGGTCCAGATGATAGACCCGGCTGACAACCGTTTCACCCTCCGCCGCCATTCCGGCAAGGATCAGCGAGACCGAGGCGCGCAGATCGGTCGCCATCACCGGCGCGCCTTTCAGACGCTCCACCCCGGTCACGGTGGCCGTGCCGCCATGCACCTCGATATTCGCGCCCATGCGGACCAGTTCGGGCGCATGCATAAAGCGATTCTCGAAAATACGCTCTTCAAGTACGGACACACCTTCGGCAGTGCACATCAACGCCATCATCTGTGCCTGTAGATCGGTCGGGAATCCGGGGAAAGGTTCAGTTACCACATCGACCGAGGTCACACGCCCGTTCTTGCGAGACACTTTCAGACCCTTGTCGGTTTCGGAAACACTGATCCCCGCCGCATCCAGCTTGGCGGCAAAGCTTTCAACCAGCGACATGCGCCCGCCCAGCAATTCGACCTCGCCCCCGCAGATGGCTGGGGCCAGCATATAGGTGCCCAGCTCAATCCGGTCGGTCACCACCTGATGGGTCGCGCCATGCAGCCGGTCGACACCCTGAATTTCGATGGTCGAACTACCCTCACCGGAAATTTGAGCGCCCATCTTGCGCAGGCATTCCACCAGATCGACAATCTCAGGCTCGCGCGCAGCGTTCTTAAGTACAGTCGTACCCTTGGCCAGCGTGGCGGCCATGACGATATTCTCAGTCGCACCAACCGAGGCAAATCGCATTTCGTGCACGGCACCTTTCAGACCACCGGGCGCCTGGGCGTGTAGATAGCCGTCTTTCAGTTCGATCTCGGCCCCCAGCGCCTCTAACCCTTCGACATGCAAATCCATCGGGCGCGCGCCGATCGCACAGCCACCGGGCAGCGATACAACCGCCTGCCCAAACCGCGCAAGCAAGGGTCCGAGCACCAGATTCGAAGCGCGCATCTTACGAACGATGTCATAATCAGCAACATGGCTGGTCAGGCTGTGGCTCGACATCGCAATCACCTGCCCATCCTGCAATGCGGACACTTCAGCCCCAAGAGATTGAAGCAATGCGGTCATTGTCTTGATGTCACTAAGGCGCGGCGCATTGGTCAGCGTCAGCGGTTCTTCGCTGAGCAACGTCGCAGGCATCAGCGTCAGGCACGCATTCTTCGCCCCTGCAATGGGAATCTGCCCACTCAGTGGGCCGTTGCCCGTCACCAGAATCGAATCCATCTGCTCTTATCCCTCGTCCTTGTCGGCCTTGTGCCCGGAAGCTGCCCGCGCTTTCGCCTGTGCCTTACGCCGCGCCATATTCGCCTTCAGAGCCGCCTTCAAACGGTCCTCGCGCGTTTCCCCGGATTTGCCGTGCTTTTTGGGTGAATTTTTGTCTGCCATTGTCTTTCTCTATAGCAGTGGAAAAAAACCGTCCAGACACCCTTGCGCCGGGTTTCGTTTGCGTCTAATCACGCGCCCACAGCGCTGCTGTAGCTCAGAGGTAGAGCACTCCCTTGGTAAGGGAGAGGTCGAGAGTTCAATTCTCTCCAGCAGCACCATAACCAATTGATAATAAACGACAATTGGACGGAATCTTCGAAAATCAAACCGCGGGAAAGTGCTGCAAAACGCTGCAGATCACTGTATTTTTCGACACAATTGTCTCCTGAGCGTACAAAATGTGTGCAAAAATGGTGCAGTCAACTCACGTTGTTTCGAAAGAAGAATCAATAGCTTACGGCAGTCCTGAAAAAATGGGGAGTGCTCAATAATCAGGGATCCAATACTCGCATATTCAATTCCAGTGTGTTTGAAACAGAGTGAAAGCCTGAACCTGCGGAAGGATCAGAAGCGCCCCATGGTCACGTGGTGCATCGACGATCGAGTTTCGTTCAAAGCGGTCAATTGCGCGCGTTCAAACTAAAAAGTTTTTTCTATCAGTCAGGTGCGCGGAGTGCCGAGGTAAGTTCACCCCGCGCGACACTCATTCGAGTGCGTTCTTGTAAATCACCCCATCCTTCATGATTAAATCGATGTTTTTGTCGTAGTCGACGAGTATAGTCACGTCCTCAACTGGATTGCCGTCCACCAGTAGAATATCGGCATAAGCTCCCTCCGATATGACGCCCAACGGGCCATCAACGTACGGATTGAGTTTTCCAGAAAGCGCGAGCAATTCGGCAGTCTTGGACGTTGCCTGAACCAGAATTTCATGTGATGACCAGACTTCTGTTCGATATTTGAATTCATCGTTCTGCTTCGCTAGCGCAACCGGATCTCCGATGATGTCCGTTGAGAATGCGACTTTTTCTATTCCGAAATCCTTTATGAGCTTCATCTGATTTCTAGCACCGGCTTGGACACTGAGAAACTTTGCCCCAGCGGTGGGTCCTAGCGCCTTTGCCACTGTTTCTTCATCCAGCCCAAGCAACGAGTAAAAGGGAACAATCCACGCGTCTGCGTCTTTAATCGCTTGTGCAGAGACTTCGGTCATTAGTTGCCCATGTTCGATGCTCATCACGCCGGCATCTAATGAACGCAGGATCGAGTCATCATTATACGCATGGACCATGACATAGGTGTCCCAGTCTGCCGCGGCCTTAACAGAGGCCTCAAGCTCCTCAGGCAGGCCCTGCACAGTGTGCAGCGGATCAACTGAAGATGATACTCCGCCGCCTGCCATAACTTTTATTTGCGTAGCGCCAAGCCGAAGCGCTTCTCGCGTTGCACGCAATACTTCTGGTACGCCATCTGCCAGAAACTCAACGTGCTGATTGAAGAAAGAAGGTTGCGCTCCCATAAAGTTGGGGTGCGGTTCAGTGTAAACGCGATGTTCGCCATGACCCGAGGTTTGAGAGATCACGGGTCCAGATGGATAAATTCTAGGTCCGACCGCCTTTCCTCGATCAATTGCCTTTTGCAGCCCAATTGCAGGGCCTCCAGCATCCCGGACAGTTGTGAAGCCACGCAGCAACATTTTCTCTGCTTCTGAGGTGGAAACAGCGCCCCAATACATCCAATCAAAGTTATCTCTTAGATCGGCCACAGGCTCCGTTATTGCCATATGTACATGGGCATCGATCAGGCCCGGCATCAGGGTTCTGCCTCCACCATCGATTATCTTGGCGTTGGCGACGGCAAGAGGTTCAGCGGATACCTCTGTGATCAAATTTTCGACCACCAAGACATTCGCATTTTCAATTCTCTCTGCGTTCACCCCGTCAAAAACATGCACATTAGTAAAGAGTATCGGAAAGCTTTCCTCTTCTGCGAATACCGTAGTGGATAGAAGTCCCGCAAAGAGAAGTGAGGCTACACTCTTCGACAGCGCTCGCCCGACGCATAGCTTAGAAGGGAAGTTCATTTTCCAGTCTCCCGCTAAAAGATATCCATGATGGCGATCATGCTAACAAGGATTTTTGGAAATACTTCTTGCCAATTTAGGACAATCTAATTTTTCTCAGTCCAGTAAAGATAACTAGGACAACCTATGTGCGCCCAAACCTCAAAAGTTGTGATCCCAGTAATGCAGTCAAAATTTTTGTCAGCGGTGGTAGATCGATCATGCGAACTGGGCGCAGACAGAGGAAAGATCTTAGAAGGCTGTTTACTCAGGTCAGAAGTTTTGGATGGACCAACCCAGCCGATCCCAAGCGCAAGTGTATACCTCGCGTCCACCCGTGCCGCCAGACTTTCAAACAATCCGTACCTTTGCGCAGAGATTGCCGGTCAATTCAATTGGCGCGACGGCTTCGTACCACCTGAAACCATGAGTGACACTCCTAGCTTGGGAGACCTGCTCGTTGCTTGGCTCCACTTTGTGGAGGCCGTTCAAGTTTCAATGAAATACACCATGACGGTTAAAGGGGGGAGAGCCATTTTGGTGGGTCGCCGTCTACTTCAGGCTTCCCAACCTCCCGGCCAAGCAGACGCGTGGGACATTGTAGCATGGTCTGAAATGCTGAAGGCGAGATTGGGTCCTTTGTGGAACAGCGCGCAGGTTAAAATAGCTGTCTTTGATCCGAAAGCGATCCCGCCCACATCGATTCCCAAAATTCAGGTTCAGAAAAGCGATGCTTGGGGCCTCAGCATGTCGTTCCCTGCGTCTTGGTTGATGCAGCAATCTAAGTTTGAACGACACGAGACAAAGAAAGCGGGAAGTCCCATTCAACACGTATTCGACTTAGCTGACTTGTTCTCTGTTATTGATTACTCGGGATGGCCCGGCTTGGACGGCTTTGCTCAATTCATCGGTTTGCACCCCAAAACGCTACAAAGAGAACTTACAAGACATGGCACTACAGGTGCAGAACTCATAGACCGCGCGAAAATGCGTCAGGCGGATCAATGGCTGACCGAGGGGCGCATCTCAATAACAGATATCGGAAAAGCCTTGGGCTACAAAAACCCAAGTGCGTTTACACGAACGTGTCGCCGTTGGTTTGGATTATCACCGGACCAGATGAGGCGTGCACTACATGCTTCACAATCTAACAGTGAGTGAGGTCCACTTTGGGCTTGTAACAATTCTGCGCAAAAAGCGATTTCACACGCGCCTAGGAAAAACCGGTCATCGGCAGCATCCCAAAACGAACTAGACCACCTAACGTAATTCGGGAGGGTGTTCGAGCCAAAGTACAGAGAGGTGAATTTCACCGTTTATTTTATCGTTTAACCTCAAAAGGTTAACAGAAAGTGTGCAAAATACGTGCACGGCATTAAGGGAAACCACTTAAGATGCTGTTTTAATTAGAAAAAATGGCAGTTAATCGTTCCCTTGGTAAGGGAGAGGTCGAGAGTTCAATTCTCTCCAGCAGCACCATATTCCCAAAAAATTCATATAATTATCAATGCGTTGTGTCCTTGTTTCTATTCACAGCCCACCCCTTGGCCCACCTTTTGAAAATACCATTCTCAACTTCCTTGTTTGCTATCCGAAAAATCGGCGCGAGTGCCAACTGTGGTATACGAAATTTGTTTTCTCGAAGTCTTGCGACACTTCCACCTCAGAATTGGCAGGCCTTAACTGACAGAAAAGTAAGCTGATTCTCGGGGTTCTATACCTCAAGCTAAAGGACTTTTCTTTAATTCTCACTTTCGTCCGAAACCTAAGCATTCTGAAAAAATGTAGGTGGTGCTTTATTGAGCATCCAAAATCCGAGCTTCACTTTAACCGCTACAATTTCTCCCACACCGATTAGTCACTTGAGTCGCTACAGTGATCGAGTTGCACAACAAAGGGGTCGGGTTGCGGGCATAAGGAGCGTTGGCTGCAGCAAAAAAGTAGGCAGCTGGCACATTACAGCCAAAGGTCACAATAAGGAGATGAGGTTTTTCGGTGAATACCCAATTCCCAGAGAAATCGCTGGTCGCTACAACCCAATCCATGCAATGCTATTCAGGTGAAAAACCCAGCTAATACAAACGTTCAGGTGCTAAAATGTTAAAGCGGATGTGGGCGATGATCACTTGGAAACCATCGCGTAAGCATCCGCAAGATTTCTATTGCCTGACACCCTATCTGAACAGCCTAGACCCGATTGAAAATCCCCGCACCCGGATCCGTGACGGACAAAAGGAACGCGAAGCTGGGCGAGACAGAAGGACCGGCAAAACAATCTGGTTGCCGCTTTCTGATTAAGCGTCCTTCGTGCGTCAGCGCTAGATCTGCCCCGACCATCGTCAGGTTCGCTAACCCGCGCCTTCGTTTTTCGGCATTGTGCAGCAAACACAGCGACCGTGATTTGCGTAACACAAGCGGATGGAATGCTCTGTATCAATTTCTTTTTCTTGTTCTTTGTCTATGTCTTGATGGAAGTACGTTCGCGTCGCTTTCGTAGAAACCGCACATTGATTTCATTACAAAAACTCAAATCCTTTCGGTTTTAACGATCACTGATTGCTACTGAAACCGGTGCGTTTTTTCCAACCTTGTATTCATCCGGGAGTTCCAATGGCCCTAACCGGCCATTGACCGTCGTCAACTGGTGCTGCGACGCGGCCCGCCGAACCTGCCGTTCGCTGCAAGCGCAAATTCATCGGCTGGCTGAACTCACACAATGCGGACAAAGCGGACACCGATAAAAGTGATTGGTTCCTTTTGGCAACAACAGAACTGTAGGAATTATGATTTTTCTAAATAACATGTTACGAAAGCAGTCTGTCTCAGGCGCTGCGGGAGAGCATGACTTTGAGGATGTTGGCTCTAGTTACCACAATATTGGTGCTCACAAATTTGAACTTCAGCGCCGCAAACGCTCAGACCAATCGTTCTGCTTTCCGAGAAGTGAAGTGGAATGGCACAAAGCCTATATTCTCCAATGGCTCACATATCTTTGAGCTTCGCCCTGGTGAGTGTGGAGCAAAAAAGTACGGTGATGGGCGAGGAGAAAGCGACTGCGGAGGTGGGCGGCTTCGTTCTCAAATCAGAACAAAAAAGCTGGCCCGCGTTGGGCAAACCGTGGAGTACAGCTTCGACTTTTTTGTTCCGAAATCTTTCAACTATGACGGAGACAAACGGTACCCTGCATATAGCAGGCTGCTCATTGCGGAATGGAAAAGAAACAAAGGTATCAAGAACCACGTCTATGAGATTCTACTCGATGGCGTTAGAGGTGCGACTTTTGAGCGTCAAGTTTGCGTCAAACCGAGTGAGTTTGGGAAATGGAATAATTTCCGCCTCAAGATAAAGTGGTCAGCAAAACCAGATGGCTTTTTGGAGGCGCAATGCAATGGCCGTGTGGTCCTAAGGAGGTCAAATACTCAGACGGTTATTCCCCCTGATTGCGCTGCGGAATACAAACTTCAGTGCGACCCAAGCAAACAGAAACCTAGAGCAGACATAATCTGGGCTATCGGGCCAAACTTTAGTGGGTACGGTCGGGATTTTGGGCAACTTGGCAAGCCAAGCCCATTTGCGCCCTTTCCAAAACGCGGGGTGAAAATTCAAGTTAGAAATATTTACTATGGACGACCTAGGTGACGTACACGCGAGGTTGACCGACTGTCAGGCTTGGGCATTTAGGAACACGTGTGGGCTATCATCGAACTCGATGTAATGAATTGTCAGTCTACTACCATATTTGACAGGCATACGGTTCTTAGGGTTTCTTTGGGTCCTAGGTTTAGTTGGATAACGTCAATAATAGTAAAATGGCCGAGTTTCTGAGAATGGGCGGAGGGCAACGAAAGCAAGCAGTGAGGGTTTGCTTGCGTAGGGCGTGTTACCTATGAACCGTCGTCTGTTGACTATCCTTGCAGCCGACGTCGCAGACTACACGCGCCATGTGGAGGCCGATGAAGAGACGGCTCTAGCTCACCTTGCCGCTCTTCGTGGTCTTATGGACCCGATTATTGAAGCTCACTCCGGGAAAATCGCAAATACAGCCGGAGATTCAGTTCTTGCATGGTTTGAGAGTCCCGTAGAGGCGGTGCGAGCAGCCATTGCGCTGCAGCAGGCGCATAAGGAATACAACGACCCAGTTCTGCCTGCCGCACGATTGGTCTTTCGCGTGGGCATCAATATTGGTGATGTAACGGTACAGCCTAACGGTGACATATTAGGTCATGGCGTAAATGTGGCCGCTCGTCTGGAAGCGCTTGCAGACCCCGGTGGAATCTGTGTTTCACAAAACGTAATGGATCAAGTCGGTGGCAAGATCGAATTGGCTTTTTCTAAAGTGGGAGAACATCGGGTAAAGAATGTGACGAAGCCGATATCCGTCTATTCCGTAGGTGATTCCGGCACGCTTGTCCCCCGACTCCGAAGGCGTATCTCACAGTTAATGCGCAGCCCTGCTGTGCCCTTGGGTATATCTGCGTGTGTCGCAGTAATGACCGCGACGGTCTTTTATTACGTTCTGAAACTGAAGGCTGTCGATGAGGACCGACCTGAAATTGCTCAATTGATTGAGAGCTCTTCCAGCCCAGAGGAAATCCTATCTGCATTTGATCTAGTTACCACAGGTACTTTCGAGGGTCATACTTACCACGTAATTCGAACGTGGGGTGGATACTGGGCTGATTTCGAAGAACTTGCTCATGCACTAGGAGGGTATCCCGTCGCAATTGGGTCGCAGGCTGAGAATGACTTCGTCTTCAATCTAACGCTACTCGATGAAGGGCACTGGGCTGTCTATGATGTGCCCGACAACCGTAAGGCGTATGAAGGCCCGATGATTGGTCTCGTTCAAGAAGAGGGAGCACCTGAACCTGCTGGCGGTTGGTATTGGCTGAATGGGGAACCACCAATCTATGCCAACTGGGCACCCGGTTCCCCGACCAATTGGCGCGGCAACCAAGACTTGGCAAACTTTGCCAACCCTCGCAAAGATGCCCCTTCGCCTGAATGGGGGGATACCCCATCTATTCATATGTCGGTAGTGATCGAAGTCCCTAACAAGTCGTGATCGAATTTGCAGAATAGCCCACTGTACTTTCATGTCCGGTCAAACAAGAGATCAATAGATTTTGTCAACGTCCAGTTGCGACTGCGACCGACCGAATGCACCCGAATCCTCGATAGGCATTTCAATGGCGGCTCTGGGCTCGGTGCAGTCATTCACTCAATCGCGGCGAATGTCTGCTCTGCGGGACCAAGTGTGAATTCGCCGCGCTTGTCCCGATGGCAGCTCGGTGCGTTTCGCTGACGTCAGAACAAGCGTGAAAATGTATCGATTCTCGCCTGGATTGAAATACCTTCAAAGACAACACCAAAGAAGTGAATCTTTGTTCAGACTAACATGTTGGGTCTGCTTCTAGGGGGGGATGCCCAATGACCGAGACCGGCAAAACAGTCCACACGCCAGTGGCGCTTCAATGCCAAGTTCGGTGTGAATTTAGGCGTTCGCACCATCAATGGTCATCGGGTTAGCGCTCCGATTTGACACCAATATATTCCGGCAGATAACGCGGCGGCATTGGCCCCTTGTTCCGCCCGCCCTGTTGAATCTGTTCCCAGCCATGAGACAAGACGCCAACCGAGCGGGAAAGACAGAACAATCCCCGGGAAAGCGGTGCCGGGAACCCCAATTCGCAAAAGATAACAGCCGTGGCCCCATCGATATTCATCGCGATATCGGCACCGCGCTTACGTCCGATTTCCGTCTGTATAGCTTCACCGATATCGGCAAATCGCCCATCTACAGTGCCTGACATCGCGGCCTCGCGTACCAACGCCATCAACCGCGGTGCGCGGGGATCGACGGGCTTGTGGAAACGGTGGCCAAAACCCGAGACGATCTTGCCATTTTCCTCACACCAGGCGGCGATACCGTCGCGGACGGCAACTTCCTGTTCAGCGCCGTCATCCATCCGTTTGGCGACGTCGAAATAAAGCTCGGCGCATTGTTCACCGGCGCCGCCATGCACGTCACCCAACATGTTGACCCCGGTGGCCATGACGTTGTTGAGCCCCAGCCCACAGGTCGCGGCCATACGGGCTGCGGCTATCGATGGCGCCTGCGGACCATGATCCACGCCCGCCACCAGCGCGCATTCAAAAAGCGCCGACTGTTCTGGCGTGGGCAAATCGCCCCGCACCATGAGCCAGATCATCTGAGCAAAGCTGACGTTTCCGATCAGGTCCTGGATCGGGTGGCCGCGAAAGGCGATCCGCCCCGGAGCCATGTCGATAATTTCGGTGCGCCACCAGTGGCAAATGACATCGGCGTCATTGCGTCCTGTGGGGTCCGTCATATCGCGCCATCCTTTGCCAGTTTTTCAATGTCTTCCGGTGACAACCCTAACTCGCTCCAGATTTCAGAGTTGTGCTGCCCCAATGTGGGCGGTGGTGCGTCGACTGTAGGCGCGCTTCCGTCCAGTTTGATCCCGGTCGTGGCAACCTGAATGTCCCGTCCGACGCCGGGGACGTTTTCAAATTGGTCGAGGAAACCGCGGTCTGCAACCTGCGGCATTTCCAGGACTTCCGGCACCGTCAAAACTGCTCCTGATGGTACGCCGATACTATTGAGTTCTTTGGCCCAGTCGCGCGGCGATCGGGTTTTCAACACGGTCTCAAGCTCTGTTTTCAGAGCCATCCTGTTGCGTTTGCGATCCTCACGCGTGGCATATTCAGGGCGTTCGCGCAGCGCGGCCAATCCCAGGTGGTCCGTCAGAAGCTCCCATTGCTGATCTTTGTTTGCGGCGATGTTGATCAATCCGCCCTTGGCCTCAAACGCGCCAGAAGGCGCCGATGTGGGGTTTTCATTGCCATTGGCGGTCGGATTGACGCCCGCGATCAGATAGTTCGACACCACCCAGCCCATTGTCGCCAGCACCGATTCCAGCATCGACACATCAATGAAGGTGCCGCGCGGGTTGGCGTTTAAGGCAGATGAAATCGCAAAGGCCGCGGTGATGCCGCCGACAGTGTCCGCCACCGGATATCCAACGCGCAGCGGCGCGCTTTCGCTATCCCCGGTGATCGACATCACACCCGAGGTGCCCTGTATGATCTGGTCATAGGCCGGGCGGTGAATCCACGGACCCTCTTGGCCAAAGCCGGAGATGGCACAATAGATGAGGGTCGGCTTGGTCTCTTTCAGGGTCTCGTAGCCCACGCCAAGGCGCGTCATGACGCCGGGTCGGAAGTTTTCCACCACGACATCTGCGGTTTCGACGAGTCTCAGAAAAAGCTCTCGACCCCGTGGGTTCTTGAGGTTGACCGTGACCGATTTCTTGCCCGCGTTTTGGGCGAGAAAGGACACGCCCATGTTGACCTTGTTCAGCTCTGGGTCGGCCCCCAGTTGGCGGGCGAGATCGCCCCGACCGACGGCTTCGACCTTGATAACCTCGCCGCCCAGATGCGCCAGATGATGACAACAGAACGGACCGGCAAGGACATTGGTCAGATCAAGAACACGAATGCCCTTCAAAGGTGTCTGCGACATTATCCGCGCCCCGCGTGTACAACCTTGGCCGCCGTGAAAAACTCGCGGCAATAGCTGCCTTTTTCCGGCGCGCCATAGGATGATCCTTTTCGGCCCGTAAATGGGGCGTGAAAGTCCATGCCGGCGGTGGGGAGATTGACTTGTATCATGCCTGCTTCGGCATTCTGCGAGAAGTGATCGATTTTGGCAGGATCCCGCGTGACAATTCCTGCGGACAATCCAAATTCGCAGTCGTTGGACGTGGCCAGGGCGGCGTCGTAATCCGGCACGCGTAACACGGCGGCGATGGGCCCAAAGATTTCGTCTCGTGCCACGGCTGCGTCGGGTGACACATCCGTAAACAACGCAGGCGCAAAGTAATGGCCGGTTGTTTTGGATTTGACCTCGCCACCACCTGCGGCAAGCGTTGCACCGTCATCCACAGCCTGAGACACGTATCGTTTGTCGATGGCGAGCTGCGCTTCACTGGCGACCGGACCAATCTGGGTTTCCGGAGCGCGCGCATCACCGATCCGAAGGTCTTTCATTGCCGCGCAAAGACGGTCAACAAATGCGTCGTGAATGCCCTCGGTCACAATCAGGCGGGAAGACGCTGTGCAGCGTTGTCCGGTTGAGAAAAAGCTGCCCTGAACGGCGCAGTGCACCGCCAGATCCAGATCGGCGTCATCCAGCACGATCAAGGGGTTCTTCCCCCCCATCTCCAGCTGCATTTTCGCTCCTCGCGCAAACAGCGCCGCCCCCATATGGCGACCGACGGGTGTGGAACCGGTGAATGTGACCCCGGACACCTTGGGGTGCGTAACGATTGCCTCCCCAACCTCACGGCCTTTTCCCATCACAAGGTTGAACACCCCCTCAGGCAGGCCCGCACGGGCAATAATATCGGACAACATCCATGCCGATCCGGGCACCAGTTCGGCAGGTTTGAACACAACCGTATTGCCATAGGCCAGAGCGGGCGTGATTTTCCATGCGGGGATCGCCAGTGGGAAATTCCAGGGCGTGATTACGCCCACAACGCCGATTGGCTCGCGTACAACATTTAGCGACACACCTTCGCGCAGAGATTGGTAGGTGTCGCCGGTCGCACGATACGCCTCAGCCGCGAAATATTTGAACAAATGCCCGGCGCGATGCGCTTCGGCCTTGGCTTCGGGCAAGGTTTTGCCCTCTTCGCGGGCCAGCATATCGCCCAGCTCGTCTACACGGGCGAGGATTTCCGACCCGATCCGGTCGAGCGCTTCGAACCGGACCAGAGGCGATGTCTTGCGCCAATTCGGCAGGGCCGCGGCCGCGGCCTCGATTGCGTCAACCGTTTGATCGGCGCTTGCCCGGGCATACTCGCCGATCGTGTCGTTCAGGTCGGACGGGTTGACATTGGGGGCCGCGTCGCTGCCAGCAACCCATGATCCGGCGATAAAGTTGGCAAAGGGGTTTGCAGTCATAGCGCTTCCTCAAGAACTGGTCGCCACCCGATATCTTCATGCCGGTGGTCCACAGTATTCACGTAAAAATAGGTCGGGCCATGATAGCCCCTGCACACCCGCCCATCGGCCCGTCTGGCAACCGGTTCGGCGGTCCAGCTGACCGCGCCGAACCAGTTCCACAAACGGTTATGAGGCGAGGTCAGATGATCCGGGCAAAGCGGTGCTGTACTATTGGCCGGGTCCGGTTGCGGAGCGTTCAACGCCCCGCTGCCCCCCACCAGCGCATCCCATTCATTGGGGCGCGTCGCCCCCTGAAAGGGGTCACTACAGGGCGTATCCCCCCCCGTAAGCAACCGGCAGCGAAACAGGCGTCCATCGATCGACAGCTCTGTGCCATGGACATACCCCGCATCATCCAGATCCTGCCAGCTGACGCGGCTCATAAGCATCCGGTCGGCGACCATCAATCTTCTTCCACCGTCCTCAAATAGATGCCAGTTCAGGCGCAGGTTCGGGTCTTTGGGACTGTCGGTGAGCGCCCAGTTGTCCCAATTCGGGTCGCGTTCAAATTCCGGTAGGTTCCCGGGTTGCAGGCCCTCGTAAGGGCAAAGCGCTGACAGGTCTGTGATCCAGGGCCGTGTCGCGGGCGCAAGTGTTTTTCCTGCATGGGAAAACCCACCCAGCTGCTCTGTTCCTTTGTAGTCCATCATTGCTCTGTCACCGCCCCGGTCACAGGTTGTGTGCGGAAGCGACGCAGGATCCGGAACAACATTTCTGCAGCCAGAAATTCGGTACGCTCCGACGGATCAAGAGGAGGGGACACCTCAACAATATCCAGTCCACCCAACGGGGCCTCGGCCAGCCCATCCAGCAGATCGTAATACTGACGCGGTGTAATACCGCTATGAACGATTGAGCCGGTGCCGGGGAGGTAGCCAGCGTCCATCGCATCGATGTCGATTGACAGATACAGTTCGTCACATCCCTTCATGGCATGCTCCAACGCCTGACGAATTGCCTCTGCCGTCCCCAATTTATGTACGTCGCCAGCCGAAAACACCCGACCGCCCTGCTCTTCGATCAAGGCGAGTTCACCGCTGTCGACCCAACCGGTGATCCCGACCCAAACCATATTGGACACGTCGACATTGGGCAGTTCGGAAATCCGACGGGCATTGGTTGCGTGGTTATGGCTGCCCCACGCGCCAAGCCGGTCAGAGAAATCCAGATGACCGTCGATCTGGATATACCCAAAACGTGCATTTGGTGCGCGTTTGGCCAACCCACGGGAATAGCCAAGGCAGGCCGGGAAGCTATTATAGTGATCACCGCCCAGTGCCAGAGGGATCGCCCCTCCAACGCTCAGCGCCTCGGTCATTGCGGCAATGGCCTCGGTGGTTGCGTCTACATCCTCAGGGGTGATCACTGCATCCCCGCAATCCACGAGCCAGTCGCTGGCCGTTGCGCTTCTTTGGCCCGTATCTGGATCAAAACTGACCCCCTGCGGTCGCATGAATTGAAATACCGTCGTTGCCTTACGCAGCGCCTCGGGACCAAACCTGGTTCCGAGCCGGCTTGAATGTGTCCAATCGCTGGGCATACCCACCACACCGATTTGGCCCGGACGGACGTCGGCGGCATCGAGCAGAGGCCCATCAAACAGCCGATACCCCGGTTGCGCCAGAGGCGGGAGAAATGTCGTTATCGCTGCAGTCATGTCAGTACTTTTTCCTTGGAAGTTTGGCGGCGCGGAAGATCAATCCCAAAGCCGAGGCGCGCATAGATAAACGCCAGAAGAGCCGTGACCATCAGGCGTTGGCCAACCTTCACGACACCCATTCCGGGACGGTTCGGATTCAGACCGGTCAACATAATGGCGCTGACCTCGTGCCGTCCCAAAAGCTCAAGCCATTGCACCACCGTCGCAAGATCGCAGCCCCCCAAACGGGGCCGATCACAAAGCGCACTGAGCGATGTTTCAAACACCGAGAGATCAAACCGAACAAACAACGGCTTTGATGGATCCCGCCACTCTGAAAACGCGGCACGCTGCGCGGCAGTATCTCTATTTACCGGCGTGGTCGTTCCATTCGGCAAGGGCGCAATATGAAAATCGCGCGCATCGGCTGGTGTACCGCCAAGCTGCACTGTCTGACAATGAGGGAGCGCGCTCCGCGCCGTCTCGGACATCCGATCTGATCCGCCCAAAAAGATTGCACAGGCGCCATTGTCGCTGATCTGACGCATGGCCGCCTTCAAGGCCGCGTGGATCGCATCTTCGCACCCCGGTGCAATATCTCCGAGATCACAAAGCCGCTCGTGCAGGCCATCGGTACTGATATCCTGACGCGCATCGATATCTACGGGGTGACTGAATTGTGGATTTGCGTGCCAACCGAAATAGACCGAGGTTTCGCGTAATGCACGCGGCGCCAGAGATTGCCCTGCATGAGGTGCGTTTGTATCTTCAAACGGGATGCCCAGTACGGCCAGATCTCCAGACCGGACGTCGCCGATTGCTTTGGTCTGAGAGCGCATGAACGACAGATGCCCTGCCATGCGCGGCAACGGGGCCGAACGTAGAGGCATCAGCCTGCTCCTTTCTCAAGACGAGCTGTGACCGCTTGCAGGATCGCCAGTGCAGCGCGGGTTTCAGCCTTGCCACGGTTGTCCAGTTCCGGGGCAAGCCCAAAAACCGCAGCCGCGATGGTATCGCCCGGGGTGGCGTCAATTTGCGCGATCATTTGTGCTGGTGACATTCCCGTCAGGCGATGCGGGTGCGATACCCATTTGCCCGCAAGCTCTTGTAAATCCACAGACAGGATGACCGGTTGGGTGCGGGGCAAATGGCTCACTGCGCCGCCATTGACCCCAATGATGGGAACATCCGCACCTGTGACCTGTCTTGCGGCGACGTCAAGCGCTTCCAAACCGCTGGAATCGCCGCCTACCAACACCATGCGGGCACCGGTTTCAAGAACCGATTCACATTGCGAGGCAACTGCGAGAAAATGCTTGTCAGGTTCTAGCGGAAAGACATTCACGTCCCCAAGGTCAATTGCATTCGCGGGTGTTACTGTGGGGCAGGACGCATACCGAAGCTGGCGCGCGAGATAGCGTTGCCCTGCCGATGGTCGGGCGAGATTGTCACAAAAATAGCCTGCAATCGCGACCTGACCGGGCACGAGATCTTCCAGATCGCCAATGGATGCGCCCAGAAAACTGGGGATCGCGTCAAACTGTATTTGCGCCGCTTCACTCATTGTGCAACGCCGCGTTCAGGGTTTCGATCGCCGCCAGTTCCGACATTCCCCGGGTGTCGCGCGCAGGCGCAAGGCCGGTGATCACAATCGCCTGCCATTTACAGGACATGGCACCAATGACGGAAACCAGCGTTTCAGGTTTCATCCCGCCGGGATTTAGGCCGACGCTGCCAGCTGCATGCCCCAGATCAATGACCGATATGTCGATCCACAAGACAGCGCGCTCGGGCGTGTCAGAATAGTCGCCGTGCCCTTCATCCAACTGCCGCGCGGTGCGCCAATCCATCTTGCGCTGGCTGATCAGATCCCAGACACCAGCAGGCTGATCGCCGTTCAATCCTACCCAGATCGTGTTGGCTGTTCGCGTCGCGATATCACGCCGGGCCAACGGCATGGCCGCGACAACTGGCAGATCAGGCAAGGCCCCCAGCACACCCGAGGCGACATCAGACGCGCCACCCAAGACAACGGGTACAACACCGTGATCCACCATTTGCGTCACAAGTTGTTCCAACGCGGCAGGCCAATCCCCTGACAGGTCCAGATTGCCAAGATCCCGACCATCTACAGGCAGTCCGATCCCAAGTTGGGCAGTCATTTTGCGCAGCGCATCGGGTGCCAGAGAGGTGCCGGATCGGGGCCCGGTGTTAACTTCGCTCGGAACGCCCATAACCCCAACACAATCAGCCTTACATTGCGAATGAATGCCAAAAGGAAGGTCCGCATAACCAGTTGTTATCATTTGTTTCCGCGCGCTATTCATTGCCAGACGCCTTCGTTATTTGCGATTTCCAATTGCGCTCAAACCGGCTATAAAAAGCGACGGATTTGCGTCGAAAGGTCTGCCTATGCCCGACAAGCCCCGATCCCCTGACGCCAATGGTGGTGTCGAAGCGGTAGAGCGCGCATTGCGTGTGCTGGACATCTTTGAGCCGGGCGATGCAGGCCTCTCTTTGAAGGAGGTTGCGGAACGCAGCGGGGTCAACAAGGCGACAATTCTGCGTCTGAGCGTGTCGCTTGAAAAGTTTGGTCATATTACGCGAGACGCCGAGGGTCTGTTTCACCTCGGGCCGTCTTTGTGGCGTCTTGGATCCGTGTTTCGCCAAAACCTGCGGATGGGGCCAATTGTGCGACCGGTGCTTGCGAATTTGGTGAATGCGACCGGCGAAAGTGCGTCGTTTTATGTGCAACGCGGCAATTCTGGCGTGTGCCTCTACCGGGTCAATTCGCCAAGGCTTGCGCGGGATCACGTTCAGGAGGGCGAGATCATTCCGCTGAGCATGGGCTCTTCGGGTCAGGTGCTGGATGCTTATTCCATCCGGCAGGGAAAACAGGCGGCCAGCATCCGAAAGGCCGGGTATTATCTCAGCCTTGGTGAACGCGATCCTGACGTCGCCGGACTGTCGGTTCCTGTTCTTGGGTTCGAAGATGAATTGCTGGGCGCGATCAGCTTGTCCGGCCTGCGCGTCCGCTTCAATGACACAGCCGTCGAAAAGTATCGCGCGGCGGTCCTTGATGCCGCCCGCCGGATTCGGGTGGAGTTTGGCGAAAAATAAGACCCGCATCATTGTGCCTTGTCTTTCCGACGCCCGATCATCTGCACACCGATAAGCGCCGTGATGGACACGACAATCAGACAGGTCGAGATCGCCGCGATTGTCGGATCAAGCTGATCACGCAGTGAATTGAACATGCGCCGGGTGATTGTGGCGTTTTCCCCGCCCGAGACCAGCATCGAGATCACAACCTCGTCCAGCGACGTGATAAATGCCAGAAAAGCCCCTGTCTGGATCGAGAATTTCACCTGCGGTACGGTGATTGTCCACAATGCGTATGCACGGGACGCCCCTAAGCTGCGCGCTGCAAGCTCCTGATCGAAATCATAATTCTGCAATCCCGACATCACCGTCACGATCACGAATGGCAGCGCCAGCGCAGTATGGGCGATCACGATCCCGGTCAGTGTGTAATTGAGCCCCAGCTTGGCATAAAGGCTGAACACTCCAACAGCGATCAGGATCACGGGCACGACAATCGGCATGATCACAAGGATTTGAGCCGCGCTCCTGATACGAGGCGCAGAGCAATGCAGACCATAGGCACAAAGTGAGCCCAGGGGCGTCGCGATTGCCGTGGTCAGCGCCGCCGCGATCAGCGAGGTCTTTGTTGCGCTCATCCATTCCGGCGACGTGACATAGGCCACGTACCAGCGAAACGAGAGCGATGTCGGCGGGAATTCCAGATAGGATGCCCCCGAAAACGACATCGGGATAACGATCAGCGTGGGCAGGATGAGAAAGAACAGCACAGCAATGCCGACCACTGTCAGCCACAGGCCGTCGATTTTACGTTGTCCGACTTGTTCCATTTTCAGATCCTCAGCGCATAAACAGTTTGTCGAGCCCAAAGACACGGTTCATCAGCCAGATCATCGCCAGCGCCAGCAACAGCAGGACCACGCCCAGGGCTGATGCGGCCCCCCAGTTCGAATAGACTGTGATGGTGCTTTCGATACGCTGCGCCAGCATCTGAACCCGGCCACCGCCCAGCAAAGCCGGTGTGACAAAGAACCCAAGCGACAGGATGAAAACCAGCACGATGCCGGCAAAAAGGCCCGGCAGGGACATTGGGAAAAATACCCGCCAAAAGGCCCCGCGCGGGCTGGAACCAAGGCCCACGGCGGCTCGGACCAGGTCGCCGTCAATATTGCGCATAGTGGCGTAGAGCGGCAGAACCAAAAAAGGCAGCATGATATGCACCATGCCAATGATGGAGCCGGTCAGATTGTGCGCCAGTTGCAGCGGTTCTTCGATAATGCCAAGTGACATCAGCGACGAATTGATGATCCCATTGCGCTGCAAAAGCACCAGCCACGCATAGGTCCGCACCAGAACCGAGGTCCAGAAGGGGACCAGCACAAACACCATCAGAATGGCCGCTGTTTTGTTCGGCATCTTTGTCAGCCAGTAGCACAGCGGGTAGCCGAGAAGGACGCAAATCACCGTCACGGCAATGCTGATCTGAAACGTGACGACAAAGGTTCGCCGATAGAGAGCACTACTAAAGATGCGCGCGTAATTTTCCGTGCTCAGTTCGCCTGCCGCATTGAAAAACGACAGCGAAGACAGCCAGAAAATCGGCAGGAAGACGACGATCAAGATCGTCAAAACCGCAGGCATCGAAAGCCCAAGAAACGTCAGTTTTTCGCGGCGTTCTTCGGATTTGAGCGTGCTGGCATTCTGAAGAGTCCCAGCACCTTCATACGTCTCGGCGATACTCATGCCACATGTTCCGGTACGATGATCGTATCTTCGGGATGCAGGGCAAGGCCGATTTGCTCTCCCTTCGACGGCAACCCGGTTTGGCCCGCGCGATTGGCAGGCACACGCACATTGATCTGACCAGCGCTGTCGTGCTGAACGATCACTAGAACGCTGTCGCCCTGATAAATGATGTCATGCACTTGGCCGGACAGGTCATTGGCGGCGTCTGGCACCGCGCCTGCTGTGACTTCCAGCAACTCGGGCCGGATGATCAGACGATGGCCTCCGCTGCCCAGCGCAATAGGCGTATTGGATTTCAGAACGCGCTCGCCAAGCTGCGCCGTGTCATTCGCTACACTAACCGGCAGGGAAATGGATTCCCCGATAAAATCCGCCACAAAGAAACTATGCGGCTGGCGATAGAGCCGCTCAGGCGTCGCGATCTGTTCGATCCGCCCATGATTGACCACTGCAATCCGGTCCGACATCGTCAGGGCTTCGCGCTGGTCATGGGTCACGTAAACGACAGTTGCATCCAGCTTTTCATGCAGCGCCTTCAATTCGATTTGCATATGTTCGCGCAACTTCTTGTCGAGCGCTGACAACGGCTCATCCATCAGAATGATCTGCGGCTCAAAAACCATGGCGCGGGCAAGGGCCACGCGCTGTCTTTGTCCCCCGGATAATTGCGTGATGCGCCGGTCGCCATAACCGCCCAGCTGCACGGTCTCCAGCGCGCGCTCGGCGCGGGCCTTCTGATCGCTTTTGGACACCCCGCGAATTTTCAACGGATAAGCCACGTTTTCTGCGACCGTCATGAACGGAAACAACGCATAGCTTTGGAACACCATGCCAAGGCCGCGCTTGTGGGGCGGCGTTGCAATCATTTCCTGTTCGCCAAACCGGATCGACCCGCCATCAGGACGCACAAATCCGGCCAGCGCCATCAAAAGCGTCGTCTTGCCGGAGCCTGATGGCCCCAGCAATGTCAGGAACTCGCCCGCGGCGATGTTCAAAGACACGTCATTCAGCGCTTTGACCGATCCGTAGGCCTTGCACAGGTTGGATATATCGATGGGAAGGGAGTGGGCTGCAGGTGACATGGGGGCTCCTAACCTGACAAAAATGGGCGCAGCACAAGATGTGCCGCGCCCAGATATTTTTTACTGTTGGATCAGCGTGTCAAACTCTTCGGTCAACTCGCCCAGCTGGCCGATGTAAAAGTTCGGATCGACCAGAAGCTGCTTGCCATAGTTGTCGGGATGTGTGTTGACCTTCACCGCCATCTCATCCGAGATTATCCCGGTGCCGAAGGCACCCGAATTCACCGGACCCAACGGCATGGTCACCGCCAGCCGCGCCTGTGCTTCGGCGCTCAGCAATTCGTTGATAAGGCGCATCGCGTTGTCTTTATTCGGAGCCCCCTTGGGAACCAACAAGCAGTCCACGTCCATCGTGCCGCCATCAAAGGCATAGGCCACATCAATGCCCGACGCGATCACGCTTTCTACGCGGTTATGGCCCATATGGATCACGTCCACTTCGCCGTCACGCAGCAACTGCGCCGATTGCGACCCGCCGCGATACCAAACGGTAACTTCGGGGGCAATCTCACCCAGCTTGTCCCATGCGCGCGCCTTGCCCTCATTCGTGGCCAACGTGTCATAGATCTCGGCCATCGGCACACCATCCGCCATGAGCGCGGCTTCGAGGTTATAGTTCACCTTGCCGTGCATACCGCGCTTGCCGGGGAAGCTTTCCAGATCCCAGAACTCTGCCCAATTGGACGGGCCATTGTCGCCAAATGCATCCTTGCGATAGGCAATCACCTTGGTGAAGTTGATGAAGCCGATGTAATTGTCATGGATCAGCTCTTTCGGAATGCCTGTGGTGTCAACAATCGAATAGTCGATCGGCTCAAGGCTGCCTTCCCGGCTCAGGGTTTCACACGAAGGCAAATCCTGTTCTGTAACGTCCCATGCAACGGCACCCGCCGTGATCTGCGCGCGCACGTCCTGAATGCCGTTTGTCGTATCTTCCTTGACAGTGATATTCAGCGCACCGGCGGCAGGTTCCAGCATGGCTGAGCGCAAGGCATCCTGAAACGAGCCTCCCCAGGACGCAAACACGACCTCTCCCTCGGCAAAGGCAGGCGAAGCAATGGCCAGGCCACCTGCCACTAGCGCCGTGGTGAGCTTCAGTTTTTGGTTATCTTTCATCATGTCAGGCTCCTCCCGAACTGTTGGTTGGTTTGTGGCTTCGCGACATGCGCGGCTCCACATAATCATTCGCAATCGTTTCATCTAGCAAAACGTCATTTCATTTTTACTAGAGCTGATGTTGGAATTGGTCAAGGATTCTTTTGCCCCGTAGGATTCACACTCCCGTTTCCTGAGCATCAGAGCCTGGAAAATCTCGCAATTCGCGCATTGGTGCAGCATTCATCTGGGTTCGATCTTGCACATATGGCGTCTGAAGCGATCTTCGTCTGACCCGAAGTTAACTGCCACCGATTGAAGCATTTGGGGGAACGTGCGGACCGCAAACTCTCACTCGCTTTGCGTTGATCCGCGAATTTGAGTGGCAGCTTCTTGACAGTATGCGCCAATTGATCCTGACGACAGAATTAGTCAATTTGGGCTCTGCGCAGACATTAGCTGCAATTAGCTCAAATGGCAGCTTTGCGCTTCATCGTAGACGTTTGAGGTCGAAGATTTGATACCCACGCACAGCTCGGTCGAAAGCGCCCTCGCGCAGCGTCAGAACCGCATGCGATCTTCCCTTCTTGGTCGTTCGGGTCGATAGTTGCCTTGGCGGCGGTCGGAGTAAGGATCTGTATCGAGATATGTTCCTTGGCTTCGACGCATATATTCAGCGAACTGGGTAAGGGCATCCACCTAGTCATCTTTTAGAGCATTCACATTCCGAAGCGAGAGCGGGAACGGGATGTTCAGCATCACCGCAAGGCGGATGATCTCGGGACTGGTTTTGAAGTACTTAAAAGAGGCAGGCCTGATCATGGGCAAAAGCTACGCAACCGCCCTGCCCCGCTCAAGCAAAGTTCTTCTGACAAGACCCAGATGGCAGAACAACTATACTTGCTTCAGACCAACCAAATCGGAATAAGAACGCTCACCGCGAGTGATTTGACGTTTGAGGGTGTTCGTTGCTGCTTTTACTTTACCCTCGCCCAATAGCGATGTGATCGCTTGATGTTCCTTGTAAGATTTCTTCGTTCGATTGGAACGCTTGGACAGATGTGTCCGCATAGTTTGGACGATATCACTGACTTTTTGATATCCATCCCGCAGGTAACTGTTTCCGCAGGACCTGAAAAACGCGTCGTGAAACTCGGCGTCAAGTTCCAAGTACTGCTCGAATTCATCCGCTTCCTGCGCTTCTGACATCTTAGAAACAATTGAAGCCAGCTCATTGATCAGAACCGACGGGTTCTTTTCAAGCGCCTGCTCCAAAGCCGCAGATTCTAGGATGAGCCGATACTGGCAAAGCTGCACCACGTCCTCTTGAGAAAGAGAGAATACAAAGGCTCCTCGATGAGGAAAGATCTGAACGAGCCCCTGAAGATTCAAAGCCGATAGCGCTTCGCGAATCGGAGTTTTGCTGATGCCCATGGCATTTGACAGCTTCACTTCCGGCAACGATTCACCCAATTGAAACGTGCCATTGATAATGCCTTTTCGTATGTGCTCTTCAGCAGTTTTACTCAACGAATCCGGGCGCTTAATCTGCAAAATCTCGGTCATTTTCACTTCGTCCTATTTCGTCTCTTTAATACAATAGCACATGTAAGCTTGATTTCTATATTATATCTGATATCTCAGATAATAGATCGAAAATTTACTAAATCCGTGGGAGGATACCTTGTTCAAGAAATCAACATTGGCGCTTGGCGTCGTCATGTCAGCCGGGCTTGCTTTTGCAGCATCCGCTGAAACAGTCATTAAGGTTGGGCATGGCGCAGCAGAAGCGTTTCATATGCATCGCGCGCTACTGAAATTTGAAGAACTGGTCGAAGCTGGCTCGAATGGTGAGATCGACGTACAGATATTCCCTTCGTCGCAGATGGGTCCTGATCGCGAAATGATCGAAGGTGTTCAAACCGGCGTTCTGGAAATGGCCATTCCTCCTTCCTCTTTCTTCGCGGGCTGGGATCCGGCTTTTGCAGTAATTGAACTGCCCTACATGTATTCCTCCAAGGACATCGCCTTTGATGTTCTTGATGGTGATGCTGGTGATGGCATGCTTGCACGGGTCGAAAACCAGGGATTGGTAGGTCTTGGCTGGCTTGAATTGGGTGTACGCAATGTGACCAACAATGTCCGTCCGGTTGCAACCCCCGCAGATCTTGAGGGTGTTAAGCTGCGTACTATGAAGGTTCCGGCGCATGTGGCGACTTTCGAGACGCTCGGGGCCAACCCGACGCCAATGAACTTTGGTGAGGTCTATTCTGCTCTCCAGCAAGGCGTGATCGACGGCCAGGAAAACCCCCTGGCGATCATTACATCACAGCGTTTCTACGAGGTGCAGAAATACCTTTCGACCACGGGCCATGTCTTTGCGGTCTATATGCCCGTCATCTCCAAACCGTTCTTTGACTCGCTGTCCGCAGAGCATCAGCAACTGGTGCGGGACTCGATGGCCGCCGCACGTGACTATCAGGCGGAACTGGTCGCAAGCGAAGATGCGGAACAGCTGGAACAGATCCGTGCTGCTGGTGTCGAGATTCTGGAACTGACTGCCGAGCAGCGACAGGCCTTTGCAGACAAAACCGAAAGCGTCCGTCTGCAGTATCGCGACGAGGTTGGCGCCGAAGCCTATGACGACTGGGTAGCAGCGGTTTCCGCAGCGAGCGGAAGCTGACCCTCGGACTACTCAGCCAATACGGGCACCCGTGCCATTAAGGTTCGGGTGCCCCTTTCGTTCAAGGGGAGGTGAACGGTGTCGGTTATCAAATGGATCGATATGAATGCCGAAAAGGTCTTAGCCAGTGCACTATTGGCCGCGATTGTCTTGTTGATCTTTGGCAATGTGTTCATGCGCTACATTCTGAATGCCTCTCTTTCATGGGGCGAAGAGCTAACGCTTTGGCTGTTTGTATGGTTTGTCTGGCTTGGTGTCAGCTATGCATTCCACACAGGCGATCATGTGCGTATCACGGTCCTGCGTGATGTCCTAAGCGAGCGCGCAAGGCTTTACGCGGATGTTGTGATCGCGCTTCTTGTCCTTGGATTTCTGATCGTTCTGACAATTGAATGCATCAAGCTTATCCGACAGCCTTTTGTCGCCAGCCAGACTTCGGTCGTTTTGGGACTACCGATTCCGATCCTTTATGCTTCGGCGCCGATTGGCGCGGGCCTGTCCGCGATCCGCGTCACTCAACATCTGATCCGAACCCTGCGTCTGATCGCAGGAACCAAAGCGTGAGGAACCCTGCATGCTTGCAACAACGCTTTTCTTGACGCTCTTTGCCCTGTTGCTCTTCAGCGTGCCTATTGGCATCTGTCTGGGCTTGGCCACTATGATCGTGATGGTCTTTGTAGATGGCACGCCACCCATGGTTCTTCTGGCACGGTCGGTGGTAACAGGCGCGGACTCCTTTCCTCTAATTGCCGTCCCTCTGTTCATATTGGCAGGAGACCTTATGCAGCACGGCGGAATGTCTCGCCGACTGGTTGGGTTTGCCAATGCACTGATCGGTCATATCCGGGGTGGGTTGGCTTATGTGAACGTGCTCGCCTGTGTGTTTTTTGCAGCCATATCCGGCTCGTCTCCTGCAACTGTAGCCGCCATCGGGTCGAACATGATCCCCGAGATGGAAAAGGTCGGCTATACACGCAAGTTCAGCGGCGCATTGACGGCATCCTCAGGAATGATTGGCGTTATGATACCGCCAAGTATTCCCTTCATCATCTATGGTGTTACTGCCGAGGTTTCGATCGGCAAACTGTTTCTTGCAGGTGTTGTTCCTGGCATCCTTTTTGCGCTCATGTTCATGTTGGTCGCTCGTGTTCTGCTGCGAAAGGACGAGGTTGTTCAGCAATCGACAACCACGTTCTCAGGCCCTGGCGTCTGGCAGAGTTTCCGGTCTTCCATCTGGGCGCTTCTCGTGCCCGTGATTATTCTTGGGGGTATCTATAGCGGCATCTTTACCCCAACCGAAGCCGGTGCCGTGGCCGTAGTCTATGCCGCTTTCATCGGCATCTTCGTGTATGGCGACATCACCCTCAAGGACCTGCCAGAGGTTTTGGCGGGCAGTGCAAAAACCAGCGGGACGATTCTGATATTGGTGATCATGGCGACCGCCTTTGGCAGGTTGATCACGCTCGCAAGAATCCCGACAGAACTCGCAACAACTATCACTAGTCTGTCCGACAACCCCATCATCATCCTGTTGCTGATCAATCTGCTGTTGTTGGTGATCGGAATGTTCATGGAGACGATTTCGTCGATCATCATCATGACACCGATCCTGCTGCCGGTTGCAACCGCGCTGGGTGTCGATCCGATCGTTTTTGGTGTCATCTTGACGGTCAACCTGGCGATTGGGTTCTGCACACCGCCATTGGGTGTGAACCTGTTCGTGGCCAGCAGCATTTCCAAGGTTTCCATCGAAAGCCTGAGCCGGGCGATCCTACCATTCTTTGTCGGCATGCTGATCTTGTTGATGTTCATCACCTATGTGCCCGCAATATCCTTGGCCTTGCCATCCCTTTGGTGACCGACTGAGGAGCTTCAAACGTTAGACAACGAACAGAGGACCCGGATGGATCTGGATCTTTCCCACCCGTCGATAGAAGACCTTCGAAAAACCGCACAAAAGCGCATTCCGAAGTTTGCCTTCGAATATCTCGACAGCGCGACCGGCCGGGAGCTGGGGTTGAAGGTCAACCGTGATGCACTTGATGCCATCGGTTTCATGCCGCGTGTGCTATGCGGCCGAACAAAGGCCGACCTGCAGACTACATTGATGGGTCAAAAATACGATCTGCCTTTCGGGATAGCACCGGTAGGCATGTCCGGCCTGATGTGGGCGGGAGCTGAGCGGATGCTTGCTAAAGCAGCAGTTGCTCACAACATTCCGTTTTCGTTGTCCAGTGTGGCTGTTGCTTCACCTGAAGATGTGGCGCCTCATATTGGCAAAAACGGATGGTTTCAGCACTACCCGGTGAACTCCGGCGATCTGCGCCGCGCGATGCTGCCGAGGATTAAGGCAGCGGGATTTCATACGCTGATTATCACGGTGGACGTTCCAGAAGAGAGCCGGCGCGAACGACAGCGCCGCGCCAATCTGACGGTGCCTCCAAAAGCTGACCTGCGCACGCTGACTGAAATGGCATCACGACCCGCCTGGTGCCTTGCACATCTGCGCGAGGGCATCATGCCACGTATGCGGTTCTTTGACGATTACGTCCCGACCCGCGGGCGAGAAAGCTTTACCCATGCAGGCGCTCTGATCCGTGGGATTCCAGATTGGCACTACCTGCGCGAACTGCGGCGGGAATGGGAGGGTCACCTGATCGTCAAGGGTGTCCTGCGGCCGGAGGACGCGCAAAAAATGGTGGCCGAAGGCGTGGATTGCATCTGGGTCTCAAACCACTCCGGGCGTCAATTCGAAGCCGGGCCCGCCGTGATTGACCAACTCCCGAACATCCGCGAGGCGGTCGGAATAGATGTGCCACTGATCTACGACTCTGGTGTTGCCTGGGGATTGGACATCATGCGTGCCCTGGCGAAAGGTGCAGATTTCGTCATGGTCGGGCGTGCCTTTCAATATGCTGTTGCAGCGTTCGGAGCACGAGGGATCGACCATCTCGTTCACGTCCTGAAAGCTGACATTGAGGCCAACATGAGCCAGCTTGGCAGCGAAAACCTCGGCAGTCTGGCAGAGCACCTTCTGAGAACTGGCTGATCGGCGCTTGCGGCGCGTGGCGTATCACGCAGACGCGTTGTCATCCTCGTCAATCAGCCCCTTGACGATCAGATCCGCGGTTGAGCGCGAACATGCCATTGGCAGATTATATACCGTTGCGAGACGGGTCAGAGCCTTAACGTCGACGTCATGTGGCATGGGTGAGAGAGGGTCGACAAAGAAAATCAATACATCCAGTTTCTCTTCGCAGATCATGGCGCCGATCTGTTGGTCGCCTCCGAGCGGTCCGCTTTTCAGGCAGGTCACATCCAGTTCTGGATAGGCTTGCTTAATGCGACTACCGGTAGTCCCAGTCGAAAAGATTTGTACTCTGGACAGGCGGGCCAATTGCAGACCCACCCACTCAACGATTTCGTCCTTTCGCGCATCATGCGCTACAAGCGCGAAACGCGGCGCATCACCGGATGAATTGTTCAACGTAATCTTCCCCAAGACCGACTTCCCCGAAATGTTTTCGGCACAGATCAATCTTGGTAAAGACATCTTCGTAGCCAGTGACCTTGCCCCACGGATCAACATAGCACATCACGCCATTGACCTGGAAATAGGTGACCATCTCTTCAACATCGTCGGGAACGACCAAAGTATGAGTCTCACCCGGCGGCTCAAAGACATATCCCCCCTCTTCCGCAACCCAATCATGTTCCAGATAATGCCAGCGCCCTTTCAGGACAAAACCGTGGACTGGCTGTGGATGGCGGTGCCGCGAAAGAACACCAGCTTTGCGTACTTTGAGAAGGTTCATCCAATAACCTTGCGAGCGGTTCAGGCAGAGCGGTCGGAACCAGACGTTCTCTGCCTGCTGAACCCACAGTCTGTCGTCCTCACTCATGGCATTCGGGATCACGATCTCGTCTTGCGCATCCTTGGGGAATGGCAATTGATATGGCATTCGGGCGGTGTCATCGTCATTCATAGATTTTCCTCACATAGCGAGATAGCCGCCATCGACCGGATAGATCGATCCGGTCACAAAGCTGGCATTTTCACTCAAAAGCCATTGCACAAGCGCTCCGACTTCTTCGGGTTTCCCCCAGCGTTTCATCGGCGTACGCGCCATAATCCCCGCTGTTCGTTCAGGGTCTTCCCGAAGGCCCTGAGTCATCTCTGTCTCGATCCAGCCCGGCGCGATCGCATTGACCCGGATACCGTCTTCGGCCCAGCGACCAGCCAGCGCTTTCGTCAACTGTGCCACGCCGCCCTTGGAAGCGGAATAGGCCGGCACCAAAGGTCCACCAAAAGTGCTGAGCATGGAGGCTGTATTGACGATAGCTCCACCTGTTTCCGCTAAGAAAGGATGCGCGGCAAGACAGCAGCGCATGGTGCCTGTCAGATTCACATCGAGCACCTTGGCGAAGACGTCGATGTCATATTCTTCGCCACGCAAAAGAATACCTGCGCAGTTCACCAAGGCATTGAGACCCATGAGTTCGCCGAATACATCATCGATGGACGTCTGGTCGGTGACATCCAAGAGCTGCACCTTTAACCCGTCCTGAGGCTCGAATGCATCCAATTCGGATTGGGAGGCGGATGCGGCAATGACGGACCAACCTGCGTCTGCTAATGACCGTGCAACACCAGCACCGATTCCTCGCGTCCCGCCCGTAACAAGGGCCTGTTTCATCCAAGTTCCTCCAATACACTGGTGAAGGCGCGCGCGCGCCTGCCGATATCATCGAATGTATAGCTCGGTTTGAACAGCGCGGATCCCAGCCCATATCCATCTGCACCAGCGGCATGATACGACGCCATCGTTTCCGGCGTTATGCCCCCTACCGCAGCGATGACTGCTTCTGCAGGCAATACGGCGCGCATGGCAGCAATGGCAGCTGGTGGCACCATTTCTGCCGGAAAGAATTTGAGGACCGATGCTCCGATATCCAACGCCGTAAAGGCCTCGGAGGGGGTCATGACACCTGGACACCAATACAGATCCCGCGCGACGGCCGCGCGCCCGACGTCCGGGTTCATATTGGGCGACACGATGATCCGCCCGCCTGCATCTGCGACCGCCGCGACCTGATCCGTAGTCAACACTGTGCCAGCGCCGACGATGGTCTGAGCGCCATGATTTACGGCGATCTGCCCTATCGATTCCAGCGGGTCCGGTGAGTTGAGTGGCACTTCGATTATCCGAAACCCGGCATCGAAGAGTACATCAGACACCGAGCGCGCATTTTCTGGTGCCAGCCCCCGCAAAATCGCAATCAGCGGGTTCTCGGCAAGAGCTGCGGTGAGGTCAATCATCCAACCAACCCCGCAGCGCGAGCAATCAGAAAATGCCCTTTCGCAACGATATCATCTGGCGCGCGACGGCTGTCGAAACCAGCAGTTCGAAGCGCTATTTCGTATCGGTCGGACAAGTCGCTACGTCCAACAACAGTGATCGTGCCGACGTCTTTTACTTCGCCGGTCGCGGCAGCAACCTCGGTCCCGATCAACAAGCCCGACAAATAGTCGGCCGTGGCAACCTTTGGGATTTTGCCCATGAGAGGAAGCGTCCGAACATGAAACAGGCTGTGCAGCAGGTTCGACTCGCCACTGAGACCCGCCTTGACGCCCATCACGAATGCGCCTTCGCTGAAGGCGTCCTCCTTCATCAAGGTGCCAAGGATCGTGTGTTCTTTCAGCGCCGAAAAGATCTCACCTGTCATGTAAGTCGAGAAATCCACGATCTTCCCGTCGGCAACCTGAACCCATTTGCTGTGCGTTCCCGGCATCACGAACATACCTTCGCTCAAGCCTAGCGAAGATGCCCCGATGATCTGAGTTTCCTCGCCGCGCATCACGTCCGGTCCTCCAGCATGTTCTGTCGAAGCACCTGTCACAAAATGAATACGCGCTCCGTTGGCCGCTTCATGCGGGACCAACGCTCGCGCAAGACCGCCAGCACCCAGCGGCATTTCAGCATATTGCGTTTCTACCCAGCCATTGCGGCTGGTGATCATGCCAGATGCCAGGATCGGCAGGTTAGCCTTGGCGACCCAAGGGCCGATGAGACGATCAAGGACCGCCTCAAAGGTTTGTCCCGCAACCTGCATGATACCTTCAGGCGACGAGACCCCATCGATCACGTCGCCCTCCGCACCAATTAGAAATGCACGAAACGATGAAGTGCCCCAATCTACGCCGATCAGCGCTGGCTCAGATGCGACCGAATTCATTTAGCAGATCCTCAACGGTTTTGCCTTGGGCCACCCATTTACGGGTTTCCTCCTCACGGTCAGCTTGCTCTTGAGCAAGGCGCACGGTTTCTTCGGCAATTTCCTGTGGAACCACGACGACGCCCATAAGATCAGCTACAATGAAATCTCCGGGGTTTACCACGACGCCCCCACAGGCGATTGGTACATTGATCGAAAGTTCTTCTTTACGTTCCGAGAACATCGTGTGCGTTCCGCGCGGCGTGATCGCGCGCGTCCAAATCGGCCAGTTGATGTCTTCCAACTCATCTGTGTCACGCCCGGTACCATCGACGATCATACCGCGAATGCCACGGTTCTTGGCCAGACCACCCATCAAACCGCCGCAGACCGACGTTTGACGATCTCCACCCGCGTCCACAACGATCACGTCCCCGGGTTGTCCCATTTCAAGCGCTCGCAATGGGTCGACCAGGTCGCCTTTTGAAAGCTGAACCGTCACGGCCTGGCCTGTCACCTTGGCGCGGAAGGCGGGTTTGATGGCGCTGTCCATCACGCCTGTTCGGTACTGCACATCCGCAAAAATGGCAGCGGCAGAGTACGCCTCCAACACCTTGTCGAATTTTTTGAGAAGTTCCGGGTTTCTTTCAAAATCATTGAAAACCCTGAGGTCCGTGCTGACGTCTGGCATTCTTGTCTCCTGTTATGCGGTAGATACGGCCAATGCGTCGGCATTGACGGTATAGTCGGGGTTTTGCCCTGTCAGGACCTTGGCCACCTGAGTGGCCGCGGTGACCCGCGCTGCGTGTATGGATTCCTCGGAATAGTAGGCCGCATGTGGCGTTACGAGGACGTTGGGCAGCGTGAACAACGGGTTGTCATCAGGCGTCCAGTTGGCGCGCTTGGCCGGCTCTTCTTCGGGGTCGTCGAGCCCTGCAGCGGCCAAATGGCCTTCGGTCAGCGCCCGGAACAGGGCTTTGTTGTCGACCGTTGGTCCGCGTCCGGTGTTCACGAGTATCGCACCGGGTTTCATGACCGAGAATTCGGCATCCGACAAAAAGTGATGCGTGTTCGGCGTCATCGGTGCCTGCATCAGGATATAGTCGGACCTTGCCAGCAATTCGGGCTTGCTCACCAGCTCGACCCCAATCTTTGCCGCGACTTCTCTTGGCAAATACGGGTCGTAGGCGATGACCGTAACCCCGAAAGATTGCGCCCGCGCCACGATGGCTTGCCCGATTTTACCCAGCGAGACGACACCCATCGTCCGCCCGCGCAAACGGTAGACCGGCTGCCCGCTTTGCCATTTCCAGATCCCTGCATGAGTGGCCCGATCATAGTCAGGCAACTTGCGCGCCAGGGTCAGCCAAAGGGCAATCGCATGATCGGCGACCTCCTCGGTGCAATAGTTTTGCACATTGGTGACGAGGATACCTTTTTCCGTCGCCGTGCCGACATCCACGATATCCACGCCTACGCCATAGCGCGCGATGACCTCGCAGTTTCGCATCCGCGTGATCGTTTCTTTCCCGATCCGGGCATATTGGTTCATCATCGCTGCGCAATGCGGCGCGACATCGAACAGGTCTTCCTGGCGCTTGGCCTGAAGCGCAATCACCTCGGCTCCTGCGGCTTCCAGGATTTCCGTCTCAACGGCAACATCACCAAAGTCGTAATCGGTGATCACGACCTTGGGTTTGTCCGTTCTGGGGGGAAAGGCGGCGCGATCAGTCATAAGCACCCGCCGAATAGGTCAATTCGTACGAGTGGCTGTAGAGCTCGAAAATGTTGCCAAAAGGGTCTTCCATATAGACCATGCGATAGGGCTTTTCACCTGGGTAATACTTGCGCACTTGGCTCATGCGCTGGCGCCCGCCCAGGTCTTCGATAACCTTGACGCGGCCTTCCAGATCCTCGTCCTGTACGCAGAAATGAAACAAGCCACGCCGCCAATATTCAAACGGGCGTTCTTCTTCGACGGTCTTCGGGAACTCAAACAATTCGATGCCAACACCGTCGCCCATCGACAAATGCGCGATGCGGAAGCTTCCCCAACCTTCCCCAAATACATCGTCGCACATCTGACCGATGGCGCTTTCGTCATGCAGGATTTCAGTTGGTTCCATCAGCACGTAGAGGCCGAATGCCTTGGAATAAAACTCCACGGCTTTTTCCAGGTCGGGAACTGTGATGCCGATGTGAGAGAAAGTGAGAGCGGCCATGTAGGGCTCCTCCAGTTAGCAGTTAAAGAATATTGCGAACGATGCCGCCTTCGATCCGATGCGCAGAACCATTGGAGGCTGTGCTTGCAGAGATCGTGACGATCATGCGGGCGACTTCGTCTGGTTGTACAAAGCGCTGTATGAGCGATGTGGGCTCATCTGATTTGAAGTAATTGTCGACGATCGTGTCGAGCGGCTCACCCTTTTGATCGGCGAGGCCGTCAAAATAGGCCTCGACACCTTCGGTCCAGGTTGGACCAGGCAGGATCGAGTTAACCCGGACTTTTGTCCCCTTTGTCAATTCTGCCATGCCACGTGTCAGACCTAACATGGCAGTTTTAGTGACAGAATAATGCACCATCTGAGGTAGTGGTTTCACTGCCGCTTCGCTGGCCATGTTGATGATGGATCCCTTATCCCGGCCGAGCATGTCAGGCAGGAAAATCCGGCTCATCCGAACGGCGGACAGGACATTGATGTTGAAGTAATGCATCCAGTCGTCATCCGTGAGATCCTCGAACGGTTTGACCGAAAAGATGCCAACATTATTCACAAGAACGTCCACCGCACCGCGCGCACGAGCAAACTCTGCCAGAGTTTCCGCATCAGTGGTTTTGGTTAAGTCGGCCGCAATGCCTTCGACCTTGCCCAGAGATGACAGGTCGTCGACGCAGTCGGACACTTCCGCCTCGGTCAGGCCATGCACGATGACCCGCGCGCCTTCTTCCAGATAGACCCGGGCAGTGGCTTTGCCGATGCCGGAACCTGAGCCAGTCACCAGGACCAGTTTATTCTTGAGCCCCAGATCCATCTCAGGCCTCCTTCTTAACGTTAGATGACTGCTGCGATGAAGGGCGGCCGAACATTCGACCCATCAAGCCCGAAATTTCCGCACGCCACATGTCTATGCCGACGGCCAACAGAATGATCAGGCCCAGCACGATATTCTGAACCGAAGATGGCGCAGCGTTTAGGTTCAAACCATTCTGGACGATAACGATTGTCATCGCCCCCATCAGCGTGGCGAGGATGTTGCCGCGTCCGCCTGCAAGGCTGGCTCCGCCGACAACAGCAGCGGCAATGGCCTGCAGTTCCAGCGTCTGGCCATAGTTGGGCGAACCAGAGTTGAGGCGCGCTGACATCAGGATCGCACCAACCGCAGTCATAAAACCCGCGATGACAAATGTCGTCGTCTGAACTTTACGTACGTTAATACCCGTCAGAACGGCAGCGGCTGGGTTACCACCCACGGCATAGATCTCACGGCCGAGTTTCGTGAAGTTCATAGTGAACGCGGCAAGGACGTAGAAGAACACGAGGTAGAAGAAAGGCATCGGAACGCCGAACAGCTTGCCGTAAAAGATTGGCTCCAGAGCCGGATCCAGCGAAAAGATCGGCGATCCATTGTTGAAAGTCAGCGCAAGGCCCCTGAAGGCAATCAACGCCGCCAATGTTGTGATGAAAGACGGAATACGCCCGTAGGCTGTTATCAGCCCAATGAACAGACCAAGCAATCCGCCCATGAGGAGAATGAGTGGCAACGCCAGAACCAGTGGAATGCCAACAAATTTCAACATCTGCGCAAGGATCATGGTCAGCAAAGCCACCATAGACCCGGAGCTCAGATCGATGCCCGCAGCGAAGATCACGATAGTAGACCCGATTGCGATCAAGGCCACGATGCTTACCTGAAGGGACAGGTTTGAAAGGTTACCCGGGTTCAGGAAGCGTTCCGTCGTAAGTGCCACGATCAGTGCGACGATCACCATTGCTGCAAATGGTCCGATCAACTGGGTGTCAAAGATCCGCTTCATGCGAAAGCCTCCTTAGGCTTGGATTGAGGAGTGTCGGCGGACGCGCGCACAAGGTCGTCATGAGTAAGGTCGGATGCATCGACCGTGCGCACGATCGTTCCGTGCTGCACGACGGCAATCCGATCGCTCATCGCAAGCAACTCATCATGGTCTGAACTGATCAGAATGATCGATTTTCCCGCCCGCGTGAGCCTGTTAATCAGCTTGTAAACAGCGATTTTCGCGCCGATATCGATCCCCTGCGTCGGCTCATCAAGGATCAGAATGTCCGAGGCTGAGAACAGCCAACGCGCAATAACAATCTTCTGTTGATTGCCACCAGACAAAAAGTTGACCGTCTTTTCCTCAGCCTGGGTTGAGATTTCCAGATCGCGGATCAGGTCATGGGTAGCTTGTTCTTCCACCTTAAGATTCAACACACCGAACCGGCTTAGCCCGCCAAGGGACGCTGCGGTGACGTTCCCACTTGCGCGGAAATTGAAGAACAACCCGTCAAACTTTCGATTCTCTGGGACAAGAGCCAAGCCCGCACGGATCGCATCAATTTCCCGACGAAAGCGAACCGGTTTGCCATTTAGTGTTATCTGTCCGCCTGTTAGCTCGTCTGTTCCGAACAGGGCACGAGCGATCTCCGTGCGGCCACTGCCCAATACGCCACCCAAGCCAAGAACTTCACCCTGGTGTAACGAAAACGATACATCTTTCACGCCCGAATTGGTGCCCAGAACTGCCGCTTCCAGCACAACATCCTTGGTCGCGTTCTGCTCCTTGGGATAGTGCTCACCTATGTCCTCACCGACCATTGCGCTGACAATCTCAGAGACGTTGATCTTGGTCTCGCCACTCGCTCGCACAACACAGCCGTTGCGCAAGATCGTCACTTCATCAACGATCCGTTCAACCTCATCCAGCCTGTGCGACACATAGAGAATAGCGGTTCCGCGTTCACGCATATTGCGCAGTAACTGGTGCAGGCGTTCAATTTCATCTTCACCCAATGCCGCCGTTGGCTCATCCAGGATGATCATGCGGGCGTCCATCGCGACGGCTTTCGCGATCTCGACCAGTTGTTGCTCGCCTACCGATAGCGAGCCGGTGATCGTTTCGGGAGAAACATCGACATCCATTTCCGCCAAAACGCGCGCGGCTTCGTTGTGGACCTTGGCCCAGTCGATCACGCCAAAGCGGGACCGAGGCATATTGCCAAGGAAGATGTTTTCGCCAACCGACAAGGTGGGCACGATAGAGAATTCCTGAAAAACTGTTGCGACGCCCAGTTCACGTGCCGCCTGCGGGTCGCTGATCGTGACCGGCTTGCCATTGTGCAGGATTTGGCCGCTATCGGGTTGCTGCACGCCGGACAGTGTCTTGATCATAGTCGACTTGCCACAGCCGTTTTCACCCAGCAGCCCATGAATGGAACCGGGCATAAGCCGGATACTGACCTTGTCATTCGCCAGTACCCCAGGATAGGCCTTGGTGATATCGACAAACTCCCAAAGTGGCGTTGCGGGTGTCATTGCGATTGCCTCGACAAAAGTGAAACTCGGTCGGTTTGCGACCCGGCAGCACGCGCACGCGCCACCGGGAAGCGGGGAGAAAGCTCAGTACTCTTTGGACGGCTGCGGGAAGAGCTTTTCTGGCTCTTGCAGCACGTTGATCGCACCGTCTTTGTCTTCAATTGATGTGGGCGTTTCGATCCAGCCGCCGGGATAGGACCCGTTGAGCGCATCAATGGTTGCGTGCATAGCCGCTTTACCCATCAAAAACGGTGAGGTGTTGACGGTTGCCGTGATGTTGCCAGCCGCAATTTCTTCAAGGCCGGACGTGTCGCCATCGTTACCCAAAAGAACGATGTCATTGCGGCCAAGTGCCTTCGCAGCAAAGGATGCCCCGATGATCATGTAGTCGTTCGCCGCGAAGATCATGTCGAGATCGGGGTTCGACTGCAGGATGTCCATACCAGCAGTGTTGCCGCCCTCAACGTTCCATTTACCGTCGATAGACACCACAACGTCGAAGTTTTCGTTGCCCTCGATACCGTCGAGGAAGCCACCCACACGCTCGGTTGAGTGATAGCCAGGCTGCCCTTCGATAATGCCGACCTTCAACGGTTTATCGCCATAAGTCTCAATGGCCCAGTCAGCGATAGCATGCGTGCCGTTGCGCTGAGAGTACCCGACAACGCCATGAATGGGTGTTGGGAAGTTCGGAATGTCCGAGTTGATCATCAGAACTGCCATGCCCTTGTCGACGGCCTGCTTCAGCAGTGGTGCCGCAGCAAATTCATCGTGTGTTCCAAAGATTATCGCATCCACGTCCTGCGTCAGCACATCCTGGATCATGCCCATTTGGCCGTTGATGTCCGCACCGGACTGGGGCGCAAGCATGAACACTTCGACCCCGGCCTCAGCAGCAACCGCTTTGATGCCTTCACCGATGGCGATGTAGTAGTTGAACTCGGTCGCCGGCGGCATATACGCGATCCGGAACGTTTCGTTCTTGGGTTCTATCGCATCGATCGGCGCTTGTGCCCCGTCCTCAAGTGGAACCGGCGCTGGATAATTTTCCGCCAGAGCGACCGTTACCAGCGTGGCGAACCCTGCGGCAAGCGTAGTGGTCATTAGCGTTTTCAACATAGTTTTCTCCTCCAGAATTTCGTTGGTTATCCTTTGAATGGCGCGTCGATCACGCCACGAACGCCGGGTTTCACAGCAAAGAGGCCGCCGGATTCCGGTTCTTTTGTTAAAGCTGCTTCGTCACTCATCAGCCTTGAGGTCGTGATGAACAGCGTGTCGAGATCAGGGCCACCAAAAGCGCAACAGGTGGGCTTCCAGACAGGCACCTCGATCACGCGATCTATCGTGCCGTCAGGTGCGACGCGAACAATGCGATGGCCTTCCCATTCGGCGTTCCAGACACCCCCTTCGGCATCAACACAGGACCCATCAGGCAAGCCAGGTTCATTATTAAAAGAAGCGTGCTGCCGACGGTTCGAAACGGTTCCACTGCGGGTGTCGTAATCAAATGCGACGATTTCCCGATCCGGGGTATCGGCGAAGAACATCGTCTCACCGTCGGACGTAAAGCAAGTCGAATTGGCGCAAGACACTCCTTCGATAATCGTCCGTACACTCAAATCCTTATCCACGCAGATGACCGACGAGTCGGCGTTGCCAGAAACTTCGTTCATGCCTCCGACAATCAATCGCCCCTGGCGATCGGTTCGCCCGTCGTTCAGCCGTGTCTCCGGATTGTTCGGCTCGAATCGTGCCACGAGGGTTTCCTCGCTATTGGGCGAATCGAACAAGATAACTCGATCAGCATAAGCAACAATCAGACCGCCAGACGCGCGCGGCGCGAAGCAACACACACGCTCCGGCATCTCATGAGAGGCAGTTTCTGACGTTGCAGCATCAAATGACCAAAGCGCACAACCTTCAATGTCGGTCCACCAGACAAGACCATCGGCGGGATTCCAGAAAATCCCTTCCCCGTGCTGGTTCTTACAATCGACGACCAACTCTGCGCGCACTTTTTGATCTCCTAAGTACATTCTGATATCTGATATACCAGCTTGCCTAATCTGGTGTATCAGATATCTTGCATCTGGCAACACCTTTTTTTGGAGATATCCTCAGATGGCGCTTGAGAGACCCAAGTCTTTGCGTGAACTCGCACTGGAACATTTGCGGAATAGTATTATCGATGGCTCCCTGAAAATGGGTCAGGTTTTGTCGGAGCGAAAAATCTCCGAAGAGCTGGGCGTATCGAAATCGCCAGTCCGCGAAGCACTCGCTCAATTACGTGACGAAGGGTTGGTCAGTATCGAGCCTCAAAAAGGCGCACGCGTTTTTTCGCTGTCTGAGCCGGAAGTGACTCAGATCTGCGATTTCAGACAGGCTATCGAAACTGCCGCCTTTGAACTTGCGTTGTTGCGGAACCCGGAAGGTCTTGCCGGCGACATGCAGCGTGTCGTGAAGGACATGGAGAAAGAACGCAGGCGAGGTAATGAAAAGGGCTACCTTTCACTGGATACCGCATTTCATCAATTGATTTTTGAACATGCAGGTAACGACTACCTGACGGCCAGCTATACACGCTACATCGGTAAGATTGCCGCATTGCGAACCCATTTGGCGAAGCTGCCACAGCATACTGAGCTCTCCTTCGATGAGCATTCGAAAATCGCTATTGCCGTTCGCGAAGGCGACATGGCCAAAATCAAATCTCTTCTCACTGCGCATATTGACCGCACCAGACAAGCCTACAAAAGCGCCGCCATCGTCCTCGAAGGAGCGACCGCATCCTAGCAAAAACGTAGCTTCGTTGTGACGGGGGCGGGCCAAAACAGCGCCGCCCCTTTCTCTTGGGCACCTCCCGGTCTTTTCTTTTTCAGTTGACATCTGAGATATCAGATGCCAATCAAAAGGCGGGAGGAAGCTTGTATGACGCCAGTAATGAAGCCTGATTCACCGGGGCTACAGCCACTGATCCAGCTGGATCGGGTTGGCAAAAGCTTCGGCACGAACATTGTTTTGGATGGCGTCGACTTTGAATTGAGACCCGGTGAAGTTCACGCGCTTTGTGGGGAAAACGGCGCCGGAAAATCCACCTGTCTCGGCCTGTTTTATGGGCTTCACCAACCCTCTGCTGGGCGTATCCTGTGCGACGGCAAGGAACAGCGGGTGGAAAGCCCGTCGCACGCACAATCCCTGGGCATCGGCTGTGTTTTTCAGGAACTCAGCCTTGCTGGCGCTCTCTCTGTTGCGGAGAACATCTACGCGGGCCGCGTACCCACCCGGTTCGGCGTAGTTGACTGGCCCGAACTGCGCCGCCGAGCGGAGGCGTTGCTGGCGGAATTCGGTCTGGATATCGACGTCTCAACACCCGTGGAAAACTTGCCGATCAGCTCCCGCCAGATTGTTGAAATCGCCAAGGCTCTGTCGTTGAATTCCCGCGTCCTTTTGCTGGATGAACCGACATCGGCATTGGCACCCGACGAAGTAGACGCGCTATTTGAAGTCCTAAAGTCCCTGACAAAAAAAGGGATTGGCATCGTCTATGTCAGCCACCATATGGCCGAGATTTTCCAGATCTCGGATCGCATTACCGTTTTGCGAGATGGGCGCCACATCAGCACTTTGCCGGTTTCGGAAACTTCTCAGGAACAAGTCGTCGCCGAGATGATCGGCGGCGCTCACCCCGGTGATGTCACGCGGTCAGGTAAGGTTAACGGCGAAGAGGTTTTGCATGTCCAACACCTAACCCATCCAGGTGAATTCGACGACATTTCCTTCTCCATTAAAGCCGGAGAGATTGTAGGCATGGCGGGGTTGATGGGCGCTCGCCGCAGCGAGATTGTTCGATCGATTGTCGGGCTGATGCATGGCGCGACCGGGGAGATCAGACTTCACGGCAAGCCTGTTAACTTTGCGTCCTTGCGGCAGGCGATGCGTGCTGGGGTCGGGTTTGTTCCCGAAGAACGCAAGACTGAAGGCCTCTTTCTGGAACAATCACTCAGCGACAACCTGATCGCGGCCAGTCTTTCCGATCATGCGTCTGCTGGGTTCATGCGTTCGGGCTCGATCAAAGCAGCCAGCCAAACAGCCATTGACGCCTTCAGTGTCAAAACCAGCGGGATTAACGAACTTGTTGGTGATCTCTCAGGGGGCAATCAGCAAAAGATTATGTTGGCCAAGTGGCTCAAACGCGCGCCAGCTCTTCTGATCATTGAGGAGCCCACAAAAGGGGTCGATGTCGGAGCCAAATTCCAAATCCACACGGAACTTTTGCGTCGAGCAGCCGAGGGAATGGCCATCCTCGTCGTGTCATCCGATTTTCCCGAACTTGTCTCTCTCTCAACCCGCATCCTTGTCGTCCACGACGGTCGCCTCATGGGAGACATCGCAGCCGCTGAGGCAACCGAAACCACGCTTCTTCAAATGGCCGCTGGAAATTCCGTTCCAATTGTGGACGCACCCCAAACCAATCAATCAGGAGTCGCGACGTGACCATGACCGCTCAAGCCAACTTGCCCATGAAGCGTCCGCTGCTGCGCCGTGTTTTGCAAGCTTTTATCGATATTCGTGAACTGACTCTGATCGTTCTGATCGCCGCCATCATCATCGTGATGTCAAACGTTAATCCCTACTTCCTCAGCTTCTCGAACTTTCGAGCCGTGGCCGTGGGCATGGCCCCCACCGCGATCATCGTGATCGGTATGGCGATCCTACTTGCATCCGGCGGGTTCGATCTTTCCGTTGGGTCGGTTATGGCCTTGTCCTCTACCGTCGTAGCCATGCTGCTTTTGACTGGCATGCCAATTCCGCTCGCAGTGGTATGCGGATTAGCGCTGGGTGGAATTGTTGGTGTAGTGAACGGTTTGCTGGTGACCGGCCTCGGGATCAATCCGCTTATCGCGACCCTTGGCACGATGTCGATCGCGCGAGGCATCGCTCTTGTCCTGACCGAAGGTTTTTCTGTCTCAAGCTTGCCGGCATCATTTGCCTGGATCGGCAAAGCTGACATAGGCGGCTTTCCGGTAATCGTCTTGTTCACCATTCTGCTCGTCGTTCTGTTTGACCTGGCCGTCCGCCATACACGCTTTTTCCGTCAGGTCTATTTCATCGGCGCCAATGAAAAGGCCGCGATGCTGTCAGGCATCCATGTCACACGCGTGCGTATCATTCTGTATGCACTGACCGGTATTCTGGCTGCTTTGGCGGGTGTATTGCTGGCCTCCCGCCTGATGAGCGGTACGCCCACGGCAGGTAACGGTATCGAACTTCAGGTTTTGGCGGCGGCTGTAATCGGTGGCGCATCCCTACGCGGCGGCGAAGGTACTATTCTTGGTGCTTTCCTCGGCGTCGTTTTCGTTGCGTTGATTAACAACACTATGACGATGCTGGCTGTATCGATCTACTGGCAGATGATCGTCATCGGCGGGGTACTCGTTACAGCGGTCGCCTTGGATATGCTGATCCGAAGCAAACGGGGCTAATCCTCAAGCTTTCCAAAACTTAACAACAACCAAAGATCCAAAATAGGGAGACTACGATGACTGAATTGAATGTGAATCGGCGCAGGCTGCTGACAGCGGGCACCACTGCTGGATTGGCCGCAGCGTTCGGACTGCCCATGCTGTCCAAAGAAGCCATGGCGCAAGCGGCCGGCAAGGAGTATGTGTTCCTGTCCATCGTCACGCAGGTGCCGTTCTGGGTGGACTATCGAAATGCGATGGAAGACCTTGAAGAATTGATGGGCATCAAGGCCACATTCACGGGCCCGTTGGATTTCGACACGGCCGCACAAGCACGCCAATTGGATGAGCTGATCGCAAGACGTCCCGCAGGCATCCTTATCTTCCCCGGTGATCCAGCCACTCTGGCCCCCGGCGTCGAACGTGCGGTCGAGGCGGGCATTCCAGTCACATGTTGTATTGGCGATATTCCCGACAGTCCCCGGTCCACATTCCTTGGTATCAACGGCGTTCAGGCAGGACGTGTCGGCGGCGAAATGTTGGCGCAAGCGATCGGCGGGAAAGGCAAGGTTATCCTCGGCACTTTCCCTGCCCCTTCCACATTGGAGCGTGTCGAAGGGTACAAACAAATCTTTGCCGAGAAATACCCGGATGTCGAGGTCGTCGACGTAGTCAACGATAAGGCTGACCCGTCCTATGCGCCGACAGCCTATCTTCAGGCCATTCAGGCGAACCCGGATATTGTTGGCATTGGCGGCACGGACGGCGACAGCGGCAAAGGCGCGGCAATTGCAGTCAATGAGGCGGGACGCAAGGACATCAAGATTGTCGCGATGGACCGAAATGATGATATGCTTCCCTACATCGAAGACGGCACAATTCACGGCGCAGTGGCTCAGAAATCCTATCTTGAGATCTTTCTCGCCTTCCACATGATGCATTGGCAGAACACTGACGCGCTGAAGGTCTTGCCTGATTGGAAAGCCGCAGGGATCAACCCGCTTCCGGAACGGATCGAAACCGGTGTGATGCCCATCACCGCCGAGAACGTTGCCCAATTTAAGCACGTATGATCTGTGATCCCGGCGCATGTTAAGTGCGCCGGGACACCTTGGGAGGCGCCAGCATGTCAGACAGATGGTCTGTATTGAAGCTGCAGAAGAGTGATTTTGAGCTGGTAATGCTTCCCGGGATCGGAGGCCGCTTGTGGGATGTGAATTTTCGGGGGCGGTCCTTGCTGTTCCAAAACCCGGACCTCGAAGACCTGACGATTGACAACATCGATCCGGCTGAACTGCCAACGCGGTCTCCTCAGTTCAAGTTCCCACTCTGGGGTGGTGAAAAGACGTGGATTGCGCCGGATACGGCGTGGACAAATGGTGCCCCCTTTCCTGTTCTCGACAGCGAGCCCTACCACATCACAGCGCAAGGACAGGATTTTGTCGAACTGACCAGCCAAACGTGCCCAGTCACGCAACTGTCGGTGTCGCGCCGCATCATACTGACCTCCGCGGAGAGCTGGGATATAGAACACATCGTTGCCAACCATGGGACCTCCTCGCGCCTGACCGGCATTTGGTCAGTCATGATGCTTAACACCCCTGCCAAGATCGGTGTCGAGCTGGAAGACCCTGCATTTTATCCTGTTTTTGGCTCTGCCGAAGGGATGATAGCTACGCACGGCAAAGGCATTACCGTGAATTGCAACAGACAGCAGGAATTCAAGGTCGGGCTACCGAACCCCAACGGTCGTACAATGATGCGGTGCAGCCCTGATGGCCCTCTGCTGATGTGTTCAGTACCAGAACCTCAACAGGGCGATCAATTTGCACACGACTATCCGTTTGAGGTCTTTAACTCGGGCGATTACGCCTATTGCGAAGCGGAATGGCACTCTCCGGCACGCAACCTCGCACCGAATGAAACGCTGAATTTTCGGCAGACGTTCCGCGTCTTGGCGGAGGAAGATGCATCCCAAATGCCATTGAGACTCACAAACAACAAGGAATTCCTGTCATGCATGTCCTGATTACAGGCGCTGGTGGGCATCTCGGCCGCAAACTTTTCGACGCTCTAGAAAGCGACCCCGACTACACCGTTTCTGGCATCGACATTTGCCCCGTTGATCATCTCGACATTCACACCGCAGACCTCTCCGACGACAGCAGTTGGGTCAGTTTGTTAAAGGGAGTGGACATTGTCGTGCATCTTGCTGGTGACAGAGAGCCCGCCGCCACCTGGGCCTCCGCGATCAAACACAATATGGATGCAACGCTTTCCCTCTATCACCATGCGGTGGCCATGGGCGTCAGCCGAGTAGTTCTTGCCAGTTCCAACTGGGTCCACGGCGACAAAAGGTTTACGCATGAGGTGCTCAACAGCACGACACCACCAGGGCCAGTAAACGCCTACGGCATGTCAAAGCTATTCTGTGAACGGACAGGGGCCTATTTCGCCGAGCATCACGGACTGTCGGTCATCTGCTTGCGCATCGGCTGGACGCAATGGACTCACGGCAACCAACCCGGCACACACATGGCGATGGGCCGGTGGGGTCAGGAAATGTGGTTGAGTGATCGGGACTTTCTAAGCGGAATGCGCGCCGCAATAGATGCCAAGGGTATTTCCTTCGCAGCCCTGAACCTAATGTCAGATAACCCGGGGATGCGCTGGAATATCACCGAAACACGGCAAGCGATTGGCTACTCTCCAATGGATGGAAGCCCCGCGAAAATAACAGTGGGCATTGTACTGAGATCCACGCTGAAACGGCTGTTTTCAGTCTGGCTCCCCAGCTACGTCACGACACGTTTTCCAGATTGGTAAAGTACAAGGTCCGGGCATTGTTGTTGCGTTGCGCAATCATTTTCCGAAACCTCGCATCGAAGTAGGCGCTGAAAAGGTCAGCGTTGTCCGCTTCGCAGTCGACGGAGAGCGACAGATATCGCAGCCATTGGATGATTGATAGCACAGTAACGAACCGCGAACGTCGCTGTATGGGTATAATGAGAAGCGATCTCTGGTTGAGTGGTCAACTGCCCTGCGGACGAGACGAACCAGCACTTCAATCCGCCGGATAGCAGCCGTTGATACTGTGCACGGAAAAAGAATACATACGCGGTCATCCTAGTGTTTTGCTCAGATGACGGCTATCGGTTTCTGTCACGAGCATAAACAAGCGTGTTCGGAATATGTTTGGTGCTTATGGCTCTGCGACGACTGCTATCGGCGCATAGTGTCGGTGGACATTGCCATACAACTATAAACACTTGGTCAAGTATTGGTTCTCTGTTTTGCCCATCTTTTGCGTTGTGCTTCAGCGATCCGCGCTCGACCTTGCTTGGATGTCGGGCCGGTTGACAAGCCGCCATGGTATCGACACCGGCGTTTTCCTGGTGCCACGGGTAGCTGACAACTCGATCCTTTGCGCGTTTTTGCGCCACAGCGAGCTCGTAGATGCGTTGGAAGCGGTTGCCCCTCATTGTCCAAGCCAATGTTCTGCAAATCCTGACACTGGCCACCAGTGCATTCGGAGCACGTTTTTTCTCTGCCGCGCCCAATAACTGCCCGAAAGGGGCAGATTTGGCAGCTCGGTGTCTCATCCGTAGCGAACTCTTCCTGGAGTGATAGCAAAACCTCGCGAAGCACTTGGTTCAAACTCAAAACCGCCTCCAGATGTAAACAATTCTAAGCACCGGCCTAAGACCCCATGGACATTGAAAGCGCCCTTAGAAGAAAGCGGCATCAAATTGGACAGTTTGCCTAGGGGCTTGTTGGTAGAAAACGAATAGGTCAGTTGCACTCGTCGTTGCCTAAACGTGTATTAACTATCGGCTGGTGACTCCGTGCACAGTTGCGTTTTGTTCAGCAAGGTTCAGGAACACTCGATCAAAATACTGCCAAGACATTATTGCTCCATCGCCTTTTCTGGCTATCACATTGTTTACGTTTGAAACGATTTGTTCAGAGCTGAGTTCGAGCGCACACCACCGTTCTACCGTGCGTTTTGCCGCGTCGCTATCAAGTGCATCAGCGAGTGTATATGCACCCTTGCTCTGTACGAGATTTCTGAGAGTTGCGATCAGACGATCAAATTCCAAGGTGAGTTCATTGTTTTCAGCGTCGTTAAGCAACTCCGCCACGCTGTGTGCGCTCGTAGCCTGATCAGACAGGTTAAAATGCACATCGTTTACTTGCTCCAAGACTGCTTTCGGTTTTGCCCTGTCGTTTCGGCAGGAGTTCGCAAACTTGCCGTTTTCGGATTTAGTTTGGAAATGGTTGATCGCGGTTTCCGCGAGAGCGACCATTATTCCGTCATCGGTCGCTTTCACTTTTCCAGTCTTGATGAGCGCCGATAGCAGACGCGCCAGCAGCTTTTTAGATTTGCCAAGACCGACACGATACGCAAGTCTTTCCTCGTCATGCTCCAATGAACCCTGCACCTCACAATTCTCGACAAGAAACGAGAATAGCAATCCGCGCTCTTCAAGCGTCAAATCCTGTATTGTTCGGCGCATGTCTTGAATTGAAAGTTGGGCGAAAATCATTTGTCCAGCCATGCAGGCTCCGTACAACGTTAGCTGACCTCATGCTCAAGAGCGTCCACCATGATGGTACTGGTCAGTTGATAGAAGAAAAGCGGCGGGAGACATACAGCCGCTCGCAAGTGTTTGTTACCGGTTGGCTTTGGCTTCAGCGATGACGGCAAGGATTTCAGAACGCGGCCACCGAGAAGATCCACCGAGCTTGATTGGCTTGGGTACCGATCCATCCGCGATGCGGCGCCAGAAGCTCGGCACGCTGATTGCAAGAAGCTCTGCAGCCTCCGCCACCTTCAGCAGTGGGTCGATTTCGGTCGCAAATGAGTTTGTGTCAGTGGCCATGTGAGTAGATGCCTCGTTTTGATGAGCGTTGAGTCATCTAGAGGCGATCTAAAATGGTGTAGGGAGGGGAGAAAAAATTTCTCCCCCCCTAAACTTGGCTTTTAGGCTACGCCGATCAGAGCCTTTTCTTGAACGCTCAGTTTCGTGACTTTTCCTTTAAAAGTGGGAGTAAAATGCTCCGGAACGCGCCACGGGTTCCATTTCAAACTTCCTTGCGCAGAGACCCAGTCTAAAAGTTCCTCTAAGGCTTTGGCTTTCGAAAGGAACTCGTCGAACTTCTTCGGGTCATTTTCAAAGGTCTGAAACCTTGGACCGTCTGATCGATAAGCGGCTTCAAGGTGGCAAGTATTGCGAAACCGGCTGAAGGCCTTTCTCACTTGTTCAGAGACCGAGCTTTCCAATCTGGCGCTTTGTTCCTCCAGCAATGGCCGTGTAATCAGCTTTACCGCTTTGCCCAAAGTTGGCGTTACGCCGTTGAGATAGAGTCGCGCGATCTCGCGCACCACCATTGCAGCGTATCTACGCTCGGACATGTTAGATCTTACGAACTTTCTTTCGATTATTGTGTCCAAAGGGTTCAATTCAATGCTACTGTTATCCGAGATTTCTGACATGTGCCGGTAGGTCTCCCAAATGGTGCTCTCTTTTTCGTTGTCTGGAGCGCCCATTCGAACCAAAACAAAGAGATCTGGGCGAGAGATCCATTTGCCGTTTCCGTTGTACAAGGGAAGATAACGACGATCCTGATTCATGCTGTGGCCAATTTTATGATTGTATCTGTATTGTTGGTGAGATGGGATGCCCAGCGCTCCAGCAGCACACGACGTTGGTCGAGAAAGTCGGTTCGCCGATAGGCGCGTTCGACAGAACTGCCCACAACGTGACCAAGCATGGTTTCTGCAACTTCGTGGCGTGCGTCGGTTGCCTCTGCCAACCACACGCGGAGACTTGAACGAAATCCGTGCGGACGGGCGCTCATGCCACGTCGCTCCATCAATCTCGACATGGTGGCATCTGAGATCACCCCTTTCCGAATACTCGGAAACAGATAGCCGTCGCGAGCATGTCGTCGCGCGCCTCCAAGAACATGAAGCGCTTCATTCGAAAGCGGAACACGGAACTCAGCGGTAGCGCCCTCGCGCCCTTTCATCTGTTCCGCCGGAATAGTCCAGATATCACTGTCAATCTGCTCTTCCCTCAAATACCGTATTGGCCGTGACCGTACTCCGGTCAAAATTAGAAGTTTCAGAGCAAGATGGGTGACTGTACCTTCGTCCAAGCTTTTGTAGAACTCGGGCACTTCACTCCAGGCAAGCGACGGAATGTTGGTGGTAGCCTTTCGCGGTTTGCCAAGCAATGCACGCGCCTTCTTGGGTGCCTGCAAATCAACATCAATGCCCAGCGCGGCTGCATGCTCCAGACAAATAGATGTCCGCGTCAGCGCCTTTCGAGCCGTCTCGGCTTTCTCATGCCAGATAGGCGCGAGGCAATCCCGGAGATCGATCTGAGTAATTTCAGCAACCGGCACATGACCGAGTTTGGGTATGACGTGTAGCTCCAGCGGACTAAACCAACGCCCCGCCTTTCCGCCACCTCGCAATTCCGACTTCCGCGCTTCAAACGCATCCCGAGCGATGTCTCTAAACAGGTGCAAATTGCGCAGGGCTTCCACCCGCCGCTTCTGCCGCTCTCTAATCGGATCTAGGCCTTCTCGCAGTTCGCGCCGTGCAGCATCGGCAGCTTCCCGGGCCTCCGCCAAGCCAACATCCGGCCACCGCCCGAGGCCCATTTCCCGTCGTTTGCCGAAGACCGTCAGTCTAAGAACCCACTTACCGCTTTTGGAATCTGCCTTCACAAGCCAGAGCCCAGCGCCATCGCAGTGCTTTCCGCTCTCTAATGCAAGAACGCCGCGCGCGCTCAATTTGTTTTTCGCCATACAGCTCTCTACCAGTCCACCTATTGGTCCACCCCTAGGTATGGTATGTGCTGCCGTTAGTCGAGATTAATTGAGATCGAATGAAGGAGGTAAGTTAAGCCTTTTCATATAGTTAATCTCTATCTGAGATTTTTTGAGACATCTACATATTGGGTTTCAATGCCCTCCAGCAGCACCACTTTGCTTTCCGACGTTGAGAAAAACCTCAACGCCTTGAAAGGTATAGTGGTTTCTCCGGTTCGAAGTCCCTCTTTGCGACATGTCACTAGTGGTGCTGAAAATACCAGCCGCTGGACAGTCTTTTTTGTCTCATATGTGCCTTTTTTCCATATATCATAAGGGTTTGACAGAAATGACATCGAGAGTTCGAACATTTTGTCGAAGTTTCCTTCGGAAGCCTGCTGATTTGATATTTTTTCCTCAAGCAGGCGGGCTTCGGAACGCAATTCAGCAATTCTGTTTTCATACGCCATCGCCGTTTCTTCATGTTTAGTTCGAGGTACTCGAACAAGCAGTGACTCTATTTCATCTGAAATGTCCTTTATTCGAGTTCGATACCGACGTTCTTGGTCTTTGGTGCTCGAACGATGCTTGCCCCAAGCATCTTGAAACATCTTCGAGGCTAGTTCATGCGTCTCGCTTGTGGGGCTAAGGTCTTTGAGTAGCTGTTCGAACTGTTTTTCGAGCTTATCGCGAGGAATGGACTTTCCACGCTCAGAACAGCCGTTGTGATGACATAAGTAATACCCCCAAGCCTAACGATTGCCGAAGCCGCAGCGCCGGACAGCAGCTTGGCCTTTGCTCTGATCGGAGCCGTCATTCTGCTGCCTGTGATCCTGGCCTACACCGCCTACACGTACTGGGTTTTCCGCGGAAAGATCGATCCAGAGGAGAGCTACCATTGAAACTGCTAAAGCAAGTTTTCTGGTTTAGCGCAATCTGGTTCGGCAGCGTCTTGTGCCTAACCACTGTCGCTTACGTAATCAGGATGTTCATCACTTGAAATGGCAAGGATACCAATGTTCGCGCGTCGGCATGTCTAGATCACGCAAATATTAGTCCAAGCGCCGAAAGAAACTCCGTTCCGGCCTACCAAATTCCCAAGAACAATCGGCTGGCTAGGTCGTCTCAAATTTTACAATCCAAGGGGGATGTTATGCTTTCTCGTCCAAAACCAATATCCGTGCGGTGGGATCAGATTGATCCGGATCTACCCAAACCACCTAAACCCAAAAACCGGAGCGACAAACGCTCGTCTGGCAAGTTGCCAAAATTGTTCACCGGGCACCTTGCCGCAGGGCTTGCGACCTTTGTTCTATTGCCCTTCACCTCGGCCCTAGCAGGGACGGTCACGAAAGATCTCTCTCCAAGTGTGGACATGTTGCTAGTCCTGCTCTCTGCATTTGTTGTTTTTGCTTTCACAGCCGCAATAGTTTTGAAAGGGTCAACACTGCGGGCTGTCCTCGGGCGAGGATTGGCCTCTCTCGGTACAGCGCTCATCATTTCGCCCGTGGGGCTCTCGGTCCTGTTCGCATTATACCTGCAAGACTGGTTATCGATCGTAGTAGACACGTCTATCGAGCAGGCGGGAAAAACAGCGATATCCCTGTTTGGCGGTATCTTCGTTGCCAATGCCCTCGCAATGGGATTGGCGTTTGGATGTTTGTCCTTGCTACTTGGAATCAGGCTAATGCAAAATCGTCCAAAACCACTCGATTCACCTTAGGCGAGTGAACTTCCGCTTTGGGCTCAACGCGGTCATTTGATAAAAACTGTCGGATGACGGCTTTCCAGTGAAACCCCCTGCCCGCACTTAAACGCATTTTTCAAAATGTCCCTCAACCTTCGGCAGCTCCACCTAAGCGGTCTGCCTCCCAATAGTGAAACTTTAGAACGAAGTAGATGTAGGCAGACAAACCTGCCGCAACGAAGCACCAGATTGACGTGAAGGCATGAGAAGCAAAGAAGAACCCCAAAGCAACGGAAACGACAATTAGATACCCGAAACCTCGTAAGCCTTTATCGCTCGATCCCACAAGCGGAACGCAGATCACCAAAGCGTAGAAAACACGTGCAAAGTTCCTCGTAGTTTCGGACGGGAACGTTTCTATGTTTTCATACTGAATGGAGTGTTGAGCTAGGCCAATATCTAGGTTTGCTGGTGACAACAACACTGGCAAGTAAAGCAACAAGCCTAAGCAAAAACCAATTCCGCAAATCCCTTGGAATATGAGCCTGCGACCCCGGTTACGTTCAATCGAAGCCGCGGACAGCGGAACCCAAAACGGCCAAAAGAAATAGGCAAAGAAGAGAAACGTCAACGCAGCTGCCGAAGAAGGGTTTGCCGACGGGTTGTCAATGGACACCCACAAGAAGCCTTCGGACAATTGCTGAATCCCAAAGAAAAGTGGAAAGCTGGCTAGCGGAAGAAATCGTTCGCCCATTTGCAACGCCAAACGTATCGTAAGACCACTGCAGGCTATGATTGCTGCACCGGCTACAAAACTGGCTTGTGATGAGAAACACATGCTTAGACACCTCTGCCGTTTTACATAGCTGAAGTCGTTGAAGCAAAGAACACTTTTCATTCCGAAGTACTGGCTTGTGCTGCCTAAAGGGGGCATTGTCTGTTGTCTGGCCAACTATTTAGGAAACGGTGCTGTCAGGTAAATTCGGACCAGTCAAATCGGACCAACCAGCGGAATGTTGGTCGTTAAGCGCCGACGATCTCAGCGGCCGGGTCCGCGAAGAAATTGGTTAAAAAGTTAAGTTTCTTTATGTTTTCTTCCGACGTATCAAGGAATGCCGATAGCCTGTGCTACGCGGAATTTCGGGCTCGTCTTTTGACCTTCTTCCCCATGCTGTTTGTCTTGACCAACGAAATCGCTCCGGCCTTGAGTTTACAGTTGAGGAAGTGACTTCAACGCTGGCTTGCAGCTATCAGGAAAAATCGCGGCATTGAGGCTCACCTTAACTAAAAAGTATCCATCACTCGGAATTAGCCGCGCTGCCAACGATCCGTCCCTCCGGTCCAGTTGATGGCGCGAGTTGCGAATCCAATCCGGGCTTTGCCGGCTGTCACATGCACCCCAAACCTGTAACCTGCGCGTACCACCCATCCCTCGGGCGCCGTTTTTTTCGGTCCAACCGTCTGAATTGTACGTATTAACAATATCACAAATCACGAACGGTTTGTCTTGTAATTTGTTCCCGCTGCTCCACTGGCAGCGAACACTCCAGTTACGCTCAGTGGAACTGAGATCACGAATTAATTGGAATTGGGAGGAAAATCATGACCAATAGTTTAGACGTGAAAACCACATGGGCTTCAGTAATGGATGAAACCAAAAACCCACTAAGAAATCAGTCCTTACCCGTGGCCCATTTGCTGATGCAAATGTTGGCATGGATGTGGAGCGCAATTTTCTCGCTTATGGTCGGCAGTTACTTCGTGTTCGGCGTAACAGCGGCGGCGCATATGCTACTGATAGGCGGTCTCTTTGTAACACTGTTGGTGTTCAGAAAGTCGGAAGCGACTAAAATCGACTAATTGGCTTCTGTTGCTAGCGGGTTTCTTCTGTACCCCGGTGGTCCACAGAGTTCCTGCTCGGTCAGTATGGAGTGGTCTGGCGGTTCGACGCCGTGATGGTTCAAGACCCGCAAATTGCGGCAGAACTGGAACATAGTCGCGTCCCACCTGCCAGCCGTCGTACGGAAGCGTAGATCGCTGAATCTTGCCGCCATCTGGCACAGGCGCGGCCTCCATGTTCGTCCAACCTTTGGCCTATCCCTCCGTTGCGGCGGCCCACGCCGCACCTCCAGGAGGTTCACTTAGTCAGTTGCTCAGCTTCGTCGATCAGATCAGCGACACACAACGTAAATATTGAATGCCCTACGGCCGCCCGCTCTTACCATCCCTTGCAGTAAAAGCACGGGCTTTTTGTGGTCTGGGCTATCTATTTGTCCGTATTCCCAGTACCCGGTATGCACAGCCCTCTTTGCAAATCGGGCGTTCCCGCGCTGCGAGTGTGCAAGCTTCCGTCGGCGCGGGAGCTTTGATTGGCCCGATGACGTTTCAGTCTAGTATCCAAACTGCCACCGCTCCCGATGGTTCGCCTTGTCGTGAACGCCTCATTGATCGAAGGCGGCATGCTTCGCAAATTGCTTCAGGCCAACGGACGACTCGATCGAGCAACTTTGCAAGAAGTCTATAGATACCTGATCACAGGTCGCCAGATCGGCGAACAAATAGTATTTTAGCGTCAGTCAAACACTCTAATGGGTGAGTTTGCCATAATCCGTTCGATTGGAGGCGCTGAACTGGTTCCAAATCTGCTCGCTGAATTTAGACCCAACCCAATCAACTGCACGACCTCCGGCGACCCAGTGAACTTGCTGTGGCTTCCAGAATCGGAGTTCTCAATGTCGGATAGGTCTATGACAAGAACTCCGAATTCTTTTTCAAGTTCCTCCGCATCAGATGCCCCAACCCTAGGGATGCCACCTGCCAATCGGCGTGAGAATTTCAAAGCACTGTCATCTTCTGACGTCAAAATGAAGATTTTCTCGGTGATCGACTGGGGGATCGCCTCCATGTGGCTTCTGAATAAGTCGATATCGATATCTGGCGAAGCAAGCATGATGTTTTCAACTCTCGTGATGCCTCGCGCGCGACCAGTCTCGACGGAGTTGACAATACCTTCCATAGTTAAAAGGCAACCCATCGAATGAGCGAATATATTGACACTTGTAGCGTTGGTCTGTTGAAGAACACTCGCAACTTCAGGAAGTTTACTGCGTGCAATCAGCGTGCTGTTTAAGTCGTAGACATACCCAGTTGTCTGAGCAGAGGACGCCCAAGACATTAAAACGGGCACTCCTTCGTATCCAGAGTCCTCAACGAACTGCGCAAGCCTCAAAAGTGCATCAGTGGTAGTGTTATTATAGCCGTGCACAAAGAAAAGGATTGTGCGTTTAGAAGGTGGGCGAGAGTTCAATTCCTTGTTTACCGCGGAAATAAACCTTGCATCGCTGGAATAGACAATAGGGTCTATTATTGTGAACTCTTTGCTCGGATCAGGGGGCAACTTCTTGGGTCGTTTCAATTCGCCAATCTCATGCGTTGGAGGAATTGTCACATCGACCGACGCCAAACCGACTTCTTTTGCTCTGTCTCCGGAGAAAAAAACACCCTGCACACCTGTTGCCGCCCTAGTCGTCGCCATGAAGATTTTTTGCTTCTTCACTCCAGCTTGGTCTTCAATGCTAACCTCAGGATTTTCTATCCCGACCAGTTCAGGAGGTCGTGAACACGCACTAACCAGAACCATTAGCCCCAAAATGAGCAGAGTGAGCTTTAACACTTCGCTTTTTTTGGTCATGTGAGCAGCCCTATTTGACGCATCCAATGTGATTGTAAGTGCATCTAGTAAATATCATCTTTTAAGGTTTGGGCACACCTACTCGTATGGCCTCCGAATAGCCGTCCACCAAGCCGAAGGCCTCAGCCTTCTCAGTGATATCCCCCAATCGAAATATCTCTTCGATCGATAGATCAGTGTTCATGCCCCCATGATCATAAAGAAAATATGGGAAATACCCGTTGACAATGATTCTCCAATCCATCGGTATTTTGATGCCAATATGCCGTGCGATCTGGACCACTGTACGTGAGCAATTGGTGAACACGGAATTAAACCAGTGCGGTTTTTCTACGACCCCGTTCGCCGCTGCAACATACCCTTCGAGAAGCTTTCTACGATTCCCAGGCACTGTTCTGAGTCTAAAAATCTGAACGCGAGCGCCCTGAATGTTCGAGCGTAAGCCGACAACATCTTTTTCTTCGCTCGCCACAACTGCAATCGAGTGCGCTTTGAAAAAGTCAGCAACTGGCGAGAAAGAAACACCCTTCTCTCGACGGACTTCATTTGACCAAGCAAGGTACCGCCCGTCTTTGAAGCCAAAGCTCAAAATCATATGCGCCATGGATGGCCCACCCCAATACGACATAAAAAGATCCACTGTCTCAATCTGCGAGAGATTGTAACTGCGTGCTTCCCATGTCTCCGTCACGTCGGTTTCGCTTCGCCAATCGAAGTTCCGTACATTCTCTAGTGTTAAGATGTCCCCGTCGATTGACCCTGTTACCTGTTGCGCGACCTCCGGAGACCAATATCCCGCGGACGGCGGAACCAGCGTGTTCCACCACAAATTCAGTGCAACAAGAGCTGTTGCGAAAACAACGAGCCAGCGCCACCGCGCCCGTGTAAACATTGCGACTAGCGTTCCCATGCCGAAGACTGCGAAACCACCGCAAACGACCCACTTCAGCCACTCGGGTCCGGGAAGTTTGAACCATAGAGCGAGAGTTCCCCAAATTACGGAATAAGCCAGGGCAGGAAGAAGCACTGAAACACTTAGAACCGTAAAGACAACTCGCATTCTAGAATGCTCCTCCAAATGATGTGAGCAATCTTAAGCTAGCACGACCAACGGACCATGCGATGTCAAATCTTCAGTTTCTTGAAACAGCAGATCTAAGAAACGAAGGCGCGCAAGTGCAAATATCACTTTAGTGGATACAGCTGAAAATCCCCAAATAGCAGAGAGTGTCCAGCATCCGCAAAACCTTGTCCCGACGGCAAAAGACAGCAGACGGTGGTCCCACCTAATTCGATAACACAAGGCAACCGCAGTGGTTGCTTGGGTAGAACAAGGATGTAACCAATGAAAAACTCTACAAAGAAGTTCGTTATTGCTCCTATCTCAGGGGCAATTCTCATCACAATGGCAGCGACGGCTCAGGCTGACTACGTCGCGGACCAAGCCGTCAAAGGCGCGGTCGTTGGTGCCACCGTCGCTGCCATTGCTGGCGAGAACGTCGTTGGCGGGGCTGCTGCCGGTGCGGCAGTTGGCGCCGTGAGCGGCGCGATCAAGAAGGACAATTTCGAAGACGCGCAGGACCGCGCAGAGGAGCGCCGCGACGACCGAAATAGTCACAACGACTAGGAAAAAACTTATGCCGTCATGGCGGACCAAAGACTGCTTTACTGGCGGTATCTGGTGTCACACCGCTGCAGGCCCTTGTTTCGCGGCTAGAAAAAACAATCGAATATGGATAAGTACTAATGAAATCTTCCGGTACATCAATTTGGTCAAGATTAGCCTTGTGCTTCCTCGCACCTCTTCTGCTGACTCTGGCCGCAGGATTGCCAACGCCTATTTTTGCGAACGAGCAATCAGTACCGGAAGCAAGTCCAACCTCAGAAATTGAGAAGGCAGAAGTGCCGTATCCTTCGGGGTTCGACGATCCCCGAGTCGAATTGGAGGAGTTTGAGCTTCAGCTAATACCATTGACCAAAGATGAGCTATCTTCTCTTGCTGTGCGCTGGCAAGAAATCGCGCGCGAGAAAACCAAAGCCGTGGTCGAGGCGACTATCGCGGCTGCAAACGAGGGTGATGGCACGTCAGAAGCCGACTTCGACCGCATCCTACATCTTTCTGAAGATCGCAATGAGGCATTCAAGCGATTTTCGGCGGTTGTTGAGAGTCTGGAAAAGAAGAATGGTGATGAAATGGAAGTGGGCACATACCGCGCTTACCGAAGTGCCATCATCGCAGATGAAACGCAGAGTTCCAGTTGGGAAGACCTGGGTAGAAAAGCTCTCACATGGGTAAGATCAACTGATGGTGGCGGCAAGTTTGCGATCAGCATGATCTCGCTTTCCGCGTCGTTATTTGCACTTTTTGTCGTGGCCAAAGCTATGTCGACCTTCTCGTTGCGTGTGTTTAGGCGGATGCGGGGCATGCCGAAGCTGATGCCCGCGTTTTTAGCAAGGGTAATCTATTGGCTTACGATGGGAATTGGATTCCTCGTGGTGCTTTCTTCATTGGGCGTCGACATCACGGCGTTATTCGCAATCGTCGGAGGTGGCTCGTTTGTCCTCGCCTTTGCAATGCAAGAAACGCTTGGGAACCTTGCAGCTGGTGTAATGCTAATGATCAACAATCCGTTCGATGAAGGTGACTACATTACAGCTGGAAACACTTCCGGAACGGTCAAGTCCGTTTCTATTGTTTCAACCACTGTCCTGACGCCAGACAATCAGGTCATTGTAATACCGAATTCCATGGTTTGGGGTGACGTGATACTGAATTCCACAGCCTCTGATAAACGTCGGGTCGATTTGGTTTTTGGTATCGATTACGGGGATAACCCTGATAAGGCAGCTGAGATAATTCTCGAAGTAGCAAAGGCAGACGGACGCGTTTTGGATGACCCGGAGCAGCCCTGGGTGCGCGTGACAAACCTAGGCGAAAGCTCTGTGGATCTTACCGCGCGGCTTTGGTGTAAATCCGAGGACTACTGGGAACTAAAATTCGCAATCACTAAAGCCGTCAAGTTGGCCTTTGATGCAAACGATGTTTCCATTCCCTATCCACATACTGTGGAGATTCAAAAAATGCATAGGCCAACATTTCACGCATTTCGCGATGTGCCTGAAGCAGGCTGAGTGCAGGCATTCATAACGGAACCAGAATTAGCCTCGGGTGCATGCAGCTGACGTGGTCAAATCAGGCGCCAAGGATTGCTTTGCGGAGTACGAGAGCCGCTGCAAACCTAAAATGAGTGCCTGCTTTGGGCTCATTTGACACCTTAGCTGCGGAAAGTACGAATGACGGGTCTGGGATACTGTGCCCTTTCGCTGCGCCGCGGTCGAACTCACAGATCGCACAACATAACTGCCTTTACTGACTTCGCGGGCGAACGTCTGCTCTGTCGCTTCTGAACTCTTCTGGAGACACACCCATCCGCTTTCGAAACGCCTTTGCGAGGCTGGAAGATGACGTGAAGCCAACTTCCTGCACAATACCGACAACTGGCAGGTCGCTCGTTTTCAGCAATTCCGCCGCAGTTTCGATTCTCAGCTCTGAAGTGAGCTTCCGGAAGCTTGTACCGCGATCTTTCAGCATCCTTTGGAGAGCCCTGACGGACAACCCACAGTGAGGCGGCAACCCCGGCAGCCTGGTTTTCATTCTCGAGAACCGGCACAAGCTGGGCCTCGAACAGACGCCAGCGGGTCTTGCCGGAGAGGTCGGCTATGCCGGTCTGACCGGCCTGACCTTTGGAGACACTGGCAACAGCCTCTCGGTCGCCTACTGGTCGCAGACGATCCTCAATGGTGCCGGAGGGCTTGTATTCGGGCGGATCGACCCGGCGGACTATCTCGACATTCTTGGATATGTGAACCCGCGAACCGGGTTTCAGAACTTTGGCATCAACTACAACCCGGTTCTGGCGATCCCCGACCCAGGCTTCGGCTTTGGGGGAGGTGCTTATCTCACCGACCAGATCTACGCCTTGGCCATTGCATCAGACGCCAATGGATCATTGACGGATGTCGAGTGGTTTCCGGGCGGTTCGGAGTTCTTCAAATATGCTGAGATCGGATGGACCCCGGCCCGGGACCAACGCTACCTGACCAACGTCCACCTCGGCTACTATCATGTCGACGAGCGAATACAGGCCGGGGTTCCCTCAAGCTCGGGCTGGGTCGTTTCCGCGAACCACACCTTCGACAATGATCTGATGATCTTCGGTCGCTATGGGCAATCCGATGGAGACACTCCTATAGCCCGGGAAGCAGGCACAATAGGCCTGATGTGGAGGCCGGGGTTTTACGACGACCTCTTCGGCATTGCGGTAACGTTCGCCGAACTGGTTGACCCAACGCTTCCGACGCAGACCACGACCGAAGTCTTTTATCGGCTTGATCTCGCGGACAACATGGCCCTGACAGCGGACGTGCAATACCTCAGCAATCCCGGCTTCAATGATCGCGACCCGCTAGTGTTCGGCCTTAGGTTCAGGATTAACTTGTAATGGGAACGGGACGGCTGGCGCGATTGTCTGCTTTCCGCTTGGGATTGGACATTTGCAATGACTGAACAAACCGTCCGCTCCGGGCTCGAGGCAGTCATCTGGGTCTTTCAGTCAGATGACGGTTTGAGAACGGATATCGGTTATTGTTGGTGGTCATTCCGAGAATTTTCGCTTGAAGGTCTGCATTGAACGGCAGCGGACGTTCGCTGAAATCTGCTGAACGGCAGAGTTGCCGGACAAAGCCGTCATTTACCGTCCATACGAGCGTTGTTAAGCTGTCATCCATGTGGCGTTCCGTGCAACACCAGCGCCCAATTACTATTGTTTGCGGGGGTGAGGCTATTTCCATCCCTTCCCGAGACGCAACACTTGCCTACTTTGCGAATTCAACTGCAGCTACTGGCATTTCGGGCAATCTGCTCTTTTTCATGTTCTGGGTGCCTGGCATTTTGCATCGCGGCTGCGTGCGTTGTTGATTTTTCAGAAACAGTTTGTTTCGAGTATATTAATTGTCAAATTTGATCCGGTTAACGACGTCAAACGTAAGTCCTATATCGAAACAAATGGGGGCTAAAAATGAAAAAGCTTTTCGTACTTTCCACTACCGCGCTCATCGCGTTCACTGCACCTGCCATGGCTAACGGTAATTCCGATGCCGCGAAAAATATGGCGGACACTCTTTCCAGTTCGCCGGGAATTGGAGCTGCTGCACCGTCGGTCAGTGGTAAAAACGCTATCGATGGTGACACGAGTGATAGCGGTTGGGGCAACGCCGGCAGTCGTGTGGTTTCGGGACAGCAAGTCTCGCGCGGAAAGAATTAATAAACCACCTTCATGTACCGAACATAGTTGAGTACAAGTTATCATTTTTGGAGGGCGTCGTTCTAATGATCGGCGTCCTTACTTTGTTTTTGTGTCGCGTCTCAGTTGGAATAATCCGCAAAGCAGCGCCGACATGATGCACGTCCGCTTCGGGCTCGATGCAGCCATTCGCGGATTTCACCTGAATGCCTGCTTTGCGGACAGAGCAGACAATTGATTAGCTGCAGCATAGTTACTTCAACGCCGCATGCGCAACGATGGTGAATCATCAGACTAGTGTATAGACTGAGCGCATAAGGGGCGAAGTCTATGAGCGATCTCGGTGATTGGCTGAACAAGAACGGGCTCGGCGAATTCGAGGACATTTTTGACGAGAATAGGGTCGAACTCAACGACCTTCGATTTTTGACAGATGAAGATCTCAGGGACCTGGGAATTCCACTTGGACCACGGCGCAGGCTTCAGGCTGCTACGAAATTGCTGTCTGACCCGGATAGTCCCGCGGTTGAATGCCGTCGCCGTTCGGTGGAATTTGATGGGGAAAGACGGCAAGTGACAGTTTTGTTCGCCGATCTTGCTGGTTTCACCACGTTATCCGGAGAGCTCGACGCGGAAGAGCTGCACGCCATTCTCAATCGCTATTTCGACACCACCGACGCGGTCATCCAGCGCTACGGCGGGCAGATCGATAAGCACATCGGGGACGGTGTAATGGCAGTTTTCGGCGCTCCGATTGCACATACCGACGATCCAGAACGCGCGGTCAGGGCAGCGCTGGATATCCATCGGGCGATGGGCGAACTCAGCCATTCAATAGGACGCGAACTCTCGGCCCATGTTGGCATCGCCAGTGGTGAAGTTGTGGCAAGCGGGACGGGAAGTAACGCATTCAGCGAATACACAGTGATCGGGATGACTGTTAACCTTGCGTCCCGCCTCGACGACCTCGCGGAGTCCGGCGAAACGCTTGTTTCAGACGATGTGTATGAGGCTGTTTCCCGCAGGTTTTTGTGCGTGGATCGTGGAAGCCTGACGGTGAAGGGTATTGCAGAACCCGTGCGGGCATGGAGCGTCGAGGGGCCATTGGCCGAAACTGCCAAGCGACCTGTCGGCAAACTTCTTGGGCGGCGTATGGAACTCAGCCAATTCCGGGCGTTGCGCGAGGAATGCGTCTTCGCAGGCGAAGGGTGTTGCCTTCTCGTGCGAGGCGATCCGGGGATCGGAAAGACCAGGTTGGTCGAAGCATTCATCGAGGATGCAGAGTCTCAAGGCTTCAAGTCGATTAGGGGCCTTGTGCTCGACTTCGGTACGTCGCACGGAAACGACACCATCAATGCTCTGCTTCTCGGTTTGCTCGCCATTCCGCAAAGTAGCGATGCGGAAGATCAGGAAATTGCGCTGCAGAGGGCGATTGCGAAGGGCTGGTTGCCTGAAGATCTGAGAGTCTTTGCAGCGAACCTTTTGGCTGTGCCGCGGAGCCCTGAATCTAAGGCGATATACAACAACATGGACTATGCGGCGCGCGAAGCGGGGTGTCGCGAGACGCTTACGAAACTCGTTCTTGCCCAGTCTGAAGAGAATCCACTGTTGGTAATCGTTGAAGACATTCACTGGGCCGATGCTCAAACCCAAGCTTACCTTTCGGATCTTGCCCGCGAGATTGCGGACACGCCGGTCCTGCTCGTCATGACGTCGCGAATTGAGGGGGCCTCAACGCAAGGAGACTGGTTTGGCAAGATGAGCGGGGCCTCACACAGCGTTATGGAGCTCCAACCGCTGTCAGGGCGAGAATCCCGTGCACTTGCGGAAAGCCTTGTGCCGAACGCCAAACAAGATCTTGGCGCATTTGTTGAAAGGTCAGGCGGCAACCCGCTTTACCTGGAACTCCTGATGCGAAACCTTGACGAGATCACAGAGGAAACCCTTCCGAGTACAATTCAGGGTCTTGTCCTATCCCGGATAGACCGGCTTTCTCCGGTCGACAAAGCGGTGCTGCAGGCAGGCTCTGCGATCGGGCAGAAAATGACACTCGAATTGCTGCGTCACATGGCGTGCGAACCTGGCTATGACGCCCAGGGCCTTGTCGAACACCGGCTTCTGAAACCAGAGGGTGAGGATTTTCTATTCGAACACGCTCTGATCAGGGACGGGGTTTATGCCTCGCTACTTGGCAGTCGGAGACGGCAGCTTCATCTGCGCGCAGCTGAGTGGTTTCAGGACAGGGACCCGGTGCTTTGGTCGGAACATTTGGATCGGGCTGAGGATCCAGATGCGGCCAATGCCTATCTCGCCGCCGCAACTGCCGTAGCCGCAGACTTCCGACCGGAGAAGGCGCTCGAATTGCTGCGTCGGGGATTGGAAATTGTGGATGAGGACAGGCTTCGATTTCAGCTTTTGAAGTTTGATGGAGAGATCCTAGAGATCCTGAACCAGTTCGATGAGTCTGCGTCCGTATGGGAAGCAGCGACTTCGATCGCGCCGACAAGAATTGATGCGTGCCATTGCCTGACCGGACATGCGCTTGCGTTGCTTAGGTCGGACCGACACTCTGAAGCCGACAACCTGCTCAACGAAGCAGCCGCCATCGCGTCGGATCTGAATCTGAAGAAAGAGCAGGCGCTAATCCATCGACGGCGAGCGACAATCGAGTTTGCGCGCGGCAATAACAGGGCCACTTTTTCCGAAAGCCAGGCGGCACTTGACCTTGCGGAGGAGTTGGGTCTTGTCGAGCTAGAGGCCGAGGCGCTGAGCTGCCTTGCCGATGCCGAGGCTGCAGCCGGAAAGTTTGTGAGCGCTCGTGCGTATTACACCCGATGCATCGACATTTGCCGCGCAAATGACCTTCGCCGCTTTGCGATCGTCAATGAAAAGATGTTGGGCGACAACGCGTTCTACCGGGGCGAGCTGATGGAAGCCCGCGCCAACTTCGAGCGTGTCGTCGAAAACTCGACAGAATTGCGCGACGTTCGATCCGAAGCTCTGGCTCGCAATATGCTTTCGTATCTCGACAATCTCGCCGGACGCGCAGAGGCGGCGATGGAACACGCCAGACGCGCAGAGGAACTGATCGAAAGCATCGACATTCGACGCTTTCTTATGAACACATACTGCCTACTAGCCATGGCCCACCGTGTGAACGGGTCTCCAAAAATTGCGTTGAGCCATCTAGATGACGCTGAATCTCTGGCCAAAGAGTTGAACGTCATTTGGTCGATGCCGTGGGTTTACGGCGAACGGGCTATGGCGCTTGGACCAGGCAAAGGGCGCAACCAGTCTCTCGACAAAGGGATGGAACTTCTCGCAGCTGGCCATGGAGGTTATTTCACGTTTGAATTTTTCCGTCCAGCCATCGAAGCCGCGCTGGACAGCCAAGACTGGCCGAGGGCCGAAAAGCTTTGTGATGCCTTCAGTAAATCCATGGGCGACGAACCTGTGGGGCTTCCCGAATATGTCATCAATAGAGCCAAAGCGATAATCGCGGCGAGGAATGCAGTTAAAAACGATGACCTCATTTCGAAAGTCCATGCCCAGGCTTTGGAGATGGAACTTCTGGTCGATTTACCCGCGATATGCGATGCCATGGGTCAGTAGGGGATTCTCATTACCTGCCCGAGGCAAGAAGTCTTCGGATATGTGGGCGACTGGCCGCTCTGCGGACATCGAGTCGTTCAAACTAGCGATTTCTCAAAAGCGGACCGCCTGGTCCAATATAGACCGCCGATTCCCATACCCCTTTGGCAACCTTGCAGTTGCAGGCTCCTTTTTCCTTATCATCGGCTCTGCCGATTTCTGCAGCTGCTGACCTCTGCAAGGACGTTGGCCAAATCCTGAATGAAATTTGTTCCCAAAGCGTGTTCACCATACCCAAACCCTCCTACGAATTTCGAGTGGTGGTAGACTGTTGGACATTTACTGTTGGGCGTGAGCGGCAGAACGGCTAAAAAGGGGGCAAATTCACCACTTTTGGAATTTTGACGATGCCATTTTCAGTTCAGATCGTGACCACTCCAGAAACGAGCGCTTCCAGCGTTTTTGGTCTATATGACACATTGGTAGCCGCGGGGCGGGACTGGGAACATTTGGTCAGCGGCGAAGAGCCTGCGCCAGTGTTTGACGTCAGCCTCGTTGGCCCGGACATTGAAGGGTTTCGTTGCGGAAGTGGCGTTTGGGTCGTGCCAGACCAGACATTCGACCAAGAAGACGACGCTGATATTGTTGTCGTACCTGGGTTGACGCTTTCACCTCATGACAGACTTGACCCCGAACAACACCCTTGTTTGGCGTGGCTTGCTAAACGCGACTTGTCCAAAACGCGAATAGTTTCAGCGTGTACGGGGGCGGTCTATCTAGCGGAAATTGGTATTCTGGACGGGGTTGAAGCGACGACTCATTGGGCTTGGGAAGGTCTCTTCCGAAAGTTTTATCCAAATGTGCGGCTTCGGACCGAACGCGGCCTTTGCTTTGCTGATGCGTCTCGCGGACCTGTTACGTCGGGCGGTACAACCGGATGGCAGGAACTCGCAACATTCCTGATCGCGCACTATGGCAGCGCGCAAAGGGCGGCACGGGCAGCAAAAGTCTGGCTTATGGCCAACCGGGGAGAGCTTCAGTCGCCTTTCAGCTCAATGATTACCACGGCACCCCATGCAGACGCGGCTATAGCACAGGCTCAGGAATGGATTGCTGAGAATTACGCCATCGATAACCCGGTTGCCGAAATGGCGGAACGTTCCGGCTTGCCGCCAACTACGTTTGCGCGCCGCTTTCGCAAAGCCACCAGCAAGCCACCGCAAGACTACGTTTTGGCGCTTCGCATTGAAGAAGCCCGGCAAATTTTGGAAACCACCGAGGACTCGGTTGCAGAGATTGGAGAAGCAGTCGGCTATGTTGATACGCCGTCGTTTAGGAGGTTGTTCAAGCGAAAGACCGGGCTGACCCCTAGCGAACATCGCAAGATGTTCGGCCAGTCTCGGTTCTCCAAATACTCCTGATGGAAGGTGGCGCGGATCGGCAATCCCACTGACCGCTTTTGGAGCTCGAAGCGGCCGTTCGCTGCACTCGGTTTAGACGACTAAGCGGATATCGCTGATGCAATGCCGAAATGACCACTTTGGGCTCGAAGCGGTCGCTCGTAGAGTTTGGGCGAGCGTCTGCTGTAAGTGGACAAACCTGCCCTTAGCTGCGCGGCGGCACGTTTGCTTTGCTTGAACGACTGCTCAGCGGATAACACGGACACGCCGCGTAAGAAAATATTCGATCGAACAGAGCGCATCGCCGCTCAGATGACAGTTCGGACATATCACGCAATTTTGTGTATGATGCCGCCGAGCCATACGCTCAAACAATTTCGGACAATATTTAATGTGGAGATGATAGATGCAGCATTTGCATACCAAAGCCCGCAATACTTTTGTCGCCTGTATTAGCTCGTTTTTTATTTTCGTGCCCGCAGTCTCAGCGGAGGCTATTTTCCAGACGACATGCAACCCAAAAGCGGACCAGGCTTTCAACGAAGGTCTGAATCTCATTCACAACATGATGTATATTCAAGCCGAAGAAGCGTTCAATATGGCAGCGGCGGCAGATCCAGCATGTGCTATGGCGCAATAGGGTATCGCGATGTCGAACTTTCATCCTCTTTGGCCAGGCACTCCAAGTGAAGCCGAAACAGAGAGAGGGTCTGCTGCAGCCGAAAAACTCGCGTCAATGTCCACCGAAAGCGCCCTTGAACAAGCGATGATGGATGCTGCTGCTGCTTTCTACGCCCCGAACCAAGAAGGCTACCGCGCTCAGCTTACTTCTTGGGCAGAGACACAAATCGCTGCTGCGGACCAACATTCGGACGACGTAGACGCTGCGGCTTTCGCATCGCTGGCGCGCCTTGCAACCGCGCCGCGGGGCTCCGACGGAATCAAAGTAAAGTCGCAGGTGGGAGATACGCTCGACGCGCTTCATCAAAAGGCACCAGAACATCCCGGTGTCATACACTACGCGATCCACGCCTATGACAATCCGCCACTCAAGGAGCGAGGCAGGCCGTACGCCGAGATATACGATAAAACGGCTCCAAGCGCTCCACATGCGCTGCATATGCCCGCTCATATCTTTACACGAACAGGAGAGTGGGAAAAATCAATTGATCTGAATAGCCGGTCCGCTGAAGCCGCTCTTGAGCAATCAAAAGACGTGGTACAAAGCCACTATGCGCACGCGATCGACTACATGGTTTACGGCCACCTACAACTTGGGAATGCAGACGAAGCTGCAGGGCTGGTCGGCGAAATGCTCGCAATTCAAAATCATCAGGTCAGTTTCGGCAGCGCTTATGCACTGGCGGCTGCGCCTGTTCGGCTGCCTCTTGAGCAGGGACAATGGGACGTCGCGGCGGCACTGTCGCCTGAGATGCATCCGGTCATTCCATGGGAGAAATTTCCACAAACTGTTGCCATGCGGTGGTTCGCGATCGGTATCGGCGCGGCCCGTAGCGGTGATGTCGATACAGCGCAGAGCGCGCTTGCCGAGCTCAAGTCTTTGCACGCTGTGATGAAGGAGCGTGGGCAGGGCTATTGGGCGCAGTTGACCGAAGCACAGATCATGTCGGTGGAAGCCTGGATTGAACTGGCCGGTGGGGGCTCTGAGATCGCAGTTGCTAAGCAGGCAGCCGCGGCTGATCTCGAGGATAAGATTGGCAAAAGCCCGGTTACACCCGGCCACGTCCTTCCGGCACGAGAACTTCTCGGGGACATGCTGATGGAGCTTGGAAAACCCAATGAAGCTGCGGTCGCTTATCAGGCGACGCTGGATCTTTCTCCAAACAGAGCAAGAAGCCTCGTGGCACTTCAATAAGTGGCAACAACACACTTGGTCGGTGCTTTGTAGTTTTTGCAGCAGCATCGATCGCTTTGGGCAAAAGCAACCGCATAGCGATCATGGCTCTAACGACTGCCATGCGGGACAAAGCTGACTATGTCTTTTTGGCCGCCCCGGCTTGGCTTAAACCACCGGAGAACTTCAGAAATGGAAGATTTCGGAAAAGGTTATGCCATGACACGCTTCGAAACGAACCGCGCTTTCGAAAGCCGTATTTTTCAAAACATTTTTTGAGTCGTCGACGCGACGGTGTTGGTATGAGAGATACGATCAGTCCCTCTTCGCAACTCGCCGCTATAGTGGCACGATGGATCAACGCCTAAACCAGCCTTGTCCCGCGCATACTGTTCGAAGATGAATGCCATTTCGATCTGATTTGGGCTGTTGATAAACTGCCCAAATTCCACACCAGTTTCTTGCGCGGGAATGACCGGCGGCATGACCTACCATGCAATCAGGAGATCAGATGCTGCCGGCGAGCCAGGCAGCCATTTTCCTGTCTGCGTATCTTCCGGTACGTGGCGTAGCTTAAGTGCGTGATTTGATGCAGAGGGGTAGTCGGAGATGGGCGATGCCAAATACCGAAATGATGCCGGGCGACCGCATCGCGACCGCCCGGCACAACAGCTTATTCAGCCGGTGCAGCGTGCTTTTGCCGCAATCCGTCGCGATACAGCGCCTTGGCAAGCGCCACGCACATCAGCCCCATCACCATCGTAAAGGGCAATGCGCCGATGATCATCGCGTTTCGCAACGCGTCCATCGGGTTGTTCTCACCCGCAGCAAGTATAAGCGCGCCGATCACAGCGGTCAGGATGAGACCCCAGATGATCTTGTGCTTGTTGCCGATATTCTGATCGCCACCCGACATGATGGTGTTCATCACCAGAATGCCCGAGTCTGCCGATGTGACCAGGAACGTCATGATCAATACGACGCACATCACTGTGATACCGGACAGCAACCCACCCGAGATCATCTCTTGCAGGGTCACGAACAGCTTGGCGGTGTTCGATGCACCGATGATGGCGCCTTCGGCCGTGCCGTTCAGTTCCAGATCGATCGCGGTGCCACCCAGAATGGTCATCCATGCAAAGCAGACCAGCGCTGGTGCGAATACACAGCCGATGATGAACTCACGAACCGAACGCCCTTTGGAGATGCGCGCCAGAAACAGGCCCACGAAGGGCGAGAACGCGATCCACCAGGCCCAGTAGAACGTGGTCCAACCTGCCTGCCAACCAAACTGGCGACCCGGATCACCTGCGGCGTATACCGAAGCGAGAACGGATTCAGGCAGGGCTGCGGCGTCGCCTTCAAGTCCTGATTTAAACCCGTCAAACGAACCCCAGGGGTTGGTTGCACCGCTGTACAGGGCATCGGCAAATGGTGCAGCTTCGCTTGGCAACGCTGCATCAAATGCTGCCGCTGACTGCGGGTTGAACGCGCCAAAGCTGAGCGAGATGAAATGCAGGATGTAGTCGATGAACGCCGTTGCATAGGTGGTCATTGCAAACAGGAACGACCCGAATACGACGAAGACCAGCAGCAGGATCAGAGACAACACCAGATTTAGGTTAGACAGATACTTAACGCCACGACCAACGCCCGATACAGCCGATACGATCGACAGGCCCATGATGACGATCAGACCCGCCAACAGACCTACTGTACTTGGCGTCGGCACTTCTCCGTTCAGATCCATGATCCATCCCATACCGGTGATGGCATAAAGACCGTCGATAAACTGTGAAACGCCAAAACCGATCGTTACCGAGACACCCAGGATTGTTGCAACAACACCCAGAACGTCCACGACGTGGCCAAGAAAACCGTTCATCAGCTTGCCGAACAAAGGTGTCAGCGCAGTGCGGATCGTTAGCGGCATGTTGCGCGTGTAGGCATAGTAGGCCAGCGACAAGCCCGTCACGACATAGATCGCCCAGGCATGAAACCCGTAGTGCAGGAAGGTGTAACGATACCCGGACTGCAGTGCCTCTTCGGTATTACCAACTACCTGTTCGGCGATCACAACCGGATTTGACCCCCAAAGCCCCAGAGGCTCAGCGGTGGCAAATACCATCAGACCGACGCCCAGACCGGCACCGAACATCATAGAAAACCACGAGAAATCCGAAAATTCCGGTTTTTCACCTTCCGGCCCCATGAGTCGTTTACCAGTTTGCGGCAGCGCAGCCACAACAAACAGGAAAAAGGCAAAGAAGCCGACGATGATGATATAGAAGGCGTTAAAGTCTTCCAGCAGGCGAGAGTTCAGGCTGCCAAGAACACCGTTTGCATTCGCGGGCCAGACCAATGCCCAGATCACCAGCGCGACCATGATTGACTTGCTGAGCAAGGCAATTTCGACGCTGTGGCCTTCGTAAAACCCACCCGAAGATCGCTTGATCTCCAGATCGGTAAAAGGATCCTTCATAGACATGTGATTCCTCCCTGTTCGCACGTGTCCCGATTTCCAGGTCATTCTCTTCTGGCACCCCGGATTTGCACCACAAAGCCCTAAGTCAGCAGGGCCTCAATTTTGCTAAGTGTCGCTACGTTCACCGCAACGCCATCAGATTTAGCTGCCAGTCGCTTTGCACGGCGGCCATCTCCGGGCAAATGTGCGCCCTCTTGCGACCGGATCGCTTCGACAAGATCGACAATTCCTGTTGAAAATGCGTCATTCGCCGTCGCATTTGCGTCAATCGCAATAAAGAACTGCCCCGTCTTCGGCGGACCACCGGCCGTGCCAGAAAACGGAGAGGCGTGGATTCCCAAAGTCGCGCCGGTCAGAGCAGCAGCCAGAACTTCGGTCAACAGCGCGATGCCAACACCTTTATAACCACCCGACGGCGCCATCGAACCCTTGAGGCCCACATTCGGATCAGTGGTTGGATTTCCTTCATCGTCCAGTGCCCAACCAACAGGGATCGGCCTGCCTTCACGCGCGTGTTTCATGACTTCGCTTTTGGCGATGGTGCTGGCGCTCTGGTCAATCAATAGGGCGGGCTGGCCGTCCGTGCCCGGAGCGGCGATTGAAAACGGATTGGTGCCGACCACCGGCTTGGCCCCGCCGGAGGGCGCAATTGAGGCCGGAGCGTTGGTGAAACCCAGACCAACCAGGCCGGCCTGCGCCAGACGATAAGTGTGATATCCAAGAACGCCGCAGTTATAGCTGTTTCTGATCGCCAGCGCCGCAATCCCCTGCGCGCGGGCAGCGGGGATCAAGGCGTCGAACCCGGCTTCAATGGCGGAATGCGCAAATCCGGTGGCAGCATCGACTGTAACGACGCCAGGGAGTGGCTGCGCCAGAACCGGCTGTGCAAGCCCATCAACCTTGCCGCATTGAACATGCTCACAGTAGATCGGGATATAGGCCAGACCATGGCTGGCAACCCCGTCAGCCTCGGTTGCCGCGGTCGCAACCGCTAAAGGACGCGCGTTTTCTTCGCTCGTCCCCGCAGCCACCAGCGCGCGAAAGGACAGGTCTTCAACTTCAGCAAGTGAAAGGGTGCGGGTTTCAATCATGTCTGTCTCTTTTCAGTCATTGTCAGAAAGCCCGGCCCCTGCGCCGAGCAAACGGGATTCTTCAGTCGCAGGAGCATAGGTAAGATGGGCAAAACGGTTGAGTATCGTCCATGCCGCCGGATCAGGCGTTGCACGCGTCTGTCGTGAACACGGTTGGATCAGTAGGTCGCTAAATGCAACCTCGACATGATCCGCGCGAATCGGGCAGTCGTCTCTCGGCATCAATCTCGCACCATCCGTCAAAGCCTTGAAATCGCCCGCCGTGATTGAAACCACCGTGTTGTGTATGCGCGCAGCATAGGCCGCAAATGGCAGTAGCATCATTGGCGAAGAAACCTGTCTGATCCGGATCGGGCCTGCCGACAGCATGTGCGCACAGTCGGAAAGCAGAGCACCGACCATCAGTGGGCATAGGTCTTTGCGACCAACCCAGTCTCCGTCCAGCCCTGCGGGAACATGATCTTCCAGTGAACCGGCAAACTCGCCTTCCAGCACGCGCGACAATTCGACCGTTCCGTCCAGCCCCTGCGCACAGAGCCATCGCGTCGCTTTTGCGGCCTCTTCAGAGATGCCCCAGGCATAGCCCGCACCCCGCGTTGCACGCTTGGCCGTGGCTTCGATTTCATTAAGGGAAAAACTCATTGGGCGCGCTCCGGATACACCCACAAATCCGCGTTTTTCGGACTCAGTTCCTCGGGGTAAGGTGCCCCCGAATACATGCAAATACGCACCCAACGATCCGAGCGTGGGTCGAAATGCGTGGCACCAAAGAACGACAATTTGGCGCGCAACATGTCGATCGGCAGGACCTCCGCGCTGATCGTATTGTCGCTGATTTCGCCATATGGTGCCAGACGGCTCATCTGCGCACGACGTACGGTGTGGCGGTGTTCAGGGTGGCGCAGCAGGAATTCGGCGATCGGACTTTCGCCCGACCAGTCCGCCAAAGCCTTATGGGCAAGCGCGGAATCACGTGCCGGAGCAAGCGGTTGCTCATACTCCTCTATTGGTTCTTCAAACCGTTCCCCCAAACGAGGCTCAAGCTTTTCTTCCGACACATACCAGGCGCGCGCGCAGTGTTCAGGCGCCGACCAGTCAAGATCGAGCGCCCAGCCAAAACTGGAGCGGATCAGGTCGCGCACCTGTGCGACTGGCATCGCGCCGTCAATTGTAAAGGCCGCGCTATTGCCATCCGCCATGCAGCAGGCCAGCCCGTCCACCAACTCGCCATATGGTTCTAGAATCAAAGAAGCCAGCAACTCTTGCCCTTCTTCGCTAAGCGCGGTCCGGGACCACAGGATCAGGCGATCCCAAGGCTGATTTTCCGTCAGATCGGTCTGATCGAGATGCGCGGCTATCGCGCCCAGATCGGCATTCAGTGCGGTGAGTTTTTCGATCTGGATCGGGTGTTCGGACCGCCACCACGAGATCGACAATTTACTGCGCTCGAAAATCTCGCGGAACATGGCCACTTCGGCCTCTGTCGCGGCATCAAGGGACCGAACGCGCGCGATGGCCTCTTCACGGACCATGATCCAGTTATTGAACAGGATTGGGTGATTGACGATGAAGGGCGCCATGCCCAATCCGGTCGAGTTGCCGATCCCCAGCCAGCGGGCGATATCGGGATCAAGCTGCGCGGTCTGCGTACCACCCTTGGCATTTGCCATATGCTGCACCAGATCACGGACGAATATTCGCGTCAGATATACCGACAGCATCTCGGCCTGAAACGGGCCGCTGACCTCGGGGCGATCAGAGATCTTTTCCCGATCCGCCGCGCCGAACTTGCCCGATCCGTAAACCGCAGTTGTGCGCATCAGATAGCCAACCTTGTAGATCTGCGCGAGATCCGGTTGCTGGCCTGCAGCCAACTGGTCGACCACATGAGCCCACAACCGAACAGAACGGTTGGCACGCGACAGCGACAACTCGTTTTCACTGACACGCCCGGCCTCTTGCAGTGGTACATTCCGAGACAAACGTTGGATATCGTCCTTGGTGGGAACACCATCAAACAAGGTGAAGGTGGCATCCCAGGCCTCGGCGATCACACGGTCCGAGCGTTGCTCGGGCGGCAGGTCATGGGCGAATGCGACCAGTGAATAGGTACGATCTGGTCCTTGTGCGGAATAGACCGCGTGGCCAACCCCGTTGTCATCGATATCGAATACGGGGCGGCTAAAAACCCACTGCTCGACCGCCATGCGACGGGTGAGCTGGCGCATAAAACTGAGCCGACATTGATGAAGCGAGCCCAGACGCGAAAGGCGCATCACCGTGGCGGGATCGCGGCGTTCGATATTTGGGTTCACGGTACTCATGGTTTAAAAGGTCCAAAGTTTTCTGCAAAGAATCGATACCAGTTGCCACCCATGATTCCGGCGACTTCCTCGGCATTCATGCCAACGGCACGCAATCCAGCTTCGATATTGCCAAAATCTCGATTGTCGCGGAACCAGTTTGGCATCGGCGGGAACCCGGCGTTAGAAGCCGAGCCTTCGCCATAGTCGATCTCTTTTGTCCAGCGCCCAACCCGCATCCATTCGACCACGCTATCGGGTTGGTCCTGACACAGGTCGGTACCAATCCCCAGATGCTGAGCCCCGTACTTGTCAGCGGTGCGGGCGATCATCTCGCAAAAGCTTTCCAATGTGCAGTCGGACTTGTCTCTCAGGTGATGAGGATAGACCGAAAAGCCCAGCATCCCACCTTTTTCCGTCACCGCCCGGATCACGTCATCCCGCTTGTTGCGAAGCGCTGGAGACCATTCATGGGGGTTTGCGTGGGTGATCGCGATGGGACGCTCGGACAGTTCTGCCGCTTCGATGGTCGAACGGTCCGCCGAATGGCTCATATCAACCACCAACCCCACACGGTTCATCTCTTTGATCACCTGCTTGCCCATGCGGGTGATGCCGGTGTCTTCGGCCTCATAACACCCAGTCGCCAGAAGGGACTGGTTGTTATAGGTCAATTGCATGAACCGCGCGCCCAGATCGTGCAGGATTTCGACCAGCCCGATATCGTCTTCGATGGGGCTGGGGTTCTGGAAACCGAAGAACACTGCCGTCCGCCCGATTTCGCGGGCTGTGTCGATATCGCTGGCCCAGCGGCCTTTCATGATCAGGTCCGGATATTGCTCGAACCAACGATTCCACTTTTCAAAGTTCAGAACGGTTTCGCGAAAGTTTTCATGATAGGCGATGGTGACGTGGATGGCGTCCACGCCTCCTTCACGCAGTTGCCGGAAGATCTTCTCCGACCAGTTGGCATATTGCAGGCCGTCGATCAGCATCAGACAGGGCCTGCGCTGATATAGGCGGTTTTGACGGTGGTGTAGAACTCCACCGCTGCCTTGCCCTGTTCACGCGGACCGTAAGAACTGTCACCCCGCCCACCGAAAGGCACATGGTAATCGGTGCCTGCGGTCGGCAGGTTGACAGTAACAACACCCGTGCGGGCATTGCGGCGGAAGTGAGTGGCACGTGCCAGAGATTTAGTAACGATGCCCGAAGTCAGACCGAAATTGGTGTCATTGACCACGCTCAGCGCCTCGTCATAGCTGCTGACCTTGATGACGCTGGTCAAAGGCGCGAACATTTCCTCGCGGTTGATACGCATGTCATTATTGGTGTTCAGGAACACCCCCGGCGACATGTAGAAGCCATCGTGCGGCATCTCAAGGCGCTGACCACCGCAGGCCAGTTCCGCGCCTTCGGATTTGCCCAGATCAACATAAGCGAGGTTCTCGCCTAGTTGTTGTTGGCTGACGACGGGGCCCATCTGAACGCCCTCTTCCAGTGCATGGCCGACCTTCATCGCCTGCGCACCTGCAACCAGTTTCTCGACAAATGCATCGTGAATGCCTGCATGAACCACCAGCCGCGACGAGGCCGTGCATTTCTGACCGGTGCCACCGAATGCGCCGCCCAAGGCCAGCGAGACCGCCAGATCCAGATCGGCATCGTCCATAACCGCCAGCGCGTTCTTGGATCCCATTTCCATCTGAACCTTAGTAAGATTCTGAATGGCAGCGGCAGCAATGCCCTTGCCCACCGGGACCGATCCGGTGAACGAGATTGCATTGACCTTGGGGCTTTCAACAAGACGCTGCCCGATTGAGCGCCCTGACCCCATAACGAGGCTGAACAATCCTTTGGGAATATCCTGACGCTCGATGATCTCGGTCAAGGCCACTGCCGAGGCCGGGGTGATGTTGGCAGGCTTCCAGACGACAGCGTTGCCATAGCACAGCGCCGGGGCGATCTTCCACGAGGCCGTCGCAGTGGGGAAGTTCCACGGGCTGATGATCGCAACAACGCCAACGGCTTCGCGACGCACATCCACTTCGATATCCGGGCGCACAGAATCTGCGTTCTCACCGATCTGACGCAGGCATTCTGCAGCGTAGTAGGTGAAGAACTGACCGGCGCGATAAACTTCGCCCTTGCCTTCGGCCAGCGGTTTGCCCTCTTCCCGGCTGAGCAGCGTGCCCAGTTCCTCGGCGCGCGCCATCAATTCATTGCCGATTGCGTTAAGAACTGCTTGCTTGCGCTCCAGCCCGTAGGCGGCCCATTCCGCCTGCGCCACGCGTGCCTGATTCAGTGTCGCCTCAAGCTGGTCGCCGCTGGCCTGCGCGAACATGCCAACCAGATCGGTCAGGTCAGAAGGATTGCGGTTTTCGATTTCGCTTTCGCCTGCCAGCCATTCGCCGGCGATTAGGTTCAGTTTGGTCACAATGCGCCCCAGAGTCAGAATTCGTTTGTCACAGGATGGATTTTCGGGGGCGCATCAGTCAAACTCAAATAACTTAAATAAATTTCAAGGAAACTGAAGCTTGGCCATCAAAATCGAAATGTTGCGATGCTTTTGCACCGTCGCGCAGACCGGCAATCTGGTCGAGGCAGCCGATCGCCTTGGCCGAACGCAATCAGCCATCTCAATGACGCTGAAACAGCTCGAAGACCATCTGGGTAAGAAACTGTTTGAAGGCGAGCGAAAAAACCAGCTATCGCCGCTGGGTGAGCAGGTATTCGAACTTGCCCTGAAACAGATCCGCCAATTTGACCAGGCCGTCCAGAACATCGATGCGGCGGCACAGGCTCAACAAGGTCTGATCAGGATCGTATCCGTCCCTTCGGTCGGGGCGTTGATATTTCCGCCCCTGCTGGAATACATGACCAGCCAATTCCCAGGTGTTAAGATCGAACTGCGCGACTCGGATACGCAACAGGTGCTCGACGCGATTGCGCAGGATCAGGCCGATATCGGCATTGCATCGGGATATCATCCATTGAATGGTGTTCGCGCTCTTCCACTATTTCAGGATCCATTTGGACTTGTCGCCGCCTCAGATCATGACCTGATCACAAGTGCAAATCCGCTGAGCATCGCTGATATCCCAACCGCGCCATTTGTGCGAAATAGGCTTTGCGATCTCATTCAATCGCCAGCGTTCCTGTCAGCCACCGAAAATGCCGCGATCACAATCCACAATACACATTCACTGATCACTCTGGTTCGATCCGGTAATTGGATCACTGTTTTGCCCCAAACCGTGGCGGAATTCCTGCCAGAGGCGGTCGCTTTCCGCCCTATCGTGGATCTTGACGACAAGAGGCAGGTTTATCTGTATGCCCGCGAACGGTCGCGGTTTCAGAACCTGACCGAAAAGTGCAGCACTTTCATATTGTCATGCGATTTCGCCAAGAAATAGGATTCCCAAATTCAGCCTCCGCGCAGGCGCTGCATCAGATAAACTTCGGCACCTTCCGGGATCGGCTCGGACAGACCCGTAGCGATGATGCGACCGTCAACCGCAACCGATACGCCCGCGTCAATTGGGGCCTGTAATCTGGGATGATGGCGCACCAGTTCTTTCAACAACTCCCCCGTGGTAGCCGCCTCAACTTCGACCACCTGCTGGCCTCCGGTCAGAGACCGGAGGCTGGACCAGAGGTGAACCTGGATCATTTTTCCTTAAGCGCCGCCAGAATGCGCGGCGGTGACATTGGCAGTTGCTTCATCCGCACACCAGCTGCGTTGGATACCGCGTTGGCGATGGCGGCCAGAGGCGGCACGATCCCGGTTTCACCCACGCCGCGCACGCCAAAGGGGTGGCCGGGGTTGGGCACTTCGACAATCACCGTATCAATCATCGGCAAATCGCTTGCGACCGGGATGCGGTAGTCAAGGAAGATCGAGTTCTGCAATCTACCATCCTCGCCATAGATATATTCCTCATTCAGCGCCCAGCCGATGCCCTGCGCGGCGCCGCCTTGGTATTGGCCTTCCACATAGGTCGGGTGGATCGCCTTGCCGGCATCCTGAATGACCGTGTAGCGGACGATGCTTGTTTTGCCGGTTTCCGAATCCACCTCGGCATCCACTATATGAGTGCCAAAGGACACACCCGCGCCTTCAGGGGTGGCTTCGAAATGACCTGAGATCGGACCTCCGGTCGCGCCCATATCTGCGGTGATGTCAGCCAACGGCAGCGGGTCGAAATCGCCCGCATTCGGGCCCGACGGTACTGCGCAACCACCTTCCCATTTCACCGCATCAACCGGAATGCCCCATTTGGCTGCTGCGCGTTCGCACAGTTTCTCAACCGCGTGGTTTGCGGCTTTGATCGTCGCCAGACCACTGGCATAGGTCACGCGGCTGCCGTGAGAGACATCATTGTAACCAAGTGAAGCGGTGTCCGCGACGGTCACCCGAATGTTTTCATAGGGAATACCCAGAACCTCGGCCGCCATCAGGGCCATTGATGCACGCGAACCGCCTATGTCAGGCGTTCCAACCATAACTTGCGCCGAGCCATCCTCGGACAAGGCCAACGAAACAGAGGTCTCGCCACCATGGTTGAACCAGAAGCCACAGGAAATTCCGCGCCCCTGCCCCGGTTTCAGCGGTGCCGAATAATGCGGATGCGCCTTGGCGGCTTCAAGTGTTTCGACAAGGCCGATGCGCTCATATGTCGGTCCATAGCTGGCTTTTGAACCTTCAGCCGCCGCGTTCTTTAGGCGCACATCCACAGGGTCGAGACCCAGCTGATTGCACAGCTCATCCAGCACGGATTCAACCGCAAAAGCACCCATTGGTGCGCCCGGCGCGCGATAGGCGGCCTGTTTGGGGCGGTTAGCTATGACGTCATACCCCACCTGCCGCACGTTGGTCAGGTCATAGGGCGCAAAAGCACACATCGCAGTCAAATCGCCCGGTGCACCGGGAAACGCGCCGCCCTGCAGACGAAAAATACCTTGGGCCGCTGTGATCGTGCCGTCTTTCTTCATCCCGATCTTAATATCCATCGACGCGGATGAAGTGGGGCCGGTGGACCGGAATACCTCGGATCGGTTCATCACCAACTTGACCGGGCGATTGGCTTTGCGGCTTAACGCCAAGGCCACCGGTTCAATGAAAACAGTGGTCTTGCCGCCGAAACCTCCTCCGATTTCGGAAGCTGTCACGCGCAACTGCGCGGTTTCGATGCCCAGCAATGTGGCACAGTATTTCTGGGCGTACCAATGACCCTGAGTGGTGCACCACAATTCTCCCTTACCGTCCGCGCCCAACGACGCAAGACAGGCATGAGGCTCGATATAGCCCTGATGGGTCGCCTCGGTCACAAAGCTGTCTTCGATGACCAGATCAGCCTCGGCGAACCCGGCCTCTACATCTCCGTGACCGCTTTCATGATAGCGTACGACATTTGGATGCATGCCTTCAGGCACCGAATAGTCGGCCGCACCTTCGCGGATCACCGGTGCATCCGCAGCCATCGCCTTGTCTACATCGGTGACATGAGGCAACACTTCATATTCCACCTCAATCAGTTTCAGCGCATCACGTGCAGCCAACGCTGAAGTCGCGGCAACCGCAGCAATCGCATGGCCGTCATACAGCGCCTTCTCGCCCGCCATGACGTTTTCCAGGACATTCCAGAACTCGCCTTCCAGACCCGGCTTGAACGGGAGCACGGCAAAATCTGCACGGGTGACGATAGCCTTAACGTCCTTGAGCGCCTCGGCTTTTGAGGTGTCGATCCTGACGATCCGTGCATGGGCGTGGGGTGAGCGCAGGATTGCCCCGTGCAACATACCCGGCGCGTAGGCATCAGCCCCGAACCTGGCGCGACCTGTCACTTTGTCGAGCCCATCAGGGCGGTCGGGGCGCGTGCCCACAAAGTTGAAGATGGACTTACGATCGTCGAGTGCCATTACGAAGCCTCCCGCAGCTCAGCAGCCGTATCCATCACGGCGCGGATGATCTTGTCATAACCGGTGCAGCGGCACAGATTGCCGGCCAGCCAATAGCGCGCCTCTTCCTCGGTTGGATTCGGGTTCTTTTCCAACAGGGATTTGGCCGCAACCAATATGCCCGGCGTGCAAACACCGCACTGCAGAGCGGCGTATTCAATGAATTTCTTCTGCAACGGATGAAGGACATCGCCATCTGCGATCCCTTCAACGGTTTCGATCTGCTTGCCCTCAGCCTCGATGCCCAGCATCAGGCACGAACACACCAAACGACCATCGACGGTCACAGAGCAAGCGCCACAATCACCCGTGCCGCAGCCTTCTTTCGCGCCGGTCAAGTTCAGCTTGTCGCGCAAACAATCCAGCAGCGTTTCGCGCGAATCGCAGAGATATTCAACTTCATCACCGTTTACGGTGGTCGTTACGTGCAGCTTACTCATGCTTGCTCTCCCTTGGCGCGGGCATAGGCGATCTTGGCGGTACGCTTGGCAAGAACTCCGGCAACTTCGGTCCGAAACGCGATGGTGCCACGTTTGTCATCAATTGGGTTGCACGCGGCCGATGCGGCAGCGGCGAGGGCATCGAGAGCGACGTCATCCAGCGTGGTGCCAATGATCGCGCGGGCTGCTTCTTCGACCAGAAGAACAGTCGGAGCGACAGCCCCAAGTGATACGCGCGCCTCCGTGATGATGTCGCCGTCCAGTCGCAGGTTTACACCCACTCCGACCACGGCGATATCCATTTCGGTACGCGGGATGAACCGCAGATAGGCATCCCCACCGTTTTCGCCACGCGCCGGAATGTTGACAGACGAGATTACCTCACCCTTCGCCAGTGAAGTTCTACCGGGGCCGGTCTGGATGTTTTCAACCGCTACGTCCCGCACACCCTCTGGGCCAGTGACTGTGACCGTTACACCTGCCGCGACCATGGCGGGAACGGAATCAGCCGCCGGAGAGCCATTGCAAAGGTTGCCGGTCAACGTCGCGCGCCCCTGTACCTGAGTCGATCCGATCAGGTCCATTGCCTCGACCACACCGGGCCAGTCGTGGCCAAGCTCAGGGTGCTCGCTCATCTCTGCGCCGGTTGCGGCTACACCCAATGTCCAACTGCCGTCGGAACTACGGGTGATGTCATGTACGCCGTTGATCTTCTTGATATCGATCAGCGTATCCGGTGTCACCAGTTCCGAGCGCAGTTGCACCAGAACGTCGGTGCCCCCCGCCAGAAACCGCGTGATGCCCGTTGCATTTTGTGCCAGCGCCGACGCTTCGGCAAAACTGGCAGGGCTGTGATAGTCCATGAAGGTACCTCGCACCTGTTGATCAGGGTTCACTGGGTTTTGCGGGGACGTTAGTGCAGCGACCCCAGTTCGTCCATGGCCTGTACGACCTATTTTTTGATCTAAATATGTCGCATTCAGACTGCGCTCAGAGATCGATTTCGATCACACCGTCTTTTTCCGCTGCGCGGCTTTGGCAAAGAATGATCGCCCCTTCTCGTTGTTTGTTTGACAACACAAAATCACGATGTTCGATTTCGCCCGAAATCACTCCGCATTTGCAGACACCACAGATGCCATCAGAGCATTTCACATCAACGTGTATTCCCGATTCATTCAGGACCTGAGCAGCATCTTTGTCAGCAGGTACACTCAATTCCCGACCCGATTTGGCCAACCTAAGGGTGAATTCGTGGTTCTCATACTCCGGCTGTTCGGGGACCGAAAAATACTCCAGATGCCGTGCTTCTTCTGGGAAACCCTGCGCTTCGGCGGCTTGCATGACGCCATCCATGAAACGATCCGGACCGCAGGTATAGACATGCCAACCCTCCTGATAACCGCGAAGGATCGCATCCAGATCGGCACGCGTGCCCTCATCTGAGAAATGATAGTGGACGTGATCCGCCCAGGGCATCGTGGCCAAGTCGTCCAGATATCCCGCCCCGGCGCGCGTGCTGGCGGAGTAGTGCAGTTCAAATGGCCTGCCTAACGCATGCAATCGATGCGCGAATGCAATCATCGGAGTAATCCCGATGCCGCCCCCCATCAGGAAGGTTTTTGATGCATCTTCATTCAGCTCAAAGTGGTTGATCGGTTTGGAAATGAAAACCTTACGACCTTCGTTGAAAATCCGATGCAAGAGGGCGGATCCACCCCGCCCCTCGTCTTCACGTAGAACGCCGATCTGATAGGTCGAGCGATCTGACGGGTCGCCGGACATGGAATATTGCCGCAAAAATTCTGGCGCGACCAGCACGTCCAGATGCGCACCAGCGGTCCATTCAGGCAGCGGGGCACCATTGAGCGTCGAGAATTCATACTTCGTGACATCCGCGGTCATCTTGTCGACCTTAGTCAGCTCCACCCTCATGACCGGAGCATCGCCTGCGATCTGATAACGATGAATGACCGACATATCGCCCGCTGCCTTGCGCGCCTTGTATTCATCGGCGGCCAGCATCGCTTCATACGCTGCGATCCCGGCCTCGCGGTCCATCGCAAACGGATAGGGCCACGGATGCGGCGCAAGATAGGCCGGATAAACCGCAAGCGTCTGATCCTCGTATTTCAGGTCGAGGTCCTTTTGCAGATCGCGCCGGTTCAGGGGATGTTGCGTTGGGCGATAGGCACCGTCAGCTTCCAGCTCAATATCCCACCACCATTTCTTGGTGTCATTCAGACCGCCATTGCCGACGGCATCATCCAGTTTTGCTAAGGCAGGCGCAGCCTGAGGGATATTCATCGCGGCCCATCGGAAAGGGCGTTCCTTAAATATACCTTCCAGGTTCCAGGGGCAGGTTTTCATGCAACGCCCACACATGGCGCCGCCCGGAGTGGTGACCCGGTAGGTCGCGCATTTCTGGCTATCGGACTTCCAGATTTCGTAGCCATTGAACATCAGCTTCGGCCCGGCGGTGATCGCACCCGATGGGCACTCACGCGCGCATTTGTTGCAGTTCTCACAGAAAGTCTGCAGGCCAAAATCGATCGGCTTGTCATGCGTCATCGGCATGTCGGTTGTCACGACACCCGATTTCAATCGGGGGCCGAGATATGGGTTCAGAATAACTTCTCCGATCCGACTGACCTCGCCCATTCCCGACAGTAGCAACAGAGGGGGTTGCAGCACCTCTCCATCCATCACCGTATGGGCCTTGGCTTTGTAGCCGAGGTTGCGGATTTGCTGCGCGATTACGCCGCCCAAAAGCGAAAACCGCAGATATGCGCGCATCGACTGGGCCACGCTGATCCAGTCATCACCGCTGGCACCTTCCATCGTCTCGTAACCCTGGTCAATGATCATGCTGATCGCCTGATCATGTGACGGGTTTATCTCTTCGCCAGTGGCGTCGTGGGAATACCAACTCCATTCGGGACACCGGCTGAGGCCCACCGCGTCGACTCCAAGGAAGTAAGTCGCAGCCTTGATGTTCGCGCCATTTCGGTCGGCATCTGCAGGTCCTTCGACCATGGCGCTGTCGCCATCCTGCAGCAGAACAAACGCGCCCAGCGCACGGCGCTGTGCAAAGCTTGGGGCCGCTTTGCGGACATAATAGCCGCCTTTGGCTGCGTCCTGCAGGTTTTTGCCCATGTCGCCGAACTGTGCGCGCGCGAACATATCCGCCCGTTTGGGAACACGGGCGACATTCTCTTCGTCGATATATGTGGTGGGGTTGTCCACGCGTTTGAGGTTTTCGAACGGATGCGCACCATCGACATATCGACGCTTAGCATACGGATCACGGTTCATGGCGTTCTTCGCAAAGCCCGCACCCAACCACCACGCCGGACCCTGGGTCCGGAACCAGGGTTGTTCCGCCATGGGGCAAAGCGGGAGATCATGAGCAATTTCCATTTCGGTGGTTACCGCAGCCAGACCAAAGCGTTTGCCAAGCCACGGCACTACGACTTCACCGTCCTCCAGTGAAGCCAGGCCTGCAGTCACGGCGAGTTTGCCCAGATCAACCTCGGATGACATTGCCGAGTGTGCCCGTGCATCAAAACCCAACAAACGAATATAGTTGGCTATCACAACGGCATTTTCGGTGGCCAAGAGGCAGGCGCGGTGATCCTGCGCCTCCGCGATCCATTCGGCCCCCGGCTCCGAAGGATCAGGATCACGGTTGAATTCATAAAGAAACACAAGTGCATGGCGATGGCTGTCGATGGGCTTGGGTTCGGCCTCCATACTTTCTTTCAGATCAGCCATGATCACGTCGATGCCCGAGGCCAGCGTCTTGGTCTGGCGGGTTCGAAGGGCATGGGCCAACCGATCGATATCCGGGTTGCGCCGGGGTTCGGCCAACATTGCATCCGGCAGCAGAGGTCCGCAGCCCATCATCGACGCGTCGTTAAAATAGCCGAACGCTTTCAGGTGGTTGACGCGATCAACGGGATCGGCTGGAATTTCAGACGCGACTGGATTTACGAAACCGTCCCGGATCGCATCCAGCATTGCCTGGAATTCTCCCATTGCATTGACGATGCTTTCGGGCCGATCAGAACGGTGAAAGCTGAGCGCGCGCATTGGTGGGACTTGTGTCAAGTCAGGCATCCGGTTTTGCCGTGCCAGCCGTTCCAACGGGTACGAGCCCATATGAACGGGTCGGTTCTTGTCCGAGAAAAAGCGGATCCCCATCGCGTGCCTCCTGCGTGCTGCCCTTCCCCCTATCCCGGCATGGACACCAAATCCATTCATGAATAATCATATACAGTATGAATAAAATTGATTTCACTGATCTTGATGGCAAAGTCCTTCGGGTATTTCTGACAATACTCGAAGAAAGTTCAGTCTCGAAGGCAGCCGACCGGCTCGGGGTGACGCAATCGGCCATCAGCCATACGCTGGGAAAGTTGCGGCAAGTGCTTGGTGATCCGCTGTTCGTTCGATCCGGTCAAGGGCTGACCCCGACTGAACGCGCGCTTGCCCTCAAAGAGCCGGTGCAACAGGTGCTGGACAACATGCGTGCCCTGACCGTCGGCCGTCCATTTGATCCTGTGTCTGAACAGATGGCCATCCAGATCGCCACCAATGATATGCCGCGCGAGCTGATCTTTCCCGAATTGCTGCGTAAAACGCGCAAGGAAGGCGTCCGGTTGCGACTGGAATTCATCCCTTCGGGGGTTCCGGACCCGGACCTACTACGCAGTGACCGGTGCCAGTTGATGCTGACCCCATTGCCGCCAGATGGGCCGGATATCATTCAGAAACGGCTGATCACCAGCCCGCTAATGATTTTCTACGATGCCGCCCACCACGACCCGCCCAAGGACTGGCAGGCATATTGCGATAGCGATCATGTCGAGGTGCGTTTCGCCGACGGACGAAATGCCCGTGCCGTAATGCGTGGCGTGGACCAAAGCCAGATCAGACCACCCGTTGTTACCTTGCCGCATTTCAACGCAATCCCGCCCTTCGTGAAAGGCAGCGACCTGATCTCGACCGATACAGCTTTGATGCAACGCGGCCCGCTGGCGACACTGGACTGTGCGCCCTTACCATTTGGGTGTGACCCAGTGTCGATCTACATGGTCTGGCACCAGCGCTCGACCAACGATCCCGCGCATCGCTGGTTACGCACACGGATCGAGAGCATTGCCGCCAATCTTCAGACCTGAGATAGAAGCCAGTCGCGCATGTGTCCTACTAATTCTGGTTGACGTGGCTTCTTAGGGATGACGACAAAAAAGCTCAGATCATCAACCAGCACCTCGGATAATGGTTGCGATAGGCGCCCCGAGGCCAGTTCATCCGAAACAAGCGGGGCATTGGCCAGCGCAAACCCCTGACCGGAGATTGCGGCGTCAATCGCCAGGCTTGTCTGACTGAAGCTTATCGTCCGGGGTTTCCCCTCTACCCCTGCACGTTCCAGATACAGAGGCCAAAGTCCGTGGGAATCGCTGAGTAGAACGTACTCCATCAGATCATCTGGGCTGGAGATTTGTGACGCCAATTTTGGAGAGCTGACAACAACGAACTCGGTCGAGAATAGCGGTATGGCATTCAGGTCCTGCGCAATCGGCGAACGGCTTTGACGTACTGCGATGTCGATCCCATCCGATCTGAAATCCGCCAACCGCTCGCGTGCATCAACCTGAACTGAAATATCGGGATAGCTGGTCAGAAAATCATTCAAACGCGGCACCAGCCATTTAGATGCAAAACTGGGCGTGACCGATATTGCGATCTGCCTATTATTGGATAGGTCATCGAAGGCATCTTCGATCAGACGAAACGCCCGACTTAGTGGCGCTTGTAACCTGCGTCCCGCTTCTGTCAGCCGCAACCCGCGCGGAAGGCGTTCAAACAGAGCAGTCCCCAATCGCGCCTCAAGTCCACGCACTTGCTGAGCAACGGCCCCTTGAGTGACCCCAATTTCTTCCGCTGCAAGGCGAAAGTTCAAGTGACGCGCCGAGGCCTCGAAGGCGCGCATCGCGTTGAGAGGTGGAAGAGCAGGCATTCATAGACTGTAGATTTTCTACTGCTACTGCGCAACAGAACTGATTGGTCGAATTGATGCGGGTCAGCCATCTTCGCATCAGATATCGCAGAGGAGCGCGAAGATGGAAAAAGTTGCATTGATCACTGCAGGCGGCAGCGGTATGGGCGCGGACAGCGCGCGCCGGTTGGCGGCGGACGGGTTCAAGGTTGGCATCCTATCCTCTTCGGGTAAGGGTGAGGCGCTGGCGCATGAATTGGGCGGCGTCGGTATTACGGGTTCGAACCAGTCAAATGATGACCTGCAAAAACTTGTGGATGCGGTGATGACCAATTGGGGGCGCATCGATGTACTGGTCAACTCGGCTGGTCATGGCCCACGCGCACCGGTGCTCGAGCTTACGGATGAGGACTGGCACACTGGTATGGATGTCTATTTCATGAACGCGGTGCGGCCCACACGTCTGGTTACCCCAATTATGCAGGCGCAGGGTGGTGGATCGATCATCAACATCTCGACCTTTGCCGCCTTCGAACCTGACCCGGTGTTTCCGACCTCAGGCGTATTCCGCGCGGGGCTGGCGGCCTTTGCAAAACTGTTCTCGGACAAATATGCCGCCGACAATATCCGCATGAACAACGTCTTGCCGGGGTTCATCGACAGCCTTCCCGAGAAGGAAGAGTTCCGCGCACGCATTCCGATGGGCCGTTATGGGCGCAGCTATGATGAGATCGCCTCGGTCGTCTCGCTGCTGGCCTCTGAGGGTGGCGGATATATCACCGGCCAGAATATCCGTGTGGACGGCGGTATTACCCGGTCTGTCTAAACTTCAAAATCGGGTTTTGACGAGGTGCGTCAGGGCAGCTCCGGTTTCGAAAAAAGCCCGGCGCAGTCCCGTCCAGCTCTCACGGTACTCCGTTATCGGCGGCACAGGCAGCAGCGACGGATCATCGTTAAGTAGGCTTTCGGCCATCAAGCGACCGAACACGGTGCCCGGTCCGATCCCACGCCCCGAGAACCCATGCGCGGCCAGCGCATGCGGGCCGATCTGAATGATCTTGGGGATGTGGTCTGAAGTCATCGCAATGCGTCCGTGCCAACCTTTGACCAGCGGTTGATCCGCCAGTTGCGGGTAGACCGCCACCAACTTGCGACTGACCCAAGCTTTGTGCGCAAAGCCTCCGACGCTGTTCAGATCACCCATTCCGCCGATGATAAATCGTCCCTCCTGATCCAGCCGGAACGATGTCATGATCAGCCCTGTATCCCAACACCCTTCACCCTCGGGCAGTATGCTGGCTCGTAGGTTATGTGACAGCGGAGCAGTGGCGTATTGGAAATAGTACACAGGTACGTAGGCGGGCGCGGTATCGGCGATGCCTTGATGATAGGCGTTGGTCGCCTGAATGATCGATTTGGCACGCACGGCGCCGTTTTCTCCGTGCAAAACCCACATCCCCGCCTCCTGTCGCAGGGATTGGATTGGGCTTTCGGTATAGATCAGCGCCCCCACATCCTGCGCGGCGCGTGCCAAGCCGACTACAAAGGCCAGCGGTTGAATTGTGCCAGCACGGGGGTCGAACAAAGCGCCATGGACAGCGGGGCTACCTGTGCGCTTGCGTGAGGTGTTTGCATCAAGTAGCTCGACCGGCGCCCCAGAAACGCTCAACTGGCTATGGCGTGTATGCAAATCCTCAAAGCCCTTGGCCGAATGGGCACAATGTAACGTGCCATGCCTCACCGGCTCGCATGCAATCTCATGCGCATCGATCAACCCAAAGACTTCAGATGGTGCATTCGCCAGCAGATCTATCAGACGATTACCTGGCACCTGCCCCAGATGCGACCGAATTTGATCAGGTGGCAGCCAAAGCCCGGCATTGACCAACCCTACATTTCGACCCGAGCCGCCATGCCCAATCCGATGTGCTTCGAGTAGGCAAACCGAAGCCCCAGCCTTTGCTGCGGTCAAGGCGGCAGAGCACCCCGTGTACCCCCCTCCTATAACCGCAATGTCTACGGTTACGTCACCAGAGAGTTTTTGCGTTTTGATACTCTCGCCGCAGGTCTGCCGCCATAACGATTGATCATAGTCAGGCATTCCCAAGCCTCGCCAAATTTTCGTCGATCATCAGGCCGGATCTAGCCAGTTGCAAGGGCGCGTTGATCGGTCCGCCCCATGGCAATCAGGAACGGGTCAGCTTCCTGCAGCGACTGGAACGACATCTTGTCCGTCATACCGCGCCAGTTCCCCAAAGTCAGAGATTGCGCGACGGCACCGCCTAGCGTTGCACCGGGGCCTGTCACAATAAAGAGGTCCGGAGCGAACTCGCGCGCGGCCGTCTGGATGGCATGGGTGAAATCATAGGTCTCGGTCACCTGATGGCCAAGTGTATACTCCCTCAGTGCCCCGGTATCTGTCGCTCCGGGCCACCAGATTTTACCACGGCCGTCGATCATCGGGCGCTCTGGTTGGCCAAACAGATCAGCGCCCAGTAGCGCTCGACCTTCCGCCGCCACTGGTGCCTGTAGCGCAGTGTGGAAGGCAGCATGGTTCGCCAGTCGCAAAGGAAACCTATCCTGCACAACGGGATTGGCGGTTTCAAACGCAGTTAGCCCTGCCTCATTCCCTGCAAGTACCAGCATCCCGCCCAGATCAATCGAAAGCGCCAGAGTATGGTCTTTCAATGTGTTGATCCGCGCAACCGTGTCTAACAACGCTGATTTGCGTTCAACATCATTCGACCATTCTTCGTCAACGAACGGGTACACCAATTGGCCACCGATCAGTTGCTTTTGCATTAGCGCACCCATCGTATTGACCACACGAAAGCCGTTCTCTGGGGTCAATGCACCAGCGACGGCCAGCGCGATATACCATCCCATCGAATTGCCGGTGACGGCGACCACATCAATATCCTTGGCAAGTGCCTGCGCATCCGCCAATGACGCCGCATAGATCAAGGGTGAGGCCACATCGCCACGCGAATATTTACCAACGCTGAAACGGCCAGCACCATCCAGCGCCGTTACCGTCTCCTGCCCCGCTTCAGCACGGATCTCATCGAAACTGTGAAATTGGCTCATCCGACCCGCGTGATGTTGATGCAGGTAGCCCAATTCAGGCTTGTTATAAGTACCCCGACCAGGACAGATCACAACAGCAGTGCGGGTCATGATTTTCCTCCGGTCAGCGCCAAAGCAGCGTCAACAATTCCGTCTTTCGAGGGGAGAGGCGCAGCGTAGGCCGGACCGGTCGCGATAAAGCAATCCTCGGCCACAACACGGGCGGTTGGTATCGCGGGGCTGTCTTCCGCGAAGAAAGTCATCAGCGCTTCAGACTGGCTGCCGGTGCGGCGGCATTCGTCAACGATCAATACATGTGCGCATGTGTTGGTGGCCTCGCGCAAGGCGTCAGTCGGTAGCGGAGCCAGCCAGCGCATATCAATGATCCGGGTTTTCAGCCCTGCCGCCTCAAGCTCGGGCAAAGCCTGTTTCGAAAGATAGTGCCCATTGCCGTAGGTCACGATCGCCAAATCTGTGCCGCCACCATGTACGCCAACCTCACCCAGCGCAATCTTTTGATCCGGTGACGGATAGGTGGTCATCCACCCTCCATCCTGCGCCCCGTGCAGATCGCGCATGGGATAGAGCGCGATCGGTTCAAGAAACACCACAACTCGTTGCTCCTCTCGAGCCAAGCGCACACATTCGCGCAGCATTTGTGCCGCATCCGTACCAGTAGAGGGGCAGGCGATGATCACGCCCGGTATGTCCCGCAAAACGGCCAGAGAATTGTCGTTGTGAAAATGCCCGCCGAATCCCTTCTGATACCCCAGACCAGCGATCCGCAGGACCATCGGATTAGTGAATTGTCCACTCGAGAAGAACGGCAAAGTTGCTGCCTCCCCCCTGATCTGATCCTCGGCATTGTGCAGATAAGCCAGAAACTGGATTTCGGGGATCGGCACGAAGCCGTTATGACCCATGCCGATAGCGAGCCCCAAAATAGATTGCTCGTCCAGAAGTGTATCAATCACCCGGTCCGGGCCAAAACGCTGCTGTAGCTTCTGTGTCACGCCATAAACGCCACCTTTGCGTCCTACATCTTCGCCCATACACACGATCTCATCATGCGCCAGCATCAGATCGGTCAGCGCCCAGCTGATCAGCCGACTCATCGGCTGGGGCTCATCCATCGCACGCGTATCGCCGCCAAAAGTTTCAGTCCGCGCTTTGGCACTCGGGCCATTTGTCGGCTTGCAGGGACGTTTGGGCGGGATCAGGCTTGCCATAACCTCGGCCGCATTTGCCAGATGAGGACGACTGGCAGCCTCGGTCGACACGCGGTCGGTTCTTGCGCAAGTGTCGCGGTAAATACTCAGCGCCTGTTCCGTCGACAACGCACCTGCCTGATCCAGCAGCCGTACGGTGTGCAATAGCGGGTCGTTTGCCTCATCTGCTTCAACTTCAGACTTTGGCAGATAAGTTGTCGGCACATCCGCACCAGCGTGGCCATACAGGCGCACTGTTTTCAAATGCAGGAAAGCTGGTTTCCGACGCCTGCGGACATAGTCAGCGGCCTCTTTTGCGACGGCGTGAGTTTCATAGATATCCAACCCGTTTGCCTGAAAATACCTGATCCCCGGACGGTGCTCCATCGACGCCTGAATCCAGCCTTTGGGCGTTTTGACGGAAATCCCGATTCCGTTGTCTTCACACACGAACAGCAAGGGCAGCGGTGTCGACTGCACGCTTGTCCACCCTGCAGTGTTGATCGCCCCCTGAGCCGTCGAGTGATTGGCTGAAGCATCCCCAAAAGAACACATTGCAATTCCGTCTTTCGGCAGCACGCGATGTTCAGGCGTGTTTCGGCGCGCAGCCCCCAGCGCATAAGCCGCACCGACAGCTTTGGGTAAATGGCTGGCGATGGTCGAGGTTTGTGGCGGGATCATCAGTGCTTTCGACCCCAGAACCTTATGCCGTCCGCCCGAGATCGGGTCATCACTTGAGCACGCAAAGCTGAGCAGCATGTCCCATGTGATCTGTTGACCCGGTACCTGTTCCGCCCGCGCGATCTGGAAGGCCGCGTCCCGATAATGGAGGAACGCAATATCGGTCGGGCGCAGGGCATGCGCAACGGCTGCCATCCCCTCATGCCCGGACGAGCCAATCGTATAGAACCCCTGCCCAGCCTTTTGCATCGCTCGGCTGGTCCTGTCCAATGCACGGCTCAGAACCTGTGACCGGAACAGCGAAACCGCATCTGCATCGCTCAACCCGGAGCACGGCGGCACACCGTCGGGAAAATCGCGATCTGCAACGCGGGTCAGAAAATTCTCATGTACGATCTGGGCGCGGTCCATGGTTCTCGCTTTTGTTTGGTCTGTATCATCGGCTTTGACCGATCTCGGCGCGGGTTCGCCCAGCCTCTCGATTTTCCCGCGCCCGGGCACGCGTTTCAAGATCACAATTGGCGATGCGTTCCAGCTTTCATCGCTCTGGTGGTTGGAAAAAACCAGTGTTATTGCGTTCAGAAGGTATGAGGATAAGTCATATGATTACGCCCAGGCGGTTTCTTCCCTCCATCTCATCTCTGCTCGCGCTCGAGGCTGTTGACAGGTTGGGCAGCGCTTCGGCTGCGGCAGCTGAACTGTCCCTGACCCAAAGCGCAATCAGTCGCCAACTGAAGACAATGGAGGACCAGTTGGGCGTGCAACTGATCGAGCGCAGCCAAATGCGGCTGCACCTCACGCCCGCCGCCAAAGATTATGTCCAGACCGCAAGGTCTGCAGTGCAGGAACTGGCGCGTGCGGCATTGAAGCTCAAAGCCAACCCGGCTGGCGGGTCGCTTGACCTGTCGATCCTTCCCGCGTTCGGGATGCACTGGCTTGCACCGCGCCTGCAGGATTTTGCCCGCCGCCATCCTGAGGTCACAGTCAATCTGGGGACCCGCCTCAAGCCATTTGATTTTGCCTCTGAACCATTTGATGCAGCGATCCATTTTGGTCAGCAGGATTGGGCGGGTGTTCAGTATCTGCCGATCATGAGGGAAGAGGTCCTGCCCGTTTGTGCCCCTGCACTTACCAACGCCAATTTCGACACCTTGGATACCCTCTGCGCCGCGCCGCTGTTGCACCTGGATTCCCGACCAGATGCCTGGGAGCGCTGGTTCGAGATGCAGGGCCAATCAGTCACCGGCCTGCGGGGTATGATGTTCGATCAGTTCTCGACCATGATCCAAGCCACGATCCATGGATTGGGCGTAGCTTTGGTGCCTTCATATCTGGTTCAGGATGATCTGCGCTCAGGGAGACTTGTTAAGGCGTGGGACGGTCCGTATGTGAGTCTTGGCAGCTATTATCTCGTATGGCCGAATGACCGGTCTACCCCCGAGCCGCTGCGATCTTTCCAAGGCTGGATCAGTGAACAATTGGAGCCTGATACCAGCCTTTAGAACTCCCTTAGAATTTGCCGTTGTCATTCTTCCATTCGCTGCGCGGTGCAATGGTCTCAACCGTATCCCAATGTTCAGTGATCTTGCCATCAGATACGCGGAACAGATCATAGAAAGAGCTATGCTTGCCTGCTCGCTCGCCCTCACAAACGGTCAAAACAAAATCGCCTTCCGCCAGAACCCGGTGAAGATGCTGATAGTTTATGGCCTCTATGTCGGACAATGCGGCGCGCAACGCTGTTAACTCGTCTGAGAAACCCGGGCTGTGTTCCGCAAAGGCAGTGGTGTTAACAAAAGCTTCTATCTGATCTGGATCTCCTGCGATCAGGGCATTTTCAACGAAAGAACGGACAAGCGTCCGGTTCTTTTCTGTATTCTCGATGTCCCGGCTTTCTGTGGGGCCATCCACCATACTGCGCCCCGAACCATTTGGACCCAATCGTTTCTGAATATTGTCCCAATGCTCGACCGCTCGCCCGTCTTCAAAGCGGAACACTTCAAAACCAATGTTTCGGCGCGAGAAATCATATTCGGTATGCGCAAAGACAAAGTCTCCATCTTCAAACGCGCGCACAATGTTCACGCGTGGAGAGGTATCAGACAGCCGCTTGAACAACGCCGCCAAGCCCTCACTGCCTTCATGAGTTTGTGGATTGTGCTGGATATACCGCGCTTCGTTCACCACTGAAATCAGGCCCGGATCGCCCGTCTCAATACTCTTGAGCAGGGCGCATATGCGATCTTTGTTAGACGCAACCATGTCGAGGTTCCTCTCGGATAGAATATCCCTCAATCACAATGGCAGGCGGAATGCAGTGCTTCAATGGCAACGAGTGCCGCAAACCTACGCGGCCTCAGGCCTTGCGTCCTGCGGACAGCAGGGGCCGGGCAGGTGCGGACTGCGCCCGCGCCTGCCTGGCCCAATTGGAGGAGACGTTCTGCAAGGAATGCCGACGACGGGCGGGAGTGCCTCGCGTTAGACGTCCAGCGAACGGGCGATAAGCTCTTTCATCACCTCATTGGTGCCACCGTAGATCATTTGCACCCGCGCATCCGCGTAGAGCCGCGCAATCGGATACTCCATCATGAAGCCATAGCCGCCGAACAGTTGCAGGCATTCATGCATGATTTCGTTCTGCACCTCTGAACCCCAGTATTTCACCATTGACGCTGTCGCTGCGTCCAGCTCGCCGGCCTCCAGCTTGCCGATGCAGTCATTGACAAAACTGCGCAGGACCTCGGCCTTGGTCTTACACTCGGCCAACTTGAAACGGGTATTCTGGAAATCCATCACCCGCTGGCCAAAGGCTTTGCGTTCCTGCACATATTTCACAGTTTCAGATATTGCAAAGTCGATCGCGCCCAGCGCCATGATCCCGATGGTCAGCCTTTCCCACGGCAGCTGTTTCATCAGCTGATAGAACCCTTGCCCCTCCTCTGGGCCCAGCAGGTTAGTCATTGGAACTTTGACATCCTCAAAGAACAATTCTGCCGTGTCGTTGCCCTTCATTCCAAGCTTTTCAAGGTTCCGTCCCCGGCGGAATCCCTCGGTTCCTTCGGTTTCGACGGCGATCAGCGAGACACCCTTTGCCCCAAGGGACTTGTCGGTCTTCGCCGCCACGATGACCAGATCAGCCGATTGCCCGTTGGTGATAAATATCTTGGAGCCATTAAGCCGATACGAATTGCCATCCTTCTCAGCCGTAGTCTTCACTGCCTGCACATCCGATCCAGTACCCGGCTCGGTCATCGCAAGCGCTCCGATCATCTCGCCAGAGGCAAGCTTTGGCAGCCATTTGTGTTTCTGATCCTCACTGCCATAGGTGGTGATGTAATGGGTCACGATGGACTGAATGCCGTATCCCCATCCAGCATCACCGCGTGCGGTCTGTTCGTACAGGGTGACAGAATCGAAGCCCATTCCACCGCCAACACCGCCATACTCCTCGGCAATCGAACCAGCCATCAGACCCGTCTGACCCGCCTGCAGCCAAAAGTCCCGATCAACCACGCCGTTTTCGGCCCATTTCTCTGTGTTAGGAACCAAAGCATCGTCCATGAAACGACCGGCCATCTCGGCAAACATCCGGTGTTCGTCAGTAACCCAGGCGGCGGTGCTGGTAAAAAGCGACATCAATAAGCTCTCCAGATCAGGTGTTTGACCCAAGGCTACCTGCGTGTGCGATTCCTTCCAATCCATGTGACGTGGCGTCGAAAAGCGTTGCTACGCAACGTCTTTGGTCCAGTTTCCGGCCCTGTTCACTTCTGCGTTCCCACATCTGACAGCCCACGCAATTGTCATCCATATTGAAGACGATCCGCGAAAGACTCAGGAGACAGCAAAAATGCCCCGCGCCTTTTCTGAACTGACCTTCACGCCCGCAGTGCGCGCCCATCAAGAGCGGATGGGATCAGCCAAAACCTACTCAAAATTCCTCGAATCCGGGCCGCGGCAAGGCCATCAAATCGGACCGGCAGAAGAGGCATTCATTCACGCACGCGACGGATTTTATCAAGCCACTGTATCAGAATCAGGGTGGCCCTATGTTCAGTTTCGGGGTGGACCGGTCGGGTTCCTGAAAGTGCTGGACCCGCAAACTATCGGTTACGCTGACCTGTCGGGAAACAAGCAGTACATCTCGCGCGGAAATCTTGATGGAAATGACCGCGTGGCGTTGATTCTGATGGATTACGCGAACCAGCGTCGCCTCAAGATCCTGGGGCGGATGACATTTTCCGAGGGTGTTGAGGCCGCAACCAATCTCTATGTCGACGGCTCGGAGACCGAGGCAGAGCGTGCTGCCATCATCAAAGTTGAGGCGCTCGATTGGAACTGCCCGCGCCATATCACGCCTCGCTTCACCGAGGCCGAGCTACGGCCCCACCTAAACACACTGGGTAAGCAACTGGCTGATCTACATACAGAAAATCAGCGGCTGCAACGCGAGTTGGCCGAGCTCAAGGCTTCCGGCGCGTAGATCAACTTCAATCCAGGTGCGACGGTGGCGCGCAGTTGAGAACAGTGTCTTGACCTTCCAGTGACTGGAGCCTCTATATCGAGGCCAAAGTACATTACCAGGACGCCACGAATGGCCGAGCTACTGCATACACAGATCAGGATTACGGGCATGGGATGCGCCTCGTGCGTTGGCCGGGTCGAGGGCGCATTGCGTGCGACACCCGGGGTGTGCTCCGCCGAAGTCAACTTCGCGACCAAGACGGCCGATATCACCTATGAGGCCTCATTCGACGAGATTCTAGACGCGCTCAACACAGCGGGCTTTCCCGCGGCGACAAGACAGATACGTCTGGACATCGATGGCATTACCTGCGCCACGTGCGTGAACCGGATAGAGCGTATTTTGCAGGCAAGCCCGGGTGTGTCAGATGTGGCAGTCAATCTTGCCACGAAAAGCGCCACAGTGACCTATGCCGAGGGTGTAACCGAAGCGGCAATGCTTGCGAAGACTTTGACCGAAGCGGGGTATCCGGCGCGCCCGGAGGCCGAGGACGGAGCCGATCATAATTGCAAAATAGATGAGTTTGCGGAAATGCGGCGCGCAACAGTGTTTGCCGCCATGTTGGCCTTGCCGGTATTTGTTTTGGAAATGGGCGGGCATATGATCCCTGCATTTCACCATTGGGTTCATTCTACTATCGGCCTTCAAGCAAGCTATCTGATCCAGTTTGCGCTAGCTTCAGCGCTGCTTGTCGGTCCTGGCCGGGTGTTCTACGCCAAAGGTATCCCATCACTGCTGAGGGGCGCCCCCGATATGAACGCGCTGGTCGCTTTGGGGACAGGCGCGGCATATCTGTACTCGGTCCTCGCGACATTTGCGCCGCAGGTTCTGCCGCAAGGCACAGCCAACGTTTATTTCGAGGCTGCGGCAGTCATCGTTGTACTGATTCTGCTAGGCCGTCTGATGGAGGCCCGCGCAAAAGGGCGAACAGGTGCAGCAATTCGCAAACTGGCCGGACTCCAACCTAAAACAGCTCGGGTCGAGAGGGATGGAACAACCCAAGACCAGCCTATTGCCGAGATCATTGTGGGTGACATCATTCAGATCCGCCCGGGTGAGCGCGTTCCTGTGGACGGCAACGTTTTGGACGGAACCTCGTATGTAGATGAGAGCATGATTACCGGTGAGCCCATACCCATCGGCAAAGCCAAGAACGATCCGGTGGTCGGAGGAACGGTGAATGGAACTGGTGCCCTTCGCATTCGGGCCACGCATGTAGGTTCGGATACCGTGCTGGCGCAGGTTGTCAGACTCGTCGAACAGGCACAGGGGGCAAAGCTGCCCATTCAAACGTTGGTGGATCGAATCACCTACTATTTTGTACCTGCGGTGATAGGCGTGGCCTTATTGACGGTTGTTGCGTGGCTGATTTTTGGACCCGCCCCGGCTTTACCGCTGGCACTGGTAGCCGGGGTCTCGGTGCTGATCATCGCCTGCCCTTGTGCGATGGGTCTGGCTACGCCGACCTCGATCATGGTGGGTACCGGGCGTGCAGCTGAATTGGGCGTGTTGTTCCGCAAGGGCGATGCATTGCAGCAGTTACAACAAGCCAAAGTCATCGCCCTGGATAAAACAGGCACGCTGACTCTGGGTCGGCCCGAACTGGAAGAGGTTGCGACAACAAACGGCTTTGACTGCGCCGAAGTCCTGCGCCTGGCCGCGGCGGCTGAAGCGCGATCGGAACACCCTATAGCTACCGCAATCACTCGCGCAGGTCCTGACATTTTGCCTGACGTGAAGGAATTCAGCTCCCTGACAGGGTTGGGCTTGCGCGCGCAGGTCGAGGGGCATTCTGTATTGATTGGGTCTGACCGCCTTATGGTACAGACCGGCATCGACCTTGGTAGCCTGCGGCCTGATGCGCAGATACGTGCAGCCCAAGGGGCTACACCGATCTATGTTGCAATTGACGGACAAGCCGCTGCTGCGCTGACAGTTTCAGACCCAATCAAACCGGGCACGCCCGAGGCACTGACCCGACTGCATGAGATGGGTGTGACCCTCGCCATGGTCACCGGCGATAACGCGCAAACCGCACAGGCGCTGGCCGATAAGCTGGGCATTGACCACGTCACCGCCGAGGTTCTGCCGGAGGGGAAGGTTGACGCAATCGAAAAGTTGCAAACCAGGTTTGGAACACTCGCCTTTGTTGGTGATGGCATCAACGACGCGCCTGCTCTGGCAAGGGCTGATATAGGTGTGGCAATCGGAACCGGCACTGACGTGGCAATCGAAACCGCGGATGTCGTGCTGATGTCGGGCGATCTGCGCGGTGTCGCAAACGCGGTCGAAATCAGTCAACGCACGATGCGCAATATTCGCCAGAATCTCGGTTGGGCTTTCGGATACAACACGCTGCTGATCCCGGTCGCAGCCGGAGCGCTATATCCGTTTGGCGGTTATCTACTGTCACCCGCTCTAGCCGCCGGGGCCATGGCCTTGTCCAGCGTCTTTGTCGTATCCAATGCTCTGCGGCTGCGGCGCATCCGGACCAGCATACCGGGGGCCAGCGACAATTCACTTCGGCGGGAGGCTGTAGCATGAACATCGGAGAGGTCTCGACCCATACGGGCCTGCCCGTCAAAACCATCCGCTATTATGAAGATATCAACCTGATCAAACCGCTGCGCGACAACAATGGGTATCGTCGGTTCCGCGATAAGGACATTCACAAACTGAATTTCCTGGGTCGCGCCCGAACGCTCGGGTTCACCATCGAAGACTGCCGCACATTGCTGGCCCTTTACGAGGATGAGACCCGGGCCAGCTCTGACGTAAAACGCGTTGCGCGGGATCATCTGGCGCAGATTGACGCCAAAATTGCTGATCTCAAAGGTATGCGCGAAACGCTTAGCCATCTCGTCGATGCGTGTGCCGGGGACGACCGTCCTGATTGCCCGATTCTGAAAGACTTGGGCGGCAAACTGTGACGCAGGGTTGCCCTTTAGCCCAACCTTTGATTTGTCTCTGCTGAACATCTCGCCCTGTTGTGCCGTCGAGGCCTGGGACGGATTACAAAGAGGATCATCACATGGCAAAAATCGCTTTCCTTGGTCTGGGCGTCATGGGCTACCCGATGGCCGGGCACCTTCAGGCCGCCGGTCACGACGTCACAGTCTATAACCGCACCGCATCCAAAGCAGAGGCCTGGGTTGCCCAGCATGGCGGAACCATGGCGCTTACTCCGCGTGAAGCCGCGGCAGGGGCAGAATTCGTGATGGCCTGTGTCGGCAACGACGACGATCTGCGCATGGTGTGCACAGGTGAGGATGGGGCCTTTCACGGAATGGCCAAAGGTTCAATCTTTGTGGACCACACTACGGTATCCGCCAAAGTGACGCGCGAGTTGTACGAGGCTGGCAAAGCTGATGGGATCGCTTTTGTGGATGCCCCGATCTCGGGCGGTCAGGCCGGGGCCGAGAATGGTGTATTGTCGATCATGTGTGGTGGCGATCAGGAGGCCTATGACGCAGCTGAACCGGTGATGCAGGTCTATTCCAAGATCTGCCGCCGCATTGGCGACAACGGTGCAGGCCAGATGACGAAGATGTGCAATCAGATCGCCATTGCCGGGCTGGTGCAAGGTCTCAGCGAAGCGCTGCATTTTGCTGAGAAGGCCGGTCTAGATGGCCGTGCTGTCGTCGAGGTAATCAGCCAGGGCGCTGCGGGCAGTTGGCAAATGGCAAACCGGTACGAGACCATGTTGGATGACCACTTCGAACATGGCTTCGCCGTGGATTGGATGCGCAAGGATTTGGAGATCTGCTTGAATACAGCAAATGAGACCGGCGCATCGCTGCCCGTTACCGCGCTAGTCGATCAGTTCTACAAGGATGTGCAGAAACTGGGTGGCGGCCGGTGGGATACGTCCTCGCTGTTCAAACGCCTGCGTGCATTGAGCTGACGGTAGGGGGGCTATCTGCCCCCCATCGCACCGGGGCGCGATCCCCCCGAGAGTATTTTTGGCCAGATGAAGGGGATCAAGTTGGGAATGTCATGGGGTAATGCATGGGCGATCTGAATGCATATTGGGCTGGAAAGCTGCGTCAGAACTGGGGGCTGGAAGCCCGTCTAACGCGGTTGGATGGGGAATATGACCTCAACTTTCTAGTCGAGGCCACGAATGGGCAGGACTATGTGCTCAAAGTAATGCGGGCCGGCTGCGACGCCGATCTGGTGGATTTGCAAATCAAAACACTAAAGCATCTCGATACCGAGGCTCCGGGCTTGCCGTTTCCTGACGTTGTTTCTGATTTGAACGGAACCATGTTGCCTGAAATTGCTGACGCGGACGGGCAGCCGCGGCTGGTCTGGCTGCTTGAACGAATGCCGGGGCAGTGCTTTGCCCGCAGTGTGCCAAAAAACGAGGACCTGATCCTCAAGCTGGGGCGTGTTCTAGGCGCAACGGACCGGGCGCTGGAGGCGTTCAAGCACAAGGGCTTAAGTCGTGCAGATTTCAAATGGGACCTGACCCAAGCTAGTTGGATTGTTGATCAACTGGGGGCAATTTCTGATCCGGCACGGCGCGCGCGACTGCGACAGATAGCCTTAGAATTTGATGCCATCGGTGATCATCTGAACGGCTTACCTAAACAGGCGATCCACAATGATGCCAATGACTACAATATCCTTGTTGAAGGTGAGTTGAGCGAACGTCGAAGCGTCTCGGGCCTGATCGACCTTGGTGATATGTGCGCAGCACCGCGTGTATGCGAACTGGCCATTGCCGGGGCCTATGTCGTTCTGGACCACCCAAAACCCGAACGCGCATTGGCCGCTTTGGTGCGTGGCTATCACGCCGCCAACCGTTTGCGACCTGATGAAATCGATCTGATCTGGCCCCTTCTGCAGATGCGGCTGGCAGTGTCGGTGGTGAACTCGACTCTGATGGCGGCCGAGAACCCTGACGACCCTTATGTGACAATCAGCCAGGCTCCGGCGTGGCGATTCCTGGAAGACGCGAAGATCAATGGCGCGCTCATGCCAGCCCGCCTGCGGGCCGCTTGTGGCCTTCCGGTAGTTGACGGAGCCGAGCGTGTCCACACCTACCTATCCAGCCATCGCGGGCATTTTGCACAGATGTTCGGGCAGGATTTAAGCGATGCACCGATGGGCTCGTTGTCGGTGGAAAATTCGACATGGCCACAAAATCCGTTCCACATGCCGCTTGCTGAGGCGGCACGAGTCGGAGAGGAATTCGGAGAGGGCCTCTGGCTTGGCTATTACAATGAACCCCGCCTGATCTATGCAGAGCCAGGGTTCCGCAAGGGTCCGTGGAAGGCCTCGGATCGGCGCACCGTGCATCTGGCGGTGGATGTGTTTGCACCCGCCGGAACGGTGCTTCATGCGCCGCTGAGTGGTCGGGTCGAGGTGGTTGAGAACCGGGACGCTCATCTCGATTACGGTGGGGTGGTGATCCTGCATCACGAAACACCCGAGGGGGACACGTTCTATACGCTCTACGGCCATCTGGACCCCGAAGTAAGCGAGCGTTTGAAACCCGGTGATCCGGTGGCTCAGGGTGCGGCCTTTGCCCGGCTGGGCAATGCCAGCCAGAATGGTGGCTGGGCCCCGCATGTGCATTTCCAACTAGCACTGACGACCGACGGGATGCAGGCCGACTGGCCCGGAGTTGCCGACCCGGATGAGATGGAACTGTGGAACGCGGTGTGTCCCAACCCGGCGGCTTTGTTGAACCTACCGGATGAGAAGGTTTTCTATCGCCCAACCGACAAGCAAGCTATCCTACAAGATCGACGCGATCACTTTGGCGGCAACCTCAGCCTAACATATGACGATCCGATCATGCTGGTGCGCGGTTGGAAGCATCACCTGTTCGACGAATGGGGGCGGCCTTATCTGGACGCGTACAATAACGTACCACATGTGGGCCATGCACATCCGCACATTCAAGCGGTCGCGGCGGATCAGCTGAAGAGGATGAACTCTAACACTCGCTATCTGCATCCTGCGCAGACCGCATTTGCTGACAAGATTTTGTCGAAACTGCCAGATCACCTTGAGGTCTGTTTCTTTGTCAACTCGGGGACCGAAGCCAACGAACTGGCCTTGCGGCTGGCGCGCGCGCATACCGGGGCGAAGGGTATCGTGACGCCGGATCACGGCTATCACGGAAACACAAACGCAGCGGTGGCGATCTCGGCCTACAAGTTCAACAAACCCCGAGGGGTTGGGCAAGCCGATTGGGTGGAACTGGTTGAGGTCGCAGATGACTATCGCGGTTCGTTCCGCCGTGACGATCCCGACCGTGCCCGGAGGTTCGCGAATCTGGTTGATCCGGCGATTGAGGCATTAAAGGCGAAAGGCCAAGGCCTTGCGGGCTTTATCGCAGAAACCTTCCCTTCGGTCGGCGGGCAGATCATCCCGCCAAAGGGCTATCTGCCTGCCGTCTACGAGAAAATCCGCGCTGCCGGCGGGGTCTGTATCGCGGATGAGGTTCAGACTGGTCTTGGGCGATTGGGTGAACATTACTTCGGCTTTGAACATCAGGGCGCGCTGCCTGACATCGTGGTCATGGGAAAACCCATCGGCAACGGCCACCCCCTGGGCGTGCTGGTCACCACCAAAGAAATTGCCCAAAGCTTCGACAACGGGATCGAGTTCTTTTCTACTTTTGGCGGCTCAACCCTGTCCTGCAGGATCGGGAAAGAGGTGCTGGACATTGTCGACGACGAAGGATTGCAAGAAAATGCCCAATTCATGGGGGCTCGCCTGATGGACGGCCTCAGGCAAATTGAAGCAGACTTTGCCTGCGTTGGCGATGTGCGTGGTATGGGCCTTTTTCTGGGCGTAGAACTGATCAACCCAGATGGCTCGGAAAGTGGCGAGATCTGTAGCTACGTTAAAAACCGGATGCGCGATCACCGCATCCTGATTGGCAGCGAGGGGCCGAAGGACAATATCCTGAAAATACGGCCGCCGCTAACCATCGAAGCGGAAGATGTGGACATGATCCTTTGGGCGTTGCGGGAAGTACTTGCGGAGGTTGGGGACTATAGCCCCGCCCTCGAATGCGATCACGACCATCACCATGCAGGCTGTAGCTGTTGCTGAGTAAAACAAAACCCCGGCAAAATGGCCGGGGTTTTGCTACCACCGATCAGTGGAGCACCGCATTTGGGGGTTGGTGCCCTGTCGTCGGCCAAGGTGCCGCTAAAATCATCCGGCGTAGAGCCAGCCCCAGTTCCTCGGACAATGAGGCCAATGCTGGGGCAAAATCAGGTCGCACAATCAGCGAGGCCATCATCATCGCGTCCTCGCGCGCGCCCTCGGACGCGGCGCCGATCATCTGGGCAAAGCAGTTCTCATCAGCCCCCAGACAGGCGCAACCCAAGCCATGGCGCACCAGCGGGCGGCGACCATGATGCGTACACAGTGAACACAGCCGATCCAAAGTCAGCATCGTGGCATGGCCCTGATCTGCGCCCAGCGCGATGTCGAAATCACTAGCAGCGTTGGCGCGGCCTTTGTCACCATCACCCCAGAGGCGCAGGTACATGACGGCACCGGCCTCAATGGGGCTCAGGTCGGTCAGACGACCGACGGCCGCCCCGCCGCGCGAAGAAGGTGCGCTCATTTGGTCAGGATCAGTTTGCCCGCGCGGGTGATGCGCAGTGTATAAAGCTGATCGCCCAGCTCGATATGGGCCAGATTGCCACCGTTTGTCAGGTCTTCTGCTTTATGAGCCGGCAGCATTGAAACAGCATAACTTTGCGTCGAGGAGGGGGTTTGCATGTTCATCGGGGCATCTCCAGAGCGTCTTTGGCACGTGGCCTGTCGGTTTGTTTCGCTTGATCTGGCTGACCCTGAATAGGGTTGGCTATCTGTTCGTAAGATTAATCTGATAAAAATAGTAAGGTTTGTCAAGCCACAGTTTTAAAGCCAATTATTCGGCTCTCCATTGCGTCGTCACGAATTGCGACCTAGGCACTAATCATCAATAGTTAAAGGTGGATTCGCAGATGACGGCAGTCGTTGTATTTGACCTGGACGGCACCTTGGTGGACAGCCTTGCCGACATCGCTACTGCAGCAAATCGAATGCTTGATGATCAAGGGCATCCGGCATTGCCTAATGACACAATCCGTAGATTCGTCGGAAACGGTCTGCCTAAATTGGTCGAGCGTGTAATGACCCATTGCGGGATAGAGCCGGATCGGCACGCGGAACTGACGCAGCTTACCTTAAAGCACTACAATGCGGGCGCGTGCGACCAGACCGTCGTTTACCCCGGAGTCTTTGAGGCATTGGAAGAACTGCGTGAAATGGGTTGTGCTCTTGGGGTCTGTACCAACAAACCCGAAGCGCCGGCCAGGCATGTATTGAGCGAATTGAAGCTGCAGCCTTATTTCGACACCGTATTTGGCGGCGACACCTTGGATATCCGCAAGCCCGACCCAGCGCATCTGAACGCCAGCTTTGAGGCACTGCAGGCTGCTGGCCCGCCCATCTTTGTCGGTGACAGCGAGGTTGATGCCGAAACAGCCCAGCGTGCAGGGGTACCGTTTTTGCTATTTGAACAAGGCTATCGCAAATCACCTATTTCGGACCTGCCGCACACGCTCAGCTATCAAGACAGCGCCAAGCTGCCTGCACTCGTTCGCCAAATCCTTCAAAACGATACGGTGTGAGCCTAGTCCCAAAAAAGTAGAGGGGCCGGCCAAGGGGGTAGGAAGCCAGCCCCTCATCGGGGGAAATTAGTGAAAGTGGTTGGGCACACTGGCCCGGTAGTTAATCAAAAGTTAACGCATCCATGGGAATCGCGAAATTGGGGGATTCCCGTAGTGTCGAAACATTTTTGTCTGATCCCAGAAAAAAACTTCAAACCAGCGCGCTTCGAAAGGAAAGATTCAGCCGATCTGCGCAGCCGCCGCACGCGCTATTACCAATTCCTCATTTGTCGGAATGACCATCAATTTCACGCGCGACAAATCGGTGGAAATAACCCGCCTGTTATCAGCGTTTGCATCATGGTCCAGCTCGATGCCCAACCATCCCATATCAGTGCAGATGCGATCACGGATGTAGGTCGAGTTCTCTCCGATCCCACCGGTAAACACGACCGCGTCCAGCCCACCCAGCACGGCGGCCAATGCACCTAGTTCGCGGCGTATCCGGAAGGTGTAATAGTTGATTGCATTACGCGCACCCGGCGTATTCGACGCCTCGAGTGTGCGCATGTCATTGGTCATACCCGAAAGTCCCAGCAAACCGGATTTGCGATAAAGAAGATCCGATATCTCGTCCGCATTCATGCCCTGTTGATCCATGAGATACAGCACAACCCCAGGATCCAACTGACCGCAGCGCGTGCCCATAGGCAAACCATCCATGGCCGAAAATCCCATGCTCGACCCGACCGAGCGGCCTGCGATCATGGCGCACATCGAAGCACCGTTCCCAAGATGGGCTACAACCACACGCCCGCCGTGAATTAGTGGGGCGGTGTTGGCCAAATGGTCCGAGATGTAATCATAGCTCAACCCGTGAAAACCATAACGCCGAACGCCCATGTCGTAATACTCAGTCGGCAATGCGAATGTGTCATTGACCCAGGGGTGATGGCGGTGAAAGGCCGTATCGAAACAGGCAACCTGCTTGGCATCTGGGAACCTTTCCATCGCCGCGCGTGCACCATGCAGATTGTAAGGCTGGTGCAACGGCGCAAAAGGCTCTAGCTTTTCAAGCACCTGCAAACTATCGGGGGTCAGCAATATCGGTCGATCATTGTCCGGCCCGCCGTGCACAATGCGGTGCCCAACGGCTGCCACACGTGCAGCCGGGAATTCTCGCTCTAGAAAATCCAGAATGTAATCCAGTGCGCTGGCCTGATCGTGAAGAGCCTCGGAAGTGGTATCGACAAGTACCCGGCGATCCGTGGTCTTTGCGCTGATCTGTGCCGCCGCACTGCCAATACTCTCAACTTCACCCGAGCAGATCAGCACCGGATCTTCTCCGGTGGTTGTGAACAACCCAAACTTGAGCGAAGACGAACCCGAATTCAGAGTAATGATATGGTCCATCAGAATCTACCCAATATACGTTCCCGTTGCAGAGTCGCATCCAAGGCAGCTGCATCCTGTATTGTGAAGCGCCGCGTCAGATCTGCAGTATCGCAATTCTGTAACTGATCATTTGGATTGTAGTGGCAATGCATTGAATCTCTCGGCGGTGGATTTGACCGGAGCATTATGAGATTTCAAGCAAATGTCCAATGACATGGCCAAGCTCTTCTAGGGTTCAAAGCCCTCGGGCACACCAAAGAGCGGCGTATCAAGCGTCGTTCCCGTCAGAGCATGAAGAAAGGCAACTAGGTCGGCGATCTGATCATCCGTCAGATTTTGCGGGGTAATATCGATTTTGCGGCGCTGGCGAGCCATCTCCAAACTGTCTTCCCAGACGATGAAGTCGACACGTTCCAGCCACGGCACTTCGGGAAGGGCAGCCATATCTGAGGTCCATGTCGCAAGGCTTTCCTGCGGGTTCAGGTGATGGCGCACAATACCTTCAAGATCGGGAAACGCACCGTTGTGACCATAGGGCGCCGTTTTGGCGACGTTCCGCAGCATTGGCGTGCGGAACCGATAGGCGTCTTCCAGGCGATTGCTTTCACCCACACGGCCCACGTCGCGCGCATAAGGATCCCACAGACGGGTTTTCCCCGGACCAAAGGGAGGCAACCCCAATGCATGGAAACTTTGATCCGAAAGTAATGGGCCAGAGTGGCAGGAAGAACAGCCCGCGTCGCCAAAGAACAGAGACATCCCTTCTTTTTGTTGTGGCGTCAGGGCCAACCGATCGCCGGCCAGGAATTGATCAAACGGACTGTCTGTGCTGCGCCACTCCAGCGCCATAAACGCGGCCAGCGCGTTGGCGATCTGGGTAATCGTGATGTCTTCGGTCGTGTCGATTTCATCAAACGCACTGACCATGGCTGGGCCATAGAGAGGGTCGGTGCGGACGCGCTTCGCGAGGATCGGCCAACCTTTGTCGATGCGGTCATGCACCGCGCCCGTCACCTGATTTTCGGCGACATTGCCAGCCATCTCGAACTGCGAGGTCAGCGGGAACAATGCTTGTGCGGCCAATAGGGAGTTCAATCCTTCCGGCAGCCACTCCTGTGCAGGTGAATTGAAGCCGTTGCCGTAAACGTCCGAGATACTCAGGCGGCCGTCGTGAAAGACCGTATGGATCTCCTTGGCCCCCAGATTCCACAAGCCCGGCGAGTTCCGCGGAATTCGCTTGCGGATCTTATCCGCCCCGATGCCGGGCGTGCGGTCCGGGCCTAGCCCTTGCCCGCCTTCGCCGATGCCCAGAGACAGCCCGTCCGAGGTGCCAAAATCCGGGTGATGGCAATGAGCGCAAGCAATGTTTTGGTTACCCGACAGGATAGGATCGTAAAACAGTTGATGACCGATAGCGGCCTGTTCCATATCAAAGGGAATGAAATCAGAATCCGTCAGCGGGCGCGGCAAATCCTGAGCCGCCGCGGCCCCGGCCAAGAGGAAAGCAACCCCATGCGTCAGTTTGTATTTGCCCTTTATCTGCTTGCGACTCCGGCGCTGGCCGAGTTGGAACAGGCGCGTGATTTGATGGAAGCCGGGGAGTTTAAGGCCGCGCGCGAAGAACTGTTGCCAGCGGCGCGATCCGGCAATGCCGAAGCCGAAGAGTTGATCGGTGTGATGTACGGGCTGGGTCTTGGGGTCGAGCAAGACTATGAGCGCGCGTTCGAATGGTATCTGCGCGCCTCGATGAAGGGGCATCCGGGGGCACAATCCGGCATCGGCTGGTATTATGAGCTGGGTTTGGGCATGCCTGCGCCTGATCTGGTGCGAGCCTACATGTGGTACACGCTCAGCGCGATTGGCGGCGACCCCGATGCGGCGATCAGCCTTGAGGAAGTGGTCAAGAAGATGTCGCCGGAGCAGATCGAAAGGGCGCATGTTCTGATCAACGACTACAAAGGGTGGATGTACCCGTTTCGGTGAGGGCCGGGCTCAAAGGCCCGACCCAACAATTTAGTTCAGGTCCGCATCACGCGAGGCGTTTACATCCGCCTCAGCCGCGGCAACGGCCTCGGTCAAAGCGTTAAACACTTCATCTCCGCGTGCCACGTTGGACTGGAACCAGGCATAGACCGGCGTTGCAGCCTCTTTGAACGCGGCTTTCTGCTCGGGTGTAGGTACGTAGAGATCACCTCCGCCAGCAACAAAATCTTCGTATGCTTGGATCGATTTGCGCTTGGGCGAGGCAAAGGTGGCCTGCTGCAACGCATAGAAACCATCCACGACAACGCGACGCATGTCCTCGGGCATTTCCTGGAATTTGGCGTTGTTCATCCACCACAGCGCACCCATATAAGCGTGACCATCAAGCGTGACGTATTGCAGACCCGCATCTGGGAATTTCATGCCCATGATGTCGGTGATGCCGTTTTTGGATCCTTCAACCACACCGGTCTGGAAGCTGGTGAACAGTTCCGGCCACGGGATTGGGGTCGGCGAGGCACCAAGAGCCTTAACCAGTTCTTGTGGCAGGTCGGCCACGACTGTGCGGATTTTCAGACCTTCCATATCGCCAGGCTCGGCAACACGACGCTGCGTATTGGCGAAGTTGCGCCAGCCACCGGTGTTGCCAATGGTCATCAAGCGGATCGCGCCACCGGAATCTTCTAGCGCCATGTCGCGCATTTTGCGGGTGAAATCGCCTGACAACACGTGTTCGGCAATGCGGTCATCGGCCATCAGATATGGCAGGTCCAGAACCTGCACGTAAGGAAAGATGCCCGACGCGCCGCCAGAGGTGGAGATGTAGATGTCGATGGTGCCATCCGCCACGCCCTGCAGACACTCGGCACCGTTCGAGCAAAGCTGCGTTCCGATGAACAGCTCAACCTCAATGGCTCCGTTCGAGGCCGCCTCGACATAGTTTTTGAAAACGACCAGACCGTCATAGTCTTCATCGTTTTCATTCGAGTTTGCTGTGGCGCGTAGCGTGTAATCGGCGGCTGTCGCGGCAATCGCGGATGCAGCCACCAACGATGTGGCCACCGCTGCGGTTTTGATAATTCTTCTGAGCATACGTTTCCTCCCTGTGAAACTCAGTTTGCAAATCCCGTTATCCTCGGGATCGTCATGGATAGTGCGGGGATGTATGTGATCAGGAAGATCACAATGATTTCGACTGCCAGAAACGGCAGGATGGCTTTGGCGATGGTTTCTACCCGCTCCCGCGACACTGCGGCGGCTACGAACAGAACCAGGCCCATTGGCGGTGTGGCCAGACCAACGGTCAGGTTGACGCTCATGATGATGGCAAAATGGATCGGGTCGACACCAAGACTGGTGAAGATCGGACCAAGGATCGGGCCAAGGATGATGATCGCCGGACCTGCGTCCAGAAACATACCCACGATGAACAAAAGCAGGTTGATCAGGAACAGCAGGATCAGCGGGTTTTCCGATAGGCTGAGGATTAGCGAGGCCAACTGCTCCGGCGCATGGCTGAGGCTGACCACCGTCTTAAACGCCATTGCCGCGCCCACCAACAGCAAGACGACCGCCGAGGTCATACCCGCGTTGCTAAGTATTTCGGGAACTTCCTTCAAGGTAAGAGTGCGCAGAACAAAGAAACCGATAATGAAAGCGTATCCCACGGCAACGGCGGCGGCCTCGGTAGGGGTGAAGATACCGCCAAGAATACCACCCAAAATGATCACCGGTGTCATCAGCGGAAAGAAGGCCTTAAGGCTGGCCTGACGGCGTTCGGGCCAAGTGTATTTGCGGCTCGCGACGGGGAAGTCATAACGATCAGCCATGACTTTGATCATCAGCATCAGTCCAACGCCAACCATCACACCGGGCACGATACCTGCTAGGAACAGGGCCGCTACGCTTTCGCCCATGACATAGGCATAGATGATCATGATGCCTGAGGGCGGAATGATCGGTCCGATCACCGAACTGGCCGCTGTGATCGCGGCAGCAAACTTGCGAGTATAGCCCTGCTTCTCCATCGCCGGGATCAGCATAGATCCAAGCGCCGATGTGTCGGCGACGGCAGAGCCGGACAGACCCGCGAACAGGATCGAGCTAAGCACATTCACATGCGCAAGGCCGCCCCGCAGGTGGCCCATCAGGGCCTGGCTGAACTCGACGAGGCGGATGGTGATACCGCCGCGATTCATCAGCTCTCCGGCAAGCATGAAAAACGGAATGGCCATCAGCGGGAAGCTGTCCATGCCGTTATAGACATTGCGATAGAGCAGGGTGATGTCGTTGGTTTGGCCACTCAGCCACAGCAAGATACCGGGTGCAGCCAGTAGCGCGAAAAAGACCGGCAGGCCGATCAGCAGGAAGACAAGGAATGTAGGCAGGAACCAAATCAGCATCTATTCAGCCCCCACCGCAGCTTCGGGAATTTCGGGCAGAAGATGCGCTCCACCCAGCATGGTCACTATGGATCGCAAGATCAGTTCGATATTCACCGAGATCAGCAGGATGATCCCCACCAGCAGCGAAGCCATCATCCAACTGCGCGGGATGCGGTACCATTCATCGAATCCAAAAGACGTGGGCAGATACAGGGCCGCGGTGGCAAACTTGCCGCCAAAACCTGTGACCTCGGACCAGCCAATATTGACAGCAACCAACAGCACGACCAGCGATATCAGCAGCAGGAACAGATTGAGCGAAAGGCCAAGCGCACGCGGCAGGAGACGCGCAAGCATGTCGATGGCAACGAACCCTCCGCGGCGGAAAGCGGTGGGGGCCATCAGCCCCGTCATCCAGAGCATGCAGAACCGCGCAGCCTCATCCGGCCACGGCAGGGCGTTGCCCAGAACGTATCGAAAGAACACCTGAATCAGGATTGCGATCACCATAACTGCAATCGCAACGACGCCAACCGCGCGGCCCAATCGCAGCACGGTTTCGTTCACGAATGCAATCGGCGCTAACGCCGATGCCAGTCCGCCCATGCGGATCCTCCCTTGGTCAGCCGCGGGTTTGCCCCGCAATCGTCATATCACGCTTAGTTCTGCGCAAATTGGCCGAGTTTTCCGGCAAAGAAGGTCAGCGCGTCTCCATCCGCCATGCTGACCTTCAGAACTTTGCCCACCACGATCACATGATCGCCCGCATCGTGATAAGCGTGCTGCTCGCATTCGAACCGGGCAAGACTGCCCGGCAACAACGGGGTGCCGTTTTCACACCGGTCATGTTCGATATCACGCAGCGCATGGGCGTCTTTCGAACACCCAAAGCATAGCTCGGCCTGTTCGGCAGACAGGACATGCACGCTGAAATGGCGTGCCGCGTGAAAATAACGGAACCGGCGCGAATTACGATCGCCCGCCCACATCACCAGTGGTGGGTCCAGCGACAGGGACGAAAAGCTGTTGGCAGTAATACAGATCGGCCCATCCTCACTGTCGCAGGTCACGACGGTTACACCGGTGGCAAAGCGGCCGAAGGCATCACGCAGGGTTCGCGTGTCGTCTTTATGCGGGACGAATGTATGGTTCATATCGCGTGAGATTGCATTCATCATGGCACCTCATGTCCCAGCGCCGCCTCATACAGGCGGTACCAGCTTTCACGATCCAGCTTGACCTTCAAAGCATCCGAGACGCGCTTGATGCGGCCCAGATTATTTGTGCCCAGAACCGGCAGGATGTTTGCTGGATGCGCGAGCAGGAAGGCAACGGCCACTGCGGCTCGGTCCACACCAAATTCTGCGGCGATCTCATCTGCAACAACACCGACCGGAGGGTTTCCGGCCATCAAAAGGCCGCCGCCAAGCGGGGACCACGCCATCAGCGGATGTCCATGCTGTTGATGGAACGCCAGATCGCCGTTAGTGAACGGGCCGATCTCTCCAAGCGAGATTTCAATCTGATTGGTGACCAACTGGGTTTTCATTGCCGACTGCAGCAGAGACCAATCCCAAGGGCGGAAGTTTGACACGCCTACAGCCCCGACCTTGCCACTCGCAACCACCTCGTCCAGCGCTGCACCGGTTTCAGTGTGGTCCATCATTGGATCAGGGCGGTGGATCAATAGCAGGTCGATGTGGTCAATCGCCATCTCCGACAGAGACGTATCCACCGATTTCAGAATATGCGCGCGCGACGTGTCGTAGTATTTGACCTTGGCCTCCGCATAGCGACCCATTGGCGCGACGATGTCACATTTGGTGACGATCTCCATCTTCTGACGCAGGTTGGGATTGGCGCGCAAAGCGTTGCCCAGAACAGCTTCGGCCGCGTACCCACCGTAGATATCTGCCTGGTCGAAGGTGGTGATCCCTTGATCCAGACAAGCCTGTATCTTGGCCTCGACATGCGCTGTCGAGGTGTCACTGTCATCACCCAAGCGCCACATGCCATAGACAAGGCGGCTCATTTCCAGCGTGTCAGATAGTTTCACGCGTTGCATTAGCGACGAACTCCGTTGCCCAGCGGGGTAGCCGGGGTGGTTGCTGGCACGCGTCCGTAGGCTTCGGGAAGCGAGCAGGTTTTCAGGTTGGGCATCACGCGGGCGCCAAAATGCTTGGCCTCGTCCATGTGCGGATAGCCCGAGAAGATGAAGGCGCGGATGCCCATCTTCTGATACTCTTCAATCTTAGACATAACTTGATCGGTCGAACCGACCAGCGCAGCACCACAGCCCGAACGCGCGCGACCGACGCCGGTCCACAGGCCGGGTTCGACATAGCCATATTCATCCGCCAGATCACGGTTCTTGGATTGATGCGCCACACCCAACGATGTCGCGTCCAACGCCCTCTCGCGGATCGCGCGACCGTATTCGTCATCCAGTTTCGAAACGATGTAGTCAGCGTATTCCTGTGCCTCAACCTCGGTATCGCGAACAATCATGTGGACGCGCAGACCGTAATCCAGAGTACGATTGTAATTCTCGGCAACGGCATGAACGGCTTTCATTCGCTCTGCCAACTGATCTTTGGTTTCCGGCCACATCAGATAGACATCGCAATGCTCGCCGCACAGGTCCAAAGCAGACGGGGAGTAGCCGCCAAAATACAGAAGCGGGCCACCAGCCTGGTAAGGCCGGGCCGGGTCCGTAGTCAGGCTCGAAAAATTGTAGACCTCGCCCGCATGGTTAATCTCATCCTGCGTCCAGGCCTGTTTCAGGATTTCCACCACTTCGCGCGAGCGTTGATATCGGAAAGCGCTATCGGCTTTTTCACCGGGAAAATCGGACGAGATGATATTGACCGTCAACCGCCCCTTAAGCATGTGGTCCAGCGTCGCGATGGTGCGGGCCAGCATGATGGGCTGCATCTCACCACAGCGCACGGCGGCCAGTAGGTTGATTTTTTCGGTGATCGGCGCGCACCCTGCGACAAAGCTCAGGGTGTCCTGTCCGACCTGATATGACGATGGGCAAAGGATGTTGCGAAACCCTTGCGCCTCGGCCTCTTTCACGATGCCCGAGCAATGCTCCCAACTGGATCGCAGATCACCATCGGGCACACCCAGAAACTGGTAGTCATCCGAGCAGAGCGCTGCAAACCACGAAACCTCGGCCGCATCCAGGTCGGGGGATGTGATGGGGACGATGGTCATTTGATTCACGCTCCGTACATCTTTGACTTTCCTCTTGCGTAGCAAGCGCATTGATGTAGATCAATAGTGTATCAATTTTTCCTGCGACCGAGTGAAGCGCCCTCAATGTCCTCCAACAGCCGCAACCCAAATGCCCTGCCGATCTATGTCCAGATCTCAGAGCTGCTGATCCGCGATATCGCGGCGGGTCGCCTGATTGATGGTGAACGTCTTCCGCCCGAACGAGACATGGCTTCGAACCTGAATGTCTCGGTCGGGACCTTGCGAAAATCCCTCGCCGAGCTTGAGAAAAAAGGCATGTTGGAGCGTATTCAGGGTTCGGGCAACTACATCCGCGAGACTGGAACGCAGAACAGCGTCTATGCGATGTTCCGGCTGGAATTACCCGAAGGCGGCGGGTTGCCGCGCGCTGATATCCTATCGGTTGATCATCTGCAAAAGCCCGCAGACCTGCCGGAATTCGGCCTGTCTGATCACGGTTCGCGGGTGCGCCGGATGCGCTATTTGAATGACACAATCATCGCGGTCGAGGAAATCTGGCTGGACGAATCGGCTGGGACCATCGACCAGAACCTGCTGTCCGACTCACTTTATCGCTATTACCAGCAACAGCTTGGCTTCTGGATTACACGGGCTGAGGATCGCGTTTCCATCGGTTCATTGCCCGACTGGACGCCTGAAGGCTTCACCAAATCTGCCGGACACACGGTCGGTTACATCGAACGGTTCAGCTGGTCTGAGAAAGCCGAACCTGTCGAGTTTTCAAAAACATGGTTCGATCCGGATCGGGCCAAATACGTTCAACGCCTGAAGTAAAAGGAACTGCGCATGACCCGGACCACCAACTACGGGCTGATCGGATGCGGCATGATGGGGCAGGAACACCTGCACAACATTGCTCTGCTTGAGGGCACACGCGTCGCCGCAATCTTCGAACCTGACCCGGAGATGGCGCAAAAGGCGCAGGCGATTGCGCCCGATGCGAAGATGTTGTCTTCCATTCAGGACCTTCTGGCGGTCAGTGACCTAGACTGTCTGGTCATCGCCAGCCCCAACCACCTGCATGTCGATCAACTGGCCGAGATTGCGGAAACCCGCCCCCTGCCCCTGTTGATCGAGAAACCGTTATTCACCGACCCCGCCGATCTTGCCCGGCTTGAGGAACTGGAACGCATTTACCCTCACCCGATCTGGGTTGCGATGGAATATCGCTATATGCCCCCTATTGCGGCGCTGATCGATGAAGCAGCAACCGCCAGTGGTGGGATCAAAATGCTCTCGATCCGCGAACACCGTTTCCCGTTTCTTGAAAAGGTCGACAACTGGAACCGGTTCAACCGCAACACCGGCGGTACGTTCGTTGAGAAGTGTTGCCACTTCTTCGACCTCATGCGCCTGATCCTGCAATCCGACCCAGTTCGGGTTTCGGCGAGCGGCGGCCAAGCTGTCAATCATTTGGATGAGGACTACAACGGCAATACGCCGGATATTCTGGACCACGGTTACGTCATTGTCGATTTCGCCTCAGGCGCGCGCGCGATGCTCGAGCTTTGCATGTTCGCCGAGGGGTCGCGGTATCAGGAAGAAATCTCGGCCATTGGACCCAAAGCCAAGATCGAAGCGCTTGTGCCCGGCCCGGCCCGGTTCTGGCCCGAACATCTGGGCGACGCGCCGGTACCACAGCTGATCATCAGCCCCCGCGCACCTAAAGGTCCAATCCAGAGAGAGATCCCGGTTGATCCCGAGTTATTGGCGGCTGGCGACCACAATGGCTCCACTTATTATCAGCACAAAGGTTTTCTGGAGTTGATCCGGGGTGAGCGCGCCAAACCCGAGGTCTCTCTGGGTGATGGGATTTGGGCCGTACGCATCGGTCTTGCGGCGCAGCAAGCATCCGAACAGGGCCAAACAATCAACCTGTCTGGATAGTCATCAGGGTTAGAAGATCACGTTCAGCATCAACAGCGAGACGATCAGAAATATGATCGTCATGACGCCGCCGGAACGCACGAAATCCATAACCTTGTACCCTGCGGGCCCCATGATCAGCGCGTTGACCTGATGGGTCGGGATAATGAAACTGTTCGAGGTCGAAATCGCGACGGTCAGCGCAAAGACAGCGGGGTTGCCACCGGCGGCAACCGCGATTGAAACCGCAAGGGGCACCAGCAGAACTGTGGCCCCGACATTCGACATCACCAGCGAAAACGCTGTCGCCAGAATGGCTACACCGGCCTGGAGCGCCCAGATCGGCCATCCGTCCAGAATGATCATGATCTGTTGCGCAATCCATGCTGCAGTTCCCGTATTCTGCACCGCTTGCCCCAATGGGATCAGGCAGGCCAAGAGAAAGACCGTGTTCCACCCGACCGCGCGGTAGGCCTCGTCCACGCTCAACACGCGGGTCAGCATCATACCCGCAGCACCCGTCAGCAGGCAAAGTGACAACCGGACATCTGTGAATAGAATTAGCGACAAAGAAATCACGAAAAACAAAAGCGCCCAGCCAACCTTTTGCGGGCGTAATTCGTCTTGCGGGAAATCAGACGTGACCACAACAAAATCCGGGTCACGCTTGATCCGCATCAGGTTGTCCCAACGGGTATGGGCAACCAACATGTCACCGGCCTTGAACTTCTCAAGACCGATTTGCGTGGATTCGTGTGTCTCTGTTTCGACATGGCTTAGCGTTTCCTCCCCCCGATGGATGGCGAGCAGAGACATTCCGTAAGTTTTTCGAAACAGCAACTCCCTCGGGCATTTGCCGATCAGCTTGCTCTCGGGCGTCACGACCACCTCTGCGACCCCGGCATTTGTGGGTGCAAACTCTTCGACAAACACATCCAGATCCGGCAGAACGGTCAGCCCGTACTTTTCAGCAAATTCTTCGACAACCCAACGCCGCCCCACAATCGCCAATCGGCATGGCGCGGCGATCTCGGCTGTCAGCACTTGAACCATCGAAGTCTTGCCGCGATAAAAGGTCGAGATGATATAGAGGTGATTTTCAAAGTTGATGTCGGCCAGTATCTGCCCGACCAGCGGGCTGTCGGCCGGTACAACAACCTCAAACACGTCGGCTTTCAGCCCATAAACCCGCTGAAGATATTCCTGCGTCCCGCGCCCGGTACCGGTGCTTTCAGAACCTGAATCACCCGGCAAAACCCATCGCCCAAGCAACAGGAAATACGCGATACCCGTCAAAATCAGCACCGCACCTATGGGCGTGACCGAGAACAACCCAAAAGGCTCCATACGCTGTGCTTCAGGCAAACCTTCATTCGCAGTTTGAATCAGATCATTCAGAAGGATCAGCGGAGAAGAGCCCACCATAGTCATTGTGCCACCCAATATGGCGCAAAACCCCATCGGCATTAGCAATCGCGACAGCGGGATCCCTGATCGAGATGAGATCCGGCTAACCACAGGAAGGAACAAAGCCGCGGCACCGACATTCTGCATGAATGACGAGATGACACCGACGGTGCCTGAAATGATGGGTAGAACCCGTCCTTCCGACTTGCCACCATATTTCAGGATAACAGAGGCGACTTTGTTCATCAGCCCTGTCTTGTCCAGCCCCGCACCAACGATCATTACTGCAATGATCGAAATGACCGCATTCGACGCAAATCCGTCAAACAGATGAGGTACATCTGCCAGATTCTCAAGGCCGGGCGCATAACTCAGCAGACCAACAATGACCAAAACGAGAATAGCGGAAAGATCGATCCGGACGATTTCAGACACAAACAGGAAAACCGTGAACGCCAAAAGCCCCGACACCACGGCCATCTCATAGGTAAATGCCAATTGCTCCACAGGGGTCACCGGGCTTCAATCGTAAACTTAATTAGCATTTCTAGGCAATTGCCCGGTGTCTGTCATGGTTTTTGTGATCGTGGTGCAAAATCAAAACCATTATCAGGTTGTACCCGCCTCCATATCGAAAGATCTAAACATAACAAACATCCCGCAATTAGCGCCAAAGACAGATCGCCATTTTGTAGAATAGCGTGGATGGTCGCTAATCGTTCCGTCAAACAGCTGACTCCAGTATGTCGCGGGCAGCGCACTGTTGAGCATTTGGATCAAGCTCGGCCAAAGCAGCGCGGAAATCTCGACCCCACAAATGGAACCCAAATGTGGTGGGTGTCACAAAATCTGAAAGCCGGGTTCCTGCTTGAAACAACGCTGGTATTTCTCGACTGGTAATATGGTAAAATGCTGCGCTGTCATGAGCGTATTTGCGTTCGCCAGACATATTCAATGCAGTCGTCAAAGCTCTTGGGCCAGTTGACCCCCAACGCAAGCGCCCAAAAGGTTTCTCGCGTTGCGCCTCAACCGCCGCGTTCAATCCCAAAAGTGCAAGTGAATCCTTCCAGGCCTCAGAGGCCAATTGGTCCTCCTCAAACACCTCTCCCAATAGGGCGAGCGATTTACTATGCGCCGGAAGCCCAAAAACCGCATTGTTCACGAGTGAATGATACGTTTGATGCCGTGGAAGATCCGGCAAAACACATCCAACACAAAAACCAGCACGAGTTTCAGCCGAAGCCATGAGCCTCTCGGCCGAAGCGACCATGTACATATCAGTATCAAGTCAGATCATGCCGGTCTTATTGATCAAATGATATCTGAAAATATCTGCGTGTGGAGTGCAACTCGATCAGAAACTCTGAAGACTTGAATTCACTAAGAAACTCGAAGGTTAAAAGTTCGAACTCACCGCCTTCGATATCAATCAAGAAAAACAAATCCTGAGGCTGATACCTACTAGACACCAGTTCGCGAATTGAAGTGTCCGTAGCGGTGGCAGCAATCTCGACCCTGTCGCGAACACCATTCGCGTGCAGGGTCTTTCGGATGATCTGTCGAGCTTTGCGTCTTTGTTCGAAACATAGGCTTCGCTCGAAATGGCCCGCTTGCACCAAACCAACGCCCCAATAGCCATCTGCCGCCCCAAGATCGACGAGTATCGGCTTTGTGCCTTCCACGAAAATAGGTTGATTTTGTTGTTCGTAGATCCCCAGCAATTTCGTGAACAAATCTGCTTGCCCCCAACTGCTTTCTTCAAGCAACCGGAAATCGCGAAGGCAACCGCCCATGACGTATCCACCACGTTCCTTAAATAGTTGGTTACCTATGTCCCTCCGATACTGGACGATCTGACGCTTTAACTGCCGCAATTCTTTTGGAGATTTGCTCGGACGCATGGAACGCTCTTGATAGAACCGAAATTTGGACCTTTTCTAGCGCAAATGTCTAATAGCGAAACCATCTCCCGACTTGCCGGCATTATTTGTGACATCAATGCAGCGGCAACGCGGAACAAAAAAACCCGACCAACACCTGTTGGCCGGGTTTTCTGAGAGTATTTCGAAGAACTTATTCGCCCGCAGCAGCAGCCACGTCCAAAGTTACACCCGGGCCCATCGTCGAGCTCAGTGCGATTTTCTTCATGTATGTACCTTTAGCGCCCGACGGCTTGGCTTTGGCCACAGCCGAGATGAAGGCACGAACGTTTTCGACCAGCTTGGCTTCGTCGAACGACGCTTTGCCAACACCAGCATGCACAACGCCGCCTTTTTCCGCCTTGAACTGAACTTCACCACCTTTGGCTGCTTCCACGGCCGCTTTCACGTCCATGGTCACGGTGCCAACTTTGGGGTTCGGCATCAGGTTGCGGGGGCCCAGTACTTTACCCAGACGGCCAACGATCGGCATCATGTCGGGGGTCGCGATGCAGCGATCGAATTCGATGGTGCCGCCTTGAATGGTTTCCATCAGGTCCTCTGCGCCGACGATATCTGCGCCTGCTTCTTTTGCTTCGTCAGCCTTGGGGCCACGTGCAAATACAGCAACGCGCATCGCTTTGCCTGTGCCGTTCGGCAGGCCGACAACGCCGCGAACCATCTGGTCTGCGTGACGGGTGTCAACGCCCAGGTTCAGAGCGATTTCGATGGTCTCATCGAATTTCGAAGTTGCGTTGCCTTTGACCAGGGAAACAGCTTCTTCAACCGACAGGTTTTCCTTGCCAGCGACAGCTTCGCGCGCAGCGCGGGTACGTTTACCGAGTTTTGCCATCTTACTTCACCTCGATGCCCATAGAGCGGGCCGAGCCCAGGATGATCTGCATTGCGCCTTCCACGTCGTTGGCGTTCAGATCTTTCATTTTGGCTTCGGCGATTTCGCGAACCTGCTTCGAGGTCACGGTTGCCACGGTCTCGCGACCTGGGTTTTCCGCACCGCGGGGGCGGTTACGCTTGCCAACCGGCTTCAGACCAGCCGCTTTTTTCAGGTAATAAGACGCAGGCGGCGTCTTGATGTCCATGGTGAAGGACTTGTCCTGATAGTAGGTGATCACGGTCGGGCACGGAGCGCCGGGCTCCATGTCTGCGGTCTTGGCGTTGAACGCCTTGCAGAATTCCATGATGTTGATGCCGCGCTGACCCAACGCCGGACCAACTGGCGGCGACGGGTTCGCCTGACCTGCAGGAACCTGCAGTTTCATTGTACCAGCAAGCTTTTTGGCCATTTGGTTTTCCTTTCAACTTAGGCAGGACGCGTCCCACCCAGATTATGTTGCGTGGTCCGGTCCAAGATCGCGATCTCAGTAACCTCCCACGAGAGAATCTCGCCCGAAGACGATAGTGGCGGCGTTTACAGTGGAACGAAGACGTTGGCAAGTGGCAGACGACCAATTGGGCCATATCGAATCGCGCTTCGCAGCATCGAGAGTGAGTTCCATGGATGAGCGGCCTCGCCACCAACGTCGCGTGAACAGCTAACTATCCCATAGCTCGACAGAAATTCCAGATACTCCGCGCACAATCAGCCAATTGTCGCCGGTTTCACCCGCGCGTGCTTAGCTGTGATATACTCAGCGAAATTAGTGATTTTTGAGTGGAGGTTAATTATGATCGTTCGTTTTATTCTATCGTTGGGTATCGCTATATCTATTGCAGCAATAGCCCCTCAGAATGCGCGCGCTGACGCTGGGGATTTCATCGGCGGTGCTGTCGTCGGAGGGGTCGCTGGATATCTTATTGGCAAAGATCAGCAAAAAAAGAAGACACAGTCATCGACAGCGACCCGAACCTACCGGCAAGGTATCCCATCCACCACTCAAGGGGCGCAAACCCAAACGGCACTGAATTACTTTGGCTACAATGCCGGTCGTGTTGACGGTCAGGTCGGGCGTGGCACGCGCTCCGCCATCGAACGTTATCAGGCCTCAATGGGTTATCCCGTAAATGGGCATGACTTTCAGCCTTATCAATATGACTTCCTGCAGCAGGCTTATTACTGGGCGACAAGCGGTGGACAGGCAGCCACGCAGCTCTCGGGTCAACCGCTGTTGATGGAGTACCGCCGACAGGTTCAATCAGGATCTTCTCTGGCTGCGGCACCTCAGGCTCCAGCTCAGGCTATTCCGGTTATCAAGCCCCAAGATACCGAACCCGCAGCGAACACCACTGAAACAGCATCTGCGAGCTTGCCGACTCTGTTTTCCGGCGGCACCGGAGGTCCATCGCTGGCAAATCGTTGCAGCGGGGTCATGCTGCAAACCTCGACCAACGGAGGCTACACAACGCTTTCGAACATGACGGATGCCGACTTTGCACTCAGCGAGCAGTTTTGCCTTGCCCGCAGCTATGCGATGGCGCGCGGTGAGGATCTGATGCAGGATATCCAGGGCCTGACACCCGATCAGGTATCTGCCCAATGTGCCTCGTATGGTGAGATGCTGGCACCTCAAGTTGACGCTCTGTCTATCAGCTCAAAAACAGAAGCTGAAACGCAAGTTCGCAAAATGGCGCTGGATTCTGGATTGAGCCCCGCAGATCTCGCTGCGACGAGCAAGGTCTGTCTGGCGATGGGCTACCGTCAGGACAACATGGATACTGCCGTTGGCTCTGCGCTCATGCTGGTTGCGATGGGTGAACCCGCCTATGGAGAGTTGGTGGGCCATCACTTGCGCGAGGGCTTTGGCGTGCAGGAGCGTCGCGATCTTGCGATGCAGTGGTATGATGCGAGCCTTTCGGCACTGGATGCCGGTTCGCAGGCTGTCTTCCTGCCGTCCCAGACCGACCGTCCACAACTTTTGCGCGCGGCTATGATCCAGTCGCAATAAGACGATATGCAATACGATATCTGGCCCTGAAGGGTTCAAAAAGCGCCGCGTCGCTAGCTGCGTTGCGGCGTTTATTCCGGTCGCGTAGCATGGCCCAACTCGTGATCGCGCGCCTTTCAATCTGGGATGAGAGCCTCTCCACAATTATTGTGACCGCAACCACGCTTAACGCGGAGTACCTTGGGGCGGAGTTTTGATACATTCACCCGCTTTTCAAATAGCCAAGCGTCTTTTGTGGAATATTGTGCTATCGATTGTCCATCCAAAGTGCTGAGCCGACAACAGCCCGAAAAGGGGAAATCAATGATGAATACGACAGGCAGAGCAATGGCAATTGCCGTGCTGGCAGCCTCGGTCGGCACCGCGCACGGAGAAACCGCCGAGATCAATGGGTCTGATATCTATTATGAAACCGTCGGAGACGGGCCGCCAATTCTGATGATGCACGGCGGCCTTGGCCTGAGCCATGATTACCTGAGACCCTATTTCGATGCCTTGTCTGATACGCATACGGTTATTTACTATGACCATTTTGGCAATGGTCGCTCGGGCAGACCCGACGATTATTCTGAAATGACCTTTGACCGCCTGGTATCAGATGCCGCCGGGCTGATGGATCATCTGGGGCACGATAATTTCACGCTGATTGGTCATTCCTATGGTGGATTTGTCGCTCAGGATTTTGTCACTCGACATCCGGATCGGCTGGAGGGGCTTGTATTGATCAATACGGTCCCCGCGTTTGACTATGCGCCCACGATTTCCGGGCCAGACGAGCAAATGGCGGCTTTTGGGAAGTTGTTCAGCCAGCCCATGGCCGACAACGACGATTGGCGGTCAACTTGGGGCGAAGTCGTGAAGCTCTACTTCAAGCAATACCAAGAAGATACTGGCGCGGATCTGGATGATCGAACTGTCTATGAATATCAGGCCTGGAATACCGCTGGCCCTCTTCTGGGCACATTCAACATGCTGGATAAACTGCCTGATGTGACTGTGCCTACTCTTGCCATGGCTGGTCAGCATGATGGCGTTACGCCTCCCGGTCCTGGAGCCGAAAGAATTGGCGCATTGATGCCCAACGCCACTGTCGTGGTTTTCGAAGAATCTGCCCATTACCCATTCATAGAACAGCAGGATGCCTTTTTTGCCAGTCTGAACGAATGGCTGAACCGATAGCAGAAACAGGCGGCGCCCTCGGGCACCGCTTTTGATTTTTTCAGGCAGAGCCCGAACAGGCGCGGCAGCCTACGGAGACCCAAATATGTTTGGGATATTTGGTCAAAGATCGATTTTGAGACCCGTTCGATCACGTACCAGTCCCTGATAGTCTACTCCATTAGTCACAGCACTATCTTCGCGTGCTACTTGCGGTCTCGGACTAAGACCGCCACAATTTTATCTAACGCGGAACGAACCTGACCCAGCATTCTATCGCGAGAGGCTCATGTTGCACCCAGCATCCGAAGCGAACCAGCAACAGAACAAGGTTGATGCTCTGATCGAGTGGATGGTTGACGGAGCCCGACCAGCTGGAAATGCGGTCGAGATTATTGAGGGAATCTGCACGCGTCTGCTGGAAGCTGATGTGGCCATTGATCGGTTCGGTTTGTTCATTTGGACGCTGCACCCCAATCTGATGGGCCGGCGTTTCCTGTGGAAAGCGGGCGCTGGCGTCGACAGGGTCGATGCGCCGTCACAACTGTTTACTACGGCTATTTATACCGACAACCCCTTGCCGCACGTGATCGAGCGCCAGCAATCCATCCGTCGCCATCTGGAAGATCCAAACTGCCCTCAGGACTACATTATCGTCAGCGAACTGCGCGAGCAGGGATTCACGGACTACCTGGCGCAGCCGCTGATCTACCTCAATGGCGATACCCATGTCTGCACTTGGTCAAGTGCTACACCCGGAGGGTTTTCAGAGCGAGATCTGGCAGTCCTGAACCGGGTTCGCGGTCCGCTCGCGCGCCTGACCGAGACCTATATGCTGCGGCTCGACGCGACTTACCTGCTGTCGACCTATGTTGGCCGTAACAGCGGCGCGCAGATACTCGATGGCAAGGTGCATCGCGGTGATGGCGGCACAATCGATGCCGTTATTCTGTTTGCAGACCTCAAGGGATTCACACATCTTTCAAATTCTGTATCCGGCGATGCACTGGTTAGGCTGCTGAATGACAGCTTTGACTGCCTTGTTCCTTCGGTAATGGATCACGGAGGAGAGATTCTGAAATTCATGGGCGACGGCTTTTTTGCCATATTCCCAACCAACTCGGACCTTACCCCGAGCACACAGATCACAGCTGCCATTACAGCAGTCCGCGAGGGTTTGGCGTCGCTGACCAATGCCGACTTCCAGCACAAGCTTGGCGTACGGACTGCAATCCATCACGGTCGTTTCCACTATGGCAATATAGGTGGCGGTGATCGGCTGGACTTCACGGCCATCGGCCCCGATGTCAATTTAACAGCCAGACTTGTGTCGGCGGCGACAGAACTGAATTGTGATCACGTCCTATCCGAAACCGCCGCAGCGTTTTTGCCAAAACTCTGCGAACCGGTCGGGACCGTGTCACTTAAGGGGTTTGGCGAAGATCAAACCGTTTGGCAGGTGAGTGGCCCGTAAACGCAAAAAAGGGTGCCGATAAGGCACCCCATCCAGTGGTTCAAAGAAACCAATCAGCTCTGCTTGGTAACCTGTGTAAAGTCCAGCTCGACCGGGGTTTCGCGGCCAAAGATCGAGACCGAGACTTTCAGCTTCTGCGCCTCGTCGTCCACACCTTCGACCATACCGTCGAAATCCTCGAACGGGCCGTCGTTGACCTTAACCTTCTCGCCAACCTCGAAGGTGATCATCAGCTTGGGCGCTTCTTCGCCTTCCTGAACGCGGTTGAGGATCTGGTTCACCTCGGCATCGCGCATCGGCATTGGGCGGCCCTGCGGGCCCAGGAATCCGGTGACACGGTTGATCGAGTTGACCAGATGATAGCCCTGATCCGACATTTCCATATGCACCAACACGTAGCCGGGCATGAACCGGCGTTCGGTGGTGACCTTCTTGCCCCGGCGCACTTCGATCACCTCTTCGGTGGGCACCAGAACTTCGTCGATATCGTCCTCAAGGCCCTGTTCAGCCACCGACGTGCGGATCTGCTCTGCGATCTTCTTTTCGAAATTCGAAAGAACGCTGACCGAGTACCACCGTTTCGCCATGAACCTGTCGTCCTTGTTTGCCTTTGGCGCGTTCGAACCAGGCGAAGCACCGTCATTGAAATTCTATCACGTCACCCGGAATAAAAAGCGGCGCGCAGCTCGAATCGCCGCACGCCCATTCCGAATAGTTCCGTGTCACCTACTCTGACACGGCGCGCTGTGCAAGGGGCAATGGCGTTTCAACCCGCCCCGAACGGGCTTAGCTGAACGCGCCCAGGACCAGCTGCAGACCACCGCGAATGCCCAGATCGACCAGTGCAAAAAACACGGCAGTCAGCGCTGCCATGATGAACACCATGACCGTGGTCAACAGCACCTCGCGACGGGTCGGCCAGACAACCTTTGCAACTTCGGCTCGGACCTGCTGAATGAACTGGATCGGGTTTGTGGTTGCCATGAGGCTACAATCTCTCTGCTTGCGGATGGGCCGGACATAGCCGGGCATTGCGGCAATTTCAAGGGCTGTTGGCACCGCGTCAGGGCTTGGGCTTGTCATCCCATTCGTCGCTGAGGATGCGACGCGCATCACCTTCGGGATCTTCATACTGGTTCGAGCGCACGGTGTAGATAAAGGCGATAAGACCAACTGCGCCCAAAAGCAGCGAAATCGGGATCAGATAAGCAAGCACTTCCATCGGGGTTACCTCAGCCGCAAGGCGTTCAGTGACACCGTAATCGACGAGGTCGACATCGCCAAGGCTGCGATCAGAGGGGTTGCCAATCCGGCGACGGCCAGCGGAACAGCGATCACGTTATAGACGGTGGCAATGCGGAAGTTCTCGCGAATCCGGCGCGTCGACTTGACGGCAGTTTCGCAGGCCTCGGCAATCGGGGACAGATCGTTGCCCAGAAGCACGATATCCGACGCCACCCGCGCGGCATCCAAGGCGCTGGCCGGAGAGATCGATACATGCGCTGCCGCCAGTGCGCCCGTATCGTTCAAACCGTCGCCGACCATCAGAACATGTCGACCCTGATCACTCAGTTCCTGCACCTTGGTGGCTTTGTCCTGAGGCAAGGCTTGGGCAATCCAGTTCTGGATGCCAAGCTTGTCAGCCAAGGCCTGAACTGCGGGGTGCGTGTCGCCGGATATCAGGATGACGTCTTTTCCCGCCTTCCGAAACGCGGCGATGGCTTCGGCGGCACCCGCGCGCAGGCTGTCCGTAAATGTAAAGCGTGAGGGGGTTTGCGACCCTATCGCCAGCCAAGCTGCGGTCTGCTCACAATCTTTGCCTCCGACCCAGGTTGCACGACCCAGCCGGACGCGCTGTTCATGATACATGCCTTCGGTGCCATAGCCCGGCACCTCAACCACATCACGCAATGTCGCAGGCTTTATCCCGGCCCCACGCGCCGCCTTTGCAAGAGCAATCGACAGCGGATGGGAAGAGGCCTCAGCCAATGCCAGCGCGACTTCCAGATCAGCGCGGGAATGATCGCCGAGATTGGTCAGCTCGGGCGCCCCTGAAGTGAGCGTACCGGTCTTGTCGAACACCACCGTGTCCACCTCGGCAAGGCGTTCAAGGGCGGTGGCGTGTTTGATCAGCATCCCGTTCCGAAATAACCGGCCCGAGGCCGCTGTGGTTACTGCTGGCACCGCCAGCCCCAATGCGCAGGGGCAAGTGATGATCAAAACCGCCGCTGCGATGTTCAGCGCGGTGCGAATATCGCCGGAATAGATATACCATCCTAAAAAGCTGAGCGCCGAAAGGATGTGCACCCCTGGCGCATAAAGCTTGGCCGCCTTGTCTGCCAGCGAGGTATAGCGTGACCGGCCCGACTCTGCGATGGCAACCAGATCAGCCATACGGTGCAGCGAAGTATCCTCGCCGACCGCGGTCGCACGGATGGTCAAGGGGCCGGTCAGGTTGACCTCGCCTGCGCTGACACGCAGCCCAGCTTCGGCAAAGACAGGAAGGGTTTCCCCGGTCAGCAGCGAACGGTCCAGCTCGGACCGGCCCGAGGTAATTTCGCCATCCACCGGCATACGCCCGCCGGGACGAACCAAGATCAGATCACCCACGCGCAGGTTAGCGACGGCGACCTCCTGTTCTGAACCATCCACCAGACGAATGGCGCGGGGGACTTCCAGCGCTGTAAGCTCTTCGGCAGCCGATCGCGCAGCGGCACGAGTGCGATAATCAAGATACCGGCCCGCCAGCAGGAAGAATGTCAGCGTCAAGGCCGCATCAAAATAGGCATGTTCACCGCTGAGCGCGGTTTCCCAAAGTGAGGTGACCAGCGCCAGCAGGATCGCCAAAACAATCGGCACATCCATATTCAACCGGCGCACGCGCAGCGCGCTCCAGGCGTTGGCAAAGAATGGTTGGGCCGAAAATGCAATCGCAGGCAAGGCAATCGCTGCCGATATCCAGTGGAACATGTCGCGCGTCGCATCGGTGGCACCAGACCAGACCGAAACCGACAACAGCATCACATTCATCGAGGCAAAACCCGCAACCGCGAGCCGCATCAGAAGATCGCGCCCGGCTTTATCCGATTGCGTAGCCGACAGGGCACCCGGATCCAGTTCGTGTGCTTCAAAACCGGCACGTTCCAGCACTGGTATCAGATCAACCGCACGTGTATCGGGTGTCGCTTTAATCATCGCGCGTTTCAGCGTCAGATTGACCCTCGCACCCTCCACACCGGGATGAGCATTCAACTCGCGCTCGACAGTGGAGATACAGGCCGAGCAATGGATACCCGGCAGCGACAGCGCGATTTGCACGTCCTCGGGGACTGGCCGGGCCGGTTCCGCCGCGGTCGCGACACAACCGGGACAAGCTGCCCGAGCTGGGGTGACTTGCGCTGTCATCCCTCTAACCCTTCACATAAAGCGGCACGCGTTGCGCAAACTCGGCACCATCTTTCGCTTTGGCCACAAGGCGAATGTTCCAGTTACCTTTACCCAGCGCAGCTGGGGCGGCATAGGTGATGCCGTCAAAGGTGAAGTCAGGTGAGAAGTCATCTTTGACGTGGGTGGCGCGCCCGACGACGGCTTGCAATTCTGCCACCTCAACTGGTGAACCAGTCTGATCGGTGATGCGCAATACCAGCAAACCACCGGTCAACTCAGCCTTGATATCCCAGCCCAGCGCCTGCTGTTCCTGCAAGCGTTCGTTGAACTCCTGGCTGGCAACGTAGGAGTTCTTGACTTCCAAACCCGGGAACGTCTTTACCGCGCTATAGGCGAGGACGAGGTTTACCGCGATGATCACGCCAAAGGCCGCGACAAATACCGCCAGTGCGTGTTTGCCAGTGAATTGACGCTCTGCCATTGTCAGTTTCCTCGCCCATTGAACGTGGTGTCTTTGTATGCGCGCTCACCACTTTCCAGATCTTCGACCCAGATGCGAACCGATGTGCTGTCAACCGCTGCGGGCCCGGTGTCTTTCGCTGCTGTAATATAAACGCGCGTTAATTGTGCCGTATCTGCCGTGACATTTACAGTGTCACCTTCGACGCCCTCAATTTCGATCTGCAGCGACGGATCACCGGCAAGCGACAATTTAAAAGCCCGTTCCTCGCCATGCTTGTTACGCAGGCGTACGTCATAGGTATTGCGGATCGTACCATCGGAAAGGGTTACGAAAGTCGGGTTCCGTACCGGAGCCACAGTCAAGTCGATGTCCGACCGGATGAACAGGGCAAAGAGCAAGGCGAAACCGACCAGCGACCACAAAGAAGTATAAAGGATCGTGCGCGGACGCAGGATGTGTTTCCAAACATTCTTGGGCGGATGACCTTCGCGTTCACGCGTTTCGTCACTCAGCGCCATGTAATCGATCAGGCCACGAGGCTTGCCGATCTTGGCCATCATATCGTCGCAGGCATCGATGCAAAGCGCGCAGGTGATGCATTCCAGCTGCTGACCGTCGCGGATATCGATCCCTACCGGACAGACATTGACGCAAGCCATACAATCGATGCAATCGCCCAGCTCGCTGTCAGCAGTGCGTTTGCCCTTGCCACGCGGTTCACCCCGCCATTCACGGTAGCCGACGACCAGGGTATCCTCGTCCATCATCGCGGCCTGAATGCGTGGCCATGGGCAGGCATAGATACAGATTTGTTCGCGCGCGAAGCCTCCAAAGAAGAAGGTTGTACCTGTCAGGATCAGCATTGTCGTGTAAGCGACGGGATGCGCATTGCCGGTGACCAGATCACGCGCCAGCGTTGGCGCATCCGCAAAATAGAACACCCACGCGCCACCGGTTGCCAGCCCGATAAAGAACCAAACTACCCATTTGGTCAGTCGCAGGCGCGCTTTGCGGAAATCCAGCTTCTTTTGGCGATGCAGGCGCAGACGCGCATTGCGGTCGCCTTCGATCCAACGTTCAACAAGAATATAGAGGTCGGTCCACACAGTCTGAGGGCAAGCATATCCGCACCAAACCCGGCCCAGCGCTGAGGTAAAAAGAAACAACCCCAATCCTGCCATGATCAAAAGCCCCGCAACGAAATAGAATTCGTGCGGCCAGATTTCGATCCAGAAGAAATAAAAACGTCGGTTCGCCAGATCCAGTAAAACAGCCTGATCAGGAAGGCTTGGCCCTCGATCCCATCTGATCCACGGCGTTACATAGTAGATGCCCAGTGTCACCGCCATAATGATCCACTTAAGGTTCCGGAATGGACCGGATACCCGTCTTGGGAAAATTGGTTCTCTGGCGGCGTAAAGGCTAGGGGTCGGATTGGAATCGCTCACAGGCTGGCTCCGGGACTGGCTCTTCTGAGTGTGCGTTCTTCCAGATCACAAGCATAGGGACTTTGACATGGGTCAAAACGCGCATCGTACAGATACCTTTTATCACGTTTCACGTGCCTGACGTCTAAGCCAGCCAGCAAAAGTTCTGACAGCAGGCCTAAGTGCCGAATTTGCCGTCACAATATGGTATCCGCGCGCATCGGGCTCAGCGTAGAGTTCCACAATGCGCCCAGCTTTGATGTCTTGCTCGACGAAATGTCGCACGGTCACCGTGACCCCCTGCCCGGCGCGCAATCCTTCCAGAACCAGATTGCCAGGCAGCTGAGTCCGACCTGCACCGCGTTCTGGACCGACGCCGTGCTCGGCAAGCCAAGACGTTGCCTCGGTGGTGCCAACCTCTTCCAACCACGGCAACTGGGCCAGCTCCGACGGGGTCAATGACGTCTTGCCCCCCAGAAGTTTCGGCGCGGCGACAATCACCACCGGCGATTGCAACAGCATTTCTGAATGAACCCCCGACCAACCTCCGGGGCCGTAGCGGATCGCAATGTCCACTCCGCCTGGGCGCAAATCAACCACTTCGGCGGACGGGTCGAGGATCAGATTCACCTCGGGGTGGGATTCGCGAAACGCCGGAAGGCGTGGCATCAGCCATGAGGCCGCGAAAGAGGAAGTCAGTGATACATGAACTGGGCGATCCAGGCCGGATCTGGCCAGATCGCCGACTGCAGCCTCGATTGCACCAAAGCCAAGTTGCAAGGCGCGGGCCAGATGCTCTCCGTCCGCTGTCAGCGTCAATGCTTTGCCGCTGCGATCCAACAGGGCTGCGCCAAGATACTTTTCCAGCACGCGCAACTGCTGGCTAATGGCGGCATGACTGACGTTCAGCGCGGCCCCGGCTTCGACAACATTGCGCTTCTCAGCAAAGGCAGCAAAGGCGCGCAACGCGGCAAGTGGAGGAAGTTTGAGCCAATCCATATGTAATCCATGCTTACATGTTGGAATGGTTATTGAGTCGCATTTTCGGCATCAAAGGTCAATCTATTTGGCAGAAACAACGCCCCATAGGAGGCAAGCCATGTTGACTGTATTTGCCCGATCTTTCATGAACGCGACCCGCATCGACGCTCCGCACATTCGAGAGGCTCCTAAGCCGGGTCTCCGTAAGCGCCGGTGGCTGCCCGAGAGTCATTGGTGGAGAGAAAGCCCGCGCGGGGTGGATCTGAACAACCTCTGATGGCGTCTTAGATCCCCACACTAGACCGCAGCCTGACGCGGCCCTATTGTTTGGAAAATCGGCACCGGCTGTTCTGGAAACGCGCGAACAGATTGAACAGCCGGTGCCTCAGCCTTCGGGCGGAAAACCGCCCGGAGGTGTTCTTTTAGCCTCTACTGACCACCACCCAACTGGTGGACATAGGACGTAACGGCGCGGATTTGCGCGTCAGTCAAACGATTTTCCCATGGGGGCATCACACCAAAGCGGCTGTAGGTGACCGTTTCAGTCAGAGCCTCTTCATTGCCACCATAAAGCCAGATCGCATCCGTCAGGTTTGGTGCACCTTGCGTGACGTCTCCTTTACCATCCTCACCGTGGCACGATGCACAGTTATCCTCGAACACAACCTTGCCCGCCTGCGCCGCCGCATCATCGGTCTGCGCATTTGTCAGAGACATGACGTATTGGACTACCTGAGTGATATCGTCTCGCTCGAGGATCTCACCAAAGGCTGGCATCTCAGAATAGCGCGCATCGTCGCTTTCCTCGTTCCGGATACCATGGGCAATGGTATACTCGATATCTTCGAGCGTACCGCCCCACAGCCAGGCGTCATCCAGCAGGTTCGGGAAGCCCGGCGCGCCTTGCGCACCTGAGCCATGGCACTGCGCGCACCAGGTCCGGAACACGGCACCGCCAGAGTTAACAGCGTATTGCTGAAGCTCTGCATCCGCCGAAATCTCTTCCAGCGGTGTCTCCACCAGCTTGGCATTCCACGGCGCGTTCGCTTCTTCAAAAGCGACCATTTCCTGCTGCACCAGCTCGCGCGAAGACCAGCCCAATACACCGGCGGTTGCCGATTGGACCAGAGGCCACGCTGGATACATGATCGTATAGATCACGCCCCAGAGAATGGTCGCATAGAAAGTCCACAGCCACCAACGCGGCATCGGGTTGTCGAACTCTTCGATACCGTCCCAGCTGTGACCCGTGGTGTTTGGATCGCCCGGCTGTTTTTCAGGTGTCTTGCTCATTGCCGCGCCTCCTTGGATGTGGCGGGTTTGTCTTGCTGAGGTGCAGGGGCATCCACATGTCGGAACGGGATATTGGCCGTGTCCTTGTATTCCTTGCTGGCACCGGGGCGGAAAACCCAGATTACGATGCCCAGAAAGAACGTAAACAGCAGCAACAGCATCCAGCTATCCGCAAACTGTCTTAGGAGAGTGTATTCTTCCATCTTATCCCTCCTTAGCGGCTTGCATCTGGCGTAAACGTCGAGAAGTCGACCAATGTACCCAGCATCTGCAGATAGGCGACCAACGCGTCAGTTTCCGTCAGTTCGGGCTGACCATCAAAGTTGCGCACGTTCACCTTGTCACCATAGCGCTCCAAAAGACCGTCGTAGTCGCTGTCCGGATCCGCCTGAGCACGGAAGTCTGCCAGCGCGTTCTCCAGCATCTCATCAGTGTAAGGCGTGCCGACCATTGCGTTCGCGGCCATGACATCACCGATGTACTTACCGTCGATCTTGCGACGCTCGAGATAACCATACTTGGGCATCACCGATTCCGGGACCACCGACTGCGGATCACGCAGGTGATCGACTTGCCATTGATCCGAGTATCGGCCGCCGACACGTGCCAGATCAGGTCCGGTACGCTTCGATCCCCACTGGAACGGATGGTCATACATCGACTCGGCTGCCAGAGAATAGTGGCCATAGCGTTCGACCTCGTCCCGCATCGGGCGGATCATTTGGCTGTGGCAGACATAGCACCCTTCGCGGATGTAGATGTCACGCCCAGCCAATTCCAGAGGGGTGTAAGGGCGCATGCCCTCCACCTTCTCGATGGTGTTCTCAAGATAGAACAGAGGCGCGATTTGAACGATGCCACCGATGGTTACGACCAAGAAGCTGAAGATCAGCAGGAGGGTCGCGTTGGTCTCGAGGATCTTGTGTTTGTCGAGAATTGCCATTGCTCCGGCCCTCCTTATTCAGCCGGGACCACGACGGTCAGGCTGGCCTCTTTGGCCGGTGCCTTCCGCACAGTCATCCACAGGTTGTAGCACATGATCAGCGAGCCAGCGAGGAACATCACCCCACCCAAACCACGGACGACGTACATTGGGAACTTGGCAGCCACGGTGTCAGCAAACGAATTCACCAGGAAGCCGTTGGCATCCACTTCACGCCACATCAGGCCTTCCATGATACCAGTGACCCACATCGACGCGGCGTAGAGCACGATACCGATTGTGGCGAGCCAGAAATGCCAGCTGACCATCTGCAGCGAATACAGGCGGTCCCGTTTCCACAGGACGGGCACCAGATAGTACAGCGCACCGAAGGTGATCATTCCGTTCCAGCCCAGCGCACCCGAGTGCACGTGACCAATAGTCCAGTCGGTGTAGTGAGACAGGCTGTTCACCGCACGGATCGACATCATCGGACCTTCGAAAGTGGACATGCCGTAGAAGCCGACTGAGATGACCATCATCCGGATCACAGGGTCTGTACGCAGCTTGTCCCATGCGCCGGACAGGGTCATCAGACCGTTGATCATACCACCCCACGAAGGCATCCACAGGATCACCGAGAAAACCATGCCCAGCGTCGAGGCCCAATCCGGTAGCGCGGTATAGTGCAGGTGGTGCGGACCGGCCCAGATATACAGGAAGATCAGCGCCCAGAAGTGGATGATCGACAGTTTGTAGCTGAACACCGGACGCTCGGCTTGTTTCGGGATGAAGTAGTACATCATGCCCAGGAAGCCTGCGGTCAGGAAGAAGCCCACGGCGTTGTGGCCATACCACCATTGGATCATGGCGTCTTGGACACCTGACCAGACGATGACCGATTTCGAACCCCAGATGCTGACTGGAATGGTCATGTTATTGACCAGATGCAGCATGGCGACGGTCACGATGAATGCCAGATAGAACCAGTTGGCCACGTAGATGTGGGGTTCCTTCCGTTTGATGATCGTGCCCAGATAGACAGCCAGATAAGCAACCCAGACAACGGTCAGCCATAGGTCGACATACCATTCAGGTTCCGCATATTCTTTCGACTGGGTTCCACCCAGCAGGTAACCGGTCGCCGCCAGAACGATAAACAGCTGATAGCCCCAGAACACGAACCAGGCCAGGTTTCCGCCCCACAGACGAGCGGCACTTGTGCGCTGTACGACATAGAACGAGGTTGCGATCAGCGCGTTACCACCAAAGGCGAAGATAACCGCCGACGTGTGTAATGGCCGCAAACGTCCAAAGTTCATATACCCTTGCGCCCATTCGAAGTTCAGCGACGGAAAGGCCAGCTGGAACGCAATGAATGTCCCCGCAAGGAACCCGACCACACCCCAAAAGGCGGTTGCGATCACGCCATAGCGGATCACGCCATCCATATATTCCGCCGAGCGATCTACAAGAATATCTGGCTCATCGGTGTTTCTAAGCGTCCAAATGAACAATCCGGCAGCGATGATCATCACCAGAATTGCGTGCACCTGATACGCCAAATCCCGTGCATAATTGGACCCAATGGCTGCGAACAGCACAACCAGCCCAAGCACGATCAGCTTGATGTAATTTGACATATTGCGTCCCTTTGCCATGCCCCGCGCGATTCTTCATGCCACACGGAACCCTTTTGACTGCGTGTCGTAATGCAGTGATGCCAATTGTGCTGCTTTGATCTGTGTCAAGACAACCCCCTGTTTTCTGTGAGAGGTATTTTCCAGAGACAAACACACGTTCCGCTTTAAGGAGCGTCGGAATAATGAGGTCGACATGGCATATAAATCCCTGCTTACGGTCATGACAGAAACCAAGATTTCCCAAACGGCTCTGGCACAGATGATCGCCTTGGCCGACGGGCAAGATGCCCATGCCGAAGCGCTGTGCCTTGGGGTCGACCGCAGTCAGACCGGATATTACTACGCCGGGGCCAATGCACTGATCCTGCAGGAAACCCTGAGTCGCGCAAACGCCGAGGCGGATGAAATCCTCAAATTTGCTCAGGACTATCTTGGCAAATCGGGGGTGCGTTGGTCGGCTGAAAATGGGGTAGCACAGATTGCCGATATTGGCCGACACGTCGCCCGCCGCGCGCGTTTTTCAGATCTAGTGATATTGCCGCGCCCATACGGAAAGGATCGCGACGCCGAGGCCGAACCGATTGTTGAGGCCGCCATGTTCGAGGGCCACGCTCCGGTATTACTGGTACCGGACGAAATTGAGCCGATCTCCTCACCCAAAACCATAATGGTAGGCTGGAATGAAAGCATCGAAGCGATGCGCGCCATCCGCTGCGCCCTTCCCTTCCTGAAGCAGGCCGAGCTTACACGGATCGTCGTCATTGACCCGCCACGTCATGGGCCCGATCGCTCGGACCCGGGTGGGCTGTTGTCTCAAATGTTGGCGCGGCACGGCGTGAAATGCGAGATTGATGTGCTGAGCAAAACCATGACACGCGTTTCGGATATTCTTAATCGTCACGCCGCCGATACCGAGGCCGACATGATCGTAATGGGCGCCTACGGGCACTCGCGCTTTCGCGAGGCCATTCTGGGCGGTGCGACTCGGAACATGCTTGAACAATCCGAAGTGCCGGTCTTTCTGGCGCATTGATCAAATTGCAAAAACCGCCCTATCGGGGCGGTTTTTTCTCAAGCCTTGCGGATCAGGCCGATTAGGAACAGAAGAATCACTGCGCCGGCCGTCGCAAAGAAAATCGAAGAGAGCAGCCCACCACCGACGCCAAAGCCCAAAGCGGGAAAAATCGTGCCGGCCAAAAATGCGCCGACGACTCCGACGATGATGTTGCCAATCAGGCCGAACCCGCGGCCTTCCATGATCTTTCCGGACAGCCACCCGGCAATCGCGCCGATGAACAACATGGCCAATACACCGCTGAATTCCATTGTTGGCTCCTGTTTGTTTTGGGACCTTAGTCAGATCATTGGATATCAGACCAGAAATCCGCCATCCGAATCGTCACCCGCCTCTTCCATCAAACGCCCCATATCTGGGATCGTGACATGGCGTTTGCTTTCCAGCAAGATGACCTTATCGTTCTTCAGGGCCGAGATTTGTCTGCTGACAGTCTCAAGCGTCAGGCCTAGGTAGTCTGCCATCGCCTCTCGTGTCAGAGGAAGGTCGAATACAATCGGGCCGACAGTGCCGGACGAATGAAGTGACGCGTCCCTACGCGCAATGATCGAGAGAAGGCTGGCAATCTTTTCCCGCGCCGTTTTGCGCCCAAGCACCAGCATCCATTCACGCGCGGCATCCAACTCGTCGAGAGTCATCTGCAACAGACGCTGCGCGATATGCGGTGTCGTCACCATCAGTTCTTCAAAAGGTTTTTTCCGAAAACAGCACATCACCAAATCGGTCGTCGCAACCACGTCATACGGCGCGTTTTCACGCCCGGGTCGCCCAACGAAATCACTAGGCAAGAGCAAGCCCACCATCTGTGTACGCCCGTCTTCCATCGTCTGTGTCAGAGACGCAATTCCGGATACGACAGAACCGACAAAGTTCATCGGATCTCCGGACCAGATGACTGTCTGCCCGGCCTCGAAGCTGCGGTAGTACTTGATGCTCTCAAGTTCCTCCAGCTCATCCTTTTCGCAATGCGCGCACACCGCGCGATGCCGTATCGGGCATTCTGCGCAATTTGTGTGGTCGAATTGGGCCTTGAGTGTCATTCGCGTTTCCATTTGATTTCGGTCAAAGTACCCTGGGCCCTCCCGCTATAGTCATATCGCCATGACACTGAAACCTCAATTGGCACGGCTTGGACTTTTTGACGCGAAAGTACCGCGTTACACAAGCTATCCCACCGCCCCCCACTTTAGCAATGACGTAGGGGCTGACTTGTTTGCCGACTGGATTTCCGGGATTGCCCCCGGCAGTTCGATCTCGCTTTATATCCACGTACCCTTCTGCCGCAGGCTGTGCTGGTTTTGCGCCTGCCGGACCCAGGGCACCCAGACGGATAACCCTGTTATTGCCTATGTGGACGTTCTGAAAGCCGAATTGGACCTGCTGGCCGCGCGTTTGCCCGAGGGTGTTACGCTGTCTCGGCTACATTGGGGTGGCGGCACGCCGACTCTGTTGAATGCGGACCTGATGCGCGAGTTGGCAGGACGGATTCTTGAGGTCGTCCCGCTGGGTCCAGATGCGGAATTCTCGGTTGAAATAGATCCGAATGAGATCGACGAAGCCAGATTGGATGCGCTGGCCGAGGCCGGGATGAACCGCGCCTCGATCGGCGTGCAGGATTTCGATGATGAAATCCAGAAAACCATCGGCCGCATTCAAAGCTACGATACCACTCGCAAAGCGGCCGAGATGATCCGCGCACGTGGAATTGCCAGCCTGAACGCGGATATCCTATATGGTCTGCCCCACCAGACCAAAGCGCGCATGACCGAAAGCGTGCAAAAGCTACTTTCCCTGAACCCGGATCGAGTCGCACTTTATGGCTATGCGCACGTGCCCTGGATGGCCAAGCGCCAGCAACTGATTCCATCAGATGCGCTCCCCACGCCAGAGCAGCGACTGGAATTGTTCGAAACTGCCCGGCGACTGTTTCTGTGGGACAATTACGCTGAAATTGGGATCGACCACTTTGCGACACAGGATGATGGTCTAACCCATGCGCTGCGCGCTGGCCGACTGAAACGGAATTTTCAGGGTTACACGGACGATCAGGCCCCGATCCTGATTGGCCTAGGCGCAAGCTCAATTTCACGTTTCCCGCAAGGCTACGCGCAGAATGCTCCGGCAACATCAGCCCACACGAAGGCCATTCGCGAAGGGCGGTTCTCGACGTCGCGTGGGCACTTGTTCAAAGGTCAAGATATCCTGCGGTCGCGCCTGATCGAGGCGCTGATGTGTGATTTCCAAATCAATTCGAACGAGATTCTACGCGACTACGACATCTCGGCCGCTGAGCTGCAGCAGATGTACGCCAAGGCGAATGCAGCCTTTGACGGACTGCTGCGCGTTGATGAAAACGGCTTGTTCATCCCGCTCGAAGCGCGCGCACTTACCCGCATGATCGCGCGCAGCTTTGATGCCTACGACCTGAGCAAAGCTGGGCACAGTTCGGCGATCTGAAAACTCTTTGGTAGGTCGTTTTTCACGACCCACCCTACCAAACCGGCACGGGGGCTTGACGCATGCCGTTGGTTTTCTCCACACTCAAGGGGTGGAGAGGACCGCCTCTTCACAGCCTGAGGCAGGCAAACGCAGACAGTTCTTGCCGACGCGCATGCGTTCGACAGCCCTTTTCGTGCAGCCAAGTTGCAACTGAAACAGGGACAGCACTCATGCGCGTTTTCACCGTCCTCGGCCCCAGTCAATCGGGCAAATCCACCTTGGTCGAAGCGATCAGCCGCCTCGACGGGCGGCCTACAACATTCGATGTTTCCGGAACCGTGCATTTGCACGGTTTTTCTTATTTAGACGAACCGTGGTGCGCGGTGGACGTGGACGGAGGCGGCGATGCGCTGGCCTATGTCGGCCCGGCGATGGCCATTTCAGACGCAGCAGTGGTTGTGGTCCCCCCCGATCCGGACGCCGCAGTCCTTTGTGCCCCTTATCTGAGACTGGTTGAGGAAGCAGGTATTCCCAGTTTCCTCTTCATCAATCGCATGGACAGCCCCAATGGCCGCATACGCGACATCGTAGCAGCGCTTCAGACCTATTGCAGTCACCACATCGCTTTGCGTCAAGTTCCGATTCGCGAAGGAGAAGACATCATCGGGGCCGTCGACCTGATCTCGGAACGCGCGTGGAAGTATCAAGAAGGCCAGCCCTCAGCCTTGATCGAACTGCCGCAATCGGTGGAGGATCGCGAACAGGAAGCGCGCACCGAGTTGCTCGAGACCCTGTCAGATTTTGATGACCATTTGCTGGAGCAACTGATCGAAGACAAGCAGCCACCCAGCAAGGAAGTCTACGAGTTGGCCGCGCAGGTTTTGCAGAACCATCAGCTGATCCCCGCCTGCCTGGGTGCTGCCAGCCATGGCAATGGCCTGACGCGCCTGATGAAAGCACTGCGCCATGAGGCGCCGGAATTCAACATCGCAGCAGACAGGGACGAGGCCGAAGATTCAGCGCGCGCCATCGCAGGCTTTGCGGATGTGAAGAAGCATATTGGTAAGATCACCGTATTGCGCGGACTGGGCGATGGCGTCAAAGCGCACGAGCCTCTGGGCGGTGAAACTGTTGGGAACCTGACCACACTCGACGCCAAAACCCAGATCGGAGCGCTTGAGGCTGGACAGATTGGTCTGGCCGTTAAATCCGATCATCTCAACCCTGGTTTCATATATGATAGCGCTGCTGCTACGCCGCTGCCGGAATGGGCCTCCTCGCATCCCGCTGCGCATCGTCAGGTTGTCTCACCCGCGCATGAACGCGACGATGTGCGTCTGTCGAACGCGCTGACCCGTTTGGTTGAAATCGATCCCGGACTGCATCTGGAACAGGACGAATTAAGCGGTCATTCCATTCTAAGTTCGCAAGGCCCACAACACATGCGCCGCGTGACAGCTAAACTAGACGAAGATTTTGGGATCGAGATTGAAGCCGAGGCCGCCGGAACAGCCTATCGCGAAACCATCCGCACCAAAGTCGATCATCGTCACCGCCACCGCAAGCAATCCGGTGGCGCAGGTCAATTTGCTGATGTGGTGATCTCAATCGCGCCACTACCGCGCGGATCGGGGTTCCAGTTCGAAGAAGTAGTCAAAGGCGGGGCCGTACCCCGGAACTACATTCCTTCGGTTGAACACGGGGCCAAGGACGCACTGGTCGAAGGCCCTGAAGGTTTCCCTGTCGTGGACGTCAAGGTGACGCTCAGCGACGGCAAGCACCATAACGTGGACAGTTCGGACTATGCCTTCCGCACCGCTGGCAAGAACGCCGTGCGTGAAGCGCTACCCGAGGCCAAACCCGTCGTCCTGCAACCGATCCTGAATGCCGAGATCCATCTGCCATCAACCTTCGTCGGTGATCTAGTCCCCACGATCAGTTCTTTGCAGGGTCAGGTGCTAGGTTTCGAGGGTAATCCGAACGCTTCGGGTTGGGAGATATTCAACGCGCAGCTTCCGGCCGTTGCCGAGGATGAACTGCACCGAACCCTTGCCAGCGCCACCCGTGGCACCGGTTGGGTCAAACTGCAGTTCGATCATTATGAAGAACTGCGCGGCCCTGTTCCTGCCTCTGCAAAGAACAAGGAAATGGCCTGAGACTAGGGGGGCGGGCTGCTCGTCAGCCCGCTGCCGCGATCAATTCACGCGTGTAGTCGGTTTGGGCGTGTTCGAACAAATCCTCAGCTGCGCCCATCTCGACCACATCCCCGTTGCGCATGACGATGACGTTATGGGACATCGCGCGCACGACCTTCAGGTCGTGGCTGATGAACAGATAAGCCAGCCCGTACTTCCTTTGCAGGTCCCGCAACAGATCAACAATCTGCACCTGCACGGTCATGTCTAGCGCACTGGTCGGTTCATCCAGAACCAGCAGCTTGGGCCGCAAAACCATGGCGCGCGCGATGGCGATCCGCTGGCGTTGCCCACCTGAAAACTCATGTGGATAACGGTCCATCGCGGCGGGGTCCAGCCCGACCTCGGTCATCACTTCGGCCACCAATTCACGCGGGGCACGATGGGGGTCGACATTGTGGATAGCCAACCCTTCGGCGATGATCTGCATACAGGTCATACGGGGGCTGAGGCTGCCAAACGGGTCCTGAAACACGATCTGCATATCTTTGCGCAGCCGTCTGAGTTCACGCGTTGACCAGCGGCGAACGTCCTGATCGCGGAAAGTGATCCCGCCCTCGGAGGCGATCAAACGCATCATGGCCAGGGCCAGCGTTGTCTTGCCCGACCCGCTCTCGCCTACGATCCCTAGCGTTTCCCCGGCGCGGACGCTGAGCGTCGCGTCATTGACGGCTTTCACATGCCCGACTGTACGTTTCAGAAACCCCCGTTGGATCGGAAACCAGACCTTCAGGTGATCGGTGCGCGCGACCTCTTCGGCATCAGCTGCCACCGGATCGGGGTGTCCTGACGGCTCAGCCGCCAGCAGCTTGCGCGTATAAGGATGCTGCGGGTTATCGAAAATCTCGGAGGTCACGCCGGTTTCAACGATCTCACCATCCTTCATTACGCAGACCCGGTCTGCGATACGCCGAACGATGCCAAGGTCATGGGTGATGAACAGCATTCCCATGTTTTCAGACTTTTGCAGTTCAGCCAGCAGTTCCAGAATTTGCGCCTGAATGGTCACATCCAGCGCGGTCGTTGGTTCATCTGCGATCAAAATATCCGGCTTGTTGGCCAATGCCATGGCGATCATCACGCGCTGACGCTGCCCACCCGACAGCTGATGCGGATAACTGTCCAAACGCTCTTCCGGGTCGCGGATGCCAACTTTGTTCAGCAGTTCAATAATCCGATTTCGCGCCGCATCACCAGCCAGCCCCTGGTGCAATGCTAGAGACTCGGCCATCTGCTTCTGGATCGTATGAAGCGGGTTTAACGAGGTCATCGGCTCTTGGAAAATAAAGCTGATGTCGTTGCCGCGCACTTCCATCAGCTTGTTCTCGGACGCGCCAATCATCTCTTGGCCGTCATAGGTGACCGAGCCTTCAACGATCGCACTATCGCCCAGCAGCGATACGGTGCTGAGAGCGGTCACGGACTTGCCTGAGCCCGATTCCCCTACCAGAGCAACCGTTTCACCCCGGTCCACGGTAAAGGACACACCTTTCACCGCCGCAGAAACCTGCCCGTCCTGCCGGAAGGAGACTTTGAGGTTGTTCACATCCAGCAGGCTCATGAAAAGGTCTTTCTGGGATCAAACGCATCACGCACGCCTTCGAAAATGAAGACCAGCAGCGACAGCATGATGGCAAAGGTGAAAAAGGCAGTGAAGGCCAGCCACGGAGCCTGCAGGTTTTGTTTTGCCTGTAATGTTAGCTCTCCGAGCGATGGGGCCGAGGACGGAAGGCCGAAACCAAGGAAGTCTAGCGACGCCAGTCCGCCAATCGTGCCGGTCACGATGAACGGCATGAAGGTCAGCGTGGCAACCATCGCATTGGGCAGCATGTGGCGGAACATGATCGTCATGTTACCCACACCTAGCGCGCGCGCGGCACGAACATATTCCAGATTTCGAGCCCGCAGGAACTCAGCCCGTACAACGCCAACCAACCCGGTCCAACCGAACAGAATCATCAGAGCCACCAACAACCAAAAACTTCGGCCGAGAATCGCAAACATGATGATAATCACATAGAGCGAGGGAGTTGATGACCAGATTTCGATAATCCGTTGAAAGATCAGATCGAGCCAGCCACCAAAAAAGCCCTGAATGGCCCCTGCGAAGATGCCGATCAAACTGGCAGCCCCGGTCACAATTAGCGTGAACAGGATCGACAGGCGAAAGCCATATATTACGCGGGCCAGCACATCTCGCTTGGTGTCATCCGTGCCCAGAAGGTTTTGACTATTGGGCGGCAGCGGTGCAGCACCCGGTCGGTCCACGCTGGTGTTGAAGGAATAAGGGATCAGTGGCCAGATAGCCCAGCCGCGCTCGAAGCCGTCGGCCTCGAATGTACCAGCCTGAATCTCTTCGATAATCCCTTCAGGATCATCGAAACACTGATCTAGCCCTCCGCTGTCGATCAGGCACATGACCTCGGGGTCGCGATAAATCGCCTCGGTCTGGAAATCGCCGCCGAATTCGGTCTCGGCGTAGAAGTTGAAGACCGGCGTGTAGAATTCGCCCCGGTACTTCACCAGGATCGGCTTGTCGTTGGCGATGAACTCGGCAAACAGCGACAGGCCAAACAGGATCGAGAAGATGATCAGCGACCAGAAGGCACGGCCGTTACGCCGGAAATTGCGCCAGCGGCGCTGGTTAAGAGGGGAAAGTGCCAATTATCCCTCCCGTTTCTCAAAGTCGATGCGCGGGTCGACCAGCACGTACATCAGGTCGCTGATGATGCCGACAACCAGGCCCATCAGGCCAAATATGAAGAGCGTGCCGAAAATCACCGGATAGTCGCGCGCCACTGCGGCCTCAAAGCCCAGTCGCCCAAGACCATCGAGCGAGAAAATGGTCTCGATGATGATCGAGCCACCAAAGAACACGCCGATGAACACTGCCGGAAACCCTGCAATCACGATCAGCATCGCGTTGCGGAAGACATGGCCGTACAGCACTTTGCGCTCACTCAGCCCTTTGGCGCGGGCGGTCATGACGTATTGCTTTTTGATCTCATCCAGGAACGAGTTCTTGGTCAGCAGTGTCAGCGTCGCAAAGGCCGAGATCGTCAGTGCGATGATCGGAAGCGCGATGTGCCAGAAATAGTCGGCGATCTTGCCAAACAGGCTGAGGCTTTCCCAGTTGTCCGAGGTCAGCCCACGCAGCGGGAATATCTGCCAATACGACCCACCGGCAAACAACACCAACAGCAGAATGGCAAACAGGAACCCGGGGATCGCATATGCCACAATGATCGCACCACTGGTCCAAGTGTCGAAACTTGAACCGTCCTTGATCGCCTTGCGGATACCCAGTGGGATCGAAACCAGATAGGCGATCAGGGTCGACCAAAGACCCAGTGATATCGACACGGGCATTTTTTCCAGCACCAGATCGATCACGCTGATCGAGCGGAAGTAACTCTCACCAAAATCCAACGTCAGGTAATTGCCCATCATGCCTAGAAAACGTTCGAGTGGCGGTTTGTCGAATCCAAACTCTTTTTCCAGTTCAGCGATGAACTCAGGCGGTAACCCACGCGCACCGACGTATTTGTCGTCAAAGGCACCTCCAGCAGGTTCGGCGCCTGCCCCGGCATCGCCACCACCGGCGAATCCTGCAAAGACATCGCCCTGACCTTCGATCTGCGCGATGATCTGTTCGATAGGTCCGCCAGGCACAAATTGCACCAGCGTGAAATTGACGATCATGATGCCCAGAAGGGTCGGTATGACCAGCAATAGGCGTCTTATAATATAAGCGCCCATGTTACCGCAGTGCGCCTTTGGCTTTCAGGTCAGCCTCTTTCTCAGGGTTAATCCACCAAAAATCGAGATACCCCAGCGAGAATGGAGGTAGATTTTCAGGGTATTCATACATGTCGTAGTAAGCCGTCCAGTAGTCCGCCACATACCCATCGGGTATGACAAAGAACTCATAGCGCAGCACACGGTCCAACGCCATCAATGCGGCATCCTGCTCTGCCTGATTTGTTGTATCAAAGGACGCTTCGATCACCGCGTCCACAAGAGGGCTGGCAAGACCCGCCGGGTTGAACAGGCTGAATGCAGCCTCTTCCGATCCATACATCTGGCTCAGGCCGCCACCGGTGGATAGGAATGAGCCATATCGGTTCGAATACACCATGTCGTAATCCCGCTCACGACGCCTCAGCGTGAACTGAGAGGGGTCAACTTTCTCTGCAGAAGCATCCACACCAATTGACTGCAGGTTCTGGACGTAGGTCTCGATCATCGTCGAAGTCGAGGTGGGAATACTGGACGCGTAAGGAATATTCACTTTCAGCGTCTGCCCTTCGGAATTGCGGCGCAGATTGCCTTCACCGACCGGCCATCCGGCTTCATCCAACAGTTTCGACGCTTTCCGCAGATTGCGACGGTCGTTCAGCCGGGCCGGGTTGGATTCATGAACAACAAGCGCGGGCTCGCTCAAGACTTCGGCCGGGACGATATCGCCCAGTGTTTCCAAGAACGCCAGTTCCGCGCCTTCTGGCGCACCTGTCGCCTCAAGATGAGTGCCTTGCACAAACGAATTCCGCGGCGTGTTCAGTCCGAACATCAGCGACTCATTTGCCCATTCGAAATTAAACGCCAGCGCTAGTGCTTTGCGCACATTCTTGTCGGCAAACTGCGGTTTTCCCAGATTGAATACAAACCCAGATGGTGTCGGAGGACTTCCATCAACGATCTCATCCTGCACAACATACCCTTCGTCGAGCTTCGGGAAATCGTAACTCGAGGCCCACTGCTTCGGATCACTTTCAACACGCATGGTGTACTCACCAGCCTTGAAACCCTCAAATGCGGCAGTTTGATCAGCGAAATACTCGATCCGAATGATGTCGTAATTGTTGCGACCCACATTGATCGGCAAGTCCTTGCCCCAATAGTCATCACGACGCTTGTAAACGATGCGGCGATTGATGTCGTAGCTGTCCAGCTTGTACGGGCCGGACCCTACGGCGACCTCAAGGCGAGGTTCATCAAGGCGGCGGTTTTCATCAGCTTCAAACCAAGCCTTCGAGAAGACCGGAGTTGAACCAACTGTTTCGATTAGCCCACGACGTGTTACATCCGGGCTGAAGGTAAATTTGACGGTGTGATCATCCAGCGCTTCGGCACCCGTGACCATCCGGCCGACTGCCTGTGCATAAGATGGCAAGCCCTGCTCGATAAACAGGCGGTGGCTATAGACTACATCCTCGGCCGTCACTGGGGTTCCATCCCAGAACATCGCCTCGGGGCGCAAATGGAATATCACGTAGTTGCGGCCTTCGTCATACTCCATGCTTTCGGCGACAACACCGTAGTATTGGCCAACACTGTCTGATGTGCTTTCGATCAGCGGGTCATATTGAATCGTCGTCAACGCGCCCGCGCGACCTTTTCGCGAGTAGGGGTTCAGGGAATCAAACGTACCTGATCCCGCCAGCGACAGCTCTCCACCTTTTGGCGCATCGGGATTGACATAATTCAGGTGCGGATAATCCGCCGGGTAATCCAGGTTTCCAAAGTAAGAATAGCCGTGGGTTCGAGTGATACCATCCTCGCTCGCGCTGGCTTGAATACCCCCGAAAACAACCGCTGCCGAAATTCCTAACGCCGCAGTCCAAGAATGAATTCCAGTAAAGCGCATCGCAGGCAGAAGGGGTTTCATTGGGCTCGTCCTCTGAATATCTGTCATCTTCATTGTTGTGCCAGCCAGCTAAAGGTCCAGCACTGTCAGTTGCAAGTTTAGAATGCGTGAGCGCTTTGTGAAGTTTTTCTCACGTAAAAAATAAAAGCCGCTGCTTGGCGCAGCGGCTTTGAATTCTTGCGTAATGATCAAAAGATCAGTTGCCGATGGTCTGCAGGTAAGCAATCAAGTCGGCGCGATCCTGTGGTTTTTTCAGGCCCGCAAAGCTCATCGAGGTGCCCGAGATATAGCTGCTGGGTCGGGTCAGGAAGGCATCAAGCGCTTCAGGCGTCCAGTTGCCGCCATGTGCCTGCATAGCTGCAGAATAGCCGGTAAACCCTTTTGCCGAAGCTACAGGGCGATCTACGATGGCATAAAGGTACGGGCCAGTGCCGTTCGCGCCGTCTTCCAATTTGTGGCAAGCGGTGCATTTACGGAACACTCTTGCTCCTTTTTCAGGATCGGCTGCTGCCAGAATCTCTTCGAAGACCACCTCTTCACCGTCGGCACTTTCGCCCGAGCTTTCGGATTCGATAACGTAGGCAGCCTCGGCATGATGGCTATCACTGCTATAGAGGACATCCGCCCCCCATTTTGCCAGAAGCAGCACCAGGAAGGTGCCAAACAGGCCTGCTGCGGCCTTGGTAACTGTCATCGTGTCGAACATTGATCGCGAGTCCACTTTAGCTGTCTTCCGGGTGTCTAAGGCTTCCCCTGACAAGAGGCAAGGTATAGACACCGCGACTAAACGCCCAATTCAAGAACTTGTTGCACGGAAACGACCAAATGACCAATCGCATCGCATTTCAGGGAGAACCCGGCGCCTATAGCCACGAGGCTTGCCGCAACGCGCGCCCGGATATGGACGCACTGCCCTGCCGTACATTCGAAGATGTGATCGAATCGGTGCGTTCGGGCGAAGCTGATCTGGCAATGTTGCCGGTTGAAAACACCACCTATGGCCGCGTCGCGGATATCCACCGCCTGCTTCCCCATAGCGGGCTGCATATTATCGATGAGGCATTTGTGAGGGTGCATATCAATTTGCTTTCCGTACCCGGCGCCAAGTTGGAAGACATCACCGAAGCGCATTCACACCTTGTTTTGCTGCCACAATGCGCAGGATTTCTGCGAGAGCACGGAATTCGCGGACGGGTCAGCCCAGATAATGCCCGCGCCGCGCGAGAAGTTGCTGAGGCTGGTAACAAGCATTCCGCAGCTTTGGCCAGTGAACTTGCAGGCGAAATCTACGGCCTCAACGTATTGGCGCGACATATTGAAGATCAGGGAGATAATACGACCCGGTTTCTAGTGATGTCACGAGAGGTCGACGATTCGCGTCGTGGCGAACATGGGATGATCACCAGTTTCGTCTTTCAGGTCCGAAACATCCCGGCCGCGCTATACAAGGCAATGGGTGGATTTGCCACCAATGGCATCAACATGACCAAGCTGGAAAGCTACATGGTCGACGGCTCATTCACTGCGACGCAGTTCTATGCGGATATCGTAGGCCACCCGGATGATCGCAATGTAAAATTGGCGATGGATGAACTAGAGCATTTCACCACCAATGTTGAGGTGCTTGGCGTCTACCCGGCGGCGCAGCCCCGCGGGTAACATTTCGCTGTCGCTACCCCTCCTGCGGGGCAAACTCAGAGCTCCGCGTCCCATTGCGCCAAGCATCGAGGATGAGATCGACATTCCCATCGATGTCATCCATCGAATTGACTTCCAGATCATAGACCCTGCCTATGTGAATGACCTGTTGGTCACTCACCGCGCTGCCTTGTTCGCGGTCACCGCGCGCCATTTCTCTTTCGATTAGGAGGTCGGTGGGGCAATGCACAGCCACAAACAATACATCATGACCTGCCAGATGCCGCTTTAGCATTTCTGCCCATTCAGGCGTATCCAGAATATGTTCGATGATCAGATTGTTTCCTGCATTTGCATAGGCCGCCAAAGACGCATGGAAACCATCAAAGAACTTGCCACGCTCGATCGACCAATCGAATTCTCTGCTTTGAAAGCGCCGCATGGGCAGAACGCCAGAGTCCCGAAGATGATCAATCGAGATGTACCAGAATGGCACCTCTGCCGCCCTTTGCAATGCCCGTGCCAGTGTCGTTTTCCCACTGCTGGATGCACCGTGAAGAAAGATGATCTGCGACATGTTTTAGGGCGGGCTTATCATTTGGGTGTTGCCAGGCTCAGACTTTGGGAACATGAAAGATCTTGCATACTGCACCTTCCATCCGGCGATATTCTCGAAATCCCATGGCTTCATAGTACCCAAGCCCCTCGGGATTGGCGGCCCCAATCGTCGCGTCGATAGCAGGTAAACCCTTATGTCGAGCGGCCTCAAGCGTCGATTCAAATAGTGCCCGCCCCACACCGCGTCGCGCAGCAGACGGCCGAATATGTGTGCCGATGATACCCAAGCCGACCGCAACCTCATAGGGGTTGTTTTCGGTGGCAAGTTTCAGCGATTGGAAACCCAAAATTTCTCCGTTTGGCGTGACAGCAACACTACACCGAATACGTTCGGGATCGCTGATGTAATGCCCCAAAGCAAAAGCAGCGTTGCTGTCTTTGCTTCGCTTACCGGCAGCCACGAGCTCGGTCAGCACCTTGGCAATTCCATCAGCATCAGCCTCAACAGCTTCGCGGATGATCGGTTGATCCAATCTACTCATCTACTCCCTCATATTCAGGCACCATGCAGGTGCCGTTCTTCCATGTCCCGTGCAAATTCGCTGAGCCGCGTATGAAACTGTCGGCGGAACCTGGATTGCCCGAGCTTCAAAGACTGTAGCAATAGCCGTGCGGGAAGGGTTTTTGCGCCCAGCGATGTCTCAATCCGCAAACGTGTCCGACGTTGAGACAGTGCCAAAAGCTCGACAACCGTATCACCGTTCATTCCCTTGCTACTGGATATAAAGCGCATCAGAGACGGGCTGTCATATTCCGTCATCTCTATGGCAATCTGACGTGGTTTACCGCGTATCTTGAACTCGGTCTCCCATGCGGTTCCGGTCTGTGGCACCGCAGAATCTGCGATTCTCCTCACTTCAATCCCGCGCCGCAAGGCCATGCGTTCAAAGCGCTCGAAATCAGAAATCATGGTGAAGACCGTATCAATCGGAACTTCGATATCTTCCTGCGCTGAAAACTGCATGTTCGTTTTACTCTGCCCTTGATTGAGTCCAGTTTCTCGTCAGTCCAGTGTGTCTGCAAGCCAGTGTTGCAACAAAAAATGTGCAATCGCGCCCTTTCGGGCTGGCAGGAGCTTGGGGTGGTCCCCGGCAAAGGCCTGCATCATCTCGGTCCGGGTGACCCACATCGCATCTTCGATTTCAACTGGGTCGATCTGAATATCGCGCGAAAGGGCTTGGCCTGCACAGCCAAACATCAGGGATGCAGGAAAGGGCCAAGGCTGGCTGGAAAGATAGCGCACTTCGCCCACGGGTACTCCGGCTTCTTCCATCACCTCGCGCCGTACTGCGGCTTCGAGCGTTTCGCCGGGTTCAACGAAGCCCGCCAAAAGTGAATACATCCCCTCGGGCCAGCCAGGAGAACGGCCCATCAGAACTGAATTTCCGTTCGTTATCAGCATGATAACAACCGGATCTGTGCGCGGGAAATGCTGCCCGCCACAGGCTGGGCAGCTGCGTTGCCATCCAGCTTGAACCATCTCACTATGTGCACCGCACTGGGCGCAAAACTGATGCGTTTCATGCCAGCCGATCACCGCCTTGGCGGTTGCTGCCAACTCTGCATCACGTGGATTCAGCCGTGCCATGATCCGGCGTAGCTCGACAAACACATGCCCTTTGGGCAAGTCGGGGTGTTGTTGTTCGCTACCATCCACAAACTTCCCGACAGCAGAGAGGTCTAGCCCCTCGGCAGCCCAATCAGATATATCCAAGGCAAACATAGGCGATCCGTCGTCCATACACCCGAGCAGGACGGGCACCTCGATCACACCACCTGGACCATTTTTGAGAATATCGTGGGACATGGGGAGCAGCGCCAACTGATCCACAGCGTCACCCTTAGCCAAAATTTTGCCGCGCCACAGCAGAACACATGCTGCTGACGGGTCAGCATGGGCCTGCGCCAATTTGTCCGCATCGCCTCGCAGCAATCCTGCCCGGTCCAGCCCAGAGCCGCCAAAAGTTACCTGTTCTGCGCGTTTCATGCCTGTCATTCCTGTATTTGCGCAAAGGGCTGCCATGTCTTGACCACCGGTGCAACGGGGTATTCACAGATCAATATTTCTTGCGCCGTCGAAAGACCGCAGCAATGCCTCGGAATTTGCACTAAATACAACTCATAGTGAAGTTTGCGTTACACAATCATCCAGAAGTAAAAATATTGAAAGCCGAAGTTTTCCCGCCTCAAAATCGAGATTTCAAAGGTCGCGCGCACCTTCGGATCCTGGCGACCTCTGATCTTCATATGCACATGACGTCATACGACTATTATGCCGATCACCCCGATCCTGATGTCGGCCTCGCCCGCACCGCAAGCATGATCCGGGTCGCCCAAGAACAGGCGGAACGCAACGGGGCGCTGGTTTTGCTATTCGACAATGGCGATAGCCTGCAAGGTACCCCGTTTGGCGACTGGGCGGCCGAAGCCATGCCAGCCCAACACCCTTTGCCCAAGGCGTTCAATATCCTGGGGTATGATGCAGTCGGATTGGGCAACCACGATTTTGGATTTGGACTAAAGTTCATCAATCGCATCGCAGGTCAGTTCGAGTGTCCGGTTGTTTGCAGCAACATGAAAAGCAATACCCCCGAACAGGGCTGGGTGTCCCAAGCAATTCTGCAGCGCACAATCAGTATCGGAGGAGAAGATGTTCCTATTAGCATAGGTGTCCTTTCTGTCCTGCCACCTCAGACCGCCCGGTGGGAGGCGCATATGCTGCGGGATGACGTACAAATTGCCGACATCCTAACCGCAGCACAACGTACAGCAGCAGAACTGCGCAAAGATGGATGCGATTTGGTCGTCGCGCTGGCTCATTCAGGCCTCGGTTCGGCAGAGGCACAGCCAGAACTGGAAAATGCCGTTATTCCGCTTGCGGCCCTGACAGGCATTGATGCAATCGTTGCTGGCCATACACACCTGACTCTGCCGGGCGCGGCGCATATCGGTTTGAAACATGTCGACAGCAATCGCGGACTTGTAAATGGCAAACCGGTGGTGATGCCGGGTTGGGCAGGCTCACACCTCGGCCTCATTGATTTGACACTGGGTCGAGACATTGACGGCTGGCACATCGTTAAGAGCGAAGCCGAATTACGCGCAGTCAATCCCGCAAAATCGCCGGTGACCGATTGTCCCGAGTTGGCACAGTTGTTTGCCCAAGGCCACACAGCAACACGCGCCCGCGCAGCCAAGTCCGTCGGCAATGTCCCACACCCTTTACACAGCTATTTTTCGTTCTGCGCCCCTGATCGTGGGTTGGCGCTTATCGCAACCGCTCAAGCTGCAGCGCTTCGGCCGTACCTATTGAATACCGAATGGGCAGACCATCCCGTCCTGTCAGCCGCCGCCCCGACCAAATTCGGAGGCCGCGCAGGCACTCGATTTTATACCGATGTCCCGGCGGGAAGTATCTCGGTACGCAATGTGGCTGATCTGTGCGTGTTTCCAAACGAGTTGCGCGCCACTTTGATCACCGGGGAACAGGTTCGTGACTGGCTTGAGATGTCCGCCGGACTGTTCAATCAGCTTTCGCTGAATGATCCCGCCAACCTCATCGATCCTCTGCGGGCGGGGTATTACTTTGATGTACTGCATGGCGTGACCTGCCGGTTCGACCTGTCTCGACCCGCTCGTTTCGATGCAACCGGACGGATCACAGATCCTGGCCATAGCCGCGTTCGCGATCTTACATTCGAAGGGCTGCCTGTCGCCGCCAATCAAAAGTTTGTTGTTGCACTCAACAATTATCGCGCCAGCGGGGGCGGTCATTTTCCTGTCGACTTTCAAGCAGATCAGATCAAGCTGCCGTCGCTGCGCATTCACGAAATCCTGTGCGATTACATCGCGGGAAGATCGCCCGTAGACCCATTGGAACAAGCTCCTCAACCGTTTTCTTTTGTGCCGAGCCGAAGCCGTGGAGCAATTCTGACAACCGGTCCCGGCGCGGACAAATACCTGGAAGAATTGGCGGATTATGATCCCCAGATACTGCCCCGTGATACCGATGGGTTTATGCGTATTCATCTGACCTTCTGACGGGTTGCCATTTTACAGCCGGAGGCCTATATCGATGTTCGAGAGGTTGGCGCGGGCGAGCGCCTCGCCAACCTGGTCAGGTCCGGAAGGAAGCAGCCACAACGAGCCCCGCTTGGGTCGATGTCCAACCTCTCACTTTGAACCCATTAGCCGTAGGAGGGCGTTTATGATTGTAGCAATGACCCTTCGGGCAGACCGGTTCTGATTCTTTTTTCCAGCTGACTGCCTGAATACCTCACCTGCGAATGCGCGTTCGCCATTCGACAGGATTGTTGTTTCTTATCACAGGCAGACACATGTCACTTTCCTTATCGGACCTCGGATGGTCCTCTCACTTTGCAGCTCAGCATGCGGCTAAGCCGTCTCTTCTCCCCTTTCGCATCGCAGCCGTTCACCGGGATCGGTTGATCGGGTTGAGTCCAGAAGGCGAGACTCCCCTACTCTGTCCAGACCAACCAACTGGTGCTTTTGCCGTCGGAGATTGGGTGCTGACCGATGAAAACAAACGCATACGCAGTGTTCTGGAACGGCGCAGCCTGCTGCAGCGCCGGGCTGCGGGCACAGGCGTCGCAGCACAGTTAATCGCGGCCAATGTGGATGTGCTGTTCATCGTCAGTTCCTGCAATGCCGACTTCAATCTGCCCCGACTAGAGCGCTATCTTGCGCTGGCCCATCAGGCAGGCAGCTATCCGGTGATCGTTCTGACCAAGTCGGACACCTGCGACAACGCAATTGCTTATGTCGAACAGGCCCAGTCACTGGCCCCGTTTCTGACAGTTTTGGCCGTAAATGCCTTGGATCAGTCCGATATCGAACAGGTCCTGTCGTGGTGCCCGAAAGGACAGACCAGCACCCTGGTCGGATCTTCTGGCGTTGGCAAGACGACACTCGCCAACGGGATGACTGGACAGGATCAAGCCACCGCAGGCATTCGCGAAGATGATGCGCGTGGCAGGCACACAACAACAGCGCGTGCGCTACATCGAATGAGCAACGGAGGTTGGTTGATCGATACACCCGGCATGCGTGCGTTACGCCTGTTGGACGCGCAAGAGGGTGTGGACGAGGTGTTCTCTGATATCTCGGACCTGAGCATGAACTGTCGATTCTCAGATTGTCAGCACAACACCGAGCCCGGCTGTGCGATACAGGCTGCAATCGAAACCGGGGCACTTGATCCCGCACGGCTGGACCGATGGCGCAAGCTGCGTCGCGAAGATCAGCACAATTCGGCTTCGGTGGCGCAGGCACGCGCACGCGATAAAGCGTTTGGAAAAATGGTGCGCAGCGTGATGCACGAGAAAAAATCCCGCAAGGGACTGTGACCTTTCTGGGCACCGGTTACCGGTGCCCAGCATTTCGGGCGATCAACCTGGGCCAGACGGCAGCGTTTCGCCGGGCAAACGCGCCGATATGGCCGACTTCGGATAACCCGAATTCACTTGCCGAAAGCAGATGGCACCGCACACCTGAACCATAGAGATCGGCAAGCCGCCAAACCGCCTCAGGGGGCACAACCTGATCATCCTCAAAGGCGAATATGTCAACTTGCTTGCCCATGTCGGCCCAGCGGTTTGCCGGCAACGTGTCTCCGATTTCGGGTACATAGCTTTGGGGCGCTGTGCACCATTTGCGCCATTGCCAGTAAACTCGGGATGGCAGATTTGTTCCAAAACCCAAAGCCTTTCCGGGCAAATACCCGAGCGCATGCACCGCCAGGGGCGCATGACCGTACCAGAACAACGTCGCCAAAGCGCGGTAAGGCCAAGGATGATCCTTCAGCGTTACCAGGCCGGAACAGACACAGATCATCCTGTCGATCTGATCGATATCGGGTTGGACCGGACCAAACATCCCGCCCAAAGAATGCCCAATACTCCAAAGCTTGGCCTGTGGAAACCTCCGCCGCATTTCGGTCCGTGCAGCCGGAATGTCGATCAGCGCCCAATCCGCCATGGTGACACGCGATTGCTTTTGTGAGCCTGTCAGAGAGTGACCAAAATCCCTGTAATCATAGGTAAGGCAGGCCATGCCGTGCGCTTCTGCGAGCCATCTTGCGAAATGCTGGTAGTAATCTCTGGGCACACCGGTTGCGCCGTTGATCACAACAACTTTGTCCGGTTCTTCGACTGGGTGATAGAGCCGTGCCGACAGTATTGCCGGGCCGGACTGAAACTGAATGTCCTCGGTGACAACCGCTTGCTGTGTGTCCAACATGGTGCCCTCTGAAATCAACTGAACCGATCAGTTCACCCAAGGCGCGCCGAGTCAAGGTTGACGTGGCTGGACCGCGCGTCACATGCCATCATCAATCTTCTTGACTCCCGAACGATTGTACCGCTAGCGATGACGTGATGGTTCTCGCGCCCAACCGGGCCGGGATGAAAAGGGAACACGGTGCGGTTCTGCGCGGATAAAACCGAAACGAACCCAGTCCGAGACTGCCCCCGCAACTGTAAGCGGAGAGTGATGTCGAAATGCCACTGGCCTTGAAGGTCGGGAAGGTCGGCAAAGCAATGACCCGCAAGTCAGGAGACCTGCCATCAAATCGAAACTGAAACTCGGGCGGGGTGTCCGGGCAGGGCAAGACCGCATGCATGCTGTCCCTCCTGATTGATGCCCCTGCCCTGCGCGGAGGGCGCATGAATGATCTGGAAGACCAACACGCATAAATTCTCGGCAACAATTTGCCAACGGACCGGGAAAAACTGCCCCGCTTTGGCACGACTGGCACGGGCACTGGCCACTTCGGTTGGAAAAGCTGGCCCCACGACCACCGCAGGATTCGGAATCGAAGGAAGCTGCGATTTGACTCATTGTGCCAGTGGGTGCACCGCCCGATTTCGCTCCGGTCCCGAAGAAACCCGAGTGTTCTGTGATGCCGATTCAGACGTCGCGATCGACCATCTGGACAGCTATGCAGATCTGATGTTTGGCACGGACTCGCGCCCCATCCCTGCAGGCACCTTGTCCCGACCGCCGTGCGCAATGCTGGAAGTGTTAACCCTGAGCGGAAACACTCGGGCGCGGGCTGAATACCGTCCGTCGGCCTGATCGCTATTCGGCTACCAAAACACTGGCAGGCGCAGTCGCCCAGCGCAGCTGCGCGTCAGTTTCAACTGCACATGGGCGCAACGCTCGCAATCTTTTCAATGCCTCGTCCGGGTGCTCTCCACACTCGACCATCAAGCGCAATACAGCCATACCAGAGCGGCCACATCCGCCTTTGCAGTGGATTAGTACTCGGCCTCCACCCGATAATGCGTGGCGAGCGGACTCGCTGGCATCCACCCAGCGCATATCAATGTCGTCGGAAGGTATACCGTAATCCTCGACTGGCAGATGAACCCAGCGACAAGCACGGCTGCGAACATCGGCCCCAAAATTCCTGGCGCCATCAAGGATCATCTCGACCTCGGTAGTCATCGACAGTATAAGGCCGGGCTTCCATCCGGTAACCGCATCAAGATCACCGGAATAGTCTCCTCCTCGCCCTGGCATTGAAGTTAACGCAAGCGTGCCCCCGCCCACTTGAAGTGCATGGATAACAATCTGAGACATTCTACGCTCCCCCCCGAAACGCTGATCAGAAAATCTTTCTGGCTGGTCTTAGACTGTACGATATTAACCGCGTCGGCCGGCAATCCAAAATGAAAATCCTCGCGGCTTGCTGTGGACGCGGACAGCGGGGCCCTCTACGCTGCGGCATAACTCGAATCCGACAGAGCAGACATGACCGATACGCCAAGCCCCGCCTACCAGGTTCTTGCCCGCAAATACCGTCCTGAAACATTTGCCGATCTGGTCGGTCAGGACGCGATGGTACGCACGCTGAAAAACGCGTTCGAGGCGGACCGGATCGCTCAGGCCTTTATCATGACCGGCATCCGTGGCACCGGTAAAACAACCACAGCCCGGATCATCGCGAAGGGGATGAATTGCATCGGGCCTGATGGCGAAGGTAAACCCACCACCGAACCCTGCGGTCAGTGCGAGCATTGCGTGGCCATCATGGAAGGCCGCCACGTCGATGTGATGGAGATGGACGCCGCCAGCCGGACTGGTGTGAACGACATCCGTGAAATCATCGACAGTGTCCGCTACCGTGCCGCCAGCGCACGCTACAAGATTTACATTATCGACGAGGTCCACATGCTATCGACCAGCGCTTTCAACGCGCTGCTCAAGACGCTTGAGGAACCACCCGAGCATGTGAAATTCATCTTCGCCACGACCGAGATCCGCAAGGTCCCGGTCACGGTTTTGTCGCGCTGCCAACGTTTCGATCTGAGGCGGATCGAACCCGAAGATATGATCGGCCTGTTGCGCAAGATCGCTGAATCCGAGAATGCGCAGATCGCCGATGACGCATTGGCGCTAATCACCCGAGCCGCCGAAGGATCCGCCCGTGACGCAACCTCGCTGTTGGATCAGGCGATTTCGCACGGTGCGGGTGAAACCAGCGCAGATCAGGTGCGCGCCATGCTCGGGTTGGCGGATCGGGGTCGAGTGCTGGATCTGATGGACATGATCCTGCGCGGTGATGCGGCCAGTGCTTTGACCGAACTTAGCGGACAATATGCAGAAGGTGCTGATCCTCTGGCTGTGCTCCGCGATCTGGCTGAGATCACCCATTGGGTTTCGGTGGTCAAAATCACCCCCGATGCCGCCGAAGATCCAACCGTTTCACCCGACGAACGTGCCCGAGGCCAACAGATGGCCGAAGCGCTGCCAATGCGTGTTCTGACCCGCATGTGGCAAATGCTGCTCAAAGCTCTGGAAGAGGTCTCGGCTGCACCCAACGCCATGATGGCTGCAGAAATGGCTGTGATCCGCCTGACCCATGTGGCCGACCTGCCAAGTCCGGAAGAACTGATCAAGCGCTTAAAGGATGCACCTCCATCCCCCAATCCCGCGTCGGGTTCGGGTATCGGAGTGCCAGGCCAGGCGAGCGCTGCGCCACAGGCCTCTGCCCGACCGGCCTATACCTCTTCGGCCATCGGTGGGAATGCAGGCGGACTGAATGCAGCTCTAGCTCAGGACGTACAGGCAGCACTAGCGCGGTATCCCACTTTTGAACATGTGGTTGAATTAATCCGTACCAACCGGGATGTGAAACTGCTGGTCGAGGTCGAAAACGGGGTACGCCTCGTGTCGTACCAACCGGGACGGATCGAATTTACCCCGACCGACAATGCCCCGACCGATCTATCTCAACGGTTGGGTGCATCGCTGCAGCGCTGGACGGGTAACCGTTGGGCAGTATCGATTGTCTCAGAAGGCGACGCTCCGACAATTGCGGAAGTTCGGGATGCTGCTGATCTGGCTCTCAAAGCCGAAGCGGAAAAGCATCCACTGGTGCAAGCGGTTCTGAGTCATTTCCCGAAAGCGCGGATCAGAAGCATCGAAACAGCCGATCAACGCGCTGCTCAGGTCGAAACTGAAGCCCTGCCCGAAGTAGATGACGAATGGGATCCGTTCGAGGAAGACTGATCCTGTAAGCGATCTCCTCAATTCAGCCAGGTGCTCCCGTGCCGCCACGGCTCCTCGGCTGACGCCGACGATCCTGCCCGGGCCAAACCGAGGAAAGGTCTTGTCAAAGGTCTTGACGACGGGCGGGAGTGTCCTGACCTCTTGTGTCGCGCGGTTACGCTTCGTATCTAGGCCTCAAATCGAGTGACAGGAGATTACCGATGCTTAAAGGACTCGGCGGCCTGGGTGACATGGCCAAAATGATGAAATCTGCACAGGACTTGCAGAGCAAGATGACCGAGATGCAGGAAGAGCTGAACAACCTGATGGTTGTCGGTGAATCTGGCGCCGGGCTGGTCAAAGCCACCGCGACTGCCAAGGGTGAGTTAAAAGGTCTGGATATCGACCCGTCGATCTTCAACGGCGATGACAAGGAAGTGGTCGAGGATCTCATCCTCGCTGCGATCAAGGACGCCCAGACCAAGGCGCAGGAGCGCTCGCAGGCTGAAATGGCCAAGCTGACCGAAAGCATGGGTCTGCCCGCAGACATCAAGCTGCCGTTCTGATACACCCTCCTGACGGATCAATGGCCGGGGCTTACTTACCCGGCCTCTTTGCAGGAGCTTCGCGGTGAGTTCGAACAGCGACATCGACAATCTGATCGACCTTATGGCCAAGCTGCCCGGCCTCGGCCCTCGCTCGGCCCGACGCGCCGTCCTGCACCTGATCCGCAAACGCGCCCTGCTTCTAACGCCGCTTTCAGATGCCATGCAGCAGGTGGCTGTCACTGCCCGTGAATGCCTAAACTGCGGCAATGTGGGCACAACCGATATCTGCGACATCTGCAATAGCGAAGACCGTGCAACCGGGGGACTGTGCGTCGTAGAAGACGTCGCCGACCTCTGGGCGATGGAGCGCGCCGGGGTTTTCAAGGGTCGCTACCATGTTTTGGGCGGCACATTGTCAGCACTGGATGGCGTTGGCCCGGATGAATTACGTATTCCTCGGCTAAAGGATCGGGTTCTGGCCGAGGGTATCAACGAGATCATCCTCGCCCTAAACGCCACCGTTGATGGCCAAACCACCGCACACTACATCGCCGATCAGTTGGAGGGACAGGTTCGTCTGACTTCCCTAGCGCAGGGCGTCCCGATTGGAGGTGAGTTGGATTATCTGGACGATGGGACGATCACAGCAGCGCTTAGGGCAAGGAAGGAACTTTAGACCGTCAGACCAAAGCCGAAGCATCATCTTTCATTGAGAACAGCACCCAGCTTCTCGAATGCTTGCTTCCATCCGCCTTCGCCTGCACTTCCGGCAGGCACACCCCGATGGACCATGGTCATGCGTGTCCTACCATCCTGTTCGAGAAGATCAATAATCACCTCGGTTATGTCTGGGCTTCCCTCGGGCATCCCCATATCTTTTGGCGAAAGAATATTCCCATCCTCGTCACACATGCTCTCGGTATAGACCAACCGGGACGGTTCTGAGATTTCTTTATAAACGCCAGTAAACCACATCCTCATGGTGGTATCCGGCGTTTTCATTTCCATACATACCTTTCGTATACCTCCGACACGCAAATCGATCTCTGCAGTTGGAACTGAGAACCCTTTGGGCCCATACCATTTCTGAAAAAGCGCCGGATCGGTCCACATACGCCAGACCCGGTTCGCCGGAGCCTGAAATTCCTGCACAATTCGCACCCAGTTTTCTGAGTCACTCATCATTCAAATCCTTTATTTCGCTAAGTAGTTTTTCCATCGTTTCAAACCGAACCTCCCAAATATGACGATATTGGTCAGTCCAGTTTGCAATCGATTCCAAAGGCTCCGGGTTTAGTCTGCAGGGTCGGAATTGAGCGTTTCTTGAACGCTCAATCAGCCCGGCCTCTTCCAAAACACGAAGATGTTTAGAGATTGCCGGCATGCTTACATCGAACGGCTCGGCCAGTTCTTTTACAGTTGCTTCTCCTTGTGCCAATCGCGCCAGCATGGCACGACGCGCAGGGTGCGCAAGAGCGGCAAATGCAAAATCCAATTTTTTGTCGTCAGTCATAATTCCATTAATAAACCATATGGTTAATTAATCAACTGGTAAAATAAAAGGATGAATCACTCTGCAGTTTGAATCTCTCGAATTCTCTTTGGAAGAGAATGGTTTGCGGTTACTAAGGGTCAGTATCACTTACGATTTGGAATGATCTGATGTCCCGACTTTTTGCCTTGACCCTGGCCGCCTTCAGCGCCACCGCCGCCCTGTCGCAGGAACTCATCGACAAGGGCTTTGTCGAAGGCTGGAACATCATGATGGACCCCAACCTCGGAAATGGGTGCCTGATCCAGACGATCTATCAGGATCTCTCGGTGGTGCGGCTGGGCTATGACGCGCTGGACAATCGTGGGTATTTCACCGTTTACAACAAGGCTTGGGGCGACATCAAACCAGGGCAGAGCTATCCGATCCGGTTTGATCTGGACGGCAAGAGCTTTGACGCCACCGCCATCGGGTTCAAACAGGATCGCGTGCCCGGCGCGACAGTGTTCTTTACCGACCGGAGCTTCGTCACCTCGATTGCGCAGAACAAGACCATGACCGTTTACAACCCAGAGGGTCAGACTGTCATGGCAATTGATCTGAAAGGCACGGCCAAAGCGCTGGAATATGCGCGCGATTGCCAGAACAAAAAGCTTTAACGAATCGGATCAAACACGGCGTCTTTGGCGGTGCAGTCGCGGATAACATCCCGGCCACATGGAATGGGTTTGAGATCGCGGGACAGGCACAGGCGGACCTCTTCGATATATCCCTGCTTGCAGGTGATCGTGATCATGTCTGGTTCCAGATTGGCGTTGGCCTTGAGAAATGCTTCTTCCACCACCGAAGCAGGCAATTTGACCGACGCATCGAGTTTACGAAACACGTCGGGTCGCGTGACGCCTCCATAGGCCTTTCGTGACAGCGCAAAATAGTCTGGCGCACTCAGACCCGAGCAGGTTCCGTGCTTTTTCCATTGATGCCATGCCAGCCCGGTTGAGCCCTGAATGTCCTCCATTTCCCGCGTCATACGGCGTGATGGCGGAGTCTCGACCGTGCGGCAGTAAGAGGGCCAGCCCTGGTGATATTGCGGCCATAGCCCGTGCAGGATCCATCCGTGATCGTGCCGGGCATCGCATTGATCCGATCCGCGCGCATCCCCCTCGCGGGCGCACCAGTTGGGTGACCAGCTGAGCGACAGGACATAGTAGTCGAATTCTCCCGCTTGCTCGCCATCGGCCAGCGCTGCCATCGCGCTGAAGAACCACAATACCAGCCCCAGAATACCTTGGCGCATTCGCCTCTTCCCTTCTTTAGCTGTCGAGACTATATAAGCCCCAAGTTCCCCGACAACGGAAACCTGCCCCAAAGCCTCGGGGCCGCCGCATTCCGGCGACGGGACAGATGTATTTATAGGAGACGGGCTGATGGCAAAACCGCTTATGGCCAAGGCAACCGCCGTATGGCTGGTGGACAACACTACGATCAGCTTCAAGCAGATCGCGGATTTCGTAGGAATGCACGAGCTGGAGGTGCAGGGCATCGCGGATGGTGATGTGGCTGCTGGTGTCAAAGGATTTGACCCGATTGCCAACAACCAGCTGACTCAGGAAGAGATTGATACCGCGCAGAACAATCCGCTGCACAAACTGAAACTCAAATTCAACCCGGCGGCTTCAGGCGAAGAAAAACGCCGCGGCCCGCGCTACACGCCGCTCTCCAAGCGGCAGGACCGTCCGAACTCGATCCTGTGGCTGGTCAAGTTCCACCCGGAACTCAGCGATGGTCAGATCGCCAAGCTGGTTGGCACCACCAAGCCGACCATCCAGTCGATCCGCGAGCGGACGCACTGGAACATCTCGAACATGCAGCCGATCGATCCGGTTGCTCTGGGCTTATGCAAACAGTCCGAACTGGATGCCATCGTGCAGAAGGCGGCGGCCAAGAAAGCTGCTGAAGGCGGCGTTATGAGCGATGATGAGCGTCGCAAGCTGGTGTCGACCGAGCAATCGCTGGAAATGGATTCTGCACCAAAGATCCCGACCGCGATTGAAGGCCTAGAGACGTTCTCGCTGTCCGACGAGCCTGAAGACAAAGAAGACGATGAGCCAATCGTTGATGCCGATAGCTTCTTCAACCTGCCCAAAGGTGGCGGCGACGAAGAAGACGAAGACGATCTGCGCCCCTAAGACGCTCACGGCCCCGGTACCCAATAATCGGGGTCACATTCCCAAGGGAAACTGATGCTTAGCATTCTGTCAGCAGTTTTTGGACCGCACCGCGCCGTATCGATCTATGTGTTCCTGAAATCCTGGTGGTTGCCGATCACCGGCGCCATCGCGATGATTGCCATCGTTGCAGGCTTATTGTTGCTGAATGACGACGGCAAGCACGAGCACGAAGCGTTTCTAACCGTTGCCGTTTTGTCAGCGACGCCGATCAATGGAGACCTCAAAAACGGGGTTATTGCATCGGTGCGCCTGCCTGATGGTTCGGCAACTTCGATTACGTCTACAGAAGGCCCTATTGCGCGTTCAGTGGGCACTGAGGCCTGCATCGAAAAACGTGTGTACGTGGCGAGCGGTGAGCCGAGATACAGGTTCAAGCTGCCGCGGTACTGCGAAGCAGGTTAGTAAAGCAAAACCGCCCGGTGTCTGCACCGGGCGGTTTTTCATTCAGATCATCTGGAATGCGATGCCTGCGATGATGGCCCCGCTGATGCCCAGCCCCAGATAGGTTGCGAATACGCGAGGTTTGACCAGCGACCACACCGCCGCCATTGCGGGGATTGAGCTGACGGCTCCGGCCACCATGAATGACATCGCTGCACCTGCGCTCATACCCTGTTCCATAAGGCCTGCCAGCAGCGGTGGCGCTACGTAAGAGTTCAAATAGGCCGGCATTCCGACCAATGCTGCGACAACGATGGGAACAACGCCTTGACCGCCGACGACTCTGGCAATCAGGTCCGCTGGAACATAGCTGACCAACAGTGCTTCGAGCACGTATGCAAATGCCAGCCATTTCAGCAGGAACAGACCGTTGTGGACAAACTCAGCCCGAAAACGTGTACGGCGTTCAGGCTCCTTCCAGAACTGCCATACGGGCTTGTCATCCTTCTTTGGTCCGCATCCACAGCATCCCGCTGGTTTGTATTCGCGCAACGGCTGTGCGAACGCGCCGCCCTTCATCAGGGCGCGTACTGCGAATCCGCCGAACAGCCCCAAGGCAACGGCGGCCACGGCTTTGCCGATCGCAAATGGCCAGCCCAACGCACCAGCTGTGATAAGCAATGTCGGCGGGTCGATAAGCGGGGAACTGAGCCAGAATGCCATGACTGCCGATAAGGGCGCACCCAGGGCCAACAATCCCGCGATGAACGGGATGACTTCGCAGGAACAAAAGGGCGCCAGTCCGCCAAACAAGGCAGCAAGAAAGATCATCCGCGTCTCACGCCCTTCAAACGCGCGGGCTACCATCACTTCAGCTCCGGTTGCCTTAAGGTAGGACAGCAGCAAAACGGCAAACAGGATGTATTGCCCTGTATGCGCAAGTGCCTTACCGGCAAATGTCACGATTTCGGCCCAGTTACTTGGGTCAAGAACGGCCACCAGCACCAGGATGACCACGATCAGCGCCCACGGCGTTTTGATCAGACTGACCAGATTTCTCGCCGAGGGTTTGGGGTTTTGGGTCAACTCAGCCATCGTTCGCGGCCTTTTCTACCTCATCTGCACAGCATTCGCTGAGGATGAACTGCGCAAGATTTCTCAACTCATCAAAGCACGCCCGATTGATTGTAGTGCGCCCGATCTTTTCTTGTTCAACAACACCACCAGCAGCGAGAAACCGCAGGTGATGCGCCAATGTCGACGGCGCGATGCCCGTACGAGACTGGATTTCTCCGACAGTCAGCCCGGTCTCGCCGGCGCGCACCAACGTTTTCAGAACTTTCAGCCGGGCTTCGGACCCCATGGCCGAAAAACCGGCAGCGGCTTCTTCCCACACAAGCATTCTCCATATAACTAGTTTTATAGTTATTTAGCTTAATAACCAACCAACGTCAACCAAACAGATGAGAACGGCTATAAGTCCAGATTGCTTCCAACTTAAGTCCAGCCTATAACGACGCCATGGGCATTTCGGTCGACACGTTCTTTCTTGAGCGCAACGGGCAAGGCACGTTGCAGGCGCAGCTTCAGCAGCTGATCGCCGAAGGCATTCTTTCAGGGCGTTTTCATGTTGGCGAGAAACTGCCCTCGTCCCGCAAACTTGCGGCTCATCTGGGTGTCAGCCGGATTACCGTTACCCTTGCCTACACTGAGCTTCTGGCAAACGATTATCTGACCGCCAAAGGCCGGTCGGGATACTATGTGTCGGAAAACGCTCCGGTGCCGCCAACCTATGCCCCGGTTCGGCGTGATAACGAGAATGTAGACTGGGACCGTGCCTTTGCCCGCCGTTTTTCGGATGGCGATGTATTGACCAAGCCTAGCAACTGGCGCGATTACCGCTATCCATTCATCTATGGTCAGGTCGACAGAAAACTGTTCGACCACGCAAACTGGCGCCTCTGTGCAGTAAGGGCGCTTGGACACAAAGATTTCCATTCATTGACCGGGGACTATGTCGACCAGGATGATCCTCTGCTGCTTGAATTCATTGCAAGGCACACTCTGCCACGCAGAGGCATCGTGGCTCGGCCCGAGGAAATCCTGATCACTCTGGGTGCTCAGAACGCACTTTGGCTGGCCTCGCGCATTTTGCTTAACCGTAATCGAAGAGCCGCGATTGAGGATCCCTGCTATTACGCCTTGCGTGATCTTCTGATCCACTCAGACTGCCAGCTATCCTATCTGAAGGTTGATCGTGAGGGTTTGCTCCCAGATACGATACCGGACGATACTGACGTAATTTTCACCACTCCCAGCCACCAGTGCCCTACCACCGCAACGATGCCGGTTGATCGCCGCAATGCCCTGTTGAGCCGCGCCCGGGAATTGGACGCGATGATTGTCGAGGATGACTATGAGTTCGAGATGTCATTTCTGGGTGCCCCGTCGCCAGCGCTGCGATCGATGGATCGGGACGGGCGGGTAATCTATGTAGGCAGCTTCTCAAAATCTCTGTTTCCGGGGCTTCGTCTGGGTTACATGGTCGGTTCCGAGCCCTTTATCCGCGAAGCCCGAGCACTCCGGTCACTCGTACTGCGCCACCCTCCTGGCCACATGCAGCGCACAGCAGCCTATTTTCTGTCGCTCGGTCACTACGACGCTCAGATCAGGCGTATGTCCAAAACACTGCAACGCCGACGAGAAGCAATTGAAGAAGCGATCAAGCAGTATGGCCTGACGGTGGCAGGTCGCGGCATGCTTGGCGGCTCTTCGATCTGGATGCAGGCACCAGAACGTATCGACACGACAAAACTGGCAAGCGATCTGCAGCGTCAAAGCGTCCACATTGAACCTGGCGAGCCCTTCTTTTCCGGCCCGAACCGACCGCAGAACTACTATCGATTGGGGTATTCCGCAATTTCGTCAGCGCGCATCGGACCCGGCATCCAGCAAATCGCTGAGACTATTCGTCAGTCTTGAGGCGTACTGGACCTAAGTCACCACCAGTTCTGGCCCTAACGCCACAGACACCCGTACGCCAAAACCGACCAGAAAACCGGGTCCCTAACCCTGGTCCCGCCATCTATGATCGGAGATTACGCAGATGAAGATGACCACCGAAGAAGCCTTTGTAAAAACCCTGCAGATGCATGGCATCGAACATGCGTTCGGAATCATCGGCTCTGCGATGATGCCAATTTCTGACATTTTTGAGAAAGCTGGTATCACTTTTTGGGATTGCGCGCACGAAGGTTCGGGCGGAATGATGGCTGATGGCTACACCCGCGCGACCGGCAAGATGTCGATGATGATCGCCCAGAACGGCCCCGGCATCACCAACTTTGTCACCGCTGTTAAGACTGCTTACTGGAACCACACCCCGCTGCTGCTGGTCACCCCGCAAGCTGCCAACAAGACCATGGGTCAGGGCGGTTTCCAAGAGATGGAGCAGATGCGCATGTTCGCAGACTGCGTTTGCTACCAGGAAGAAGTGCGTGACCCCAGCCGTATGGCCGAAGTGCTGAGCCGCGTCATCATGAACGCCAAACGCGCGTCGGCCCCTGCGCAGATAAACGTCCCGCGCGACTTCTTCACTCAGGTCATCGACATCGATCTGCCTGCTGTTGTTGAATTCGAGCTGCCTTCGGGTGGCGCAACGGCTGTGTCCGAAGCTGCCGCGCTGCTGTCGAACGCAAAGAACCCTGTCATCCTGAACGGTGCAGGCACGGTTCTGTCCAATGGTGGCATCGAAGCGTCGAAAGCACTGGCCGAGCGTCTGGACGCTCCGGTTTGCGTTGGTTACCAGCACAACGACGCCTTCCCCGGCTCGCACCCGCTGTTCGCTGGCCCGCTGGGCTATAACGGTTCGAAAGCAGGGATGCAGCTGATCAAGGAAGCAGACGTTGTTCTGTGTCTCGGCACCCGTTTGAACCCGTTCTCGACCTTGCCGGGCTACGGCATGGAGTACTGGCCTGCGGATGCAAAGATCATTCAGGTCGACATCAATCCTGACCGTATCGGCCTGACCAAGAAGGTTTCGGTTGGTATCGTGGGCGATGCGGCAACTGTTGCCACCAACATTCTGAACCAGCTGTCTGATACAGCCGGTGACGAAGGTCGTGATGCGCGCAAATCGAAGATCGCTGAAACCAAGTCGCGCTGGGCGCAAGAACTGACCTCGATGGATCACGAGCAGGACGATCCGGGTACCACCTGGAACGAACGCGCACGCGCTGCCAAGCCGGATTGGCTGAGCCCCCGTAAAGCATGGCGCGCGATCCAGTCCGCTCTGCCAAAAGAGGCGATCATCTCGTCCGACATCGGCAACAACTGCGCCATCGGCAACGCCTACCCTTCGTTCGAAGAAGGCCGCAAATATCTGGCCCCCGGCCTGTTCGGCCCCTGTGGCTATGGTCTGCCTTCGGTCATCGGCGCCAAGATCGGCTGCCCGGATGTACCTGTTGTCGGTTTCTCGGGTGATGGTGCCTTCGGCATCGCAGTCACCGAACTGACCGCCATCGGTCGCGAAGAATGGCCTGCCATCACGCAGGTTGTGTTCCGCAACTATCAGTGGGGTGCGGAAAAACGTAACTCAACCCTGTGGTTCGATGACAACTTCGTCGGCACAGAGCTGGACACCAAAGTGTCTTATGCTGGCATCGCCAATGCGTGCGGCCTGAAAGGCGTCATCGCACGCACTCAGGACGAGTTAACCGCTGCGCTGAGCCAGGCGATCGAAGACCAGAAGAACGGCATCACCACACTGATCGAAGCAATGATCAACCAGGAACTGGGTGAACCCTTCCGCCGTGACGCGATGAAGAAGCCAGTTGAAGTTGCCGGTATCGACGCGGCTGACATGCGACCACAGCAGGTTTGATCGCTGTAAAATCAAAGTCCGGACCGGGTTCAACCGGTCCGTCAAACAAAAGCAGAGGAAGAGGCTTTCGCGCTCTCTTCCTCTGAGTGGTTAAGCCCCGCGTTCCTACGCTCCAGAGCGTTCAACACGCGCAGGCACCAAGGCGATTCGCCACAGGGAGAGAGATAACGTGAACCAACAACCAAACCTCAACCTATCCCCGCCTGTGTCAGATGAGATTCGCCGCACCACCTGCTACATGTGCGCCTGCCGCTGCGGTATCAACGTGCACATGAAGGATGGAAAGGTCGCCTATATTGAAGGCAACCGGGATCATCCGGTGAACAAAGGGGTGCTTTGCGCCAAAGGCAGCGCGGGGATCATGCAGGTGAACGCACCGTCGCGGCTGCGCGCACCGCTCAAACGGGTTGGACCGCGCGGTTCGGGTGAGTTCGAGGAAATCAGCTGGGATGAGGCCTTAGACATAGCAGTCGGTTGGCTGAAACCGGTCCGCGAAGACAATCCCGAGAAACTGGCCTTTTTTACAGGCCGTGACCAAAGTCAGAGTTTCACCAGCTTCTGGGCGCAGAATTTCGGAACATGCAATTACGCGGCGCATGGCGGGTTCTGCTCGGTGAACATGGCAGCCGGTGGCATCTACACGATGGGCGGCGCATTCTGGGAGTTCGGTCAGCCCGACTGGGATCACACCAAGCTGTTCATGCTGTTTGGTGTGGCAGAGGACCACGATTCAAACCCCATTAAGATGGGCATCGGCAAAATCAAGGCCCGCGGCGCGCGTGTGATCGGGGTCAACCCGATCCGCTCGGGATACAACGCGGTGGCTGATGATTGGGTCGGCATCACCCCCGGAACCGACGGCCTGTTCATCATGTCGCTGATCCATGTGCTCATGAAGGCCGGTAAAATTGACCTGGATTACCTCAGCCGCTACACCAACGCACCGGTCTTGATCAACGCATCCGAAGGCCCGGAAAAAGGTCTGTTCCTGAAAGACGACGACGGCAAACCGCTGGTCATTGATCGCAAAACCGGCGAGTTAACTGCGTTCGACAAACCGGGCGTGCGGCCTGATCTCTCGGCAACCTACGAGAAAGATGGGGTCACGCACCGTCCGGTTTTCCACCAGATGGCCGAACGCTATCTGGCCGACGAATACGCACCCGAGGCAATCGCCGGTAAATGCGGCGTACCTGCGACCCGTATTCGAGCGATCGCAGCCGAACTGGCCCGTGTGGCCTTTGATGAAGCCTTCGAACTGGACCATGAATGGATCGATTTCCGGGGCGAGAAACACTCGAAGATGATCGGTCGCCCCGTCGCGATGCACTCGATGCGCGGCGTCTCGGCCCACGCGAACGGCTTCCAGACCTGCCGCGCCCTGCATGTGTTGCAGATCCTGCTTGGGACCGTCGAAGTCCCCGGCGGTTTCCGCTTCAAGCCACCCTACCCCAAGCCGGTCGAAGCGCATCCGACCCCGCATTGTAAGGTGACGCCGAATACACCCCTGGACGGGCCGCATCTGGGATTTGTCCGCGGCCCCGAGCATCTCGCGCTTAAAGAAGACGGCAGCCCGGCGCGGATCGACAAAGCGTTTACATGGGAAAACCCGATGTCCAGCCACGGGCTGATGCATATGGTGATCTCGAACGCCCATGCAGGCGATCCCTACAAGATCGATACGTTGTTCATGTACATGGCCAACATGTCTTGGAATTCGACCATGAACACCAAAGGTGTCATGGAGATGCTGACGGACAAGGATGAGAACGGCGAATATGTGATCCCGCATATCATCTATTCCGACGCCTACAGCTCGGAAATGGTGGCTTACGCTGACCTGATCCTGCCCGACACCACCTATCTGGAACGCCACGACTGTATCTCGCTGCTGGACCGCCCGATCTGCGAGGCCGAGGCCGCCGCAGACGCGATCCGCTGGCCGGTGATCGAACCCGACCGCGACGTACGCGGCTTCCAGTCGGTTTTGATTGATCTCGCCAACCGCATGGGCCTACCTGGCTTTACCAACGAAGACGGCAGCGCCAAGTGGGTGGATTACGCCGATTACATTGTGAATCACGAACGCAAACCCGGCATCGGGCCATTGGCTGGTTTCCGGGGCGAAAACGGCGACAAGGAAGGCCGTGGCGAGGTCAACCCGGACCAGTTGGACCGCTATATCGAAAACGGCGGTTTCTACGTGGCCCATATCCCCGAAGGGGCCGACTATTATAAGCCCTGGAACAACGCCTATCAGGATTGGGCTGTTGGCATGGGTATCTATGACAGCCCGCAGCCCTACCTCTTCCAGCTCTATTCCGAGCCGATGCGCAAATTCCAACTAGCCGCCGAAGGCCACGGGGAACGCCAACCCCCAGATCACCTGCGCGCGCGGATCCAAGAGACTATGGACCCTCTGCCCATCTGGTACGAAACCGATCAAACCGGCAACGAAGGCTTCACCGTCAACGCTCTGACCCAGCGCCCCATGGCGATGTACCACAGCTGGGGCACTCAAAACGCCTGGCTGCGGCAACTACATGGGCGCAACCCGCTTTACGTCCCGACCAAGCTGATGCGTGAACACGGGCTGCAAGACGGCGACTGGGCCAAAGTCAGCTCTCCACATGGCGAGATCACGGTTCCCGTCATGGAGATGGCCGCGCTGAACGACAATACAGTGTGGACTTGGAACGCCATCGGAAAGCGCAAAGGAGCTTGGGCCTTGCAGGAAGACGCCCCCGAGGCCACCAAGGGTTTCCTGCTCAACCACCTGATCCACGAGCTGCTGCCCCCCAAAGGTGACGGTCTGCGCTGGGCAAACTCTGATCCGATCACCGGTCAGGCCGCCTGGTTCGATCTGAAGGTAAAGATCGAAAAAGCCGCCGCACCAAGCGACGCCGAAAGCCAACCCGAGTTCGATCCGATTAAATCCCCGGTTGGCACCGGTCCCAAAAATCTGGCGTGGAAGGTAGGAAAATGACCCAACTCCCCACATCTACCGACCGCAAAATGGGTCTGGTCATCGATTTGGACACCTGCGTCGGATGCCATGCCTGTGTGATCTCTTGCAAAGGCTGGAACACCGAAAACTATGGTGCACCTCTTTCAGATCAGGATGCCTATGGCGCAAACCCCTCGGGTACTTTCCTCAACCGCGTGCATTCCTACGAGGTGCAGCCAGCGGAAGGGCACGCCCAACTGATCCACTTCCCCAAATCATGCCTGCATTGCGAAGACGCGCCCTGCGTCACGGTCTGCCCAACCGGCGCCAGCTATAAGCGGGCTGAGGACGGTATCGTTCTCGTTAACGAAAGCGACTGTATCGGCTGTGGCCTTTGCGCCTGGTCATGCCCCTATGGTGCACGCGAATTGGATCAGGCCGAAGGTGTGATGAAGAAATGCACCCTTTGCGTCGATCGAATCTACAACGAAAACCTGCCCGAAGTGGATCGTGTACCCTCTTGCGTGCGCACCTGCCCGGCGGGCGCGCGTCATTTTGGAGACCTCGGGGATCCTGACAGCGATGTCAGCAAGCTGGTCGCCGAACGTGATGGTATGGACCTGATGCCCGAAATGGGCACCAAACCCGTCAACAAATATCTGCCACCCCGACCCAAGGACAAGATTGAGGAGCAGATCGACATTCTGGCCCCTCTGCTGGCCCCGGTCGCCGAAGAGCCCAAGGGTTTCCTTGGCTGGCTCGACAAGACCCTGGAGAAGCTCTGATGCACCCGGCCCCTTCCGTTATCATCTTTACCACACTGTCCGGCCTCGGCTTTGGCCTGCTGTACTTTCTGGGCTTTGGCACCCCTGACGTCTCGGGCATCACCGCTTTCGTGTTCTTCGCCATCGCCTTTGCGCTGGCCATCGGTGGGCTGCTGGCCTCTACTTTCCACCTCGGCCACCCGGAAAGGGCATGGAAAGCCTTTAGCCAGTGGAAAACAAGTTGGCTCAGCCGAGAAGGCGTCTGCGCCGTTGCAGCTTTGTCGGTGATGGGGCTTTATGCCATCGGCGTGATATTCCTTGGGCAGCAGTGGACGCTTCTCGGGGTTGTCGGCTCCATCCTTAGTCTCGCAACGGTCTTCACGACCTCGATGATTTACACCCAGCTCAAAACCATCCCGCGCTGGAATATGTGGGCGACCCCGGCGATGTTCATCACTTTCAGCCTTGCCGGCGGCGCGTTGCTGGCTGGTGCGGAAAGTATTGCACCCACGCTGCTGGTCGTCGCCGCCATTGTGCAACTGATTTACTGGGTCATGGGCGACAATGCGTTTCAAAACGCTGGTACCGATCTGGGCACCGCAACCGGCCTTGGCAATCGTGGCACGGTGCGTGCGTTCGAGCCGCCACATACCGGTACAAACTATCTGCTGCGGGAATTCGTGCATGTGGTCGGGCGCAAACACGCGCAAAAGCTGCGGGCCATCTCTTTCGCGCTGGCCTTCGTGTTGCCGATCTTGCTGCTTATCCTTCCAGCAGATGGCGTTGTCCTGAAACACATCCTGGCTTTGTTTGCTGTCATGTCACATCTGACCGGCGTCGCGGTTTCACGCTGGTTGTTCTTTGCGCAAGCAGAGCATGTGGTTGGGTTGTACTACGGCAAGCGCTGATGGGGGCTCTGCCCCCGTCGCGGCAAGCCGCGCCTCCCCCGAGATATTTTTAGCCAGATGAAGTTTGGATCCCGAATTGAAAAGGGCGGCACTCGATCTTCGAGGCCGCCCTTTCGATTCTGTGTGTTGACTTTAGATTAGTCCAGCATGCGCCATTGCGGCTTCGATAGCGGCTTTGGTGCTGTCTTCCAGCTCGGTCAAAGGCGAACGCACTTCGGTGCTGCATAGGCCAAGTTTGTTGAGCGCGTATTTTGCGCCGACCAAGCCAGGCTCGATGAAGATCGCTTCGTGCAGCGGCATCAGCCGGTCCTGATAATTCAGAGCCTTTTTATAGTCGCCTGCCAACGTAGCATGCTGGAATTCGGCACAGAGCTTCGGGGCCACGTTCGCCGTAACAGAAATGCAACCAACACCGCCATGAGCGTTGAAGCCCAGTGCTGTCGCGTCTTCCCCGGACAGCTGACAGAAATCGGCCCCGCAGCTCGCGCGCTGCTGGCTGACGCGCGCAAGATCACCGGTCGCGTCCTTTACCCCGATGACGCGCGGCAGCTTTGCAAGCTCACCCATCGTTGCAGGGGTCATATCGATGACCGAACGACCCGGAATATTGTAGATGATGATCGGGATATCGGCGCTGTCATGCAGAGTTTGGAAATGCGCCAGCAGCCCCTTCTGGGTCGGCTTGTTGTAATAGGGTGTTACAACCAGCGCCGCATCCGCACCGATTTTCTGTGCGAATTGAACGAACCGTATGGCCTCGACCGTGTTGTTGGACCCGGCACCAGCGATGACAGGTACGCGACCTGCGGCGGCTTTGACCACCTCGGCAATCACCGTTTCATGCTCTTCATGGCTGAGCGTCGGGCTTTCGCCGGTCGTACCAACCGGTACCAGTCCGGTCGAACCTTGCTGAATTTGCCATTCGACCAAGTGTTTGAGCGTATCCAGGTCCAACGCGCCGTTGCTGAACGGGGTGACCAGGGCTGGCATTGAGCCTTTAAACATGGAACGCTCCTTAGGTGTTTTTGCGCACCGGTCCGTCACGATTAAGGGTTTGTGAGTTGATCCCGGCGGCGCAAGGTTTATCCTGCATGGCTGTATCCTTGGTTTGTTGGGGAATGCAAGGGATGAGACGTATTCTGTCGCTTGGAATAGCGATGATTCTGGCGTTGGTGCTACAGCCGCAGGCCACTCGGGCGGATGCGACGCAGGATTTGCGCGCGGGGCTCTATGAGATGCGCAAGGGCGACTGGAATGCCGCGCTGCGCGTGGCAGGTCACCGTGGATCGGTGGCGCGGGACATCATTGTCTGGCATTGGTTGCGCGAGGGTTTTGGCAGCTCGGGTGACGTGCTGGTATTTCTGGAGCGGCGTCCGGATTGGCCCGGTCTGGCCTGGTTGCGCCGCAAGAGCGAGCCATCGTTCACCGCAGCCGATCCGGATCGGGTTCTGAATTTCTACGAGGGGATGCCTCCGCAAACCGCCGAAGGCGCGTTGAACTATGCCGTGGCATTGAAAAGCAAAGGCCGCAACGGTGAGGCCGAAGCCGACATCGTAACGGCGTGGCGGACAATGCCGATGGGGTCAGGTCTGCAAAAGAGCTACCTGGAGAACTTTAGCAAACTCCTAAAACCGCATCACGAGGCGCGATTGGACCGGATGCTGTGGGACGGGCATTTGGTCAGTGCAGGGCAGATGCTGCCCCTTGTCGATGCCGACTATCGCAAACTGGCCCAGGCCCGTATTGCCCTGCAAAAACGCCAGAACGGCGTGGATGGCAAGGTCGCTGCCGTACCTAAGGCACTGTCCAAGGATCCCGGTCTGGCCTTTGATCGTTTCGTGTGGCGGGATCGAAAGGAACTGGACGACAGTGCCATTGATCTGATGCTGGCACGTTCCACCGGACCAAAGTCGCTGGGCGAGCCTGACAAATGGGCGGAAGGCCGGCGTCGGCTGGCGCGGCTCGAGATGCGTACCGGTGATGCAGAGCGCGCCTATGCGATTGCCGCAAATCATCACATGACGCCTGAAATGGGCTATGGCTATGCAGATCTGGAATGGCTTTCCGGATTTCTGGCCCTGCGCAAACTGAATGATCCGGCCACAGCAGTACGGCATTTCCAGAATTTCTCGGGTGCCGTGCAATCGCCGATCTCGAAGGGTCGCGGTGGATATTGGCTGGGTCGTGCCCACGCGGCGCAAGGTGATGCGGACAAGGCGCACGAGGCCTATGCAGAAGGCGCAAACTATCAGACCTCGTTCTACGGATTGCTCGCTGCAGAGCAGATCGGCCGTCCGTTTGACAGCGAATTGGCTAGTCCACGCCGTGCACCGCATTGGAAACAGGCCGCGTTTGCGGACTCCAGCGTACTTGAGGCTGGGTTGCTGTTGCTGCGCGCTGGCGAGGGTAACCTGTCTGAGCGTTTCCTGACCCATCTGGTGGAGAGCCTCGATCAAACGCAAGCCGCTCAGTTAGGTGATCTCGTAATCGAACTAAATGAGCCGCATCTGGCCGTTATGATCGCCAAACGAGCTGCGACCACCGGCATGGTTTTGCCTGCCGCCTATTACCCGGTGCATCCGGTGGCTGATATGGGTCTGCCCATGGCAAAGGAGATGACACTTGCAATTGCCCGCCGTGAAAGCGAGTTCGATCCAGTTGTTATCAGCGGTGCGGGTGCGCGTGGCTTGATGCAGGTTATGCCAGCCACTGCCAAACTTGTGGCGCAAGATCTGGGCATACTAGGAGGGCACAAGACAGGGCGTCTGACCTCGGACTGGCAATATAACGCCAAACTTGGGGCGAATTATCTTGCGACACTGGCCGAGGACTTTAACGGCAATGTTGTGATGATGGCGGCTGGATACAACGCCGGGCCAAGGCGTCCAATCTCGTGGATGGAACGCTACGGCGACCCGCGTCGGGGTCAGGTGGACGTGATCGACTGGATCGAAACCATCCCGTTCAAGGAAACGCGCAACTATGTGATGCGCGTCGCTGAAAGCCTGCCCGTCTATCGCGCGCGGCTAGGTCAGCCAGCGCTCCCGGTGCCATTCTCACAAGAGCTAACTGGCTCGACTCTTTCGTCTTTCGCGCCATAGGGTGAACAGACCCGCGGCAATCACAATTGCTGCGCCCAGAACCACCTCAGGGCGCAGCGTTTCGTGGAAGATCGTGATGCCCAGAATGGCGCTCCACATCAGATGGAAATAGGCGAAAGGTTGCACTGCGCTGGCCTCGGCCATCTCATAGCATTTGATCAACAGCCAATGCCCCAACGCGCCTGTGATGCAGAGCAAACCCATCCATAGCCAGTCGGTTCTGGCCATCGGTTCCCAGAACCACACTCCAACAGCCGTCATTGCGACTGCGCCAGCCACGCCGGTCCAGAAAAAGCTGGTCGCGGTACTGTCGCGCCGTGCAGCGTATCGAGTCAGAAGGCCGTAGACCGCGAACATGAATGCCGAGATCAATGGCACCACGGCCCAGGGGTTGAACACTCCCGCACCGGGCTGGAGGATTATCAGGACGCCGATGCAACCGACACCTATAGCGGCCCAGCGGCGCCAGCCGACTTTCTCGCCCAAAACAGGGCCGCTGAGGGCGGCTATTAGCAGCGGATAGCAGATGAACACCGCTTGGCTTTCAATAAGCCCCAGGATGGTGAAACTGAAAACTGCCACGCAAATCTCACCGGCCAGCAAAAGGCCACGGAAAATCTGCAGCCCGAGCTGCTCGGTTTTCGCCGCCGCCCGCAGTCCCCCGGTTGACCTTGCAGCCACGGCAATCACGAAAGCGGCAAAGAACCAGTACCGGATCATCACAACCATGTAGGTATTGTAGGTGCCCGCCAGATGCCGTGAGATCCCGTCCTGTAACGCAAAGACAATCGTTGCTGCGATCATCAAGGCAATGCCAGCATTAACATTGTTTTTCTGGCTCATGTCTTCACCGCCCGCGTCATATGCCGCTTGCGACCAAAACCGGGGGTGCGTGTCACCTCGAACCCGGCATCAGACAAACCGCGACGCACAAAACCGGCGGCGGTATACGTTGCCGCAGTGCCATCTTGGGCCGTGTGATCAGCAACCTGCTGCATCAGGTCAGCGCCCCACAGTTCGGGGTTCTTCGCCGGTGAGAAGCCATCCAGAAACCACGCATCTGCAGTGTCATCCCAATTGGGCAATGTCTCACGCGCGTCTCCGACCATGACTTCAAGATGCAATGTGTCCAGCACACATTTCTGCCCATTCCAGGCATTTAGAAAGCGCTCAGCCCACGGCGTCACCTCGGGAAAGGCCGCCAAAGCGCGCGCCATATCATCGGGCGCCATTGGATAGGCTTCGAAACTCGTGAACCGCAGAGGTGTGGTCTGACCCGCTGCTTCCCAGGCCGACCAGACGGTCAACAGGTTCAGCCCGGTGCCAAAGCCCAGCTCGGCGATATGAAATCCCGGTGCAAAGCGCACGGGCAGATTATTTCCGGCCAGAAACACATGTCGCGTTTCTTCCAACCCGTTTTGCAACGAGTAGTAGGGATCATCGAACCGATCAGAGACCGGGATCTGATCCTCTGTCCAAGTGAGTTCGGCACGCTGGTCTGCCATCGGGGAATCCTGTAGCTAAGCGGCGCGACACTGAACAAGGAAAAGGGGATTGGCAATGGTCGATGTGACGGTGCGCGGCGCAGGGATATTTGGCCTATCGATCGCCTGGACCTGCGCAAGACGCGGCGCCAAAGTCCAGATCGTTGATCCCTTTGGCCCCGGGGCGGGCTCCAGCGGCGGCTTGGTCGGCGCGTTGGCCCCACACGTCCCCGAAAACTGGAACGCTAAAAAAGCGTTTCAGTTCGAAAGCCTCATCATGGCCGAACCGTTCTGGAAGCATGTCGAGGCCACAGGCGGGGTGTCACCAGGATACGCGCGGCTTGGCAGGCTGCAACCCATTGCAGACGCTCGGACATTGGACTTGGCCCGCGCACGCGAACTGACGGCCAAGGAACTCTGGCAGGGACAAGCCGACTGGAACGTCAGAGCGTTGGAAGAGATCGGTGCGTGGTGCCCACCCAGCCCAACAGGATTTGTCATACACGATACGTTGAGTGCCCGCATGCACCCTCGGCGCGCCTGCGCCGCATTGGTTGCATCGCTCGCGGTAATGGGAGTCGAGGTCACCACAAATGCACCCGACAAAGGGCAAGTCGTCCACGCGACAGGGCTTGCAGGCCTGCTGGAGCTAAGCGCAGCATTTGGCAAAACAGTCGGTAATGGCGTCAAGGGACAGGCGGCGCTATTGCGATTTGATGCGGGTGCCGTCCCGCAGCTGTTTGCTGATGCTATTCACTTTGTACCCCATACGGATGGCACACTCGCCATCGGTTCAACGTCCGAGCGTGAGTATGATGACCCAACCAGCACGGATGCGGCATTGGAAGAGCTGCTGGATCGCGCGATGCGGGCAGTGCCGGTGTTGCACGGGGCCGAGGTGATTGAGCGTTGGGCCGGTGTTCGCCCGCGCAGCAAGAGCCGCGCGCCAATGCTGGGTGCACATCCGTTGCACAAAGGACAATTTATCGCCAATGGTGGCTTCAAAATCGGCTTTGGCATGGCCCCGAAGGTAGCTGAGGTCATCGCCGACCTGATTCTCGACAACCACGATGCAATTCCTGATGGTTTTCGCCCCGAGGCGTCGCTGTGAACGCCGCATACTCTGAACCCACACGACTGAACCGCGACAGCCTTGTGTTGCCTGAGGTATTACGCCTGATCCGTGAAAGCTTTGCTTATATGGAAGGTCGTATTGATCCGCCTTCATCAATGCACCGCCTAACTCTGGACAGTCTGCGCAGGCAGATCGATGAGGGCGAGATTTGGGTGATCGGAGACCACCCCGACGCTGTTGTTTTTCTGACACCCAAACCGGGTCGATTATATCTTAGCAAACTGGCTGTAGACCTTCGACAGCGCGGTCGCGGTCTGGCCCGTATACTAGTCGAACAAGCTCAGGTCCAAGCACGCAGGTACGGGTTTGATATACTGGAACTACAGTCCCGGGTTGAGCTTGTCGAAAACCACGCGACTTTTGCCCGGCTTGGATTCTCAAAGACCGGTGAGACGGCCCATCCGGGCTTTGATCGGCCGACCTCAATTACCATGCAAAAAAGGTTGGGCTGAAGTTCAAAACCCGGCTTCGGCCCGCAGCTTCTTCATCAGCGCGTTCAGTGTGTTTTCGTAGCGCTCATTAGACAATCGTCCTTCACTATCGAATTCGTTGGAACTGTCGGCCAAATGCAATTCAGGCCCCTGCAGAATGCGAGGCTGAAAAGGAACCATGAAAGACCGCAGGATCATCTGAGCCCGCTCACCGCCGGCACGACCGGCTGCAGCAGACATCACTGCCACAGGCTTATCCATCCAAGGCCTGCCGCTGGTCCGGCTAACCCAATCCAGCGCGTTTTTCAGAACACCCGAAGGCCCCTTGTTGTATTCCGGCGTCGAAATGATCACCGCATGAGCCTGCGAAATCTGATCAGCCAACACATGTACCGCTTCGGGGATACCCTCACCAACCTCAACATCGCCGTCATAAAGAGGCAGATTCAAATCTGCCTCGATGAACGTACCGGCATCAAATAAACGCGCAGCCTCGCGAAGAAGTTTGCGATTGGTGGCATCTTTTCGCAGTGAGCCGGAAAGGCCAAGAAGGATCGGTTCGGACATGGGGAAACTCCGCTGTGGTGTTTCCCTCTTGTTAGACCGGGATGATCCTGAACCAAAGCCCACGTGACGCGCAGTCACTGTGCGCGAAACATCCGGTCAGGTATTGCCGCTGGGAACGACCACAATCTCAACCCGTCGGTTCTGGGCTTTTCCTTCCGGTGTCAGGTTCGACGCAATCGGATTGTTTTCACCCTGCCCCACGGTCGTGATGCGGGAAAAGCTGACACCGTTGGCCTGCAGAATATCGGCGACAGCATTCGCGCGACGCTCGGACAGACCCAGGTTGTATGACGCCTCTCCGTCACTGTCGGTATGACCGATAATCTGCACGTTCGAGTTCGGGTAGTTGACCAGGTTCTGCCCCACCTTCACCAGATCAGCGCGGAGGGCCGGACGCACGGTGGAGCTATCTGTATCGAAGGTGATATCATTCGGTACTGTAACGATCAGGCGGTCACCCGCGTTGACGATAGTGATGCCGTCATTGGCCAGCTGTTGCCGTAACTCAGCCGCCTGCCGGTCAAGCTGGTTGCCGATCACGCCACCGCCTGCGGCACCGATCGCACCGCCGGCCAGCGCCCCCAGCAACGGATCTGAATCATTAGCGATTGCGCCCACACCCGCACCGATCAGACCCCCAAGCAATGCGCCTTGTTTCGCATTCTTATTGGGATCTTCTTGCGCGGTTAGAGTGGCGGGGTCGGTACACGCAGCCAAAAAAAACGCCAAACACAGCCCGGCTGTTAGTACACATTTGGAAATCGTCATAAATTCACCTTCTGCTCACGTACCCGTTCACCGGGTTTGCCTCGTTGCGCGCAGTATAACATGGTGAGAACAATGGGCCTCAAGCAACAATTGGGTGAGATCGGCGAATACTCGCCATTTAGGCCGCTCCGACAGGGTCACTCCAGTGATTTTGCTCCTGCCAGATCGCGCGCAATGGCTCTCCCTGCCCACAAAAGTGATCTTCCGTCAATTCGCAGGCCCAAATCCGATCGGTGCGGAAGTGGCGGAACCCATTTCTCAGCTCACACCAGGCGGCCAACATTGTGCATTCTATGTGGTAGATCAGGGCAACGGGTCGCACCGTTCGTTCGCTGCGATCACCTTCCGAATTCACATAGGTGATGCGGATCTTTTGTTCAGCCCTGATCGCTTCTCGATAGTTTACGACTGGCACACAGCCCTTTTCAGGATCATCCATAGGAGCCCCCCATGGAGCAACCTGCAGCCAATCCGCAGGAACCCGTAACGCTTCGATCTTGCGACACACCCTGTCTGCGGCTTGCTGCAAGGTGCTGTCGCCCGTACGCGCCAACATCGAAAGACCTACCCAAAGGGCCTCAACCTCTTCGGGGTCAAAATTCAGTGGCGGCAAATCATATCCCCGCCGCATCAGATATCCGACACCCGCCTCACCCTCGATGGGCGTGCGCTGCGCCTGCAACGCAGCAATATCACGGTAGACAGTACGCACCGACACCTCGAGCTTTGCAGCCAGCGCATCGGCAGTCACAGGTGTCTCGGCAGCACGCAAAATCTGTATGATTTCGAACAGACGGGTTGAACGACGCATCAGAAGCTCCTTGCGATCTGCTGACAACTTAGCACACCCCACTGACAAGGTGGTGTCAGGAGTGTTGAGCGAAGATAGGTCAAACACCAATCAGGAGATTGCCCATGCCTTACCTCGACAATCACGTCATGATGACCCTGAAGTTAGATCGCTGGTCTCAGGATCACGTATTACGCGGCTTCGAAATCGAGCGCGAACTGGCTGCTGCCCGAGAATGCAAAGCCGCGCGACCCATCAAACGTACCAAGCGGTTTTCTTTAGGTAATCTGAAGATGTTGTGGACCAGCACCGCCTAACTTTAAAACTCAGCTGGGGCGCGGAATTTCATTGATACTCCGCCTTCTGGGTTTTTCAGTCGCAATTCTTCGGAATGCAGCATTAGCCTCGGAAAATCGCGCGCTGCGCCGTCCGCGTAAAATGGATCACCTAGGATCGGATGGCCCAGCGCCTGCATATGTACACGCAATTGATGCGATCGCCCGGTTTTGGGAAACAGGCGGATACGGGTCGACTGACCTTCGTATTTCAGAACACGCCATTCGGTGATCGCTGGCTTTCCCGTCTCGTGGCACACCATCTGGCGTGGGCGATTAGGCCAATCAACGATCAAAGGCAAATCCACAGTCCCCGTTTTCGCTTCGACCTGTCCCCAAACACGGGCGATATAGGTCTTACGGGTCTGACGGTTTTCAAACTGCAGCCCCAGATGCCGCTGCGCATGCGGTGTCTGGGCAAAAGCCATGACACCCGATGTGTCCCGATCCAAACGGTGCACCAGCAGAGCCTGAGGAAACGCGGCCTGGACACGGGTCAGCAGGCAATCGGCCAGATGCTCCCCCCGTCCGGGCACAGACAGCAAACCCGATGGCTTGTTCACCACGATCAACTGTGTGTCTTCATACAGCACGTCCAGAGGTGTTTGCGGGGGATCATAGGTCTCGCTCATGCGTGCCTGCCTATCCCAGCCCGTTACCTCCCGCAACGTCGTCCTTGCCTCAACGAAACGGTTCAGCAACTCTCGGGTCAACAAGAAGGAAGATGGCATGCACCCGACGATCAAACGAATGCAGGACGTTGTCGCAAAAGGCGATGAAAGCTTGATCCACGAGTTGCTGGCAGAGGACGTGCGGTTTTTGCCCCCAACCTATTATAGCACCTGGACAGGGCGTGAGCCGGTTGCGGCGGTTCTGGGTCATGTAGGTCAGGTATTCTCGGATTTTCGGTATCGCCGGATCATGGGTGACGGCAACGATTGGGCGTTGGAGTTTCAATGCAAGGTCGGAGATCTGGACGCAGTCGGGGTTGATTTGATCACTTTGAATGCTGATGGCCTCATTCAAGATTTCGAAGTTGTCATGCGCCCCTACAAAACTGTCGACGCCCTGCGTGAAGCCATGATGGCGCGGGTCATGAAAGATGCGCGTTTTCTGAAATTCAAGGATGCGCTGAACTGAAGATGCCTTTCCCTGTTGCTGCGGACCAAATTCTCCGCGTCCCGTTATTGCCAGTACTGGCTGTTCAGGGCCACTCTGTGCGACGCAATGCTCGCTTGCTGCCTGAACCAGAAGGTCCTCGCGAAGGGCGTGAAGGGCGCGGTCCGCGATTGCGTTTGTTGATCGCCGGGGACAGCTCGGCTGCCGGTGTAGGCGCAGGCACGCAAAAACAAGCGCTGTCGGGGCAATTGGTCAGCCTACTGGCAACACACCACACCGTAGAATGGCGGTTGGAAGCTACGACCGGATATACCACGCAAGATACAATCGACCGATTGCAGAGACTAAAAGACCAATTTGATGTGGTGGTGACGGCCCTTGGCGTGAATGACGTGACCCGTGCCGTGACCGCACAACGCTTTGAAGATCAGCAGTCACGCCTTCTGGCCTTGCTGACCGGGCAAATCGGAGCACGAAATGTAATCGTGACGGCCGTTCCCCAGATGGCGCGATTCCCAGCTTTGCCTCAGCCCTTGGCATGGGTATTGGGGCAACAGGCCGCGCGGTTGGACCGAGGATTGCAAAAGGTGGCTGCTGGTTTCCCGCAGGTTTACCATCTTTCATTGAATCTTCCCGACGATCCGTCCCTCGCCGCCCCGGATGGGTACCATCCAAGCCCTAAAACCTATGCGATCTGGGCTGCCGAAATCACTCGACTTATTCGTCAGGCCTGAGACCGTATCTGCCGGATCATCGGAATCGAATACACGACCAACCCGGACCAAATCAAAGGGAAGGCAATCATTCTTGCCTGGTCAATATGTTCTCCGAACAGGGTGATCGCAGTGACAAAGATCATAGTGGGCGCGATGTACTGTAATATGCCCATGGTCGACAGGCGTACCAGTTTTGCCCCGTTTGCATAGATCAACAAGGGTACGGCTGTTACGATACCCGCACCTGCCAGCAACAAAGTGTCTGACGCAGCCGCCCCAAAATGCCCCGTTCCACTTGCGCCCAACCATGTAACATAGGCCAAAGCCGGGATAAGCAGGATCAGGACTTCAAGCAAAAATCCCTGATTGGGTCCAATCGGAAGAGAGCGTTTGAAGAATGCATAGAATCCCCAACTGACCATCAATCCCAAAGCAGCGCAAGGCAGGCTTCCGGCTTGAAACACTAGAACCAACACGCCCAATGCGGCCAGCCCGACCGCGACCAATTGTGTACGGGTTAAGGGTTCGCGTAGCAGGATCGCACCGAGCGCAATACTGAACAAAGGATTCATATAGTAGCCAAGCGCCGCATCCAGCGCGTGGCCAGATGAAATCGCCCAAACATAAATCGCCCAGTTCACCGAAATCAAAGCCGCAGTCAGCGCTGCCATGCCCAACATCTTAGGATTGCGAAGTGCAGCTTTAAGATCACCGGTACGCCCAAGCGCAACCAACAGCAACCCAGCCACCGGAACCGACCAGATGACGCGATGTGCAACGACCTCTATCGGGCCGATATGTTCCATCGCCTTCATGTACAACGGCAGGAAGCCCCAAAGGACATAGGCCAATACGGCCAGCACAAGCCCTTTGGGCGTATCCGTGTTGTTTGGCGTTACAGGGGTCTCTGCCACGATGGGTCTCCGACTGATACTGTATTTCTCTACGGCAAATCAGACGGACTTGGGAACCATCAAAACTGTGAAGCCGGTCATCAGGAATCCTGATATGTTTCATCTGAAACAGGCAGGCCAAACAAACAATTCGGGGCGCCACAGCGCCCCGACAGTTTGGCTATACTTTTACGCGTTCGGACTTTGGGTCGTACATCGGTTTGAGCGATGCCTCAGCTTTCACTTTCACGCCGCAAACGTCTATTTCATAGCTCGAAGCCAGAACATCTGCCGCTTTCTCGCCTTGGCAGGGTACATAGCCCAGACCAATCGCGCCGCCGAGTGTATGCCCATAGTTGCCAGAACTGAGATACCCCACATATTCTCCATCGCGTATGATCGGCTCATTGTGGAACAACAGCGGCTCGGGGTCGGTCAGCTTGAACTGGACCAAACGGTTTTGAGGCCCGCTTTCTTTGCGGGCTATAACCGCCTCACGCCCAATGAAATCACCGCCCTTATCCACTTTGACGGCAAAGCCCAATCCTGCATCGACCACGTGATCTTCACAGGTGATGTCATGGCCAAAATGGCGGAAGCCCTTCTCGATACGGCAGCTGTCCATCATGTGCATACCACAAAGCTTCAGGTTCATATCCTGACCGACCTGATGCAGCGTTTCGAACACGTGACCCGCCATGTCGGATGAAACATAGATCTCCCACCCAAGCTCGCCCACATATGTCACGCGGTGGGCACGGGCGAGGCCCATACCGATCTCAATCTCCTGCGCGGTGCCAAAGGGGTTGGTCGCGTTCGAGAAATCCGCTGGTGAAACCTTTTCCAGAAGTGCGCGGGCATTTGGCCCCATGACAGCCAGAACGCCTTCGCCTGAGGTGACATCCGTGACGACGACGTTGAAATTGACCGCATAACGCATCATCCAGGTCTGATCCGCCAGACGGGTCGCCGCTGGGGTGACGACCAGATAAGCCGTCTCGGTCAGGCGCGTGACGGTCACGTCGGCTTCGATACCACCAGCGCGGTTTAGGAACTGGGTATAGACGATCTTACCATTGGGCACCGAATAATCGCCGCCGCCAATATAGTTCATGAATTTCTCGGCATCCGGCCCTTCGACACGGATTTTGCCGAAGGACGACATGTCGTACATGCCTACATTTTCGCGCACTGCGCGGTGTTCTGCGGCCGCGTTTTCAAACCAATTCTGGCGCTTCCAACTATATTGGTATTCACGTTCCTGTCCGTCATTGGCAAACCAGTTGGCGCGCTCCCACCCGGCAATTTCGCCCATGACCGCACCCTGTTCCAGTAGATGATGGTGAAATGGTGTCCGACGGACGCCCCGTGCAGTGGCTTTTTGGCGGTAGGGGTAGTGGTCAGCGTAAAGCAGGCCAAGCGTTTCTTTCGAACGCTCAAAGAGGTATTGTTTATTGCCCTGAAAGGGCTGCATGCGGCTGATGTCCACATCGCCCAGATCAAATGGCTTTTCACCCGAATCCATCCATTCGGCCAGTGCCATGCCAGCCCCGCCCGCCGACTGAATACCGATTGAGTTGAACCCGGCCGCGACCCAGACATTGTCCATCTCGGGTGCGAGGCCCAGATGATAGGCGTCGTCCGGTGTAAAGGATTCAGGACCATTGAAGAACGTGTGAATCCCGGCCTCGGCCAGCATTGGCATCCGATTGCAGGCTGCTTCAAGGATGGGTTCGAAATGGTCGAAATCTTCAGGCAATTGGTCAAACTCGAAACTGTCAGGGATGCCGTTCATTGCCCAGGGCTTGGCATTCGGCTCAAACGCACCTAGCAGGATTTTCCCTGCATCCTCTTTGTAGTAGGCGCATTCGTCCGGCACGCGCAGCACGGGCAATTGGGTCAGACCGTCGATCCCCTCGGTGACGATATAGAAATGCTCGCAAGCGTGAAGCGGTACGTTCACACCTGCCATCTTGCCAACCTCGTGGCCCCACATCCCTGCGCAGTTCACCACCATGTCGCACTCGATATGGCCCGAAGCGCTGCCATCATCTGCGACCCAATCAACGCCCGTCACCTGACGGCCTTGCTTGACGATGTCGGTGACTTTCACACGTTCCTTGACGATACCACCGCGCTGACGCGCGCCTTTGGCCAAAGCCAGAGCGATATTTGCCGGATCACCCTGCCCGTCCAATGGCAGGTAAACTGCCCCTTTAACCCCTTCCAGGTTAAGATGGGGATATAGCTCCTGCACACGGTCATTGCCGATCTCTTCGACCTCAACCCCGAAAGCGCGGGCCATAGCGGCCTGACGATAGATCTCTTCCTTACGCTCGTCGGTCAAAGCGACCGTGATCGATCCGCAGCGCTTGAACCCAGTGGCAACACCGGTCTCTTCTTCAAGCGCGCCGTATAGTTCCTGGCTGTACTTGGCCAGTTTGGTCATGTTCGCCGTCGCGCGCAGCTGCGCGATCAGTCCCGCCGCGTGCCATGTCGTACCGCTGGTCAGTTGCTTGCGCTCCAACAGAACGACATCGCCCCAACCTTTCTTGGTCAGATGATACGCAACCGAACATCCAATGACACCGCCGCCGATGATGACCACTCGGGCCTTGGTGGGAAGATCAACCATCCTGACGTCTCCGCTGATTCAGGTTTTCTGCAAAATGCCACGAAGGATCGACAATAAAAGCATCAAAAGCGTCAGCTTAAATACAAAAATCACCGATATTCCGGGCGTCTTTTCTGGCGTCTCAGAACAAACGGTGTGATGCCAAAAAAACTTTTGTAGACGGATGAAAATCCGTTTGGAAAACCGCAAACCAGCCCGATTTCCCGCACGCTCATCGTCGTATTCAGAAGCAGGTTGTTAGCTTTGGCCAGTCGCATTTCCCGGTAGAACCCGTTCGGCGTGGTTCCGAAAATTGCTTTGAATTTTCGCTCAAGAGAGCGGTTCGATACGTGCAATATGTCAACGATCTGTTTAATCGGCAGAGGTTCCTCGATGTTTGCCTGCATCAGCTTGATGCACTGGTCCAATTTCTCGTCACCAGTGGCCGTTATCCGGGCGCCGGAAAAAGGTTGCATGGATGAAAAGTCACGGATGTTTTCATGCAGCATAATGTCGGCAACCGTCATCTTGGCCGCACCCGAGATATGCCGCCCAATCACGGCCAGCGCGATATCTGTGGTTGCCTCCATGCCAGCGCAGGTGACAACCGAACCTTGCTCGGTGGCGATAGATAGCTTGGCCTCAAACCGAGCACCACGTTCGCGCAGGAAAGAGGCATTTTCCCAATGGGTTGCCATATGATCAGCGCTATTTTCGTCGATATACCGGCTTGCAGCTTCAGCCAACAAAAATACCTGGGCGCCCCGAAACGTATAGTCGCGCACGACACGGCCCAGAGAAAGTTCAGGCTGATCCGGGTCTGAGTTTCCGATCACAAACAGATAATTCGCATTCGGTTGCGCCGGGACTGTGTCGGTCGATACTGTTGCTCCGCTGCTGCTTTCGACCGGCCCTCCTTTTCGTGACCGATATGTGAACGTGAACGGCGGGTGGGCACATACACGGTTCGCTAAGCGCAAAACCTCAACCAGCGAGGCCAGTTCGAGCAATACGAAACCCGACGCAACCAGAATGTCAAAATGGTACTGGGCGCGATCCTGCTGTTGGTCAGATTTGGTCCGGACAGGCATCTAAGTCCCTCAGACGATTTTGTGTCCGGCCGCACGTAAATTCTCGGCGAGGGTTTTGATGTGTTCCGGCCCGACTTCGCAGCAACCACCAACGATCGTAGCGCCCTGCGCCACCCAACCCATCGCGTGCCGTGCATAGGCATCAGGGCCCAGGTCATGGCGGCTCTCCAAGGCATCAACCGTTGGGGCATCTTCCAGAAAGCCATCTGTGATGCCTGTAAATCCGTTGGCATAGGCCCCGTACGGGCGATCGAACATTGCGATGACATCCAAAGCCGCCGGAATCGCTTCGGGGCGTGAACAGTTGATCAGCACCGCCTCGGGTGCATAGCGCGTAACAAGAGGGGCAATGTCCCCCAGTGGTTCGCCTGAACGCAGGCGGGTTCCGTCCTCGTCCATGACCGACAGGGCAAGCCAGACGGGTTTCCCACAGTTCTCGGTCCCGCGCAGCGCACCTTCGGCCTCCTGCACCGAGCATACTGTTTCGATCAGAAAAAAATCGACCCGGCCCGACATCATTGCAGCCAGCTCGGCGAATTTCGCGGCGGCATCTGCAGGGTCGGGGTTCAGATCGGGCCGATAGCTGGCCAATAGCGGGCCAAGCGCACCTGCGATCCGCCCACTGGTGCCACAGCGCGCCTGTTCGGCCTGTGACAAGGCAGCGTCAATGAGATTGGACAACTGATCTTCGATCCCCTCACGGACCAGACGTGAGCGGTGTATTGCGTAGGTGTTTGTCGTAGCGATCGTTGCACCGCTTCGGAAATAGGCGGCGTGAACCTCCGCCACAAGTTCGGGTTTGTCGATCATCACGCGTGTTGACCAAAGTGGCGTCGGCTTATCACCGCTCAACTTCACCAACTCCTGCCCGATCGAACCATCCAAAAGCGTAATATCAGCCATTTATTCCCTCTTTCACGGCACCAGAACCAGCTTTCCGGGCAAAGTCTTGGACAGGAAATCCTCTTGCGCCTGAACAATGTCGCGCAACGGATAGGTCTTTGAGACCAAGGGCTTGATCCGGCCTGCATTCATCAATGCAACAAGGCGGTCGAAAACGTCCGAAGGCTGATAGGTGCACCCATGGATCGTGATGTCGCGCAGATAGATATCCCGCAAATCCGCGCTGACAATGGGACCTGCGATCGCGCCAGCTACGGCATAGTGGCCGCCGGGTTTCAACGCAAGTATCAGGTCTGGCCAAGCCGGACCTCCGACCACATCTATAACGACATCGAACATGTCTTCCGGCAAAGCCGCGTCGCGTTCAAAAGTCCCGATTGCGCCCTGTGACTTGACCACCTCAGATTTGGCGGCATTGCTAACGCCCCAGACCGTCGCCCCGCGCAGCGCTGCAAGCTGGACGGCAGCAAGGCCCACACCGCCCGACGCCCCTGTGATCAGCACTTTTTGACCTGCGATGACACCGGCACGAGTCAGCAGGCCTTCGGCCGTTCCAAAAGCACAGGGAATCGCGGCAATTTCAACGTCAGACAAAGGCGATTCAGTTACGTCGTACAGGTCATCACTTTCCATCAGACAATACTGGGCAAAAGCCCCGTCAATTTCTGAACCGAGCACGATAAAATCCTGTGGTCGGCCAGGAACCGGGCGCGGCAAATTGATCGGGCAAGTCACCCGTTGACCAGGCTTGAACGCCGCACCCGATCCAACCGCATCGACAATTCCACAAAGATCGCCACCCTGGATCCGGGGAAAGTGCAGCGCACCTCCCCAACCACCTGCTTCGACCTGCTGATCTACCGCATCCGTTGCACCCGTGACGTCCGAGGAATACCAGCCGATCCGCGTATTAATGTCAGTGTTGTTCACCCCGGCAGCGGCAACGCGGACCAGGACCTGCCCCGGATCAGGGTTTGGTACTGGGATGTCGTCCCGCCATTCCAACACCTCGGGTCCACCGTGGCCATTCAGATATACGCCTTGCATCTGCCGGGTCATTTGCGTTCCTTTCTATCTAGGTCGTCAGGCCCTCAACCGTTCATTCGAAGGATCCCAAAGAGGTTGGTCTTCCTGCACAACAGCACGGCATTTTTGACCGTAGATTTCAACCTCCAGCTCAGTTCCTGGCACGGCCTGATCTGCACGCACCATGCCAAGCGCGACGGAAGCACCAATGCGATACCCCCACGCACCTGAGGTCGTTTCACCCACGATCTCATCGCCGCTCCAGATGCAAGACATGTAAGGCGCATCGACCTCGCCTGCGTCCACGATCAGAGTGACAAAGGATTTCTTAACGCCTTGCTGCTTTTCGTTCTGAATGGCCGCTTTGCCAACAAAATCCTGCGGCTTGTCGAGTTTGACAAAACGACCCAAACCACCTTCAAGCAAAGAGTAATCCGTGCTCAGATCGCCCTTCCAAGCGCGATAACCTTTCTCGATCCGCAAAGAGTTCAGCGCATACATGCCAAAGGGTTTGGCCCCGGCAGCCAGCACGGCTTCGTAGATGGCTGGCATCGCATCGTTTTCAGCGTGGATTTCCCAGCCCAACTCGCCTGCGAAAGATACTCGGATCAGAAAGGCCTCCTGCCCGGCAACTTTGGCAAACTGATGGGTCAGCCAACCTTGCTGCAGATCCGCATCCGTGATGCCGGACAACACATTCCGCGACATCGGCCCCGTCACGATCAGCGTATCGCGCTCGGTAGTGGTTTCGCGAACAGTCACACCTTCGGGCACCGAATTCCGGATCAAATCCCCATCATGCCACTGCGCCGTCGCGGCGGTGATCAGGACGAAGTTGTTCTCAGCCAGACGGATACAGGACAATTCGGTCAGAATGCGCCCTCTTTCATCCGAGACATAGATCAGGTTCATGCGCCCGGCTTTGGGTATACCTCCGGTGCAGAAGCCACTCAGCCAGTCATCCGCACCATCCCCTTGTATCCAGAACCGTGAGAACCCGGGCAGATCCAGCACACCGCAGTGATCGCGCACAGCTTCGCATTCTTCTTTGACCCGCTGTTCCCATGGGCCTGAACGTCCCCAAGTATGTGTAGCCTCCAGAGAGGTGTCGTCGCTGGGTTGCGCGAACCAGTTGGCGCGTTCCCAGCCGTTATAGGCCCCCATGACACCGCCCAGTTCTTTAACCTTGGCATGAACGGGAGAAACTTTCTTATCGCGCGCAGCGGGCCATTCGTGATGAGGGAAGTGCATGGCGTATTCGTTGCCATAGACTTCCATGCCTTTCTGGTTGCAGTAATCCTGATCGGTGTAGTCGGTGTAACGACGTGGATCGACGGCCCACATGTCCCATTCGGTGTGACCATCGACGATCCATTCGGCCAGCACCTTGCCAGCGCCGCCACCTTGGGCGATGCCAAAGGTGAATGTATGAGCCTCGAACGCGTTTGACACACCCGGCATCGGGCCAATCAGAGGCAAGCCGTCCGGCGCGTAGGGGATCGGGCCATTGATGACACGACCAACGCCCGAGGTTGCCATCAGCGGCACCCGCTCCATCGCATCTGTGACGATATCTTCGATGCGGTCCAGATCGTCATTCCACAGTTGGAAGCTGAAATCCTCGGGCATCGGATCATCCTCGGTCATCCAGTGGCCCTTACAGTTGGGTTCGTAGGGACCAAGGTTGAAGCCGTTCTTCTCCTGCCGCAGATAGTATGAGATATCCACATCGCGCAGCAGCGGCAGCTTGCCGCCGCTTTCTTTTGACCACGCTTCAATCTCGGGGATTTCGTCGGTCAACAGGTACTGGTGGCTCATCACCATTGCGGGCACGGTGCGGCCGCCAAAAGGTTTGAACCATTCCCCCACGCGCTGGGCATAGTAACCAGCGGCGTTCACCACATAGTCACAGGCGATGTCACCCTTATCGGTATGCACGGTCCAAGTGCCGTCATCATGCTGGGTCACACCTGTTGCCGGGCAGAAGCGGATGATCTTCTGCCCCATATCGCGTGCGCCTTTGGCCAGCGCCTGGGTCAGCTGTGCGGGGTCAATGTCGCCATCGGTCGGGTCATAGAGCACGCCTTCAAGATCATGAGTCTCAAGGAAGGGATAGCGTTCCTTGGCCTCCTCCGGCGTCCACATCTCCATCGGGATACCCTGATAGCGGCCCATGGACATGGCGCGTTCGAACTCCTGCATCCGTTCCTCGCTGTGCGCCAGACGGATCGACCCCGAAACGTGGTAGTTCATCGGATAGTCGACCTCGTCTGCAAGGCGCGAATACAGCTCGGTCGAGTAGCGCTGCATGTTCATGATCGCCCACGAAGTGGAATACGTCGGCACGTTGCCCGCCGCGTGCCATGTCGAGCCTGCGGTCAGTTCATTCTTTTCCAGCAGCACACAATCCGTCCAACCCTTCTTGGCCAGATGATAAAGCGACGAGCAGCCAACAACGCCGCCGCCGATGATGACCACACGGGCCTTGGTTGGAAAATCACTCATGTGTTTGGTTCCCTATTAGTGTGCCCGCTGGGGCAGGTCGTCTTTGATGTCATAGTAATCGCCCTTGTCCGCGACAAAGATGTGCTGGGCGAGTTTCAACCCGGTCGGCTCATCCAATGAGCCCACGGAAATTGCGATCGTGTCCTCGTCATTGTGCTGCCAGAAGAGGAACGAGCCACAAGCGCGGCAGAAACCGCGCTTGGCAATGTCAGAGGCGCGATACCAGCCCAGCGTTTCGCTGGCGGTAAAGCTGAGATTGTCCTGATGCGTGACGGTCGAGGCCCACAGGTGACCCGACTGTTTGCGGCACTGCCCGCAATGGCAGGCATTTGGTGGCGTGAGGTCTCCGTCAACAACGAAAGCGACCGCGCCGCAAAGGCAGGAACCGGTATGCATGTCTTTATCCCCTCGCTGTCGGCGTAGAGCTGGCCCCCAGCAAAACGCCATAGATGATGAAACAGGTCGCCATCACGCGGCGTACCCAGATATTGAACACCGCCCCCAGTGCGGCCTTGCCCATCAGTGCCCCCAGCAAGGTGAACCCGGTATAGCTGAGTGTCGTGATGACCAGTGCCGTCGGCATGATCACAGCCATCTGCTGCCAGATGGGTACATCCGGCTGCACAAACTGCGAAAACGCCGCAAGGTATCCGGCGATGCTTTTGGGGTTGATCGTGGCGACGGCCAACGCGTGAAAGTAAACATGCCGCGCCGGACGCTCAGAAGCTGGAGCAGGCTTCGCAGCGTTCATCCAACCGCGAACGCCCATCCAGATCAGAAACCCGGCCCCGATCAACTTGGCAATAAAGAACCCCATTGGCGATGCGGCAATCAACGCAGTAATCCCCACTGCCGAGAGGATCAGGAACGCGCTTGCCTGTGTCAGAATGGCGAGTACGCCCAGCATAGCTTTGGTTAATGGCAGGCTCATACCATTTGAGATGCAGTTGACCGCATTCGGCCCCGGAGTGGTCACAAACACCACCCAGAACAGAGCGAATATGGTCCAGGCTTCAAAACTCATCAGTACACCGGAGGCGCTATGACCCAGATGGCCACCGCGGGTTCGTCAAAGGGGTTGGACCATGTGTAGGGTTCGTGCTTGATCCGGAAGCTGTCACCAGGACCAACCTGAAAACTGCGCGTACCAATCGTCAGTTCCAGACGGCCTGACACCATATAGCCGACTTCCTGTGTCGGCCGGTTTGCTGGCGTCTGCATCTGCGAATGCGGCTCGAACGTTGAATGCACCATCTCGAAATCGTCGGTCAGGTCAGGCGAAAGCAATTCTTCAATCAGACCTTCTTCACCCGAGCCCATCGGACGACGTGATCCGGCCCGCACGACATATCCTTGCTCATCCGCTGGGGCTGCAGAATGAGCAAACAGCATCGACATCGGCACGCCTAAACACTCGGCAATCTGTCGTAGATCCGAGATTGAAGGCTCGGACATGTCTCTTTCGACCTGGCTGAGCCAGCCTACGGACCGATCCAATCGATTAGCGATTTCAGTCAGCGTCAACCCGCGCGCCTTACGCAGCGCGCGCAGGTCGGCACCGAGTGTTGCGCTGTGGGGGGCCTGAGAGTTCAATTTGCGCTCCGAGTTAGCGTGAAATTTTTTCTTACTTTTTCACGGTGCCTCGAATCGGTGAAATTTCCAAGCATTTTTTCACTTGGGTCCGCAAAAATAGTTGGCTATGCACGGTCCATGTGGATTGCCGTAATTTATCTTTGGGCCATTAACGCCCTAACCTTATTGATCTTTGGTTGGGACAAGTTGCGTGCACGCCGCAGAAAGCGGCGCATTCCTGAGCAGCGCTTGTTGTGGTTGGCAGCTCTGGGCGGCAGTCTGGCCGCGCTTCTTGGGCGCTGGATATTTGGGCACAAGACACGCAAGCGCGGATTTTCCACGTGGCTTTATGCCATTACCGTGTGTCACGCCGGGCTTTGCTATCTGATCGTCTCCCACGACCTCGGGGCGCTATTGCAATAGATGCAGATTCCTAGCGCGCAAAAACACCCACAAGAATGGAGCAAAGCGCAACCGCGTCATCCTCGGTAAACGCATCAGGTTGATCGCTGTCGATATCAAACACTGCGATAACGTCTCCGTTAGCATCCCGCACGGGCAGCACCAACTCGGATCGTGTGGAAGATGCACAGGCAATATGGCCCGGGAAGGCGTCGACATCCGGGACCAATTGAATCTGCCCTGTCCTGGCAGCCGCGCCACAAACGCCCCGTTCGAAAGGGATCACAAGGCAGCCGTGCCCACCTTGATAGGGTCCGATTTTCAACACCTCGGGCTCGGTCACGCGATAAAAACCTGTCCAGTCGAAACGGTCGTCGGAGTGATGCACTTCGCATGCCACCGTGGCCATCAGCGCAACCTCGTCGGTTTCACCTTCGGTCAAGGCGGCAATGGTTTTGGCGAGTGTGTCGTAATCGGCTGTCATGTTGATGGACCTTGCATCCGGGGAACTGCGGGCGCTACCGCCAATTCCCCGGAGTATTTGCAAAAAGTCAAAGCGTCAAACGCGTTCTATTGCTATGGCCGTCCCTTCTCCGCCACCGATGCAGATTGCCGCGACACCGCGCTTGAGGTCCCGTTTTTCCAACGCGTTGAGCAGCGTGACCATGATCCGGGCCCCGGAGGCGCCAATCGGATGACCAAGCGCACATGCGCCGCCATTCACGTTCACGATCTCACGGGACAAGCCCATTTCGTGCATGAAGGCCATGGGCACAACAGCGAAGGCTTCGTTGACTTCCCACAGATCGACATCCTCTTTCTTCCAACCGATACGATCCAACAATTTCTGCGCGGCAGGGACCGGAGCAGTTGTGAACAACCCCGGCGCTTGAGCATGGCTGGCGTGACCAAGGATTCGCGCACGCACGGTCAGGTTCTGCTTTTCAGCCGCCTCAGCCGAAGCAAGCACAAGGGCGGCTGCACCATCCGAGATCGAAGAAGAATTGGCCGCCGTTACCGTTCCATCCTTGCGAAAGGCTGGTTTCAGCGTGGGTATCTTCTCGGGCCGCGCCGACTGTGGTTGCTCATCTGCATCCAGCACGACCTCTCCCTTGCGGGTTTGAATCGAGACCGAGGTAATCTCTTGATCAAAGGCATTATTTTCCTGCGCTGACAGAGCGTTCGAAAGCGATCGCAGAGCATATTCGTCCTGCGCCTCGCGCGTGAACTGGTAGGATTCGGCGCAGTCTTCGGCGAAAGTGCCCATGAGGCGGCCTTTGTCATAGGCGTCCTCAAGCCCGTCCAGAAACATGTGATCAACCACCTGCCCGTGCCCGATCCGTGCCCCGCCGCGCATCTTGGGCAGAAGGTAGGGTGCATTTGTCATGCTCTCCATCCCGCCAGCGACCATTGTCTGAGTATGGCCCAAAGCGATCTGGTCAAACGCAATCATTGCGGCCTTCATGCCGGAGCCACACATTTTGTTAAGCGTTGTGGCGGGCACCTCTTCACCCAAGCCTGCCGCAAATCCCGCTTGGCGCGCAGGGGCTTGGCCCTGACCCGCTGGAAGGACGCAGCCCATAAGCACTTCGTCAACGGTCTCAGCCCCTGCACCTTTCAACGCGGAACGGATTGCAGCACCACCCAAATCCGCAGCAGTGACGCCGTCAAACATTCCCTGAAATCCACCCATTGGCGTGCGTGCGGCCCCCGCGATCACAACTTCGTTCATCCGGAATCTCCTTCGTGCTTTCCCGACCATGGATACCGAATGGTAAGAATTACCGTCTAGCGTATTTCTACGATCAAATTGCAATACGAAGGGCGGTTGACCATGGGGCTCAGCAGCGACACGACCGGCGAGACACAAGTAGTATCCGTTCACTGCGACCGCATAGATGCCGCAATGGCGATTCAATTCAAAGAAGACATGCGGGCAGAAACACAAACCGGTGCGAAACGAATTGTCCTGGATTTGTCATCGGTAGAATTCATAGACTCCAGTGGCCTGGGGGCCATTGTCGCCTCAATGAAACAACTGGGCGACGGGCGACGCCTGGACTTGGCAGAACCGCGCCCGATTGTTCAAAAAGTGTTTCGTCTTACGCGTATGGACACCGTTTTCAGGTTGTTCGCTTCGCTGGATGAAGCGATATGCGCAGAGGCGGATTGACGACCGGCAGGAGTAAATCGCCGTGGGCGCCAATTGCAAACAAGATTGTCTCAATTTGAGCTTTCCCGCGACTCAGGTTCAGGCCTCCGAAGGGATAGCTATTTTAAGTGCTCGACTGGCAAAACACGGCTTGCCAGAAAGTAAAGCTGACGATGTTAGAATTGCGCTCACCGAAGCCATAAACAATGTGATTGAACACGCCTATGCCGAGATCTCCCCGACTGACATTAGAATTGATTGCTCTTCGTGCGCAAAAGAACTGATAGTCCAAATTTTTAACTCCGGCGATCCAATGCCCGGTTTGCGTGTGCCAAGCAGCCAACCGGCACCCGTCGACACAGATTTGGAGAACCTTCCTGAAGGCGGCTTTGGCTGGTACCTGATTCACCGACTTAGCAGCGACATTCAGTATGAGCGCAAAGACGGAGTTAATCTGCTCTACCTTCGCTTCAACTTTGACACGCCACACTGATCGGCACCAAATGGCCACAATAACGCCCAGATCGAACCATTGTCGCGCCGCAAACAAAGATCATAAACAAGGGGTAGCTCAGATAGCTTCCCTCGGCGCCTAGCGTCACAGCCCCCACCCAGTGAACGGCGCCGAGGAACCTCCTTCCTGAAATTGTTGGACAATTTTATCCCAAGCCCTAATCTCGGCCTGATTACGGAAGAGGTACGCTATGCGCGATCTGCACAAGCCCGGACGGTCTGAAGTTCTGGCAACCGAAGGAATGTGTGCCACATCACATCCACTGGCCGCCAAAACAGCTTTGGACATTCTTGAACAAGGTGGCAATGCGATGGATGCCGCCATTGCGGGTGCTGTGCTTTTGGGCATTTGCGAGCCACAGATGACCGGCTTGGGTGGCGATTGCTTTGTTCTGTATAACCGCGCAGGTGAGAACACCGTGCGCGCACTAAACGGCTCAGGTCGTGCCGCAGCGGATGCTGATGCAGGGGCATTGCGTGATCGCGGACTAAGCTCCGTCCCTCTGACCAGCCCCGATGCGGTGACTATTCCTGGCGCCGTTGAGGCCTTTTGCCGATTGGCAAAATCGGAGGGGCGATTGGGGCTGGAAGCGATTCTGCGACCGGCCATCCACTATGCTGAAATTGGCGTACCAGTTGCGCCGCGCGTAGCGTTTGATTGGCAAAACAGCGGCGCGACCCTGCAAGGTGCCGCACGGGATCACTATCTGAAGGATGGCAAACCCCTGCAAACCGGTCAGATTTTTCGGGCACCGGGCCAGGCAGAGGTACTGCGCCGTGTGGCACGACACGGGCATGACGCGTTTTATAACGGTGAGATTGCCGAAGACATGCTGGCGGTCTTGTCCGAACTTGGAGGCACACACACAGCACAAGATTTCGCAGCGGTTCAGAGTGACGAAGCGTCGCCTGTTCGTGGAGATTACGCAGGTGTCGATCTGTACGAACATCCTCCAAACGGTCAGGGCGCCACCGCAATCCTTTTGCTAAACATTCTGAAACATTTTGATTTGGCAGCACTCGACCCATTGGGGGCCGAGCGGGTGCATATTGAGGCCGAAGCCACCAAGTTAGCCTATGACGCCCGCAACCGGTTCATTGCCGACCCCGATCATAGCAGCCGGATGGCGCATTTCCTTGCCCCAGAAACCGCTGCAAGCCTGGCTGCCCTCATAGACCCGAAACGCGCTATGTCCGCAGCCGCCCCTCTGACTGAATCCGTGCACAAGGACACCGTCTATATCACCGTCGTTGACCGGGATCGCATGGCGGTTTCGCTGATCTATTCGATCTACCATGGGTTCGGCTCGGGCATTGCTTCCGAGAAGTTCGGAATATTGCTGCAGAACAGGGGGGCCGGGTTTAATCTTGAACCTGGACATCCGAATGAGTTGGCAGGTTGGAAGCGTCCTATGCACACCATCATTCCCGGCCTTTTGCGTGAAAATGGCCGGATAACGATGCCCTTTGGCGTCATGGGGGGTGCCTATCAACCGACCGGCCATGCCCGGCTTGTATCAAACCTGACGGATTTCAAGATGGAGATGCAGCAGGCCATAGACACCCCCCGCGCGTTTGCGGATGGAGGTGTATTAAAAATGGAACGCGGCTATTCTGACCCAATCAAACAACAATTATCCGATATGGGGCACATCATTGAGGTTCTGGAAACACCCCTTGGGGGCGCGCAAGCCATTCGAATCTGTGACACAGGCATCTTGATAGGGGCAAGTGACCCGCGTAAAGACGGCTGCGCCCTTGGATACTAAACACTTACAATACAGCTACGGAATTCAGTTCAACTGAAAATGTAACGGGTATGATCCGTCCTGAAACGGGCCGAACATATTGGGGATGTCGGGGTGATCAACGGGCTCACCCGATTGGTCTTCGATCAGATTTTGTTCTGAAACATAAGCCACATAGAAGGATTGGTCGTTTTCAGCTAGCAGGTGATAGAACGGCTGATCTTTCAGAGGGCGGCTATCTTCGGGGATGGCCTGATACCATTCTTCTGAATTCGAAAATTCCGGATCGACATCAAAAATTACCCCTCGAAAAGGGTGTCTTTTATGTCGAACCACCTGTCCCAGGCGGTACTTGGCTTGTGTCTTTAACATTGTTTCGGCCCCCAAAGAGGTTACTACCTCTTTTCGGGCGGAAAAGCCAATCATTGAGTGGAAATTCGGGGAAACAGTCTGTGCACCTACTACTGACAGTGTTCGAAATCGTGGCCCCTGTGTTCCTTTTGGCTGGGATCGGGTTCGCATGGGTTAGGCTTGGATTTGAGTATCGGCTACAGTTTGTAACGCGTCTTGCGGTCACACTTGCGGTGCCCAGTCTGATTTTTGTCGCCCTGATGCAGACCAATATTCCCGGTGGGGATCTGACCCGGTTCACCATTGCGGCAATTGCGGCCCATATCGCGCTGGCAGCAGTGTTTTGGGCCTTTGTGCGATTGACCAGAATGGAGCAACGCACTTATCTGGCACCGCTTATCTTTGGAAATACCGGCAATCTTGGGCTACCGCTTTGCATATTTGCATTTGGTCAGGCAGGATTGGGTTATGCGGTTATTTTTTTGGCAGTGACCGCTCTGTTCTCATTCACCTACGGTATCTATCTGGTTGCCGGGCGCGGAGCATTTGGGAAGGTTCTGCGCGAACCCATGGTTTGGGCCACGTTGCTGGGGGCCTTATTTCTTTGGCGCGGGTGGCAAACACCTCTGTTTCTGACCAACACGCTGGAATTGCTGGGCCAGATGGCAATTCCGATGATGCTGATTACACTTGGCGTAGCGATTGCCCGACTGACAACCCAAAAACTGCAACAGGCGATTTGGCTTTCTCTGCTCAAGCTTTCTGTGTGCTTCGGGCTCGGCTGGGCTTTTGCCGCCGGTTTTGGGTTGGGGCCTGTGGCTTTTGGAGTGTTGGTCTTGCAGATGTGCACGCCAGTCGCCGTGACATCATACCTGCTGGCGGAAAGGTTCGAGGCTGATTCCGACGCCGTTGCCGGCATGGTTATGGTCTCGACGATGTTGTCTGTTGCAGCACTACCTCTAATTCTCGCTATTATTCTGTAACGATTGTGATTTCCAAAATGCTCAATCTGCGCTAGAATAAAGAAAAAAGGCACGAGGCACATGAGCAGATTTCTTTTCGTACTCTTCGGGGTGCTGCTTTTGGCATCCTGCGGTGGCGGGTCGAAGCAACCGCCAAGCAGATTGAATGACGCGTGCAGCATTGCGCGCGAGAAGCCCGACTATATCAAGGCCTTCAAAAGCACCGAGCGCAAATGGGGCGTTCCGGTCCACGTTCAGATGGCAACGATTTACCAGGAAAGCCGGTATAGGCACGACGCACGCACGCCGCACAAATATGTGCTGGGTGTTATTCCGATGGGTCGTCAAAGCAGCGCCTACGGTTATGGCCAGGCGCTTGATGGCACGTGGGAGCAGTATCAGCGTGAAACCGGTAAACGCCGCGCCAAGCGGGATCGTATTCGCGATGCGTCAGATTTCATCGGCTGGTACATGAACAAAAGCTATGAGCGGAACGGCATCCACCCCAGCGACACACGCAACCAGTATCTGGCCTATCACGAAGGTCATACGGGTTACGCGCGCGGCAGCTACAACAGCAAGTCATGGCTGCTGAATGTGGCGAGTGATGTGGACGCCCGCGCAGAGCTGTATCAGGCCCAGTTGGCGAATTGCCGATATTGAACCTGTCGCATCAGCGATTGCTTGACCCGATTCTGGCTTTGTTAGAAAATACATTTGAATCGAGGGTCCCCCCCTCGGTCAGAGGCCCAAGCAGAACGGTCGTCCGACTGCCTGCGTTGTCGTGTATCACCCATTTGCGCAGCTCAACCGGATCGGAAGTAAACATCAGTTCGATCCGGCCGCTTTCAGGGTTCTTGGGGTCCTGAGCCGTGACAATCGTAGCTGTTCCGTCAAAGTCGTGACCCACAACCATGTTGGCTTGTGCAAGATTGACATTGCGCGCCAAGACCAGCGACAGCGGAGTACGTTTCAAAGGGTATTGCTCGGGCGGTTGGTTCGATTTGGGGTCGAATATCTGCACCGTTCCGGCCCGTGCTAAAACCACCGCGTCATTTGGCGGATCATATTCAAACCGCATCTTACCCGGGCGCTGCAACCACAGCTTTCCGGTGCTCAACGAGCCATCATCATTTACTTGCGTGAAGGTGGTCTGAACCGTTTTCAACTGATTCAGATAGTTAGAGATCTGCGACAGCGGCAGCTTGTCCGCCGCCCATGCGGCAGGTGCGGCCAGTGTCAGAGCAAGGGCAAAAGCAATCTGTTTCATACGCCCCAGATAAGCGTTCTGCCCTTGTTATTAAATATCCTATTGCTCGGGGACGAGGATTTCACGTTTGCCCACGTGATTTGCCCCGGAAACAACGCCTTCGTCTTCCATCTGCTCAACAAGCCGCGCCGCTTTGTTATAGCCAATGGCGAGTTTCCGCTGAATGTACGAGGTTGAACATTTGCGATCCTTGATCACAATCGCCACCGCCTGATCATAAAGGGCATCTTCTCCGTTGGTGTTACCACCGGTATTCAAGCCCAGAACGGCGTCGATATTGTCAGCCTTTTCCTCGGCCGGGCCATCGACTACGCCGCTCATGTAATCCGGCGGACCGAACTGTTTCAGGTGATTGACGATCTCTTCGACCTCTTCATCTGAGACAAACGGACCGTGGCAACGGGTAATCTTGGCGCCGCCCGCCATATACAACATGTCGCCCTGCCCCAGCAGCTGTTCGGCGCCCATCTCGCCCAGAATGGTGCGGCTATCGACTTTCGAAGTTACCTGGAATGAAATCCGCGTCGGGAAGTTCGCCTTGATCGTGCCGGTGATCACATCGACCGAGGGGCGCTGCGTGGCCATGATCAAGTGAATACCTGAGGCGCGCGCCATCTGTGCCAGACGCTGGATGCAGGCCTCAATCTCTTTACCTGCGACCATCATCAGGTCGGCCATCTCATCGACGATGACGACGATATATGGCATTGCCTCAGGCGCGAATTCCTCGGTCTCGAACATCGGCTCGCCGGTTTCATCGTCGAATCCGGTCTGGACCGTGCGGCTAAACATCTCTCCCTTGGCCAGCGCGTCCTTCACGCGGCCATTGTAGCCCGCGATGTTGCGCACGCCCATCTTGGACATCTTGCGATAGCGATCTTCCATCTCTCCCACGACCCATTTCAGGGCGACGACCGCCTTTTTCGGGTCAGTCACGACGGGTGAGAGCAGATGCGGAATACCGTCATAAACGGACAGTTCCAACATCTTCGGGTCAATCATGATCAGGCGGCATTCATCCGGCGTCAGCTTATAAAGCAGCGACAGGATCATCGTGTTGATCGCTACCGACTTACCGGAACCGGTTGTACCAGCAATCAGTAGATGAGGCATCTTTGCGAGGTTCGCTACGACAGACTCACCGCCGATATCCTTACCTAATGCCAGCGGCAGCGCGTGATTTCCATCGCCGAAATCACGGCTGGCGAGGATTTCGCGCAGCACCACCATCTCACGATTTTCATTCGGCAATTCGATCCCGATCACCGAACGCCCCGGCAGAGTCGACACCCGCGCCGACAGGGCCGACATCGAGCGCGCGATATCGTCCGCCAAACCAATCACACGGCTAGCTTTCAGGCCCGGAGCCGGTTCAAGTTCGTACATTGTGACCACGGGGCCGGGGCGGACGCTGACGATCTCACCCTTGACGCCATAATCATCCAGTACGTTTTCCAGCATCCGCGCATTTTCCTCCAGCGCCTCATCACTCAGGTGATGACGCTGAATGCTGGCCGGGTTTGACAACAAGCCCAGCGGTGGCAGTTCGAAATCGGAATGCCGCTCCTCAAATGAAAGTGTCGGCTGCGCCTCGGCCTGTGCCCGGCGCGAAGGCGGGGGAGTGCGCCGAACCGGCTGAGCTACTACGGGCTTACGCGGTTCAGCCACCGGTATCTTAACCGCCTGCCGTGGTTGCGGCGCCTGTTCAGGGGCATCCTCAAACACTGCCTCGTCTTCATAGTCCGGTTCGGCCACAAAATCAGCCTGAGCCAAATAAGGCGCCTCAGAACCAGCTGTCATCGGTGGTTCGGGGGGCAAACCGGCAGATGTCATTGGAGGCTCCGGTGGCAATTCATCTGCCACGCCAGAGTTCAATATCAGCGGATCCGGGCCCCTGCCCCGCCCTTTGGTCAATGGCAGGCTCGGATCAGGTTCAGGCGTCAGCTCCCCTGCCGCGACCTTACGATTGCGTACCGCAGCCGAAATCTTGGACCGAATACGATCCTCGCCGGGCATATCGTAGTAGCCTTCGACAGCGACGTTTTCGATCAACTCGGGTTCGGGCATCGGTTCGGGGCGGCGGATCAGCGATGGCATCCGCGCCAGAAGACCTGTCTTAGCTGCGGGCTCCAGAATTTCAGGCTCAGGGTCTTCAAAAACAGGATCTGCATAGGCCAGATCATCATCAAAATCCGCCTGCACCGCTACTGAGCGTTCTGCTTTACGCTCGGCCCACTGCGCCTTTCGATCGCGCGCGGCCTGCGCGGTCGCGGTCGCCCCTCGGCCCAGCGCATTCATCAGCAAGTCATAAGCCATGACCAGCCCCAACAAGAAGGCCCGGAAACCATTGCGCACATCGACTTTGGTAAAACCCAACACGAAAACGCCCAGCGCCAGCATCCCAACCGCCATCGCGAGCGACATCAGCTTGACAAGAAAATGGGAAGAGACCGGCAACAGCGTCAACAAAGCGCCCATCACCGTGTCACCAAACAGACCGCCCAACCCATAGCTATGCGTAGCGCGCCACTCAGCCCCCGGCACCAGCGTCGCTGCGTATACGGCCAGAACTGCAATCCAGATCGGAGCAAAAATCAAACGGGCAATGGCGCGATCTTCGCCAAAATGACCAGAAAAGCGCACGCCCCAAGTGACCAATACCAACGCGACACCCAGGCTGCCCCACCCCACGATCATGAACAACGGTGCGGCGATCGAGGCCCCGATGCGCCCCATCCAATTCTGCACAGGTGCGTCGGTTGAGACCATCCAGTTCGGATCGTCAGGCGTATAGGACCATACCATCGCGGCCGCTGCGAGCCCCAACAAGATCAGAGCGATCCCGATCAGTTCCTTACTGCGCCGTTCGATGGCGGCTTGCGTGGTGCTGTCCAGCAGCGGGTCACGGTTGCGCGCGTTCAATGATGCCATTTTGCCCTCGTACCTCACGAATAGATGCAGTCGCGGAGCGTGATCAGCCCGCGCTTCATCTCTGTTTTTGGGGCCACCATAGCGACCCTGATAAATTGCTCGCCCGGGTTTTGCCCCGGATCACCTTGGGAAAGATATGCGCCCGGCAGAACCCGAACGCCGGTTTCCTGCCAAAGCTTCAATGCGGTTTCTTCGCCGTTTTCGACCGGCAGCCACAGGAAGAACCCGGCCTCAGGCGGCATGTAACCCTGCACACTTGCAAAGACCTCATCCGCGATGGCGTATTTCTCCTGATAAAGAGCGCGGTTCTCCTGCACATGCACCTCATCGGCCCAGACTTTGGCGGCGGCGACCTGCAACGGTGCAGGCAAGGGGGCACCCGCATAGCTGCGCAACAGCTTGACCTGTTTTATTGTCTCAGGCCCACCCGCGATCAGCCCGGACCGCAATCCGGCCAGATTTGATCGCTTGGACAGTGAGTTGAACAGAGTAACCCGCTCGGGATCAGCACCCAGCTCCTGTGCAACGGTCAGCGCACCGACCGGAGCGGTGTCGCGGTAGATCTCGGAGTAACACTCATCGGCAAAGATGCGAAAATCGTATTTCTCGGCCAATTGGATCAGTTCAGCCCAATAGTCTCGCGATGCGACCGCCCCCTGAGGGTTCGCGGGTGAACAGATATAGGCGACGGCCGTGCGATTCAGCACCTCTTCGGGCAAACTGGTGTAGTCCGGCAAATGGCTGGTCGCAGCGGTTGCGGACACAAAATAGGGCTGCGCTCCGACCGAGATCGAGGCGACCATATAGACCTGATAAAATGGGTTAGGGCACAGAATGATCGGCTGCTGGCCGTTCTTCTGTTCAGGGCACAGTGCCATCGCGGCATTGTACAACCCCTCGCGGGTGCCGTTCAGAGCCATCACATTGGTATCTGCATCCATCGACACGCCATAGCGGCGGTTGACCCAGTCAGCGATTGCAGCGCGCAATTCGGGCGAGCCCTCGTTTGGCGGATAGCCTTGAAATCCGGCGGCGTTTTCCATGATCACGTCGGTTACCCAGGGCGGGAAATCGTGCTTGGGCTCGCCAATGGTCATGTGAACGATATCGCCACCCGGTTGATGATGATCCAACAGGGCGCGCAGACGCGGGAATGCATATTCCGGTAGGTTCGAAAACCGCTCGGGGTAATTCATCATACTGCCTCTATATCGGGGTCATTTTGCGCCCCGTTTCTTGGCAGACTACAGATCGACCCGGGTCTCGTCCAGACAAAGAGGTTCTGAATCAGGGGATTGTGGCATTCAGGTCAAAGCACCTTCGGCGGCTGATCCGAGCCGTAACAGGGCCTCTTCCGACCCCGGATAGCCCAGCATCATCAGCCCGCAACCGGGTGTTCCCGTGGGCAGAGTCAGCGCAGCAAGCCCCATCAGATTTCCAATCCTTGTGTTTCGGAGGGCCAAGAGATTTTCAGTGACATAGTAGTCATGATCATTCATCAGCCGGTCGAGATTGGGCGGTAGGATCGGCGCCGTCGGCGCAAGCACCGCGTCAAACCCGGCGGTCGCCGCGTCCCAGGTCTGACGGCAGGCAGTCAGCTTTGACCAGGCAGCCACGTAATCCGGGCCGGTATAGGCTTTACCCATGCGGAACCGTTCCAGGATTTCGGGATACATCGCTTCAGGGTTCGCTTCGATCAGGTCGCGCCACAGACCATAGGCTTCGGTCGTATAAAGCACACCTGACAGTCCCATCGCATCGTTCAACTCGGGCACTTCAAGCGGAACAATCTCGGCCCCGGCCTCTTTCAGACGCACTAGCGCCTCATCATAGGCCTTGGCTGGTGCTTCGCGCAGATCATCTTTGGCCACGTTCTGCAAATCAGCAAAGCGGCGACCTTTCAAAGAGGCCCCGCGCAGATCAGCCGGGACTGTGCCCTCCAGTGCAGCCAGCATATGAGCGGCATCCTCAACAGACCTTGTCAAAGGCCCAACCGTATCGAATTTCAAGCAAAGCGGTACGACGCCTTCGAGGCTAACGCGTCCCGCCGTGGTTTTGAGCCCCACAAGATCGTTCCATGCAGAAGGAATGCGCACCGATCCGCCTGTGTCTGATCCGATACCGCCAGCTGCAAGACCCCATGCTACCGAGGCCCCTGCCCCTGAGGATGAACCTCCGGGTACGGCCTCTTCGTCATTCACACACGGAGGTGTGGCCGTCACAGGGTTGAGGCCCAAACCCGAGAACGCCAATTCGCTCATATGCGTTTTACCCAAACAGACCGTGCCCATCGCGATCGCGTTCCGTACCACCTGCGCGTCAGAATCGGGCACGCGGCCTTTTAGCAGGGCCGAACCTGCCTCGGTTCCGACGCCTGCCGTGTCAAACAGGTCTTTCCAGCTGATAGGAACTCCATCAAGCAATGATCGACGCAGGCCAAGTTTGACCCGCTCTTGCGCTGCTTGTGCCTCGGCGCGGGCGCGATCGTGGGTAACACAGGCGTAAATGCGATCGCGATGAGGGTGAGCGTCAATCGCCGCCAGGTAAGTTTCGGTCAGCTCTACCGGATCGATCTGCCCCATTCCGATACCACGGCCCAAATCACATGCCGTCATGGTCAGCCAGTCTTGCATCCGGTCCCCTCCAGTTAACTCCGTGTCCGGACGGTAGCGACAGGACCGCACATGGACAATCCCGAATGGGCACGCATATTGCAGCACATGGAACACAGATCCGACATCCTGATTGTTGGCGGTGGCCTGAATGGCCCCGCTCTTGCGCTGGCGCTGGCTCAGACCGGGCATTCAGTCACCGTAGTTGATGCTCTGGCAGAGAAGGTGCGCAAGAACGCGGCCTTTGATGGGCGTGCTTACGCACTGGCGCTGGCCTCGCAACGTCTTCTGGACGCAATTGGCGTTTGGGAGAAGGTCGAAGAACATGCCCAGCCCATGCTCGAAATCAAGGTCACCGATGGCCATGCCGGTGCAGGCCCGTCCCCGTTCTTCATGCATTTCGATCATGCTGAGATCGAAGAAGGTCCAATGGGCTATATGGTCGAAGACCGCCACCTCAGGCGCGCCTTTCTGGAAGCCATGGCCGAACATGCCTGGATCACCGAAATCAGCGGCAAAACGGTTTTATCTCAGGACATCACAGCACTCGGAGCGACACTGACGCTGGATGACGGTTCGACTCTGTCTGGCAATCTTTTGGTCGGTTGCGATGGTCGTCGCAGTGGGACTGCAGCGCGCGCTGGAATAAAGCGCACAGGATGGGACTATGGCCAGACCGCTTTGGTTTGCGCCATAGAACACGAACTGCCCCATCACGGAATTGCCCATCAATTCTTCATGCCCCCCGGCCCGCTGGCGATTCTGCCTCTGACCGGCAACCGTAGTTCCATCGTGTGGAGCGAACGCAGTGAGACGGCAAAACAGATCAATGCCCTGCCCGACGCAGACTACCTGCAGATCCTGCGCCCGCGCTTTGGTGATTTCCTTGGGGACATCCACCTGCAAGGCGACCGGTTCACGTATCCGCTGAACCTGACAATTGCCAATTCCTTCATAGCGGATCGGCTGGCCTTGGTCGGAGACGCCGCCCACGGCATGCACCCCATTGCCGGGCAAGGCCTGAACGCGGGACTGCGCGATGTGGGGGCCTTGGCCGAGGTCCTGACTCTTGCTGGCCGACGTGGCGAAGATATCGGATCAACGCTGGTACTGGAGCGCTATCAGGAGTGGCGTCGGTTCGACACCGCCTCGCTCGCAATGGCGACGGATGTGTTCAACAAGCTGTTTTCAAACGACAACCCTCTGCTCCGCATGGGCAGGGATATCGGTATGGGCATTGTCGGATCTCTGCCCGGGCTGCGCCGGGGCTTTGTGCGCGAGGCAGCAGGGCTGACCGGCGATCTGCCGAAACTGCTGCAAGGGCGCCCGATTTAGTCCAGTTCGCGCGCCTCATCCACAAGCATCACCGGGATACCATTGCGGATCGGGAAGGCTAGCCCGGCGGCTTTGGAAACGAGTTCCTGCCGCTCGGCATCATAGTGCAGCGTCGTGTGCGTCTGCGGACAAATCAACGCCTCAAGCATGTGGCGATCAAATGCGTGTTCGGGTGTGCTCATTGCAAATGTTCCTCATTCGATCCGCCACGCATGGCGAACTCAATCAATGTCACCAAGGTCTCGCGCCGGGTACGCAGGCAGGGGGCTTCAAGCAGGGCCTGCTTTTCCTCAGGATCGAATTCGAGCATCATCGACAGCGAATTGACCAAAAGCTCGTCGTCTGCGTCTTTCATCGTGTCCCAATCGGTCGACAACTGGCGCGATGAGAAAAACCGTTCCAGTAGTTTTAGGAACCTGTTTCGATCAAAACCATCATCCACTTCGGCCTTACCCAGATCACGGTCGAACCCATCCCACGACACCGAGGCGCGCCGATAAGGGGTGAAACTGTCCAGTTCTGATTTGACCCTAAAACGCGATATACCAGTCAGAGTGATCAGATAGCGACCATCTTCAGTCTCGGAAAACTGTGTGATGCGGCCAGCACAACCGATTTGATGCAGCTTGGTCTCGTCCCCCTGACAGGTGTTCGGCTGCACCATCCCGATCAGCCGCTCGGACGTTTTCAGAGCGTCATCCAGCATCTGGAGATAGCGCGGCTCAAAAATGTGCAGCGGTAGGCGCGAGCGCGGCAACAGCAGCGCTCCGGGCAGAGGAAACACAGACACCGTTTCCGGCAGATCAGCGGGGTGCATCATGTAGACGAGTGTAGCCCTGATCGGAATTTAGGCAAATATCATCGAGCTGAGCTTGCGCCGTCCGTTCAACACGATCGGATCATTGGGCTTGAGCGCATCGAAGATCGTGAAGAGCTGGGCCTTGGCCGCGCCCTCATTCCATTCGCGATCCCGGCGGAACAGTTCGAGCAATTGAGCGACCGCCTCTTCAACATCACCGTTGGCATGCAAGGCCTGCGCAAGATCAAATCGGGCTTGATGGTTGTCAGGCTCAGCCTCAACCGCCGCAGTCAATTCACCAACCGGCCCCGCATCCGCCGCCTGTTTGGCCAGTTCGAGCTGCGCATGGGCTGCTTCAACCTCGGGCGAAGTTGAAATCTCGGCCGGGGCACCGTTGAGGATGGCTTCGGCCTGATCCAAATCACCCAGCGCGATATGCGCCCTTACTAGCCCGCCATAAGCTGCAGCGTGGTTGGCATCCTCGCCCAGAATAGCCGCAAAGGTTTGCGCCGCGTCAACAGCCGCCCCTTCAGTCAACATTTCTTCTGCGGCCTGAACCGCATCGTCCAGCTGATTACCGGGGCTCTCGCCACCTGCGGCTTCGATCACGCGATCAATAAATGCCTTGATCTCAGACCCTGGCAAGGCGCCTTGAAATCCGTCAATTGGTTGACCCTTGTGAAAGGCATAGACGGTTGGAATCGACTGAACACGCAGTTGTCCAGCAATCATCTGAGCCTCATCCACGTTGATCTTGACCATCTTGACCGCGCCCTTGGCTGCGGTCACAGCCTCTTCCAGTGCCGGGCCCAGCGTTTTGCAAGGACCGCACCATGGAGCCCAGAAATCGACGATGATCGGCATCTCTTGCGAGGCTTCGACCACATCGGCCATGAAAGTGGCCTCGGTCCCATCCTTGATCAGATCAGTGGTATCAGGGCTGGCTGCGCCGTTCAAAAGTTCCATGGTATTTACTCTCAGGTTCGTATTTGCGCTCTATATGCAGCCCCGCAGTTCAGAAACCAAGGGCTGAGTCGAGCGTTTTTACATCAATCAGACGTCGAATGTCGCAAAAACCGGTGCATGATCGCTTGGTTTCTCCCATCCACGCGCATCGCGCAAAACTCGGCTGGAATGGCCAGCGTTCGAGATATCAGGCGTGGCCCAGACATGATCCAGCCTGCGCCCCTTATCTGCCGCGTCCCAATCCCGCGCCCGGTAGGACCACCAGCTATAAAGCTGCCCTTCGGGGATATCCTGCCGGGTAATATCGACCCAGCCACCCGCATCCTGCGTCTCGGCCAGCGCTTCAACTTCGATCGGCGTATGCGAAACCACCTTGAGCAGTTGTTTGTGCGACCAAACATCATCTTCGCGCGGGGCAATATTTAAATCGCCAACCAGTATGGACTTTTCCGGCTTCTCGGCATGGAACCAGTCCCGCATATCGGTCAGGTAGTCCAGTTTCTGACCAAACTTCTCATTCATCTTGCGATCCGGGACATCACCTCCGGCAGGAACATAGAAATTGTGGATGGTCACACCATTTTCCAGCCGACCCGCGATATGGCGTGCATGACCCAATCCCGCGAAATCTTTGTCCCCCACTTCCTCGAGCGGCAGCCGGGACAGGATGGCGACACCGTTATAGCCCTTCTGCCCCCGCGCGATCATATGCGTGTAGCCAAGCTCGGCAAAGCCCTCGGTCGGGATCTTGTCGACCGGCGACTTGCATTCCTGCAAACACAGCACATCTGGCGCCTCTTCCTGCAGCAATTTCAGCACGATAGGCTCACGCAGGCGGACCGAGTTGATGTTCCATGTGGCAAGGGTAAAGGGCATATCGGAAAGTTCCTTTGTCTCGATTTGCGCAGGTTAGCGCGCGACCGTGAGCGGCGCCATGGGAAAAGACCGACAAATCAGATCCCATTGCGCGAAACAGCATGTATCGGGCTTTCAGCCTGTTTTAATACGATACTTTTTGAACTTCGCACCCTCATACTCAATCTCACCGACATAATGCGCACCCAACCGCGCCAAAGCCCCCAGTTTTCGACGCGATAGAGGCAGTAAAAACGTCACGAACGGGATGCGCGGGTCCGCAATAGCAAATTCAATTGCCTGTCGCGTGATCCGCGAGCCTAATCCAAAATATTCAGGCCTCAGAACCAAACCATAGTCCCACTCGTCGCCTTCTTTTTGGAACCCACCCCAACCTATGTATGTATCGCCCTGCAATATTGCCCAATGCCCAAGCCCGTCACGCACCCAGTACTCTTCCTTGACCTGAACAAATTGGACGACGGCTGCGTTGTCCCATCCGCTTGTTAACAGAGGCAAATGTTCAGCCAAGCGAGGATCAGACATGTGCGAAAGAATATCTTGCGGATCAACCTCGGGTAGGCGTGTAAAGGTCAGTTTCATCTCAATCTCTGATCGTGACAACATAGTAGAATTCAGGCGATCAATTGGCTGAGCGTAAAAAAAAGCCGGGCCATGGGGCCCGGCAGTCCAACAGGGAGGTGCATGTCATAACCCGGACATGCGCGGGTTGGGAGTAATCTAAAGATACCTACAGGGTATCACTTTGATCCAAGTCAATCCACCATTAGTCAAGCAACAAGGCGATATCCGCCCGATTCTGTGACCAAAAGGCGCGCATTTGACGGGTCGGGTTCGATCTTCTGACGAAGACGGTAGATGTGTGTTTCCAATGTGTGCGTCGTAACACCGGCGTTATAACCCCACACTTCGTGCAGCAGGACATCGCGCGCGACAACGCCATCGGTCGACCGATAGAGAAACTTGAGAATGTTCGTCTCTTTCTCAGTCAGACGGATCTTGCGATCATCTTCGGTCATCAGCATCTTCATCGCTGGCTTGAAGGTATAGGGGCCAAGAACAAATACTGCATCCTCGGATTGTTCGTGTTGACGCAGTTGGGCCCGAATGCGTGCCAAAAGAACCGGGAATTTGAAAGGCTTGCTGACATAGTCATTTGCACCTGCATCCAGGCCAAGGATCGTATCGGCATCACTGTCGTGCCCGGTCAGCATCAGTACAGGGCTTTTGACACCTTGCTTGCGCATCAGGCGGCACAGCTCGCGGCCATCGGTATCGGGCAGGCCGACATCTAGAATAACCAGATCGTAAATCGCTTCGCGTGCACGCTCCATTGCGGACTGACCATCTGATGCTTCGAACACATCAAAATCTTCAGTCATCACGAGTTGCTCGCTGAGCGCTTCGCGCAAATCTTCGTCATCATCCACCAGCAGGATTTTCTTGAGCTGAGCCATGTCCGGTCCTCCTAAGCCTTTTCCATCACTTGCGTACGGAGAATGCAATCAGCAAGATATACTGCAGTCGCCTCACGGCCTCGTGTCTGTCGCATAGGAATTGTTTCACATTTCCCATTGATCAGGGTAGGAGAAAGACAAATCGTTATAGGGTAACATACATGAGTCTCGTCCCCAACATAACTGAACTGCTGGCGCGGGCGCGGGCCGACCTGCGAATGGGCGTTCCTGTCGTTCTAACGGATGAACTGGGATTCGGTGTTCTTGCGTTCGCCACGGAAACGCTGAGCCCACAGAGACTGGCAGACTTGCGTACCCTTGGTGGAGAACCGGTTGTGGCCATTACAATGCGGCGCGCCGAAACACTAAAAGCGCGCGCGTATGACGGCGATCTGGCCCGGGTCATGATCCCGGCGGATGCCGAGCTAAGCTGGGTCCAGGCGGTCGCAGACCCCTCGGACGATCTGAACGCGCCCATGAAAGGGCCGTTGATGACCCAGCGGCAGGGCAGCGCAAATTTGCACCGGATCGCGATTGCGTTGGCCAAATCGGCCCAACTTCTACCCGCGACTGTGGTTGTTCCCATCGATGAGAGCCATGAGTTTGCAACAACGCATGGGCTTACCCGTATCGATCATGCACGCGCGGCACCACATCTAACCGATCGAAGCGCGTTGCATCCTGTCGTCGCCGCGCGCCTTCCGATGGAAGTTTCAGAGGCTGGTCGCCTGCACGTATTCCGCCCCGAAGACGGCGGAGAGGAACATTACGCCGTTGAGATCGGACGCCCGGACCGAGACAAACCCGTCCTCGCTCGGCTGCATTCAGCCTGTTTTACCGGTGATCTTATGGGCAGCCTGAAATGCGACTGCGGTCCGCAATTGCGCGGAGCTCTAACTCAGATGGGCGCCGAAGGTGCGGGGGTACTGCTCTATCTGAATCAGGAGGGCCGCGGCATTGGACTCGCCAACAAGATGCGCGCCTATTTCTTACAAGATCAGGGCTTTGATACGGTCGAAGCCAATCATCGATTGGGTTTCGAAGATGACGAGCGGGATTTTCGACTGGGGTCTGACATCCTGAAGTCTCTGGGGTTCAGTTCGGTGCGTCTGCTAACCAACAACCCCGCTAAGATCGCGATGATGGAGCGAACCGGAATCGCCGTCACTGAACGCGTTCCGCTGAAGGTGGGCGAAACCGATTTCAACCGATCATATCTTGCAACCAAAGCGGCGAAATCGGGTCATTTACTGTGACACCACGCGATCTGGTTCTAACACCTCGGGGCATACGGTTTCTGGGGCGCATGTTCCCCTGTGCGATAGGCAGGGGATCTTTGAGTCGAACCAAACGGGAAGGTGATGGGGCTACACCTGTGGGCGCACATCATATTGTCGGGATGCTCTACCGCGCTGACCGAATGTCGCGGCCCGCTTCTTGGGCGCGCCCTATCGGAACAAACGATTTTTGGTCAGACGACGTAGAAGACACCGCCTATAATCATCTGGTTCATGCGCCTCACGGCTACAGCCACGAAAAACTGCGTCGTCCCGATCCGTTGTACGATCTGATACTTATAACCGACTGGAATTACCCTGACTCGATACCCGGTCAAGGTTCGGCCATATTCCTGCATCAGTGGCGACGACCGCGCTATCCCACAGAAGGCTGCATCGCCTTCCGGCGCGACCATCTACGATGGATCGCGCGGCAGATTGCACCGGGTAATCGGCTGATCATTCCTCAGGCTTAACGCGCGCACCAAAGATGGCTGATCCGACGCGAACGTGAGTCGCGCCCAAGGCAATTGCGGATTCGAAATCGCTGCTCATCCCCATCGATAACCCGTCCAACCCGTTCCTTTCGGCTATTTTTGCCAAAAGCGCGAAGTGCAGCGCGGGTTCTTCTTCGACCGGTGGTATGCACATCAATCCACGAATGGGCAAGTCAAGGCCCCGGCATTCAGCGATAAAGGTATCCGCATCAAGTGGAAGTACGCCTGCCTTCTGATCCTCTTCTCCCGTATTGACCTGAATGAACAGATCCGGGCACTTGCCCGTCTCTTGCGCCAATCTCGCCAGTGTTTTCGCAAGCTTAGGCCGGTCGACCGAATGGATCGCATCGCAAAGCTCGATCGCCTGCCGTGCCTTGTTGGTCTGCAGCGGTCCGATCAAATGCAAATCGACATCTGGATAACTTTCCCGGAACGCGGGCCATTTGCCCGCTGCCTCCTGAACCCGGTTCTCTCCAAAACACCGATGGCCCTGTTGCAAAACGGCTTCGACCCGATCGTTGGGTTGAACCTTGGAAACCGCGATCAACTTTACAGACCCAGTGGCGCGCCCGGATGCGGATTCCGCTTTTGCGATACGGTCGGTGATATCTTGCAGCGACATGGGGCCTCTCATTCTGCGTTTGCTGCAGCAAAACACCATGTAGCCGAAAAAGAAAAGGGCAGGTCCGAAGACCTGCCCTTAAACCTTGCGGTTCAAATCAACTTAGAAGTTGAAGTTGACACCGAAGTCTGCGCGAACGCGGCTGTCGCCGTCACCAGCTTTGGTGTTGCCCAGACCACCTTTCAGCGACACACCGCCACCCAGGTCATGGATGAAGCCGATGCCGTACTGCTGGGTGTCGTCGTCTGCGCTACCGTCACCGTAAGCAGCGGTCAGAGTGGTTGCCGCGCCAAAGTTGTAGGCCAGCGAGAAACCATACGCGGTGCCGTTCAAGTTATCTGCTGCAACGTCATCGTCAGCTACAAACAGGGTACCGTTGAAGTCGCCGAAGTCAGCACCCAGGGTCAGTACAGTCAGAGTGTCTTTCTCACCACCGAACGGACGGTCGGTCTGACCATAGGCCAGAGCGGCTGTGACGTTGCCGAAGGTGTAAGTTGCACTGATATCCCAGCGGTCGCCGCTGTCGGTGTCTGCACCGGCAGTTGCAGTTTCAGCAAAAGTGGCTTGGTCATACGACGCACCGAAGGCGAAGTCGCCAACTGCGTACTGGAAGAACACAGCGTTCGAACCTGCACCGGTCGACGAGAATGCCAGGAAGCTGTAGTCAACAGCGGCATACTGACCGATGAAGAATTCCAGGCCAGGCTCGTTACCGTAGTAGTTTGCCAGGTTGTCGAAGGCACCCGATACGTTGCCCGCGTCAACACGCAGACCACCGTAGATTGCCGAGAAGCGCGCGCCGCTCAGCTGAGCTGTGCCTGCTTCGCCGTTGCCGGCGTTTTCGTCAGCTTGCAGACGAACACGAGCCGAGAACTCAACACCACCGTCGGTTTCTGCGGTGCCGTCGATGTTCAGACGGAAACGCGAGATCAGGATTGTGTTGTCGGTGTCAACGCCAGAAGCGGTGCCGCCATCAATCGAATCAACGGTGCCGGTACGGTCTTCCAGGTAACCAATACCAAAGCGGCCATAACCGCTGAATTTAACGTCGGCCGCTGCAACACTTGCGGTTGCGATCAGAGCGGTCGATGCGAAGAGAACTTTTTTCATCTTGTTTCCCTCGGTTTCAAAGATATTTCTACTCGACACATGCAAAGCACGCGTCTCAGCACGGACATCGTTTCGCTTTTTTTACCCCGGTTGCGCAAGCTTGGCATAAACGCTCTGCCGTCATTCAGATCGAATTGGTGCAAGGATGCCACAGTCGATTTTCCGCCAGGTCCTGCGGGCAACTCACGCCCATATGTAAAGAATAGGCTTGTTGCAGCACCACTCCTTGTCTAGGAGTGACATTCAAACAGTACAAAACAAGTAAAACAGGACCTTCCAACGATGCGCCTGATAACGATTCTGGGTTTGATCATGGTGACGGCGACTGTCTCTGCCTGTAGTCGCGGGCGACTGCCGCCAGGAGACGCCAGCGTTTTGACCGTTGATGGCAGCTCGTCAGAAGAGCGTGAGCTGAATGATCCGAATCGTACAACGATATGGGACATCTTCGGCCCGGACACATCCGAGCAGGTCACGCAGGTAAACCGCTATCTTTGGGCCGCGTCACTGGATGTGCTGAATTTCCTGCCTATTGAAGAGGTTGATCCGTTTACAGGTGTGATCGTTACCGGTTACGGAAGGCCGCCCGGCGGCGGGCGGTCGTATCGCGCAACGGTACATATTAGTGATCCAGCGCTCGAGGCGCGCTCACTTTCTGTTGCGCTTCAGACCAGTGGCGGTTCCCCGGTCAGTGCGGCAACCTCTCGCGCGGTTGAGGATGCAATCCTATCCCGGGCCCGTCAGCTACGGATTGCTGACAACAAGTTCTAGCAACCCGCAAGAAATCACAATAATACAACGCCGGGTTCATGCCCGGCGTTTTCATTCACGAAGGACCGCACCATGTCGCGCTACTCGGCCAACGAAATCGAAGCAAAATGGCAAGAGGCCTGGGACAAGGCCGGAATCTTCACCGCCAACCACAAGGCGGACAAGCCGAAGTATTACGTGCTTGAGATGTTCCCCTACCCGTCGGGCCGCATTCATATGGGGCATGTGCGCAACTATACGATGGGCGACGTGATCGCGCGGCATAAACTGGCGACCGGACATAACGTGCTACATCCGATGGGCTGGGATGCCTTCGGAATGCCAGCCGAAAATGCCGCGATGGCAATCGGCGGCCACCCTAAAGACTGGACCTACGGCAACATCGCCGACATGCGCGGACAGATGAAACCGCTGGGCCTGTCGATCGATTGGTCCCGTGAATTTGCCACCTGTGATCCGGAATACTACGGCCAACAGCAAGCGCTGTTCCTAGATATGCTTGAGGCCGGTCTTGTCTACCGCAAGAACGCCGTAGTGAACTGGGACCCGGTCGACATGACCGTTTTGGCCAATGAACAAGTAGAAAACGGCCGTGGCTGGCGTTCAGGTGCATTAGTGGAGCGTCGGGAACTGACTCAGTGGTTCTTCAAGATCTCGGATTATTCCGAGGAGCTACTCGACGCGCTGGACACGCTGGATAACTGGCCCGCCAAGGTGCGCCTGATGCAAGAAAACTGGATAGGCAAGTCGCGCGGCCTTCAGTTTGGGTTCGAACGAACCGATGGCGAAGAGCCTATCACCGTCTATACGACTCGTCCCGACACGCTGCTGGGGGCATCTTTTGTAGGCATCTCGCCTGATCACCCGATCGCCAAGCAGCTTGAGATCGAAAACCCAGAAGTTGCTGAATTTGTTGCCGAATGCCGCAAGGGCGGCACCACCGAAGAAGCCATCGAAACGGCCGAAAAGCTGGGTTACAATACCGGCATCCGCGTCAAGCACCCTTTGGACCCTAACTGGGAGCTGCCGGTTTGGATCGCCAACTTCATCCTCATGGACTATGGCACCGGCGCGATCTTCGCCTGCCCCGCCCATGACCAGCGCGATCTGGATTTCTGCCGCAAATACGACCTGCCGGTGATCGACACGTTCTTCGCACTGGACAGTGACACACCGGTCGACAAAATCGCCTTTGTGCCGCCTAAGACCGAAAAGGTCCGCTGGGTGAAACATTTTGCCGGTCTGACCGAGGCGACCGGTGATGAGGCGATTAACGCGACGGTCGATTTCGCCGAAAAAGCAGGATGGGGTGAAGGCGTCACTAAGTACCGCCTGCGCGACTGGGGTCTGAGCCGTCAGCGGTATTGGGGTTGCCCGATTCCCGTTGTCCATTGCGACAAATGCGGCACCGTGCCCGAGAAGAAAGAGAATCTGCCGATTCAGCTGCCCTATGACGGTGGCAACGGCGAACCAATCGACTTTTCGATCCCTGGCAACCCGCTGGACCGTCACCCTAACTGGCGTGACACCCCTTGCCCGTCCTGCGACGCACCGGCCAAGCGTGAAACCGACACAATGGACACGTTCGTCGATTCGTCGTGGTATTTCGCCCGTTTCACTGCGCCGCGCGCGGAATCGCCTACCGATCTTGCCGAAGCCGAGTATTGGATGAACGTCGACCAGTATATCGGTGGGATCGAACACGCGATTCTGCACCTGCTCTATTCCCGTTTCTTCGCGCGGGCGATGAACATCACTGGCCACCTGCCGAAAAAAGCCATCGAGCCCTTCAATGCGCTGTTCACGCAAGGCATGGTCACGCACGAGATCTACCAGACGCGCGATACCAAGGGCCGACCGGTCTACCACCTGCCCGAGGATGTGACCGACGGCAAATTGGCCGACGGCACCGAGGTCGAGATCATCCCCTCGGCCAAGATGTCGAAATCCAAGAAAAACGTGGTTGATCCGGTAAGCATCATCTCGGCCTTCGGTGCCGATACCGCGCGCTGGTTCGTGCTGTCCGATTCGCCACCCGAACGCGACGTGGAATGGACCGCGTCCGGCGCTGAAGCCGCGTTCAAGCACCTGAGCCGGGTGCACCGGATCGCATCGGAAATCGTCGGGTCGGACGTGGCCGCCAATGCCGAGGACGAAGCGCTACTGCGCGAGATGCACAAAGCCATTCACGATGTGTCAGGCGGCGTCGAATCCTTCGGCTTCAACGCCTCGATCGCCAAGCTTTATGCCTTCACCAACACGCTGGCGAAATCAAAGGCGGGCACCGCAGCCAAGCGCGAGGCCGCAAAAACGCTGGCACAGCTTATGTCACCCATGACCCCTCACCTGTCAGAAGAGCTTTGGCAGATGCTGGACGGCGAAGGTTTGGTCGCAACAGCACCGTGGCCTGTGGCCGATGAGGCGATGCTGGTTGATGACACCATCACCCTGCCCATTCAGATCAACGGCAAGCGCCGTGCAGAAATCAGCGTTCCGAAAGACATGGACAAGGCAGAGGTTGAAAAAATCGCGCTCAGCACCGAAGCTGTGCAAAAGGCGCTGGATGGCGCTGCTCCGAAAAAAGTGATCGTTGTTCCGGGCCGAATCGTAAATGTCGTCGTTTGATCGCAGAACCTTGCTGTTGATGCCGCTAGCGCTTGCCGCTTGCGGGTTCGAGCCGGTCTATGCACCCGGTGGATCAGGCTCGGCTCTGGATGGCAAGGTCGAGGTATCAGCACCGAATACGGTCGAAAGTTTTCTGCTGGTACAGAATCTTGAGCGTAAATTGGGCCGAAGCGCGACCTCCGGCAATGAATACAAACTAGATGTCGTGGTTTCGACGGTCACCCGCCGAGCCTCAATCACGACGGCAAATGAAACCAATCGCTACACGATTGATGGCAATGCCAGATACGAGTTGAAGTCCGACGCGACCGGGCAGGTCCTTGCCTCTGGACGGGTCACAGATTTCGTCGGTTATTCTGCCGCTGGCTCGACCGTCTCAACATTGGCTGATGAACGCGACGCGACCGAGAGATTGATGGTGATCCTGGCCGATCAGATCGTAAATCGTCTATATGCCACACCGGGCCTGTCCGCATGAAGCTGAGCCCGCGCGAGGCTGAGGGATATTTTGCCAAGCCGGATGAGGGCAAAGCGGGTCTGCTGATCTACGGCGCGGACGCCATGCGGGTTGCCCTGAAACGCCAACAGGTACTGGCCGCCCTGCTTGGACCCGGCGCGGAAGAAGAAATGCGCCTGACCCGAATCCCTGGAAGCGAGCTGCGCAGCGACCCGGCCTTGTTGCTGGACGCAGTAAAGGCGGTCGGGTTTTTTCCCGGACCACGCGCGGTATTTGTCGAAGACACGACAGATATGGCAGCGCCCGCGATTCTCGCCGCTTTGGAAGACTGGGATCATGGCGACGCTCAAATCGTTGTAACCGCTGGTCAGCTCAAACCCAGCTCAAAAATCCGCAAAGCGTTTGAGGCGAACCCGGCAGCGTACGCCGTTGGTATCTATGATGATCCACCCTCTCGGGCCGAGGTGGAACGAATTCTAGCGCAAGCCGGATTACAGAATATTCCGCGTGATTCGATGTCGGCCCTCAGCGAGCTCGCCATGGCGCTTAGCCCCGGCGATTTCACGCAAACTGTAGAGAAACTGTCACTTTACAAGCGCGGCGACACAAGCGAACTGATCATAGAAGATATCGAGGCATGCGCGCCAAGGTCGACTGAGGCCGCGCTGGATGATGTGTTGAACGTTGTCGCCGAAGGCCGTGCACAAGAGATCGGGCCATTGATCCGGCGGTTGCAGGCGCAGGGCACCAATGCGGTAACCTTGTGTATCGGTGCCACGCGACATTTCCGGACTCTTTATGCCTGTGCGTCAGATCCAGGCGGGGCGGCACAGGGAATCGGCAAATTGCGCCCTCCGGTCTATGGCAAACGGCGCGATCGGATCTTACGGCAAGCCCAGGGTTGGGGGGCACAGAAATTGCAGACCGCATTAACGGTTCTGACCGATACTGATCTGTCCTTGCGCTCGGCTGGCCAAACCGCACCAGCAATGGCGCTGGTGGAGAGGGCCATGATCCGCTTGGCAATGCTGGCCAGATCCGGCTGAAGCCTATCGGTTCAACCATTCAACAGCCGACTGCCCAGCCCATCGACCCGTCGCCAGACAGCCGGTCAGAAGATAACCGCCAGTTGGCGCTTCCCAATCCAGCATCTCGCCTGCACAGAAGACGCCAGGCAAGGCGGTCAGCATTAGGCCTTCATTCACCGAATGACGCTCAATACCACCTGCAGTCGAGATCGCTTCATCCATCGGGCGCAGGCCAGAATGTTGTAAAGGCAAGTACTTCAGGGTCTCAACCCAATGCGAAGATGCCAATTCGCTGCGTTTGGTCATTTCATGAAACAAAGCGACCTTCTGCGAAGACAGGCGCAAACCATTCTTCAGCCAATGCGACAGAGTCGCCTTGGGTTTCTTCGCACTCAATCGCTCATGCAGCGCATCTTTCGAAACATCCGGAACCAGATCCACAAAAAGCGGCAAGCCATTCCGAAGTGCCGGCGTCAGAGAATACAGGCCCCCACCTTCCAAACCCTTTGCAGAAATCGTCGCCTCACCTCGGCTTTGAAATTGACCTGCCCACCATCTCACCGACTTTAGGGCTGCACCAAAATGAGGCTGCATATACGGGCTCCAATCGACTGAAAGAGCCGCATTTGCGGGTGCGAACGGGGCCACGCTGACACCTTGTTCTACAAGCCAAGGTGCCCATGCCCCATCCGATCCAAGCCGCGCCCAACTGGCGCCACCGAGCGCTAATATAGTCGCGTCTGGGGTGCAAAACTGTGCCCCAATGGGCGTTTCAAACACCAAAGCGCCATTTTGCCAACCTTTCCAGCGCCATCGGGTTTTGATCTCGACACCAGCCCGATCAAGTCGGGTCAACCACGCCCGCAATAAGGGCGATGCCTTCATCACTTTGGGAAATACCCGGCCGGTTGAACCTGTAAAAAGTTCTTGCCCCAGACCACCGGCCCAAAACATGACCGCCTGCGCGTCAAACGCTTGGATCATCGGGTGCAGCCAGTTCGCAGCTTCCCCATATGCGGAAATAAGAGTCTCAAAGGATTCGTCTTTCGTCAGGTTCAGCCCGGACTTTCCTGCCATCAAAAATTTGCGCGCCACCGAAGGTTTCGCTTCGGCCACAAGAACCTTATGCCCCGCAGCAGCAAGTTGCTCGGCAGCAATCAATCCCGCTGGTCCTGCTCCTATGACAACGGTTTGCTCCATTGTGTTCCTCTTGCCCAATGCACGCTTCGGCGCAAAGTTAGGTCATGGCAAATTCTGATCCGATCTGCCCGCTCTGTAACCGCCCGATCCCTGAAGGGGGTGGTAGCCTGCACCATCTGATCCCAAAGCTCAAAGGAGGCAAGGGCGGGCCAACCGTTTTATTGCATCAGATCTGCCACAAAGAAGTACATGCTACACTCACCGAGGCCGAATTGGCGCGCGACTACAACACGGTCGATTCGCTGCGCACGCACCCAAGGCTGAAAAAGTTTCTGGATTGGGTGCGTAAACGCCCACCGGGTTTTCGGTCAAAGGTGCCCGGTAAACGGCGCGGTCGTTAACTACCCGGGAGCCATGGATCACCGAATGCATCCTCTCGCGGGTCTGCCAAACCTTCGACCTCGATCCCAAGATAATCCGGCACCGGCGTAAACCGGGCACTTGGGATATGTTGGAACTCCAACGTCGTGTAGCGGCGCTTCCACAGCCATTCGCGATTCTCGACCGCCCAGAGATCGGGGTTAGGAGGCGCGTCGGCTGTAAACGCATAGAAATGCAGATCAAAGCCGTAAGGTTCGACATCTTGCATAGATAGCAAAGTCATTCCCTGAGATCGGCAAAACGCATCTTCAGCGGCGATGTCACCAGTCCGCAAGGTGATCTGACCAATGTGGGCCTCGGCAAATGGGGTGTCCGGGCCGGCGGCTTCGTCGGGTCGGTTACCCTCGAAATCATGCTGCAGCAGCTCGATGACAAACCCCTCGGGATCACTCAGATGGCACATGTAGCCAATGTCCAAAAACTGTCCCGGCGCGCTGACCGCGATACCCTTCTGGCGCAGTATATCTGCCGCAAGATCAACATTCGGCAGCGTGATCCCGATCTTCCAATAGCGCTGACCACGGTCGTGGTGATAGCCGCCGCCACCCGGCATCAGCAAAAGATCAGCATCTTGGTCGGGGTATCCCACGCGGCGATTGGCACCTTCGGCCTGAACCGACATACCAAGCGCATCACGATAGAACGCAGCCAACCCATCCGGATCTGCCACTCGCAAGCGCAGTGCAGCCATCCTCATGGGCACAATCCGGCGATACCAGCTGCAATCGCTGGGTCAGCAGACAGACTGTCTGCTACCAACTCCCGCGCGGTGGGCATCAGTAGATCGGCCTCGACAACCCGATCAACCAACCCAAAGTTGTACGCTTCTTCGGCCGAGATCTTTTGCCCGGCCATCAAGATCATTTTAGTTCTGGATGGGCCAATCAAAGCGGCCATCCGTTTCGGATCAGAGGGTTGCGGCAAAAAACCCAGCTTCATGACTGGATAGAAAAACTTGGCTGACGGAACTGCGATACGCAGATCACAGGCCAGAACCATACCGTTGGCCCCACCCGCCAGCGTGCCATTGAGCGCCGCCACCGTCAGGCAGGGCAACGCAGCAATCGCACCCGAAAGTCGTTCCCACAGATCTGAGGTTGCAAGTCCCGCCCGCGCTTCCTCGAGATCTGCACCTGCGCTAAAAACCCGGCCTACGCCGGTCAAGATCAACGCGCGGGCCTCAGTTGCGGTCTCTGCGATGTGGACCAATTCACCCAGCATCGCTGAAGTCAGTGCATTGGCCTTTTCCGGGTTGTTCAACGTGACCGTCCACAACCCGTCTTCTTGGGTCAGATCAATCACGTCAGACCAACTCGTTTGCGAATTTCTTCATTGCGCAGCGATATCTCGGTCCCCAAAAACTCATCCGCATCCGCCGAACACATCCACATCAACGCTCGCGCAGGCCAATCTGCCGGGATATGATCGTCCCAATCCAGTTGGCTGACCGGATTGATACCACTGGCCTTGATCACCCGCTGCATATCAGTGGCCACGGTCCCCGGCGACAAGCCCATGGCGCGGATGCCATGATGCGCCTCTTCCAAATGCACGCATTCCGTTAACATCTTGGCACCAGCTTTGGAGGCGCAATAGTGGCTCCAGGCTTCCACCGGATTAGACGCCGCGCCGGACGAGACGGTCAAAACCGTGCCCCCGCCTGACGCCCGCATGATGGGCAAAGCCGCGCGCATTCCATAGAAGATACCTTTTAGATTGATATCGATCGCATGGCTCCAAGCCTGTGTATCCGCGTTCGACAGATGAAAAATCGGATCGATCACACCCGCGTTCCCGATCAGCACGTCCAGTGCACCAAACCGATCAATGCAGTCGGCAACTGTCTGTTCTACCTGCGCAAAATCGCTGACATCGCAAGCCAATGCGATCACATTTTCACCCAGCGCCGCAGCCAGCGCTTCGATCTGATCACGGCTGCGCGCGACCAAAGCCACATTGGCCCCGGCTGCGGCAAAAACGCGCCCGGCTTCTGCGCCGATGCCTCGACTAGCCCCAGTGATCAGTACAGTTTTCCCTTGCATATGCATCGCTTAAATCCCTGCATTTGAAATTGTCTTAACTCGTAACCCGCAAATGGGGAATTGGTCCACCCCTTCCCCCTTGACGCTGATCGCTACAGGCACGACGATGCCGTCAAATTGATCAAGAAGGGTTCTCTTATGACTGTTTTCCTTCGCCGCAGCTGCGGTGCAGCTTTGGCATATGCCGTTGCCACAAACGGCGCATTTGCAGATGTAACAGCCGATGATGTCTGGTCCGACTGGCAGGCCTATCTGGGCGGCATGGGCTATGACGTAACCGGTGAGCAAAGCGTATCGGGCAGCGTCACAACCATCTCGAACATGACGATGGCGATGGCGATTCCGGATACCGAAGGCACATTTGATATGGTCGTCCCCGAGATGACGCTGACCGAGAATGGCGACGGCACTGTCAATATCGGGTTCCCTGCCAGCTTTCCAATGACAATTTCGGGTGAAGCTGAGGGGGAGACCTTCTCGGCCGATCTGGTCTATTCTCATGACGCTCTGGAAATGGTCGTCTCGGGTACTCCCGAAAATATGACTTACGACTATACGGCGAACAGCCTGTCTCTGACGCTGGACTCGATGGAATTCGACGGTGAGACTGCGCCAGATGACATGTTGGCCCTGAATGTCCAGATGAACGATATTGCTGGCGCGTCCCGGATGGAAATCAACGAGAAGCGCAATATAGAGCAGCAACTTACCGCTGGCAGTCTGTCCTATGACGTCGCCTTTAACGAGCCTGATAGCGAAGATACGGGCCGGATCAGCGGCAAGCTTGATGACCTGAAATTTGACGGTGATACAATCATCCCACCCGGCATGGATGTCGCAAGTATTGAAGACATCTATAAGGCAGGGTTTGCCGCGTCAGGGACCTTTACCTATGCCTCGGGTAGCACCGAAATGGCGGGTACATCCGAGGGCGAACCGTTCTCGCTGGGCAGCAGTTCCGAAGGTGGCAGATTTACCGGCAGCATCGATGCCCAGAGACTTGTTTACGATCTTGCGCAGAACGGCACGAAGCTGGCGGTCACAACGGCCGACCTGCCGTTCCCAATCGAAATGGCAATGGCCAATGCCGGGCTGAAATTTGAGTTCCCCGTTCAGGCGTCGGAAGAGATCCAGCCCTTCGGGTTTGGCATGAACCTGACCGATTTCACCATGTCCGACATTTTGTGGAGCATGTTTGACCCTGCAGGCGCGCTGCCCCGTGATCCGGCAACCATTGCGTTGGATACGACCGGCACCGCCAAGGTTCTGGTTGATTTCATGGACCCAGAAGCAGTGGAAGAGCTTGAGACATCTGATGTGGTTCCGGGCGAGTTGCATTCACTGAAGATCAACGAACTGCTTGTGTCGCTGGTCGGGGCAGAGTTGACCGGGAATGGAGACTTCACGTTCGACAATTCCAACACCGAAGAGTTTGATGGTCTACCCGCCCCGTCGGGCGTCGCCAATCTGAAACTTGTCGGGGCCAATGCTCTGCTCGACAAGCTGATCGGCATGGGCTTTGTCTCGGAAAACGACGCGCTGGGTGCCCGTATGATGATGGGTCTGATGGCTGTTCCAGGCGAAGAACCCGACACGTTGAATTCGAATATTGAGTTCACCGAGGACGGACAGATTCTGGCCAACGGTCAGCGTATCAAGTGATCAACATATGGGGAAAGGCCGCAATCGTGGCCTTTCCCGCCTGAGGCACATTACGCTATTGTGCTGCAGGCCTTGCGGGACGAACGATCCGAGGCTAGGTCCAGTATAACCAGACCGGAGGCCTCATGACCCGAACACCTCAGAACATCAGCGACGAACTGCTGGACGCAGCCCGCAGGGCTGGCGCCGAGGCGGCCGATGCCATTGTTATTGATGGATCATCCGTTTCTGTCGAGGTGCGTGGTGGTGCGTTGGAACATGCCGAACGCTCGGAAGCAACCGATCTGGGGCTGCGGGTTTTTCTGGGCAAGCGTCAGGCGATCGTTTCCAGTTCAGACAGCCGTCCCGAGACCCTCAAAGCGATGGCCGAAAGGGCAGTTGCCATGGCCCAGGAAGCCCCGGAGGATCCGTTTACCGGTTTGGCTGAACCCGACCAGTTGATCACCGACTGGGACATGGATGCACTGGAACTTTTTGACACGGCCCCTGAACCCAGCGCCGAAGCTCTGATGCAGGACGCGTTGGCTACCGAAGCAGCGGCGTTGGAAGTTGCGGGCGTATCGCAGGTTTCTGACGCGGCGTCGGCTTATGGCACTCACCGGGTCCATCTCGCCGCGACAAACGGCTTTTCGGGTGGCTACATGCGCAGCAGCCGTTCAACCTCATGCGTTGCCATATCCGGCGAGGGCACGGGGATGGAACGTGACTATGACGGTGACAGCCGTACCTTTCAGTCAGATCTGCGCAGCCCGGCCGAGATTGGCCGAACAGCAGGTGAGCGCGCGGTTCAGATCGTCGGTGCGCGCAAACCGCAGACCGGCAGTTTCCCTGTCGTCTTCGACGAGCGTATTTCTTCGTCCCTGATCGGCCATCTGCTGGCGGCCAGCAATGGCGCCGCTATTGCACGCGGAGCCTCTTGGCTGAAGGAAAGCCTAGGGCAGCAAGTTCTGCCGTCACACCTGTCGCTGATCGAAGACCCGCATCGCCCGCGCATCTCCGGCTCGCGCCCATTTGACGCCGAAGGCCTGGCAACACACCGGCGGGCTATCGTTGAGGATGGCGTGCTGACTGGGTGGACACTGGATTTGTCCAGCGCGCGCAAACTAGAAATGAGTTCTACCGGGAACGCCGCGCGCGGCGTATCCGGGCCACCCTCACCCAGCAACTGGAACCTTAGTCTGACGCCGGGCGACAAAACACGTGCTGACTTATTGCGCGATATGGGGACAGGGCTGTTGGTTACGTCGATGATTGGCTCGACCATCAACCCCAATACCGGCGACTATTCCCGCGGTGCATCGGGTTTTTGGGTCGAAAACGGTGAGATCACGCACCCTGTCAACGAATGCACCATCGCGGGGAATCTGCGCGACATGTTGATGCGCATCATTCCTGCCAACGATGCGCGGGCTTACCTGTCGCGCGTTGTGCCCTCGCTGCTGATTGAAGGGATGACCCTTGCCGGCAACTGACCTGTCCCTGCTGATCGACGCCGCGCTCGAGGCGGGAAAGATCGCCACGCGCTATTCGGGCCCTGACGCCCAGCGCTGGGACAAACCCAAAGGCGCAGGACCGGTTACCGAAGCTGATCTGGCCGTCAATGCAATGCTCGAGCGTGAACTGCAGGCTGCCCGCCCGGACTACGGCTGGCTCAGCGAAGAAACCGAGGATTCACCTGATCGCCTGACCCGTAATCGGGTCTTTGTCATTGACCCCATCGATGGCACCCGCAGTTTTGCCGAAGGATCACGCACCTGGGCGCATTCGCTGGCCGTGTCTGAGCAGGCGGAGGTAACGGCAGCGGTCATTTATCTGCCAATGCGCGATCTGCTTTATGCCGCCGCAAAAGGGCAAGGCGCAACGCTGAATGGCAGACCCATATACGTTTCTGGGCGGGTGCAGCTGTCCGACGCCGAGATTCTGGCCGCAAAACCTAATCTTGATCCGCGCCATTGGCTGTCTGAGGCTGTCCCGGACTTTCGCCGAGTGTACCGGCCGTCACTCGCTTATCGGATGGCATTGGTTGCACAAGGACGGTTCGACGGAATGCTGACCCTGCGCCCCAGCTGGGAATGGGATATCGCCGCCGGTGATCTTATCCTGCGTGAGGCGGGCGGACGCTGTACAGATCGGTTAGGGCATCCATTACGGTTCAATAATGCTCACCCTCGCCTGAATGGCGTTGTAGCGGCGGGCTCAGAGGTACATGAAAATCTTCGTTCCAGATTGGACCCACGCGGGATCGGCATCTCAGCATGAGTAAACCACGATCTCTCAGCCTGGCGGCCTATCGGGTCCTTTCTTGGGGTGTTCCCAAGAACACCAGTTTTGCAGGTATAGCGCGTCCCGAGGGAGAAGTTTTATGGGTGCATGTCAGCACACCATACCGGCTGCGCGCCGTTGATGATTTCTGTCGCCGCTTGATGTCCGCGCGACCGGGTTTGTCGCTGCTTCTAACAGCGCCTCCCGACGCCGATATCGGAGAATGGGAAGAGTGCAGCTGCCAAATTCTAAAGCTCCCGGCCGAACACACCGGTGCCGCACGAGCTTTCCTGGACCATTGGCGCCCCGATATGGGACTTTGGTTCGGCGGTGGATTAATGCCAAACATCATTACCCGTGCGCAGGAACGGTCAATCCCGCTCGTACTGCTTGAGGCATTGGTTGAAGTGAAGACGGCACGAGGTGGGCGTTGGCTCCCGGATATTACCCGTTATACGCTGGATTGCTTTACGACCATCCTCACCACAAATGATGAAACAGCACGCCAAATCCGGAGGTTGGGGGTCAACTCGGCAAAAATTTCGGTCGAGCCTCCTCTTCATGTCAGCCCCAACCCAACCCCCTGGCCCGAGGATGAATTGATCGAGACCAACCACATTCTGGCCGGTCGGCCAGTTTGGCTGGCCGCATGGGTTCAGGCCAAGGAGTTTATTTCGGTACTCAGTGCACATCGCCAGGCACTACGATTGTTACCGCGTCTTGCTATGGTTCTGCACGTGGCCGATGCATCCGAGGCCGCGCCATTGTACAAACGTTTAGAGGCGATGGACTTGCGATGCGCTAATTGGGACGAAGGTCATGCCATTGAGGATACAACGCAAGTCATCGTGACATCAGAACCCGAAGATCTGGGCCTTTGGCATCGTGTTTCAGCCGTGACATTCATGGGCAGTTCGTTGGAACGCAACGCAGGTGGTCAAGACCCGTTAATTGCAGTCGCGTTGGGATCGGCGGTGATTAATGGCCCGCATGTCGGCAATTACCAGGTCCTTTATGATAGGTTGAACCAAGCCAACGCCGCCATAACCATAAAATCGGCGACTGAGTTGGGCGATGGCGTAGTCGAGTTGCTGGCTCCGGACCGTACCGCAGACATGGCATTGGCCGGTTGGCAGATTGTAACCGAAGGCGCGCCACAGGCGGATCAACTGATCGATATGGTGCAAGACACGCTGGACCGGCGGAGGGCCCACCATGCGCGCCCCTGATTTCTGGAATTCGGCCCCCGATCAGTTGGACTTGCGGGCCAGATTACTTGCACCACTCGGCCGCATCTACGCGTCCGCGACAGCCCGCCGCGTGGCGAGCGGGCAGAGCCTCTCTCCCGGAGTACCGGTAATCTGCGTCGGCAACCTGAACGCGGGCGGCACCGGCAAAACGCCAACCGTAATATGGGTACTGGATTGTCTTAGGAGCATCTGGCACCAGCCTCATGTTGTCACCCGCGGACATGGTGGATCTCTTGAAGGCCCAGTGCAGGTTGACCCACGGAAACACACCGCGGCGCAGGTGGGCGACGAACCCCTTTTGTTGGCCGCATTCGCCGAAGTCTGGGTTGCCAAGGATCGTGCCGCCGGAGCACAGGCTGCCGCAGCTGCGGGCGCGACCGCAATTGTACTGGATGACGGATTTCAAAATCGCTCTGTCAACAAAGACTTTTCGATCATCGTGGTGGATGCCGCGCGGGGATTTGGCAACGGGCTGTGCCTTCCTGCCGGACCCTTGCGAGAACCTGTGGAAGCGGGGTTGAAGCGAGCTGATCTTGTATTGTCCCTTGGCGATTCCGACGCGCAATCGATTTTCGCTGAAAGATGGAGCCACGCCCTTTCGGTGCCCCACGCCACGGGTGAGATGCGACCGCTGCAAACCGGGATGGACTGGAGCGATACTTCTGTTCTGGCATTTGCGGGCATAGGATACCCCGAGAAGTTTTTTGAAACTCTGCGGCAACAAGGCGCAAAACTGCTGCGCGCCGAAGCTTTGGACGATCACCAGCCGCTGACAACCGCCCTTATGAGCCGCTTGGAGAAGGACTCTAAAGCGTTGAGCGCCCAATTGGTTACAACCGAGAAGGACGCCGTGCGCTTACCTGCGGCGTTCCGAAGTAAGGTCCTGACACTTCCGGTCCGGCTACACATCAATCAGGATGAAATGGTCAAAGCGATGTTAACCAAAGTCGCGCCCTCACCCTGAACGAATGGCCAGCCCGATACAGGCTGGCCCAACAGGGATTAGCTGCCCAGCTCGTCTTCGATCAACTTCTTGAAGTCGTCATAAGACTGGTTATCAACCTTCTTGCCATTCACGATGAAAGAGGGTGTCGCCTGAATTCCATCACTTTCAGCGTTCTCTTGATACCAGGCTACCAACGTCTGCGCGCGGGTGCCGTCCTGCAAGCAGGCTTCAAGCTGATCATTGTCGATACCTGCTAGAAGACCAATCTTGCGCAGCTCGTCAACGATTTCGGCAGGACCTCCGGCGCGAGTCCATTCGGACTGACCTTCATACAGCAGATCGGTAATGCCAAAAAACTTCTCGGGACCCGCACACCGCGCCACCATCGATGCCCAAAGGCCATAGCGGTCGAAATACACCTCGCGGTAGGTGAACTTGACTTTGCCCGTGTCGATGAAGTCCTTCTTGAGCTGCTTATACGCGCCCTGATGAAAGTTCGCGCAGTGCGGACAAGTGTATGACGCATATTCGATGATCTCGACTGGCGCGTCTTCCGCCCCCTGCACCATCTCAACGATGGTTGACGTGTCCAGATCCGCCTCTTGCGCCTCGGCGGTACCGACAAGCGGGTTCGAAGGGATCGTATTACTCGACGTTGTCAGCCAATAGCCGCCAGCGGCTACGGCGACAGCCGCACATATTACGGTTGCAATCCGGCTCATTCCTCAGCCCTTTCTTAGCGTTTCTGTCTGGATAAAACGTTGCGGCCCAAACGTTCAAGGGCTGCACGCAAATCTTCATCATGAACTGCGCGCGACACATTGTCGGCCTCAGCTGCAACTTCTGGTGAAACAACAGGTTTTGTCTGTTTCGGTTTGTGATCGAAACTCGCCTGCCCCTCGGCAAATCCGGTCGGCGCGGTCTGGGTGATACGTACCCGATTGATCGCGTTGTAACCATAGACGGCATTCACCTTGTTACGGAGCTGCTCTTTCTGCATCTCCAGCATTGGAGCCTGCGGCCCGGTTGTCAGCACCGTCAGCGTCGCCCCAAATCCGCCCTTGGCGTATCCTACATTCACCGGCCGGGCGATCGACGCGATGTCCTGGCCCACAATCTCGGCCCAATGGGTCAAAAGGCGCGAGACGGCAAAACCCCGGCTTTCCCCGGCCTGCCTGATCCGGTCATTCAGCAAAGTGGCGGTGCGCTTGAACCCGCGGGTCGAAGAACGTCTGCGTTGCATCTGGTTTCCAACTCTTGCGCGGCTATTGTAATAAGCTGCGACCTGTGCGCCAGTGAAACCCGACAGGGAGTTACATAAAACTTGCGTGACTGCACCGAAATCGACCTGAGCAAGACGCTGTTGGACTGGTACGACCGCCACGCGCGGGAAATGCCGTGGCGCATTGGCCCGGTGGATCGCGCCGCCGGTGTCATGCCTGATCCCTATCGGGTCTGGCTTTCCGAAGTTATGCTACAGCAGACCACCGTAGCCGCTGTGCGCGACTATTTCATCAGATTCACCACCCGTTGGCCCACTGTCAAAGCCTTGGCACAGGCCCAAGACGACCAGGTCATGGGCGAGTGGGCTGGCCTTGGCTATTACGCCCGCGCGCGCAACTTATTGAAATGCGCGCGCGTTGTCGCTGCTGAATATGATGGTAGATTCCCCGAGAGATACGACGCATTACTGAAACTGCCGGGAATTGGGCCCTACACCGCTGCTGCTATTGCAGCGATCGCATTTGATCAATCCGAGACTGTTTTGGACGGCAACGTCGAACGAGTCATGGCGCGGTTATATGACATTCACGATCCCCTGCCTGGTTCAAAACCCCTGTTGAAAGAAAAGGCCGCGTCACTGACACCACTGCTGCGGCCCGGGGATCATGCTCAGGCGGTTATGGATTTAGGCGCGACGATCTGCACTCCTAAATCTCCAGCCTGCGGGATTTGTCCACTCTATGCGCCCTGTCTGGCGCGGGCTGCGGGTACGCAGACAGAATTACCGCAAAAAACACCCAAGAAACCGAAACCTACACGGCTGGGCCATATCTATATCGCCCAACGCAGTGATGGCGCTCTGCTGTTGGAACGCCGCCCCGACAAAGGCCTGCTGGGCGGCATGTTGGGCTGGCCCGGCTCGGACTGGTCCGATGCGCCTGTAGAAAATCCTCCGTTCCCGGCGCGTTGGCAAGAAATACCGGGCGAAGTGCGGCACACTTTCACCCATTTTCACCTGATCCTGCGTATCTGGACGACCAAACTGCCCGATGGGTTTACTCCGGACGATCTTGTGATCATGGACAAACACCAGTTCAAACCCAGCGACTTACCCACCGTTATGCGCAAGGGTTTCGATCTCTGGCGCGGCCAATAGACCGCTGTGCAAAACATAAAGAGCGGTCTACTGTTCGGGCAACGTTTTGGAGCCCCAAGATGATTGCATCTGACACCCTCTCTCGCTGGCAATCTGCCGTTCCATTTTGGGTCTCATACCTGCTGGTCCCACTCATTTGGATGACTTCCCTTGCTGGTAGTTGGTGGGTCTTGCTTGTGCCTCTTTCGACTTGGTGGACCTTCGCTGTGCTGGATCAACTGACGGGGCTTAACTTGGAAAATGCCGACCCGGATGCGCCAGATGAAGAGCTAGACTGGTATATTTGGCTGACCAAAGCATGGGCTCCGGTGCAGTTCCTCACGCTTTACGGACTGATCTGGTACACGACCCGCGCAACTGGTCTAACCACAATCGAAAAAATTGGCGTATTCTTCGGTATGGGCGTTATTTCAGGCACGATCGGAATCAATTACAGCCACGAGTTGATGCACCAGAAAGGCAAGCTGGAACGATGGCTGGGTGATATCCTGCTGTCGATGGTGCTTTACTCCCATTTCCGGTCCGAGCATCTGCTGGTCCACCACCGCTATGTTGGCACCCCACGCGACCCTGTGACCGCACGCTACAACGAAGGCTTCCACCGTTTCTATCCGCGCGTCCTGCGCCAAAGTCTAAAATCGGCGTTTCACGCCGAAGCGAACAAACTGGCCCGCAAAGACCGCCCCTGGACAGCTTCCACGAACCCCTTCTGGCGGTATTGGGCCTTGCAATCGACCATGCTGCTTCTGGCGTACCTGCTCGGAGGATGGGCCGGGCTAGGCTTGTTCCTGCTGCAGGCAGGTACCGCGATCTGGCAGCTAGAATTGGTCAACTATGTCGAACATTACGGCCTGACGCGCAAATATCTTGGCGACGGGAAGTACGAACACGTCCACCCGCGCCACTCGTGGAATGCGTCGCATAAAGCGTCGAACTGGCTACTTATCAACCTGCAACGCCATTCGGATCACCATTACAAACCAAGCCGCAGGTTCCCTTTGCTGCAACACCATTCTCAGGACGCCGCCCCGCAACTGCCATATGGGTATCCGGTCATGACAATTGCTGCGATGATCCCACCATTGTGGCGACGCATCATGAACCCCAAGGTCCGAGCGTGGCGACGTCAGTACTATCCCGAGATCACAGACTGGCAGCCCTATAACAAGGCGCAGAACCCTCTGCCTCGCACCTAACCGCAGCACGCGCCAGCGTGCTGCCCGGCCCGACAGGAAGGATCGCATCTTTGATGCGGTTCTGACAGGCGGGAGCCCCTATTTTTGGAGCACCCAAAAATCCATCGGGGCGGCGACACCGCGCACCGTCTGATCCGGCCGCTGTTCAAATCCTGCCATCAAGTCTTCTGAGTTCGGTGTTTCTTGCAACGCTTGGGTGCGCAATGCATCGCTGACAATTATGCGGGCAGCGCATTCGCGCGTCATGGCCTCAAGCTTTGCAGCAACATTTACCGCATCGCCTATCACGGCGAACTCCAGCCGGTTCGCTCCGATATCACCCAGGACAACTGAGCCAAAGTGAACCCCTACTCCGATCTGAATCTCTGCCTCGCCGGCGCGTTTGCGATCAATATTCCAGCGGTCGATCATATCGACCATCGACCGGGCACAAGCCAATGCATTGCTCGCATCCAATTCACCCGGCAGCGGTGTGCCAAACGTAGCCATCAATCCGTCTCCAAGATACTTGTCGAGCGTTCCATGATGGCGAAACACCTCTGTCTCCATCCGCGCATGGAACCCGCGCAAGACCTCGATAACCTCATACGGATCGCGCCCCGCAGAAAATTTGGTGAACCCAACGATGTCGATGAAAAGAACCGCAATGTCTTCTTTGCGGACCTGCTTCAAAGGCTCATCGTTCTGGCTGAGCTCATCAACCACATTCGGAGAGAAATAGCGCGACAAGTTCGCGCGCTCACGTTCAAGCCCGGCATTCGACATCAACAAGCGATTAAGGCGCCGCATCGAAACACCAAGCGTCACTGCAACCATGACAAAAACGATCACCTGCTGAATACGAAGCGTCGGCATGAAACTGTTGGGATCCATGAATTCTGCGACGTCTGGATAACCTGCCAAGGCCTCGGATACGCGCTCGCTGATCCCCGGAATCGGCGTGGAGACCCACCATGCGATCACCCAACCTGCTGTCCACATGAACGCCGTCCAAGTTCCAATCGCGATGACGGTACGCCAGGAATAGGCAAGAGTTCCTGCAGCCAGAATGATGAAGAAATACTGGAAGTTGTCGAACCGATACTGCATTGCCAGCGGCCGCACGTCGTCGCTGAATGGGTTAGGAACGATCATACCCAGTGTCATGATCAGCAGATCAATGAAGATCAAAAATAGCTCTGTTCGGGATTGACCAACGCGCCCCGCACGTCGGATCAGCCAACCATTGGCGCAGATCAGCAAAAGAATGAAATGGTACCAGAGAACCTCCCAGTGGGGGTTCAGGTAAATCAGCAATAGTGCTGTAAAGGCCATTGCGATCCAACGCGCCCGAACTGCAAGCTCCAAACCCTCACGCTTATTTCGTTCCAGCGCGGCTTCGGTGTACTTGTTGTCTAGGTCATAATTGTCCGGCTGCGTGAAGAACAGTCTGCTCAGACGAGATTGACTGGCGGTTGTCTCGGTCATTGCATCGGTCTCCCATATGCGCTGTCAGGGGCTGCCCTATGCAAACATCCTATAGAGGAAAACAAAAGACCCCGCCTAAACGGCGGGGCAAGGCTTAGTGCCTTGTGTCAGGCCACAGGCACCGGCGGTATTGAGTAAATCAGCTATGCATCTCTGATCGGATCTGCTGACGCAGCACATCAATTGGCACAGTCTTGCCATCGCGTTTGAAGCACCAGTAAGTCCAGCCATTGCAGGACGGCGCGTTTTCAAGATGCGCCCCCACTTGATGGATCGAGCCCTTGACGTTGTCGCCTACCAACGTCCCATCCGCGCGTACCTTAGCCTTGTGGCGCTGGTTCATGGAATAAAGCTCCTCACCCGGACGCAGCATGCCGCGTTCGACCAATTGGCCAAATGGCACGCGTGGCTCGGCGCGTTTGCTGGCGCTGACTTCCAGCGCCTCGCGGTCGAATTTACGGACCTTGGCGATGCGCTTTTCAGCCACCTTGCGATAGCTTTCTTCGCGTTCGATACCGATGAACTCTCGCCCAAGCATTTTCGCGACAGCACCCGTGGTGCCAGTACCAAAGAAGGGGTCGAGCACAACGTCACCCGGATTGGTCGAACCAATCAAAACACGATGCAGCAGTGATTCTGGCTTCTGTGTCGGGTGCGCCTTGTCGCCATTTTCATCCTTCAAGCGCTCGTGCCCGGTGCAGATCGGCAGCACCCAATCGCTGCGCATCTGTACGCCTTCATTCAGCGCTTTCAGCGCTTCGTAGTTAAACGTGTATTTCGCACCCTCACGTTTGGAGGCCCAGATCATCGTCTCATGCGCATTGGTGAAGCGCTTGCCGCGGAAATTCGGCATCGGGTTCGATTTTCGCCAAACCACATCATTCAGAATCCAATAGCCCGCATCCTGCAGGGCGGAACCCACGCGGAAAATATTGTGGTAAGACCCAATCACCCAGATCGCGCCATTGGGTTTCAGCAAACGATGCGCCGCTTTCAGCCATTCACGCGTGAACTGGTCATAGGCGCCAAAGCTTGAGAATTGATCCCAGTGATCATCGACCGCATCGACCTGAGAGTTGTCTGGCCGGTGCAACTGGCCTTTCAACTGCAGATTATACGGGGGGTCCGCAAAAATCAGATCAACCGACGCCTCGGGCAGACTGTTCATCACCTCGATGCAGTCCCCGGATAGAATCGTGTTTAAAGGGAGCGCGGTTGCGCCCTTCGTCTTGATTGTGGTCATATCACTGCCTCAGTTCCACGGCGCTTTTGCGCTCATTTGGTTGAGACAAGGATGAGTCAAAGATGATTCGCCGTCAATTTCTTTTTTGAATCAGCAACTTAAGATTTACTCTTGATACAAGATATTGTGGACCGGTTTGAACGAACGTCTATGGTGTGGGGTCACCCCGAGATTTCGCAGCGCCTCGCGGTGCTGTTTTGTCGGATATCCGGCATTTGCCTCCCACCCGTAGCCGGGATGCTGTTGCGCCAAATCCACCATCAATTGATCACGCCAGATTTTCGCTATGATCGACGCTGCCGCAATCGACATCGATCGAGCGTCACCCTTCACCACGGCTTGCGAGGGTAGTTTCATCCCGCGCGGAATCATATTCCCATCGATCAGCAGAAAATCCGGTGCCGGGTCGAGCGCCGCGACCGCACGCACCATCGCTAGATGAGAGGCGCGTAGGATGTTGTGCTCATCTATCTCGGCAACTGTGGCTTCGGCCACCGCGACCTCTGCCCGATTGCGCAATGTCTCATCCAAACCAACGCGACGTTTGGCCGTCAGTTTTTTTGAATCGTTCAACCCGTCCGGAATATCCTGCGGATTCAATACCACCGCTGCCGCAACAACCGGCCCGGCCAATGGACCACGCCCAACCTCATCCACCCCGGCAATTCGGGTGTATCCGCGCGCCAGCAAAGCCCGTTCGAGTTCGAAATCAGGTGTCCTCATACAATTGGCAAACCGCGTTTCCTTGCCGGGCGCAAGAAAAAAGAAGAGGGCAGCTTGCGCCACCCTCTCCCGCGTGGCGCTTCTGTGGCGCCACTCCTGCTCGAAACCGGTTACTGGTAAACGACGCGGTATCCTTTCTGGCGCAGGCAGGCGGGTTCGTATGCCCGTTTTACCCTTTTACCATTCCAGAAACCAACCTTGCATTGGTGTGGCAGGCTATCGGCATGTTTATAGTGCTTCTTAAGGCAGTTCGGCCCAAGCAAGGGACGATTGCTCGAATAGGCATTGAACGTGCGCAGGCAGCGCTGCGGCAGATCATAACGGGCCACCCGCTTTGGCAACGGGCGTACAGCATGTTTTTTCTTGGCCTTCTTCACCTTGGCTTCCGCCTTCTTATGACGCTTGCGGCGTTCTGCCTCTTCGTCGCGCTTTTTCTCTTGATGATAGTGGTTGACCGCAGCACCTATGATCGCGATTGCAGCCAATCCGCCGAGAATATCTCGGGTATCCGCCGCGCTTGCCTGTGACGCTGAGATCCCGGTGATGGCGACGGCGGTTGCGATGATCAGAGCAATGAACTTCCGGTGCATGATACGTGTCCTTTCGGATAATGGGGCAGGCCTGTTAACGACCGCAAAACTGATGACCCGACATTGCGACCTCCCCCTTCAGACAAGCAATAACGGCAATCTGTTATCCAATATCAGCACCTCAAAACCCCTGAGGTTATTGAATATCCGTCCAACCCATGCGCAGGATGCAGCCCATGAAACAGATCCTATCTTCTCTGGCTCTGACGGCCCTGATATCGGTTGGGTCGCAGGCCGTCGCGGCAGATTGCTATGCCGACTACAAAGCAAAGCAGGACAATCCCTTGCGTCTGCACTATGGCGTCATGCTGGTCTCAAGCTGCGATAAGGGCTCGGCCCGGAACGAAGTCGCAAAGCGGCTGAAATCGAACGGCTGGACCCTGTTGAACGTGATGACCGTTTTTGAGGCGAATGGATTGGATCAAAGGAAGGCCAATGCCGGAAAATTCTATCTCCGTTACTGAAGCGCGTCGCTCGGGGGTTCGGTTGGTTGGTCTGGGGATAGCGGCGATCGTCGCGATCCTGGTGACTGCAGCGGTTTTCCTGTTCTGGACGCTACCGGATGCGAACGCTTTCAACGCGCGCGTCGAGCGGTTGTTTGTCGAGTCTGACCTGACCTCACAATCCGAAATCCGCCTGCTGGAAATATTGGCCCAATCCGGCACAGCATTCGCTGATACGCTGTCCAGCTATCGCATGGTCATCTTCGTGCTGCTGGTCTTTGCCAGCGCCATGCTGATTACCGCGTTGGTGTTTCTGGTGATGCTAGTCCTGCTGAATCGCCGCATGGCGCAGATTGAGCGGACCGGGATTCAGGTGACCTCGCTGCTGATCAGCCGCGAGGAAAACACGGTTTACCTCAACAACATGGATTTCAGGCTGACTCCCGCAGCAATGGAAACCCTATCGGTACTAGCCGAATCCCGGCTGGATGACGAAGTTCTGTCCGGTGCGCAGATCGAAGCCATGATTTCAGGGCGGAACGTGATCGATTGCGAAGAAGCCGCTGGTGCCACCCGCATCAAACGCCTAAGGGACGCACTCGGCAATCAGATGGTCAGTGAATTGCTGGTGAAAAACATCGCAAAAAAAGGCTACATGTTGTCGATCGAAAAAGACGTTATTCAGATGGTCTGACTGCTTCACCGCGGGAAAATCTGTGTACACATCTTGGAATCGTCACCCTGAAGGCCCATCATATAAGGGCTTGGCCAGGGGAGGTTGCAGATGAACGTCCATGCCACACCAAATGTCAAAGGCTATGGTATTTCGGTTGAACCGTTAAAAGGGCGGATTGCGATCTACCGTGGTGATATCCTGCTAGCCGAAAGCCATAATGCCAAGGTTATGTATGAAACGCGGCTGCCCCCTGCAGTTTACATCCCGCGTGAAGATCTGTGCGTGGAACTCAGCCCCGAGACTGAGTTGCAAACATTCTGCCCCTTCAAGGGTACCGCAACCTATCACGACATCAGCCTGCCGGAAGAGCACCTGAGAAACTCGATCTGGGCCTATGAAGATGCCTTTCCCGAAAGCGCAGCCATTCAAGGACATATCGGCTTTATGCCCAACACGGCGACGCGGATCGACCTTGGAGAAAACCAACTTCGGCAACCCGATGACGGCAATATCAGCGGGCCTTTGATCGACTGGTTAATGCGCGGAGCGTCGGATATCGAAACACCTGATGCTTTCACCAAAGCACTGGCCGAGAAAATGCTGGAACACGGCATCGCAATACAACGCCTTAGCATCCTGGTCTGGTCGCTGCACCCGTTGATCGCAGGCAAACACTACATCTGGGAAAAGGACACAGCCGAGATTTCGACCCACACCCCGACCTACGAGATCCACGATCACCCTGCCTTTACCAACAGCCCCCTGCGCCACGTCTCAAATGGCCTGGGCGGCGTGCGCCAACGCCTGAACAACGACAATCCACACAATAGCTTTCCGATCATCGAAGATCTGCGCGCGAAAGGGGCAACAGACTATGTTGCCATGCCACTACCCTTTTCAGATGGGCGAATAAACGTCCTGACCCTGACCAGTGATCACCCAGATGGATTCACAACAGAAAACCTTGGCCTGGTTTTTGAGTGCTCTTCAGTAATCGCGCGCTTCTACGAGGTCTTCATGCAGCGCGAAAACGCCCAGGTTTTGCTTGAAACCTATGTTGGCAAACGCTCGGGCGCTCGGGTTTTGGGCGGTGAAATCCGCCGAGGTGATGGTGATGATATCGATGCGGCCATAATGTTCTGTGATCTGCGCAACTCAACCGCGCTCGAAGAGACGTTGGGCCGCGATGAATACATCGATTTGCTGAACGCGTTCTTCGAAACAGTATCGGGGATCGTGCACGATCATGATGGAGAAGTGTTGAAATTCATCGGCGACGCGGTACTGGCTGTTTTCCCGGCGGGTGACGACGCCGCTAATGCCCGGACCAACGCGCAGCTCTCCGCGATTGAGATCGTCGAGAAACTGGCTGAGCTGCGCAACGGCGAAAATGACTATCATTGCGACTGCTCAATAGGCGTCGCCTATGGTCGTGTCACTTACGGCAATGTCGGCTCACAAGAACGGCTGGATTTTACGGTGATCGGACAAGCGGCCAATATCGCCGCCAGACTAGGGGAATATGGCAAAACAGCTGGCCACAGAATCGTTGTATCCCACGATATCGAGCCCGCCTGCAAACAGGCCATCCCGTTGGGAGAGATCAAGCTGCACAACGTTTCGCAACCGATTAGTTCTTTTGCACTGCAAGCTTCTGCAGATATCTAACCGGATACTTATATTGTCAGCGGACACGACGCGTCGAAAGATCTGAACACCTAGTTGCTGAAGCCTGGTCTTTAACACACTCGAATTCACGCTTTAGAGCTTTAGCGATTTCTGACCCAGATCGAACTCCGTCCGAGATCAGGAATTTAGTATCAAAACCCGCCACCCAGCAGGATCAAAGCCGTTTGTGCAGGTGAAGTTACACTCTGGATTTGCGCGATCTGGCTGCGGGTCAGATAGGTATCTGTCAATTTTTCGATGGCTTCTATGTCCTTAAATTGCGCCAGATCCGAGGATCCGGTGGCGCGATGCAACCGATCCTTAAAGACTTCAAGTTGTTTATCTAAATCCAGCTGTGCAAATGATCTGGGCAGGCCTAATGCCGTTTCCATCATATTGCGCAACGGTGGCAATCCCATAAGGTCGAACCATTTTCTGTTCTCACTTCCACCTTGTTGAGCTATCTCGCGCAAGGCGTGCTGCGTGAATAATGCGATACGCATCGTTTCATCGGAATCACCAACCGATATTTCGAACCGAGCGGTCAGATTATCTTCGGCGATCTTCTCCATCGCGCTGACCAAACCCGTCTTGGGAATCTCACCCGGCCCCAATCCAAAAGCTTTTGCAAAGTCACGATATCGGTTGTCAGCCAACCTATTCGCCAGCGCATCCTCCGCCTGAGTACCGTCCGACAAGATCTTTTGAATGAAAAACCGATTGCTCAGATCATCTTCGAGGCCAAAAGCGCCCAAGGCGATCTGTAGCAAGCGACGATCAGCAACCAGATCTTCAGCCGAGCGAACATTTCCTATGTTTTTCAGAAAATACGCTGTCTCGCGCTCATTAATCGACGAGTTCGAAAAACTTTGCAGTTGCGCGTCATACGTCCGCTGAAGAAATCGCCAGCCCACAATTCCACCAGTGGGTACGACCGGTTGAAAGGTCATTGCTCATACGCCATCAAACGCTCTTCTCGTGGTAATAGAGAGCGCAACGCTTTTAGGCACTTATAGTATTGCTCGGCCACCAACGCTTCTGTGGCATCGGCTAACACTCGGCGGCTATCGGTATCTGTAAAGACCTGGCTTAACTCCTCTACGCGTCGCAGCAACTGCTGACGCGCTTGATCGGGTTCAGTGTCACCAGACAGCACAAGCTGTGCCGCATAGCAGACACGACGCACTGGGGTGTTCACCTCTTCAGGGTGAATTGCATCGCGCAGACGCAGAACTTTGGCTTGCGGTGTCATGATGGAAAATCTGCTGCGGCGGTCACCATTTTCAATGACGACGCCGTTGATCAGAACCCGCTCTTTTGGAGCAAGCTTTAGCACCAGACCGCCCATCAATTCCCCCTCATTTGACGCAGTCCTCGCAAGACTGCCATGTTGATTTCAAGCAGCGGCTCTACTGTCGCTTTATTTCCCAACACCTGACTGCTGTGTTGTTCCGTGAATTCAGCGAGATAAAATATTCGAGCCCGCAGATTGTTCGGCAGTGCATTATCAGCATCCGCAACATCGGTCGCCAACACGCTCCATAACCGGCGGTTTTCATGCAATGCCTGGACGAAGGCGGTAAAATCCGTTTCCATGCGTGCCGACGCAGACTTTAGGCGATGTGTGATTTTGGATATCGCCTCATATTCCGTATCCCGGGGCGTTCGCGTCGGTGCAGCAGATTGCGCATAAGCGCGTTGGGCGAGCGTTTGCGGAGTCACTTGAAATCCTTCCGATTATCCATCAGCGGGCAGTTAAGGCCGGAGCACGGCGCGCGCGCCCCGGCTGAGTTCCTGAATTAGCGGAACAGCGACAGGATGGACTGCGGAGCCTGGTTCGCAATAGAAAGAGACTGCGTCGCCAGCTGTTGTTGTACCTGCAGAGCCTGCAACCGGGCCGACGTCTCTTCCATGTCGGCGTCGACCAATGAGCCAATACCGGATTTGAACGAGTCCGCCAGGTTCGAGATGAACTCTTTCTGGGTTTCAATCCGGCCCTGCGACGAACCAAATGCGGCCGATGCATCAATCGCGGTGTTGATCAGTGTCTCGATGGTTCCTAATGCTGCCGCGGCACCTGCATCGGTCGATACGTCAATCGACGACAACGCACCTAAACCGCCTGCTCCGGCATTGGTGAATTGCGCCGAAACGGTCACATCGCGATCTGCGTCAGCACCCGCTGTCGCAGTCCCGGTAACGAATGAGAGCGTACCCGCCGCGCTGGAGTCATAGTCGATAGCCACACCGGTAATACCCAAGGCATCAATCTGGTTCTTCAACCCAACTGCGACAATCGCATCAGTATAAGCTGAGTCGTAGGTGCCCGACGGGTCCAGATCTCCAGCTTGAACCGTATAGGAAGCAACTTTGTCACCGATGGTAATCGACACCTGGTCACCAGCAGCAAAGTTGTCAGTCGAGCTGTCGATAACGATATCACCCGAACCACCGGACTTATCCATTGTGAACCCGGCTGCATCATTGTCGGTGGTTACGTTATCCGACCCCGCCAGAACCCCCTTCGACGCATAGCCGCCGGTCGACAAATCCTGGCTCGCGACCGAAATTGATGATGCATTTACGTTTCCAGCGCTATCACGGTCCAGCGACGCAAGAATGGATGCTGTACCTGCCGACCCATCGACTAGGTTTAGACCATTGAATTGCGCCGCGCCTACGACCGATGCGATCTGGTCCCGCAATGCCGTCACATCGTCATTGATCTTGCCGCGGTCGACATTGTCTTCCTGTGCCGCAACAATCTTGCCTTTCATCTGGTTCAGCAGATCTGTAACCGTTTCCGAAGCGTTCCGTGCAACTGCCACTGTGGATTCACCCAGCGCCAGGCTGTCTTTGATGGCGTTGAAACCCTTAACGTCCGATTCCATCACTTTGGAAATAGCCCAGACGGCAGAGTTGTCCTTGGCCGTCGCCACATCTTTACCGGTCGAAATCGCGTTCTGCGTCATCGCCAGGTTCTTGTTTACGGATTTGAGAGTTTGCAGCGCAACCATTGCGCCATTGTTCGTCAGAATGCTGGACATATTTGTCATCTTCTTTGCGTTCGAGCGCCTTCGACGCCCATGTTGGACCCACCGAACCGGCGGGCATTCCGTCGTTCTGACCTTTGCGTCGCGCCCTGTGGCCTTCGCGCCACCTGCTGTTCCAGGTGCAATCCCAACTTTGACCCTGATCCCCTAACGGAGTGCTAAGACGAATAAATCCAAAGCTTTGGATTTGAATCAAACCCAGCCTTATGCACGCTTCTCCAGCTTTGCCTGCAAGCGCACCGAATACCCATTCCGCTGACCCGCCGCGTCATAAGTACTGAACTCCTGACGCACGCGACGCAGTTCCGACATGCGTTCAGCAACGGCGCGGATGCCCTCGGCTGCACTGGTCAATAGTGCCTGATTACGCGCAACTTTCATCTGAACACGAACAAGGTCGTCGCTATCAATGACTTTCAGGCCGTTGAGAGCATCAATCAGGTCTTCCTTTTCAGGTGCCAATCGGTTCAGGTCGTCAAGATCGCCGCCTATCAATGCCTTACGCTCCTGATCCAGCAGATCCTCCAACGCCTTTATCGGATTTTCACCCATCGGCCTTCTCCATCATTGCATTAAAGAGAACCTCTGACAGGCCAATTCCACCAGCGCGGGCCATCTGCTGGGCCTGCTGCTGAATTAGAAACGAAGAAAACTGATCTTCACCTGCGCCTCCTCCGAACGATTGCCGCGCCTGACCAAGGCCCGCGGATTTCAACATCTCGGCGAGAAAGGTCGCCTCAAGCTCGATTGAGGCAGCTCTAAGCTTATCTGAAGCTTGGGCGGCCGGCGTCGTTGCTCCAATCGCTGATATCGACATTGGATTCTCCTTAAATTGCTTCGAACTTTCATGATCAAAGAGGAAAGCAGTTAAAATAATTGTAACTTCCTGAGGTCAGAGTCCGGGTCAGACAAACACAGCCGGAGCAAGAAATGTCCAACCCGCTGACCGTTTTGACGGCCTCAACCACAACAGGAGGCAAATCCGATGCCCAGCACGGGGGAGCGCGAGAGAACAAGGGAGCTCAGGCCTTTGAAGACGTCATGAACGAAGAGGCCGAGTTGAACGATCCTGAGAGCTTACCAACAATTTCAAAACAGAAAGTCGCAGCAGAAAAACAGCCGGATGTCGAAATCAACGCCTCTGTTAGAACTACTGAGGAACCACTATCCCAAAACGGTGATGAGGAGTTGCCAAATCCCGAGGCTGCGTTTCCGCAACTGTTGACGCTTGCGGACAGCGAACTGCAAGCGCCAAGACAGTCGGAAATAGCAGTACCCTCGCCCGCTGTAGATCCGGTGTCTAATCAGAACATATCCACTTCACCAACCGATCAGACAAATAGGTCGACAACAATAAGTTCGACCACCCCTGCAGCGTCCGAAATCCCGCCAGCGCCGGAACAAAAATCCGATAAAGTTAAAAAACGGGTGCTCACACGGACGCTAGGTCGGTCCGGGATCAGCCCGGATTCGAATGCACGCCCGTTTCAGTCTCGAAATTCGACCGAAGTCGGCATCCGCCCGGATTTAGACACACCGATCGCGTCGGTATTTAAAGTAGTCTCGCAGCATCAAACAGCTAGCGCCACAAATGCGCTGATATCGGCCCAAGCCACAAATATAGCTCCTGTGGACACAATCCGCGAACCTGCAACAGACCACGAGATTCTCGATATTCCGACACTAAAGGAAGCCACAACTGTGCCAACGCAGCGGGAAACCATGGGCATAACACCATTTATACCCCATCGCGCCGAATATGCCCGCGCCATTGCGGGCCAACTGGCAGCCGTCATCTCAGCAAGGCCCGGCGCTCAGGGCGTAGACATTGCCCTCAACCCCGAGGAACTGGGCCGCGTCTCGATCACATTAACCAACGGTGAAGACGGGTTGCATCTGATGATCATGACGGAACGGCCAGAAACGCTTGATTTGATGCGGCGGCACATCACGCTATTATCCGCTGAATTCGAGAAACTTGGATACCAAGGTATGTCACTTGATCTGGGCCTGTCCGGTAACACAGCAGAGCAAGAAAAAGATCCCGAGGCGCAGCAGTACTCTGACACATCGGAGGTCGCTGTTGATGAGACTCATAATGCACCAATAGTTCAAACCGGCCCGCGTGGTGGCCTTGATGTGAGGCTTTGAGCGATGATCACCCCGTCGAGTTCAACCGCAAACCCAATTGCCACCTCAGGTGTACCCAGCAACGCGCAACGTTCTGCTCTGACGTCGGATTTCGAGACATTCCTGCGCATGCTGACGGTACAGGCACGAAACCAGGATCCGCTGGAACCATTGGACTCATCAGAATATACCTCGCAGCTCGCGCAGTTTTCGATGGTCGAGCAACAGGTCAAGGCAAATGAACTTTTATCTGGTCTGGCTTTGACGTTGGGATCGGTCAATCTGAACCAGCTTTCTAGTTGGGTTGGTATGGATGTTCAAGTTGCCGCACCATTTCAGTTTGAAAATCAGCCCGTTACGCTCTTTGCCAGTGCAGCTCCTGATGCAACCAGAGCTGAACTGATCATCCGCAACACGCAGGGCGACGTGGTCGACCGAATTACCGTACCCGTCAATGAAACCGAATTCGAATGGCACGGTGTTGACAGTACCGGCACTACGTTTCTGGCAGGGAGTTACTCTGCGTCTCTCGCGAGTTATAAGGGAGACAAATTGCTGGCCGAAACCCCCACCGCAGCTTTTGGCCGTGTTGTTGAGGCCAAGGTTGGTGAAGGCGCGGTCATGTTAACACTTGAAAGCGGGGCAGAAGTATCTGCGAATGAGGTTACTCAAATCCGAACAGGTGCTTGATCTGTTGGGCGGCGCAGGTCAAAGCTTGGCAAAATCGACTCGCTGCTCAATCTGGTAACTTCCCTGTCTGACCAAATCCCACCTCCGCCAAAGCTGGTTGCCCAGCTAAATTCTCAAGGGCTGATTGACGTTCAAGCCCAATTTCAGGTGCTGTACGGTGGGCGTACAAATCAGGTCTGGAAGGTACTGTCGGATCACAGCGACGCGGTCCTCAAGCTGTATCGCGCACCGTTTCAGAACCCGCTGTTTCGCAACGACGCTAAACTTGAGGCGAACTGCTTGCGCACACTCAACAGCACCGGATTTGTGCCCAAGCTTCGGGCAACCGGGTCTTTCGAGAAGGCGAACTGGGTTTACTACGATCATGCACCAGGCATTCCATGGCGCGAAGGCGTCGAAAACGTCGCTGTTCTGCTAAGGCGACTACACAGTCTTTCGATAAATCTGGATCTTCCCGCTGGCTGCAATGGCAGCGAGGATCTGAGATGCCATGCTGAGCAAATCTTGCGCAGTTGCCAGAACGCTGAGACGCAGCAGCTGATCGCGTTGAAGCCGCGGGGGCAAATACCACCTCTTGCCGAGCGATGTCTGATCCATGGTGACCCGGTGGCGGGCAACATTCTGCAATCATCTGCCGGGCTGACACTCATCGACTGGCAATGCCCGGCCTTGGGTGACCCATGTGAAGACTTAGCGATATTTTTATCGCCCGCGATGCAACAGCTTTATCGCGGTGCACCTCTGTCGGAGGCGGAGGTAACGAGCTTTCTATCCGCCTATGATCGGCACCAAGTTACTGCGCGATACTTATCTCTGCGCTCTTGGTATGGCTGGCGAATGGCGGCCTATTGTCTTTGGCGGGTCGAAAACGGATCACCTGAATATGTTCGGGCCTTTGAATTGGAAATCCAAGCCTTATAGATCTGCAAGCCCAAGCAATGCGTAGGCTGGCGGCATCAAGGCACGACGCCATCTTCCCAATGGAAAACGGGCCGGCGGTTGCTTGATCGGCAAAGGAAGCTCGCTTGGTTGCCCGAGGACCATCCGGGCGAGAGCGCGCCCGCAATATGTCCCCATAGCGACGCCGTTGCCGTGATATGCAAAGCCCGCAAACAACCCGGCTTGATCCGGAACCGGACCCGCAAAGGGCACGAGGGCGCGGGACAGGCAGACCATACCGGACCAGATATGCGTAACGTCAATCGAGGCCCACGCAGGAAATAAGCGTCTGAAATCCTGCAACGCCTTTTGCCGAATGCGCGTTTCGGCACGGGGTGACGACATCAATCCCCCACGCATTCCGAACAGAAACCGCCTATCGGGCATCAACCGGAAATAATGCAGCAGGTTGCGCGTGTCATATGCGATCTGATCCGAAGTCCAGCCTTGAGCCTGTAATTCGTCTTGGGACAGAACGCGTGTGACAAAAGCCGTCGATTGCGTCGGCATGTAGCGCGCAGCCATCCATTGGGGTAAATCCTCGCTGGAATACCCATTTGTGCAGGTTAGCACGTTCGAAGCCCGAACATGACCGGTGGGGGTATGCAGATCAAAGCCTTGCGCGATTTTGCATATCTTCTGAATCGGGCTGTGTTGGTACAACTTTGCACCCTCAGTCTGCGCTGCGTTGGCCAAACCAAAAAGGTACTTACGAGGGTTCAAACCAAAACCTATAGGCGTTGTGTATCCGCCAAAAAACGCGCCTCCCAATCCTAAATCTGCCAGTTCATGCTGCTCATGCAGCTGGCCTTCTGAGGCGACGCTTTGACGTAGTCGTGCCATCGCTCGCTTGGAATGGGCCAGTTGAGTTTCACCCCGCGAGTGCCTGTCCGCATCGATTTCATGACGCGCCAGAAGATCGGCAACCAACGACACTGCGTCTTTTTCAGCCTGAAAATATGCTGCTGCCTCAATTGCACCGTAACGACGTCTGAGAGTGGCTTCACTGAGCTTCGAACCACCCAGACAGCAGAATCCTCCGTTTCGCCCTGACGCGCCCCAGCCCGGAGCGTTCGCCTCGAACACAGCAACCGATACGCCCTTTTTCGCTAAATGCAGCGCTGCAGAAATGCCCGTGAAACCGCCACCAATAATGGCAACATCGACTTTCCGCTCTCCTTGGTGCTTAGGCCAATCAGGTGCCTCAATCGTCTCGTCCCACCAGCATCCTGAACGAGGGGCCGCACTGTAGGCGTAATCCGAAAAGATTCGCTTCATTCGGTGCGCGCCGCGGCTTGTTCATCCTGCTTTTGCCGCATCATCGCGCGTTTGGTCACCAATGATGCGGTGATGACACCCAACGTTACCACAGCGATCATAAGCGTCGACAACGCGTTGATTTCTGGACTGACACCCAGACGCACAGCCGAGAAAATCTTGATGGGAAGTGTCGTGGCGGATGGTCCAGAGGTGAAGGACGCAATGACCAGATCATCAAGCGATAAGGTAAACGCCAACAACCAGCCGGAAACAACGGCGGGCGCAATGATCGGCAACGTCACTAGACGAAAAGCCTGCGCCGGCGAACACCCCAAATCCAGCGCGGCCTCTTCCAGCGACCGATCAAATGTAACAAGGCGGGAAGAGACGACAACCGAAACGAAGCACATGGAAAATGTCGTATGAGCCAGAACGATGGTCAGGATCCCCCGATCCAACCCGATCCCGATGAACAACAGCAGCAGAGACAGGCCCGTTATCACCTCTGGCATCACCAGAGGGGCGTAGATCATCCCCGAAAATAGCGTTCGTCCAAAAAACCGCCCGCCACGCACCAAAACATATGCCGCTGCCGTGCCAAGGATCGTCGCCAAAGTCGACGAGAACACAGCGACGCGCAGTGTAACCCATGCCGCGTCAAGGAACGCCTCGTTCTGAACCAGCTCTCCGTACCATTTGGTCGAAAACCCGGCCCAGACCGTGACAAGCTTACTTTCGTTGAAGCTGAAAATGATCAGGATGATCATCGGGATATACAGGAACGCGAACCCCAATGTCAGCGACACCGTGTTGAACCAGCTGAGTCTGCTCATTGTTCAGCCTCCGTCTGCTTTTGCTGGTTGCGCTGGAACAGCACGATCGGAATCACAAGGATCAGTAGCAAAACCACGGCCACCGCACTGGCGACCGGCCAGTCGCGGTTCGAGAAAAACTCTTCCCAAAGAACCTTGCCGATCATCAAAGTTCCGGAGCCACCCAGAAGCGACGGGATCACGAACTCACCGATCACCGGGATCATCACAAGAAAACAACCCGCGATGATACCCGGGCGTGACAGAGGGATTGTGATCAACCAGAAAGCCTGCATGCGCGAACACCCAAGGTCTTCGGCGGCCTCGATCAGCGACCCGTCCATACGTTCTAGAGACGAGTAAATCGGCAGAATCATGAAGGGCAAATAAGTGTAGACGATGCCAATATAGACCGCCGTATTGGTGTTAAGAATGGTCAGCGGGGTTGAGATAATGCCCGTCCACAGCAGCAGTTGGTTCAGATAACCTTCATTGCTGAGAATGCCCATCCACGCGTAGACCCGGATTAGGAATGACGTCCAGAAGGGCAAGATAACCAACATCATGAAAGTGGGCCGCCATTCTTCAGGCGCACGCGCCATCGCGTAGGCGATCGGGTAGCCGACAATCAGTGTAAGAATAGTTGAAATCAGGGCGATTTTGACGCTGGATAGATAGGCTTTCCAATAGAGATCATCCTCGGTCAGCCAGACAAAGTTTTCCAGATCAAGTTGGCTGAAGAAGTTCTTAATGCCTGTCCAGCCCTCAGAGAAATCCAATGTCGGCGTGTAAGGTGGAATGGCCAGCGCGGTGTCCGAAAGTGAGATTTTCAGAACGATAAAGAACGGCACCAGAAACAGCGCCAGAAGCCAGACATAGGGAATGGCGATCAGAACAGCGCGACGCATCAGTTTTCCAACAAGACTGCGGCAGTCGCTGTCCAGGACAGCCAGACCGGGTCTTCCCAAGTAAACGAGCGGCGCGAGATACGACGGGTATTCGCCGTTTGTGCTTTGATGATCGTGCCGTTTGGCAGCTCAACATGATAGGTCGACAGGTTGCCCAGATAAGCGATGTCATGCACCTTGCCCTGGATCGCATTGATCGCATCTGTGGGGCGCTCGGCTGAAATGGCGACTTTCTCGGGGCGGATCGCCAGATGGCAGCCCTGCCCGTTGGACAATTGGGTGGCAGTTGAGGCTGTGAGCGGAGGCTGCCCCTCGGCCCAATCGATCTGATATCTTTCATCCCCTTGTGCCGTGGCACGCCCTTCGATGATGTTCACGTCGCCGATAAAATCAGCGACATAGACGGAATTCGGTGTCTCATAGATGCGATCGGGTGTCGCCACTTGCATCAACTTGCCTTGATCCATGACAGCCACTCGGCTGGCAACGGTCATCGCCTCTTCCTGGTCGTGAGTCACGATGACAAAGGTCGTGCCGGTCTTTTCCTGAATGTCCATCAACTCGAATTGGGTATCTTGACGCAGCTTCTTATCCAGCGCCCCCAAGGGTTCGTCGAGTAAAAGCAGTTTTGGCGCTTTGGCCAATGACCGGGCCAGCGCCACGCGTTGGCGTTGACCGCCCGAGATCTGATGCGGCTTACGGCGCGCAAACTGCTCAAGGCGGGTCAGGCGCAACATCTCTTCAACTCGTTCTTCCAGATCGCGCTTGGGCATGCTGTCCCGACGCAGACCAAAAGCGATATTGTCCCAGATGCTCAGATGAGGGAACAGGGCGTAAGACTGAAACATCATGTTCACCGCCCGCTTATTGGGCGGGATCGGATCGATATCCTGACCCCCAAGAAGGATATGGCCATCGGTCGGAGTTTCAAAACCGGCCAGCATCCGCATCATCGTGGTCTTTCCGCAGCCCGACGGCCCAAGCAGAGCAAAGAACTCACGCTCATAGATATCCAGCGAAAGGTTATCGATTGCGGTGAATGCGCCAAATCGTTTGGTGACGTTCTGGAACTGGATCAAGGGTTTCGCCTGCGGGTCGTCCCACGGCGCAAAGACTTCAGTGTTCAAAGTGGCCCCCGGTAATCGGTCAGGATAAATATGGCGCAAGGCAGTTTGTCTGCCTTGCGCATCAATCAGATCAGGTGCCTGATTTCACCTTGGTCCAGAGACGAGTGACCACCCGCTGGGTTTTTGCCGGATAAGGCGTGGTGATATAGAGATTCTGCATCGTCGTATCATCCGGATAGATCGCCGGATCTCCGATTACGTCCTCTTCCAGGAACTCTTGCGAAGCCTTGTTACCGTTGGCGTAGTAAACATAGTTCGACGCGGCAGCCATGTTGTTGGCATCCAGAATAAAGTCCAGAAACTTGTGTGCGCCTTCCGGATTTGGTGCATCAACAGGTATCGCCATCTGGTCAAACCACATCAGCGAGCCTTCCGCGAATGGATGGTATTCGATGACCACACCATTTTCTGCCTCATCGGCACGATCCCGAGCTTGCAGAATGTCCCCTGACCAACCGACGGCCACACAGATATCACCGTTGGCAAGCGCATTGATGTATTCCGAGCTGTGGAACTTCTGCACATATGGACGCACGCCGGTCAGAACCTCTTCGGTCTTCGCAATGACGTCCGTGTCATGGCTATCCGGGTCCTCGCCGATATATTGCAGCACCATCGGAATGATCTCGGCGGGTGCATCCAGGAAATGGACACCGCACGAGGCCAGCTTTTCCATGTTTTCAGGCTTCAGCACCAGATCCATGCTGTTGAGCGCAACATCGTCGCCCAGAACTTCTTTGACCTTGTCAACATTCAAGCCGATGCCAGTGGTTCCCCACATGTAGTTGATCGAATAAGCGTTGTTGGGGTCATACCCTGCGGTGCGCTCCTGAATCACATCCCACAGGTTTCCTGCATTCGATAGTTTGGCTGCGTCGAGTTCCTGGAACGCGCCAGCTTGAATCTGGCGTTGCAAAAACGTCCCCGAAGGCACAACCACATCATAACCTGACCCACCGGCCAGCATTTTGGTTTCCAGAACCTCATTGCTATCAAACACGTCATAGATCAGGGTCAGGCCTGTCTCTTCTTCGAATTTGCTCAGCAACTCCTCGTCAATATAGTCGGACCAGTTATAGACGCGCACTTCTTCGGCAAAAGCGGCCGAAGTCCCCAATGCGACGATCGTTGTCATCCCCAGCGTTTTTAGTTTCATAGTCTTCTCCCTGCGATTATGCGGCTATTTTCACTTTTTTTTGGATTTGATCAAGTTTTGCGTTTTGCAGTGGTTTCACCTATGGTCGGAACAGGTGTAAATTCAGACAAGATAGAAACGCGCGGATTGAGGTAAACCATTTGGATTTGATCAAAAATAAGGCGAGCACACAGCCGGATGATGAAGAAAAACGCCCTGCGCATGAACAGGTCTACCGCACTCTGAAATCGCAGATCCTGTTTGGTGATCTTGTGCCAGGACAGCCGGTAACGATTCAGGGTCTGACTGATTCGTTGGGCGTAGGCATGACCCCGGTGCGCGAGGCGATACGACGCCTAATTTCTGACGGCGCCCTGATCTTTCAAGGCAACCGACGGGTCAGCGTACCCTTATTATCTGCCAATGATATCGAGCAGATGATTTTTGCAAGAATATCAATAGAAACAGAGCTTTCAAGGCGTACCACCAGGAACATTTCGTCGACCGAAATTGACCATCTGGAGAAGCTGGATCAACGGCTCGACCTCATGATTGCAGATGGGGATGTTGGCGGATATCTGCGATTGAACCACGCCTTTCATCAAGCCCTGTATTCGCATGCCGATGCCCCGATTCTGGTCGACCTGGCCGAACGTCTGTGGTTGAGATTCGGCCCTTCATTGCGGATTGTTTGCGGTCGATTCGGCACCCAAAGCCTACCCGATAGACATAAGGATATCATCGTCGCACTGCACAATAAGGATGCGGAAAAGGCAGCTTTGGCAACAGCACAGGACATTGAGCAAGGTATGGGAATGATGGGCGATGCCCTGCCCGGGACCTAGAATGCAGCGATTCGATTGACAGTGTAAAATTTGATCATATTCTATCCTGCAATCACGCTTGCAGGAGAATCGACGATGTCCACAATCACCAATCACATGCCCACCGCCGAATTGCAGGCGCTGGATGCGGCGCATCACATTCACCCGTTCTCGGCAAATGGATCGCTGGGTGAGGAAGGCGCACGTGTAATCACCCGCGCCAAAGGCGTGTATCTGACCGATAGCGAAGGTGAAGAGATTCTGGATGCCATGGCCGGGCTCTGGTGCGTCAATATCGGCTATGGCCGCGATGAACTGGCCGAAGCCGCCGCCCGTCAAATGCGCGAACTGCCGTATTACAACACGTTCTTCAAAACGACCCACATCCCGGCCATCGCACTGGCCGCCAAGCTTGCTGAACTTGCACCCGGAGATCTGAACAACGTGTTCTTCGCCGCTGGCGGGTCCGAGGCCAATGACACCAATATCCGTCTGGTTCGCACCTATTGGGCTGAGAAAGGTCAGCCGGACAAGAATATCATCATCAGCCGCAAGAATGCCTATCACGGTTCTTCGGTCGGATCCGCATCGCTGGGTGGTATGGCCGGAATGCATGCGCAAGGCGGCATCCCGATTCCAAATATTCACCACATTAACCAACCAAACTGGTGGACCGAAGGTGGTGACCTCGCTCCTGAAGAGTTTGGCCTCGCCCGCGCACGCGAATTGGAAGAGGCCATTCTAGAGCTTGGTGAAAACCGCGTCGCAGCCTTTATTGCCGAGCCAGTGCAGGGTGCGGGTGGTGTTATCGTTGCGCCAGACACTTACTGGCCGGAAATCCAACGTATTTGCGACAAATACGATATCCTGCTGATCGCAGATGAGGTGATTTGCGGGTTTGGTCGGACTGGGAATTGGTTCGGGTCACAAACTGTCGGCATCAGACCACACATCATGACCATCGCCAAAGGCCTCAGCTCGGGCTACGCGCCTATCGGTGGGTCTATCGTAAATGATGAAATTGCTGAAGTCATCGGCAACACCGAATTCAACCACGGTTATACATATTCCGGCCATCCCGTTGCTGCTGCGGTTGCGCTGGAAAACCTGCGCATTCTGGAAGAAGAAGGAATTGTGGATCATGTCCGCGATGTTGCGGCCCCCTATCTGAAGAAGAAATGGGAGGCACTGGTTGATCACCCATTGGTCGGCGAAGCTAAGATCGTTGGAATGATGGCGTCAATCGCGCTGACACCGGATAAATCCAGCCGCGCCAAATTTGCGTCTGAACCCGGCACGATTGGGTATATCTGTCGCGACCGCTGCTTTGCGAACAACCTGATCATGCGCCACGTGGGCGACCGGATGATCATCTCGCCACCCCTGATCCTGACGCCTGAGGACATCGATGAGATGTTTGTGCGTATTAACAAATCGCTGGACGAAGCATTGGAAGAAATCAACAACAGGGGATTGATGAAATCCGCGTCCTAATAACGATCAAAGGGCGGCCCATTTGGTCCGCCCTTACTTTCAACGCATCCGCTCCAGCAGACTAAGCGACGGGTACCCGTCCGGAACCAGCCCTTGAGCAACCTGGAACGCTCGGACAGCATTGATCGTATTCGGTCCGGTGCGACCATCAATCCCTTGAGTATCAAACCCAGCCTGCGTCAACCGACGCTGCAACTCTTTCTTTTCGGTAAAACTCAGCACGCGATCTCCACGTGGCCATTCGGCCTGAAACGGAGCACCGCCTGCAATTCGGTCAGACAGATGCCCGATCCCGATCACATAAGCATCGGCACCATTGTATGCTTCGATCACCTTGAAATTGTCGAAAATCATCAGAGCAACACCACGGCCGCCCGCTGGTAACAGAATTGCCGCTTTTCCATAGTCGGGCACCACCTGGCCTGTGTGCGCCAGAACTCCTCGGGCCGCCCATTCTGACGGCGTCAGTGTAACGTCTCGTCTTGCATCTGCATAATCAAAGCCGGATGGCAACTTGACCTCTACCCCCCATGGTTGGCCTTTGGTCCATCCATGCTTTGCCAGATAGGCAGCGGCCGACGCCAGAGCATCAGTTGGATCATCCGACCAAATATCGCGGCGTCCATCGCCATCGAAATCTACTGCGTGATCCAGAAATGAGGTCGGCATGAACTGCGTGTGCCCCATCGCTCCGGCCCAACTGCCGACCATATTCACAGCATCCACGTCCCCGGCCTGCAGGATCTGAAGGGCCGCGATAAGCTGGGATTCAAAGAAACTCGCCCGCCGTGCATCAAAGGCCAGTGTCGCGAGCGATCTGATAGTTTGCTTGCCACCCCGATAAGCTCCAAACGAGGTTTCGAGCCCCCAAATAGCGGTGACAACCTCTTTTTCAACGCCATATTGCGCCTCAATCCGGGTCAGAGTCTCCCGGTGCTGGTCCAAGCCCGTACGACCATTCAAAATCCGCGTTTTTGAAACTGCCGAATCCAAATACTCCCAGATCGGTTTTGAGAACTCGGCCTGATTGCGATCTCGTTTGATGATGTCGCTGTCATAGGTCACCCCGGCCAATGCCCGGTCCAGCGTCCGGGCCGAGATTCCTTGAGCGCGGGCCCGCTCGCGAAACGCTCCAAGCCAAGCCTGGAATCGCGCGTTCCCTTCGGCTGATACGCGATAGTGCTCGACCTCAGGACGCAATACTGGTCTTACCGAAACCATCACGTCTGCCGAAGCCAGTTGAATATTGTCGACCAATGGTCGGGCCAGAGGCCGTATCGATTTGTCTGTTGTATCCGCCTGCACGATGGATGCCCATAATGCGGCGGTCATGACGCCACCTACGCACTTACGCATTCCGATTATTCCTGATTACTGCTCAGGCTCAATGATAGCGCACAATCGGTATTTCTCAAAATGTAGAAAATTAGCTTTCCTGTTCCTGCGCCTCGTGTTCAGCACGAATGCGGGCAATCGCCTCTCGCAGTAACGACACGCGCTTGGGGCGGAAACTTTCGTCGGACACATCCATGTCTTGCATACGGTCCAGCCGGAAAACGCGAAAATCCTCGCGCAAGTGACACCAGCTGAGCAGAACGCTGGCGCGATCCATGTAGACAATACTTAGTGGATTGACCCGACGCCGGGTTTCCGCGCCCTTGGCATCGGTATAAGCAAACTCAATTGCGCGTTCGTCCCATGCTGCTTGGCGCAGGACTGCAACATCAATTGTTGGCACCGCTGGCCTGTCAAACCGCGTGGCAGTCAGAACCGCATGGCTTAGTCGGTGGGATTGGCGCTGCGGCAACCGGCCCTGCAGCTTTCGCAAGGCCTCGCTTGCCGCATCAGACAGCGCCGGATCGCCAATCAACTGCACCTCTCGTAGACCTAATACCAACGCTTCAAGCTCGTCATTGGTAAAACCCAGAGGTGGCAAAGTTGCATCTTCGATCAGGGTAAACCCAAACCCGGCCTCGCCGTCTATTACGGCCCCCAGAGCACGCAAAGCATCGATGTCCCGATGTATTGTACGCGGTGAAACGCCCAAATCCTGTGCCAGCTGGACCGACGTTCTGGGTGATGGGCCAGAACGCAGGGCTTGCATTAACTGAAACAGGCGAGCGGTACGAGACATACTGCACACTAACCTAAACCTAATGTCAGAAACTGTCATTAGTCAGGCGTATCCCTCGGACATCCCAATTATGGAGCTGATGATGCTGACCCTTCTTACTTTCCCCTCTGCGTTCGGCCTGTTCAGTGCCAGCCCGTTCTGTGTGAAAACCGCCCTGATGCTTCAACGGGCAGGACAGCGCTGGCAGCGGTCCGACCTTTTGGACCCCCGCAAGATGCCGCATCAGAAACTGCCGGTTCTGCGCACACCCGAGCGCCTGATCCCCGACAGCGACTTGATCCGCGAGTGGCTCGAGTCTCAGGGTGCAGATTTCGATGCCGGTTTGAATGGCCTGCAAAAAGCCCAATCCCGTACCCTAATCCGCATGGCCGAGGAACATCTTTACTTCCATGTCGTCCGGGATCGCTGGGCCAATGATGAGGTCTGGCCAATCCTGCGCGATACGTTCTTCACAGTCATTCCAGCACTGATCCGCAAGCCGGTTTCGAACTCAATCCGTAAATCCGTTGTCAAAGGGTTGGCCTTTCAAGGAGTTTCCCGTTTCTCACCCGCCGAGCGACAGGACCGACTAGAGCGAGACCTTGAAGCTATCTCAACCTACCTTTGGCAATCGCCCTACCTGATGGGTGAGGAACCGACCTCGGCGGACATGAGCGTCGGTCCAATGCTGGCCGCGATGCGCGCGACACCGTCCGACACCCCCCTGACCCGCCGGATCAAACAGGATAAGTTGCTCAACAGTTATATCGATCGAATGGAACAGGCGATCCCATTGTCATGACACCCTTTGAGGATGCAAAAGTCGCCGCAGCCTACGAGGCGCTGCCAGAAGAAACTCGCACAGGAGCACTTATGCTGCGCGAGTTGATTTTCGATACTGCGGCCTCGCTACCGCGGGCTCAGCCGCTGGAAGAAGCGTTGCGGTGGGGGCAGCCAGCCTATTTGGCACCCAAGGGATCAACGATCCGACTGGGCGGACACAAAGCCGCTCGGTTTGCGTTGTTCGTGCACTGCCAGAGCAGACTGATGGGGGATTTCACTTCTGCTTTTCCCGATGAAGATCAGATCGATGGCAATCGCGCCATTCTGTTCAATACGACTGATCAGATTGATCCAACGCGCCATGGCTGGCTCATTGCGCGCGCGCTAACCTATCACCTCTGACGGCGCTTACGTTCAACCTTTCGCTTGATTTTGTCCTTCTTGCGCTTGGTGCTGACCGCCTTGCGCCGCGACCCGCGTTTGGTTGGACCGCGTCCTCGTGGCAGGGCTTGATCATCGATAGAGAGCAGTTCCAATTCCAATCCGCCGGTTACAGGCGTTGCCTCGGTCAGCCGCACGGTGACACGCTGACCAATGGCAATAATCAGGCCGGTATCCGAACCCATCAGCGTCCCGGCTTCACGGTCAAAATGAAAGAACTCACGCCCTAGCGAGCGCACGGGCACCAGACCGTCCGCTCCGGTCTCGTCCATCTTCACGAAGGCCCCGAAACGCGCGATGCCGCTGATACGGCCGGTGAACTCATTGCCGACCCGCTCGCTGAGATAGGCCGCCAGATAGCGATCAGTCGTATCGCGCTCGGCCATCATCGATCGGCGTTCCGTGTCCGAGATATGGGTGGCCGTTTCCTTCAGCCGCGCGATTTCCTCCTCGGTCAGCCCGTCCTTGCCCCAGCCATGGGCCGTGATCAGCGCGCGGTGCACGATCAGGTCAGCATAGCGACGAATGGGTGAGGTGAAATGCGCATAGTTCCGCAGAGCCAGCCCAAAATGTCCAAAGTTTTCAGGGTTGTAATAGGCCTGTGCCATCGACCGTAAAGTGGTTAGGTTGATCAGCTCGGCATCTTCGGTACCCGCGGCAGCATTCAGCAGCGCGTTCAGGTGGCGGGTCTGCAACACCTGCCCTTTGGCCAGATTCAAACCTGCTGCTTGCGCCGTCTCTCTCAGGCTTTCCAGCTTCTCAGGTGCGGGCTCTTCGTGGACGCGGAACAACAGCGGGCGGCGTTTGGAGATCAGGGTCTCGGCGGCGGCGACATTGGCGAGGATCATGAACTCCTCAATCAACTTATGCGCATCCAGCCGGTCACGGAACGCGACGCTGGTCACCTCGCCTGCGTCGCTCAGAACGATCTTACGTTCAGGCAAGTCCAGTTCCAACGGCTGGCGCTCCGCCCGCGCTTTTTTCAATGCGGTATAGGCGGCATAGAGCGGTTTCAGAACGGTTTCCAGCAACGGCCCGGTGCGGTCGTTCGGGTTATCATCGATCGCTTCCTGCACCTCGGTATAGTTCAGCGAGGCGGCAGAGCGCATCAGGCCGCGCACGAACCGGTGGTCGATCTTATTACCCTCGGTATCAATCTGCATCCGAACCGCTATACAAGCGCGCGGGACGCCTTCGTGCAGGGAACACAGATCGCCGGATAGGCGATCCGGCAGCATCGGCACCACACGGTCCGGGAAATAGCTGGAGTTGCCCCGCTTGCGCGCCTCGCGATCCAGCGCCGTACAGGGTGTCACATAGGCGGCCACATCGGCGATGGCGACCCAAATCACATGGCCACCTTTATTCTTCGGGTCATCGTCTGCGTGCGCATAACAGGCGTCGTCATGGTCCCGTGCATCCGCAGGATCGATCGTCAGCAAGGGCATATCCCGCAGGTCTTCGCGCCCTTTTAGGCCAACAGGTTTGGCCTTGTCGGCCTCTTCAATCACCTTGTCCGGAAAATCGTCAGGAATGCCATGTTGGTGGATGGCGATCAATGAGACAGCCTTGGGCGCGGTCGGATCGCCAAGCCGTTCAACAATGCGCGCGCGTGGCAGGCCCATGCGGTTCTTGGGTCCGGCCTGCTCGGCCTCAACCAGCTCACCGTCCTTGGCGCCCAGAACGGCCCCGTCCGCGACCAGCCATTCGGTGGAACCAGCCTTGTCGATAGGTACGATCCGGCCACCCTCGGCCCCTTTGCGGAAAATGCCAACGACCTTGCGCGGGTTGGTGCCGATACGGCGGATCAGACGTGCCTCGTAATTGTGGTCTTCCTCGTGCACAACGGTCAGACGGGCCAGAATGCGGTCACCCTCGCCCAATGCCGGATCGCTGGCGCGGGTGATGAGCAGAATAATGGGCTCGACCCCCTCACCGTGCCATTCCAACGGCCGAGCAAACAGGTCGCCATCCGCGTTCGGAGCCTTCACCTGCAATACGCTGACCGGCGGCAGGCGATCCGGATCGCGATAGCTGCGCTTGCGCTTTTCCAGATGGCCCTCGGCCTCAAGCTCTTTCAGAATGCGCTTCAGGTCGATCCGATCTGCGCCCTTGATGCCAAAGGCCTTGGCGATATCACGTTTCGAGGTCAGGGTAGGGTTCGCCGAGATCCAATCGAGGACCTCTTGCTTGGTCGGAATGCGTGTCATGAGTTTGGCCTAGCACGGGCATGCGACCGCGTCATGACCAAAAAGCGGCCTGTCGGGTCAGCCGTGCAGATCGGCCACGGTATCCACATCGCGCAGGTGATCCAGCAACGTCACTCGACGTCCATTTACCGAAGCCAGCGTGTCGGCCAAAGCGTTCTCAGTCGACCAGCGCACGTTGTTGAACATCCCTGACGGCAACGCGCTATAACGCTGCGCACCGACCAACCAATAGCCCCCGTCAGGGGCTGGCCCGAACACGATTTCAGCCCGGCCCAATGCGCCGAAGGCCCGCGCAATGTGTCCGCGTGTAATCCCCGGAATATCTGCACCGATCAAACATACTGGCCCATCGGGGGCACCGCGCAGCATCCGCCCCATACGATCACCGAGATCTCCGCGCCCTTGCGGCTTACGCGGCAGATCGACGGGCCAGACACGGCTTTTCATCCCCTCCCGATCCGGAGTAACCGCCAGAACAATCTGCCAGCGCGGATCGCGCAGGCGTCGGACAAGTGACCGCGTTTGATGTCGAAACCACCAAGCCGCACCGACCATGCCAATATCGCGTCCCAGACGGGTTTTCACCCGCCCCGGACGTGGCTCTTTCACCATGATGACCAAAGTCTTTTGCATCAATCAGGCAAAATAATCCGATAGAATACGCGCGTATATTGCCTTGAGCTGATGAATTTGTGCCACCTCAACGCACTCATCAACCTGATGCATCGTGCGCCCGACCAGCCCGAATTCGACCACTGGGCAATGGTTCTTGATGAACCGGGCATCCGAAGTGCCGCCAGTGGTTGAAAGCTCGGGGCAGATATTTGTTTCTGCCTCAACGGCGCACGCTACCAAATCCGAGAGCCGACCCGGAGGAGTCAGAAAGCTCTCACCTGAGATTTTGATCCTGGTTTCGATTTCAACTCCAAACGCCTTGGCAACTGATTCAGCCTCGGATTTCAACCAGTCGCTCAGGCCGGCGCCCGAGTGCAGGTCATTGAACCGGATGTTCACTGTTCCAGAGCATTGCGCCGGGATGACGTTCGTCGCTGGATTGCCCGTATCGATCGTCACCACGGCCAATGTTGAGGCATCAAAGTGGTCGGTCCCCTGATCCAGCTCGCGACTGGCCAGCCGATCCATCAACCGCGCCATTGCTGGCAATGGGTTTTTCGCCCGGTGCGGATAAGCAGAATGCCCCTGCACCCCGGTCGCGGTAAACCAAGCTGACATCGAGCCGCGCCGACCGATCTTCATCATTTCACCCATCTTATTCGGACAGGTTGGTTCCCCTACTAGACAGACCGACATCCGCTCATCCGTCGCATCCATGTGATCCAGCAGGGCGACAGTGCCATCGACCGCATCACCCTCTTCATCACCTGTTATTGTCAGAATCACCGCACCATCCGGAGGCGTATTGCGCACAAAATCAATGGCTGCTGCGGCAAAGGCCGCCACACCCGATTTCATGTCCGTTGCACCACGGCCATACATTACTCCATCACGAATTTCTGCTCCGAATGGGGGCGCAGTCCAAGCGGCCTCATCACCCACCGGAACAACATCTGTGTGGCCGTTGAAGCCAAAGCTGCGAGCATGCCCTTTCTTCCCCCAACGCGCAAATAGGTTGCTGACACCTCCGCGATCCACACGGGTGCATTCAAAACCTGCATCTGCGAGTTCACGTTGCAGTAAAACCAGCGCGCCGCCCTCTTCGGGTGTGACCGAAGGGCAACGGATCAGATTTGCGGTCAGCTCAACTGGATCGGTCATAACGGGCCTCTTGTTCTGATGGATGCCGGTGTTCGTGCACAGATTCAACGAATTGCCCAGCTTGCCAACCCCGAATAGTCAGATTTCCAATCCAAAATCCAAAGACTTCGATTTTAGCACCCCAATAAAACATGAGCCTTGACCCTGCGGCTGCCTTGCCGCGCTGCCCCGAACTGGGTTAGAGGGCCGCGAAACAGGTGATTCCAAATGAAGCGCGTCTTCTTCGCATTGATCTGCCTGACTTTCGCGACTCTCGCGCAGCAAAGCCAGGCTCAGACCCTCACGGTTACAACTGTGACCCGCCCTCCGTTCTCGTTTGTCGAGGACGGGGTCCAGACCGGTTTCTCGATGGACCTGCTGGCGGCGTTATCTGAGTCGCTGGGCTGGGAGTATTCGATCAACCGGGTCGAGAGCTTTGGCGAAATGCTGGGGGCCGTTCAGGACGGGTCAGCCGATCTGGCGATTGCGAATATTTCGATCACCGCCATGCGTGAAACCCGCATGGATTTTACGCAGCCCATCTTTGAAGCCGGACTACAGATCATGGTTCCGTCCGAGGCAGCGCGACAACCGTCTTTACTGCACGCCCTGCTGTCGCGCGAGCTGTTCATCGCCATTGGTCTGGCCTTTGCCATTCTTCTGGGCGGCGGCATGCTGATGTGGAGTTTCGAGAAACGCGCGCAGCCCTATTTTGACCGGAAACTGAATGAGGCTTGGTTCCCTTCCTTCTGGTGGGCGCTCAACCTCGTGGTTAATGGCGGATTTGAAGAGCGGATGCCTCGCACGCCGTTTGGGCGCATTCTGGGGGTTGTGCTGGTTGTTTCCTCGCTGTTCATCGTATCGGTGTTTACGGCCCGGATCACATCGGTGATGACTGTAGATGCGATCACCGGCAGCGTGAATTCGGTTAATGACCTCTATGGCAAGCAAGTCGGAACCATCTCTGATTCAACAGCAGCCAACTTTCTGAACCGCCGCGAGATCGAGTTCACGGGCTATGCCGACCTTCAGGACATGCTGGCTGCGTTCAAAGACAAGGATCTGGATGCAGTCGTATTCGATGCGCCCATTCTGTCCTATTACGCCAGTCATGAGGGTCGAAGAACGGCAAGTATGACCGGCGGGATTTTCCTACGCGAAAATTATGGCATCGCCTTCCCAACCGGTTCGCCTTTGGTTGAAGACGTCAACCAGGCGCTTCTCTCTCTTCGCGAAGACGGTACCTATGATGAAATCTACCGCAAATGGTTCGGAGCGCGAAACTAAGCCGGGCTCTCGTCTCCAAAGAATGGCGTCATCTGCGCAACTATGACGGCGTTTTCGTCCAGCGCCCGCTGCATCAATGCCCGCTCATCCGGATCGATATCGTGCCCCTGCGCTTCACGCTCGGCAAGCGTGCCGTAGCCGGTGACATCCAGAGGAGCGGTATCGGCCTGTTTTAAAATCGCCACCGTTTCACGCACGGCTTCTGCCTCATCCACACCGCTGGCAAAGCACATCAGCGCGGCTCCGGTTGCGTCTTTTGGCAAACCATCTCCATCCTTCCGGCCAATCTGAACCAGAAGAGTATAGACTTGCTGACGCGAGGGTTTCTTTTGCTTCTGCATAAGGCCCGCAATACGCTGAGCCAGAGTGTGGGTCAACTCAGGTCCGACCGCTCTGGCAGGCCGCTTCCAGCAAAACCAATGCGGCTGCGCGCTGCCTGTCGCGCCACCCTTCCTTTGGAACCAAGGGCATTACCGCATCTGTATTGAAGTAAATCGCTGTGATCCCTGCAGCCGCGACATCCACAAGATTCGGATCAGCGCTTGTATTCTCAGCGCGGATCTCAGCAGCGATACGATCTTCAAACTCGTATACGAAGCGCAACAAGGGTTTGCGAATTTCTTTGTGTCGCTCCGAGGCCGCAACCAAAGCCGCAAAAACGGCGGCGCTTTCAGAAGAATAATCAACGCGTCCAAACAACGCTTCGATCAAAGCATCAATGCGCTCTGTTGCTGGCAACATATCGAAGAAGGTTTTTGTCCGCGTAGCAAAATCACTCAGAACATGGTCCAGCAGGCGCTGGATCATTTCTTCGCGATTGCCAAGGTAGTGACGAAGCAGAGGCCGCGCGATCCCCGCTTCTTCGGAGATACGGGCGAGTGTAGAGCCATCCAATCCATACCGCGCGACACATCTGGTAAATGCGCTCAGTATTTCCTGCGTACGAACGTTTTTCAAACTGGTTCTGGGCATGAGCTATTCATTCAGGCGGTCTGAGTGGGGAAAATGTCCGTCAGGATGTAAAGTACTCCGAAGCCGAACCACATCGCCGTTAGCACCCAGAATAAAACCGGGTTCTCTCTGCGCTCAATAGCTTCAACAAGAAAGGCCTGCCCTGATCGAATTGCCAGAACGCCCCAGTACACAAAAACCACGCCCCAGATCGCATATACCCCCGCCAGTGTTGATGCCAACAGCACCAGCACAGCCGCGATAGTCATCCATTTGTGATGCCTTAGGCTGTTTCCAGGTTTCATCTGCCCGCCTTATCCTTCGGTCGAAATCTTGAAATTGGATACTGGACAAATCGTATTATTGTCAATAATGGCAATTATCATTTTTGACAATCTAAGGAAGTGACATGCAAGCCCCGGCATCGCTACCCGACAAACCGAAAAACCGACTACCACGAGAAGCCTATGTTTCAGAGAATTGGTTTCAGGTTGAACAAGCACAAATCTTCAGCCGCTGCTGGACCTTTGCCGGTGTGACAATGGATTTTCCTGAACCCGGAGATTTTCGCACGATCAAAGCCGGAGCAAATTCCGTAATTGTCATCAAAGGCGCCGATGGTGAGTTACGCGGGTTTCACAATCTTTGCCGCCATCGTGGCACAGAACTTCTGGAAGGATGCGGAAATGCAGGCAAAACCATTGTCTGCCCCTATCACAACTGGGTCTATAATCTGGACGGTGCTTTGCGCGGAGTTCCTGCCCAGCGTGAGTGCTTTCCTGATCTCGACAAGAAATCCAATGCGCTTTTTGGGGCGGCTGTGGGCGTATTTCGCAATCTTGTTTTCGTTAATCCTGACCCGGATGCGGATTTTAACAACTGGCTGAGCGGGCTGGATCAGGTTCCCTGGCCGCATGATCTGAACTCGACCGAGCTGCAGGAAAATCCCGACAACGTGGTTTATGAAATCGAGTGCAATTGGAAGGTCTTCTTCGAGAACGCAATTGATGGCTATCATCTCGCCTATCTGCACAAAGACACGCTGGGAGGGCCGACCCATGACAAAAACCTGTGGGAGGTGTTTGGTCAAAATATGATTTGGTGGTCGACCGAGCGCGAAGGTGTGAAACACAGGATTCCGCAATTCGTTGAAAACTCTGCCAAAGGTTCAGGTTTGAAAACCGTCAAAAATGCTGAAACTCCGGGGTATGGCGGGGTCTACATGCTGTTCCCAACCACGATCCTAACGCCCAATCCCTGGGGATTCTCGATTTCAACGATGGAACCCATAAGCGCAAACAGGATGCGATTAAGGGTGCGGAACTGGTCTCCGAAGGGCTGGTTTACTTACACGCACCGCGCGTCTGACATTCCCGGGTACGATGCCGAAACAGGGCTGATCAAATCCTCGCACTGGACCAAACACCCGTTGGAAACGGGCGATTTCCAAACCGAAGATGTCTGGGTTTGCGAAAAGATGCAAAAATCCATGCAATCTCCGCGCTTCGAAGTGGGCGCTCTCGCCATAGGCGCTGGCGGCGAGGCCGCAATAGATTTCTTTCAACAGACAGTGCTAGGGTTGATGCCCAAGCAATAATAGATTTGGCCGCAGCATCTATTCTGCGGCCAAATCTTAAATAAACAGCTCAGGATCAGTCGCGCAGCAGATCGTTGATCCCGGTTTTCGAGCGCGTCTTTTCATCAACGCGTTTCACGATGACCGCGCAATACAGGCTGACGTTGTTCTTGGACGGCATCGAGCCTGCAACAACCACTGAATAGGGCGGAACCTCGCCATACATAACCTCACCGGTTTCGCGATCGACAATCTTGGTCGACTTGCCAATGAATACGCCCATGCCCAGAACCGAGCCTTCGCGGACAATACAGCCTTCAACAACCTCGGAACGGGCACCGATAAAGCAGTTATCTTCGATGATGGTGGGACCAGCCTGCATTGGCTCCAGCACTCCGCCGATGCCAACACCGCCCGACAGGTGCACATTCTTACCGATCTGTGCGCAAGAACCGACCGTTGCCCAGGTATCGACCATGGTGCCTTCGTCCACATAAGCACCCAGGTTCACAAATGACGGCATCAACACCGCACCGGGTGCAATATAGGCTGACTTGCGCACGACGCAGTTGGGCACCGCCCGGAAACCTGCAGCGCGCCACTGGTTCTCATCCCAACCGGCGAACTTGCTGTCGACCTTGTCCCACCAGCCACCGGCTTGCGGGCCGCCATTTTGGATCTCCATATCCTTGATACGGAACCCCAGAAGAACGGCCTTCTTAGCCCACTGGTTTACGTGCCAGTTGCCATCTGCCTGCTTTTCGGCAACGCGCAATGAACCGCTGTCCAACGCATTCAGAGTGTCCTCGATGGCCTCACGCTGCTCGCCCGTCGTGGCCGGTGTGATCGTATCACGCATGTCCCAGGCGGCTTCGATGGCGGCTTCAAGTTGCGCGTTTGACATAGGCGTCTCCCTAGAGAATCTGTTCACGTTGATGTGGCCTATACGCAAGGTGAAACCATGGCGCAATGCGACGCAAGCAACCCTACATGCGTCAATCTTCTGCTATTGCGCCAAGAACTGTAAACATGTCCCTGTCATTTTGCGTTCCAGCATTGGGTGCGGTCAGCAAAACATCTCCGTAGAAAACCGAGTTTGCGCCGGCGAGAAAACACAATGCCTGCTCTGCGGTCGAAAAGTCAGACCGGCCCGCCGACAAGCGTACGCGGGTTGCTGGCATGGTGATACGTGCGGTCGCAACCATGCGCACCAGGTCGAAGATGCCCACCTTCTCTCGTTGCTCCAGCGGAGTGCCCTTAATCGGGATCAGAGCATTGATTGGAACGCTTTCGGGATGTGGGTCAAAACTCGCTAGAACCCGCAATAGAGAAGCACGATCCCGCAGACTTTCACCCATGCCGATGATACCTCCACAACACAGATCGATACCTTCGTCACGGCAATAGCTGAGTGTTTCCAACCGATCCTGATAGGTGCGCGTCCCGATGATCTCACCATAGAACTCCGGCGAGGTGTCAAGGTTGTGATTGTAGGCAGTTAGTCCCGCGTCGGCGAGTCGTTGGGCCTGATGCGGCTTCAACATACCCAGTGTCACGCAGGCTTCCATCCCCAGATTGCGAACACCCCGAACCATTTCCAGAACATTGTCGAATTCTTCCCCATCCCGCACTTGGCGCCACGCGGCCCCCATGCAGAACCGCTCGGCCCCGGCATCCCTGGCCCGTTTCGCCAGCGAGACCACATGCCCGGGGTCCATCAATTTCTCTTTGGTCAGTTCGACCTCGCGGTGATGCGCGGATTGAGGGCAATAGGCACAATCTTCCGGGCAGCTGCCGGTTTTGATCGATAGCAGGCTGGCCTTCTGAATGTCTTCCGGGTCGTGATACGTCCGATGGATGGTATTTGCACGGCCAACCAGATCCAGCAGCGGGAGGCGCAGTAGCGCCTCCACCTCATCCACGGTCCAGTTGCTGCGGATGTCCTGTCCGGTATCAAGCATCCGCTTGCGACCCGCGGATTTTCTGCATCAAACCCGTTGGCAGGCCAATCACCATAACGGCCGCCAACGCGATCTTTACAAGATCACCTACGATAAACGGGCTGAAACCGTAAACCAGCACTTTGTCCGCAGGTACAAACTGGGCCAGCCACCCCAGACCCAGAGCGTAGATCGCTACAAGTCCAGCTAACATGGCCGGGACCAAAAACAGCTTGCGCAGATTATCCGCCACCCATCCGACGATGGCCGCGGCAACAACGAAGCCGAGCAGATAGCCACCAGTGCCGCCCATCATATAGGCCAGTCCGATGCCTTTTTCGGGTGTCCCGGCAAAAACCGGCAGACCGACGGCTCCAGCCACCATGTAGCCAATCACAGTTGCGGATCCGAGGCGCATCCCGAAAGCTGCAGAAATCGCCATGACGGCAGCGACCTGCAGGGTCATCGGCACCGGCCAAAATGGCACTTGGACTTTTGCGCTGGCTGTCAGCAGAAGGATGCCCATCACGACACGGATGATCTGTCCCGCCGGGCTGAGCGCACCGGTAGTCGGCAAGGCGGATCGCAGCATGGTTTTCATTGTATTTCCTTTTATAGATAATTATTGACCAGTTGACTCATGATCATCATTTTTATCTATTAAAAATCAAGTAAAATCTTCAGCGGTGAAAAAATAGCACTTAACTGCCTGAAATAATTCAATTTGCGCGGCGAATATGGCGCACCAGAATCGATGTCGCCGCTGACACATCTTTGCTTTTTAACGCCTGAATTATGGCCGCGTGATCCGTATCGGTCCGCTGCATCCATTTTGGTCGCCAGTGCGCGAACAGATGCCGCGCGCTGGCAATATGCAGATCATCAATCGCATGCAACAGGCGAGGTAGGCCGCATGGCGTCAGGATAGCTCGGTGAAAGATTCTGTTCCGCGCTTCCCATTGCGGCATACTGTCAGCCTCATCGCAATCTTTTCGCGCCCGATCAGCTACTTTCAGTGCGGTTGGGGTCATGTTTTGCGCTGAATGCTGCAATGCCAGAGATTCAAGCGCGACACGCATTTCGATCACCTCACGCACTTCGGCGGGGTCCAAGGCAGTGACACGCATGCCCTTTCGCGGCTCGCTTTTGGCCAATCCATGTGCCTCAAGCCGCAGCAGCGCTTCACGCACCGGCACATGGCTGGTATCAAAGTCGCGCGCAATATGGTCCTGACGCAACTTCTCACCGGCGGCAAGGTCGCCGGTTATGATTTTCTGGCTCAGCGCTTGATATATCGTGTCGGCAATGGTCGCATTCATTAATTATAGATAAAATTCACAACGCGTTTCCACAAGCGGTTAATTCAATCAGCCAGGGGGTCCGGCGCAATATTCCCACCGCAGATAAGAACCGCAACCCGCTCATCTGGTTCGGGCTGATATGCACCTGAGATCAGCGCAGCCATGGCTGCGGCCCCAGCTGGTTCCACCAAAATTCGATGAGCTTGCCACAATGTCTGCTGGGCCTGCGCTATCGCCTCATCGGGAACCAAAACCGAAGTCATCCCCTGTGCCAGACCGAAGCAGATATCGCCAATTCGACGTGCGCCTAACGCATTCGCTGCAATGCCTGAGACCGAAACATCAACCGGCTCACCTTCAGCCAAGGCAGCATTCAGCGCGCAGGAGGTTTCCGGCTCGACAGCCACAACCTTGCGCGCACCCTGAAACCAAGCCAGCGCCCCGGCAATCAGGCCACCGCCACCGACGGCGACCAGAACGGTATCTGCCTGCAAACCCTGCGCGTCCCATTCAGCAAAACACGTCCCTTGCCCAGCGACGGTTGCGGGCGCGTCATAGGCGTGGATTTGCATTGCACCAGATTCAGCCTCATGTGCCTGAGCCATGGTTAAAGCGTTGGCATATTCCCCCGGAACCACGCTCAGATCGGCTCCGATCCGTTCGATCAGGGAAATCTTCGACGGTCCTGCAAGCTCGGGTACAAAAATCTTCGCCGGATGACCTAACGCATGCGCCGCATAGGCCGCAGCCGCTCCATGGTTGCCGCCCGATGCCGCCACCACGCCCGCCGAACGAACATCCATGCTGAGCAAAGTGTTGAACGCGCCGCGCGCTTTGAAGCTGCCAGTGTGTTGCATATGCTCCAGCTTCAACTCGACCGGATAGCCCAGCGCATTGCTCTGCATCACAGGTGTGATTTGTGCATGTCCGGCAATGCGATCCCGCGCTGCCAATATTTCACTTTTCCAATCCATTCTTGTCTTTCCGTGACTGGCACTCTTCCCGCGAACCCTATAGCTGTTTTGGAAACACGCAAGCAGGGAACCCCGTTTATGAGAGAAGATCGCCTCAGCCCCTTTCGCGACGCACAGACCGACCGCTCGACCGCAAGCGAAGTGCCGGACACGCCGCAGACGCGGTCATCGGCCTATCGACTTGCCTTCGCTGATGATGATTTCCTGTGCCGGGATGAGCTGCGCCCCGTTCGCCTGCAACTGGAGTTGCTCAAGCCCGAGATGATCATGACTGAGCGTGAAATCACCTCGACCATCGTCATGTTTGGCGGTGCACGTATCCCGGAACCAGCCCAGAAACACACGGCGCGAACCGCGACCTTGGCCGGTCTGTCAAAGTACTACGATGAGGCGCGCGAGTTTGCGCGACTGATGACAGAAAAATCGAACCAGACCGGCTGCCGTGAGAATGTGATCGTCACCGGCGGCGGCCCCGGCGTAATGGAAGCGGGTAATCGCGGTGCACAGGATGCGGGAGGCTGTTCCATCGGCCTGAACATCGTGCTGCCGCACGAACAGGCCCCGAACCTGTATGTAACGCCTGATCTCAGCTTCAACTTCCACTATTTTGCTATCCGCAAAATGCACTTCCTGATGCGCGCCCGCGCCATCACTATTTTCCCGGGCGGGTTCGGCACTATGGACGAGTTGTTCGAATCCTTGACCCTAATCCAGACAGGACGGATGGAGCGCGTTCCCTTCCTGCTGTTCGGGCGTGAGTTCTGGGAGAAAGTCATCAACTGGGAGGCGCTGGCGGACGCGGGCACCATCTCGGACGAAGATCTGGACCTGTTCCGCTTTGTCGACACCGCGCAAGAGGCGGTCGAGATTATCGAGAACTGGGAACCCGCTCCCCCGCGCGACCAGATTCCGGGACGCTGAACTATGACTAGACCCAAGATCGGCGAGATGCTCCACCTGCGCGGAAACGCGTTGGACAAGGGCGAGCCTGTGGCCCTGCCATTGACCCAAAGCAGCATGTTTCATTTGCCAGGTGATCCAGACGGTCACGCCAGTTATGGCCGGGTCGACAACCCGACTTGGGTTCACCTGGAGCACGTCCTGTCGCATCTCGAAAACGCGCCCTGCCTCAGCTTTCCTTCTGGCATGGGGGCGATTTCGGCTGCGTTGTTTGCCACGGTCAAAGCAGGGTCCCGTTTGCTGATCCCATCCGACGGATACTATGTGACCCGGCTTCTGGCCGACCGGTTCCTGTCAAATCTGGGCGTTTCTATCGTCGAACGCCCAACTACTGCCTTTGCCGAAGGTGGCTTTGACGGAATTGATGTCGTGTTCTTGGAAAGCCCATCGAACCCCGGTCTGGACATGCTTGATCTGCCAGCAATCGCCAGGGCCGTGCGCGAGGCTGGTGGCATCACGATTGCCGACAACACAACCATGACGCCATTGGGCCAACGCCCACTGGACCTTGGCGTCAATGTGGTGGTGAGTTCGGATACGAAGGCGATGGGCGGGCATTCGGACCTATTGATGGGCCACGTCGCCAGCCGCAATGTGGACATCATGGCTCGGGTAGAGGAATGGCGCCGTGTCTCTGGCGCGATACCTGGGCCGCACGAGGCGTGGTTGTTGCACCGTGGCCTTGAAACGCTGGATGTGCGGTTTGATCGCATGTGTAACTCGGCGCAAGTTCTAGCCGAACGGTTGGCATCGCACCCGGCCGTGAAACACATTCGCTATCCCGGCCTGCCCGGTGATCCATCACACGCATTGGCGGCTGCCCAAACCGCTCGGTTCGGTTTTCTGCTGACAATCACGCTGGAGTCTGAGGCCAAAGCCGAACAGTTCATCAACGCCTGCCCCCTGTTGCGCCCTGCCACATCCTTCGGCGGTGTCCACAGCTCAGCCGAGCGGCGTGCCCGCTGGGGCGATGCGGTCGACCCTGCCTTTATCCGCTTGTCTGTCGGGTGCGAGCCGGTAGAAGAACTGTGGCGGGCGATCGAGGCCAGCCTGAACGCGTTATGATTTCTTCTTGGGTTCACGCAGCTCGGTGAACACGTAGATTGGCAGCACGATGCTGGCGATCAACGCGCCCAGCCATACCAGCAAAGTCGCTGCCAGTAAGTTGGAAATACCGCCAACTGTTAGCCCCGCTGTTATCAGATCGGTCACCAGCAAGCCCACAAATGTGACAATCAGTGCGATCCCACCTTTCAGCGCCGGGGCCTTCTTCTCGCCCAGCTTCAGGATCAACGGTTCGGCTACGACTTGAACCAGCGTAAAGACAATCACTACAACGATGAACGAGATCGGCTTGATTGCAAAGCCCGCCAGCAGCAGCGAAGCAAGCAACAACCCGATGGCATTCCCGACTAGTAACGCGAGAGCGGATTTTATTCTGCGCGACATAAGGTGATCTCCGGCAATCAACACTTCGAAACATGCAGATATTAGCAGGACAACCAGAATTTGCGAGGTAATTCGACCCCGAAGGATTTTTGACCTGTTGAAATCACATGATAAAATACCTTCATCAAGGCCAGACCATACCTACATCGACGAGAGGCAATATGAGCGACGATCCCTATACCGTTCTTGGTGTCGCCAAAGACGCCAGCGATGCCGAAATCAAGAAAGCCTACCGGAAGATCGCGAAGGAGTGTCACCCGGACCTTAAGCCGGGTGATGCGGAAGCCGAAGCCAAGTTCAAAGCCGCCGCCGCCGCTTATGACCTGTTGAAAGATCCCGAAACACGCAAACGCTATGACAATGGCGAAATTGATGCGTCCGGTCAGGAACGTCCACAGCAGCAATATTATCGGGACTATGCCGAAGCTGCAGGCAACCCCTATCGCGGGTATTCGACTGAGCAAGACGACATGTCCGACATCTTCGCCGAGTTCATGCGCGGGCGGGGTGGTTATGGCCAACGAACACAAGAGTTCCACGCGCCAGGGCACAACCTGAATTACTCACTGCAGATCAGTTTTCTGGATGCCGTATTCGGCGCCAGCCAAAAGCTGACCCTACCGGATGGGAACCGGATTGAAGTGAAGATACCGGCGGGCATCACGACCGGTCAAACCATCCGCCTGCGTGGCAAGGGGGCACCGGGATATGGTGGAGGCCCTCCCGGGGATGCGCTGGTCAACATCTCGGTTGCGGATCATCCGGTGTTTGACCGTCAGGGCGATGACATCCACATTACTTTACCCATCACCATTGACGAGGCGGTATTGGGCGGCAAGGTCCAAGCGCCCACCATCGACGGGGGCGTCAATGTCAGTGTCCCTGCAGGGACCAGCAGCGGCAAAACACTGCGCCTGCGTGGCAAAGGGGTCAAGAAGCGCGGTTCGTCCGATAGGGGGGATCAGTTCATCGAATTGACCGTCGCAATGCCAAACAAGGTAGACGATGAATTGAAGCAATTCATGGAGACATGGCGCGAAACCCACAGCTATGATCCGCGCAAAGGAATGCCGACATGAGCCGTACATTGACCGAAGCCGAACTGATCGAAACCATCGCCCGCCTGACTTCGGATCGCCTGACCGAATATCTGGCAGCTGAGATCGTGATCCCCGAGCAATCGGAGCAAGGGCTGCGATATCAGCGCATTGACGTTGCCCGACTGGAACTGGCATGCGAGCTGCATGACCAGTACGATATGGAGGCCGACGCACTGTCGATGATGATCTCGCTGATCGACCAGATGCATGGGCTGCGCGCCGAATTGCGCGAGGTGCTGAACGCGGTCGAGGCGCAACCGGAACCTGTTCGAAAACAACTGATCGAGGTCATCGGCACAGCGCGGTTCAGTCGCAGGTAACGGGGTTTTGGGCACAGGGGTTTTGGCGTAGAAGACGCCCTTGATCCTTAGCCCGGTATCCCTATGACCCAGTCCAGATCCGAATTGCTGATGCCTGCGGGCAATCTACGCAAGTTAAAACTCGCCATCCTATATGGCGCGGATGCGGTTTATCTGGGCACACCCGATATGTCGCTGCGGACGAAATCCGAGTTCTCGCTGGAAGAAGTGATCGAGGGCGTCGAGTTCTGCCATAGCCATGGCCGGCGCGCGTACCTGACGCTGAACTTGTTCTCGCACAATAAAGACATCCCGAAGCTGGATGAATACGTCGACACGGTCCGCAAGGTGAAGCCCGACGGGCTAATCATCGCTGATCCCGGCGTGTTCCAATACGTCCGCGAACGGGCACCGGAACTGCCGCTGCATATCTCGACGCAAGCCAATATCTGTTCGTGGCTTTCGGTGAAGTTCTGGCAGGATCAAGGGGCTGAGCTTGTGGTACTGGCACGCGAAGTCTCATACCCCGAACTGGTTGAGATTCGCGAGAAATGCCCCGACATCAAGCTTGAGGCATTCGTCCACGGCGCCATGTGCATGACCTATTCGGGCCGCTGCCTGCTATCGAATTTCATGGCCGAACGCGGAGCGAACCAAGGCAACTGCGCCAATTCCTGCCGCTGGAACTATGGCTTGAAACTGCGTCTCAAAGACGGAACACATCAGGAGCTTCGTATAACCGAAGAAAACGCCGACCTGTTCGAATTCCTTTTGGAAGAAGGCTGCCGCCCCGGCGATCTGATGCCCATCGAAGAGGATGATCGAGGGTCTTACATACTCAATTCCCGCGATCTGTGCATCATGCCGAAACTGGATGAATACCTGAAGATCGGCGTCGACAGCCTGAAGGTCGAAGGGCGCGGCAAGTCGGAATACTATGCTGCCATCGTCGCGCGCGCCTATCGTATGGCCATCGACGATTATCACGCCGACCCCGAGAACTGGGACCCGAAACCTTACATGCGTGAACTCGAAACCGTCGGGAACCGAGGCTACACGCTTGCCTTCCACGAAGGCCGACTGACAAACTACGCACATGATTACGAGCACACCGCGTCTATCGCGCAGTGGGAATATGCGGGAATCGTCACTGAAGTGACCGAGGATGCCTTTCTAGTCGAGGTGAAAAACAAGCTGGAACCTGGGGATGTGTTAGACTTCGTCTCTCCGATTTCACGCGATACCGTGTTGTTACGGGTTTATAACTTCGAACGCGCCCAAGATGGCGCGAGACTAGACGTGGTGCATGGAAGCACCAAGACAATCATCCGCGTACCATTCACTCTGTTCGATCACGAGGATATCGAAGATTTACGCGCGCGTTTCCCAGTCTACTCGGTTCTGCGCAAGGAACGCGCCATGACCGACGAACACTGGAGCCGCATTCGGTTCGACAAGCTGGTGCAAGGGCTGGAAACCTCGGGTCGTGACAACGCCAAAGCTTATGCGCGCCGCCGCGATGAACTGATTGAGAAAATCGGAGAAGACGGCAACAAACGCCGCTTCAAAACCAATCGCATAGGAACCGAAGGGTGTTGCGGCAAAGGCTGCAACGGCTGTTTGATCTTCTGGCAGGATGAGAAATACGCGCGTGCACGCGAGGTTCTGTCCAAACGCAAGCAGGGTGAGCAACTTAGCCGCAGTGAGGCCACCGAACTGACCTTACCAGCAAGCTGAAGTTCAGTTCTCGACGCGATACTCTTCAGGCACGTAAAACGTATAATCCCTGTCAGCAACTGCCTCGTGGCAGACATGGCAGTAATCGACCTCGGACGCGCGAAAGCCCATCGTGTCGCCAAACAGCGAACCATCCGGCATCACCATGATGTATCGCCAATCTGCTGTCTCAGGGTTGGTACCCGCCGGTAGTTTTTCCATCACGAACAAGGCACCCGGATGCACCTTACCCTCATCGGTGACGGTCATGCTGTCTTTGGCCAGAACCGAGCCCACAGGCAAAACCTCACCTTCCTGCAAGGTTCCGTAATTATGCGCCATGCGATTGGCGTAGCTGTTGACATAGCGCTGCCCATGGGTGGCCGAGATATACGGCGCATCGTTGAACAGCGGCCAGGCTTGATAGTTCAAAAGCACGTCCAACTGGGCTGCGGCATAGCCTCGTGCCATGCGCCGGGACAGAGATTTGTAATGAGCCTGAGCATCTTCCTTGGACAGATCAGCCGGGTTTTCAATGGCCAGATGAGCATCCTGATCGTTGTTCTGTGCATTTCCCGCAACAGAAATAAGCCCCAACACCGCAACAAACAGCACGATCTTAACGATCGGCAGGTGTCTTGTAATCATTCTATGGCCTCCCTGACTGATCAGTTCGCCGAAATGCCGCATTAAGTTCGAAAAAATGATAGCGGCCTTAAATAGTGTTGCCAGCACCGCCCCAGCAACTTCACTACTTTGTGTTTGCTAGTGACCCCCCAACCGGAGCAGATGCCCCTTAAACATAGCAAATTCTGAATGCCAAAACAGCATTCAATTTATTAAGTTTATCGTAATGGCGGACAATCTGCGGAATCTAACGGTTCAGGCCAGCCTCGGCCTCAATCTGCTTGCGCGATTTTCGGGCGCGTTCGGTGGCCGATTTCAACTGCCCGCAGGCAGCCATGATATCCTCACCGCGGGTTTTACGGATGGGTGAGGCATAACCCGCCTGATAGATGATATTGGCAAAGGCTCGGATGCGATTGTTCGAGCTACGCTTGTAAGGCGCGCCGGGCCATTCGTTGAACGGAATCAGGTTGATTTTGGCCGGAATCTTATGGCGCTTGATGTGCTCGATCAGTCGATGCGCGTCCTCATCGCTGTCGTTCACGCCATGCAGCATCACGTATTCAAACGTAATTCGCTCGGAGTTCGAGGCATTGGGGTAGCTGGCCAGTGCCTGCAGCAGCTCTTCGATGTTCCAGCGCTTGTTGATTGGCACCAGCACGTCGCGGGTTTCATCGGTTGTGGCGTGGAACGAGATCGCCAATAGGCAGCCAATTTCCTTGGCGGTACGTTCAATTTCAGGCACCACACCCGAAGTCGACAGGGTAATACGTCGGCGCGACAGAGAAATTCCTTCGGGGTCCATGGCAATCTTCATCGCGTCACGGACATTTTCAAAATTATAGAGCGGCTCGCCCATACCCATCAGCACGATATTCGACAACAGCCGTGTCTCGTCTTTGGGGGCACCGGGTATCGGCCATTCCTCAAGATCGTCACGCGCCATCATGACCTGCCCGACTATCTCTGCCGCAGTCAGATTGCGCACTAGTTTCTGTGTACCCGTATGACAGAAGGAGCAGGTCAGCGTGCAACCGACCTGAGACGAGATGCACAGCGTACCGCGATCTTCTTCGGGGATGTAAACAACCTCTACTTCGTGCCCACCCGCGATGCGACACAGGTATTTGCGTGTGCCGTCCTCGGACACCTGACGGGTCACGACTTCGGGGATTTCAATTACGAAATTCTCGGCAAGTTGTGCCCGATAAGCTTTGGCGAGGTTGGTCATCTCACCAAAATCGCGCACACCCCATTGATAGATCCACTGCCAGATCTGGCCGGTGCGCATCTTTGCCTGCTTTTCCGGTGTACCATGCTCAATCAGCACATCGCGCAATTGATCACGGGTGAGGCCAACAAGGTTCACCTTCCCCTCGGGCAATTTGCGGGGGATGGTCATGACATCTTGAGTGATCGGCGCTTTGGGCGACATGTGGCTATCTCAATGGATTCTGGCTTGGGATGCGCCTCTATATAGGAACGCGCACAAAGATCAAAAGAAATCGTGCATCAATTTGCATAGCGCAGCAATTCGTCAACACGTGCCCGCCCAAGATCAACGCGGCACGCAGTGATGGCAATGCCGGTGCCTGATCCACCACCAAATGACGTACCCACCGCTTCGCAATGTGCATCGCGATAAGCTGTCCACGCGTTTTGCGATGCCTCCAGCGCGGGCGTGGCGACAGCATGACCGGTTACGTCATCCAGTTCTTTTGCAGCGCCAAGTGCCAAGGAATAGTTGGAGTCTATCGCGGCATTCACGCGCGTTTCCATGTCCGAAACACAAGACCCAATCTCAACCTGCGATCCGGCGTCGATACACTCCATTGTTGGGTCCGCAACAGCGGACATGGGAAACAGCAGAAAAACAATAGCCCGTCGCATCCGTCGATCCTCCTGACAGAGACACCTGTCTATCACAGATCAAAACCCACGCCCAATCAAGTTGGACCGCCAAGGCAGAAACCTCAGCGGTCCATTTTTGTCAGTTTACTGCAGGTGGGATGTAGCAATCTTCTGCATCCAGAGTTTTTACGGGATCTTCCGGTCCACATTGCTCACCCGTAATTGGATAAGTTTCCGCTTCCTTCTCGCATCCTGCAAGGATCACCGCAGACGCCACCAAAAGCGCGGACAGATATTTGTTTGGATTCATTACCAACTCCTCAAATTGATCTAAACTGATTAGTTCAGAAATTTGTGAAGTCGGCTTTGACAAGGATCAAAAACACATTCCGACGTTGAGTAAATTTCCAATAAAACCAAAAGATCTACCCATACGTAGAAAACCCCGCCGGATAGCGGGGCTTCAAGGTCCTATCTGTATGCACATCAGTTCGTGCAGCGCTTTTCAGCGTCTTCGATCGCGGCCGTGAAACCCAGCAATGAGAACGTATCTTTGGTCTGTGTTCCACGTTCCGAACGGGCAGTCAGCACGGCTTCGCTTCCGCGCTTCATAGCCGTGACGATCTTGGCATCGTCCGAGGCGGTTGCAGGCCACGCCCATTCGCCATCCGTGAACAGTTCGAATTCGCTGCCATCGACAAGTAGATTGACAGTCGATCCAGAGGCAAACGGATAGCCGCCGGTAAAGGTCACTTGCCCTTTGACCTCAGCATTTGGGCGGTAGAACACAAACAGCAGGATATCGCTGCGCCGCACAGAAACGACGCGGCCACCGCGTGTGTTCACTGTTTCCTTGGGCGCGGAAACGCTCCAGCATTCGGTGGGGTCTTCTTCGACAAACACGCTCCAATCGGTCTTTGCCGCGACGCGGTTCGTACTGGTCGCCTGCTGAGCAATTGCCGTTGTCGCCATTCCTGCCATACACAGGCCCGCGATCACGCGAACGAGCTTTAGTCCCATCTGTCCAGCCTCCTAGCCCGACCTAATACCTCATACCCATCGGACATGCGTGCGAACCCTGCCGGTTCGTCTGTTCAGTTGCGTATTCCGATGATTGTCGACATACACACACTAACGCAGGTTTCGCCACAGGCGAAAGGGCGATTGGCAGATTTTTGCGCATGATTTATGGGGTGGACATGACACAAGCCGTACCGATGACAGAACTCTGGCGCGGATCGCTATTAGAGAGCCTGCATCTGGGTCACGCAGTGATCTGTGACGATAGTGGTCAGATCGTGCGCAGTTGGGGGGATCCGAACGCGATAATCTATCCCCGTTCCTCGGCCAAAATGATCCAGGCCCTGCCGTTGATCACCTCGGGTGCGGCGGCGAAATACGGTTTGAACAGCGAACATCTGGCACTGGCCTGTGCCTCGCATAACGGGGCGCATATCCATACCGATCGCGTGTCCGCATGGCTCGATCACCTCGGCCTGTCCGAGCCCGATCTGCGCTGCGGCCCGCAGGAACCCGCTGACATGGCAGCCCGAGACGGACTCATCCTGGCGGACGATACGCCCTGCCAGATACACAACAATTGCTCAGGCAAGCATTGCGGTTTCCTGACTTTGGCGCAGCATATGGGGGCCGGGCCTGAATATCTTGAAATCGATCACCCGGTTCAGCAGGCCTGCCTGTCTGCCATCGAAGAGACCACAGGTGAGACGAGCCCAACCTTTGGGATCGATGGTTGCTCAGCCCCGAATTTTGCGACGTCCCTGGTCGGACTTGCGCGATCAATGGCATGGTTTGCGTCAGCCGCTGACCGGTCAGACCGCTCCAGCGAAGCAGCATCGCAGCTTACGGCGGCGATGGTGAAGCACCCCGAACTTGTCGCCGGAGAAACCCGCGCCTGTACCGAATTAATGCGCGCGATGAATGGACGCGTGGCAATCAAAACAGGGGCCGAAGCCGTCTTTGTCGCCATCATTCCCGAGAAGAGAATGGGTGTAGCGCTGAAAATCACGGATGGCACGACCCGCGCCAGCGAATGCGCCATCGCGGCCATTCTGGTAAGCTTGGGCGTGCTGGCGGCCGATCACCCGGCCACCCGCAAATTCATGAACGCCAAGCAATACAGCCGTCGCGGACTGGAATGTGGTGTGATCAAGCCCGCGCCGGACTTCCCCGGCTAAGACTTACATCTCGATCTCGTGCACCTCGGCCACTTCGACCGAGCCTGAGCCGTTCACCACCATAGGGCAGCCCTTGGCCATTACGGTTGCGGCTTCGATGCTATCAGCCTTTACAACCGTAAACCCCGAGGCCGGATTGGCGCCGCCATTGTCTTCGACCCCGCCACTGCTGACCGTATAGGATTGACCCACAGGATTTCCGGGAATCTCAAGCGAACCGCCAATGTCCTGAAACCAGGCACCCCAGGCGGCCATAGTCGCTTCTACCTCGGCGGGATCGGTTGGGGTGTGGCCCCCGTGATAAACAAACAAATATTGGGGCATATCGCTCCTCCCTGATGAAAACCTATGTGCAAAGGGCTTCGAGCTTGCGCAGCGAAGACGTCCAGCCTTCGTTGTGGTTCGTGGCCGACTCGGCATCAACAAGCTCGCGATGATCGACCACCAGCCGTGATCCGCTGTCGGTTGCGGAAACCGAGAAGGTTACATGGCTTTCGGCACCGCGCTGATCCTGATCGTCGTGCCATGCCCATGTAAATCCAACCGATTTTGGCCGATCGATATGGGTGACGTGCCCCGAAACCTTGAATTGCTGGCCCTCGCCATTCTGCATCACCGAATACCACGGACCAATGCGCGAAAAATCGAGATCATGTTCCGGCACATGCAGACCCTCAGGCCCCCACCACTGCAGCAGCTTTGCGCCATCGCTAACCCATGCGAACAGGTCCTCGGGGCTGACGGGAAAATCTCGTTCCAGTTTCAGGTCGGCCATGAGTTCTCCTTTTCAATAAGTTCGCCCAAACGGTCGAGGCTGCTTTCCCAAAATTGTCGTTTCGAAATCGTCCACTCGGCAATTGCACGTAGACCCTCGGGCTGCACCGAATACATCCGCTGCGTGCCGCGCACCCGTTGTTGCACCAGACCGGCCTCGCGCAGGACCTTTAGGTGACGCGAGATCGCAGCCCCTGACATGCCCTTGCCTTCAATCAGGTCGCCGACGGGCAGTTCGCCCTCGTCCATCAGTTGCTCGACAATCGAAAACCGAGTGGCATCGGACAAAGCGGAGAATGTGGCCAGAAGCGTGTTCATGGCCTTATTTAACATAAGTGTTAAATTAAAGAAAGCCTTTTAGAGGCCGTGAATCTCTGACCTGCTGTAGCCCTGCAGATACAACAACGCCGTCAGATCGCCGTGATTTACGCGGACATCACATTCGGCAGCGACCGAGGGCTTGGCGTGCAGCGCAACACCCGTGCCCGCGCGGCCCAACATTCCCAGATCATTGGCACCGTCACCAACAGCGATTGCATCACTTTCTAAAATGCCAAGGCTGGCCGTGATCTGCTCCAATGCCTCGATTTTGGCCTGTCGCCCCAATATGGGCCGCTTCACGTAGCCGGTAAGCTTTCCATCCTCTGCCAGCAATGTATTCGCCCGGTTCTCATCGAACCCAAGCTCTTCGGCGACCTTGGCTGTAAAAGCGGTAAAACCACCCGATACCAAAGCGGCGTAGGCACCATTCGCGCGCATCGTGGAAAGTAAGGCCTTACCGCCGGGCATCAGCGTGATCCGTTCCTCAAGAACCTTGCCGATCACGCCTTCATCCAGCCCCTTCAACAGGCCGACGCGCTCGGTCAGCGCACCTTCGAAATCCAGTTCGCCATTCATCGCGCGCGCGGTGATGTCCTTGACGCGATCGCCCACACCAGCCTCATCAGCCAGTTCGTCGATGCATTCCTGTTGGATCATGGTGCTGTCCATATCAGCCAACAGCATCTTTTTCCGGCGGCCTTCGGCCTTCTGCACGACCAGGTCCACGCCCATCTGCTGCAAGTCGGCCCATACCTCCCAGCGATTGTCGGGAATATCTAGCAAGGAAAACTCAGCCGCCTCATCGGGGCTGAGCCAGCTTGCCTCACCCCCGCCCCAAGCATTCCGCAATGACTCGACCAGCGTTGCCTCTAGCGAAGGGGCCGCCGGGTTGGTCAGCAGAGTGGCTACGTACATGTCAGGCCTCCGATTTGCGCACCCGCGAGATATCGCAGGTGCAGCATTTTCGCCAGAGGCAGTTTGATCTAGCCCAGAATACCTGGCAGCCGCAGCCCATGTTCGCGGGCGCAGTCTTTGGCGATCTCGTACCCCGCATCCGCGTGGCGCCACACCCCCGAGGCGGGATCGTTCCACAACACCCGCTCCAGGCGCCGTGCGGCATCTTCGGTGCCATCTGCACAGATCACCACACCTGCATGCTGGCTAAAGCCCATACCCACGCCGCCGCCATGATGCAACGAAACCCAGGTCGCACCGCTGGCCGTATTGATCAGCGCATTCAGCAGCGGCCAGTCCGACACAGCGTCTGAGCCATCCAGCATCGCCTCGGTCTCGCGGTTTGGGCTGGCGACCGAGCCCGAGTCCAGATGGTCTCGCCCAATAACAACCGGCGCTTTCAGCTCGCCATTGGCCACCATTTCGTTGAATGCCAATCCGGCGCGATGGCGATCCCCGAGACCGATCCAGCAGATACGCGCCGGAAGGCCTTGAAACGCGATGCGTTCTTGCGCCATGTCGAGCCAGCGATGCAGGTGCTCGTTCTCGGGGAACAATTCCTTTATTTTGGCGTCAGTCTTGTAAATATCCTCGGGGTCACCAGACAAGGCACACCAGCGGAACGGGCCGATGCCTTTGCAGAACAACGGGCGAATATAGGCGGGAACAAAGCCGGGGAACGCAAAGGCGTTCTCAAGACCTTCGTCTTGAGCCACCTGTCGGATGTTGTTGCCGTAATCCAGCGTCGGAACGCCCGCGTTCCAGAAATCGACCATCGCAGCGACATGCTGCTTCATCGACGCGCGGGCAGCCTTTTCAACCGACTTAGGTTCAGTCTCTCGTTTGTCCTTCCACTGTGCCATGCTCCAACCGATCGGTAGGTAACCATTGATCGGGTCATGGGCGCTGGTTTGGTCAGTGACGATATCGGGGCGCATGCCACCGGCCTGCATCCGCGCGTAAATCTCGGGGAACACCTCCGCCGCATTGCCCAGCAGACCCACAGATTTCGCCTCGCCCGCCTTTGTCGAGCGGTCGATCATCTCAAGCGCTTCGTCCAGCGTTTCGGCTTTTTTGTCGAGATACTTGGTGCGCAGGCGGAAATCGATCGAGTCTGGATTGCACTCAACTGCCAGACAACTGGCACCGGCAAACACCGCTGCTAGAGGCTGTGCGCCACCCATGCCGCCCAGACCACCGGTCAGAATCCACTTGCCAGTAAGGTCACCGCCATAGTGCTGACGACCTGCCTCGGCAAAGGTCTCATAGGTGCCCTGAACGATGCCCTGCGTACCGATATAGATCCACGACCCAGCCGTCATCTGGCCGTACATCATCAAGCCCTTCTTATCGAGCTCGTTAAAATGATCCCAATTGGCCCAATGCGGCACGATGTTCGAGTTGGCGATTAGAACGCGCGGTGCATCTTTATGAGTACGAATGATCGCCACCGGTTTGCCCGACTGGACAATCAGGGTTTCATCCTCTTCGAGATCCTTCAGCCCTGCGACGATCCGGTCGAAATCGTTCCATGTCCGCGCCGCCCGACCGATGCCTCCATAAACCACCAGCTCATGCGGGTTTTCGGCCACATCCGGATGCAGGTTGTTCATCATCATCCGCAATGGCGCTTCGGTCACCCAGCTTTTTGCGTTCAGTTCGGGGCCGGTGGGCGGATAGATATCGCGGGTATTCTTGCGAGGATCGGTCATGTCAAAGCTCCAATGCAGTGTCTTGGATGGCGTCGAGAATATCCACCAACCAGCGACGCAGGCGTTCGGCTTTCTTGTCGTCAAACGCCCACGGAGGGGTTTCGGTGGAAAGATAGGTTGATTGCGCCAGCTCCATCTGGATCGCGTGCAGGCCTTCATTCGGGCGGCCATAGTGGCGGGTCGTCCAGCCCCCTCGGAACCGCCCGTTCAGGACGGCGCTGTAGGGGGAGGAATGCGAAAATTCGTAGGCCGCGGCCTCGATGCCGGGGGCGCAGGTCACGCCACCATCGGTGCCGATGTTCATATCCGGCAGGGTGCCTTCGAACAGGAACGGGATCTTGCTGCGGATCGAGTGGCAGTCAAACAGGATCGCAACCCCGTGTTTTGCCCGCACCCTTTCAAGCTCTTGCTCAAGCGCGTTGTGGTAGGGCGCGTGGTAGGCGATGCGTCGCGCCTCAATCTCATCGGCAGAGGGCTCTTGCTCTTCTGCCCAGATCGTCTGACCGTCAAAATCGGTCAATGGCACCAATGTTGTCGTGTTCTGCCCCGGATATAATGATGCGCCCGCAGGGTCTCGGTTGGCGTCGATCACATAACGGTGGACATGAGATTGCACGACCGTCGCATTGGCCACCAACCCATCGTAGAGCTTGTTGATGTGCCAATCCGTATCCGCCAGATTTTGCCCGTTCGCGTTCAGTCGCGCGGCAATGTCGTCAGGTACAAACGTGCCGCCATGCGGCTGTCCCAGAACGATAGGTCCATCGCCACGCTGAACGCTGAACACCTGCATCACGACAGCTCCGGCATAGTCAGAGCAGCCGCCTGTAGAACAGCGCCGCTTTCGACCAGCGACTTCGCCGTCTCCAACTCGGGCGCCAGATAGCGATCATCGCCTAGCGACGGGATGTCCTCGCGCAGGCGCCCAACTACACTGTTCAGTGCTTTGCTGGTAACCAGAGGCGCACGAAACTCGATGCCTTGCGCGGCGCAGAGCAATTCGATCCCCAAAATATAGTTCAGATTGTCCACCATCCGGCTCAGCCGCCGCGCCCCATGGGCAGCCATCGAGACGTGGTCTTCCTGATTAGCCGATGTCGGCGTGCTGTCCGTCACGCAGGGGTTGGCCAGATGCTTGTTCTCGCTCATCAGAGCGGCCGTAGTGACCTCGGCGATCATCAGGCCCGAGTTCAGCCCTGGTTCTGGCGTCAGGAAAGGCGGCAGATCGAAGCTGAGCGTCGGATCAACCATCAGCGCGATCCGGCGCTGAGCGATTGCTCCAATTTCGGACAGGGCCAGTGCGATCATATCGGCTGCAAAACCCACCGGCTCAGCGTGGAAGTTCCCGCCCGATACGATGGCATCCGGATCGGTCAGAACCAGTGGATTGTCGGTGGCCGCGTTGGCCTCGATCACCAGTGTTGCGGCAGCTTGCCGGATTACGTCCATCGCCGCGCCCGTCACCTGTGGCTGGCAACGAATGCAGTATGGGTCCTGAACGCGAGTATCCCCATCGCGATGGCTTTCGCGGATTTCAGAGCCGTCCAAAGTGGCCCGCATTGCCGCCGCCGCCTCGATCTGGCCGCGATGGCCGCGCAGCGCGTGAATTTCGGGTTGCAGAGGGGCGGTGGAGCCCATGATCGCATCCGTTGAGGCCGCCGAAATCACCAACGCGTTTTGCGCCGAACGCCAGCCCTCGAACAAACCGGCCAACGCAAAGGCGGTCGAAAATTGCGTCCCATTGATGAACGCAAGACCTTCCTTTGGGCCAAGTTGAATCGGCTCTAGCCCAACTGTTTTCAAAGCCTCCGCACCCGGCATGACGGTGCCGTTTACCTCTGCCTCGCCCTCGCCGATCACCACTGCGGTCATATGCGCCAAGGGCGCCAGATCACCTGACGCGCCGACCGAACCCTGCGCCGGGATCACGGGCGCCACACCGCGGGCCAGCATTTGTTGCAACAATTCGACAAGCTCCCAGCGAACCCCCGACGCTCCGCGCCCGAAGGACAGCAGCTTGAGCGACATCATCAGCCGCGCCAGACGACGCGGCACCGCAGGGCCCACCCCGCAACAATGGCTGAGGATCAGGTTGCGCTGCAGGGTCGAGGTGTCCTTGGACGCAATCTTATGGCTCGCCAGCTTACCGAAGCCGGTATTCACGCCATAGACGGGCTCAGTCCCTTCGGCGGCTTGCGCTATACGAGCCGCAGCGGCGTCTACCTTGGGTCGGCAGGCATCATCCAACGAGATCGCGGCCTCGGTCCAATAAATCTCGGCCAATTGATCCAGCGACACCTGGCCCGGAGTGAGCGGTAGGGGAGTCATTCCTCACCTCCAAAAATACGTTTGTGCAGCGGGTTGAAACCGATGCGATAGGACAGTTCGGCCGGATGGGAGATGTCCCAAACAGCGAGATCAGCACGCAAACCGGGTGCGATCATGCCCGTATCATCCAGACCCAAAGCGCGGGCCGCGACGCGGGTGACACCTGCCAGGGCTTCCTCGGGTGTCATGCGAAACAAGGTACAACCCATGTTCATCGTCAAAAGCAGAGAGGTCAGCGGTGATGACCCCGGATTGCAATCGGTCGCCAGCGCCATTGGCACATTCTGCTGGCGCAACATCTCAACTGGCGGCATCTGCGTCTCGCGCAGCGTGTAGAATGCGCCGGGCAAAAGGACCGCAACCGTTCCGGCGGTGGCCATGGCGGCAACACCGTCGGCGTCCAGATACTCGATATGATCAGCGGACAGAGCCCCGTAGGCTGCCGCCAGCTTTGCCCCGCCGAGGTTAGACAACTGCTCAGCATGCAGCTTCACCGGCAAGCCAAGCTCTTGCGCGACAACAAAAACCCGTTCGATCTGTGTGGGGTCAAACGCAATGCCTTCGCAGAACCCATCCACCGCGTCCACCAGTCCTTCGGCATGGGCCGCGCGTAGGGTCGGAATGCAAACCTCATCGATATAGGCATCGTCGCGGCCCGCAAATTCCGGCGGAGTGGCGTGTGCGCCCAGAAAGCTGGTGTTAACCCGAACGGGCCGCTCCTGCGCAATCCGGCGCGCGGCACGCAGCATGCGCAGTTCAGATCCGGCATCGAGCCCATAGCCGGATTTCACTTCGATGCAGGACACACCTTCGGCCAACAGCGCATCCACGCGCGGAAGAGCACCTGCAAGCAGTTCATCTTCCGAGGCAGCTCGCGTCCCGTTTACGGTCGACAGGATGCCCCCGCCCGCGCGCGCGATTTCCTCGTAGGTCGCTCCGTTTAGGCGCATCTCGAACTCTACCGCGCGGTTACCGCCGAATACTACATGGGTGTGGGCATCAATCAGCCCGGGCGTGATCAGTCGGTCACCGTAATCAACACGCTGCCATTTAGCATAAGCTGCTGGAACTTCAGATTGACTGCCCACCCAGACGATCTGTGATCCTTCGACGGCTATCGCGCCATCCTCAATCATCCCATAGGGCTGGTCGCCCCCCATGGTGGCCACCTGTTTACAGCAAAGAACGGTTTTTTTTGTCATGGCGATTCTTTTGGGCTCCCCCTGCGCTTGATTTTTTCGTATACATGTAAATACATAAAGTCTACACAAAATGGAATTGCGATGACGGTTCATGCCAAAACGGCCCTGTTAGGCTCTGACTGGGTTAGCGATCTTCGGGTTGAAATCGAACACGGCCGGATCACGAAGCTGGAACACGGGAAAGACGCCCATCCAAGCGACACCCGTGTCGATGTCCTGCTTCCCGCTTTGGCCAACCTGCACAGCCACTCCTTTCAGCGCGCCATGGCCGGTATGACCGAAACCCGCGCTGCCGGGCGCGAAAGCTTTTGGACCTGGCGCACCCTGATGTACCGCTTTCTGGATCGCCTCACCCCAGAGCACATCGAAGCCATCGCTGCACTGGTTTTCATGGAAATGCAGGAGGCCGGGTATGCCTCGGTCGGGGAATTTCACTATGTCCACCACCAACCCGGCGGTGCGCCCTATACGCAGCTTTCCGAGCTGAGCCAGCGCATCTTTTCGGCAGCAAGCCAAACCGGGATTGGCCTGACGCATCTGCCGGTGCTCTACACCTATGGCGGCGTCAAACAAGAGCCGTTGACAGGTGTTCAGTTACGCTTCAGCAATGATGTGGATCGGTTTTTGCAGCTTACTGAAGAATGCCAACCGCTTCTGCCCCACGCAGATAGTCAGATTGGCATCGCGCCGCATTCCTTGCGCGCGACCTCACCGGATGATCTGCAGCAGGTGCTCAAGGCAACTCCTAACGGCCCGGTGCATATCCATATCTCGGAACAAGTGAAGGAGGTCGCGGATGTCGAGACCGCTCTGGGTCAGCGTCCGGTGGATTGGTTGTTGAACAACGCAGACGTGAACGAGCGCTGGTGCCTGATCCACGCCACCCACATGACCGACGATGAAACCCGCGCCGTCGCCCAATCCGGAGCGGTCGCCGGTCTCTGCCCGATCACCGAGGCCAATCTGGGCGATGGCATCTTCAATGGGGCTGTTTATACCGACGCCGGAGGTGCCTTTGGTGTCGGATCAGACTCGAATGTACGCATTTCACTGCCTGAGGAGTTGCGGACGCTGGAATATTCACAAAGGTTGCGTGACAAAGCGCGCACGGTTTTGGTGCGCGGCGAAGGATCGGTTGGTCAGGCTCTTTATACCGGGGCCGCACGAGGTGGAGCGCAAGCCCTTGGGCGCGCGGCTGGAAATATAGCTGTGGGTCACCTTGCCGATCTGGTTGCCATCGATCGCAGCCACCCAACTCTGTGCAGTCTGCGCGACGATCAACTGCTTGACGGGCTCTGCTTTGCGGCGCCAGACGGAACTGTGACCGATTTGTGGTCTGCCGGGCGACATCAAGTGTGCGGCGGGCGGCACATCGCTCGCGATGCGATCCTGACCAATTATCGCGCGGCGATGAGTGACCTGCTGGCGGACCTTTGAATCATGACCCAGACAAGCGATACCACCAGCTATAAAGACATTAAGCAAACCGTCCTGCAACGCATCCGATCCGGCGAATGGCAACCGGATGCCCTGCTTCCCAATGAGCAAGAGCTTGCGGTGGAATTTTCGTGCACCCGCACCACAGTCAACCGTGCGCTGCGGGAACTGGCGGATGAAGGGTTTCTGGAAAGGCGTAGAAAGGCGGGCACCCGGGTTCTCAGCGCTCCGCTGCGTCAGGCACGATTCACCATTCCACTGGTCCGTGATGAGATTGAAGCTGCGGGCGGCTCCTATCGCTATGCGCTGGTATCGCAGGAAACACAGACCGCTCCCGATTGGCTGACGGCTCGTCTGGCCCTGCGCGTGGATCAGCGAGTCATGCATGTGCGATGCATGCATTTTTCCACCAACACACCCTTTCAGTTCGAGGACCGCTGGATCGTGATCGACAGCGTACCGCAAGTGGAACAGGCCAATTTCTCAAGTATCGGACCGAATGACTGGCTGGTGCAAACTGTCCCTTTCACAAATGTCGAGCTGACATTTCTAGCCAGCCGCGCTGACGCCACATTGGCCGGATTTTTGGATGTGTCCGAAGGAGAGCCCATCTTTACGGCAGAGCGCATCACATGGCTGCAAGGTCAGCCGGTGACCTTCGCCAAAATGTATTTTGCAGCGGGCTACCGGATGACCACCGAATTCTGATTTTCCGGGCTTTACCCCCTGCCATTTACGAGACAGAGTTCCAGCGTCGGATGGAAAGGAAACCGGGATGGGCAACCCGCTTTATGATCGTTTGTTTGGCATTCATGCGGGCAAGGACACGCCGTTTCTGCATCTCGCCGATGGTCAGACACTGACCCATGCCGCGTTTCTGGACACGGCAGCCCGTTTGGCCAATGCGCTGACCGGACTGGAACTGGAACCGGGCGACCGTGTCGCAGTGCAGTTGGAAAAATCCGCCGAAGCACTGGCACTTTATGCCGCCTGCGCGCAAGCCGGGCTGATCTTTCTTCCGCTGAACACCGGCTATACGACGCAAGAGCTGAGCTATTTCATCGAAAACAGCGGCGCATCTCTGGTGGTCTGCGACGCGACCAACGAGGCTGGGCTTGCTGATATTGCACAAAAGAACAACGCCCGGTTAGAGACGCTGAACGCGGACGGTTCGGGCAGCCTGACACGGCGTGCCTTAGGGATGCTTCCTGCCTTTGAACCGGTCCGCCGGACCGAGGACGATCTGGCCGCTTTCCTCTATACTTCGGGCACGACGGGACGTTCGAAAGGGGCGATGCTGACGCAAGCCAATCTGTTATCGAACGCGGAGACTCTGGTAAACGAGTGGCGGTTTGCCAACAGCGACGTGCTGCTCCACGCACTTCCGGTTTTTCACACCCATGGGCTGTTTGTTGCGACCAATGTCATGCTCGCCTCGGGTGGATCGATGATCTTTCTGCCGAAATTCGATCTGGACGACATGCTACGCCTGATGCCGCAGGCGACAACGATGATGGGCGTGCCTACCTTCTACACCCGGCTGCTAAGCGACGACCGGTTCACACGTCAGCTGACCCAAGATATGCGGCTGTTTATTTCAGGCTCTGCCCCCTTGCTGGCAGAAACGCATGTCCAATTCGAAGACCGAACGGGCCATCGCATTCTGGAACGCTATGGCATGACCGAAACCAATATGAACACGTCAAACCCCTATGACGGCGAGCGTCGCGCAGGAACCGTTGGATTTCCCTTGCCAGATGTCGAATTGAAGGTCACGGACCCTGAATCGGGGGAGACTCTGCCAAGTGGTGAAATCGGGATCATCGAAGTACGCGGCCCCAACGTGTTTCAGGGCTATTGGCAAATGCCCGAGAAAACCGCCGCCGAACTGCGCGAAAATGGGTTCTTCATCACCGGTGATCTGGGACGGATCGACGAGGATGGATATGTCCACATCGTCGGACGCGGGAACGACCTGATCATCTCAGGGGGGTACAACATTTACCCTAAAGAGATCGAGCTGCTGCTGGATGAACAACCCGGCGTGCTGGAAAGCGCGGTGATCGGCGTACCCCACCCGGATTTTGGAGAAACCCCGGTTGGCATTCTGGTTCCGACCCCCGGTCAGACGCCTGATATCGAAGCGATCAAGGATACGATACAGGGTGCTTTGGCCCGTTTTAAACATCCCCGCCAACTGATCCTGCTTAACGAACTGCCGCGCAATACAATGGGCAAGGTGCAAAAAAACATCCTGCGTGACCGCTGCAAAGACCTGTTCACACAGTCCTGATCGTCAGGGCAAAAGCGCAACGCGGGCCTTGTCCGTCAGCAACCAGCAATCCCGACCTTCAAACACCGCAACGCCTACCGGGCGGCCATACCCTGCACCGCTATCCAGATTGATGCGATTACCATAATGCGTCGCCTGATCCACAGGCGTATGTCCATGGACGATAAGCTTCGGATGCGGGCCACGGTGATTGTGAAAGCTCTGCCTGATCCACACCAGATCATTTTCCCGTTGTTCGCTCAGCGGTATTCCGGGCCGGATACCTGCGTGAACAAACGCAATCTCTGGCGTCTGATGCATGGCCACGAGCCCCTGCAGAAACATCCGATGCGCCACAGGAACCGCGCCCCGTGCAATGGCATGTAGATCCTCTAGGCGCGTCTGCTGATCGAAGAACACGTCATAGCTTTGAAGTGTTTCGACACCACCCAACCGCTCGTGCAGCCAATGATACCCCACCAACATATGCGGATCATGACGTGGCACATCCTCCAAAAACCACGAAAACATCCGGTCATGATTGCCCAGCAGGGTGACCCAACGCCTGCCTGCATCACGTCCCGCGATCAAACGGTCGATGACGCCCCTGCTGTCTGGGCCTCGATCGACGTAATCACCCAAAAACACGATTTCGGCGTCCTGACCACCATCGCGCTCGATCAGCGACAATGCGCGGTCAAACTCGTCCACACGCCCGTGCAAATCACCGATTGCGTAGATCGGGTTGGTCATCTGGTTCCCCTCGGGCATCTGCGATTGCTGCACTTCTGACGCAAATACGACTCTTTGAAAAGGCGATGCCCGCGCTTTGCATAAGCCCGGGCATCAATCTGTTTCAGAAATTCAACAGCGACACTCAGGCCACCTCAAACTCCAGTGGCTTGATCTGGGTAAACAGACCGGTTTCCGCCAGCTGCGCGCGCGCTTCAGCCGGAACTGGTTCGTCGACGTATAGCAGCGCGATCGCTTCGCCTCCCGCCTCAGCACGACCAAGGGTAAAGTTCGCGATGTTCACACCATGCGTGCCCATAGTTTGCCCCAAGGCACCGATGATGCCTGGCACATCCTCGTTGGTGGTATAAAGCATGTGGGCGCCAACCTCGGCGTCGATATTGATGCCTTTGATCTGAATAAAGCGCGGCTTGCCGTCACTGAACACGGTTCCCCCGATCGAACGTTCGCGTTTCCCGGTCACGACGGTCACCTTGATATAGCCTTCAAAGGCTCCGGACTTATCCTGATTGGTGGTCGAGATTTGAATCCCCCGCTCTTTGGCCACGACCGGAGCAGAAACCATATTCACCTCGGGGTTGAATTTCTTCATGATTCCAGCGATCACCGAACAGTTCAGCGCCGCCAGGTTCATCTCGGCCGCAACGCCATCATAAAGGATGTTGATCGCCTTGATCGGTTCGTCCGTCATCTGACCAATGAAACTGCCCAAATGGCCAGCCAACTTGATCCATGGCCCCATGACCTTGGCCTCTTCCGCCGTAACGCTTGGCATGTTCAGCGCGTTTTCTACCGCGCCGGTCAGCAGGTAGTTCGAAATTTGCTCGGCCACCTGCAACGCCACGTTCTCCTGCGCTTCGGTCGTTGCAGCGCCAAGGTGAGGTGTGCACACCACATTGGGCAGATTGAACAGCGCGTTCTCTTTGGCAGGCTCCTCGCTGAACACATCAAAAGCCGCCCCGGCGACATGTCCCGATTGCAACGCCTCGGCCAGCGCGTCTTCGTCAACCAGCCCGCCACGGGCACAGTTGATGATGCGCACACCGGGTTTGGTTTTGGCAAGGTTCTCACGGCTCAGAATGTTACTAGTCTGGTCGGTCAGCGGCACGTGCAGAGTAATAAAGTCAGCACGCGACAGCAGTTCATCCAGCTCAACCTTTTCCACTCCCATCTGCGCGGCTTTCTCTTCGCCGAGATAGGGATCATAGGCGACAACCCTCATCTTTAGCCCCAGCGCACGCTCGCAAACGATGCCGCCGATATTACCCGCGCCGATCACGCCGAGTGTTTTGTTGGTCAGCTCGATCCCCATGAACTTGGACTTTTCCCACTTGCCAGCATGGGTCGAGGTGCTGGCCTCGGGAATTTGTCGTGCGACCGCGAACATCATCGCAATGGCGTGCTCGGCTGTAGTGATCATGTTGCCGAATGGCGTGTTCATCACGATCACACCTTTTTTCGACGCCGCATCCTTGTCGATATTATCGGTGCCGATCCCAGCACGGCCAATGACTTTAAGCTTGTCCGCTTTATCAAGAATGGTTGGCGTGACCTTGGTGGCCGAGCGGATCGCAAGGCCATCATACTGGCCGATTACCTCGGCCAATTTGTCTTTGTCCTTACCCAGATCGGGCATGAAATCCACATCAATGCCGCGATCACGGAAGATCTGCACAGCGGTTTCGCTGAGCTTGTCAGATACGAGTACTTTGGGGGCCATATCTTTGGTCCTTGAATTGTATGGAAGCGCCGGGCCTTGGGTGGCCCGGCAATAACATCAGGCAGCTTCAGTCTGCGCCGCGATTTCGGTCTCGAAGGCCCATGCGAGCCATGGCAACATCGCCTCAATATCCGAGGTCTCGACCGTGCCACCGCACCAGATGCGCAAACCCGCAGGGGCATCGCGATAGGCACCGATATCCAGTGCGATGTTTTCGGCTTCGAGCCGTTTGGCCACGGCCTTGGCAAAAGCCGAACCATCCTGAATACGCGTGTCGGTGAACTTAAGACAAACTGAAGTGTTCGATCGTGTCGCTACGTCCTCGGCCAAATTGCCGATCCAGTCGTTTTGATCGCAGAACGCATGCACCGCACCCGCATTGGCATCCGCGCGGGCGATCAGGCCTTGCAAGCCGCCAACCGAGCGCGCCCAGTCCAAAGCGAACAAGTAGTCTTCGACCGCCAGCATCGAGGGCGTGTTGATCGTTGCTCCGTTGAAAATGCCCTCGATTAGCTTGCCCGCCTTGGTAAGGCGGAAAATCTTCGGCAATGGCCATGCCGGGGTATAATTTTCAAGCCGCTGAACGGCGCGGGGCGACAGGATTAGCATCCCATGCGCAGCCTCTCCACCCAGCACTTTCTGCCAACTAAAAGTGGTCACATCCAGCTTGTCCCAAGGCAGATCCATCGCAAACGCTGCCGAGGTCGCATCACAAATCGTCAGACCCTGACGATCATCAGCAATCCAGTCGCCATTCGGAACCCGCACACCCGAGGTGGTACCGTTCCAAGTAAACACTACATCATTGGCGAAATCGACGGACGCGAGATCGACGATTTGCCCGTAATCGGCAGTTTTCACATCCGCGTCGATTTTCAGCTGCTTGACCACATCGGTCACCCAACCCGCGCCAAAGCTTTCCCAGGCCAGCATCTCGACCTTGCGCTCACCCAGAAGCGACCACAGCGCCATCTCAACCGCACCGGTGTCTGAGGCAGGCACGATGCCGATGCGATAATCCGCTGGAATACCCAGAATCTCGCGCGTGCCTTCAATGGCCGCCTTCAGCTTGTCCTTACCAACAGCAGCACGATGTGAACGGCCCAAGGCCGCATCCGCCAGTTTGGTCAGATCAAATGTGGGGGGTTTGGCACAAGGGCCCGAAGAAAAACGCGGATTGGCCGGCCGCGTCGCCGGTTGTTCAATTGTCATCTGTATTACCCTTCCAGATACACGCCCCTCGTTGGGGAGGGGTGTCCCACGGATAGGGGTATGGCTCCTTCGCACCTGCAGCAAGCGAAAAAGACCCATCGACCGTTAAAAACGACATCTTAAAGGGTATCAAATCGGGACAGAGGTTTCCGATGAGCGAAAAACCCGCCGGTAGTCCGGCGGGGTTTTGAGAGTTTACTCTGCGGCTTCTTCGTATTCTGACATTGGCGGGCATGTGCAGATGAGGTTTCTGTCACCGTATGCGTTGTCGACGCGGTTGACGGGGGACCAGTATTTGTCGACGCCCATGGAGCCCGGAGGGAAGCAGGCCTGTTCGCGTGTGTAGGGGCGGTCCCAGCTGCCGACCAGATCGCGCACCGTGTGGGGGGCGTTTTTCAGCGGGTTGTTTTCCGCATCGATCTTGCCGTCGATGATATCCTGCGCCTCGGCCCGAATGGACAGCATGGCCTCGCAGAAGCGGTCGAGCTCGTCCATGGGCTCCGATTCCGTGGGCTCCACCATCAGGGTTCCGGCCACCGGCCAGGACATGGTTGGGGCGTGGAAGCCTGAATCGACCAGGCGCGCTTGGCAATGTCATCGACGCTGACATGCGCGGCCTCGTCCAGCGGACGGGTGTCGAGGATGCATTCATGCGCCACCCGGCCCGTGTCCGACGTGTAGAGGATCGGGTAGGCATCCTTGAGCCGCGCCGCTATGTAGTTGGCGTTCAGGATTGCCACTTTCGTGGCCTGGGGTCAGACCTGCGCCGCCCATCAGCAACACATAGGCCCATGAGACCGGCAGGATCGAGGGCGAGCCAAAGGGTGCGGCTGAGACCGGGCCCACGGCGGTGCCGTATTCCGGGTGGCCGGGCAGGTGCTCGGTCAGGTGCGCCTTGACGCCGATCGGGCCCATGCCGGGGCCGCCGCCGCCATGCGGGATGCAGAAGGTCTTGTGCAGGTTCAGGTGGCTGACGTCACCGCCCACATCGCCCGGACGCGCGCCAACCATGGCGTTCATGTTGGCGCCGTCGATATAGACCTGACCGCCGTGATCATGGGTGATCTGGCAGACCTCCTGCACGGTGGTCTCGAACACGCCATGGGTGGATGGATAGGTGATCATGCAGGCGGCCAGATGATCCGAGTGCTTTTCCGCCTTGGCGCGGAAGTCGTTCAGGTCAATGTTGCCCTTGTCATCCGCCTGCACCGGCACAACCTGCCAGCCGACCATCTGGGCCGAGGCCGGGTTGGTGCCATGCGCCGAGGTTGGGATCAGGCAGACATTGCGCTGCCCCTCGCCACGAGCGAAGTGATAATTGCGGATGGTCAGAAGGCCCGCGTACTCACCCTGCGCGCCCGAGTTGGGCTGCTGCGAGATCGCGTCATAGCCGGTGATCTGGCACAGCTTGTCGTTCAGATCGTCGATCATCTCGTGATAGCCCTGCGCCTGATCTTGCGGCACAAACGGGTGCAGGTTGCCGAACTCGGGCCAGGTGACCGGGATCATCTCGATCGTGGCGTTCAGCTTCATGGTGCACGAGCCCAGCGGGATCATCGCCCGGTCCAGCGCCAGGTCGCGGTCGGCCAGACGGCGCATATAGCGGGTGATCTCGGCCTCGGCCCGGTTCTTGTGGAAGATCGGATGGGTCAGGTATTCGCTTTCGCGCAGCGCGTAATCCGGCAGGCGGTACTGCTTGTTCGAGCTGTCATCCTTGCGGTCGATGCCAAAGGCCCCCCAGACCGCCTCGATGGTCTCGGGCCGGGTCTGTTCGTCCAGGCTAATGCCCACTTTCGTGTCGCCCACTTTACGCAGGTTCACACCGCGGGCCACGGCGGCCTCCATCACGACGTTCTGCAGATGGCCAACCTCAACCGTGATCGTGTCGAAGAATACCTCGGGTTCGACGGCAAAGCCTGCCTCTTCCAGACCGGCAGCCATGCGCGAGGTCTTGCGGTGCACCGATTGCGCGATGGCCTTGATGCCGTCGGGGCCGTGATACACCGCATACATCGAAGCAATCACCGCCAGCAGCGCCTGCGCAGTGCAAACGTTCGAGTTGGCTTTCTCGCGGCGGATATGCTGCTCGCGGGTCTGCAGCGGGCGATAGGCCTTGTTGCCGCGGCTGTCGATGCTGACACCGATGATCCGGCCCGGCATCGAGCGCTTCAGCTTGTCGGTGGTCGCCATATAGGCGGCGTGCGGGCCACCATAGCCCATCGGAACGCCAAAGCGCTGGGTCGAGCCGATGGCAATGTCGGCGCCCATCTCACCCGGTGACTTGAGCAGCGCCAGCGACAGGATATCGGCGGCGACAATTGCGATGGCCTTGTGCTCATGCAGCGCCGCGATCTCGGCGGTGAAGTCACGCACATGGCCGTGGGTGCCGGGATACTGGAAGATCGCGCCAAAGACCGCGCCTGCATCCAGCGTGTCCGGATCGGCCACCTGCACTTCGATGCCCAGAGGCTCGGCCCGGGTTTTAATGACCGCGATGGTCTGCGGGTGGCAGTTCTTGTCGACAAAGAAGGCTGCATTGTTGGCCTTGGACCGACCACCGCGCTTGGCCATGGCCATCGCTTCCGCCGCAGCTGTGGCTTCGTCCAGCAGCGAGGCGTTGGCCACATCCAGCCCGGTCAGGTCGCTGACCATGGTCTGGAAGTTCAACAGCGCCTCAAGGCGGCCCTGGCTGATCTCGGGCTGATAGGGCGTATAGGCCGTACCACCGGGTTTTGGGATGTTGCGCAGGATCGGCGCCGGCGTGGTGGTGCCATAATATCCCTGACCAATCAGCGAGGTCAGAACCTTGTTCTTGCTCGCCACCTCTTTCATGTGGAACAGAGCGTCGCGTTCCGTCATCGCCGGGCCCCAGTCCAGCGGCTCTTTCTGCCGGATCGCAGGCGGGACGGTGGCGTCGATCAGCTGGTCCAGTGTCTTGAAGCCGATCACCTTGAGCATGTCGCGCATCTCCGTCGGGCTGGGCCCGATATGGCGGCGGTTGGCGAAGTCATAGGCTTCGTAATCGGTCAGTTTGAAGGCCATCGTTGCGCTCCTCAAGGATAGATCAGGTTCGGCGGCGGCTGCGGGAGCCTCCGGCGTGGGGTGAGGGCCGTCTTGGAAACTGTCCAGGGGACAGTTTCAGGCCCGAACGGGCGGAGCCCCGGAAACAGGGCCCCAATTGAGAGTTAACCGATGAAGGCCTTGTAGCCGGCCTCATCCATCAGATCTTCGAGCTGCGAGGCATCCGCAATCTTGATCTTGTAGATCCAGGCTTCGCCTTCGGGGTCGTCATTCAGAGAACCGGGATTGTCAGCCAGCGCCTCGTTCACCTCTGTGATCTCGCCATCGACCGGCGCATAAAGCTCGGACGCGGCCTTGACGGATTCAATCACGCCGATCTCGCCGCCTTTTCGAACTCGTCCCCTGCTTCCTGCTGTTCCACGAACACCACGTCGCCCAACTGCTCGGCGGCGTGTTTGGTGATGCCCAGCGTGGCGGTGTCGCCCTCAACAGCCAGCCATTCATGTTCTTCGGAATAATAGGTTGCCATGTCTCTCTCTCCTGACTTCAACGCTTGTAATTCTGTTTGACGAAGGGCAGCGCCACGATCTGCGCCGGTTGCGGTTTGCCCCGGATGATCAGGTTCACCGTCTCGCCCGGCTCGGTATGACCTGCCGCGACATAGCCCATCGCCACCGGTCCACCCACGGTGGGGCCAAACACGCCCGAGGTGATCTGGCCGATTGTATTGCCATTGCTGCACTGGATCTCAACGCCCTGACGCGCCGGTGCGCGGCCTTCGGGCTTGATGCCCACCAGCTTTTTGGCGGGACCTTCGGCCAGTTCCTTCTGCACACGGTCCGCGCCCGGGAAACCGCCCTCTTCCTTGCGGCGCTTCTGGATCGCCCAGGCCAGGGAGGCCTCGATCGGCGAAGTGCTCTGGTCGATGTCATTGCCATAAAGGCACAGACCCGCCTCAAGCCGCAGACTGTCGCGCGCGCCCAGACCGGCCGCCTCGCAATCTTCATGCGCCAGGAAGGCCTTGGTGATCTCTATCGCCTTGTCCTCGGGGATCGAGATCTCGTACCCGTCCTCGCCGGTATAGCCCAGCCGCGAGATACGGCATTCAACACCGTTGATATCGGCCACCGTGGTTTCCATGAACTTCAGATCCCGCGCCGCAGGGCAGAGCTCGGCCACAACGTTTTCCGCCGCAGGGCCCTGTACCGCCACCAGCGCGCGGTCGAAGATCTCGATCACTTCAACACCGTCGAGATGTTCGCGCATATGCGGAATGTCCTGATGCCGCAGCGCCGCGTTCACCACCACAAAGTAATGATCGCCCGCATTCGAAACGATCAAATCGTCCATTATCCCGCCATCCGAATTCGTAAAGAACCCGTACCGCGCCTTGCCTTCCTTCAACGTCGCATAGGCCTGCGGGCACAAAGCTTCCAGCTTCTCGCCCACATTCTCGCCCTTCAGGATCACCTGACCCATATGGCTCACATCAAACACCGCCGCCTTCTCACGACACTGCTTATGCTCCCCCATAATCCCCAATGGATACTGAACAGGCATCTCCCACCCAGCAAAATCAACCAACTTACCACCCAACTCAACATGCAAAGCGTGAAGAGGCGTGCGTCTTAAGGATGTCATGATGGCTACCTTCTTATTATATAGTGAACAGAAGCTATCCCGTCAGTCTGACCCAAGCTGAATATTTTGCAACGATTCAGCCCCGGTTTTCGATGGCAGACCAAGGACTGGCCAGGCTCGTATGCGAGTGTATGCTTTAATAATGTTCCTATAGGAAACTTTTTTCCATTAAGCAACACTCTTTAGATCGCGCCTAACTTACTGCTTTGCTTTTCCAATCCTTCCCAGACCACACGAAGGTAGAAGCTCAGATCTTACAGCACCTTATCACATTCATGACCTCAGTTTCTGAACCGCACAATCCAGAACCTTGAGGCCGGCAACCAGGTCAGTTTCGGCTGTATCCTCGGCAAAATCGTGGCTGATTCCACCAATTGACGGAACAAACAGCATCGCAACCGGCATCATGCGCGAAACATTGGTTGCATCATGCAAAGCCCCTGATGGCATCCGTCGCCACCGGCCTGGCGCGATCTGCTCGGCAGCCGCTTCCAGCGCTTTGCGAAGTTTGTGATCCATCGCCACAGGCTCCAAGCCCAGAAGGGCTCCAAAGCTAAGCTCCACACCCGTTTGTGCGGCGATATCGCTCGCGGTGTTGCGAATGATCTCTTCCATCCTTGCCAGCCGATCTGCATCTCCATCGCGCCACTGCATCGAAAAACGCGCACGGCCCGGCACGATTGAGGACGCGCTGGGATGCAGGTCTACATGCCCAATTGTCCAGACTGTTTGCGGCGTTACGACGTTACGAAATTGGTCATTAAGGCGTGTGTTGAACAGGGACAGCGCTTGAAATGCGTCGCGTCGCAGGTGCATGGGCGTTGTACCTGCGTGGTTTTGCTGGCCATCAAACTGAACCACCATATCGCGAATGCCGACGATGTCGGTAACAACACCGATCTGGTCACCTTGCGTGTCAAGCGAGGGGCCTTGTTCGATATGCATTTCGACAAACCCGGTGAACCGACCCGGGTCGACGAAACTAGCGGCACAATCCGCCATCGCCGCGCGTGCGCAACCAAAGGTCTCTCCGGTATGATCAGTCAGCTCATCTGCCCGTTCCAGATCCAATTCGCCAGACCAAACCGCCGAGCCCGTTGTGACACCGAACCGACCTTCTTCATCTTGAAAGCTGACAACTGAAATAGGTTGCTCACTGGACCGCGCGACCTCAAGCGCCGCGATCACACCCAATGCGCCATCCAGCCAGCCGCCTTCGGGTTGGCTGTCCGAATGTGACCCCATCAACAGCGACGGTCCTTCGGCTAATCCGAAAAGGTTTCCAACCGGGTCGAAATGGGGGGTCAACCCGGCTTCGGCCATGCGGCCTGCCAACCAATGACGGGCTGCAATGTCAGCTTCAGAATAAGCAGGCCGAATGACACCTTTGCCCACGCCAGAAGCTCCGAACTGCCGTAATTTATGCAGATCTTCCAGAAACCGTTTTTCGTCGACTGCCATTACATTCCCCCGATCAACCAGAATGCACAATACGCCCGTCAGATTAGCTCGCAAGGGAGGGGCGTGAATTGATGCAGTTTTTCCCCAAACCCCTCTGGCCCCGAACGCGAAGCTGCCCTAAGACTTCGTCGCAAGAGGGTTTGAAATGTCATTCATTACATTGGTGCGTCACGGGCAGGCCAACACCGCCGCGCGGGACGAGAATAGCTACGACAGGCTCAGCGATCTGGGCCACCAGCAAGCGCGTTGGCTGGGTGCGCATCTGAAAGATACCCAGGCCCATCACCCTCGGGTCTATTGTGGCACCCTTACACGTCATGTGGAGACAGCAGCCAGCATGGGTTTGGCCGAACCTGTGCACGACGCGCGCCTCAACGAAATTGAGTACTTCACCCTCGCGCAGCTGTTTCATGAGCAACATGGCGTGGCGATTCCAATCGACCGCGAAGAGTTTGTGGAACATCTTCCCAAGACATTTACCGCTTGGGCCAATGGCGAAATTGAAAACCCGCCAGAGACCTTCGTCGAATTTGAAACCCGCGTCCGCGACGCGTTGCGCGACATCGGGACCGAAGGCGGGCCCGCGATTGTTGTGACATCCGGGGGGCTGATCTCGATGGTGGTCCGGCAGGCTATGATGCTGGATATCACTTCGATGGCACGGGTGGCGCTTGCCATCATGAATACGTCGATGCATCGTCTGCACCCAATCGGTTCACAGCTGAGCCCGGTCCTGTTCAATGCAGTGCCCCATCTAGAAGCACCAGATCGGCATTTTGCCCAAACCCACCTGTAAGGAGGCACGGATGCAGCTCTATTTTGCCCCCCGCACAATCTCAGTCGCTGTGGCGATTGCGCTGGAAGAGGCCGGTTTGGAATATGAAGCCGTGCAGCTTGATTTCGCCGGTGGCGAGCAGACAAAGCCCGCGTACAGGCAAATTAATCCCAAAGGCCGTGTACCTGCGCTTGCGGTTGATGGTGGCATTCTGACTGAAACCGGCGCCCTACTGGAGTTTGTTGCCGCCAAAGCACCCGAGGCCGGGCTGGTTCCGGCAGATCCCGTGATGGCAGCGCGAATGCGGGAGGTAATGTATTATCTGGCCTCGACCATGCATGTGAACCACGCGCACAAACTGCGCGGGCCTCGTTGGGCGGACAAGAAGGCCAGTTGGAAGGACATGAAGGACAAGGTACCCCAGACGATGACCGCGTCATGCGACTATATCGTTTCAAACGGGCTGCGTGGTCCGTTCGTGTTGGGTGAGACACTCTCGCTAGCCGACGCTTACCTCTATGTGGTCTGTAGCTGGCTGGAAGGTGACGGCGTCGACGTTTCGGCCTTTCCCAAGATCATCGCCTTCCGCGAGGCGATGGAGGCTCGGCCATCGGTTCAGGCGGTGCGCGCCGCCGGAATGCTCTGACAAAAGGAAGTATGATGACACATCTCTGGGTCCGGGCGGAACAGCGCCCGAACGAGGAACGGGTCGGGCTTACCCCTGAAGGTGCCGCCGCACTGATCGCTGCAGGCATTCGGGTGACGGTCGAAGAAAGCTCTGTACGGGCTATTCCTTTGGATGGTTACAGACAGGCAGGTTGCGAAATCGCGTCCGAGAATTCGTGGCCAGAAGCCCCGCTTGACGCAATCGTCTTTGGCTTAAAAGAGCTGCCCGAGGATGGCACGCCCTTGCCTCACCGCCACATCATGTTTGGCCATGCTTATAAGGGTCAGCATTCTGGACGCGAATTGTTGCGGCGGTTTAAGGCCGGTGGCGGCACGCTTTTTGACTTGGAATATCTGGTGGACGCAGATGGCCGCAGGGTTGCTGCCTTTGGCTATTGGGCCGGTTACGCCGGTGCTGCGGTTACACTGAAGACATGGGCAGCGCAGCAACGCGGGCAGGCATGCCCACCCGTTGGTGTTTATGCCAACAAAGACGCGTTGAATGATGAACTGATGGCCGAACTGGACGCTAGAGGAGCCGACCGTCCCCGCGCCATCGTCATCGGCGCGTTAGGCCGTGTCGGGACCGGCGCCGCCGATATGTGCGAGGCCATGGGGGTCGCCGTCACCAAATGGGACATTGCCGAGACGTCCAGCGGCGGGCCATTTCCCGAAATCCTTGATCACGATCTCTTCCTGAACTGCATCTTCGCCCGACCGGGCACCCCGGTTTTTGTCCCGCGCGATGCTCTGAGCGCACAACGCAGTCTGACGGCCATCGGCGACGTGGCCTGCGACCCGGACAGCGATTACAACCCAGTGCCGGTCTATGACCGTGCCACCACATGGAACGCCCCTGCTTTGCGCGTGGCGACCAACCCGGTCATGGATGTGATGGCCATCGACAATTTGCCGTCGATGCTGCCCGTCGAAAGCTCGCAAGACTACGCGGCGCAACTGCTACCGTCCCTGCTGACGCTGACCGATCTGGACAGCGGTGTTTGGGGGCGGGCTGAGGCAACCTATAAAACACATATCGAAGGGATCTGAGAGATGACGATTCACTGGTGTGGCACCGGCCTGTCGGCCATCCCCGGCCTGCGCCGCCTAATCGAAGGCGGGCACAAGGTCGCGGTCTGGAACCGGACCGTCGAGAAGGCCAAGGCCGAGGTCGGAGACCTGACTGATGACATCCGCGCCTTCGACATCGACGCCCTAGGCGCGGTGCTTGAGAAGGGCGACATCATCGTCTCGATGCTGCCGGGTGACTGGCATGTGCCACTGGCAGAGCTGGCAATTTCGAAAGAGGCCAACTTTGTGTCGTCTTCCTACATCGCGCCCGAGATGCGCGCTTTGGACGACAAGGCGCGCGAGGCCGGTGTGGCGCTTGTCAACGAGGTCGGGTTGGACCCTGGGATCGACCACCTGATGGCGCATGCTCTGGTCGCCGACTACCGCGCATCGGACGCGTTCGATCCCCAGAACCACCTAAGCTTTATTTCGTATTGCGGCGGGATCCCGAAGAACCCAAACCCGTTCCGCTACAAGTTCAGCTGGTCACCGTTAGGTGTTCTAAAGGCGCTGCGCTCACCGTCGAAATCAATCCGCGACTATGCCCCATTGGACGTCGCGCGCCCGTGGGACGCGATCAGCAGCTATATCGCCCCGCTGCCCACGCCCGAAAGCTTCGAGGTCTACCCGAACCGCGATTCAATCCCTTTTAAGGCCGAGTACCAGTTCGAGGATCACTGGCCGGTCAAGGAATTTGTCCGCGGCACCCTGCGCCTGAACGGTTGGGCTGACGCGTGGTCGGATGTGTTTACTGAAATCGAGACCCTCGCAGGGCCGGAAGGCGACGCCCGCCTGAAAGAGATGTCGGATCAGTTCTGGGAAGAAAACGCCTATGAAGAGAGCGAACCCGACCGCGTGGTTCTGTGTGTGGGCCTGAAAGCCGAGAAAGACGGCGTTGAGGTCTGGCATAAGACCTATGTCATGGACGCTTGGGGTGACGAACGCGGCACGGCCATGGCCCGTCTGGTATCGATCCCGGTGTCCCTTGCAGTCGAAGCCGTCCTGAACCGTGCTATCCCTGCCGGTGTCCACGCCGCGCCAAGTGATCCGAAACTGGTACAGGGTTGGATGGGTGAGATCGACACACTGGCGCAACACCTGCAGATCGTGGACCACACCGCCTAAAACGCAATCAGCCGCTTCGAACACGCGAAGCGGCTGATCACATTGTGGCGTCGCTGACGGCCGTCAAATATATTGCGCTATCACCGCTTCAACATCGCAGCGATTGATTCCAAGCTCTGATAATTCGAAATCTGAAAGACGGTTCAGCTCTTGACCGGCGCGAACGATATCGGCTTGGATTGCGCGCATTCTCATCGCCTGATCGAACAACAACAGCGCACTGTTAGACACGGTCTGTTTCGGGTTTGGGTTACTATCCAGCATATTCGTTACCTCGCGCTTACTTACATAGATTGCTTTTCGGATCGCACCGGACAGTGCCTAAGAGCAGGCCTGATAGGGCGTGTTGTGATAAACGTTTCGATATACGCGCTGCCGTATCTCAGCACGTGAGATGCCGATATCGCTAAGCTGATGATCATTGAGCTTTTCAAGCGCCCGGATAGTCTTGTTGTAAACTCTGCGACGCTGCCATGCAGATGGGGCCTCAGGCTGGCTCGCAAACTGGCCGAAGCACAGAGACCGATGATCAGCTGCGGTTGTATTGACGTGTGCCATGTCGAATTTCTCCAGTATTCATCGTTGCCGTTGATGAACCTGATAAAAGAACTCGACATTAACCTCGTAGGAACGCCGCATTAATATTGTTTAATGAAAGCGGATCAACCAATCCGACGCGCCAGCATCCGGACCAATCCATACGCCATAACGCGAGATCAGGGATTACATCAGATCGTTTTCGACATCTTCAGCAGAGATTCCCAGCGCATCCAACCCATTTTCCAGGTGATCGGATAAATGCGGCGTTCCGATCAGATAATCCGCGCAAGGGGTTGAGGCCTCGGACTTTGCGGTTGCAATGGCCTCGGCCAGATCTTCAGCGAAGAAGCTCTCACGACCGACCCACATGACGGCGACCAGTTCTGCTTGTTCATCCTCGCTCATGCGTTCGATGAATGCGCGTAATTCGCCCTCGGCCCGGTTCAGCTCTCGCCCCATCATGGCAACCTGAGCGATTTTTCTTGCCGAGATTTCCAACATGTCCCAACTCCTCGTGTTCGCGGTTCACTGTTATCTGAACGATGCCACAGGCGACCGTCTTTGATCTTGCGCAAAGCAGAGGGCTTTACTGATGTGAACGCGATACAGGCTGATCAGGGACGGGAGCGGTGCGAAAGGGGCTGAAACGGGCGCGCTTGACCCATAGCTTGAGCGCTTGCCAGTGGATCAGAAACACCGCCCTTCGCGCTCCGAACGGTCGGCGCCAGAGCGATTTAAGAATAATGCGGTTGCTAAGCGGCCGGCGTGAACCCGTCAGGGTGGCGATCAGCCCCCCGCTGTCGCGACCATAATCGATCCAGACACCCACGCGCTCGTCGCGATAATCAAACCGAAATGTATAGGTTCCTTCAATTTCTTGAAACGGCGAGACATGCATCAACTTGTCAGCCAGTATCCGATCTGTTGACGCAATGGGCGAATGATCGGGTTTGTGGCACAGATAGCTGTGACGCGTACCATAAGTATTGGTCACTTCAGCAACCACAGCATAGAGCTGATTCCCATCATCAAAGCAGAACCAGAAACTCACGGGATTGAACACATGCCCAAGCATGCGCGGTTGGGTCAATAGAGTGATCTGATCCGGCTGAGGAATACCCTGCGCCTCAAAACACTCGCGCAGCCAAATCGCGCCGCGACCCCGACCAGGCTCACCACCGTGATCGCTATCTCGCCATCCGGTCAGATTTACCTTGTTGAACGAAAACAAAAAGGGCGTCTTGGCACATGCTTCAGGGTCAAACAGAACATAATCGATTGAATAGCGAAACGAATTATCGATCGCACCCTTGCGCCCGTGAAAGGTATGACCCGCGATGTGATCAACAGTGTTCATAACGCAGATGTTCCGTACTGACTGCAAACTGTTCAAAAGACATCCATTTCCGAATGCCCATACATCATACATTACGAAATACTGCTCGTTTTGGATGAAATTTTTTGCACCAGACTGATCCAACTTGGGTCAGACAACGTAATGAGGTTATGTTTACCGAGATAGATACCGTGACCTTGGACGATGCGGCAGCACAACCTGCTGTCAAAAGTGCCGTGCACGGAGCCAAACGATTTAAAGGTAAATCGGTGAACGGACAAAACAAAGGTTGTGACACGAGAAAGGAATGGGTGGATCACGTCCGTCGCATCCGAGATGCGAAGGATCAGATCGCATTTGCTGAACTGTTCCAGCACTTTGCACCTCGAATAAAGGCATTTCTAATCAAGTCCGGGTCAGACGCTGCACTGGCGGAGGAATGCGCGCAGGAGGTCATGGCGACCTTGTGGCACAAGGCGCATCTGTTTGACCCGACAAGGGCAACGGTTGCGACCTGGGTGTTCACTATCGCAAGAAACAAGCGCATTGACGTATTGCGAAAGCAACGCCGCCCTGAACCCGAAGACCTCTGGTGGGGGCCAGAGGCGGAGCCGGAACAGGAAGACGTTCTGGCGCTGCAACAGGAAACCGCGCAGCTGCGTGATGCCATGGCGGCATTACCCGAGGCGCAAAGACAGCTGATCGAGAAGGCCTACTTCGGAGATCTGAGCCATCGAGAAATCGCATCTCAGACCGGGTTACCGTTGGGAACGATCAAATCACGGATACGGCTGGCGCTGGACCGCTTGCGCTACGCGATGAACTGAGATGACGAGCATGAGAAACGAGATTAAACATCACCTGACCGACGACCTGCTGATGGCCTATGCCTCAGGCAATCTGCCCGAAGCGTTCGACCTGATGGTCGCCACGCACCTATCTCTTTGCGACCACTGCCGCGCCCGCGCTGAAAGCTTTGACGCAGTTGGCGGATGTGTCCTGCAGGAACAGGATGCGTCTGCAAGCATGAGCGACGGTTCGCTGGCGGCAACAATGGCATTGATTGCTCAGGGCACACCAAAGGCGAAACCCGCGCGCCCATCTTGTGCAGTTCTTCCGGCTCCGCTGCAGGACTATGTTGGCGGCGACGTGAACGCGATCAAATGGAAGCCCGTCGGCATGGGTGTCAAACAGGCAATCCTGCCCACGACCAGCGAAGCCACCGCCCGGTTGTTGTTTATCCCCGCCGGGGCAGCGGTGCCGGATCACAGCCATAATGGCATAGAACTGACGATGGTCCTGCAGGGTGCATTCTCTGACGAGATCGACCGCTTCGACCGCGGCGATGTCGAAATTGCAGACCAATCTATCCATCACACGCCTACGGCAGACATCTCTGAAGACTGCATTTGTCTGGCCGTCACCGATGCTCCACTGAAGTTCAGCAAGCTGATGCCGCGCCTGTTCCAGCCATTCCTTCGAATCTGATCCGTTATGGTAGGGTTGTTTATCGACGCTAACCAACTGGGGGATTTCAGCAATGTTAAGGATGGCAACTATGGCGCTGTTGATGGCCTTCGGAGCCAGCGTTTCCGCTCAGATGACAGCAGACGTGAAATTCCAACCGGGCAATTTCGGTACGATGGTGAATGGTACTGTAACCGGAAACGAGTATTTCGACTATAAACTGGGCGCCAAGGCTGGGCAGGAGATGTTCGCCGACCTCAAGGTCAGTGACACCAACGGTTATGGAGTGATCTATTTCAATATCCTGCCGCCGAACAGTGACGGGGTTGCAATTTACAATGGTTCAATTGATGGCAATACCGCCCGGATCGAGCTTCCAGATAGTGGCGACTACACCATACGTGTTTATCTGATGGGGAACGATCGCGACACCGGCAAGACGGTTGGTTATAATCTGGACCTATCCATCCAGTAACGCTCAGCCTTCGGTTTTTCCCAGCGGCACGACGTTTGTGTGGTCATCCGGCGCAAGCTCTTCGAAATCGAAATTGTCCAAACGTTGCGCCCGGCGACCCGCCTTTTCGGCGCTTATCTTGATTTCCGAGATGTCCTTGGCCGCCTGACCAAAATGGCGATCCAGGTTCGAGACACGTTCACCCAAACGGTCCACATCCTTGTGCAGCATTCCCAGCTCCTTGCGGATGGCACCGGCCTGCTCGCGCATGCGCGCGTCTTTGAGGATCGCGCGCATAGTATTCAGTGTCGCCATGCAAGTGGTTGGTGAAACGATCCAAACGCGTTTCGAAAAACTCTCCTGCACAAGTTCCGGGAACTTGGCGTGCAGCTCGGCATAGACCGCCTCGGACGGCAGGAACATCAGCGCCCCATCAGCTGTTTCACCGTCCAGAATATACTTCTCGGAGATATCGTTGATGTGCTTGCGAACCGTGCTGCGGAACATCTGCACGGCAGCTTTCAGTTCCATGTCATTGGTCGAACCGACCAGCGCCTCATAGGCTTCCAGCGGGAATTTACTGTCGATCACGATCGGGCCTGGGGGGTTGGGCAGGTTGATCAGGCAGTCTGCCCGCCGTCCGTTCGACAATGTCGCCTGCAACTGAAAGCTATCCGATGGCAGCGCCTTTGAGACGATATCATTTAGCTGAATTTCTCCAAACGCCCCGCGCGTCTGTTTGTTCGACAGGATGTCCTGCAGGCTTAATACGTCGCCAGACAGCTTGGTAATATTGTCCTGAGCCTTGTCGATGGCCGCCAGACGTTCCTGCAGTTGAGTCAGCGAGGTCGCCGTCTGTTTCGATGAGCCATGTAGCGATTCCTTCATTCGCTCCTGCATCTCAGCCAAGGCGCGCGCCGATTTCATCGCGTTATCTGCCAGCCGGTCATTCATCTGCTGCTGCACCGACGACAGACGGGATTCGACAGTTTGGATCACCTGCACCTGCGCATTGGCCTGCGTGTCCGAGACATGCTGCAATCCGCCGCGTAGCTGCTCCTGCCCTTGGCCTAGTTGCTGCACATGCTGTCCCAAATGGGCCATCTGCCGGGCCAAGGGTTCGGCCATCCGGGCCGAGCGTTGTGACGCCCGTAGCGATAGAAACAGCAAGAGCAGAATCAACGCCACAACTCCGCCAGTGATCAGGATGACGGGGTCATTCAACGCATATTGAGTACCAGCTATCTCGATCATGTCGCCTCGGATGTTCTTGTTTTATTCTTCATAGCCCGACAGGGCCGATGGATCAACTGCGACCGAACAGGCGTTCGATATCGCTGAGCTTCAGTTCCACATAGGTCGGCCGCCCATGGTTGCATTGGCCGGAATGGGGCGTCGCCTCCATCTCGCGCAGCAGGGCGTTCATTTCTTCTGCCCGCATCCGACGGCCTGATCGGACTGAACCATGACAGGCCACCCGGCTGAGGATCGCCTCAATCCGTGCCTGCACGGTTTGGCTTTCGCCCTGATCGGCAAGCTCGTCAAGGATGTCGAGGATCATGGCTCGGGCATCGACTTCACCCAGAATGGCCGGAGTTTCGCGCACAGCGACCGCTCCACCGCCAAAGGGTTCGATGGTCAGCCCAAAGCGCGCAAGATCATCAGCGACTGCCATCAACCGCGCGCAGTCCCCATCTGTCAGATCGACAATTTCAGGGATCAGCAAGGCTTGGGCGGCAACGCCGTTTTCAGCCATCTGGCCTTTGAGCTTTTCGTAAACCAACCGTTCATGCGCGGCGTGCTGATCCACGATCACCATGCCATCTGCTGTCTGGGCAATGATGTAATTCTCGTGCACCTGACCTCGCGCGGCCCCCAATGGCAGGTCCTGCGGTTCTTCCACCGGAGCAGTTTCTGGCACCGGCTCCACGATGCGCCCGCTATAATTCTGTGACAGCTCCGCAAAGCCAGGAGATTGCGCACGATAGGCCGCCTGACGCGCCATCGGTGACGGACGATCTATCTGATACACCCGCGCTGGCGCAGCGGGCTCGGGCCGCATCGCACCCAAGGTTGCATTTGCGACAGTCGAAGACGCACGATGTCCGGCCTCGGCCAGCGCGTGGCGCAGGCTGGATACGATCAACCCACGTGCTAGGCCCGGATCGCGGAACCTAACCTCGGATTTAGCCGGATGCACATTCACGTCCACCAGCGTTGGATCACAGTCGATAAACAGCGCTGCGGCCGGATGTCGATCGCGACTGAGAAAATCGAAATAGGCCGCGCGCAGAGCACCGGTTAGCATCTTGTCCCGCACGGGTCGTCCGTTGACGAATAGATACTGCGCGACTGCAGCCCCGCGCGAATAGGTCGGAAGCGCGGCATAGCCATACAGCCTGAGCCCTTCGCGGGTGGCATCGATCTGCAACGCGTTCTCAGCGAATTCACGTCCTAGTATGCGCGCCAATCGGGCGTGCAACGCATCAAACAGATCGCCATTCTCGCGGTCGGCGCGGAAGGTCACGCGACCTTCTCCACCACCCGAAACATCACGTAGTGTGAACGCTATTGCAGGCTCGGCCATTGCAAGACGTTTCACGATGTCGGAAATTGCCTGCGCCTCAGCCCGGTCCGTGCGCATGAACTTCAGCCGTGCCGGGGTGGCGTAGAATAGGTCTCGCAGCTCGACCACTGTCCCCGTGCGCAATGCGGCAGGCTTCACAGCCTCCACTTTGCCACCCGCCACGTGGATTGTAGCGGCTTCAGAGCCCGGTACGCGACTGGTGATGGTCAAACGACCAACCGCTCCCAGCGAGGGCAGCGCTTCCCCGCGAAACCCAAATGTGTGGATATTTAGCAGATCGGACCCGTCGATCTTTGATGTCGCATGACGCGACAGCGCCAGCGGTAAATCTTCAGCAGCGATGCCGCAGCCATCATCGGTGACACGAATCAGGGTCTTGCCGCCATCCGCGACTTCGACGGCAATGCGTTTGGCCCCAGCATCTATGGCATTTTCGACCAATTCTTTAACTGCAGAGGCCGGCCGTTCCACGACTTCACCAGCAGCAATCCGATTGATTGCTGCATCATCAAGCTGCCGAATTACCGGGCGATCGTTGCTGATATTGGGGTCTGCATACACCATACCACTAGACCTAGCATAGATATGCGCGATTCGACCACAGGTTTGGATGGTTCAGCGGGCGAGCAAATGATGTATCCGGCCAGCTTGACCCTGTCGTAAAGGGGGTAGCGACTTAGGTCAATACTGGCCGGATATACCAGAGTGAGTGGTGGTCTTGTGGTATTTGATCCAAGCTTGCGTACCATCGCACATGGAATAAATCCCGTTAATATTTGGAAATTGTTTCTATTTGGCGAAGTTCAGCCGAAACCTTGCGAAAACCATTGGCGTGAATACGCCAAGTTAAGCCTGGCTGGGGGCTCCGCTGCGGGTTCGACAGGGGCCAAGGACGGCGGTCAGCGCCAGTATCAAGCCAGATATCGTCGCGATCATTCCCGCAGCACTAACAGCATCTGCACCCCCCAGCCACAATGGGCCGTACCCAGCCAGAACATACCCCGAGATGGCCGAAATGGTCGCGAACAGAACGCTCCAGACAATCTGGGTTTCCAGCCGGTTCGTCATCATCCGAGCCGCAGCGGGTGGACAGATGAACATGGCGATCACGATGATTGATCCCACGGCATCAAATGCAGCTACGGCAGCGATCGCCGCTGTGATGACCAGCGCCATACCCAACGCTCCGGTTCGGATGCCAATGGTACGAGCAAATCCTTCGTCGAATGTCGAGATCTTGAGCGGCCGCCAGAACAACCAGGTAAACAAGATGACACCCACCATCGTCAGTGCAATTCGGGGCAATTCGGGGGGCAGACCAGCCAATGCCTGTACGTCCAGCAGAGACGACCATCCTGTGGCATCCAACCAGATCAAGCTTTCCAGATTGCCATAAAGCGCATGTTCCACGTCTAGATGAACCGTCGAGGTATCAGTCTGTTCCAACAGTAATACCCCGCCCGCAAACATGGTTGTGAACACCACTCCCATTGCGGCGCCGGGTTCGATCTGACCTAATCGTCGGATCGCCTCGATCATCACAACGGCAACGACAGCGGCCCCGGCCGCGCCGAGCATCATGGGCCAAGTAGAGATCGCACCTGTCAGCAGAAACGCCACGACAATGCCGGGCAGCACCACATGGCTGATCGCATCGCCAATAAGGGCCTGTTTACGAAGAACCAGAAAGTTTCCGGGAAGCGCGCAAGCGATGGCTGCAAATGTTCCAATCAACAGAGGGGTCAGCGACAGAGGGACAAATTCTTCACCACTCATGGCATGACCTCCTGCGGGCCACCGATGCGACGGTCTATTTCGGCGATCTGATCGCGCGTTAGAACAGTCTCGATATCACGCAAACCATCGTACAGCGCCGCGGTGGCCTCATGCGCCTGATCGGCACGTACGAATTCCCACCGCTTTTCGTCCCGCAGCGCTTTGGCGGCGCGCGCTTTCCCTTCATCTGTCGCGACACCATCGGCGCGCACGATACCCGCACGACGCAGCAGGCGAATGGTCAGTGGCTCATAGATCTTCTGACCTTGCGCCAGCGCCAGAAGACCCTGCCGGATATGCACGCGTCGCTGGAATCTAAGGTGCCGCAGTACCGCCGCCAAAACGCCTCGAACCGGTGCGAACAAAAGTGACAGCGCGAAAGATCCAAAACTGACCAGGACAATGATCGGACCGGTTGGCAGGTTCGGTGCCGAGGCCGAAATTCCTGCCCCCAAAAAGCCAGCAAGCCCCCCGGATATCCCTGCCAGCAGCACAACACGATCGGATCGTTCTGTCCAAAACCGCGCGGTCACCGGAGGAATGATGAGCAGCGCGACAATCAGGATCAGGCCAACGATCTTCAACCCGACCACAGTGACCGCCATAACAAGCCCCATCATCGCCAGATCAATCCGGTGCACAGGCAATCCACGCGCGGCGGCGTATTCAGGATCAAAGGCCACCATCGTCATCGGACGGCGGATAATCATCACCAGCAACAGAGTCGCCGCACCACCGATTGCAATCACGAGCGCGTCTGCCCAGAGCATTCCGGCGGTGGACCCAAGCAAGAACCCCTCCAACCCGGCTTGACGTCCAACACCCATGGTCTGAATCACCGTCAGCAGGACAACACCAAACCCAAAGAAGACCGAAAGAACCGCACCGATCGCAGCATCCTCTGCAAGCCGCGTATGACGCGTTAGCCAGTTCATGCAAAGCAGACCGACCCAAGCCGATATGGCCGAACCGACCAACAGACCAATTAGATTGCGCCCATCCCCTCCAAACGCCACCAATGCCATGAAGGCAAGGCAAACCCCCGGCAGGGTCGCATGGCTAATGGCATCACTTACGAGGGCACGCTTACGCAGGAACAGAAACGTGCCGGTCACTCCCGCTGAAATGCCCAGCAATGTCGCACCGATTGCGACCAGCGTGGCGTTATAGCCAAGCTGCAGGGTCAGAGCATCCCAAAGCATGATTATCCCAGCGCGCGCGAAATCTGATCAATCTGTGCCGTTGCGAGGCGTCCGCCATAAGCGGCTTGCAACGTTTCCGCAGTAAAGGCCTGCTCAACCGAACCTTCGGCCACCTTGCGGGTGTTGATCAGGAACACATGGTCAAAATAGTCCACAACCGTTGCCAAGTCGTGATGTACCACGACAACGGTCTTGCCAGCTTCTTTCAGCGATTTCAGTACAGCAATAATGGCCTTTTCGGTCGCGGCGTCCACGCCCGCAAAGGGCTCGTCCAGCAGGTACAGATCAGCATCCTGTGCCAATGCACGCGCAAGAAAGACCCTCTGTTGCTGACCACCGGAAAGCTGACCAATCTGACGGTCCGCAAATTCTCGCATTCCGACACGGTTCAAACAGTCCATGGCGCGGGCCATATGACGTGCGCGAACACGACCCAGTAGACCCAACTGACGCGACAATCCCATCAGAACCACGTCAATCACGCGTGTCGGAAAATCCCAATCCACACTGGCGCGCTGCGGGACATAGGCGATACGCGCACGTTGATCTTCGAGCGGCTGGCCAAACACCGTCACCTGACCGGAAAGAGGCGATACGATCCCCAACGCGGCCTTGAGCAAAGTGGACTTGCCAGCCCCATTCGGTCCGATGATCGCCGTCATCGCGCTGGGTTGCACCGTCATATCCACCGAAAACACTGCGGGCTTCTGACCGTACGAGACAGTCAGACCGCGAATGGCGAGCGGGCAGCGATCAATATCCTGCCCTTCAATTGAAACACCCTGAACTGTTGCGAGTTCCAGCATGGCTCAGAACCCCGCCGACAGTTTGCCGTTCATGCCACGCTGCGGCACATCCGCGCCCAGCGCCCCGGCAATCACGGTGATGTTGTGATCAAGCATTCCGATATAAGTGCCCTCATATGTTCCGGGCTCTCCCATCGCGTCCGAGTAAAGCTCTCCACCGACACCGACCTCGTGGCCTTCAGCCGCGGCACCCTCGATCAGAGCACGCATGGACCGGTCAGAGACCGAGCTTTCCACGAAGACCGCTTTCAACTGACGGTTCACGAGTGTGTCGACCAACTCACCGATGCGGTTCAAACCGGCCTCTGATTGGGTCGAGATGCCCTGAACACCCAGCACTTCATAGCCATATTCAGCACCGAAATAGCCAAAGGCGTCATGGGCAGTTACCAACATACGGTTGTCTTCAGGAACTGCAGTAAGCATCTGTTCGCCATAAGCGCTCAACGCGTCGATCTCGGCCAGAAACGCTTGAGTATTTGCGGCAAAGAATTCTGCAGCCTCAGGGCGAGCTAGAGTCAGAGCATCTTGCACCTCAAGCACAACATCACGCCATAGCACCGGGCTCATCCAGACATGCGGGTCATATTTGTCGGCGTAGTCGTCATGAGCGCGCAATTTGCCTTTGTCGACACCCTCCGCAACAGCCACAACGGTTTGCTTACGCCCCAGATCATCAAAGAAATCTTCCATCTGCGCTTCGAGATATAGGCCGTGCCATAGCACCAGATCTGCGCGGGTCATCGCAACGATATCTGTGCGTGTCTGACGATAAGCATGTGGGTCAACGCCTGGGCCCATCAAACCTTTAACTTCAACCTGATCACCGCCGATTTGACGGGCCGTATCAGCGATCATGCCGGTCGTTGCGACAACCTTCAACGGCGCCTCGGCAAATGCGGCGGCTGGTAATGCAGCAACGAAAGCCAATGTTGCAAGAAAGGTACGGCGAATCATTTGCGACTCCATTTAGGTGCCTTGTTACCTCTGAATATGCGAACCATTCGCAACTAAGTCAATGCAAATGCGAATTACTCGCAAGAAAACATCTTTTTTGTCCATTTGGTCAAAATTTTACCCTTTGCAGGGGTCGGCACACCTTTCTTTTCTTCGCAGCCCATGCGAATTTGGCGCAAACCTCCAAAAGGACGGAAAAATGGAAACGCAGAGCTCAGAAAGCCCCGTGCGCACCCCGCATCTGCCGCAAGTGACCGAGCCCCGGAACCCGGGAATGGACTTGGATCTGGATTGGGTGCGGGCCGTACAGGCCAACACTTCGGCCATCGAACGCCGCGCCGCGACGCTGCCCGGTCGGCGGTCGGTAAAGAAGGAATACCAGGCCGCATGGCTGCTGAAGGCGATCACAATGATCGACCTGACCACCCTATCGGGTGATGACACAGTAGGGCGGGTTCGCCGCCTTTGTGCCAAGGCTCGTCAACCCGTTGCGTCGTCGGTTCTGCAGGCGCTGGACATGCCGCCAATCACAACCGGAGCAGTCTGCGTCTACCATGACATGATCGAAACGGCTGTGGACGCACTGGAAGGCACTGGTATTCCGGTTGCGGCGGTATCCACTGGCTTCCCGGCTGGTCTATCTCCATTCCATCTGCGCGTGGCCGAGATCGAAGAAAGTGTGAAAGCGGGCGCCGAAGAGATCGATATCGTGATCTCGCGCCGTCATGTGCTGTCCGGCGATTGGCAGGCCCTGTATGATGAGATGAAAGCGTTCCGCGTCGCTTGTGGTGATGCCCATGTCAAAGCCATCCTTGCCACCGGCGAACTGGGCAGCCTGCGCAATGTCGCCCGCGCCTCGCTGGTCTGCATGATGGCGGGTGCCGATTTCATCAAGACCTCGACTGGCAAGGAAAGCGTCAACGCCACCTTGCCTGTGTCGCTTGTGATGATCCGCGCGATCCGGGATTACTATGACCGCACGGGATATCGCGTTGGCTATAAGCCTGCGGGTGGGATCTCAAAAGCCAAAGACGCATTGGTTTACCTGTCGCTGATCAAGGACGAGTTGGGCGACCGCTGGCTGGAACCAGACCTGTTCCGCTTTGGTGCCTCATCACTGCTGGGCGACATTGAGCGGCAGTTGGAACACTATGTGACAGGCGCATATTCCGCCGGTTACCGTCATTCTATGGGGTGAGGCGCGCCCGGAAATCGCTCCGGTGGAGCGATTTCAGCGCTGAACGGGCGAAGCCCCGGGAAAAGGACAAGAACAATGACAGTCAAAGAGATTTTCGAGACCATGGACTACGGCCCTGCCCCCGAAAGCGCAGCCGAGGCACTGGCCTGGCTGGTCGATCAGGGCGACAAGTTCGGCCACTATATCGACGGCGCATTCACCAAACCCGGCAAAGGGTTTGACAGCCGCAACCCGGCGACCGGAGAGGTTCTGGCCAAGCTGACGCAAGCGAAACAGGGTGACGTGGACGCCGCGGTTTCTGCCGCACGTAAAGCGCAACCCAAGTGGGAGAAGTTGGGCGGTGCGGGGCGCGCACGTTATCTCTACGCGATTGCACGCCTGCTGCAGAAGCATTCGCGCCTGTTTGCTGTGCTGGAAAGCCTCGACAACGGTAAGCCGATCCGTGAATCGCGCGATATCGACATCCCGCTGGCGCAGCGGCATTTCTATTACCATGCGGGCATGGCGCAGTTGATGGAAAGCGAACTGCCCGACGCTCAGGCGCTGGGGGTTTGCGGCCAGATCATTCCGTGGAACTTCCCGCTGCTGATGCTGGCGTGGAAAATCGCGCCTGCGCTGGCAATGGGCAACACGGTGGTTCTGAAACCGGCCGAATACACCTCGCTGACCGCGCTGCTGTTCGCCGATATCTGCTCACAGGCCGGGCTGCCGAAAGGTGTCGTCAACATCGTGACCGGAGATGGTGCAGTGGGCGAGATGATCGTGAATGCGGATGTGGACAAGATCGCGTTCACCGGCTCAACCGTTGTGGGCCGACGTATCCGCGAGGCGACCGCAGGGTCAGGCAAAGAGCTGACGTTGGAATTGGGCGGTAAGTCCGCCTACGTCGTCTTTGATGACGCGGATATCGATTCAGCCATCGAGGGGCTCGTCGACGCCATCTGGTTCAATCAGGGTCAAGTCTGCTGCGCAGGCTCGCGCCTTCTGGTTCAAGAGGGCATCGCCGATCGTTTCCACGCTAAGCTGCGTGCCCGGATGGACACCCTGCGCATCGGTGACCCGCTGGATAAGTGCATCGACGTGGGCGCTGTAGTTGACCCTGTTCAGCTGCAGACCATCAAGGGCATGGTTGAAAGTAACACCGCTGGTCGCGTTCATCAGGCCGCTTGCGACTTGCCCGCGAACGGCTGCTACTACCCGCCAACGCTAATCTCGGGGCTGGAGACCTCTGACCCGCTGATGCAGGAGGAAATTTTTGGACCGGTTCTGGTGTCGTCCACCTTCCGCACTCCGGAAGAGGCAGTCGAGCTGGCAAACAACACCCGTTACGGGTTGGCCGCAACGGTCTGGACCGAAAACGTAAACCTCGCGCTGGACATCGCGCCCAAGCTGGTTGCTGGCGTGGTCTGGGTGAACGCGACCAACCTGTTTGACGCCGCCGCCGGGTTTGGCGGCGTGCGCGAAAGCGGCTTTGGTCGCGAAGGCGGCTGGGAAGGTTTGGCGGCATACACAAAGCCCAAGGGCAAGGGTAAACCGCTGGCGAAGATCGAGCCGACCATGGGCGAAGGTGCTCCGGTCGATCCAATCGACCGCACCGCCAAATTGTATATCGGTGGTAAACAGGCGCGGCCCGACGGTGGCTATTCAAAGCCCGTCTGGGGTAAATCCGGTCTGCTGGGCCATGTGGGGCTTGGTAATCGCAAGGACATCCGGAACGCGGTTGAGGCCGCAGCTGGTGCGAAGGGTTGGTCCAAGACAACCGGCCACCTGCGCGCGCAGATCTTGTACTACATCGGCGAAAACCTCTCGGCCCGTGCCGATGAATTCGCCGCGCGTATCGACGCAATGACCGGCAAAAAGGACGGCGCGAAAGAGGTTGAAGCCTCAATCCAGCGTCTGTTTGCCGCCGCTGCCTGGGCCGACAAGTATGACGGTCAGGTGCATGGCGTTCCGATCCGGGGAGTCGCTATTGCGATGAAAGAGTCCGTTGGCGTGATCGGTGCTCTGTGTGCCGACGAGGCACCGCTTCTGGGTCTGGTTTCTGCGATGGCGCCAGCGATTGCCATGGGCAACCGGACAGTTCTGGTGGCTTCCGAGCCCTATCCACTGGCGGCAACAGACTTTTACCAGATCCTCGAAACTTCGGACGTCCCCGCTGGCGTGGTGAACATCCTGACCGGCAGTCATGTGGAATTGGCGAAACCGCTGGCCTCACATCTGAACGTGGATGCGGTCTGGTCGTTCTCGTCCACCGACCTTTCGAAAGAGATCGAAGCCGTCTCGGCCGGAAACCTGAAGCGAACTTGGGTCAATAACGCGACGGCATTTGACTGGAGCATGGACCATTCCCGCCGCTTCCTTCAGGCTGCGACCGAAGTGAAAAACATCTGGGTGCCCTACGGCGAGTAGGGTTCCCTGCCAAGGGAGGTCTACATGGATTTTTCAGGAAAAACCGTCATCGTTATCGGCGGAACCAGCGGCATCAATCGCGGCATTGCCGAGGCCTTTGCGGCCTCGGGCTCCAAACTGGCTGTAGCCAGTCGTTCGCAGGAAAAGGTTGATGATACGGTCGCGGCTCTGAAAGCCGCTGGCGCACAGGATGCCATCGGTGCAGCGTTTGACGTGAGGAACCCTGAGGCCGTAGCGGCTGGACTGAAACAGTTCCATGATACATTAGGCAATTTTGACGTTTTGGTCTCGGGTGCAGCAGGCAACTTCCCAGCGCTGGCGGCTGAGATGTCAGTCAATGCGTTCAAAACTGTGATCGATATCGACCTGATGGGCACGATCCATGTGATGAAGGGGGCCTACCCGTTCCTCAAACGCCCCGGCGCCAGCATCATCAACATCTCAGCCCCACAGGCATACTTACCTTATGAAGGTCAGGCCCATGTCTGCGCGGCAAAGGCGGGCGTGGATCAAATCACCCGGACCCTTTCGATGGAATGGGGTGTGGAAGGTATTCGAGTGAACTCAGTCGTGCCCGGTTTCATCGAAGGCACCGAGGGAGCCAAACGCCTTGCCCCCACCCCGGATGCTGGGGAAGCGTTACGCAAAGACGTACCGTTGGGCCGTTGGGGCCAGCCGCAGGACGTGGCAAACGCCTGCCTGTTCCTCAGCTCAGATATGGCGAGCTACATCAGTGGCACGGTTCTGGCGGTCGACGGGGCACTTTATCAACGCGGGTCTGGCAAGTTCGGGCAAATGATGGGGCAAATGCTGCGTGCACAGGCAAAACAGAACTGAGCACCTGTCAGGACATTGGCATCGCCAACATTTTAAGACTCGCGGGATTACCGTTTCAAATAAGGCTAGGAGCGTTTGACATACAGTCCAGCTGCAACCAAAAGCGTAGTCAGCAAACCGGCCACAACATAGAGAATAAATGCGCTGAGCAGGGATTGGCCGAGAGCCAGAGAGGCCGCAAATGTCAGCAGCCCCGCAAGTATCCCAATTCCTAATGCCGCAACTATCATGGCGTCTTTCTGTCCTACCTATTGTCGAACGAGACACCGGTTTGATCTAACCGCTCAATCGCCTCGACAATGAAAGCATCCTTGATGTTTCTGGCCAAATTATGACCACGACTCTTTAATGAACTCTTAAGTCACAAAATTGCACGCCAAGGGATTTCTAGTACCCTTGGCAGATTCATAGATTGCGCACCCTGTACGACTGTCTCAACACAATCACACCGTCATGACGCGCAGCAAGGTCGTCTGGCCGCTATCCGTCCAGACCGATCGGTTTCCCAACCACGGTGAAATGCAGGCCTTCGGGGTCCAAAAACTCGGCCGCTACCCGGTTTATATCCTCCAGTGTCACCGCGTTCACCTTGTCATTGCGGGTTGCGATATAGTCGATGGGTAAGTCTTCCATCTGCATCCCCACCATGATCCCCGCGATCTGACCATTCCCGTCGAACCTTAGCGGATATGCACCCGTAAGATAGGTCTTGGCATCATCCAGTTCCTCTTGGGTAAATCCCTCGGACGCAGCGCGCGCCCACTCGTCGCGGATCACGTTAACCGCGTCCGCAATCCGGTCATTTGCGGATGAGACCGAACCAAGGTAAACCGAGGCCAGATCCTTGGGCACCAGAAAGGTCGAGACACCGTAGGTTAGACCACGCTTTTCCCGCACTTCGTGCATCAGGCGGCTTTCAAATCCACCACCGCCTAATATGTGATTCAGGATAAAGGCTGCAAAGAAATCAGGATCGTCGCGGTCAATGCCTTTTTGGCCAAAAAGAGCAACCGATTGAGGCGTGTTGAATTCCACAACACTTATGCCGCCATCGATCTTGACATCGGCCTTATCCGGGATGGCTTTCCCTGTTGCTGGCAAATCCACCAGCAGCGTATCCAACAATGTGCCCAGTTCTTCTGCGGTGATGTCACCGACGGCCCCAACATATAGCCGATCCTTGGCAAAGACGTTCTGGTAGGCCGCAATGATATCGTCACGGGTCAGCCCCGAAACACTTTCGATCGTCCCTTTTCCGTCCGTCGCGTAGGGGTGATCTCCGTAAGCCATTGCTGCAAAACTGCGTCCGGCAATATCGTTCGGATCAGTTTGGTCCGATTTCAGACCCGAGAGCACCTGCCCCCGCACCCGTTCAATGGCATCTTGGTCAAAGCGGGGTTCGTGAATTGTAGTCCGCAACAGATTGACCACATCATCGCGGTTCTCGGTCAGGAAGCGGGTTGAAATCGAGACTGTATCATCCGTCGCGCGGTAGCTGAATGAGGCCGCCAATGCCTCAAGCTCGCGCGCATAGGTCCGGACATCCATGTCGCCCGCGCCTTCCTCGATCAACCCGCTCATCAGGTAAACCGCGCCGCGTTTGTCGGGATCATCCAAGGAGGTGCCGCCGCGAAATCGCATCTCAAGCGCGGTAAAGGGTATTGAGTGATCTTCGACCAGCCATGCGGTGATTCCTCCTGGCGAGGTTACCTCCTGGATTTTGATTTCAGCCCATGCGGGCAACGCGATAACAACAGCGATCAGGGTCGCGAAAATCCGTTTCATTGTGTCACCTCATCGTCACGCATCAGCCAACCGGTTACAGATGTTTCGGGCTGTATCACTTCTCGTGCCGCCGCGATGATGTCATCGCTTGTCACCGCCTGCAGGATATTCGGCCAAGCCTGTACATCCTCGACCGTCAACCCGCTGGTCAGCGCGCGTCCATAGCGGTTTCCGATTCCGTCCACATTGTCGCGCGCATAGGTTTGAGCGGCGCGAAGCTGCATCTTGATGCGATCCAGATCCTCTTCGTTCACGCCTTCGGCAATAAAGTCTGAAACGACCTGATCCATCGCATCTTCGGCCTCCTGTAACGAGACACCTTCAGCCGGAACAACAATCAGATCAAAGGTTGTGTCATCCAGTGAAACGCCCCGGTAGAACGCACCGGTATAGACGACCAGTTGCTGCTCAAACTGCAGCTTTTCATTCAGATAGGATGTGGTGCTACCGCCCAGCAACTCGGCCAGAAGAAACAGCGCCGCGGCTTTCTCTTGTGCGCCTGCATCGCGTTCGGGTGCCAGATAACTGCGTTGCACATAAGGCTGCGAGACTCGGGCGTCTTTGTAGGTCAGGCGGCGCTCAGCCGTTTGCGGGGGCTCCTGCGAACGGATCCTTTCGGGCAGGTCCGGATTGGCGGGTATCACACCATAATACTGATCTGCCAGCAATTTGACCTCGTCCGGGTCAACATCACCAGTCACGACCAGAATGGCGTTATTGGGCGCATAGTGGGTCTGATAGAAGGACAGGGCATCGTCCATGTCGAGCTCTTCCATCTCGTGCTTCCAGCCGATAATGGGAACGCCATAGCGGTGGTTCAGATACTGCGCTGCGTTCATTTGTTCACCAAACAGCGCGCGTGGATTGTTCTCGGTCCTCTGGTTGCGTTCCTCAAGGATGACGTCGCGCTCGGTCACGATGTCGTTTTCGGTCAGGCGGATGTTGCGCATCCGGTCCGCCTCCATCCGCATCATCAGTTCCAACCGGTCGGCGGCAACGCGCTGGAAATAAGCAGTGTAGTCATAAGAGGTAAATGCGTTGTCATTTCCCCCGTTGGCCGCGACGGTAGCCGACAACTCGCCCGCTTCCATTGTATCGGTGGCCTTGAACAAGAGATGTTCCAGAAAGTGCGCGACACCAGAGGACCCGATCGGTTCGTCTGCCGAGCCTGCCCGATACCAGACCATATGCTGCACCACCGGCGCGCGGTGGTCTTCGACCACTACGACGTCCATGCCGTTATCAAGCGTGAAAGTGGTAACCGCCTCATGCCCCTCTTTGGCCAAAAGAGGGGATGCTGCGATCAGGGCAGCCGACAATGCCAGGGCCCGAACCATGGGGCATCCTCCGTTTCGTTTCTGGTATTCAAACTACGGTGGTGCTGCCAGTGTTCAAGGCCAATGACGGAATGTTAAGAAAAGTTCATTCCAACGGAGGCGCAGAAGGTGTTTCGATACCACGCTGCCGCGCCGCTTCGTTCGCATTGTTCGCATCGATCGACTCGCGCCGATATGCCTGCGAATAACGATCCACCGGGAAAAGCCGCAAACGCGTGAAGCGCTGCTTCTTCTTACGGAAATCCGCATCTTCCTGAGCAACAACCTGCCGCGTATTGGCGGGAACACCATATCGGCTTGAAGCTGTGACCAGCGCTGCATCACTCGCAGGGATCGCGGTATTAGGGTTCAGGGCCGCTTCGCTGCCGCCGAGAGCCACAACAGCATCTGCCTTTGGATTAGGATCAGTCAGATTCGCGCCACCAGGGGTAGGTGCAGGTAGAAAGGCATAATCCTTTGGTTGGGTCAGCGGCTTAACCGGCAGGACCGAGAACTCATCCGGCCCGGGCCCGGGCGCCCGAAGATTGCGCAAACCAATATCGGAACAGCCCGCAACTGTCGCGGCGAGTGTCAGAACAAGAATGGTGCGTGGCATACGCATCAGTGTCTCCAGCCAGTTTCAGGCGCTTTTATCGCATATCATCGGGCAGGTCACGAGGGCTTTTTGCCATCGAATAGGACCAAACCCAATGCTCCCGCAAATATGAACACATCCGCCAGATTGAACACAAACGGGTTATTGATCCCACAACAGGACATGTTCAGAAAATCCAGAACATAGCCATAAAGCACCCGGTCCACGACATTTCCCAGCGCGCCGCCGATCAGCAGGCCACCGCAGAATTGTTGAAACCTCGTCGGGGCTATTCGGCCCAACCAAATCAGGACACCCAGACAAATCGCCATAGAAATGCCGATCAGGACCCAGCGCGCTGCATCGCTGTCGCCCTGAAACAGCCCGAAGTTGATGCCGCGATTCTCACCGTATTTGAACACCAGAAACGGCGGCAGGACGCCGATATCGCCCTGCGCCACGCGCAGCACGTGAACGACCAGATACTTGCTGATCTGGTCGATCAAAAACGCCGCCAGTCCGGCCCAGAGGAGGAGCGGGCTGCGCATCAGTGACGGAAATGCCGCATACCGGTGAAGACCATGGCCAGACCTGCCTCATCTGCCGCCGCGATCACCTCATCGTCACGCATCGAACCGCCGGGCTGAATGACGCAAGTGGCGCCTGCCTCGGCGGCCTCCATCAATCCGTCGGGAAAGGGAAAGAACGCATCAGATGCCACGGCCGAGCCGATGGTCAGTGGTTGGGGCAGTTCCAGTACGTCGGCCATGCGCTCGGCCTTTTTGGCGGCGATCAACGCTGAATCGACGCGGCTCATCTGGCCTGCACCAACGCCTACGGTTGCGCCGTTTTTAACGTAGACGATAGCGTTGGATTTTACGTGTTTGGCGACCTTCCAGGCAAACAGCAGATCGCGCATTTGTTCGTCAGACGGGGCCTTCTTGGTGACGACCTTCAGGTCATCCATGCCGACAAAGCCGTTATCCTTGTCCTGCACCAGCAGGCCACCGGCGACCTGACGCACGGTTTTCCCTCCTGCTGTCACGTCAGGCAGAGCCTCTGTGGTCAGCAAGCGCAGGTTCTTCTTCGCGGCGAATATCGCTTTGGCCTCGTCCGACGCACCCGGAGCGATCACGACCTCGGTAAAGATTCCAGTGATCTCTTGCGCGGTTTGCGCATCCAGAGGCTGGTTCAGAGCAACGATTCCGCCAAAGGCCGAGGTCCGATCACAATCGAACGCGGCTTTATAGGCTTCAAGCAACGTAGCCCCCTTGGCCACACCGCACGGGTTCGCGTGCTTAATGATGGCACAGGCTGCGCCGTCCGCCGGATCAAACTCGGCGACCAGCTCAAACGCCGCGTCCGTGTCGTTGATGTTGTTGTAGCTCAGTTCCTTGCCCTGATGCTGCACAGCGGTCGCCACGCCAGGGCGATCCGTACCATCTGTGTAGAATGCAGCCTGCTGATGGCTATTCTCGCCATAGCGCAGGGTCTGTTTCAACTCACCCGCAAAGGCGCGGCGTTTCGGCGCCTCAAGCTGCAACGCGTAGGCCATCCAGTTGGACACGGCGGTGTCATAAGCAGCAGTCCGGGCATAAGCCTTTTGCGCCAGCCACTGTCGGAAACCCAGCGACGTCTTACCGTAGTTTTCTTCTAGTTGATCCAGCAGCGAAGAATAATCCTCGACATCCACAACGACGTTAACGAAGGCATGGTTCTTGGACGCCGCCCGGATCATCGCAGGTCCACCAATGTCGATATTCTCGATGCACTCATCGTAACCTGCACCCTTCGCCACGGTCGCTTCAAACGGATAGAGGTTCACGACCAGCAGGTCGATCGCAGCAATCCCGTGTTCGTTCATCGCGGCAACGTGGGTATCATTGTCGCGCAGCGCCAGAAGGCCGCCATGCACCATCGGGTGAAGCGTTTTGACCCGGCCATCCATCATCTCAGGAAAACCGGTCACCTCGCTCACATCTTTGACCTCTAGGCCAGCATCACGCAACGCTTTGGCCGTGCCGCCAGTCGAAAGCAACTCGACCCCGCGTTCGGACAGTGCCTTGCCCAGTTCGATCAATCCGGTCTTGTCGGAAACGGAAAGCAACGCGCGGCGCACGGGGTGAAGGTCGGTCATGGGTCCAAAGGTCCTTTTGGCGTCAGTCGAAAACGGGCTCGTCCCGGTGCGTATCGCGCACGGCGTAGGCTGTATCCTGAGCCTTGCTGAGCGTCCACCGGATGCGCGTCGCATACTCCATTGCGCGCCCAGATAGAACGATCTGTTTTGTCGCGCGCGGCTTTAATCGACCTTTTTCCAAGTAAACGCTTGGTTCAACTGACAACTTTCCAACACGATCGTGGCGGAAAACCCAAATCTCGCCGCTTTTGAGCGCCATCGACACGGCCGCGCCGCCCAAATCCAACGCCGCATCAACGTCGGGATGCAGGTGAAAACGGATATCAAAGGCGATCCCATTCAGGCCCGCCCCGTCCATGGCCCGATCAAATTGCCGTTTGGCTTTGTCGGTTGCGGTCAGCAGTATATCTTCCCCTTCAAGCTCGCGCCCATCAAATCGCAGCTCGAGCGTACGGGCGTGGGTCAGACCGAACACTTTGTTGTAACCATCATGGCCGACCATGAACCGTGTGCCCTCAAAGGCATCTTCGAAATCCACCGGGACGTCCCGAGGGCCATCGACCAGCGCCTCCTGCGACGATCCTTTTGCGACTTCGGCAAGCCGCGCGCTGGAGTAGCCGTCGACACACAGGGTCGAATGGGACGGGGTTGCGCGCCCCGCACGTCGCCAGTCCTGACCAAAACTGCCACCCGATCCACAGTTCACGATCAGCGGGCGCCGGCCCGAGGTCAGTTCAAACGCAAGGGTGGACGCGTGCGCGTTATACGAGGCTGCGCCTTTGGGTGGCGCGCTGGCATCCACCAGAACCGTCGTGCGCGAGGCCGCCAGACGCGCATAACCCATCGACAGGTCCGAGTGCTGCTGCGGCTTTACCCCGCTTTGCGCCAACGCCTGATCCAACCGTCCTTCCAACCCGCGCCCACCGCCGTGAAATCTGGCCAGCGCCCCATCCGCATGGCGCAGATTTCGCAACGTCGGCGCGATGCGTTTGATCGCTTCGGTCTGCGAAGCAGGTGTGCCGCGGCCCACTTCGCTGAGAGCCGCCGAAGTCCAGGACAACAAGGTAAACACCTCAAGCAATTCTTCGGGATTGCGGGTTGGGATACCGCCTTCGGCATCAATCTGACGTTCACACTCACGGGCCAGAGCGCGCAAGGCCGGGTCTGCCATCTGCTCCTGACCTTCCAACGCCAATCCGGCCTGCACCAGACCGGCCAGAGCCTCGAACCTTGGCAATCCCGGTGTTGCCGCTGTCCAGCGTTTGGACAGAAACCACGTCTGCTGCGACAGCGATCGAAAGAAAGCCTTGCTTTGCGCTTCATCGACACCGCGCAGCAGAAAAACCGCGTGATTGATCCAACGCATGACCCGCCGCCCTGTCAGGTCCGGCGCCCAACCAGGGCCTTTGCCGCGCCCATGCGCATCTATCCAGCCCCAGACCCAACGCTGCGCTTTTTCCCGGGCGCGCATGTCGCCCACGGCCGCCAAATCGTCCAGCCACACAAAACCGTGACGTTCGTCATCGAAATCAAGGCTTGGCGCGACCACATCCCAGAGGTCGGTGTCATCAGCCTCAACCAGATATCCCGCAAACAGCAAATTCCCGGCCACCAGTTGCCGACCACGGGCAAAAGACCCAACGGTACGCGGCTCGGGCTGGCCGACGAATCCTGAGACCGCCTTCCGCCTTTGACTCAGGCGCGCATAAAGACGGTTCTGAAACCGCATCCAGCGATTGGCCATTGTATCCGTGTTTGACATGACGCTTGCGACTCTGCCCCTTGCGCTCTGCGGGCGCTTGAACACACGATAGACCGGTCCGCTCGTCAAGTCATCGAAAAGCGTCGCGTCAGGCGGATTTGTTCAGACAGGCAATATAAAATCCGTCCATCCCACCCTTGTCCTGCCAGTAATCGGGACGCAATCGCAGGCCACCTTCTACAGTGATCCAATCTGCTTCAACGCCCGCAATCTCAAGAGCGGCGCGGTCAACCTGCATATCAGTATAGCTATCCAGTGCCTCTTCAATCTGTACTTCACCCTCGTCCGGCAGCAGCGAGCATGTGCAATAGACCAACCGCCCGCCAGGCTTCAGCAAAGTCCAGGCATGAGCCAGCATGCGCGCCTGTAACTCGATCAACCCGCCAAATTCCGAACCGTCCTTGGCGAAAGGTAAATCCGGATGGCGGCGAATCGTACCCGTTGCCGAACAGGGTGCGTCCAGCAAGATAGCGTCATACTGGCCCTTATGCTCCAGCGCATCTTGGGCGATAACCTTAGCTTTCAGGCCGGTTCGTTTCAGGTTCTCGCGAACACGCACAAGTCGCGCCTCCGAGATATCCAGAGCGGTGACATCTGCACCTGCAGCAGATAGCTGCAAGGTTTTTCCACCCGGCGCGGCGCAGAGATCCAGAATTTTCTCTCCGGCTTTCGGGGCCAGAACCCGAACGGGTAACGCCGCCGCCGCATCCTGAACCCACCAATCCCCGGCCTCATATCCTGGCAGGGTCGAGACCTGCCCCGCATCCTGCAGCCGCGCCGAATCGGTGGGCAACATCTCTGCACCCGCGATCTCGACGCTTGGTTTTGGCGTCAAATCCAATGGTGCCCCGTTGAATTGCGCGTGCTCCATACCTTTCACGGCGTCTTCACCCCACGCCATGATCAGCGGTTCGCGCAACCACTCTGGCAGGCGAGGCACACGCATCTTGGGCCAAGCGTCGGGCCCGTCGGCGGCAATCTTGCGCAAAACCGCGTTAACCAACCCCTTCAGCCGTCCATGCTTGCGCGAACGGCCCACGATCTCGACCATGGAATTCACCACCCCGTGCGCGGCTTCGCCCTGACACAGCTCGACCGTGCCAAGCCGCAAGGCGTTGTGAACCGTCAGCGCGGGCGTTTGTCGCAGGTGATCGGCCAGCAGCCGGTCGGCACGCTCGAGCCCGCGCAAGGTTTCGATCGTCAATCGTTGCGCCCGCGCGCGATCCTCAGGGGCCAATCGATCCAGCGCACCTGCCGCAAGACATTCGGGCAACAGCCGCCCCTCGCCGAGTATCTGATCCAGCAGATAGATCGCACTTCGGCGCGCTGCTGTGGCGGAATTTAACATGATGCTGAGTGCCTCTCGTGACCTTTGCCCGCATTGCCTTGTGCGGACGAGGGCGTATATCAAGGCCCTGTACGGAAAGGAACCCAATGTCATGAGTGACGAGCGCAAAGACCTGCCCCCTGCCGCCCAGCGCGCCCTTGCCGAGGCAGAAGAACGCCGCAAAAACGCAGAGGCCGAAGCGAAGGCACGGCCCAAAGAGCTGGGCGGGCGCGACGGACCAGATCCGGCCCGTTACGGTGATTGGGAGAAAAAGGGCATCGCAATCGATTTCTGATCAGCCATCGCGCAACGCCTGCAAGAAGTCATCGATCAAAGCGCGTTGTCGATTCGAGCGCACCCTATCCTCGGGCCATGTCAGCCAATAGCCATCCTTTGTCGCAAGCTCGGGCATTTCCAGTCTGCGAAGTTGACCGGTCTCCAAACTGCTCGACGCCAAAGGGAGTGATCCCAACGCGATCCCCATGCCCTGACGCGCTGCCGTGATCGCATGACCGACCGAGTCGAAACTGATCCGGCCAGTTGGCAATTCATCAACCCCCGCAACCTGCGCCCAGTCCTTCCAGCCGGGGCGTTCTCCACGTAGATCAATCAGCGGCGCGCCCCACTTGATGCCAGGTGCTGCCATCGGTGCCAGCACTTCAGGCGCGATAAGCTTTGCCTTTCGCCCAGGCCAGACGCCTCTGCCATAGCGGATCTGCAGCCAGGTACGCTCTTCCTCCAACGAGGCGCGACGCGCCATCGAATCTGTCATCACACGCACTTTGGGCTGCGCCTCCAGGAACGTAGGCAAGGCAGGGAGAACCAGCGCGTGGATATGCGACGAAAGTCCTGCGACTCGAAGCTCGCGCGGGGTTTTTCCGAACAAATCCTCGGTATTGCGTTCCAGTGCCTGCAGGCTGTCCTGCACCAATGGCAGATAGCTTTCACCCTCGATTGTCAGCGACACGCCCCGTGCCTCGCGCACAAACAGCGATCGACCTAACCAAGCCTCAAGATTGCCGATCCGTTGACTGACCGCTGCCTGCGTCAGACCAAATTCGCGCGCAGCGGCGGAAAAACCGCCCAGTCGCCCGGCAGCTTCGAACACGCGCAGCCAGTCCAGAGGGGGTAATCCGATCTTATTCTTAGCCATAAGATTTTCCAGGCCTCAGCGGCAACAAGGTTTAATTGTGGTAATGCCACGAAGCGCGTATCTCCTCAAGCAAAGCCCGCGCTGAACAGGAGAACCCCCATGCTGCGCTCTGCCACCCATGATCCCTCGATGGTCACCATCGATTTTGCGAATGGCACTCAATCCAGATTTCACGCCATCTGGTTGCGCGACAACGCTCTGGACCCCGAAACACGAGCGTCGGGCAATGGTCAGCGCCTGATCACAATCGGCGATATTCCGGCGGATGTATCGATCAGCGCCACAGAGGTCGTTAACGGAGATCTGATCGTCACATTCCAACCCGAAGACAAAACTGTGACTTTTCCTGCCAGTTGGTTGGCCGAACACGTCTATGATCGCGATCGGGACAGCGAGATCGGCCGCCTGGCCCCAGACATCACAACTTGGGAACGCGGCATCGACGCGCCGTGCGGTGACTGGAATGCGGTGCATGCCAACCCCACAGCCAAGCGCGACTGGCTGGCCGCAGTGGCGGAATACGGGTTCGCTAAGCTAACAGATGGCCCCACCGAGCCAGAATCGCTGCTGAAAGTCGCCGATTTGTTCGGCTATGTGCGTGAGACCAACTATGGTCCTTATTTTGAGGTCCGGACCGAGGTGAATCCAACCAACCTCGCCTATACCGGATTAGGTCTGCAGGCCCATACCGACAATCCCTATCGCGACCCGGTACCAACGCTGCAAATCCTCTACTGTCTTGAGAATTCGGCCGAAGGTGGGGATTCCATTGTTGTCGATGGCTTCCACGCGGCCGAGCGTCTACGCGATCAGAACCCCGAAGGTTTCGCCCTGTTGGCGGGCTATCCGGCGCGGTTTGAATACAAAGGCTCTGACGGCGTCTGTCTGCAATCGCGTCGCCCGATGATCGAACTGTCTCCGGATGGCGAATTGATCGGCATCCGCTTCAACAACCGTTCCTCCGCTCCGTTCGTCGATGTGCCGTTCGATCAGATGGAGGCCTATTACGCCGCCTATCGTCAGTTGGGTGAGATCATCGACGATCCTGCCATGGGCGTGTCTTTCAAGCTGGAACCGGGCGAAAGCTTTATTGTCGACAACACCCGCGTCCTGCATGCGCGTCTAGGTTACTCTGGCGCGGGGTCACGCTGGCTGCAGGGCTGTTATGCTGACAAGGATGGGTTGCTTTCGACCTTGGCTGCCATGCGGATGGCACAGCCGGAGGCAGCAGAATGAAACCCGACTTTTCAACCCTGAACCAGGACAACATCGTGGCATTTATCGGCGACATCTTCGAGCGCCGTGGTGGCGAGGAATATCTGGGCGAACCCGTGACCATGGCCGAGCACATGCTGCAGGGTGCCACGATTGCCGAACAAAATGGGCAGCCCGAAGAAATCATTGTCGGCGCGCTGTTGCATGACATTGGTCACTTCACATCTGAATTTGGCACCTATCACCCCGACGACACCGAAGATCGCCACCACGAGGACGCGGGAGCAGAGGTGCTCGAGCAGTTCTTCCCCTCGGTCATCACCGATTGCTGCCGTTATCATGTGGCGGCCAAGCGATATCTCTGCGCGACGAAGCCTGATTATTTCAACCGCCTGTCCGCCGCCTCGGTTCATACGCTAGAACTACAAGGCGGCCCGATGAGCGCCGCGGAGGTCGCGGAATTTGAGGCTAACCCGAACCTGAAAGAGATCATCCAGGTGCGCTATCTCGACGAGGCGGGCAAGCGCGCGGAAATGGAAACACCGGATTTCGCCCATTTCGCACCGATGGTGCAGCGCATGGTCGATAAACATCTAGGTTCGTCATGACCGCGCCAGAGTACATCTTCGAGGCCAGTTCAAAACCATCCCTGCCCTGGCACGAGGTGCCGCTGATCCGCGCAACGGAAACTTCGGTCAAGGGGTTTGGCTGTCTGGTCGACACCCCGGATAAGTTCGAGATCGAAATTGTGCGCTGGCCGCAGCAAGGTTGGCGACCAATTGACGAAGGAACCGGCGACGAAGCGGGTTGGGTCGAAGGCACGTTTAACTGTGACTGGCAGGGCGATGTTCTTTATGGTGAGAACGAGGCCGTCAATGGCCATTATGTTCTAGGTTGGTCCGCCGATCCGCAGAAGGCACAGACGGGCCGTCAAACCGCACCCCGCGATCAGGTCTTGCTGTGGCATATGAACTACCACCCGGACGGGGGGCAGATGTTCTGGCCGCTGGACAAAAAGCCATTCATCGTTCCCGCCGCCCTGCCTGGTGACAACCTGACGCCAGAAAAAGTGGTGGCGTTCTGGTGTGATGGTTCGCGCGGCCTCTACATCCATCCCGGCATCTGGCACGAGGGGATTTTCCCGGTCGAAGACAACCAGCGTTTCCTTGACCGTCAGGGCGCTGTTCATGCCCGGGTCAGCGCGGATATCGGCAAGGAGTTCGGCGTCTATCTGTCCTGTCCGCTGCGCGCGGACAAGATCAGAGAATTGTAGTCAGTACCCCTTGATGCGCAGAACGCTTGCGAATGATCCACATCTGAACCGCCAACAGGTAAGGCACGAAGAACGCGAAGTTCTGCACCAGATCGAAAGGGCCCGAGAAATCGGGCTCTGACCCCACTCCACCGGTCAGCAGGTACCAAAGCGTGTAATGTACACGGTATAGCCATGACCCAAGAGCCAGCCAGAACAGCCGCAACCCCCAGGCCCAATGCCCTGCACGATCCCTGATCAGCGCCATCCTCGCCACCATTAATCCAGCGGTGAACAGGCAGAGCCCATACAGAAAGAACGCTGCAGACATGAGCGGTCCACCGATGGTTCCGCGCAACGGGATATAGGTCATGCCCGCCAGGCCGGTTATCAGCGCCAACGTGACCAGCAGCCCGCCCAACATGCGATGAAATCCGATAAACCGCAGCCGAAGACCCCGCAGCAGCTGCAGCGGCACCAGCGCCACCAGCAAAGTTCCGGCAAAGATATGCAGCATCATGGCCGCGTTGCCGACATCTTGACGTTCGGAAAAGAGATAGCTCTGCCTAGCCGCGTCTTTGGACAGGCCAACACCGATCATACCCAGCCCGTGAATCAAAAAGGGCAGCAGCGTCAGATAGAACACGATCAGCACCAATCCGGTCGCCACTCGAGATGTAAGGTTCCGCATAGGCCCGAGTTTAACGCCGTTGCGCGGCCCGTCTATGGCTTACAGCCCGAGCACATCCACCATGTCGTATTGGCCCGGTGCCTTACCCTGCCCCCATAGCGCTGCCTTCAGCGCGCCGCGCGCAAAGATGGCGCGATCCGTGGCGAGATGGCGCAACACGATGCGTTCTCCCGGCGCGGCGAACAGCACGTCATGTTCGCCCACGATGTCCCCGCCGCGAATGGCGTGGAAGCCGATATCGCCGCGTTTGCGCGCGCCGGTTATGCCGTCGCGACCTCGGTCGGACACATCCGCCAATTTGACGCCGCGCCCTTCGGCAGCGGCTTCACCCAGCATCAAGGCCGTACCAGAGGGTGCGTCGACTTTATGATGGTGGTGACCTTCAATTACTTCGATATCGAAATCCTCATCCAGCGCGGCGGCGACCTTTTTGGTCAGTTGCACCAGCAGGTTCACGCCAAGGCTCATGTTTCCTGCCCGCACGATCACCGCATGGCGCGAGGCCGGTTCCAGCGCCGCAATCTGTTCGTCACTCATGCCGGTGGTGCCGATCACATGCACGCAGCGCGCCTGCGCGGCCAAAGCGGCAAACTCCAGCGTCGCCTCGGGTGCGGTGAAGTCGATCACCGCCTGCGCCTGCGCGAAGGCCTCCAGCGGATCATCGGTGACCAAAACTCCCAGCGCAGGGCCACCCATTGCTTCACCAACATCCTGACCGATCCAATCGTGACCCTTGCGCTCGACCACACCAACCAGGCGTGCCTGATCACTGTCGGTCACGGTCTTGATCAGCATCTGCCCCATACGGCCCGAAGCCCCTGTAATGACGATCCCCGGAATATGGGTCATTGCGTTGGTCCTTTTCTAAAGTCGGCTCAAAGCCTCCTACCCCGTTCGCACCCGCTTGGCAAAGCCCGGCTTTGCGCTTAGATCGGGGTTTATGGCTAAGAACAAATTCCACGATGGCCCCGGCCCGTCCCAACGACAGCTGCGTGTCGGCGAACTGATCCGCCGTACCCTGTCCGAAGTTTTGGCGCGCGGAGATGTCCACGACCCCGATTTGAACCGCATGTCGATCACCGTGGGCGAGGTGCGCACCTCGCCCGATCTAAAGATCGCCACCGCCTATGTGCTGCCATTGGGCGGCAAAGGGCAGGAGGACGTGATCGAACTGCTCGCTCGCAACAAGGGTGAGCTGCGGCGCATGGTCGGCAAGAAGGTCGGACTGAAATTCTCTCCCGATCTACGTTTCCGGTTGGATGACACATTCGACCGACTGGATGACACCCGTCGCATGTTCGAACAGGACGCGGTGCGCCGCGATCTGGACGAGTGATCCGCCTATCTGTCACATTAGGCGCAGTTGTTTGGGCCGCACAGGCTGGGGCAGTGACTTGTGAAAAGCTGACCCACGAGGACAAGCGCTATACCATTTGCGAGGTAGACTCGGCATCCGAAGATTTGCGCCTGTTCCTGAACGATGAGAATGGCGACCTGTTGGGCCATTTCTCGTCAGTGAACGAAGCTTTGGCACCTGACGGTAAGCGTCTGGCCTTTGCGATGAACGCGGGCATGTATCATGATGATCGCTCGCCCGTGGGTCACTTTGTTGAGGACGGCGAAGAACAGATGCGTGTGATCCCGAATGCTGGCCCGGGAAACTTCGGTCTGTTGCCCAACGGTGTGTTCTGCATTCGCGACGGACGCGCCGATGTGTTTGAGACATTGGATTACATCGAACGCGTGCCGGAATGCCGGTTCGCCACCCAGTCCGGCCCAATGCTTGTCATCGACGGAGAGCTGCACCCCCGATTTCTGACGGATTCGACCTCTCGCTATATACGCAATGGGGTCGGAACCAACGCTGAAGGGACCCGTGCGGTATTTGCAATCTCTGAGGATTACGTCACCTTCCATGAATTCGGCAGGGTGTTCCGCGACGCGCTGGATACTCCGAACGCATTGTTTCTGGATGGCAATATTTCGCGGATGTATGACCGCGCGAACAACCGATCAGATATCGGGTTTTCACTGGGACCAATAGTAGGCGTCGTCGAAAACATACCGGCAAATTGACAGCGTCGAAGCGATCCGCTAACTCGCGCGCCTCAGCAAGTTTCAAGGTGCAAGATGGGACGCAAACGCAAGGGTCGTGACATTTCCGGTTGGCTGGTGGTGGATAAGCCTGCGGGTATGACTTCGACCGCGGTCGTCAACAAGGTACGTTGGGCGATGGACGCCAAGAAAGCAGGCCATGCGGGCACGCTGGACCCCGAAGCAACTGGCGTTCTGGCGGTAGCTTTGGGCGAGGCGACCAAGACTGTTCCCTACATCACCGATGCGCTGAAAGCCTACACATTCACTGTGCGATTAGGACAGGCGACCAATACCGACGATGCGGAAGGCGAAGTTATCTCGGAAAGCTCTGTGCGCCCGACGGATGAAGACATCAAACAGGCGCTCTCACCGTTCCTCGGGGACATCATGCAGGTGCCGCCCAAGTTTTCCGCTGTGAAGATCGACGGTCAGCGCGCGTACAAACTGGCCCGCGATGGCGAAGATGTGGAACTGTCCGCACGCCCCCTGTGGGTTGAAGAATTGATCCTTGTCGACCGACCCGACACCGATCATGTGGTGTTGGAAATGACATGCGGCAAAGGCGGGTATGTCCGTTCGATCGCGCGCGATCTGGGCGAAGCGCTGGGCTGCTACGGCCACGTCAAAGAACTCCGTCGCATCTGGTCGGGTCCGTTCGAGGCCGAAGACGGCCTGTCCATCGAACAGATCGACGAGATGGCCAAATCCACAGCATTGGATGAATACCTGCACCCGTTGGAAACCGGCCTGTCTGATCTGCCTGAGTTGAAGTGCACCCCGGAAGGGGCAACCCGACTGCGCAATGGCAATCCGGGAATGGTGCTGGCATCCGACGTCGAATACGGCGACGAGGCCTGGGCTTCGCTGGATGGCAAGGCTGTGGCCGTCGGGATATACAAATCCGGTGAATTGCATCCCAGCCGGGTGTTCGTCGTTTGAACCACGTGTTAGGCGAAGGGCATGATCACCCGTTCTCATACCAAGGGCGACGCGCCCTCGACCGCCATCTACTCCAACTGCGAAAAGTATCGCTATAGCCTGACCCGCATCTGGGATCCGGCGGGGCGCAAGGCGCTGTTTGTGATGCTTAACCCATCGACCGCAACCGAGGTACAGAACGATCCCACGGTGGAACGCTGTGAACGGCGGGCGCGAACACTGGGCTTCGGCGCATTTCAGGTTACCAACATTTTTGCATGGCGCGATACCGACCCGCGCAAAATGCGCGCAGCCGAGGATCCTGTTGGACCGCAGAACGACCAAGCCATTCTGGAAGGTGTTGACTGGGCCGATCAGGTTATTGCTGGCTGGGGCACACATGGCGCGCATCTTGATCGCGGTCGATCTGTCGAAGCACTGCTGCGCGCCACAGGTCAACCGATGTATCATCTGGGGCTCACCAAAGACGGCCATCCAAAGCACCCGCTCTACATCGCTTACGCGCAACAGCCTCAGTTGTGGTGACGAAGGGTTAACCACGCCTGCAACTTGGCTTTGACCAACCTCTTGATTGCATGAGATGTTTTACACTCGGGGCAAGTGTGCTTGCGGAGGGTAATCATGTTTCTGATCGGTTTATTCGGGATGGCTGCATTAGGAGGGGCCGCCTATGCGATAAGCGACGTTCTCGTACCCGACGAAACAACCGAGGAGGATGGTGAGCAAATTGATGACTCGGTTGAGGATGAATTGACCGAAGGCAGCCTCCTCGAACTGGATGAAGATGTTGAAGAGCCCGGTTCATCCGAAGATGCCAACACAAGTGAAATCATCTTTGAGCATGAGGGAGATTTGGTCATCACGGGCGATGAGGATGCAAATGTTCTGACCGGACAAGAGGGTAATGATCAGATTAATGGGTACGAAGGCGGCGACCTCATCGACGGGGGGGACGGAAATGACGTCATCCACGGTGGTTCTGGAGAGGACACGCTGATCGGAAACGTCGGGAACGATGTGCTCCATGGCGGGTATGGCGACGACAATTTGGCCGGAATGTCAGGCAATGATGACCTGTATGGTCATTTCGGAATGGATGAGTTGGAAGGTGGCGACGGCGATGACCGGATTTTCGGCGGTCAGGACGATGATATCTTGAGGGGCGATGACGGCGACGATCAATTGCAAGGTGGTGACGGCGATGACTATCTGACAGGCGGTCTAGGACAAGATGCCCTGTTCGGTGGAGACGGGGATGGCATTCTGAACGGCAACAATGGTCCAGAGGAGACTTCCCCTGACTTTCTGAACGGGGGCGCTGGCGATGATGTCATACTGGCCAAAGACGGAGATATCGTCACCGGTGGAGACGGCGATGACGAAATAATCGTGCAGCCAGAACCGGATCAGGAGGCCGCAACAATCATGGATTTCCAGATTGGTCACGATAAGCTGCTAGTCACCTGGGACGGCCCAGAAGACCCTGAGCTGACCATCGAGCCAGACAGCGAAAACAATGACCTGACCCATGTCAGGGTCAACGGCGAGAACGTTGCGCAGATATTTGGTGCAGAAGGTCTAGCCGCAGAGGATATTCTGTTTGTGACCGAAGCCCAATTGGCACAATACGCTTTCACTGGTTGAACCCGCAGAATCTCTTTGCCATTCGCAGCAAAAGCGCCTATATGCGCCCATCCGCTTCGGAATCGGTGCGGTTTTCTCCATGGGCCTGTGCTGGACGACATCCCGGCCTGCGCCATCAACTCTAACCTTTAAAGGAGACCCCGATGTCGATTACTGCCGCTGAAAAAGCACGCGTTATGAAAGAATTCGCAACTAAGGACGGCGACACCGGTTCGCCAGAAGTCCAGGTTGCCATCCTGACCTCGCGCATCACCACCCTGACCGAGCACTTCAAGACCCACAAGAAAGACAACCACGGTCGTCGCGGTCTGCTGAAAATGGTCGCCCAGCGCCGTAAGCTGCTGGACTACCTGAAGGGCAAAGAAGAAGCGCGCTATCAGGACCTGATCAAAAAGCTGGGCATCCGCCGCTAATCACGCTTTGTTCGTGCGTTGCGGGCACTGACTGCCCCTTTTTTGTACATCTAGTACGCCCGCCAATAGGCGGGCGTATTTGTATTGTGTAACACTGAATCAGCTAAGGCATCTTGCATGAAGCATGGCCGAGAGCTATAGGCCAACCCACGTTCAGGAGTGGCATTAAAATGTGCAGTTACACTTTGAACAAATTTTTTTGCTCCATGTGAACCACTTCACTGACCAGACCAAAAGAATGCGCCATGCTGACATTGTTAGTGAGTAGGCGCTTCTTTTGTTTCGGGCGTCAGGTTTTCATAGTCCTCCCTATATTTACTGGGCGCGCCTTTGACAGGCGCGCCCTTTTGTTACCTTGATCACCCGGAATGCGAGCGATTCTCAGCCGATTTGCATCAAATCCAGGAAGAAGTTCGTGCTCCGGAAGACGAGAAGACCCTTAATCAATCAAGGGTCTAATTGTGACGTGGCGTCGTGACCGTATGGCGATAGCTCCGAAGGTTGACGTAAGCGTAAATAATACAGCTATTTTTTACCACTTGATCAAAAATGATGCGAAACGTGGAATCCTTCCCCTTTTTCAAAGTCAAATTTTTCATACATGCACCGTGTCGCTGCGGGTTACCACTCACGGCATATGATCTTTGAGCTTCTCCCTCGAGGCTCAGATCTGACCCGCAGCGACAAGCATCTGGGCGAATTAAGTTGTTGGGAGGTGAACGATGCCATTGAAAGCTGTTCTGGACAGAGTGTTTTCGACTAAAACAATTCGAACGGCTGATGTTGTAAAACCATCGGTGGTGCCTTCCAGCCCAGATGGAACGCGAAAACCAATATCGAGGGTCGAAACCGCCGCTGTTCTCCGAGGAATTCTCAGAGAGGAACAGCTGAATCCGGCGAAACCGCGCGCGCACGAAGACCCAATACAATAGCGCGCCAATGTCATCACATCCGGCCTCTGTCATCGGGTTTCCAGTGCCAAATATCGAAGCACTGCGCACTATTGAAAACGCCCGCAACTCGGCGGGCGTTTAATGGGGGTCAGGTGAACTCGGGCTGCTATTGCGACATGCCACCTTCGCTGCTGACCTGTTCCTGAACGTGGGTCTCATTGCCCACGGTCGCACCACGTGGCGGGAAATCCGCAAAGGTCGCCAGATGCGCCTGAACAAGACGAGCGGCGGGACCAAAGGCCCACATCTTGTTGCCCATCCAGCGCGTATACATGCCGGATTCCTCGGCCGCTTTCTCATAAGGATCGCGGCGCAGGTTGAACAGCATTGGCGCGTTCAGTTCCTCTTTGGGCCCGGCCCAACCCTTTTCCTGAATGGTGAAATGCGCCTTCCAGTCGTTGTAGCGGATCGCCTGCAGGTCAGTGCCTTCGTAATAGACAATCTCTTTGCGGTTGCTGGGGGTTTCACCGGTCAGATATGAAAGCTGATTGTACCCGTCCAAGTGAACCTGATAGCCTTCGAACCCTTCAAGCAGATCGGTGGGCAAATCCTGCGACCCCCCTGCTGCCGCGACCAGAGTGGGCATCCAATCCATGCCGTCGAAGATACCGTTCAGCACCTGACCTTCGGCAACTTTGCCGGGCCAACGGATGATCGCGGGAACGCGGAATCCTCCCTCCCACGTGGTGCCTTTTTCGCCGTGGAATGGCGTGGTGCCACCATCGGGCCATGTCATCGTTTCCGGGCCATTGTCCGAGGTGAAGATAACGATGGTGTTGTCGGCGATACCGAGCTCTTCCAGATGCGCGGTCACCTTGCCGACATTATCGTCAAGCTCTTTCATGACCACATCCTGCAAGCCGCGCCCGTCGCCCAGCATCGCCTCGTATTCCGGGCTGAGATGGGTCCAGACATGCGCCCGGGCCGGGGCCATCCAGACAAAGAACGGGGTTTCGCTATCAACTGCGCGGTTGATGAAATCGATGGTGTGGGCCGTGACCTCATCATCCAGTGTTTTCTGACGTTCGGGCGGCGCGGGGCCATCATCAATGATGCGCTGTTTGCCCACCGGCCCCCAGCGCGGGTCGACGGTTTCGTCAACAGTATCGGTGGCAAACGAATGGATAATGTTGCGTGGGCCGAACTGAGCGGCAAATTCCGGATCATCGGGCCAATCCGGGTCATTGGCGTATTCCATCGCATTGAGGTGGTAGAGCCAGCCCCAATATTCGTCAAAACCCTTGGCCGTGGGCAGGAATTTGTTCAGATCGCCCAGATGGTTCTTGCCGAACTGCCCGGTTGTATAGCCCATGGATTTGAGGATGTTTGCGAGCGTCGGGTCTTCGTCGCTCAACCCCACCGGATCGCCTGGAAGGCCGACGGTGTGCATGCCTGTACGCACCGGGAACTGACCGGTGATAAAGGCTGAACGCCCTGCGGTGCAGCTGGGTTGCGCATAATAGTCCGTCAACCGAGCACCTTCGGCAGCGAGTTGATCCAGATTCGGGGTCTGGATGCTTTTGACACCTTGATGATAGCTGCCAAGGCTGGCCCAGCCGACATCATCAGCCATTATCACCAGAATATTGGGCTTTTCGGTCTGTGCGACGGCCACCGTGGCAACCGCCCACAACCCCGCCGCGAGGCTGGCTGTTATTGATTTTATTCCAAACATTCCGCTCGTCTCCTGCATTCAATCGGATTGGCCACGTGGGCCGATATGCGGCATGTCCTAGCGGGAGGATCATTCTCACCGCAAACACAGCTTTACTTTTTTGCAGGATCTGAAACTTAGGGATCAGAATCTGTAACTTGAGGGCTATCGTGTTAACCGAAAAGACTCTTTCCGCCTTTCTGCACCTTGCCGAGACGGGCAACTTTCAGGAAGCGGCCAAACGCCTTGGTGTCTCGAACGCGTCGCTGTCGCGTTATGTTTCGATGGCCGAGGAACAAGTCGGCTTTCCGCTGTTTCACCGCAAACGCGGCAACAGCGGGCTGACGCGTGAGGGGCAAACGTTCCTGCCCGTGGCCAAAACTCTGCAGGCGGGTTTGAATCGCTGCGCTGATCAGGTGGAGCGTATCCGTCTGGATACCGGTCAAACCGTGCGGATCGGTTGTGGCCCTCTAACGCCGCGAACGCTGGTGCGGCCCGCGATTCAGGCCGCCTTGCAGCAATCCCCGGCATTCCGTTTCAGGGTGGATGTCAGCGCGCGACAGGCACCGATCGAGATGCTTGAGAGCGATGAAATCGACATCTATCTGGGCGATCTGACGCATACGCCTGAGACCGAGAATATCAAGCTGATGATGTTCGAAAAACGTGCGGTGGCGTTTGCTGCCCATGTTTCACATCCACTGCACGGCACCTCGCCTGTAACCTTGAACGCGCTTTTCTCATATCCTTTCGCCTCGCCGCATCTGCACAAGCATTGGCGTGCGGCGATCACGCGGGCATTGGGCGGCACCGACGAAGCGGCCGAAAAGGTCAGAGCGTTGCCTCAGGTGGAAAGTGATGATTATGCCTTTCTAACGTCGCTGCTGACGGGCCAAGAGTTTGTTGTCGGCGGTATGCCTGAAACCTTCGCCGAACTGGTCGCGGACGGATCGGTCAAGCTGATCGAGACCACGCCACCGATTACCTGGAACATATGCGCTGCACGAAAAGCAGGGCCGGGTCAGCCGGCTACCGAAGCCCTGTGGAAACAGTTGGAGGAACTGGCTTGTCAAAACCATGGGTAACGCCTTATTCACCCAAATGGTTGACTGAAGCATGGAAGGGGTATAATTCATCCAAATGGTTGAACGAGAGAGTCGCTATGACCTGGGCGCAATATTGAAGGCCGCGTCCGACCCGACACGCCGAGCGATCCTGACTATGCTTGCGCAGCAGGGTCCCTTGCGGGTGACGGATATCGCGCGACGCTTCGAGATGAGCCTCAATTCGGTATCCAAGCACATCAAGGTGCTGGAAAATGCCGGGTTGGTGCAGCGTCGGACAGAATGGCGCGAACATCTGATCGAGGTTCAGATGGATCCCTTGTCAGCCGTGGATGAATGGTTTGCCGGGCTGCGTTCAATTTGGGCGCTTCGGCTGGACGCCTTGGAAACTGCTTTGGAGGACCCAGAAGATGACGGAACTGTCCCTTGAAATAACGCGCGCCATCCCGCACCCGCCTGAAAAGGTGTTTGACGCGTGGCTGAACCCGGAAATGCTGGCTAAATTCATGCTGCCCGGCCCCAACATGACCGTGCCCGAGGCGCAATCCGACGCCCAGGTCGGTGGCCGGTTCAAGATCATCATGCGCGCACCCGAGGCCGGAGACCTGCCGCATGAGGGCGAATATAAGGTCATAGACCGGCCCAACCGGCTGCAATTCACCTGGAACTCTCCCTACAGTCAGGACGATTCCACCGTGACGCTGGATTTCACACCCACTGACAAGGGCACCGAACTGCGCCTGCACCACATCCGCTTTCCGTCGCAGGAAAGCCGCGACAATCATGAAGGCGGCTGGACCCGAATCCTTGAATCGCTGGAGGGTGCGCTGTGATAAACTGGCTCGCCCTTGGCGCTGGCGTAATCGCCGCCTTTCTGTTGGGGTGGCTGGTCTACGGCCCCATCGGATTTCAAAAACGCTGGGCCGAAGGCACGCGGATCGATCCCACCCCACCCGCGTCTCCACCTCTGCCGCAAATGGCAGCCCAGATCGTGTTTTTGATCCTGCTGGCCTCAGTGATTGCCGTAACTGAGACGACCAACAGCCTTGGGGTTGCGGTACTGGCCATCCTTGCAGTCGCAGCACAGACGGCCTCGGTCGGGGCATGGGCGCAGAAAAGCGGTTTCGCCATCGCGGTCGATACTGGCTATGCGTTTGGCTGCGGCGTAGTGATGATCCTGGCGCACGCGATCCTTTGATATATCGACCCCTGCCCGGCTTGGGCGGGGGTTAGGCAAACCCCTGCCCCTCAAAAACTCCCGACTTTCCAAAGCATGCAAACTGATGTATGGGCCAGTCATCTGAGACGTTGTGCCCTGACCCCGGCACTCGAACGGAAGATAAATGGGGTCGGCGGCAATGGGGCCGCCACGCAAACCGGAGACCCGCAGGGGCGGGAGTGCTCCGTTCTAGGATACGCATATGTTTGATGTAACGAAGAAATCTATGCAGTGGGGCGAAGAGACGCTCACACTGGAAACCGGCAAAGTTGCTCGTCAGGCGGACGGCAGCGTAATTGCCACGCTGGGCGAAACCAGCGTCATGGCGAACGTGACCTTTGCGCGGGCTCAAAAGCCGGGTCAGGACTTTTTCCCGCTGACCGTCCACTATCAGGAAAAATACTATGCCGCCGGTAAGGTTCCGGGTGGCTTCTTCAAGCGCGAGGCGCGCCCGACCGAGAAAGAGACGCTGACTGCGCGACTCATCGACCGTCCGATCCGCCCGCTGTTCGTCGACGGCTTCAAAAACGAAGTTCTGGTGATGTGCACCGTGCTGTCCCACGATCTGGTCAACGATCCCGACATCGTTGCGATGATCGCGGCATCCGCTGCCCTGACCATTTCCGGTGCGCCGTTCATGGGCCCGATCGCCGGTGCCCGCGTTGGCTTCGAGGATGGCGAATACGTTCTGAACCCGACCGTCGATGACATGCAGGACCTGCGCCTGAACCCAGAACAGCGTCTGGATCTGGTTGTTGCCGGGACCAAAGACGCCGTGATGATGGTTGAATCGGAAGCGTACGAGCTGTCCGAGGCAGAAATGCTGGGCGCGGTGACCTTTGCGCATGAGCAGATTCAGCCCGTGATCGACCTGATCATCTCGCTGGCTGAAGAAGCCGCGAAAGAGCCGTTTGAATTCGAAGCGCCCGATTACTCGGAGCTGTCCGCCGCTGTTGCCGCAGCTGGTGAAGAGCAGATGCGCGCCGCTTTCGCGATCACCGACAAGCAAGAGCGCACTGCCGCTGTTGCCGCTGCCCGTGAAGCGATCAAAGAGGCGCTGACCGAGGAACAGCTGGAAGACGGCAACCTCGGTTCTGCAATGAAAAAGCTGGAAGCTGGCATTCTGCGCGGCGACGTCGTCAAAGGCGGCAAGCGGATCGACGGTCGTTCGACCACCGATATCCGTTCGATCGTTGCAGAAACCTCGATGCTGCCGCGGACCCACGGTTCCGCCCTGTTCACCCGTGGCGAGACACAGGCACTGGCCGTGACCACTCTGGGCACCGGTGACGATGAGCAGTTCATCGACGCGCTGCATGGCAACTTCAAATCGAACTTCCTGCTGCACTACAACTTCCCTCCGTATTCGGTTGGTGAAGTTGGCCGCGTGGGTGGACCGGGCCGTCGTGAGATTGGCCACGGCAAGTTGGCATGGCGCGCCCTGCAGGCGGTTCTGCCTGCGGCAACCGACTTCCCCTACACGATCCGTATCGTGTCGGAGATCACCGAATCCAACGGCTCCAGCTCGATGGCGTCGGTCTGCGGCGGTTCGCTGTCGATGATGGATGCGGGTGTTCCGCTGAAAGCACCGGTTGCCGGTGTGGCCATGGGTCTGATCCTGGAAGATGACGGCGAATACGCCATCCTGTCGGACATTCTGGGTGACGAAGACCACCTGGGCGACATGGACTTCAAGGTTGCGGGTACCGAAAACGGCATCACCTCGCTGCAGATGGACATCAAGGTTGCGGGCATCACGCCCGAGATCATGGAGAAAGCCCTGGCGCAAGCCAAGGACGGCCGGATGCACATTCTGGGTGAGATGGGCAAAGCCCTATCTGAGACCAACGAATTCTCGGTCCACGCCCCGCGCATCGAGACCATGAACATCCCAACCGACAAGATCCGCGAAGTGATTGGTTCGGGCGGTAAAGTCATCCGCGAAATCGTCGAGGTTTCGGGTGCCAAAGTCGACATCAACGACGACGGCGTCATCAAGATCGCGTCGCCCGATGGTGAATCGATCAAGAAGGCCTATGAGATGATCCACTCGATCGTTGCTGAGCCGGAAGAAGGTCAGATCTACACCGGTAAAGTGGTCAAGATCGTCGATTTCGGTGCCTTCGTGAACTTCTTTGGCAAGCGCGACGGTCTGGTCCACGTGTCCCAGATCGAAAACCGCCGCCTGAACCATCCGTCGGATGTTCTGAAGGAAGGACAGGAAGTGAAGGTCAAGCTGCTTGGCTTTGACGATCGCGGCAAGGTGCGCCTGTCGATGAAAGTCGTCGATCAGGAAACCGGCGAAGAGATCGTTCCCGAGAAGAAAGAAAAGAAAGAGGAAAGCGCAGAGTAATCTGCCTTTACTGTCTGGATGCGAGAGACCCCGGTTCAGGCCGGGGTCTTTTTGTCTTTATGATCCCCGCATAAACAGAAGCAAGTACTGCCCGCTTCGAATCTATGTGTTGGCGCGGAACTTTCATTCCAAATCCGCTCCGATTTGCAGAACAGTGTCGAGGAAAAGCTCCAGATCTTGCCGCTGCGTGCGGTGATTGTTGATCGCCACGCGCAAGCAATGCTTCCCGTCCAGGGTGGTATCAGAGGGAACCGCGATACCGGATTCCTGAACCCGCAACATGATTTCTGTGTTGATTTCCCTTAGCCGATCTTCATCCGCGATCCCATTGGTATAGCGAAAGCACACGATGTTCAGATCCACGGGCGCGACGAGTTCAAGCCGCTGGTCGGCACTCACCAATTGCTGCAGATATCGCGCCTGTTCGATGTTCTGATCGATCAGACGGCCAAACTTTTCGACCCCGTTCTCTTTCAGTGACATCCAGATCTTGAGTGCTTTGAACCCACGGCTAAGCTCAAAACTATAGTCGGCCAAAAACTTGCCAGCGATCAGCCCGCGTTCCTGAATTTGCAGATAGTCGCCGTGCATCTCAAACGTATCGAAATGGCGCTTTGCGTCCCGGACCAGTACGCAGCCAGCTTCGAAAGGGCTGTGCAGCCATTTATGCGGGTCCAAGGCGATGGAGTCGGCCAACTCTATTCCATCAACCAAATGTTTGTTGGCGGGCGCCAAGCGCAGGAAAGCACCAATACAGCCGTCAACATGGAACCACATCCCTTCGCGACGACAGATTTCCGCGACCGCAGCGAGATCATCCATTGCACCGGTATTCGTCGTCCCTGCCGTCGCGATCACGCAGGCCGGTTTGATGCCTTTGGCCCGGTCTGCTGCGATGGCGTTTTCCAACGCAGGGATGCGCATTCGATTGTGGTCATCGCTTGCAACCTCTGTCAGCGACTTTGCGCCATGGCCCATCGTCTCGAGTGCTTTCTGATGGCAGCTATGTACTTGGTCTGAAGAGTAAAACCTGAGGGGTTGCGGCATGCCCAATATGCCTTCGGCGCGAACGTCAACGCCGGCAAGTGCGTTTCGCGCCACATTCAGAGCCACCATATTGGCCATCGAGCCACCGCTGGTCAGAGTTCCACTAGCGTCCTCGGGAAAGCCCATCAATTCCTTGAACCAGTCAACCACCTGATTGTCGATCATCGCCGCAGCCGTGTTGCCGCCACCAAGGTTCGAACCGTCAACCGCGGCAATAAAATCGCCCAGTGCACCGGTGAAATTGGACGAACCCATATACCATCCCCAGAACCGTGGATGGATGTTGCCCATGGAATACGGGAACAGGTTTTCGCGCAGGTCGGCATAGACGGCATCAAGCGGCTGCGGCGTCATGGGTGCAGGGGATTTGAAGAAGTCTCGAACCGTATCCGGCATTTCCTGCCAGACATGCCGATCACGGACCTGGGACAAATGCCCGATCGCATCGTCAACCATCTGATGTGCAAGATTGCGCGATAGGGTCCAGTCTTCCGGATCCAGAGATTCTTCAAAATTGCCCATGTCAAAACCCCCAAGTGTTCAAAAGCCGCAAGTGTGGGGTGCACATGATACTTAGTCAATCTGCCTTGGATTCTGATCCTGATTTGGCCGGTCAATAAAGCTGTGAGACCCTATGCGCGCTTCATTAGAAAGGGGACACCCACGGGGCCTCGGGTTCCGCTCACACCGTCCTTAGCCGCACTCAGGTGCTGGTTCGGTAAACCAATTCTTAACACTTATAAGTTGAGTTAGCTCAAAGTTAAGGAATATAACGATATCCGGGAAATCGCTCCGCTTTGGCCTCGATCACCATCTATGAAATCAGCGGCGACCCGTTTGGCAATCCAAGCGTGACCATCACCGAAGGGTATCAGGTCGAAATCACCGATGATGACGGCCTTCTTGAAGATCCGGATGGAAACGGCGGCCAGCAGTTTAACACCAGTACGCTTCCTAACCTGGACAACTCGGGCAACCTCCAGATTTTCGAAGGTTACACGGCCACTGTAAGCGGGGCGCCAGTTACCTATACTCTGATTAATTTTTCAGGGACGCAATACATCGTCGTGACCTCTGGCGATGTTGAAGTCGGCGATGTTCTGACAGGCAACACGCTGGCGCAGAACCCCGCGCCGCCGGTGGCCTATGACAGCCTGCCTAGCTTTGTCTGCTTCACATCGGGGTCCTACATCCTAACTCCGTCCGGTCGCCGTTTGATTGAAGAGATCAAAGTCGGGGATCAGGTGATCGTCGCGGATGGCACCAGCCGGGCCGTGCGCTGGGTGGGCAGGCGGTGGCTGAGCGAAGCGGATCTGCATCAGACCCCGAAGCATTGTCCGATCCGGATCAGCGCAGGCAGTCTGGGACCGCAAACGCCGTCGCGAGATCTGCTGCTGTCGCCGCAGCATCGGGTGGTCGTTTCGTCACCGGCAATGGAACTTCATCATAGTCACTCGATGATGCTGGCGACTGCTAAATCTCTGGTCAACGGTAAGACCATCAATCAGCTGCCGCCGGAAGGAGGTGTCGAGTATATTCACATCCTGTTCGACCAGCATGAGTTGGTGAATGTTGAAGGGTTGTGGTCGGAATCATTTTATCCCGGCGACCATACACTCGACGTGATGAGTGTGGCGGTGAAGGAAGAACTGTTCGATCTGTTTCCCGAACTGCAGTCGGGTGCTCGCGGCTATGGTGATACCGTGTTGCCGGTGCTGAGATCATTCGAAGTGCAGATTTTGCGCTCGGGTTTGTGCGCCCCTTCCGGGACCACACCAGCATTTTTGCATTGAAAGAAGCAGGGGGCTTTTGCCCCCTGCCCGTCTATCCGTTTAGGACGGCGCTTTGGTCTTACGCAGATAAGGGAAGATCGTCTCGAACTCGCCGAACTTTTCTTTCGCCTCATCATTCGATACCGCAGGCGGGATGATCACATCCTCACCCGGCACCCAGTTGGCGGGAGTTGCCACGCCCTTGGCGCTCATTTGCAGCCCGTCCAGTGCACGCAGGATTTCCGCAAAGTTCCGGCCCACGGTCATTGGGTAGGTCATCGACAGCTTCAATTGTTTGTCCGGACCAATGATAAAGACCGAACGTACGGTGGCACTGTCGGCAGGCGTACGACCGTCGGGCAGATACGCTTCTGCCGGCAGCATGTCGAAGGCTTTGGACACGGCCAGCCCATCATCAGCAATGATCGGGAAGCCGGGGTTGGCGTTGCCATATGCTTCAATGTCTTTCTTCCACTTCTTGTGGTCTTCGACACCATCGACCGACACACCCATCACCTTGGTGTTCCGCGCCGCCCATTCATCGTTAAGCTGCGCAACGGCCGAAAACTCGGTCGTGCAGACGGGGGTGAAATCCTTGGGATGCGAGAACAGGATTGCCCAGCTGTCGCCGATCCAGTCATGGAATTGGACGGTACCTTGATCCGTTTCTGCTGTGAAATTCGGGACGGTGTCGTTGATACGCAAACCCATTGGAAAACTCCTCTACTGTAGAAAATCGTGAGTCGGTTGCTGCCAATCTAATCACTTACCGCAAAGGTTAAACCATTCATGTTGCCCTGTCAGGAAATTCGGTAGATACATAATTTGATCAAATTATGATTCTCACTTGCCTTGCACCAAGTCAGGTGACAGAGTGCACATGAAAGCCGACCGGACGGTCGATTTATTTTTGCTCCGGAGGATGAGCCATGATCGAAAAGCGCGAGTTCTATATCGACGGCAAATGGGTTGCCCCATCAGAACCGAATGATTTCAAAGTCATCGACCCCTCGACCGAAGAGCCCTGCGCGGTGATCTCGCTGGGATCTGAGGCCGACACGAATGCGGCGGTCGCTGCGGCCAAAGCCGCCCTACCCGGCTGGATGGCCACACCCGTCGAAGAGCGCATCGGCTTGGTGGAAAAGCTGGTCGACATCTATGCTACGCGTTCGGAGGATCTGGCGCAGGCGATGTCCATGGAAATGGGTGCGCCAATTGACATGGCGCGTACCCAACAATCCGGTGCGGGCATCTATCACCTGAAAAACTTTATCCGCGCCGCCAAGGCGTTCCAGTTCGAACGTCCGCTGGGTGATCACGCGCCGAATGACCGGATCATCTATGAGGCGGTAGGTGTCGCTGCCCTGATCACGCCCTGGAATTGGCCGATGAATCAGGTCACGCTCAAGGTGGGCGCCGCCGCGATTGCGGGCTGCACGATGGTGATAAAACCCTCGGAACAGAGCCCGCTGAACGCGATGATTTTTGCCGAGATGATGGATGAAGCTGGCTTTCCAGCAGGCGTCTTCAATCTGGTGAACGGCGATGGTGTCGGCGTCGGCTCGCAGCTATCGGGGCATCCAGATGTGGATATGGTCAGCTTCACCGGCTCGACGCGCGCAGGTACTGCGATTTCCAAAAACGCCGCCGATACCTTGAAAAAGGTGCATCTGGAACTGGGTGGCAAAGGCGCAAATGTGGTCTTTGCGGATGCCGATGAGAAAGCAGTCAAACGCGGCGTGCTGCACATGATGAACAACACCGGCCAAAGCTGTAACGCGCCCAGCCGGATGCTGGTGCAGCGTCCGATCTATGATCAGGCGGTTGAGACCGCCGCCGAGGTGGCCAACAAGATTACCGTGGGCAGCGCCGCTGAAGAAGGTCGCCATATCGGACCGGTGGTGAATGAGGTTCAGTGGACCAAGATTCAGGACCTGATCCAGAAGGGTATCGACGAAGGGGCGCGCCTGGTCGCTGGTGGCACCGGTCGGCCCGAGGGATTGAACAAGGGCTATTATGTACGCCCCACAGTATTTGCTGATGCAAACAATCAGATGACTATCGCCCGCGAAGAAATCTTTGGCCCCGTCCTGACCATGATCCCGTTTGATACCGAGGATGAGGCCATCGAGATCGCCAATGACACGCCTTATGGGCTAACCAATTATGTGCAGACCCAAGATGGCGACCGCGCCAATCGAATGGCCCGCGTGTTGCGATCCGGCATGGTTGAGATGAATGGCCAGTCTCGCAGTGCAGGGTCACCGTTTGGGGGTATGAAGCAATCCGGGAACGGACGTGAAGGCGGCGTTTGGGGGTTGGAAGACTTTCTGGAAGTGAAGGCCGTAGGCGGCTGGCCTGCGGAGTAAGCATCCATCGCATTTGACTATGGGGGAGTGCGCTTCGCAGGCGCGCTCCGCTTTCATTTGGATACGCATCCCAGCGTCTCGGAACTGGCCAAACTTGAAAAAAGCCTTCTGGGTGACCATACCTGCCAGTTATGCAAATAGAAGAAATCTGGCCAAACTACCGCGCACGTATCAAGGCGTTCCTGCATTCCAAGGTGGCAAACCCGGCGGATGTAGACGACCTATTGCAGGAAATATCGATCAAGGTTTTCACAGGGCTGCCGACACTCAGCGACCCTACCAAGCTGCAATCCTGGCTGTTCCAGACTGCTGACCGCACAATCATCGATTTCTACAGAAAAAACGCGCGGGCAAAGACCGTTGATCCCGAAGATCTTTGGTATTCCAGTGACGATCCGGGCATCCGTCAGGAACTGGAAAATTGCGTTGAGCCATTTATCCGCGGCTTGCCCGCCGAGACGGCAAAGTTGCTTATGGACATCGACATCAATGGCGTGTCCCAAAAAGAATATGCCAAGGCTCACGGACTATCTTATTCGACATTGAAATCCAGAGTTCAAAAGGGTCGCGACGACCTGCGTAAAGCATTTGACGATTGCTGTAACTGGACCATCGATACACGCGGAAATATCGCGGAATATCATTTAAAATCTGATAACTGCAAAAAATGTTGAGCCAATCTTCGTCTTTTTAATTCGGGCGCCGTCTTACAGGTGAACGTATCAAAAGGATAAAACGATGATCAAAATTATCAGCTTCAAAATCTGCCCGTTCGTGCAGCGTGTCACCGCGATGCTGGAAGCAAAAAACGTAGCCTATGACGTGAAATACATCAGCCTAAGCGACAAACCGGACTGGTTTTTGGAAATTTCACCGACGGGCCAAGTGCCTGTCCTGGTAACCGAGAACGGTACCGCGCTGTTCGAATCCGACGCGATCGTAGAATACATCGACGATGTCACCGCGCCATTGCAGGCAAACATTTCACCCGAGCAACGCGCAGTTAATCGCGCTTGGAGCTATCAGGCGACGAAACACTATCTGGTCCAATGCAGTACGATGCAGAGCGCCGACAAGGCGACGCTGGATGGTCGCATCCGCAAACTGGATGCGTCGTTTGCCAGGGTTGAGAAACAACTGGGCGAGGGCTCATTTTTTGCCGGCGAAGAACTCGGCAATGTTGACATCGCCTGGCTGCCGCTGCTGCACCGCGCGGCTATTGTCGAAAAACACAGCGGTTATGACATGCTTGCGGGTTATCCCAAGGTGAAGTCATGGCAGCAGGCTGTGCTGCAGACGGGAATTCCGGCGAAATCCGTACCCGCGGATTTCGATCAGAAGTTCTCGGATTTTTATTTGGCCAAACGCACATGGCTTGGGCGAGGCGCAAACCTGAATGAAGCACCCAGCGCGCCCGCAAAATCAACCGGGAGCGGGTGCTGCGGATAGAATAGGAATACTCCTGCTCTGCAATCGCCGGGCAGGAGCTCGCCATCAAACCGGTCGAATGGTCAGTTGAGGCTCTCCATTCGACGTGTGCCGGGTGGATCGACCATCCCAGCCAATCTCGCCGGTGACACGCTGCCGATAAGCCGAAAAACTATCGAACTGTACCACATCTACAGGCGCGTCGAACTGCAGGGTCACCCGCCGATGTGATCCATCACCCAAGATTGTCAGGCCACGGATTTCCGCAGTAAAGGGCTGACCCAAATATCGGCCCTCAACCCGGTCACCAACGCGTAGTTGCATTCGATTACCGGCCATCGAATGCAATGTATTCCAGTCGCGGGCACCATGCTGATTCGCCAGCAGTTCCAAGGCCTCGCTATGCGATAGTTTCACCCCGCTATCCTGCAGACGTTTGCGCAGGCGCTTAGCCTGCTCTTTCAGCTCCGCAATCGGAGCAATGTATTGAGTATGTGTCATGATCTGCCTCGTTTCCTTGAACGGGCGCGAAATCTGGACGGGGCTCGCATTGCCATCCGCACGCCAGGAAAGGGCAACAGATGCTATTCAACCGGGTTTCACCAAAGCCAAAGGCTGCGAACGGCAGGGGACCCGAACCTGCCGCGCCTTTTGGCAGCCTCGGATCGACCTGTCAATCAGGCGTCTGCCTGCGCCGCCTCAAAGGCCAGCATGGCGCGTTTGACCGGCAGGCCCCAGTGGTAACCACCCAGACCGCCCGATTTGCGCAAAGCACGGTGACACGGGATCAGCCAGCTGACCGGGTTCCGGCCCACCGCCGTGCCCACCGCACGCACCGCTTGTGGCGAGCCAACCCGCTGCGCGATTTCTGAATAGGTAGTGACCTGTCCAGATGGGATATGCATCAACGCCTCCCACACTTTGATCTGCAACGGCGAGCCAATCAGATAGAGCGGTGTCGGTTGCAAGCGGTCACTTTCCGCGCCAAAGGCACTAAGAACCCATGGGCGCAGGCGCATCGGGTCTTCGACGAACTCGGCCTGAGGCCAGCGCGACAGCATGTCTTCCATCGCCTCTTCTTCACCTGTTTCAGCGCCAAAGGCGATGCCGCAGATCCCCTTGTCGGTCCCCATGACCAGAGCCGGGCCAAATGGGCTTTCAAACCAACCCCAATAGATCGTCAGACCCGCGCCTTTACGCGCGTATTCGCCGGGGCTCATGGATTCCCATTTCAGGAACAGATCGTGTAACCGCCCGCTACCGGATAATCCGACGTTATGCGCGGTCTCCAGCGTGGTAAAACGTTCGCGCAGCAGTGCCTTGGCATGGCCCAAAGTCAGGTACTGCTGGTATCGCTTGGGTGACACCCCAGTCCAGCGCGAGAACAGGCGCTGGAAATGGGCTGGGCTCATATCCATTTGGCGGGCCAGCTCATCAAGGCTGAGATTCTCTCCACCCTGATCGATCAATTCGATCGCGCGCCGCATGACGTTGTAATGATATCCGCTTTCTGCTGTCTGGATGTTCATCGGTCACCTCATCAGTTACAGGAACAGTAACTTGCCCCCGGCGATCTTGCGACCCGGAACCTGCGCTTTATCTTGTCAACTGAGTTGACGAATCAATCTGTGTGCCCCTACTATTCAGGTATGGAACACAGGTTGGATCAGCTTTATCAGGCAGTGCAGGCCGCCCGGCCATTGCTTCGGAACATCACGGCAGCCGTTGAGCAGGGCAGCCAGCGCAAAGGCGTGACCGTCGGACAACGTGCCCTTCTGGAAGGTCTATCGCTATTTCCAGGCGCGACCGCCCCGGTGCTGTGCGCCAAGCTGCAGCTGAAACGGCAATATGTCTCGCGCATCTTAAAAGAGCTGATGAGCGAACAGCTGATCGAAAGCCAACCCAATTCCAGACGTGCAGGCACCCATTGCTACCGGCTGAGCCCTTCGGGCGATGCGACGATCACGGCAATCAGAGCGGATGAGATGACAAAGCTGTCACGCTTTGCACAGGATTTTTCTGCGTCAGAGCTTGCCGCTTACCACAAGGTTCAACTTGCCCTGACCCGGTACTTTGCAGACCTCGCCAAGGATACCTGACATGTCCGTCCTTTGGATCATAGCGACCGGGATAGTGATCGCCGTTTTATATATACTCCTGGAAATCCGTAAGATTGGAACTCCGACCACCGGGCCCAAAATAAACCTTGCATCGCGGCCTGAAACGGCGCTGCTGGTGATCGATATGCAAACAGATTTTACCTCGATGTCCGCATGGGATGACGCGCAGATCGAGGGCGCCTTATCGGCGATCCGGTCGATGACGGATAGCGCCCATCAGTCTCGTAGGCCCGTGATCGTCATTCGGCATGAATTCGAAGGGAGGCTGGCGAACATGCTGAATGGTTGGTTCAATCAGGGGCGTGGCAATGCGGAATCAGACGGGATCGGATTGGATCCGCGTCTCGCGCTGAATCCGGATGCCGAGTTTGTAAAGTCTGTGGGTGACGCCTTTTCTTCGTCGGTTTTTGAGCAGTTCCTGGAAGAAAAACAGATCGGAACGCTGGTTCTGACAGGGTTGGACGGGTGTCATTGCGTGAACAAGACCGCGCAGGGCGCGCTCAATCGAGGATACCGGGTTCAGATCGATCCGGCAGCCGTTCTGGTGGCTGACCCGAGCCGATGGCACGGGATCAGGAATCAACTTGCAACGGCGGGCGTAGATTTCCGACCGCAGACGTAAGGCACAGGGACAAATCGACCAAGACCCGCACTTGAGCAAAACCAAAACGCACCTTTTCAATTGCGACCGCTTGTCTGGCAGGGCATTAAGGCTCGGATGGCCAAGCAACTTGGATACCACAAGATCCGCGAGATCTTTACGCGTTTTCACGACGCCGACCCTGAACCCAAGGGCGAGTTGGAGCATGTGAACGTCTATACGCTGGTCGTGGCCGTCGCGCTGTCGGCGCAGGCGACCGATGCGGGCGTCAACAAGGCCACCCGTGACTTGTTCAAGATCGCCGATACCCCGCAAAAGATGCTGGATCTGGGCGAGGAGGGTCTGATCGAACATATCAAGACCATCGGTCTGTTCCGTCAGAAAGCCAAGAATGTGATCAAGCTGAGCCGCATTTTGGTCAAGGACTATGGAGGCGAGGTGCCGAACTCCCGCGCCGCGCTGCAATCGCTGCCGGGTGTGGGGCGCAAGACCGCTAATGTCGTACTGAACATGTGGTGGCGGTATCCGGCGCAGGCAGTAGACACGCACATCTTCCGCGTTGGCAACCGCACCGGCATCTGTCCAGGCAAGAATGTGGACGCGGTTGAGCGCGCTATCGAAGATAACATCCCGACCGATTTCCAGTTGCATGCGCATCACTGGCTGATCCTGCATGGCCGCTATCACTGCAAGGCACGCAAACCGCAGTGCCCGACCTGTATCATCCGCGATCTCTGCGAATTTGAGGACAAGACTCTATGAAGACCTACCAACTGACGGGCATCGGAAACGCCGTTGTGGACGTGATTTCCCAGGCCGATGACAGTTTCCTTGAGCTGATGGGTATCGAAAAGGGCATCATGCAGCTGATCGAGCAGGAACGCGGCGAAGTGCTGTATGCCTCGATGGAAGGTCGGGTGCAGACACCGGGCGGTTCGGTTGCAAATACCATCGCCGGAGCGGGTGCATTGGGCCTGGATTCCGCTTTCATCGGACGCGTACATGATGACGCCCTGGGTCGGTTCTACGCCGATGCGATGAACGAGGATGGGGTGGATTTCGTAAACCCTCCGATCCCGGGTGGAGAACTGCCGACCTCTCGTTCAATGATCTTTGTCTCGCCGGATGGTGAGCGGTCGATGAACACCTATCTGGGTATCTCGTCCGAGCTGTCGTCTGAGGATGTCTCGGAAGAGGTCGCCGGCAATAGCCAGATCATGTTCCTCGAAGGCTATTTGTTCGACAAGGAAAAGGGCAAGGCGGCGTTTTTGGAAGCTGCGCGCAACTGCCACAAAGGCGGCGGTAAGGCAGGCATCGCCATTTCCGATCCGTTCTGTGTTGAACGACACCGGGTCGACTTCCTGCTGCTGATCGAAAACGAATTGGATTTTGTGATCGGCAATGAGGCTGAGATCAAATCGCTGTTCGAAACCGACGATCTGGAAGAGGCGCTGGCTAAAACGGCCGAGATTTGCCCTCTGGTCGTCTGCACCCGGTCTGGCGATGGGGTGACCGTTCTGAACGGCGATGCACGCATCGATGTGCCAGTTGAAAAGGTCGTCCCTGTGGACGCGACCGGTGCAGGTGATCAATTCGCCGCCGGCTTCCTGTTCGGCATGGCAACGGGTCGCGATTACGAGACCTGCGCACGCATTGGCAATGTCTGCGCCCGGGAGGTGATCAGCCATATCGGGCCAAGACCGGAGGCAAACATGCTTGAGTTGTTGCGGGGGAAAGGGCTGCTTTGAGCCAAGAGCAGCCGGTCATGCAGACTTCGGCTGCTGCGCCGCAGCGAATAACTATATATAGCCCATTTAGACTTTCGCGTGGGTAAAAATTGCGCAGTTGGATTGGCTAACATGCTGCAGGCCAGAGTATTAACCAAACATTAACATCGTATTCTTCATGCATTAAATCACATTATTCTATTCTTATAATCAGATGTATTGGAGGGGTGACTACTCGGAGGTATGTAATATGCAAGAAATACGTTTTGATCGAATTTGGTTTGGCGACTTTTTTATGCCATTGACGGATGGATCCCCAAGCAGAATATCGCTCCCAACGGACTCGAACCGTTTGCAATGGCTGATAGTGAGGTATTTCGCGCAACACTTCAAAATACAGCTCTTGATAGCGACGAAAGTATGGGCTCTCTTGAAACCGAAGATGAATACCCAGTACTAAACTCAGGCAATCAATTCGGCAGTGCCGATGATGGCAGCGTAGATACCCTCGATACCTATATTGACTCGGTCTTAGAGCATGTGAGCGCGCCCAATGGTGCTGCGCTTGGATCACCAGTTGCTTGCCAGGCGTTGCGCTCAATCTTTCAGCCTGCAACGTTTGAAAGACAGAGCCTTGAAGGCTCGGACGCAACCTTTGTTGACTACGAAGAGTTCAACATGGGCAATCCGTTCGGCGGCGGCGGCGGAGGAGGAGGTCGCCCGGGAGGCGGCGATGATGGTGATGGGGATGGGGATAGCGGTGGCGGCAATGTTGTAGAAGCTACCTACACTTCCGGCACTCTTGATGCCGGGTTCGACGATACTATCACCGTAGATACCAATCGCGGCACCACTGACCCGTTTAATTTCCAGATCGAGTTTACCGGCAGCGGAACAGATTGGGACACTACGATTGCAACAACCATCAAAGGCTACGTTGAAGCGGCGGCGGAGTTTCTTTCTTCAGTCATTGCTTATGGCTTCACGGATGATGACAACGGTTTGAAGTCAGACGGTACGGAGTTTGTACTCGATGACCTGTATGTTGAAGTTAAACTTGAATCGGGAGCGCTGGGTGGAGAGGTAGCATCAGCAGACATATATGCAGCAAACGATTGGGACGGTAACGGCACCGCTGAAACACCAGCGGGAGCGACCCTTACGATCGACCTCACTGACGCAGCTTCACTTGATGCGCTCGGCGTACTGGATGACACCATACTTCACGAGATGATGCATACGCTGGGATTTGGTATCCTTTGGGATGTTGCTGGCAACGATCTGACAACGAAATCCAAGGGTGATCTTGTCTACACTGGGGCAGCAGCTACGGCTTTGTATGGTGATAACATTCCGGTGGAAGGCGGTGGCGGGCGCGGTACTTCCGGAGGTCATTGGGACGAGGCCGCTTTGGACGCCGAACTAATGACAGGGATCGTTGAACAGACCGACACCATGTATCTGGCGGACTATTCGCTTGCTTCGCTAGAGGATCTTGGGATTTATGACCTTGCTGACGGATGGGAAGAGGAACTCGCTGCCCTGAATGGCTCAAACGAAGCAGGCGACGGAATAGATTTGATGGAGTGGTACAACGATTTTCTTATCGCTTGATCAAAGTCTTGTCTGCAAACCGACATGCACTCAATGAAGTGAACTGCGGTCAAATCTCAGGCAAATGTCCTCGAAAGACCTCGACCACACGCGCATACACGTCTCGTTTGAAGGGTACGATTTCATCAACGAGCCGTGACGGTGTCTGCCACTTCCAGTGGGTGAATTCCGGGTGCTCAGTTGCGATGTTGATCTGATCATCCCGCCCCAGAAACCGCATCAGGTACCATTTCTGCTCCTGCCCGCGATACCGGCCCTTCCAGATTTTGGGCACAATGTCATGCGGCAAGTCATAGGGCAGCCAGCCGTCGGTCTCGGCGATGATTTCGACCAGATCTGCGGTCACGCCGGTTTCTTCCCAAAGCTCGCGCAGGGCGGCATCGCGCGGGTCTTCGCCCTTGTCCACACCGCCCTGAGGCATCTGCCAGGCGTCTTTGTGGCGGTCGTTACGCTGACCGACAAAAATCGATCCCTTGGCATTCATTAGCATCAGCCCGACACAGGGGCGATAAGGAAGTTTTGCTATCTGGTCGGGGGTCATATGCGGCCTCATGAACATTCTTTTAAGCGTCTGTAGCAAGCACTGCGGCAAACGCAAAGGGAATGACGTTAGGTTTCGCGTGACAACGGTGACGCGAAGGTCAATCTGACGGACAAAGTCGGGAGGGAGAGTTTGCCATGACTGCGTACCCAAACATGCTGGCCCCGCTGGATCTGGGCTTTACCACGTTGAAGAACCGCGTGCTGATGGGCTCGATGCATACCGGGCTGGAAGAGACTGGCGACTGGAACCGTGTCGCCGAGTTTTACGCGGATCGCGCGCGTGGCGGTGTGGCCTTGATGGTGACGGGTGGAATTGGCCCGAACCTAGAAGGCTCGGTTCTGCCTGGGGCCTCGATGATGACCAATGAAACAGAAGTGGCAAACCATTCCATCGTGACCAAACGCGTGCATGAGGCGGGTGGCAAGATCGCAATGCAGATTCTGCATGCGGGGCGGTATGCCTACGGGCCGAAATGCGTGGCCCCCAGCCCGGTGAAATCCCCGATTTCTCCGTTCCCACCTACCGAATTGGATGAGGAAGGGATCGAGAAGCAGATCGCAGATATCGTCAACGCGGCCCGGTTGGCCCAGAAGGCGGGCTATGACGGGGTCGAGATCATGGGGTCCGAAGGGTATTTTCTGAACCAATTCCTCGTGACCCACACCAACAAGCGCGAGGATCGCTGGGGCGGGTCATACGAGAACCGGATGCGTCTGCCCATCGAAGTGGTGCGCCGCACGCGCGAAGCCGTGGGGACCGATTTCATCATCATCTATCGCCTGTCGATGATTGATCTGGTGCCCAATGGGTCGACCCATGACGAAGTCGTTGAACTTGCGCAGCGGATTGAGCAGGCCGGGGCCACAATCATCAACACTGGGATCGGCTGGCACGAGGCGCGGATTCCAACGATTGCCACCAGCGTACCCCGTGCGGCCTTTGCGTGGGTCACAAAGAAACTGATGGGCAAAGTTGGCATCCCGGTGATCACCTCGAACCGGATCAATACGCCTGAAGTGGCCGAAGAGGTTTTAGCGACCGGCTGCGCTGACATGGTGTCTATGGCCCGTCCGATGTTGGCCGATGCGGATTTCGTGAATAAAGCGATCGCCGGTGAGGCAGCGAAGATCGCCCCGTGCATCGCCTGCAATCAAGCTTGCCTGGATCATACCTTCAGCGGCAAGCTGACCTCGTGCCTGGTCAATCCGCGTGCCTGTCATGAAACCGAACTGGTGATCGGCAAGTCCGCGGTACGCAAGACCGTGGCCATTGTCGGCGCGGGACCTGCCGGTTTGTCGACCGCGATGACTGCCGCCCAGCGCGGCCATGACGTAACCCTGTTTGATCGCGCCGCCGAGATTGGCGGACAATTAAACATGGCCAAACAGGTGCCGGGGAAAGAAGAGTTCTGGGGACTGGTCGACTGGTACCGCACCATGATGGACGATCTGGGTGTGACGGTCGAACTGAACCGCGAAGTCAGCGCGGATGATCTCACCAGTTACGATGAAGTGGTCATCGCCACCGGTGTCACCCCGCGCGATCCGCAGATCCCCGGACAAGAGCAAGACAATGTGCTCAGCTATATCGACGTGCTGCGCGACAAGGCCGAGATCGGCAAATCGGTTGCTGTGATCGGGGCCGGAGGCATCGGGTTCGACGTCTCCGAATTCTTGCTGGAAGATGGCCACAGCCCGACCACGGACCTGCCTCTTTGGATGAAGGAATGGGGCGTCACTGACCCGGCCGAACATCGCTCGGGACTGGCACCCGAAGGTCCGCAGCCTGAGGCGCCCGCGCGGCAGGTCACGTTGCTGCAACGCAAAGCACAGCGTCACGGCAAGGGGCTCGGCAAGACAACGGGTTGGATTCACCGTGCGACCCTAAAGATGAAAGACGTTAATTTCGTAGGCGGCGTGAATTACGAGCGCATCGATGATGACGGCCTGCACGTGAGCTTTGGCGAAGCCCACGAAGACCCGACTGTGATCCCGGTGGATACGATCGTACTGTGCGCGGGTCAGGTCTCGGACCGTTCACTGGCAGATGAGCTAATTGAACGCGGGATAACACCTCATGTGATCGGTGGTGCAGATTTGGCCGCCGAGTTGGACGCAAAGCGCGCAATCAATCAGGGGACGCGGCTGGCGGCAACTTTCTAAATTGCGTCGGATTGGCGCCAATCCGGTTGCCAATCCTTGCTATAGTCTCCCGTTTATCGTGAAGTTGGCACGATCAACACACGTTGTTTGAAACGGGACTATGAGTCAGGAGCCGTTCGTACCGCGCCGCAGCAACCTGCCGATTATAGCCGGGCAAGGTGCGCTGTCCGTCATGGCCTGGTCCATGGCCAGCCCGGCGATCGTATTGACTTTTCTTGCGGTGTCACTGGACCTGCCCGTCTTTTTGGCTGGCCTTTTGATGACCATTCGGCACGCGCGGGCACGCTTGCGGATATGTTCTTTGCACAGTCGATCACCCGACTTCCCCAAAAGAAGTCAGCCATCGCCCGGGCTGATCTGGCGGTTGCAATATGTTTTCTGATTGTCATTTTCGCCGTTACCTACGGCAGTAGACCGATAACCATTGCAGCATTTGTTGTTGGGATATTCGTCATCGGTGTCTTGGGAGAGATCAAGAGCCTGATGATCATCGATTTCATCAGCGACAATCTGACCTCAAAAGACAGGATGCGAATTAGTTATACGCAGAAGGCGCTTGGAGGCGCTGCAACGATTGCCATTGTACTGTTGCTGCATCAGCTATTTCAGGATGCCCCCGCACTGACACGACACAGCACAGTAGTCGGACTTGGTGCCACCTGCTTCGTTTTCTCAGCCGTATTCATGATGACTCTGCAAGAGAAATCGCCGGATCAGACCTCGAGCACCGCGTCGTCCGCCAACACACGTTCGGAGGCGTTTAAGGCATATTGGCAAAAGGCCAAAGCGCTACTGAAAGAACGCTGGTTTCAGAAATACGTTCTGATCCGGCTTGCTTTTGTTCTGACCGGCCTGTCGGTTCCGTTCTACGCATTGCTGGCGGCAGAGGCGCAGCACAGCTCGTCGCAGGGTCTGACAGCGCTTGTTGTATCGTCGGCAGCCGCATTGTTGGTGGCGTCGCCCCTTTGGAGGGCGCTCAGCAGTTATTCCAATCGAGTCGTCATGGTGGCCGGGGCGTCGATGGTTGCCCTTACAGGGATAGGGTTGGCAGCGATCCATCGTTGGGGATTTGATCACAACGTGCATCTGCATGCCGTGTCGCTGTTTATCGTAACTGTAGCCGTCACCGGGTTGGGCAGTGCTCGTGGGCTTTATTTTATGGACGTCGCCCCAAAATCCCAACGGATCGCGGCGCAAGCGATCTCACAAACGCTGGTGCGGGTTGCCGTCGTCGCCATCTCAGCGGCTTTGGCTGCGATTGCCCACATGAATGAAATCGTATGGGCGGTCGCTGCCATTTCGGCCGGTAGCCTGCTTGCGGTTGTGGCGATTCTGTCCTTTGTCGAACCGAGTATTCCGAAGGGCGCGAGGCAGGAAGAAAAGGCGTAGTTCGTTACGTTCTATCATGCGGCGCTGAGACACATCTGAGCCAAGTTCGATCCTCCCGTAGTATAAAGCCTTCTTGTTGCGCAAATGCGTAGTTCTCCTGCCCAAGTGGATCAGCCGACAGACGAGCGCGGTAGGACTCATATTCAGCAAGACTGGGAATGTTGTAGATTCCATAGGCTAAGGTCGATGACCCCTCGTGCGGTGCGAAATATCCGACCAGATCAGCCCCGCATCGCGGAATCGCCTGTCCCCAATTGCGCGCGTAGGTCTGAAACTGCTCTTTTTTCGTCGGATCGATCTGGTATTGGATTATACAAGTGAGCATAGACGCCTCCGGTTTATGATTGGCAAAGAATAACCTCTTGGATGCAGCTTATGTTTCGACTATGATCGAAGTATGCGAAACGGACCGGATATTGCACAGATCGCGGCGCTGATTGGCGATCCTGCGCGTGCCAATATGTTAACAGCACTGATGTCAGGCAAAGCGCTGACGGCTGGCGAACTGGCGCGTGAGGCCGGAATCAGCCCCCAAACCGCAAGCTCACACCTGAAAAAGCTGCTTGCAGGCAGCCTGGTCCGGGTGCGTGGACAGGGACGGCACAAATATTACGGACTGTCCGGAGAAGATGTAGCGCATGTGCTGGAAAACCTTATGGGGCTGGCTGCAGGGCGCGGCCATCTACGGACGCAGACCGGACCAAAAGATGCGGAAATGCGGTCGGCACGGGTTTGCTACAACCATCTGGCGGGCAGCCGAGGGGTGCAGATGTTCACCGCCATGCAGAAACAAGGGTATCTTGAGACAACGGAGGACGCGGTTCACCTGACCAAAGAGGGCACTCAATTCTGCATCGGCTTTGGCATCGATCTGGAAGGACTCGGCCGCAGCCGCGCACCGCTTTGCCGCCCCTGTCTAGACTGGAGCGAACGGGAAACGCATTTGGCCGGCAAACTCGGCCGCGCCATGCTGACCCGCATGGAAGAGATCGGCTGGCTGGTGCGTATACCTGACAGCCGCATCATCCGCTTTACCCGAACAGGAGAAACTGAGTTCGACGCACAATTCAGCGCTTAACCACTACTCTACAGTGATTGTAATCACCTCTGAAACGATTGGCGTCGCGTGGGGCACATGACCCGCATCACCCAACACAAGCTGCAAAGTGTGTTCCCCCGGGCTCAATTCCAGCGTGACCTCGGTCTGGCCGCCGCCAAAGTGGATGTGATTGTCATCTGCGGGCAGCCCATAGGCCAGTTCATCCGCGCCGTCTTCACCCTGCCCCAACGGAGGACGATCAACCAGAAGGTGATGGTGGCCCGTGTTCTCCTTTTCGGTTCCGGCAGGAGCAACACCCATGCCACTTAGGCCAAACACGATCGTGACGGGTGATTGTACGGTGTCTCCGTCAGTCAGATTTGCGAAATAAACCCTGGCATCAGGGTTTGACGGCGTTTCTCCTCCGGCCGACGCGAGAGTTGCGGACAGGCACAGAGCGGCAGCAGCAAATAGGGCTTTCATGATCTCCTCCATGGTCACAAAAATGCCATCCTCATCATAGCACGATAGAGAAAAAGTCCAGATATCGGTTATTTGTGTTGGGTGTTTGGAATTACAGCACGACAACTTCGGCGTTTCCCAGTCGCAAACGATCCCTATCAAAACCCTGATATTATCTCATGTCTGCCCAGTTCTCGCCCAGATTGATCGCGATAAAGAGACAACGAACAGAAGACCTGGGGAACGAGAATGGATCGACTGACCGAAATGGAGGCCTTTTCCAACGTGGTGGACCAGGGTGGTTTCACCGACGCGGCCAAAAAAATGGGTATCTCCAAATCAGCCGTGTCCAAACACGTGTCGAGCCTTGAGGCGCGGCTGGGTGCGCGACTGCTAAACCGCACCACACGCCGGGTTTCACCGACCGAGATTGGACTGGCCTATTATGATCGCGCCCGGCGCGTGCTCAACGATGCGGGCGAGGCAGATGCGCTTGTAACCTCGATGCAATCCGACCCTTCTGGTCTTCTGCGGATCAGTGTGGCGACGGATTTCGGTGTCAATCACCTGTCACCTGTGCTTTCGGAATTCCTGTCTGCCTATCCCGATATCACCGTGAACATGGTGCTGAACAACCGTTACGTCGAACTGATCTCGGAAGGCTTTGACGTGGCTGTGCGCATTGGGGAACTGGAAGACAGCACCTTGCGCGCCCGCAAACTGACCGAAACCGTAAAACGCATGGTCGTAGCGCCCAGCTATATCGAGCAGTTTGGGCGCCCGCAAAAGATCGACGACCTGAATGAACACAAGCTACTGCACTATTCGAGCCAGTCCTCGGGCAGCGTCTGGAAACTGACCGCGCCGTCGGGCGAGAAACGTCAGGTGCGCACCGCTGGTTGGTTAAGCGTAAATGACGGGCAGTCGCTGTTGAACGCCGCAATCTCAGGCCTTGGGATCGCACATCTGCCAAGCTATCTCTATGCCGACGCGCTGAAATCGGGCGAGGTGGTGGATGCGATGCCTTCGCTTCCGGACGAGGTGCAAGGCGTTTACGCAGTTTATCCGCCGGGCCGGTTCACCCAGCCCAAGGTGCGTGCTTTCATCGATTTTCTGGTCGCATCCTTCGCTGAAAAAGGTCCGATGGATTGGTAGAATTCTCCCTGTGGAACCTAAATGGCCCGCGCTGATCAGTGCGGGTCTTTTTTGTTTTGTCGCTCGTTCGATCTGAATCTGCCGGTCAAACCTCAGCAGGTGATACAGCCCGCTGATACAGGTGCCATGTAGTGTGACCCAGGATCGGCAGTGTAAAGACAAGTCCCAAAAACGCAGGTACCAGCGATATCAGCATGGTGACCGAGATGATCGCAGCCCAGCCGAGCATCACCACCGGATTCTCGGAGACGGCGCGAACCGAGGTAAGCATGGCAGAGACGAAATTGGTTTCACGATCCAGCAGCATCGGCATGGCGATAACGGTTACCGAGAACAGCACAGCCGACAGAAACGCCCCGACGCAGGTGCCAATCGCAAGGAAGGTCCAGCCCTGCGGCGTGAAAAGCACGATGTTCAAGAACCCCTCAAAATCGGAAAATGACGCTTTTTGCAGAGTGATCGCCAACCAAAGGCGGATTTGATAGGTCCAGACCCAGAATATGAACAGGGTGACGAAGGCCATCCAGCCCAGCTCGCGTTTGCGTTGATTGGCCATGACGGTGAGGATTTCGGACCACCCGAAGTTTTCCCCTTTTTGCAAGCGACGAGACATCTCATAGAGCCCTGCGGCTGCGAAGGGCGCGACCAGCGGAAAGCCTACCGCCGCAGGAATGATCATCCAGATCTTGCCAAGCCAAACCAGGCACCAGACGAACAGGATGCCGAAAACCGCATAGAACAGGCCGAAAAAACCGCTCATGACCGGGCGTGCGAGGAAGTCGGAAAACCCGGCCTTGAGCGATGCGGTGATATCTTCCGCTGTCAGCCTGTTGACCTCGGGCATGGCTGGTTGTGGGGCCATGTTGTCCGGCGGTGTGGAATCGTCGGTCCTGGAAGCCATGACGCACTCCTCCCTAAGCTTGGTGGCGGATGGGACTGCCTTCCAACAAGTCCGACGGCAAGGCAGCGGCCCCGTTCATCTGCAAGTGTGCATCAGGGTGCGGCATCAGGGCAAGAGGGGCGCAGAGCGGTTGCGATGCCCGCGCCCGTCAGTTGACCAGCAACACCGCCTCGACCCGGCGATTAATATCTCGGCCCTCGGGCGTGGCGTTCGAGGTGATGGGCGCAAGATAGCCCACACCCTGCGCCTCGATCCGGTCGGCGGCAACGCCATGCGCTTCAATCAGGCGCGCGCGCACGGCTTCGGCCCGTTTGGTACTGACCGCAATATTGGCCGGCAAGGCGCCGGTATCATCCGTGTGTCCGACCAACGCCAAGCGGGTCGATGGATTGTCGGCCAGATAACCCGCAAGCAGCGCCAGCGAGGCGAAAGGCCCCTCGCCCAGCGCGACTTCACCGGTGCGAAAGTGCAGGTCATCGAGAATGACGTGTCCGGTGCCGCTGAGATCGCTGAGCAACCCGGCCGAACCTTCAACAGTTTCCTCGATCACCAATGGCGGCGCGGGCTGCGTGCCCAGTGGGGTCACCCAGATCATCTGCACATAGCCATCCGGCGGATTACGGCTGACGAGCAGGCTCAGCACCTCGTCGCCGCGGGCGGCGGACAGAAAGCGGTAATCGTGGATCGCCACATACATGTCGGGTGTCGGCACCACTTCGGTGCCAAAGCGGAAATCGAACCCGCCACAATTGCGCGCCTCGCATTCAAACGCGATCTCGAAACCCTGCGCCTGAAGCTGATCCCGCAGAGGCGCAAGGATTTGCAGCGTTGTGCTAGACCCCGCCTGCAGCCGCCATGTCAGCCGCTCGACGCGCCCTTCGACATTACGCGACGGGACCGAGCCTTCGGCAAACACGCCGGTTGGCAGGTCGTAACTGTCCAACGCACTGGTGCGGTCAGATATCTGCCGGGAGCCCGCAGGAAAGTTCAACTCCTGCGCCAAGGCAGGCGCGGCCAGCAAAGCAATACAGATGAACAGGGTTCGGATCATCGGAACTGGGCGTGATACTCGGGGTTCGGGACCATTGCAGTCGCGCTCGCCACGCGGTTGGTCATGTTGAAGAAACCTGTGACATTGGCAATATCCCAGATGTCGTGATCTGAGAAACCTACATCGCGCAATTGCTGGCGATCGGGCTCTTCGATTGTGGTGCTGGCAGTGGTCATTTTGGCGGCGAAATCCAGCATCGCACGTTGGCGCGCATCCAGTTTGGCGACGCGGTAGTTCATCACCAACATCTCGCCCAGTTGCGGATCACCCGAAAGCTGCCGCACCGCCGCGCCATGGGCCACGAGGCAATAGAAGCATTTGTTGATCGAGGACACCACGACCGCGATCATCTCGCGCTCCAGTTTGGACAGCCCGCTGTCGGCCAGCATCAGGTCATTGTACATCGCGGTAAAGGCGTTCAGCTTGTCGATATCGAAGGCATAGGCGCGCAGGACATTCGGCACCATTCCCAGTTTCTCGACACAGATATCGAAGTATTTCTGCGTCTCTGGCGGTAGAGGGTCCACCATTGGCAGATCCAGGGCAGTGGGCATGTCCTGTTTGGTCAATTCGCTCTCCTCAGACGCGCTGGCGATAGTGGTATTCTCCATCGATCTTCATCCCAAGCGAGTGGTAGAGGCCATTGGCCCCCGCGTTCGCCTTGGTACAGATCACGCTAAGCGTCTGCGCGCCATTGTCCAGCGCCCAAAAGGCCGCGGCGCGCATGGCCCAGTTGCCCAACCCCTTGCGGCGGTGGTCCGGCAGGATTTCCAGCGCGTGCACCATCGCGATACCGTCATGGATCGCCACAAAGCCGGTTCCTGCGGGTTGATCGCTGTGGCGCAACAAAAGGCCGGTCTTTGGGCCCGGTGCCCGGTACATGATGGCAATCCGCTCGGGGCCGATACCGCCCTGCGCCCAGATCTCGCGCATGATGGCCAGCGGTTCCCAGATGTTGAAAACAGTCACGCGCGGGATCGGGATATCGGTCAATTGCTGCGCCGGGCAGGAATAGATATTGACCGGATCGAGAATGTCGTAGCCGCGTTCGGCAAGCATCGCATCCAGTGCTTCATCTCTCGGTCGCAGGCAGAAGATGCGTTTCTGGCCCATCGCCTGCATGGCGCCTTCAGCCGCGTCGATATCGGCGCTGGCTACGTCCCCAATCCGACTGGCGGCGGATACGCGTGACCCTCCGCCCTGCCCTTGTCGCAGCCGAAATGGGCCTTGCGTTTGATAGCCTGCAGCAGGCCATGTGCCGTCTACAACTGCAGCCCAATCGGTGCTCAAAGCTCGATCTCTTTCGCGAGGCGGGTCATGGCGGCATCGATGCGCCCGCCATCGGTACCGCGCACAACCACATTCGCCCCGAACACGCCATTTGTCTGAAACGGATAACATCCGATCGAGAGGTCGCCGAAATCTTTGGCGAGCGCGGCCAAGGTCGACGCTATATCGCCCTCACCTCTGTCCACACGCAGAGTCTGCGACAAAAGCGGGTTGCCTCCGGTAAGCAAAGGTAAAACACTCGCCACCATCGCCTGAAAAACCAACGGTACTCCGGCCATGACATGGACGTTTGCAATCGTAAAGCCGGGCGCGGTCGAGACCGGGTTGTCGATCAATTCCGCCCCGTCCGGGATACGCGCCATACGCAGGCGAGCGTCGTTCAGCTCCAGCCCGCACTTCTCGTAATGCGCTTCAAGCAGCGCCCGCGCGTCGTGGCGAACATCGATATGCGCGCCAAAAGCTCGAGCGATGCAATCGGCGGTGATATCGTCATGGGTCGGGCCGATGCCGCCACTGGTAAACACATGGTCATGGGCCTGGGATAGCGCCCTGACTGCCGCCTCAATCGCGGGCGCATCATCACTGACAATACGCACCTCTTTCAGATCGATGCCGTGTTTGGTCAGCTCTCCAGCCAGATAATGCATATTGGCATCGCGGGTGCGGCCCGAGAGGATCTCATCCCCGATCACCAACATTGCAGCGGTTGGATTGGCCATGGCGCGCCCTCCCTCTTGATCGACCGTTAGGGCAGGTATAGGCCCTAGGCCATGCGATTTGAAACCCCCCTTGTCCCCGCCCGCCTGATCCGACGTTACAAGCGCTTTCTGGCAGATTGCAGGTTGGAAGACGGGCGCGAAGTAACAGCCCATTGCGCCAATCCCGGCTCGATGATGGGGCTGGCGGAGCCGGGTGAGAAAATCTGGCTGGAGCCGAATGATGATCCGAAGAAAAAGCTGAAATACGGCTGGCGGCTGGTCGATCATGGGAACGGGCATTTTACGGGGGTCGACACATCCGTCCCGAACAAGGCGCTTCGTGCAGCGCTGGAGGCGCGCGAAATCCCGGAATTGGCGTCCTATGAAACCGTGCGCCCTGAGGTTAAATACGGTGAAAACAGCCGCATCGATTTCTTGCTGACCCAGCCTGGTTTGCCAGATGCCTATGTCGAGGTCAAAAGCGTCACCCTATCTCGCCAACCCGGTCTGGCCGAGTTTCCCGACAGCGTTACAACGCGCGGCACCAAGCATTTGGGGGAGTTGGCAGCGATGGCGGCGCAAGGTCACCGGGCGATCATGCTCTATCTGGTGCAGCGCTCTGACTGTGACAGGTTTGCTCTGGCTGCGGATATCGATCCGGCTTATGCGGCGGCATTTGAAGGGGCGCAGGCCAAGGGGGTAGAACGGATGATCTGCGGAACACGAATTTCTCCGGAAGGGGTTTGGGTCGCCTCAGGTTATGGACAAGCTTACGAGCGTTGACGGATTCAGGCCGCTTTGCTTATACACATCAAAAATCTAGTTTAAGCCGAAAGATCGAGTTCCATTAGCGCACAGGCCCCCTCGTCCTTGATATCCAGGAATGGCCGTTGCCCATTAATTTCAAAGTCTTCGTAACCGATCGAGTGAATGCCGACAAAGCCTGCTTTTGAAAAAAGGCTTTGTGAAAAACTGTTTGTCGCTTCGGCGAAAGCAATCCGATAACCAGAATTCTCAGCTTGCTTTAGACATGAAACTAGCAAGCTTTGTGCAATTCCTCTTCTTGAGAAATCATCACGCACTGCAATCATAAATATATGAAGGAATTTTTCTGCTTGAATGTCGTAGGCATTCGAAAAAACACTTTCCAACTCGTCAATTAGCGCGATGACGGGTTCAGAGTCTAAGTCCAGCGCATCAATCCCGTCGGGGGGTGGCTGACCGAAATCATGCGCTAAAACTGCGCCTACAATTTCACCAGTAGCTTGATTGAAAGCCACAGACGACAATCCTTCTTTTGCAGATTTTGATCCAAACAGCATGGCGATCTTTTCGAGCTTTACAGGCGAGAAGTTAGTTGCAACAGCGGGAGGATCCCGCCGGCTGAAAACATCGCCAAGCAGCTTAGACATTTCACCATTGTCTGCTTCTGACATACGCCTGACCCCGATCACTGAACTAGCCATTGGATAAGTCTCCCAAGATAAAGGGCATTAACGCCCTCATGCACGCACGGCGGTGTCGAACAGTTTCACTTTTGGCGTGAGCACCCGCATCGATCCGAATAGCATATACCAGTCTAGGCCATCTGTCCGCTTCGCCGCCAAATGCAGCACCCATCCCAATGTCACGTTGGCTTTAAGTCTTGAAGTCACCGATTCATTCGCCATCTTTAATTCGCGATCGCGCGCCCTCTGGTACTTTCTGCACAAGCAGCGTAAAAGAAGTGCTGCGTGAAATATTTGGAGTCTCGCACCGATGAAAGAACATCGTGGCCGTCTGACCAAGGATGGCATCCGTATCTACGAACAGAGTGACTTTGCCGGAATGCATGCGGCAGGGGCGCTGGCTGCGCAGATATTGGACGATATTGCTGATCATGTTTTTGTTGGTCAGACCACTGGTGCGATTGACGGGCTGATCACTCAGATGGTCGAGGACGCAGGCGCAGAATCAGCGACCATTGGCTATAAAGGTTATCAGCACGCAAGTTGTATCAGCGTGAACCATGTAGTCTGTCACGGCATCCCCGGCGAGAAGAAGCTGAAGGATGGCGATATCCTGAATATCGACGTCACTGTGATCGTCGATGGCTGGTTTGGTGACACCTCGCGTATGTACGTGGCTGGTAAGCTTCCGCGTAAAGCCGAGCGGTTGATTCAGGTGACCCATGATGCGCTGTTCAAGGGCATCGATATGGTCAAGCCGGGTAATACCTTCGGGGATATAGGCCATGCCATTCAGGCCTATGTCGAGGCGCACCGGATGAGCGTTGTCCGCGATTTCTGCGGACATGGGCTGGGCCGTGTTTTCCACGCGCCACCAAACGTTCTGCACTACGGCCGCCCCGGAACTGGCGCCGTGTTGGAAGAAGGCATGTTCTTCACCATCGAACCGATGGTCAATCTGGGCCGCCCCGAAACCAAAACACTTGCCGATGACTGGACTGCCGTGACACGCGACAAATCTCTGTCGGCGCAGTTTGAGCATTCGGTGGGTGTGACGGCCGATGGGGTTGAGATTTTCACGCTGTCACCGGGTGGCAAATATCATCCGACCTATTCGTCCTGATCGGTCGCCTGATCGCGTAACAGTTTCAACAGCAATGTCTCATCCCGCCATGGTATCACCGCGTCGTTGATGAACACCGGCGCACGCAACGGTTTGGTCGTCGGTCCGGTGGTGGTGTCGGCATCCTGCGAGAATGCCCAGAGCGGAGGTGAGATAGCGCGGTCCATGGGCCGACCTTACCATGCTTCGCAGTCAGAGTCCCAAAAGCCCCGGCACATGTGACATATCCGTGAAGACCTCGGCCCCCAGCGCAGCCAGCCGCGCGCCGTCGTCGTGGGCTGCATAGGCGAGGCAGCGCATATTGGCACGGATGGCGGCGGTGACGCCGTTCTCACTGTCTTCGATCACGACCGGCGATTTGGCGCCAAATTGCTGCGCCGCTGTCAGGAACAGGGTGGGGTCAGGTTTACCTGAGCCCAGCACATGGGCCGAAAACATGACCGTGCTGAACCGCTCCCACAGACCGTTTTGACCCAGAGTAATCTGCATTTTCTCTGGCCTGCCATTTGAGGCGACACAATAAGGAATGCTGGCTGCATCCAATTGCGTCAGCAATTCTGGGATGCCTTCAACCAAAGGAGTGCCCGCTCGCAGCCTCTTATAGATTTCCGAGTAGATTTGATCGGTCCAGTCGTCAGGCAGATCCGCACCGAGATCGCGCGCCTTGTCTCGGACACCAGTCATCGTACCACCGACGAATAGAGACATGCACTCTGCAAGGGTCAGGTGCAGACCATATTGGGCCAGATTGTCGATCATGACCTGATTGGACAGAACCTCGCTATCAACCAGAACCCCGTCGCAATCGAAAATGACCAGATCATGCATATCAGCCCCCAGTTCGCCACATCAGCGAAATGCACGTGTCGCCATATTTTCGCGCGTCATGCAGAGTGAACCCATTTGGAGCAATCATGGGGGCGTTTTCCTCCCACACGATCAGGGCGTCCTGGGCCAGCCAGCCACCTTTGGTGGCCGCCGCCAGCGCCTTTTGACCCAGGTCTTTGCCATAAGGCGGATCAAGAAAGACCAGATCGCATGCGTCGCCTGGGTTTTCCCCCAACCGCGTTGCGTCACGTCTGATCAGAGTGGTCTGGTCCCGACTTCCGGTCAGATCGATATTCTTGCGGATCAGACTCTGCGCAATTCGCCCATCATCGACAAACGTAACATGGGCCGCTCCGCGCGACAGCGCTTCAAGCCCCAACGCACCAGTACCTGCAAACAGGTCCAACACGTGCAGACCATCAATGTCGATCTGATGGTTCAGGACGTTGAAAAGGCTTTCCCGCACCCGATCGGTGGTGGGGCGCAGATGTGCTCCAGCATCGCCCTTGCCGACCGAGGCCAAAGCGCGGCCCCGGAAGTTACCGGCGATGATCCTCACGCTTTGAGCAGCGGTTTCAGTTCCGCTTCTGGGTCAGCCACCACCGTCGGATCGGCTGTTTTACCCGCATCGATCAGGCGTTTACCTACCATATAAGCGCGCGGGTCATTCATCGCGTCGACCGCAATCAGCTGACCGCCTTTATAGTACCAGAAGGACACCGTCGCGCCTTCACCCTTTCGGGTCACGACGCGATCATAGCCTGTATTTAGGCCCGCAATCTGCAGCTTGACGTCGTACTGATCCGACCAGAACCACGGCGTCGCGGTATAATCCTTGGCAGCACCCAGCATGTTCTGGGCCACAATCTCGGCCTGGTCGATGGCGTTGGGCACGCTCTCCAGACGAATGCGGCCCTCACCATGCGGGAACGAGGCACAATCACCCGCCGCCCAGATCGACGGGTCCGAGGTGCGGCCATGGGCATCGGTTTTGATGCCGTTGTCCAGCTCCAACCCCGCCATTTCAGCCAGTTGCGTTGAGGGCGCGATTCCGACCCCCACCACGACGAAATCCACCTTTAATTCAGTGCCATCGGACAGAATAGCACCCGTCACCTTGCCATCTTCACCAACCAAACGATCCAGCCCAACGCCTTCGCGAATGTCGGCTCCGTATTCCGTATGAAGCGTACGGAAATAGTCGCTGGTCTCTTTCGCGGCGACACGTTGCAGAATACGGTCTGCCATCTCGACCAAGGTCACCTTGACCCCACGCTTGGCACAAACCGCGGCGGCCTCGAGCCCGATATAGCCGCCACCGACGATCAAAGCGCGCGCGCCGTCGGTTACCCGAGGCTCCATCTCGTCGATATGCGCAAGATCGCGCACCACATGGACGCCTTCAAGATCGCCACCAACGGCTGCGGGCAGGCGACGCGGATCAGAGCCTGTGGTCAGTGCCAACTCGTCATAGGCGATCACGTCATCACCTATCGTTACCGTTTTGGCCTTGGGGTCAATTCCGGTCACACGCTGCCCCAGTCGCAGGGTGATGTTATTCTCGGCATAGAAGCTCTCGGGTCGAAGGAACAGGCGTTCCAACTCCATCTCGCCCAACAGGTAACCCTTGGACAAAGGTGGGCGCTGATAGGGCAGGTGCGGCTCGGCACCAATCAAGGTGATGTCGCCCTCAAACCCATCTTTGCGTAGCCGCGCCACGAGTGAAGCACCAGCCTGCCCTGCCCCGATCACGACGATATGGCTCATGTTGTGCTCCCCTGCAGAATTCCGATGGTCTCTTTCTTTCGACAACCTATATTGCGACAAAGCCCGACTCTGCAAATCCAAATGACAGGAGCTTAATAAATGATCTCAACAGGTGACATGCTGCCCGACGCGACGCTGATTCAGATGGGAGCCGATGGCCCTGAAGAGGTGCGGATTTCAGAAAAAACAAAAGGGCGCAAGGTGGTGATCTTTGCTGTGCCCGGCGCATTTACCGGGACCTGCACGACCGCGCATGTCCCAAGCTTCATGCGGACAAAAGGCCAATTCGACGCAAAAGGAGTTGATGAGATCATCTGTATTTCGGTCAACGATCCCTTCGTGATGGGCGCTTGGGGTGAAAGCACCGGAGCAACTGCCGCAGGACTGACCATGCTGGCTGACGCCGCATCGGAATTCACCAAGGCGATAGACATGGATTTCGACGCACCACCGGTTGGTCTGCTGGCACGGTCCAAGCGCTATGCAATGTTCGTCAATGACGGAAAGGTAATCGCCTTGAACATCGAAGAGAATCCGGGCGTTTGCGAGATTTCGGCTGGCGAAGGTCTGCTTGAAACCTTCTGATCCCGGTTGGCCCCGGCATCACCGGGGCCACATGAAACGCATTTAACTTGATGCAACGACCCGATGTGCCAATACTTGGACATACAACCCGGGAGTTCATTGATGCGACTGAAATTAATCACTTTGATTCTTGGTGGCGCCGGCGCCTTAGCCGCGTGCGGCCCTGCCCCTACACCCCAGCAACAAGCTGCTCGGCAACACGAGATCGCTTGTCTGAGCGGCACCATAGGCGGCGCATTGATCGGCGGAGTGATCGGCAATCAATTTGGCGGTGGATCGGGCAAAGCCATTCTGACGGCGGCGGGCGCTGCTGCAGGTGGGTTGTCTGGCGAACGTTACGCATGCTGAGGAGATTGGATTTGAAACAAGCATTGATCATCATCGCTGTCATTCTGATGTCTGGCACCGCAAGCGCCGAAAGTGTCGCAGAACTGCACGAGGCCGAGCTGAACAATATCGACAAGAACAATGATGGGTTTCTGTCCCGGGACGAATTCAACGCCTTCACGGATTATGCGTTTCAAGCGATGGACGAAGACAAGAACGGCACACTTGGCCTGGATGAAGCTAAACCGTTCCTAGACATCAAGCAGTTTCAGAATGTTGACCGCGATGGAGATAACGCTATCTCACGGCCAGAATACGACGCCCAGATGGACAGCGATTTCACCTCGGCTGATCTGGATGGCAATGGGCAATTAAACTAATGCTCAATCAGGAGGCGTAAGATGACGAGATGGATCAGCCTCGGCGCGCTTCTGGTGCTCGCGGCTTGTGATGTACCGCAATCACCTGTTGTTACCGGCCCAGACGGACAGACCCGCATTCAGATCAATACCGCCGGTTTGACCTGTTATGAGACACGGTGCCTCGACATCAACCCGTCGACCCGCAGCGTCCGCTCGGTCGGCAGCCGCACGATCAGAATTCCGGCCAATATCGATATCAGCGGAGGAACCATTTCTCCAGATGATTTCAAACAACTAGGAACCGCTGCGTTGCTGGCAGGTGGTGCAGGGTCAGCTGGCGACCGATAGAAGGCTATCCATCTTGCGCGCCAGCTTGGCGTCTTGTGCGGACAGGCCGCCAACATCATGGGTGGACAGCACCACCTCGACTGTGCGGTAGACATTCGACCATTCGGGGTGGTGGTTCCATTTCTCGGCCCAGATCGCCACCTGCGTCATCCAGCCGAAAGCGGCGACAAAATTATCGAAGATGAAGGTCTTTGTGATCGCATCGCGGTCCTCAACCATAGTCCAGCCATTTCTGAACAGCGGGTCCAGCAGCGGGCCGCGGGTCTCGGTTGACAGAAGTTCGGTCATTGCTGTTCCTCCGGGTTCGATTTCCTGAACGGGCCATAATCCGTCAGAATCTCGATCTCTTCTCCCACTGCGTGGGCTTCGGCGTCCAGATATTTCTGAACTGCATCAGCAAAACCCGGATCACCGACCCAGTGCAAGCTATGCGTGCGGGTCGGCATATAACCGCGCGCCAGCTTGTGCTCGCCCTGGGCACCTGCCTCAACCCGGGCCAGCCCTTCGGCAATGGCAAAGTCGATCGCCCTATAATAGCACAGTTCGAAATGCAGGCAGGGATGGTGTTCCACGCAGCCCCAATAGCGGCCAAAGAGCGTTTCCCGGCCGATGAAATTCAAGGCCCCGGCTACCGGGTATCCGTTGCGTTCGGCCAGCACCAGAGCGATGTCATCTGTCATGGTTTCCTGAGCGATATCAAAGAATTGCCGCGTCAGGTAGGGTGATCCCCATTTGCGCGCGCCGGTATCCTGGTAGAATCGCCAGAAGGCATCCCAGTGCTCCGGCCGCAGATCATCGCCTGTGATCGTACGAATCTGCCCGCCGAAGTCACAGGCCTGCTCGCGTTCTTTCCGGATATTTTTGCGTTTGCGCGAAGATAGCGCTGCCAGAAACCCATCGAAATCGGTGTATCCATCATTGAGCCAGTGAAACTGCTGCGAATGCCGGACCATCAGGCCCATCTGTTCACCAGCCAGCGCCTCGGCCTCGGTGCAGAAGGTGGCGTGCAGTGAAGAGATGCGATTTTCGGCGGCTAACTGCACCGCGCCTTGCACCAGCGCTGACATGCCCACCGCATCATAGCCGGGCCGTACCAGAAAACGTCGGCCTGTTGCGGGTGTAAATGGCGCAGCGATCTGCAGTTTCGGATAGTATCGCCCGCCTGCACTTTCATAAGCATGGGCCCAGCTGTGATCGAAGATGTACTCACCCTGCGAATGCGATTTGGCATACATCGGCGCCGCACCGATCAGCATTCCATCAAGATAAGCCGTCAGATATTGCGGCTGCCAGCCTGTGCCGCGTCCGACTGAACCGCTTTCTTCCAAAGCCAGCAAAAATCGGTGTGTGGTGAACGGATCATGCGGTCGCCCGCCATCAGCAACCTCAGGACAGGCGCAACTGTCCCAATCGCCCGCTGTTATCTGCGATAGCGATGTCAGAACCCGAACCTCAATCTGTGCCTGATCCATGTCCCCTCCGCGCTGCACCTTTATCTGTGATCGCGCACGGCAGGATCAAGCGGGATATTCGGCCAGATAGCCTTCGAAGGTCACATTATCGGCAACCCTGCGGGCCTCGACCTCTTGTTCAGGCGAGCGCACCGTCCAGCACAGGATCGGCACACCTTGTGCCTTCAGCTCGGCGACCCGGGGGCGGTCAAGATCAGAAGCTTCATGGCTGATGAAACTGGCACCAACACGGTCAAAATCAGGGATATTGCGCAGATGGTCGCAAATGGATTGCGGCAAAAGCTCGGCCTTTGGGTCGTAAGAGCCGGTAACGAGACCGCGCGGTAGATGTGGCGCAAGGCGCGCGAGTTCGGCAACCGCGTGTGGGTTGAATGACATTAGCGCGACCAGTCCGACATAGCCTTTCAGCGCACTTACTACATCCGCTTCCAACGCGCCGATATCAGGTCCCATTGCCCCATCCTGATCCTTCAGCTCAATCAGCAGAGGCACCCGACCGGCAACCATGTTCAACACCTCTTCGAATGACGGGATACTCTCACCGTCGGAATGCAGCAGAGGCTGCGCCTGAGCCTGCGCCGCAGTGATTTGCTGAATAGGTCCCGCGCGTCCGGTCAGGCGAGTCATGTCATAGTCATGAAACACCATCGCACGGTTATCGCGCGTGCGCTGCAGATCAATTTCAATGCCATATCCCGCGTCTATCGCAGCACGAATGGCGGACCGGCTGTTCTCGGGCCGCTGGTCCGCAACGTCATGCAGCGCCCGATGTGCAATCGGGCGCTTCAGAAACTCAAGAGGCAGCGAAGGTGTCATTGAACCTCGAAGATGCCTTCGATTTCGACCGCGACGCCCAGCGGCAGCGACGCTGCGCTGACGGCCGAGCGCGAGTGACGACCAGCCTCACCCAGCGCCTCAACCAGAAAATCGGACGCGCCATTGATCACCTGCGGTTGCGCGGTGAAATCAGCAGTCGAGTTCACGAAACCAGTCAGTTTGATCACCCGCACCAGTTTGTCGATATCGCCGTCGCACGCCGCTTTTACCTGAGCCAGCAGATTGATGGCGCAGACCTTGGCCGCAGCCGCACCTGCCTCAATATCCATGTCATCGCCCAGCTTACCTGTGATCAGATCGTCCGCCTTGGAGATTTGGCCCGACACATAGACGATGTTGCCGATGCGCACGAACGGAACGTAGTTTGCTGCGGGCGCGGGCGCGTCCGGTAAATTGACACCCAAGCTATCCAGTTTTGCTGCAATACTCATGTGGTTGATCCTCATCTCACAGTGATTCCGCGCGGACGCTAACCGGGAACGCAGGTTTCGGAAAGCGGGAAAGCGGTTATTTTCTTAAGGCCTGCGAACTGCGCGGGTGTTCTCCTGTTCAGGAAGTGTTGAATTCGTGTCACTTTACGACCTCCCACCTACTGAGGTAAACGCGAGTCGTTGTTTCATATTCTGCGCGAAACCTCTATGTGAGACGAATTGCGCACCATGAGCGCAATGGCCGTATTGATTGAAGGCCCGGCACACCACCGGGTGTTTTTGGAGTAAAGAAGACAGTGCCAAGCTATATTCGCCTGAAGCACCTATTCATATTCGCCATCATGACGGTTCTGTCGGCATGCGCAACGCAGCCACAGGACGCTGCCGCGCGAGGTGAGATTTTCGACCCTTACGAAGGTGCCAACCGTGGCATTCACAAGTTCAATCTGGGCGTTGACCGGTTCCTGTTCCGTCCAGCCTCAAAAGGCTATGTGAAGATCGTGCCCGATCCGATGGTCACCAGCTTCAATCACTTTGCTGAAAACCTGACCATGCCAGGGCAGGCTCTGGATTATCTGTTGCAAGGCAACCTGAAACAATCGGGCAACGCGTTGCTGCGCTTTCTGATCAACTCGACCGTGGGTGGATTTGGCCTGTCCGCTCCGGCGGATGAATTGAACCTGCCGCCCGTCGACACCGATTTCGGAGAAACCTTGCATGTTTGGGGTGTCAGCGAGGGCGCCTACGTGGAACTCCCCTTCTATGGCCCGTCGACCGCGCGTGATGCTGTCGGCGTCGTATTCAATCTTTTCTCGAACCCAATTAACTTCTCTCCGGTGCGTCCGGTCGACAACATTGGTGTCTATGCCGAGGTTGTGCGGCGCATGGGGGATCGTGGACGGTTCTCGGATACGGTCGATTCAATTCTTTATGACAGTGCCGATAGTTACGCGCAGGCACGTACGATCTATTTGCAAAATCGCCGCTTTGAACTGGCAAGGGATGATGAAGACGCCTATCTGGGTCTGTATGACGATCCCTACGCCAACACCGGGACCGACCCTGTCAGAGACCCCTATCTTGACCCGTATGAGGACCCCTATGCCGAATAACCTGTTGAACAGACGCCGATTTGTAGCCGCTGCCCTGACCGGGATGACAGTTGCCGCATTGCCTCTGCCCGCGTTTGCGCTGACCGAAGCGCAGGCCAAGCAACTGGTCAACAGCGTGGTGGCCGATATCACGCGTATCATCGACTCGGGTAAATCCGAGAACGCGATGCTGCGCGATTTTCAGAAGATTTTCGTTCAATACGGTGATGTGCCGATCATGGCCCGCTATGCGTTGGGGGCGGATGCACGCACAGCGTCATCCGCGCAGTTGCGCCAGTTCACCAAGGCGTTTGAGGGCTATATCTCGCGCAAATATGGCCGCCGGTTCCGCGAGTTCATCGGCGGTGAGGTCACCGTGCGCAATGCGCGCAAGATCAAGACCGGATACGAGGTCAGAACCTCAGTCAAACTGCGCGGCTCGTCCCCGTTCGAAGTGACATTCTTAGTGTCCGACAAGTCTGGCCGCGGCAAGTTCTACAACATGTTCATCGAAGGCGTGAACCTGCTGCTGACCGAGCGCACTGAGATCGGTGCCATGCTGGATGCACGTGGCGGTGACCTAAATCGCCTGATCAAGGACCTGAAAAACACCGGCTGATCCTGATATCCGAAAACGAGCGTGCCGCCGGTTAACACCGGCGGCACAGTGGCGATCCGTTGCCTGAATCCACGGAATCAATTCAGCCGTTCACCGGTTTCCTTGGCGAAATACGACACCTTGCTCATGTCGAAAGCCAGGTTCAACATCTGGCCCGCCTGCGCGCTGGTTTCGGCATGCAGGCGCGCTGTGACCTGCTTGCCCCCCAGTTCCGACACCACATAGGTGTCGGCCCCGGCAGGTTCGACCATATCGACCATGCAGGCCGCCTCTTGCACACCTGCCCCGGCGCGGAAACCGGCCTCGGCGATGTCTTCCGGGCGTAGACCGAGGATGACATCCTGCGGCAGTTCCGGTGCGCGCGCATCGGTTAAGACCAGCGTATCGCCGCTTTCTCGCGTGATCGAAATCTGCGTCCCCGAACCATTGTTCGATGCCTGTGCTGGGATCAGGTTCATCGCCGGAGAGCCCATGAAATCCGCAACGAAAAGGTTGGCCGGGTTGTTGTAGATCTCGGCCGGTGTTCCGATCTGCTGCACGATCCCGCCTTTAAGCACGACGATCTTGGTCGCCAGCGTCATTGCTTCAATTTGGTCGTGGGTCACGTAAACGATCGAGGCGTCCAGCGTCTGGTGCAGCTTCTTGATCTCGGTCCGCATCTCGACCCGCAACTTGGCATCAAGGTTCGACAGGGGTTCGTCAAACAGGAACAGCTTAGGATCACGCACCAGCGCCCGACCCATTGCGACCCGTTGACGCTGACCGCCCGACAATTGGCTTGGGCGGCGGTTGAGCAGCGGTTCAATCTGAAGCAGCGACGCGACCTCTTTCAGCTTGGCATCCTGAGTGGCCTGATCGACCCCACGCACTTTCATGCCGAAAGTGATGTTCTTGGCCACCGACATGGTCGGGTACAGAGCATAGGACTGAAACACCATTGCGATGTCGCGGTCCTTGGGGCTGACATGGGTCATGTCGTTACCGCCGATGGACAGGGTGCCTCCGGTGATTTCCTCAAGCCCAGCAATGCAGTTCAGCAGGGTGGATTTACCGCAGCCCGACGGGCCGACAAGCACCAGGAAATCGCCCGGTTCAATCGAGATGTTGATGTCTTTCAAAATTTCGACAGGGCCGTAATTCTTGTAGAGCTTGTTGATATCAAGGATGGGAGCCATGGGTCTTATCCCTTCACTGAGCCAGCGGTCAGGCCGCGGATGAAATACTTACCGGCAACGACATAGACGAGCAGCGTCGGCAGCCCCGCGATGATCGCGGCAGCCATGTCGACGTTGTACTCTTTGACGCCGGTGGTGGAGTTTACGATGTTGTTGAGCGCCACGGTCACAGGCTGTGTGCCCGCCTGGCTGAATGACACGCCGAACAGGAAGTCGTTCCAGATCTGCGTGAACTGCCAGATGACGGTCACCACGATGATCGGCAGCGACAGCGGCAGGAAGATCGACCAGAAGATCCTCATGAACCCGGCCCCATCGACACGCGCCGCCTTGGTCAGCTCGGCCGGAATGGTGACATAGTAGTTGCGGAAGAACAGCGTGGTGAAGCCCAACCCATATATTACGTGGACAAAGATCAGACCCGGAATGGTTCCTGCGATTCCCATGATGCCCAGAAGGCGCGCCATGGGCAGCAGAACCACCTGGAACGGGATGAAGCAACCAAACAGCATCAGCGAGAAGATGATGTTGGCACCCTTGAACCGCCACTGCGCTACGACATAGCCATTCAGTGCGCCTAGAAGGGTCGAGATCGCCACCGCAGGCACCGCAATCAGGACCGAGTTCCAGAAGTATGGCCGCAGACCTTCGCACTGGATACCGGTACAGGCGCCGGACCATGCAGTTTTCCAGGCGTCAAAGCTGACCTCTCGCGGAAGCGAAATCAGGGACCCGGTGCGGATTTCCTCAAGGCTTTTCAACGATGTGGTCAACATCACGAACAGCGGCATCAGGTAATACAGCGCGAACAGGCCCAGCAGGACATAAAGCAACCAACGCAGGGCAATCTTTCCAGTGGCGCTTTGGGTACGGGTTTGGGTTTGGGGCATCGACAGATCAGTCATTTTTCGCCCTCAGCTCTGAGTAAAGATAGGGAACCACGATGGCAAAGACGACCAGCATCATGATCATCGCGGACGAGGCCGCCTGACCAATATCGCCGCGCGAAAACGCCATGGCGTACATATAAGTGGCAGGCAAATCAGTCGCGTAGCCCGGACCGCCACCCGTCAAGGCGATGACAAGGTCAAAGCTTTTGATCGCGAGATGCGCCAGTACGATGAAGGCTGACAGGAAGATCGGGGCCATCGAGGGGATGATGATCGCAGTATAGATGCGCCATGTCGGGATGCCATCGACCTGCGCGGCCTTGATGATCTCTCCGTCCACTGACCGCAGACCGGCCAGGAACAGCGCCATGACGAAACCCGAGCTTTGCCAGATCGCGGCCATCACGATGGTGTAGATGGCGTAATCAGGGTTCACCAACCAATCGAACTCGAAGTTTGTGAAGCCCCAGCCCTGCACCATGGATTCTATGCCCAGACCCGGGTTCAGAATCCACTTCCACGCGGTACCGGTCACAATCATCGACAGCGCCATCGGGTAGAGGTAGATCGTGCGGATGGCTCCTTCGACGCGGATTTTCTGATCCAGCAGGATGGCCAGCAACAGGCCCAGTACCATCGCGATGACGATGAACAGCGCACCAAAGATATACAGGTTGTTGATCGCCGTATCCCAACGGGGCGAGTCAAACAGGCGTTCGTACTGAATGAAGCCCTTGATCTCGTATTTCGGCAGTAGTTTCGATCGGGTTAGCGACACCCATGCGGTCCATCCGATAAATCCGTAGACAAAGATCAATACGGCGATGAACGACGGTGCCAGCACCACCTTGGGCAGGTGGTTTTCCAGCCATTCGGACATTTTAGCCTCCGGGGAAAAATGCTCTGCCCCTCAGTATAGGGGGCAGAGCGTATTGGATCAGTAGCTGTTTGCTACCGCGTCCGCCAGTTGCTGAACCGCGTCAGCCGAGGACATATCCGAGTTGAAATGTGCGGTCACAACATCGGTGATCGCACCGGACTGCGACCCGCGCAGCGCCATGCCATGGGCGTAAGACGGCAGCAGCGAACCTGCGGCAGATGTCGAACCCATGTCTTCGGCCGACAGGTTGGCACAGATGTCAAAGTCTTCCAGACCAACATCGGTCCGCGCAGGGATCGAGCCTTTGTTCAGGTTGAACACTTTCTGGAAGTTCGGTGCAACGATCAGCTTGGCCAGCAGGTCCTGACCGGCTTTCTTGTCGTCGCCTTCCACGTCAAACATGGCAAAGCTGTCGACGTTGTACAGATACCCGTCACCGGGGGTCGAGGCGCACAGGAAATCTTCGCCGGGCTTTTTGCCAGCCGCCAGGAATTCACCCTTGGCCCAGTCACCCATGATCTGGAACGCAGCTTCGCCGTTCATCACCATCGCGGTGGCGAGGTTCCAGTCGCGGCCCGAGAAGTTCTCGTCCACGTATCCGCGCAGGGTACGCATCTGATCAAACGCCTGCACCATGGTGTCCGAGGTCAGCGCTTCGGGATCCAGATCAACCAGTGCTTTCTGGTAGAACTCAGGTCCACCAACGCCAAGCACAACTGCTTCGAACACGGTGGCGTCCTGCCATGCCTGACCGCCATGAGCCAGCGGGATCACACCGGCGGCCTGCAGCTTTTCGGCAGCGGCATTGAATTCATCCCAAGTGCTGGGCATTTCGATACCGTTTGCGGCCAGAACGTCCGCGTTGGCCCAGATCCAGTCAACACGGTGAACGTTCACCGGAGCCGCGCACCAGCTCCCTTCACACTTCATATGGCCCGCGATCGACGCAGGCAGGACATCTGCCCAGCCTTCGGCTTCAGCCACGGCTGAGATATCGGCCAGTACGCCTTCTTCATACCATTCCTGAATGGCAGGGCCTTTCAGCTGAACGGCTGTCGGCGCGTTACCTGCCAGAACACGGGCCCGCAACGCGGTCATGGCCGCATCACCGCCGCCACCTGCGACCGGCATATCAGTCCATGTGCCACCGTTCGAGGCAAACTCCTCCTGCAGAACAGCGACCGATTTCGCTTCACCGCCGGATGTCCACCAGTGCAGGACTTCTGCCTGCGGTTCGGCCACTACCGACGACCCGGCCGCAATGGCAAAGGTCGACACAGTGACAAATGCAAAACGCTTCATATTTGTTCTCCTCCCTGAGAATTCGGTGCCACCCAATGGGCGGCGATGCTCGATATAGCGCTAACAGAATGCCGCATGGCAACGCAGAATGCAGAGCAATATCCTGACAAGGCGGAAATTTTCACCGCTTTTGTTACCGCGTGTTACTTTGGGCTTGAATCCGTTTCCATTCGTTACAATTGCGGCGGCGGAGGAAGTTTGAGAGGAGGATCAGAGTGGGTATTCCCCGGCTCCTGGTGGTGGACGACGATTCTGAGATGCGTTCGATGATGACCCAGTTCTTTCAGCAGAACGGGTATATAGCGCTGCCTGCCAGTTCGGAAAGTGAAATACGCACGCATCTGACTTCAGGCCGGATCGACCTGATCCTGTTGGACGTGATGCTAGGCGACGAGAACGGTGTGGAAATTTGCGCTAGATTGCGCACCGAGCAAGATGTACCGATCATTCTAGTCTCTGCTTTGTCGGCAGATCACCAGCGCATGGCGGGATATGAAGTTGGCGCGGATGACTACATTGCCAAGCCGTTCAACCCGCAGCTTCTACTGGCCCGCGTCCGTGCTGTGATGCAGCGCGCGCAACGCACCCCTTCGCTAGCTTATCGCCGCCGTACCCGTACATTTCACTTTGACGGCTGGGTCTTTGACGGCAAACGGGACGAGGTACATTCGCCCGACGGCTATTTAGTCTCGCTTTCTCAGCGCGAAACCGCCCTGCTGAAAGTCTTGCTAGCAAATCCACACATCCCGCTAACCCGGGATGAGATCGCCACCGCACTGGATGTCACTGGCGAGGCTGACAAACCCGAGGCGCAAGGCCGCGCCATCGATATGTTGGTTGGGCGACTACGCTCTAAAATCGAGGCTAATCCGAAAGAGCCTCAGATGCTGCGCACTGAGCGTGGGGTTGGGTACATATTTACCGCCGACATTTCGGTAGATGAGGACGCATGACATTGCGCCTGCGCAGCTTTGGTTGGGTCTGGACGCTGTCAGCCTTCGCTGCAGGGCTGTTGGCAACCGCATTGTGGTTCACCTCTGCACAGGCCTGGAACCGTTTCCAAACTCAGGCATTTGTTGCGGGATTCACCGTATACGAGGATTTGCGGACGGGGATGGCACCGCCACCCGGCTTGCTGATCAATCCCTTGCCTGCCAAGGCCGCCGCACTTGCCGATAGGGGAGAATTCCAACAAATGCCCGGCTTTTCTGATCGCCGCTTTGTCACCAACCTGTCGATCCTGACCGACAGTTCAGCCCCCCTGAGTGGGCGCGAACTGACGCTGGCGGTATTATCGGATCGGCTAGTCTATCCGGTTTCAGACATCGTGTCCGGCAGCGATCAGACAGGTCCCGAGAAGATGGGCAATCTGACGCGCCTGCTTGCGACCTATTGCAGCGAACCGATCCTGATCGCGCAATTTGGACGTGGTGTCTGGCAACAGATTGATGGCACTGAAATCTGGGGGTGTAAGGCAGCTCCGATTGATCTGCGCCTGCCCGCGATATTGCTGGGTATCGTCGCGCTGGCCGCGTTGCTGACCTCTGTCGGTAATGTCTCGGACAGCTTCACGCGCTTTGCACAGGCACTTGGTGACCGCAAACGCCGCGGTGGGCCACAAAGTTATGATGCGGACGGGCCGGAAGAGCTGCGCGATATCGTGGCTGCGGTGAATGATCACCTTGAGGCTGAACGCGCGCAGCTTGAGAAACGCGCCATTGTGCTGTCGGGTGTTAGCCACGATCTGGGTACGCCGGCAACGCGTGTCCGGCTGCGTGCCGCCCTGATCGACGATGCCGAATTGCGCGAGAAGCTCGAAGCAGACGTGGATCAAATGACCGGCATGATCGAAAGTGTACTAACCTATACAAGGTCCGAGCTCAGCGTCGAGGAACCGCGCCAGATATCGCTGACCTCACTGGTCGAGTCACTGGTCGCCGACTATCAGGATATGAACTTGCCCGTATCTTTGAAAGCGATTGAACCTGTCGCTGTCGAAGGTGCGCCGTCATTGTTCATGTCGCGCCGGGGGCACGGATCGCTGCCTGAGACACGGCGCATTCTGGTGATGGGTCGACCCATCTCGTTGAGGCGGGCGCTGTCAAATCTGATCGACAACGCCTTGAAATATGGGCGGCGGGCCGAAGTTGAGCTGGAAACCGATGCTCAATCCGCCACGATTATTGTTGAAGATAAAGGCACCGATCTGTCGGTTGATGATATCGAGGCATTGCTGGCCCCGTTCCAGCGTGGGTCAAACACCGGTTCGTCAGATGGCTTTGGGCTTGGCCTGACCATCGCACGCACCGTTGCCGAGCAACATGGCGGAACGCTGAGCTTTGAGGCCGGAGACCAAGGCTTGCGCGCTTGCCTGCAGATCACCCGGCAATAGATCAGGGCGAATAGCTGCGTACCAGCGCGCTTGCGATCAAAGCCCAACCATCTGCAATCACAAAAAATGCCAGTTTGAACGGCAGGGAAACCGTAGCCGGAGGCACCATCATCATACCCATCGACATAAGGACCGCCGCAACAACCAGATCGATGATCAGGAACGGCAAAAATATCAGAAACCCGATCTGAAAGGCCCGCGCAATCTCGGACAGCATGAATGATGGCATCAGAACGGACAGAGGTGCCTCGGGTGACAGCCGCAAATCCGCGCCATCTGGTCGCAATGCTGCCATCGCCTGGAACGTAACGACATCCAGACGCGCCGCCATGAAGCTGCGAAATGGCACCAGCGCGCGTTCCAGCGCGGGCTCCACGTCTATTGTTTCCTCGACCATTGGCTGGATGCCGACTTCCCACGCTTCGGTGAAAACCGGCTCCATGATGAAATAGGTCAGAAACAGCGCCAGACTGACAATCAGCATGTTGGGCGGCGATTGCTGCAACCCAATCCCTTGCCGCAGTATCGCCAATACGGTGATCAGAAATGGAAAACAGGTGATCATGATCGCCAGACCCGGTGCCAGGCTGAGCACCGTGATCAGCAATATCAGCTGAATCGTCCGGGCCGAAATCGATCCATCTTCGCCCATAGACAGCGACAACTCCTGCGCCATGCCGCTGGTGGGGACGACCAGCAGAATTGCCAGCCAGATCAGATGGCGCATCATCCGATCCCGTTTTGCAGATCCGAGATCTCTGTCAGCCGCACAGCCAGCTGCCCAGCCTGATCTCCTTCCATTTCCTCCAGCAGCCCGCGTGCGACCAATTGGTCCCCGACATACAGGTCGACGGGGTCTTCAATGCGTTTGTCCAGCGCCAGAACAGCGTTTTCGCCCATGTTCAGCAGATCACGGATCAAAGGTCGCGCCCGACCAACCGAAACTGTGACTTCGATCGGAACCGCTTCGAACGGATTTGGCTTTTCGGATTTCGGAGCTTGGGGATCACTCATTTGACAGAGCCTCTTTTGCTTCAAATAGATAGGCGTCGAAAGATGCGGCAATGGACGCGAGCAACGCGGTACAATCCACCTCTCGACAGGCGGTGCCCACTTGCAAACGCGCCTGTCCCGGCCGCAGAGAAGGGTCCTCGGCAACTTGTGGCAACGGCGTGAGATCTTGTGGAAGAACTGCCTGAACCTGATCGGCGGCACCGTCCGGAACGGTAAGTAGCATCGGCTGCCCGATCTGTTCCCGGGCCATCTCACAAAGCTGTTCAGTCAATCTGGCGGAAAAGCCCAGTTCGACGGTTTCGGGCAAAACCACCTGTATCAGGCTCTGAAACATCGGTTCCAGCGACAATGTCATGCGGGTTAACGCCTCCTGATAGGTAAACGACAGGTCTGCTAGCGCTGCAGACAAGTCAGAGCTCAGTTGCGCCCCACCCTGTTCCTGCGCCTGCACCGCATCTTCCCAACCGGCACCATAGCCTTGCTCAAAGGCCGCAAGGCGTTGTTCTTCCAGTGCCTCTTCATCCAATAGATGAACAGCGACACCAGCTGCTGGGGCGGTGAAATCCTCAAGGAGATGAGCGATAGACATCACACCCTCTCCTCACCTTCTTCAAGCCAGCTTCGCAGGATCTCAACCGTCTCTTCCTGTTTGTCACCGATCATGGCGCGCAATCGGTCGACGGGGTCTTCACCATGGGCGCTGGCTATTACCGGAACATTTGTCTGAGCGGTCTCAGGAAGTGATGTGAACTCTTGCGCATCACCATTTGCGATCTCTCCCGTCAGGTAAGTTGCCGGGTCTGCTTCCGGCTGTGTGCCTGCAGGCAGCAGGGCCGGTGCAGCAGAATTTGTAAAAATGGGCCGTATGACAAACAGACCCAAAACAAGGGATACCAGTGCCAAAACGAACATCTGAATCAGCGACATGGCATCAAGATGAATCTTCTGCCATATCGACGACGACACCAATGTACCCTGCGGCTCAACAACAGGTAGATCAAGCGATTTCAGGGTAATGACGTCACCGCGTTCGGCATCATAACCTACGGCTGAGGAAACAAGTTCCTCCAACGCGTCAAGCTCTGGCTGCGGCATGGGTTCAAATCGTTCGACGCCTTCTGCATCAACCGTTCGGGCACCGTTGACCAGCACTGCAACGGTCAGACGTTTGATGGCGCCCGGCGCTCGGTGAACCTCGAGTTCGGTCTCGGAAACCTCATAATTCACCCGCTCGCGGGTCTGGGTGGCATTTGAATTGGATTCGTCCCCGCCAGCACCATCCCCATCCGGTAGATTTGACGCCACGGTCACGTCTGCAGACTGATTTCGCGCACTGTCAGACCGTTCTTCAACATCCGTACTGATCGCTACGCGACCTTTAGGATCGAAGCGGCGCTCACGGATCGACTCGGTTTCGGTCACCGTATCCACGCTGACCTCGACCATGGCATTACCGGCCCCGACGCGTGCTTCGACAAGTCGAAGAACTTTTTCCCGCAACTGGCGTGCTTTGTCGTCTGCAGTATCAGCGGCCACGGTTGATTCCTGTGCTCCGATCACAGCGCCGTTCGAATCGATTACGGTGACGTTTTCTGGTGCAAGCCCGCTGACAGCTGACGCCACCAGAAACCGGATCGCCTTGGCCTGATCTCCTGTGATCTGCGCACCCGATGGCACCAAATATACCGAAGCGGTCGGCGCAACACTACGTTGAAACGGGTTGGCCGAACCGTTGGCGATGTGTACGCGTGCCTGGCTGACATGTGAGCTGCCGACAATCGTGCGGGCCAACTCGCCCTCTTTTGCCCGCCAATAAGCAGCGTCAAACATCTGCGACGTCGTGCCAAATCCACTGAGTGAGTCCAGCAACTCGTATCCGCGGTTGCCGTTTGCTGGCAGTCCTTCACTGGCCAGCGTCATGCGCAACTCATCCCGTTGCGAGCCCGGTACATAGATCGAACCACCCCGGATTTCATACGCAACACCGCGCTGATCCAGCGATCGCACGATATCACCCGCCGCACCGCTTTCGAGACCTGAATATAACAGCGTCATCGACGGTGCCGTCGCAATCCGCGACATCGCAAGCACGACCAGAAACACCAGCACTACCGCACCGGCCACGAAAATTTGTTTGCGCTTGTCCAAACTTGCCCAGACAGTTCCGATCTGCTGCACACTCACCTCCGACTCACCGACATTCTGCTCGGCTCAACCCCTGTTTGGACGATTGCCCTTAACAATCGGTTAGTCCCTGCGGGGTTATGACAGTTGCCGAACAGATTCATGAGGACGGCATGACCGACGCAACAGCTGACGAAGTGGAAACCCCTAAAAAATCAGGAAAAAAGGGCCTGATTCTTGGGATGATTCTGGCCGTGGCAGGCGGTGTTGGTGGCTATTTCATAACCGCCTCTGGCTTGCTGCCAATTGGTAGCGGTGCCGAAGCAAAAGAAGAAGATAGCAATAGCAATAAAAGGCCAGCGACGGCGTTTCCAGACGTGAGCTTTGTTGATCTGCCGCCGGTGATCGTTTCGGTCAATGCAGGCGATTCACGGCATCTCAAGTTCCATGCACAACTCGAGGTGAACGCGGGCTACGCCGCCGAGGTTGAAAAGATGCAGCCGCGAATCATGGATGTTCTGAACAGTTATCTGCGCGCGGTCGAGCTGAACGACCTTGAAGATTCACTCGCCTTGGTGCGCATCCGTGGGCACCTGCTGCGACGTATAGGAATTGTCGTAGGTGACGGCCGTGTGCGCGACGTTCTGGTGACAGAATTTGTATTGAATTAGGAGGCGAAGGTGGAACTGATTGCCGATATTCTCCTGGTAGCAGGCGCGCTTGGGGCAGGACTGTACTGTTTCATTTTGGCGCGTCGTTTGCGTCGATTTACTGATCTTGAAAAGGGCGTAGGTGGTGCGGTTTCCGTTCTTTCGGCCCAAGCGGAAGAGCTGCGAAAATCGCTCGATAGCGCCCGTCAGTCTTCCGACGAGTCCGGGGTTGCCCTGCAGACTTTGACTGAACGGGCGGAGTCGGTAGCGCAGCGCCTGGAACTGATGATGGCCTCGATGCACGATGTCGTACAGGAAGACCAACCAAGCCCTGAGCAGCCCGAAGAGCACGCGCAGGAAAAAACTGACGTGGACGCTGTCGAAGAAACTGTTCCTGAAAATTCTGAGCCCATATCCTTAAAACCAGTAACAAAGCCCGAGGGCTTGATGTTCTTTCGGCATGCCGCAGCGTCAAGCGGGTCGGGCCAATGATCCGCCAAAGAAAAAAGAATTGTGACCAGCGCACGCGCGGAGGAGTTCTGACCGTCATCTCCTTGCTGATGATCGGGTCTGCCATCATTCGGATCGGGCTTGAGGCTGGGCCTGCGGTGGCGCGTGGGACTAATCCGGCCTTGGCAGAGCAAATCAAGTCGGAGCGCATTGAGACCAGCGCTGCGGATCTGCAAGTTTTGCTAACAGAACTGCTACGCCGCGAAGTCGAACTGAATCAGCGGGAGAGCATGATTGTCGATCGAGAACACGCGCTGGACATCGCAGATCAGGCTATTGAGACCCGGTTGGCCATGCTGCAGGAAGCCGAAGAGTCGCTGCGTGAGACCGTCGCTATTGCCGAAACAGCCGCCGAAAGCGACCTGACGCAACTGACTGACGTTTACCAAAGCATGAAACCAAAGGATGCCGCGGCCTTGTTCGAAACGATGGATGCAGTATTCGCCGCCGGATTCTTGTCACGCATGCCACCGGAGGCTGCCGCCGATGTGATGGCCGGTCTCAGCCCCGAGGCCGCCTATGGTATCAGCGTCATCATGGCTGGGCGCAACGCCCGCGCCCCACAGGAATAATGCTGATGGGCAACCATTTCTCCCACCTTAACGCCGGAGATCACTTATGATCGGACTCATCGGAATTGCTGTTATCTTCGTTATGGTTTTTGGCGGATATCTCGCCGCTGGCGGCAAGATGGCGATTATCATGAAGTCATTACCGTATGAAATGATGATGATCGGAGGCGCCGCGATTGGTGCTTTTATGATCAGTAACGACATGGGTGGGGTCAAACACACCGCGAAAGATATTGGCAAAGTGTTCAAAGGCGCGAAGTGGAAGCCCGAAGACTATCGTGATCTGCTTTGCCTGTTGTTCTCGTTGATCCGGATCGCGCGCGCAAACCCGGTTGAGGCCGAACAACACATCGAAGAGCCTGAAAACTCGTCGCTTTTCTCAGCTTATCCCAAGATCAAAGCCGACAAAGAAGCCGTGGATTTGATCTGCGACACCATGCGCTCAGCCGCGATGAACTATGACGACCCGCATCAAGTCGAAGAGGTGCTTGAAAAACGGATGGAGGCAAATTTCCATCATGCCATGCACTCGAGCCATGCCTTGCAAACTGTTGCCGACGGCCTGCCTGCTCTTGGTATCGTAGCTGCGGTTCTAGGCGTTATCAAAACCATGGGTTCGATCGACCAGCCGCCAGAGGTGCTGGGAAAACTCATCGGCGGCGCGTTGGTCGGCACTTTTCTGGGCGTTTTTCTTGCCTATGGTTTGGTCGGTCCGTTTGCTGGCAAACTGAAAGCTGTAGTTGAAGAAGACAACCATTTTTATCAACTCATCAAGGAGGTTCTGGTCGCGAATCTGCACAATCACAACGCTGCGATGTGCATCGAGGTCGGACGCCAAAACACGCCAACCCACAACCGCCCAAATTTTTCGGAGCTTGAAGAGGCCTTGAAAGAAATCAAACAGGCGGCTGCATGATACGGGCTTTGACATTAATTTTATTGGCCCTTGGCACCAGTGTGTCAGCGCAGGTGCTGCGTGTTCGCTCGGGCGAACACGATGGATACACCCGTCTGGTGATACAAGTGCCTGCCGGCACCAATTGGGTTATGACTCCAAACGAACGCGGTGCTGATCTGAATATTGCTATCAAAGGCGCCACATTCGATACCGGAACCGTATTTGACCGGCTGACCAGCAAAAGACTTCAGTCTCTAACTCAGGCTAGTTCAGGTGGAGCTCTGAAGATGGTCTTTGGATGTGAATGTGTCGCCACCGCATTTCTGCATCAACAAACTATGGTGGTCGTGGACATCTCGCCCGGTAAATTCATTCCGGTTGCGGTTCCAAAAATCGACGTGGTGACAGACCTTCACCCGGACATCGCAAAGCAAGCTCCGCCTCCAGTACACATCCCTGCAACTGCGCTGACGTTGCCCTTGTTGCAAATGAGTCATCAAAACTTTGAGGACGAGCTGATATCCCGCATATTACAAAGCGCAGATCGTGAGGTTATTGACCTCACACTTGCTGGTATTGGGCGCAGACAATCCGCTCGTTTTGGACCTTTGAGAACCTCAGACGCACAAGCGCCCAATTTACGATTGTCTTCAGTTCTGGACGACGCCCGGGGTCTCGAAAATCTGGCACTTCCAGAATTCGATGCCAAATTTGAATGCATCACCGATGCTGAACTGGAGTTCGACTCCTGGGCAGGCCCCGAACAATTTGTGGTGCAGGTAGCGCAACTGCGAACGGGGCTCTTCCAGGAGTTTGATCGACTCGATCAGGAAAAGGCCCTGAATCTGGCCAAGCTGTACACATATTATGGGTTCGGAGCCGAAGCGCTGCAGGTGTTAGATCTGCTGCCAGGAACGACGGCAGAGCAACAACGTGTTTCGGCGATGGCGTCTACTCTCGATGGTTTGACTGCGCCTGAACCGCACTCATTCGAAGGTCAACAAAGCTGCGAAAGCGCTGCAGCGCTATGGGCACTTCTGGTCGAGGAGAAACTGGCACCGGAGGCACAGCTGAACATAATCGAGCAAGCATTCAACCGGCTTCCCGAACACCTTAGGCGGCAACTCGGGTCGACTCTGGCAGACTTGCTGGCAACAACCGGGCGGCTGGAAGCAGCGCGGCGTATTTTGCGTTCGGTAGACCGAGTGATGACAGCTGAAACGGCCGACGTGACCCTGACCAAGGCCACGATCGCCGATGCCGAAGGCAATGCACATACCGCGAGCGCTCACTTGACTGAAGTCATAGCCACCCCAAGTGCTTTTAGGGAAGCGCCTCTGGCGCTGGCGCGGTTGATCGAAAAAAGATGGGCCGATCGGGGTTCGATACCACCCAAAGATCTCGATTTAGCGGCAGGTTACGCACGTGAACTCAGAAACTCCGAACTCGGGCCCATGATGGCGCGCTCTCATGTGCTCGCGTTGTCGATGTCGCAGGAGTTCGATGGTGCCATGCATCATATCCAAAATGCACCTGACGATAAGGATTGGCGCCGCACGCGAGATCAGGTGCTGCAACTGCTTGCTGAGCGGGCGGATGACATCACCTTCCTACGCTACATATTCGGACTGAAGGAGAAAACTCGCATTACCCTGAGCCTGGATACGGCCACATCAGTGGCGCATAGGTTGGTCAAGCTTGGATTTTCGAACGCTGCCCGGGAATGGACAGACCCGTCAGGCGATCAGAACCATTCTATCGAGCATGCCCAGATTAGGGCGCGTTCAGCTCTATTAAGCGACCATCCTCGCCAAGCTTTGCTGGAATTATCTGAAGATCCCTCGGACAACGCGCGAGAATTGCGGGCTCAAGCTTTGGCGCGGGTGCAAAACTTCTACGCCGCAGTGGAATTGTTGAGAGAAACTGGTCAGATCGAAGCTGCCGACCGCCTATCCTGGTTGGCGGGCACGAATGAGATTGATGCCGAGGATTCGAATGTCTTCAACGATCTAAATCGAATCAGAATATCGTTAGATCAACCGATTGAACGGCAATCTGACAAACCTCTGGCAGATGCCAAAACGCTTATTAAGGAGAGCGCCAATGCCCGCGCGCAAATTTCAGATATGCTTGAAATCGTGCAAACAGGCGGATTGAATTGATCGGACCCGCAGTGCCCAGTGGTTATGCTGTTTCAGAGTTGGTCATTCGTTTGAAACCTTAAATCAGTCTCTAACTTGGTGATTCTAGATCATGTAATTTAATTAGGCGTGGCGCCGTATCAACATGCGGGTGGGTCGTATATCAGGGCAGATAGATTGGAAAAGCTCGACTTGGGTTGGGTCAACTTCAATGTGGCCGCAAGAATCTGGGCGGCCCGATCGCCCCCCACAGTTGGCGCTGCAAATTCGGTGAATTTATCGATGATCTCCTGTTTGCTCAGGGGATTTTCCTGACCACCGCGCGCGTTGATATCACCTGAATGATAAACAGATCCGTCCAAGGTTTCGATCTCGACATCTGCCCATCGTCCTGCTGGGAAACGGGCAGAGTGACGTGGGCTCTCTTTGACCTTAATCAGCCTTGTGATCTCTGCGACCGCTGGATCGGACAGGCCTTCGCCCGAGATATGTTCCACGCCAATGCGGCCGTGAACTGCCTGAACCGCTACAGCAAATGGCAACGAGTATTGAGCCTGTGAGGTAGTCAGAGGATGGCCAGAATACAAACAAGCTGCTTCTTTAAAGCTGTTGATACGGATGGCTGCGATCTGTTGATATGTCAGCTTGTGTTCCTGCATCAGCATCCGAACACCGTCAATTGATGCATGTGCCCAACGGCAGATTGGATAGGGTTTGATATATTGCTGCTCAACTTGCCAGACCCGGCCAAGATCGTCCCAAAATGGAACAGCCTCTTTCGCCTCGATCGTGATTGCAGGTGCTCCGGTAAATCCGCGCTCAGCCAGAATGGCAGAAGACAGCCCCACCAGGGCACCCCAACCGGAACCGTCGTGCAACATTGTTGGATTTGCAATCTCGCGCATCATTTGGCTGCGTGGCCCGTGGAATTCCGCAATCCCCAACGCCTGTCGCAGTTGATCAGGGGCATGACGGCGTAAACGCGCCGCCAAAGCAGCCACGCCCAGCGCATTCCAGGCACCCGAAGTGTGATAATCACTGACCGTTGCGTGTAGGGTCAGGCCAGCCGGACCCGCGATTTCATAGCCGATGATCATAGCCGCCAGAGCCTCACGACCCGACAGTTCCGGGCATTGTTCGGCCAACGCAGCAAGCGCCGGAACAATGGCAACTCCGATGTGGCCTTTGACGGGATTGAACCCGTCATGGGCATCCAGATTATCGGTTTGGCTGGCAGTTGCATAAGCTGCACCTGCAAGACTGGCGCGCCGCCCGTCGAACAGCATCCGAGCGCTAAAATCAGGCTCTGAACTTGCAAAAAGCAACGCTGCGGTATCCCGGGCGATCCCACCGGCCTGCAGCGATCCTGCAGCGATCAGAACACCCATCGTATCCAGCAACAAATACGCAGCTGTCTCGCGGGCTGTGTCGGGAATGTCTTCGGCGGTACAGTTCAGAGCAAACTCGGCAACCCGGTCAAAAACGTTGGTCATTTCACTGGCTCCGCAACGGTTTTCGTATCGCGCAACCTGTTTCCGGCGGGGTCGAACGGCGGCTTTGAAAGGAGTTTAGCTTTGTGTGGTATTCCAAGGATGAAGATGTCGACCGTGTCTCCGGGTTTTGCGGCTTTGGGGTTGGCGTAACCCAGGGCCAGGGATTTGCCGACCGAATACCCATATGCGCCGGAAGTTACCCGGCCCACCGGGGTACCGTCGGGGGTGAAGATCGGTTCGCCGCCAGTGGCGTCGGCTTTGTCCGCATCGACCTCGAATATCGAGAGCACCTCGCGCGGGGTGTTATCCTTGACCCGTAGATAAGCATCTTTGTGCAGAAATTCTTTGTCCAGCTTGATTAGACCTGACAGGCCAACCTCTTGTGGCCAGTATTCCTGAGAATACTCTCGCCCCCACGAGCCATACCCCTTTTCGATGCGCAAAGATCCCAGTGCGCGACCACCAACCGGGCCACCGCCCAGGTCTTTTGCAGCCTCCAATAGCGCTGAATAGAGCATGGTTTGATCTGATTCCGCGCAATGCAACTCCCACCCCAGATCGCCAGTAAAGCTGACACGGATAGCCAGGCAAGCGATACCGGCCACCTTGATTGTGCGCGAGCGCATAAAGCGGAACGCGTCGTTTGAAAGGTCTGCATTGGTCAGCCGCTGTAACAATTCGCGCGACTTGGGCCCAGCCACGTTGAAGCCTGCGATGCGATCGGTGGCGACCTCAAGCGTGGTGCCTTCGGGCAAGCCGATCATGTTGAAAAACCGCTGATGATAACGCTCGGCCATACCCGAGCCGATCATCATATACTCTTCATCAGCTACCTTGGTGATGGTAAAGTCACCAGCCACGCCGCCGCGAACCGAAATCAGGGGCGTCAGGCACGAACGACCAACCTCGGTCGGGACCTTGTTGGCCACCAGACGATCCAGCCAGTCATAAGCACCTGGGCCTTTCACGACGTAATTGGCGAAGTTCGAGATGTCGATCACACCCACATGATCGCGCAGCATCTGCACCTCGCGGCCCACCAGTTCCCACCAGTTCTGACGGGTGAACCCATTGGTTTCTTGTACACCGGGCTGATCGGCAAACCACAGCGGATGTTCCCAGCCGCAGTTCAAGCCAAAGACCGCGCCCATATCCTTTTGCATTTCATAGGCGGGGCGCAGGCGCGCGGGGCGTCCCGCGCTGCGCTCCTCATTGGGGAAATGGATGGCGAAACGGTGAGTATAGACGTCCTCGACCCGTGCCTTGGTAAAGGCCTTGTCGGCCCAGTCGCCGAACCGGGCTAGATCCCAGGCGAACATGTCGTATTGCGGCTCGCCTTCGATCATCCATTGCGCAGACAGCAGACCCAGCCCGCCCGATTGCGAGAAACCGGGAATGATGCCGGTGCAGCAGAAATAGTTCTGCAGCTCGGGCACTGGACCCCAGATTGCGTTTGAATCAGGAGACCAGATCATTGGCCCGTTGATCACTCGTTTGACGCCCGCCGTGGCAGCAACCGGGACCCGTTCTGTGGCGCGGATGACATTTTCCATGATCCGGTCCAGATCGTCTGGGAACAGGTCATGGGCAAAATCCAGCGGCGTGCCGCTTTCGGCCCAAAACCGCATGTCTTTCTCGTAGGCGCCGATCAGAAGTCCGTTGCCTTCCTGGCGGAAGTAATATTCTCCGTCCCGGTCAGCGATCGAGGGTAGGCGGCGCCCAAGATTAGCCACTTCGTCGATGGCTTCAGTGACGAAATACTGATGCTCGGTCGGTTGCAGTGGCAGTTCGATGCCCGCCATTGCAGCCACTTCGCGCCCCCACAGGCCCCCCGCATTCACAACCCATCGAGTGTGAATGTCCCCCTTATCCGTGCGCACGATCCAAGAGCCATCGGATTGCTGTTCAGTCCCTATTACAGGGCAAAACCGCTCAATTGTGGCCCCCATTGCCCGCGCACCCGCAGCGTAGGCGTGGGTAACCCCGGACGGATCGACATTGCCACCATCGGGTTCGAACATGATGCAACGGATGTCGTCAAACTGCGCCAGCGGGTGAAGTTCACTCGCCTGTTCGCGGCTGATCTCATAAAAGTTCAAACCGTAGAATCGGGCTTTTGCCTCCTGCAGACGTAGCTGATGTTCGCGATCTTCGGTTTGCGCCAGATACAACGAACCAGATTGGAAAACCCCGCAGCCCTGCCCGGTTTCCTTCTCCAGCTCTTTATACAGGTTCATCGTATAGTGCTGGATGCGGGTGATGTTGTTGTTGTCATGCAGGCCGTGGATGTTCGCTGCCGCATGCCAAGTTGATCCCGAGGTCAGCTCATCGCGTTCCAACAGAACCACATCGGTCCAACCAAGCTTGGCCAAATGATAGAGGATTGAGCAGCCAACCAATCCTCCTCCGATCACGACGGCCTGAGCGTGGGTCTTCATGGTCTGATCTCCTGTCCGCGAACTTAGTGCTCTCAGGAAAGTCAGCCACAGCCAAATGTCAGGTTATGCTCTGTTCCCGACGCGAAATGTCGGGAACAGAGTCTGAATGACCGGTTTTGATCAGTAAGGGGCCTCGACATCGTTCATCGAAACGTAAACTGTCTTCATCTCGCTGAAGTGGTTGATCGCCAGTTTCGAGTTCTCGCGCCCCACGCCCGACATCTTGGACCCACCGAACGGGGCCTCAACCGGGGCGAAGTTATAGGTGTTGATATAGCAAGTGCCAGCTTCGAACCCCGCCACAATTCTATGGGCGCGGGTCAGGTCATTGGTGAAGACACCGGCAGCCAGACCGAATTCGGTATCATTGGCACGCGCCAGCACCTCTTCTTCGGTTTCAAAATCCAGCACCGACATCACAGGTCCAAAAATCTCTTCTCGTGCGATTGTCATATCGTCGGTGACGTCGGCAAAAACTGTGGGCTGCATGTAGAACCCGTCACCTGCGATCCTGTCGCCGCCGTAGACCAACCTCGCACCCTCGGCTTTACCTTTTTCGACATAGCCCAGCGCAATATCCATCTGGTTTTCGCTGACCATCGGGCCAAAATTGACCTCCTCATCCAGCGGATCACCAATTTTCGCAGTGGCCAGACGATCGGACAAACGCGAAAGAAATGCTTCCTTGATACCCTTTTGTACAAAGACGCGCGTACCGTTGGAGCAAACCTGCCCCGAAGAATAGAAATTGCCCAAGATCGCACCCGAAACCGCATTATCGAGATCTGCATCGTCGAAAACAATCATCGGGGACTTCCCGCCCAGCTCCATGGTGACGTGTTTCATGCCATCGGCTGCCGCCGCATAGACCTTGCGGCCCGTTGGAACCGACCCAGTCAACGAGACCTTGGCTACACGCGGATCGGTAACCAGGCTGGCCCCGACATCTCCATAGCCTTGCACCACGTTGTAGATACCTTTTGGCGCGCCCGCCTCGATCAAGATTTCGGCCACCTTCAAAGCTGACAATGGTGTGGTTTCAGACGGTTTGAAGACCATCGCATTGCCGCAGGCCAGCGCCGGGGCACCTTTCCAACAGGCGATCTGGGTCGGGTAGTTCCACGCACCAATGCCGACACAGATACCCAATGCCTCGCGGATCGTATAGACGAAATCTCCACCCCCAAGTGGGATATGTTCGCCGGTCAGAGACCCTGCCAAGCTACCAAAATATTCCAAAGCATCTGCGCCGCTTGTCGCATCTGCCACAAGTGTTTCCTGCAGTGGTTTGCCGGTGTCATGGGTTTCGAGAACTGAAAGCGCCCGATTGCGATCCCGCATGATGTCCGACGCACGCCGTAGGACCCGGCCCCGTTCCGTGCCCGACATGGCGGCCCAGCTTGCCTGAGCCGATTTTGCGCTGTTTAGAGCCTGTTCTATGAGTTCAGGTGTTGCAGAATGCAACCGCGCGATAACTTCACCGGTGGCTGGATAGATAACGTCGATTGGGGTGCCTCTGGTATCTTCAACATAATTGCCGTTGATGAAATGGCTGGCCTTGGGCTGAAATTTCATGCCGAATCCTTCTCTTTTCGGATCACCCCTGCGCAAGGGGAGGTGTGTGTTGCTGACAGACTTAGCTTTCATTGATTGACCAGTCAATAAATCCAGTGATTGGCAGGTTCTCGCCGAATCCAAATGGCCTTCTCTTGAAATGTAAGGTTGATGTTCTATTTATGTTCTACATAGTCAGAGGATAACCCCGATGGCCCAGAACATGCGAAAAGCCGCACTTGGCGGCACGTCAAACGATTATTACCTGTTGCCTGTGACAGATCGGCAGATGCGCTATGCCCGCGCGATTGCGCAACAGTCCGCGCTTGAAATTCCTGTCGAGGCGCAACACGACCGTAAATCACTATCAGACTGGATATCGGCCCATAAGCCGCATGACCCGTCGCCTTTCGCAAACTATCCAACGGGCAAGCAGGTCGCGTTTGCGGAGCGTATCTCGCGCACTAAACGGCGTCCGATCCCATCCGAGTGTTTCCGCGACAGACAATTGATGTCTCGATGGATCGATCACAACAAATAAGCTGGTCTACTTGCTGTGGTTGCGCGCGTATAGCGCCACGGCTGCGGCTACAAACATGCCCAACAGGATATAGCCCGTAACCGCCTCGGCCACGGCCAACCCACGGCACAGGCCGGTCGGGGACATGTCGCCATATCCGACCGTGGTGAAAGTGACGTACGAAAAATACAGAATATCTGCCGGTCCTTTGGCGCCGACAACACAATGATCCTCATACCCGAAGGCGCCGTAGACGGCTGCAAATAGGAACGGCACAACCTGAATGAAGGACACCCCCATCAAAAACAGCATTCTGCGCGGGGATTTCACCTGGGTTATGTAGTAGTAGGATTGCGAAACCATCCAGACCACCAGCCCAACTGATGCAATCGTACCGATCGTGTCACCTGCGGTGGTTTCATTCAGACGCGATAAACCATACCAAGCGAGAAAACTGGCCAGAACCAGCCCTAATGCCGCCAACAGGGTGGATTTCCATTCTTCCAGAGTTCTGGGTTCGTGAGTCATAATCCGCTCCATCAGGCAGGCCCAAAGGCATCATCCGTTTTTCGGCATAGCCTGCAAGATGAATTCAATCTGACCCTAGATGTTCCTCACCTCGCGCGCGGGCCAGCTGGATTTGTCTCTGCCGCTCGCGAAACCGTGCCTTGTCCTGTTCGGACGTCTCATCAACACATCGATGGCAAGATACACCATGTTCGTATTCAGGGCGCTTTACATCTTCAGGCAGGATTGGGCGGCGGCAGCCATGACAAAGCTTGTGTGGGCCTTCGACCAGCCCATGACCAACTGAAACGCGATTGTCGAAGACAAAACACTCACCCTGCCACGTGCTGTCTTCGCGTGGCATCTCCTCGAGATAGCGCAGGATGCCACCTTTCAGGTGGTAGACATCCTCGACGCCCTGCCCCAGCAGATAATTAGTGGACTTCTCACATCGAATTCCGCCGGTGCAGAACATGGCGACACGCTTGTTGTGAAATCGCTCTTTGTTTTCTTCCCACCATGCTGGGAAATCGCGGAAACTTGCCGTGTTTGGATCTATTGCGCCTTCAAACGTGCCGATTGCAACTTCGTAGTCATTGCGCGTATCGATCACCACCACATCGTCAGAGCGGATCAGATCGTTCCAGTCCTCGGGCTCAACATAGTTTCCGACACTGGCACGTGGGTCGACATCGGGCTGCCCCATCGTCACGATCTCTTTTTTCAGACGCACCTTCATCTTACCAAAGGGTGGGTGGTCTGAGGTTGCCTCTTTCCATTCCAGATTGTTGCAACCCGGAAGCGCGCGGATATGCGCCAGCACCGCATCAATCCCCGCGCGGGGTCCGGCTATGGTGCCGTTGATCCCCTCTTGCGCCAGCAACAGGGTTCCTTTCACCGATTGCGCGCGGCAAAGCTCGTGCAAGGCAGGGCGCAACGCGTCAGGATCAGGGAAGCGTGTGAAATGGTATAGGGCAGCGATTGTGTACATGTGCGCGATCTAATGCGCCTGATGAAAGCACACAAGAGACAGCATTGACGATCCCTGCTGCGCGCCATACCGATTATGTAACTGAAGGAGACCAACATGTCCCACGCGCTGCTCGTCATCGATGTTCAGAATGATTTCTGCCCGGGAGGCGCACTCGCCGTTGCGGGTGGCGATGAAATCGTCGCTCCTATCAACGCGATCATGGGCGATTTCGACGCGGTGATCCTGACTCAGGATTGGCATCCGGCGGGGCATTCGTCTTTCGCCAGCTCACATGACGACAAATCCCCGTTCGAGATGATCCAGATGCCCTACGGCGCACAAGTCCTGTGGCCTGATCACTGCGTGCAGGGCTCGAATGGCGCGGCTTTTCACCCGGACCTGCGTACCGATGGCGACCTGATCATCCGGAAAGGCTTTCGCCGCGACATCGACAGTTATTCGGCATTCTTCGAAAATGATCATTCCACTCCGACTGGTCTGAAAGGCTATCTTGAGACGCGCGGGATCGGACAGTTGACGATGGTTGGACTGGCGACAGATTTCTGCGTCCATTATTCGGCGGTAGATGCGGCACATCTGGGATTTGACGTTACTATCAGAACCGGTCTGTGCCGTGCGATAGATATGGATGGATCATTATCAGCTGCCGAGAAATCAATGCGCGAAGCGGGTGTCAAATTGGCCTGAGGATCAATTCGCTGCGCCGTACTCCGCCAGGAGCTTCAGCAACACAAACAAAATCACTGCCAGCCCCAACGCAAATCCCAATCGCCCAACCAGGGTGCGCCGTTCCGGGCGTACCGTCTCGGGGCTTTGGGCCTGTACAGGTCGCGCAGGTGCCGGGCGGAGAACATGACCGGGCTTAGCTGCCCTGATGTGCGCCAGGAAGTGATGAAAATCAAACTCGCCGCAATATTCGCCCTGAACACCCATGTTCCGAATGTTTGCAAAAAGCCGTTTCAGAATTACGACGCGATTCTCGGAATCCTCGGGCCGGTAATATCCGGTGGACCGATTGTCACTCACCGTATCCAGACTGAAGCCAGATTCCAGAAATATGCGACGTATTTTAGGTGAAGCCGCCCGCAAGGCATCTGCAGTCTTGATATTCCTGAACTGCGCGCGCACCGGGGGTCGCCCTGTTACCGCTGTGTGTCCATGTTCCGGATCAACCTCATCCGGAGCAATCGCCACTATGTCAAAGTCGTACTCGAGACTCATTCACCAAATTCAACCTCTCAACCATCCCCACCCCCTCACTAAAGCGTGAAGGACACTCATAATATGCCCGCAATGTGACTTGTCATGGGCATTGTTACCAATCCAGCGACTCTTGCCAATCAGCGCGCTGATTGATCTAACAACGGAAATCGCAGGAGGTCCCCATGGTCGACATCGCGACGCGGGTCTACAATCACAAATGGAAGATTGACCCAATTGTGCGGTCATTAATAGACACAGACTTCTACAAACTGCTGATGTGCCAGTCAGTGTTTCGTAATAAGCCCCAAACAGACGTGGTTTTTTCGCTCATTAACCGGTCGAATCACGTTCCATTGGCCAAATTGATCGATGAAGGTGAGTTGCGTGAACAGCTGGATCATATCCGTTCCCTCAGTCTCAGCCGGGGCGAAAGCACCTGGCTGCGCGGCAATACGTTCTATGGCAAACGCCAGATGTTCCGTCCTGATTTCATGGAGTGGTTCGAAAATCTGCGTCTGCCGCCTTATCATCTGGAACGCAAAGGCGATCAGTATGAACTGACCTTCGAAGGCAAGTGGCACGAGGTCATGTTGTGGGAAATCCCAGCATTGGCTGTGCTGATGGAGCTCCGCTCGCGCGCAGTTCTAAACGGGATGCGCCGGTTCGAGCTTCAGGTGCTGTATGCCCGCGCAATGACACGCGTTTGGGAAAAAATCGCCCAGCTTCGCAACATTGAGGGGCTGGGGATTGCGGATTTCGGCACACGACGGCGGCATTCGTTTCTGTGGCAGGACTGGTGCGTGCAGGCGATGATCGAAGGTTTGGGACCATCTTTCACCGGTACGTCCAACTGCCTGATTGCGATGCGCCGCGAAGTAGAGGCTATCGGCACCAATGCACATGAATTACCTATGGTCTATTCGGCTCTGGCTGAAGATGACGCTGCGCTCGCCCAAGCGCCATATGATGTGCTTAGCGACTGGCATGAAGAACATGACGGTAATCTGCGTATTATTCTACCTGATACCTATGGCACCAAAGGGTTTTTGGACCGCGCTCCCGACTGGCTGGCAGGCTGGACAGGAATACGTATCGATAGCGGCGATCCTGCAACCGGGGCCGAAATTGCAATTGATTGGTGGAAATCTCGAAGTGAAGAGCCCACTCAGAAACGCATTATCTTCTCGGACGGATTGGACGTGGACAAAATTCGCGAACTGCACGCCCAGTTTGCTGATCAGACTAACGTATCGTTTGGCTGGGGCACTCTGCTGACCAACGATTTTCGCGGGCTTGTTCCAAATGACGCGCTGGCCCCCTTCTCGTTGGTCTGTAAGGCAGTGTCCGCCAATGGCAAACCAACCGTGAAGCTGTCTGACAACCCGGAAAAGGCAATGGGGCCAACAGATCAGATTGAGCGGTACAAGCGGGTTTTTGGCGTCGGAGCGCAGAAAGCGATCGAGGTGATCGTTTAGCCGTGATAGGCAGCGACCGTCTTAAGCTGTGAGAACCCGTACAGCGCCTCGAAGCCTTTTTCGCGGCCGTGGCCGGATTTACCAACACCTCCAAAAGGCAACTCAACACCGCCGCCCGCACCATAGTTGTTGATGAAGACTTGCCCCGACAGCAGCCCCTTGGCCAGTCGCATCTGGCGTGCCCCATCCCGCGTCCAGACGCTGGCGACAAGGCCATAGTCGGTGCTATTCGCTATGCTTAGAGCCTCTTCCTCGGTTTCAAACGGTATCAAAACCTGAACCGGGCCAAATATTTCATCCCGCGCAAGCACATGGTCCGGAGAGACGTCAGCAAAGAGTGTGGGCAGGACATAAGCCCCATTTTCTGGGGCGTTTTCCACGATTTGCCCCTGTCCGGCGATGGTCAAATCCGCGCCCTTCTCAAGAAAACCGTTTACGATCTGTTTTTGCCGTTCCGAGATCAACGGCCCGACGCGCAGATCGTTCATCGCCGGTCCCACGGATAGCTCGCTATATGCCTCTGACATACGGGACTTGATCTGTTGATAAACGCCCCGCTGAACCAGAATGCGAGACGAGGCCGAGCAGGTTTGGCCTGCATTCTGAATGCCCGCATTCACCAGAAACGGAAGGGCCGCATCCAGATCGGCATCATCGAAGACAAGTTGCGGCGACTTGCCACCCAATTCCAGTGTCACCGGTACAACATTTCGACCCGCCGCCTGCTGAACCAACGCGCCCGTCGCGACCGAACCTGTGAATGAGATGTGATCCACACCCGGATGCGCCGACAGGGCCGCGCCTGCCTCGCCTCCCAGTCCGGGCACCACATTCAAGGCCCCGGGTGGCAAGCCCGCCTGTGTCGCCAGGTGAGCGAAGGCCAATGCGGTCAGGCAGGCTTCTTCCGCCGGTTTCAGAACGCAGGCGTTGCCCATCGCCAGCGCCGCCCCGACCGAGCGGCCAATGATCTGCATCGGATAGTTCCACGGCACGATATGGCCGGTCACACCATGCGGTTCACGCAGCGTGTAGACCGTATAACCATCCAAGTAGGGAATGGTCTCGCCCATCACTTTATCAGCAGCACCGCCGTAAAACTCGCAATACCGCGCCAAGGCAACGGCATCCGCCCGCGCCTGGGTCAGCGGTTTGCCGACATCCATCGCCTCAAGCTGTGCCAGATCATCGACCCGTTCCAGAACCAGTTGACCCAACCGGGTGAGAACACGCCCCCTTTCCAGCGCGGTCATGCGACCCCATTCATCATCGCGCGCAGAACGGGCGGCCTGCACCGCAGCATCTATATCGCGTTCGTTACCCCTTGCGATCTGGCAGATTTCAGAGCCGTCCGAGGGATTAACAAGCGTCAAGCATTGCCCTGACACAGGTGCTTTCCATTCACCACCAATCAGACACAGGCTGGGATCGAACCAGAGGGGGTTAGACATCAAAAACTCCTAAAGTAGGCTCTAATAAGGCACTTATGGATCACGCAGCCCCCTGTCCGATCTCTGGCAGACTGGGCGCTGCATCGATTAGCGTTCGCGTGTAAGGGTGCTGTGGCCTGGTAAATACCTGCTCGGTTTCACCCTGCTCGACAATCTTGCCGGCCTGCATCACGAGCACGCGGTCGGTGATCGTACGAACCACACTCAGATCGTGGCTGATAAACAGATATGTCAGATCGTAGGTCTCACAAAGCTCGACCAAAAGATCGAGGATCTGGGCGCGTACCGAGACATCGAGGGCCGAGACAGCCTCATCGAACAGGATCAACTCGGGCTGGATGATCAGCGCACGGGCGATGGCGATCCGTTGGCGTTGCCCGCCCGAAAACTCGTGGATATACCTGCTTGAGTCATCCGGACTGAGGCCAACCGCAGTAAGCATTTCGGCGATGCGATCCTGCCGTTCGGACCCGGTTGGCGGGGTTTCGAGTAGGTGAAACGGCTCGGTGATCAGACGCGTAACCCTGTGGCGCGGATTGAAACTGCCGTAGGGGTCCTGAAACACCACCTGCATCTTGCGACGTACTGCAAGATTGGGTTTATGGCCTGTAAATACAGGCTGACCATCCAGAGATATTCGGCCTTGTTGCACCTCTTCGAGACCCAATATAGCCCGTGTTAGGGTCGATTTTCCACAGCCGGACTCACCAACCAACCCCAATCGTTCCCCTCGGTTCAGCGTAAAGCTAACCTGATCGACGGCCCGGTGATGGCCAGGTGCATCGAACAAGCGCTTTCTGGGCAGGCGGTAGTCCCGAACCACTTTGTCGACTTCCAGCAATGGTCGTGGCTCTGGGGCTACCGGCAGGTTGACCTGATGCCCCGAAGCCTCGAACAGCATGCGGGTATAGGGGTGTTGCATATGGCGTAGCAGATGTTCAGTTACGCCGGTTTCAACCACCTCGCCATGCCGCATAACTACGATCTGATCCGCCATGCCAGCAACCACTGCCAAATCATGGGTGATCATCAGCAGACCCATGCCGTATTCCGTCACCAGTCCTTTGAGCAAGTCGAGGATTTGTGCCTGCGTCGTCACGTCCAGCGCCGTTGTCGGCTCATCAGCGATCAGTAACCGGGGGCGCAACGCAATCGCCATGGCGATCACCACACGCTGACGCTGTCCACCCGACAGCTCGTGCGGAAAGCGTGTCATAGGGAACCGGTCGGTGGGCAATCCGACCCGCGCCAAAACCTCTTCGGCCCGTTCGCGCGCCTGGGCGGGGGGCATGGTCTTGTGGATCAGGATGGTCTCCATCACCTGATCGCCAATTGTCTTGACCGGGTTCAAGGCAGTCATCGGTTCTTGGAAAACCATTCCGATCGCGGCACCCCGCAGGGCGCACATCTCTGCTTCTGACTGATTCAGCAGGTTCTGACCGTCAAGCTGCAGCACCCCTTCCGCATCAGCCCCGCTGGGCAGCAACTGCATCACGGCAAGGGCGGTCATGGATTTGCCCGAACCGCTTTCACCGGTCACAGCCACGATCTGCCCAGGGACAATTGACAGGTTAATCTGCTTTAAAATCGGTGTGCCATGGATGGCCACTGAGAGGTTCTTGATCTGCAAAAGGCTCATGCGCGGGCCACCCGTATCCGAGGGTCCAACCAGTCGCGCAAGCCATCACCCAGAAGGTTCAGACCTAGAACCGTCACGATGATCGCCAAACCCGGAATCAGAGCCAAATGCGGGGCAAAACTGACCATAGTCTGCGCGTCGGCCAGCATTCTGCCCCAGCTTGGTGTGGGCGGTTGCGCGCCCAGGCCGACATAAGACAGCCCGGCCTCGGCCAGAATACCCAGAGAGAATTGAATCGTTCCCTGAACGATCAGCAGATTGGCGACATTGGGCAGGATGTGTTCAGCCGATATGCGTGCCGCCCCTTTGCCTGACACGCGGGCGGCGAGGATGAACTCGCGCTCCCACAGCGACAGGGCCGCACCTCGGGTGATCCGCGCAAAGACAGGGATGTTGAAGATACCAATGGCGATGATCGCGTTGATGGCCCCGGCACCAAAGACAGCGGTGATCAGAATGGCGATGACAAGAGAGGGGAATGCAAAGACCAGATCGTTGCCGCGCATGATGACTTCGTCCAGCCACGATCCTTTGCGCGCGGCAGCGGTCAGGCCCAAGGGGACGCCCAGCGCCATGCCGATCCCGACGGCCACCAACGCTACCGCAATCGAGGTACGAGCGCCGACCATGATCATCGAGAACATGTCGCGCCCGAAATGATCGGTGCCGAACCAGTGTTGCGCGTTTGGCGGTTGCAGCTTGGCCGGAATATTGAGCGCGGCATGGTCATATGGCGTCCAGACAAACGATACGAGCGCCGCCAGAAGCACCAGCGAGGACAGTGCGGCACCAAGGATCAGGTTGCGGCTCATGTCCTGCTCCTCAGTCTTGGATCGACGGCGGCATAGGCCAAATCGACCAAAAAGTTCACCATGATGACGGCGAAGACCAGCAACATGACGACCGATTCCACTACGATCAGGTCACGTGCAGAAATCGCCTGAAACACCAGCCGTCCGAGGCCTGGCAGATAGAAAACCTGTTCGATGATGATTGAGCCTGCCAGCAGGAAGGAAAATTGGAGCCCGATGATCGTCAGCACAGGAATCAGAGCATTCCGCACCCCGTGTCGCCACAGTGCCTGACGGCGTGACAGGCCCTTGGCGCGGGCAGTACGCATAAAATCCTCGGCCAGAATGTCCAGCAATGCCGATCGCATGACCCGCGCAAGAATAGCCGCCTGTGGCAGGGCTAGGGCGATCGCAGGCAGGGTCAGAGAATGCAGGCCGGTCCAGACGCCGTTTTCCCAACCCGCGAACCCGCCGGCATTGAACCAGCGCAGATTGATCGCAAAGATCAGCACCAGCATCATTGCAAACCAGAAGTTCGGCACTGCTATCCCGAGCTGCGTTGCGCCCATTACAGCCAAGTCACCCGGTTTGCCACGCCGTGCCGCTGCATAGATACCAGCGGGAAACGCAATAAGCGTGGACAGGGTCAGCGCGTACAACGCCAGTGGCAACGACACCCATAGTCGATCCGTAATCATCTGCGACACCGGCGTGCGATAAGTGTAGGATGTGCCGAAATCCCCAACCAGCATCCCGCCGACCCAGTTGAAATACCGTTCGACTTTGGAGACATCGAGGCCCAATTCAGCCCGCAGGGCAGCCAAAGTGTCTGCCTGCGCGTTCACACCCAGCATGAACGACGCCGGATCACCGGGCGCAATCTCGATCACCGCGAAGATGACAACCGATGCGACGGCCAGACTCAGGATCAGCGACAGCAGGCGTTTGAGGGCATAACGTAGCATTGGTAACAGGTTAAGTGTCTGGGTTGCGGGGGTCCAGCATCTACTCGTAGGCCTGCCGCTCGTCGTTGACCAGTTTGATCGCACAGGCCGAGAGATTGGCGGCGGGCTCAGTCTCTGACAGCCATTCAAGATTAGTTTCAGTGCGAGCCAGCGCCGCGCGGCGCAGGACCATCAGTCGGGCGCGTGGGCTATCCAGAAATTCATTTTGTGGGATCACCGTTTCAAGCGGACTGTCGATACGGATGACCTCGAAGTACCCGCCCGTCAGTGCCAAAAACGCAAAAGCGCAGGCCGGTGCGTCATCGGCACATTGCTGATTGCAAATTTGCGCAATGGGGTGTGTTGCTTCAGAAGACATCAGCCAGTTCTCTACCGATTGACGCCACGGGTTGTCCGGTGAGATATCGCCGTACCCTAACCCAAGCGCCAGCAGACCCGCCATACCCAGCGCCTGGTCCGAACTTGCGTCGACCGGATCAGATTGAATATGACGCAACGCCGCAAGCCCGTCTCCGCGTGGTTCTGGAGTTTGGGACAGGTAGGCCAAGTAGGGTTTCAAGGCCTGCATGACTTGATCGTTGGCCTGCAACGTCTCACGCATGCTGGCGTTACCATACAGAGCCACGATGCGTGTTGGATAATCCGTGGCCTGATGCTCACCAAGAGCGTTGAGTTTTGCGATCAGGTCAAGATCGGGGTTCGGATGCTTGGCCTGGAGTAAGGTTTGCGCCAACTCGTTTCCAGCGCGTGCCTCGACCGTTAACCACGACTGCCCAAAGGCCGACCAATCTTTCTGGCGAAAAAGCTTTCGCGACTGTTTGGGTCCCAGCGATTGACGATATGGCGACGGCCCCAGATCCAATGTTTCGATCCGACCCAGTAACAAGCGCGCTTCTACGTCACCTTCAGCGGCAAGCTCTGCCAGCATGGGCAGGGCCTGCTCATCGTCGCCTTGCAGCCACAATTCAACCGCCTGGCCAAGCGATGAGTCGGCCCGAGCAACAGGTGTAATAGCGATCTGCGCCGCGAGGGTAAGAGCGACGAAGATTGACTTGACCATGCACGGACCTCCCTAGGGTCTATTCGTCCCAGCTGATGGCAGTCAGGTCGATCGCTGCGGTGGGTGCGTTTTCCCACAGACCCTGAACACCCGCCTTGGCAACCCCGAGCTTGGCAAGCTGAAACAGATACCCATTAACGTAATCGGTTGCGATCAGGCGCTGCGCTTCTCCCAACAGACGAGCGCGTTCATCAGGGTCGGTGGTGGAATTCAGAGTGTCCATCAAAGCCTGAAAATCGGTGCTGTCATATTGGAAATAATAGTCAGGCCGCGCATAGATACCGATATCCATCGGCTCGGTGTGGCTGACAATGGTCAGGCCAAACTCCTTACCTTTGAACACGCTTTCCAGCCATTGCGCCCATTCCACATTGATGATTTCGGCTTTGATGCCGATCTCGGCGAGCTGAGCAGCGATGATCTCACCCCCGCGCCGAGCGTAAGAGGGTGGCGGCAGGTGCAGAGTAGTCTCGAACCCGTCGGGATATCCGGCCTCGGCAAGAAGAGCCTTAGCTTTCTCAGGGTCGTAGGCCGAATTACCAGTCAGATCGACATAAGCCGGGTTGTGCGGCGCGAAATGGGTGCCGATGGGCGTGCCATAACCGAACATCGCGCCGTCGATGATGGCTTGCCGATCGATGGCATGGGCTAGGGCCTGCCGCACGAGTATATCGTCAAAGGGTTCTTGTTTGTTGTTGGTCGATAGGATTGTCTCACCCTCAGTCGAGCCGACAAGGACCCGAAAGCGCGGATCGGCCTCGAACTGAGGCAGGTTCTCGGGCGCAGGGAAGTTGTCGAACACGTCCACATCCTCGGCCATCATGGCGGCGAATGCGGCGGTCGGGTCCGAAATAAATTTGAACGTTGCAGTCTCTAACGCGGGCTGATCGCCCCAATAGTCGGGATTTCGATTCAGGGTGATGCTGTCCCCTTGCACCCAATCGGCAAAGGTGAACGCACCCGTGCCAACCGGGTTGGTCTTAATATTCTCGATACTTTCCGGCGCAACGATGACCGCGTCACCCCAGGCAAGGTTGAAGAGGAAATTACCGTTCGGTTCCTTCAACGTCACCTGAACGGTCAGAGGATCCACAACTTCGACAGTCTCAATCCCAGCAAACAGAGCCTTTTGTGCATTGGCGCTGTCTTCCGCAGTCGCCCGGTCGAGGCTGAATTTGACGTCCTCGGCATCCATCGTAGTACCGTCATGAAAAGTCACGCCATCGCGCAGTTTGAATGTATAGACCGTGCCGTCATCCGAAATCTCCCAGCTTTCAGCCAACCCCGGAACAACCGATCCATCGCCCATAAAGCGGGTCAGACCTTCGAAGATGTTGGTGTAGACAACCGAATCGATTGCCTGAGCGGCGGCGCTGGTTGGATCCAGATGCGGCGGCTCTAGCTGCATGGCGATGGTGATGTCGGATTTAGCCAGAGCCTGCGTGGCAAACAGGCTGGCACCTAGGGCCAAGGCCGACGCGAATGAGCGAAAGCGCTGCTTTGTCATGAAAATCTCTCCCCACATTATACGACTATTCCGCTGACTACGGATCGTTCTGAGACCGATCCTGCCAGAAACCCCGGGTCAATCAAGGGATTGTTGGCGCAACCGGGGTTTCTTTGCATCTGCCGCATCTGCTATGCCGCACTGCAACATGAACCCTGCGAGGAGTGATCATGAGCGCCACCGCCCACAAGAAAGCCCCGAACGCTGAGGATATCCGCGCCCGGAAAGGCACTGAACCTCTGGTCTCGCTGACTGCCTACACGACGCCGATGGCGCGGTTGATGGATGCGCATTGCGACTTTGTTCTGGTCGGTGACAGCGTCGGCATGGTGCTGCACGGGTTGACCTCGACCCTCGGGGTCACAATGGACATGATGATTATGCACGGTCAGGCCGTCGCCCGCGGGCTGGACAGAGCCATGATGGTGATAGACATGCCTTTCGCCAGTTACGAACACGACCCGGCGCAGGCCTTCCGCAACGCGGCCCGCTTAATGTCCGAAACCGGTGCAGGCGCGGTCAAGCTGGAAGGCGGCGTGGAGATGGCCGAAACCATTCGTTTTCTCGTCAAACGCGGCATCCCGGTGATGGCGCATATCGGTTTGACACCGCAATCAATCAACACGCTGGGCGGCTACAAGGTACAGGGGCGCGACAAACAGGCCGATGCCGTACTGGCCGACGCCCGTGCCGTTGCCGAGGCCGGTGCGTTTTCCGTCGTGTTAGAGAAGGTTCCGCAAAGCTTGGCTGACCGGATCACGTCCCAGATTGCGATCCCCACCATCGGCATTGGTGCTTCGGCCGGGTGTGATGGACAAATTCTGGTGGTAGACGACATGCTGGGCTTTTTCACTGCTTTCAAACCAAAATTCGTCAAACGCTATGCCGATCTTGGCCCGCTGGCCGAAGCAGCAATTGCAGAATACGCAGCCGAGGTTCGAGCCCGCAGCTTTCCGGCAGACGAACATGTCTTTGCAGATCAGACCCCTTCAAAAGGGTCCAAGTCATGACCGCGCCTATTCTGCGTCGTCTGGCGGATTTGCGTGCACCGACGCGTGAATGGCGCCAAAAGGGCGAAGTGATCGGAGTCGTTCCGACCATGGGCGCGCTGCATCAAGGACATCTGTCACTGGCCGAAGCCGCCAAGGCGGATTGCGACCGGGTGGTCGTGACAATCTTCGTGAACCCCAAACAGTTCAACAACCCAGAAGACCTTGCCAACTATCCACGCACCGAACAGGAAGACGCGGAAAAGCTGGCCCCTTATGACGTTGATGCGATTTACGTACCCGACCCTCAGGAGATCTATCCCGAGGGATTCGCCACCACAGTCTCGGTCTCGGGCCTGACTGACACAATGGAGGGTGAATTCCGCCCGGGTCATTTCGATGGCGTGGCGACCGTTGTCGCTAAACTGTTCCTGCAAACGCAGGCGGATCGAGCCTATTTTGGGGAAAAAGACTATCAGCAGCTTATGATCGTCCGACGGATGGCCCGCGATCTGGATATTCCGATCAAGGTGATTGGTTGCCCGACGGTACGAGAGCCCTCGGGTCTTGCCATGTCTTCGCGCAACCAGAGACTGTCAGATCGGGGGTTGGTAATTGCGGCTAAAAAACATCGCATCATGCGCGCACTTGTTCAGGCTCTGGAGAATGGTGAGGCGTTCAACTCGCTGGTGACGCAAGCCCAGGCTGAACTGCTGGCCGCCGGTTTCGCTGAGGTGGAATATCTCCAACTCCGCTGTGCCGATACGCTGGACCCGCTAGCCCACGCCGACCGCCCGGCGCGCTTGTTCGCGGCGACCATGCTTGAAGGCGTGCGGCTGATCGATAATCTGCCGGTGTCAAAGGTCTGATTTCCCCTCTGGCACGTTTGGCATTGTTTGCGCTAAAGTCCCGCAAAACCAATGCGGGAGGGGCGCAGGCATGACCTATATTCTGGCAATCGATCAGGGCACCACATCGTCTCGTGCGATCCTGTTCGACGCGCAATTGCAGCGCGTCGGCACTGCGCAGCACGAGTTTACGCAGCATTTCCCGCAGGAAGGCTGGGTCGAACATGATGCCGAAGAAATCTGGGACAGCGTCCTGACCGTTTGCCGGAAGGTGATGGAAACCACGGGTGTTGCCGCCAGCCAGATCGCCGGAATTGGGATCACCAATCAACGCGAAACCACAGTTATCTGGGATCGCGCGACCGGTGCCCCGATTCACAACGCGATTGTCTGGCAAGACCGGCGCACTGCTGAAATTTGCGAACGTCTTCGCAAAGCGGGGTGCGAAGATGACGTGACCGCCCAGACGGGGCTGCTGCTGGACCCTTATTTCTCGGGCACAAAGGTCAAATGGCTTCTGGATACCGTGCCAGGCGCGCGCGACCGTGCCGCCGCGGGAGAGCTGCTGTTCGGCACAATCGACACCTTCCTGATCTGGCGACTGACCGAAGGGCGCATGCACGCCACCGACGCCACCAACGCCGCTCGTACATTGCTATTCGACATTCACAAGGGGGAATGGAGCAGCGAGATTTGTGACTTGCTGGACATCCCCCAGGCCTTGTTGCCCGATGTGCGGGATTGTGCCGCAGATTTCGGATCAACATCCCTGTTTGGTAGTGAAATCCCGATTCTCGGCGTGGCAGGGGATCAACAGGCTGCCACCATCGGGCAGGCCTGTTTCCAGCCGGGCATGATGAAATCCACCTACGGCACGGGATGTTTCGCGCTGCTCAATACCGGTGCGCAGCCGGTTGAATCGAAGAACCGCCTGCTGACCACCATTGCCTATCAGCTGGACGGGCAGAAAACTTATGCGCTTGAGGGCTCGATCTTCATCGCCGGTGCGGCAGTGCAATGGCTGCGCGATGCGTTGCAAATCATCGAAGCCGCACCGCAAAGCGGTGAACTGGCCGCGCAAGCTGATCCAAACCAACATGTTGTCCTTGTGCCTGCCTTTACCGGGCTCGGTGCGCCCTATTGGAAACCCGATTGCCGCGGCGCAATCTTTGGCCTGACCCGCAATTCCGGCCGCGCCGAAATCACGCGCGCCACGTTGGAAAGCATCGCGTTCCAAACCCGCGACCTATGGCACGCAATGCAGGGCGATTGGGGGGCCGAGGCTGACGTGATCCTGCGCGTCGATGGCGGGATGAGCGCATCGGACTGGGCCATGCAGGGGCTTTCGGACATTCTGGGCGCGCCCGTTGACCGCCCGGTGATGCAGGAAACCACCGCGCTGGGTGCCGCATGGCTGGCTGGAATGAAAGCAGGTGTCTACCCGGATCAGGCAGGATTCGCCGAAACCTGGGATCTTGACTGTCGGTTTGAACCTCAGAAGGCCGAGGCCGACCGAGACGCGGCCTATGCGCGCTGGCAACGGGCCGTTCAGGCGACCATGGCGTTCTAGCTGTGGTCCTTCATCAGACGCTGTTTCTGGCGTGACCAGTCGCGTTTGGCCTGTGTTTCGCGCTTATCGTGTAGCTTCTTACCCTTGGCGATGCCGATCTTCAGCTTCGCCCGGCCTTTGTGGTTGAAGTACAGCACCAACGGCACCAGCGTCATACCCTTGCGCTGAGTCGCGTTCCACAGGTTTGCCAACTCCTTGCGCGACACCAACAGCTTACGGCGGCGGCGTTCTTCGTGTTTGAAGACCTTCGCCTGTTCATAGGGCGCGATATAGCTGTTGATCAGCCACAGCTCTCCGCCATCAACCGACGCATAGCTTTCAGCAATGTTCGACCCGCCCGCGCGCAGAGATTTGACCTCGGACCCTTCCAGTACGATGCCGCACTCGATATCGTCTTCGATCGCGTAATCGAAGCGCGCACGCCGGTTTTCGGCGATCACTTTGTAATTCGGGTCAGTTTTCTGCTTCTGCTTGGCCATGACGCGTTGATGTATTCCGCTTGCGAGCGCCTTGCAAGACAGGGTTACGATTTGGCTGAGATAATCAAGTCAGGCCCAAAGATCGTATCCGCGTGGTTGTGCAGATAAATCTTGAGCCATGGCGTAAAGCGGTTCGGGTGCCGTTTCACCTCAGCCAGCAGATCGTGATAGTCGACCCAACGAATATCCATCACTTCGTCAGGATTAGGCTCGATTTTCAATGGTCCACGCACGTGCGCCAGAAAGACATCGACCACCTCGTTCTCAACCATGCCATTGCCAACGTCGGCGTGATATTCAAGCTTGTGGCGATATTCAGGATATAGCCCGGTTATGCCCAACTCCTCGCGCAAACGACGTACCGCGCAATGCGAAGCGCTTTCTTCCCAATCTGGATGTGTGCAGCAGGTATTCGCCCAAAGACCCGGCGTGTGATATTTGCCCATCGCCCTGCGCTGCAGCAATATCTCGGTTCCGCGCACAACGAAGACCGATACGGCCTTGTGCTTGAGGCCTTTCTCGTGTGCCTCAAGCTTGTCAACGGGGGTCAGTTCGCCTTCAACCCAGGCCGGGATCATGATTCCCATCTGTCGTCTCCTGTTGGCGAATCCCGGCGCTCAAAGTCATGCCGGTTTTTATCCAAAGTGACGCCGATGGAGGCATCATTCAACCGCACGAAAGGCCGCAGGGGCTGCGGCCTTTTGCACTATTTTACATGATATAGACGAGCCTGGTTATTCGCCCGAAACGCTCACGATATAAGCGTAAACGTCTTCAGCGCCCTTTTTCAGTTTAAAGGTCATTTTTGACTTGGCCGAGGTTTCACCCAGATAATCTTTCAGAAACGCTTTGGGGTCCTGGGCGTAAGAAACAAAAGTCTCTTCATCCCAGACCAAGCCGTTTTCACCCGCTTCAACAATGCTGTCGCCGTATTTGAACCCTTCGACAGTGCCGGCGGTACGACCCGCAACACCATAGAGGTTCGGTCCGGTCTTGCCGCCTTTGACGATCACTTCACCGGCGGGATCAGCGATCAGGTGACAGGATTTGCATTTGTTAAAGGCTTTCTTGCCAGCTTCGGCGTCACCTTCAGCATAGGCGGGAAGGGCCAGCAGACCAGCAATTGCGGTGGCAAGGATACGATTCATAGCTTTTGCTCCGATACGAATTGGCTGCACAGAAAGGACCTTTGGCGCAGCAGAGAGTCAACGCGCAGATTGCCGCGCGAGGGCACTGTGTCACAGCAGAGACTAGTTCGTCCTTAACTTAAGTCATGTACGGCAGACCAGCAGGGCAGAAGATCGCCTGCGCTGGGTGAGGCCAAATAGACCGCGCGCGCAATCGCCCGCGCCAGACAGATTGAGGCCGCGTGGCCGATCATCGCCATTGCTTCGGCCTCAACTTCACGGGCAGCTGTGCTGAGGCCAAATACAAGATCTCCATCGCCGGGCGTGTGCGCGGGAACAATGGCGCGGGCGATGCCATCATGGGCAGCCACCGCCATTCGCTGGCATTGCGGTTTGGTCAGTGCAGCATCGGTTGCAACGATAGCAATGGTTGTGTTTGTCCGATCTGGCTGGGCTGGTTTCATAGCCTCCGCCTTGCGGCTGGTGTGGATGCGGCCAAGATCCGAGGCCGGATCCGGACCATGCCCGCCAAACTCGGAACCGATCTCGAATGGAGCCGCCCAAAAATGGCGATCTCCCGGCGTACTCACACTGCCCAGCGGGTTGGCTGCAACCAGTGCACCAACAGTTGTTCCATCCTCAAGTACTATCGAGGCCGAGCCCAGTCCTCCCTTATGCATTGCCGCCAATGCGCCGGTTCCGGCCCCGGCAGTCCCCAGTTCAAATTCTGGTGAGGCGTTCAGATATGCCGCATTCCCCAGCGCTCGATAGGGGTTTTCGACCCAGTCCTTATCTCCGCCATTAAGCAAATCGAACAGAATCGCCCCCGGCACAATCGGGACGATGGCCGAACCAGCTACAAAACCGCGCCCCTCTGCGCGCAAGGCATCGGATACACCCGAACAGGCATCCAGCCCAAAGGCCGAGCCACCGGAAAGCGCAATCGCATCAACCCGGTCAACGGATTTGTCGGCCGCCAAGAGATCGGTTTCACGCGTGCCCGGCGCCCCACCCATAACATGCACCGAAGCGGTGAAAGGGTGATCCGCAGTCAAGACGGTTGTGCCCGATTTCAACACATCATCCTGCGCATTGCCGACCTTCAGGCCCGGGACATCGGTAATCAGGTTTTTGGGGCCGGGTGTCATCGAAACCTCTGATGTTGGGCAGAAAAGCGCGCCGCGGCGCGCTGCCTCCGGCGGGGACATTTATGGCCAGATGAAGAGCGGATCAGATGCATCGGCCCCCATCCACCTCAAGCGCGGTGCCTGTGATCATGCTGGCCTCGTCCGAGCACAGGAAACAGGCGGCGTTGGCCATGTCTTCAGGGGTCGAAAAGCGGCCCAGCGGGATGGTCGAGAGGAACTTGGCGCGAATTTCCGGTGTGTCTTCGCCCATGAAGGATTTCAGCAGAGGCGTTTCTCCTGCCACCGGACAGATCGCATTGACACGCACGCCCGATGGGGCGAGTTCCACCGCCATCGTTTTTGTTGCCGTGATCATCCAACCTTTGGACGCGTTATACCAGTTCAGATTGGGGCGCGGCGACAGACCTGCTGTTGAGGCCACGTTAAGGATCGCGCCAATACCGCGCGCCTTCATGCCCGGCACAAAGGCGCGCGCTGTCAGGTAGACAGATTTCATGTTCACTGCAAAAACCCGGTCGAAGTCAGCTTCGCGGACGTCTTCCAGTGGCGTTGGCATATGAGTCACGCCCGCATTGTTCACCAGTACATCAAGCGATCCGAAAACACTGTGTACGACATCAGCCATGGCCTGAACAGAGTCCACATCCGAGACGTCAACGTGCTGAGAAATGGCATCCTGGCCCAATACAGCGGCCATATCGCGGGCGGCATTGCCATTGATATCGGCAATCATAACGCGGGCACCTTCGGAAAGGAACTTTTGCACAATTCCCGCACCGAACCCAGATGCACCACCGGTCACGATTGCGGTTTTACCCTCCAGCCTCATGTTGTTGCCCTCCTGCCCTTGTTGCGGGTCAGACTATCAACCAAGAGCCGAGATGCCAGTTCATTCTTCGGACACTTTGCCCCGCAGCGCCTTTACATCGCCGCGTGCTTTTTTGGCTGCCAATCGACGCTTGACCGAGCCATAGGTCGGTTTCGTTGCAATCCTACGCTTGGGTTTGACCAAGGCGCGGGCAATCAGTTCCCCCAGCCGGGCGCGCGCAATCTCGCGGTTGCGGGCCTGGGAACGGGTTTCTTCGCATTGGATGACAATCGCTCCGTCCTTTGTCCATCGCCGCCCAGCTATACGTTTCAATCGATTTTTGACCGGGTCGGGCAAGGAGGGTGAGCGCGCTGCTTCGAACCGCAATTCAACCGCTGTCGATACCTTGTTCACGTTCTGCCCACCCGGACCAGAAGACCGCACAAAGCTTTCCGTCATTTCCCAGTCTTGCAGGGTGATATCGTCGTTGATGCGCAACATGGGTCAGACCATACTAGGCACAGGTAAAAACAGAAAGGGCCGCCCCGGTGGGACGGCCCTTCGAAAGTTCAGGAGGTGGGGTCGGTTAGATCAATCGACCAGCCGGAGCGAGCGCTCCGCCAAGGGCTGCCTTAACAGGCGATCCCCCCGGTTGTTCCGACACCTCTCTCCAATCTCTTTCTCGACACTGGATCACCTCCTTTTCTATCTGTTGCGGTTAGAAAGGAGCGTGACACAACTTGTGCCAATCTCAAAGAACTTTTTTACGCGGGCTGTGCAGCGGTCAAGCGGGCAACGATCACTTTGAACGGAATCAACGCGATCAAAGCCAGTGACAGTTTCACAAGCCAATCTGCGAAAGCCAGTGTCACCCAGAGCGGCGCCATCGGGCCAGACAGCATGAATGGCACAGGCTCCCACGCCCAACTTATCGCAGCGTCAGCATTGGCACCAAAGAAGGTGACCGAAGCCGAGAAGGCGATGGTGAAGAACAGCGCGGTGTCCAGTGCAGACCCAACCAGCGTCGAGACCAGCGGTGCGCGCCACCAGCGTCCGCCACGCAGTGAATTGAACACGGTGACATCGGTCAGTTGTGCGATCAGGAACGCGGTGCCCGAGGCGACGGCAATCCGCAGCGGTACGGCGGCATAGGTGAAGCCGTCACCCTGCAGCATGATCTGGCTGCCGATCAGCGAGCAGATGATACCGGTGACAAAACCGGCAAACACGACCTTGCGGGCTGGACCTACGCCATAGACGCGATTCATGATGTCCGTGACCAGGAAGGCCAGCGGATAAGTGAAAGCACCCCAGGTCAACAGCCCATCAAAGATGAGGAACTGGACCAGGATGTTTGAGGCCACGACAATGGCGGCCATGGCAATGATGCCGGGAATAAAGCTGCGTTGCATTTTCAGATGCCCGTTTTGACAAGGTAGCGGCGACTTGGCCCCAGGCTCATCCCAAGGCAGGCCGTGCGTTTAGACCTTTGATAACGACCTGTCAATCGGGCAACAGGTATTCAACCACTTCTGTCCGTTGCAGTGCCAGAAAGTTGTCGTCCGAGATCATCGTAGCGCGCAAACGCATCTGACCGTCGCGCCAGATCGACAATCCTTCGAGGTTGTCGTGAAGTCCGGTGCCGGTTTCAAGTAACACTTCTTCGGACTGAGGGGCATCATTGACAATCTCCCATCGACGCAGGCGCGTTCGAAAGCCAATGAATGCAACGGCACGCTCAAGTACATAAAACCTCCCGTCAGGACCGAATTCAGCGGCAACTGGTAGGAACTTTCCGCGCGCGGGCAGAACAAAGGGCGTTGACCAGCGGCTGCCATCCCACCGATAGATCGGGATATCCCCGCGAAGGGTTCTGCTTTTTTCAGTCAGTGTATAAAGCCGTCCCAGATTGTCGATCGCCAGCGCTTCGAATGACCCGTTGCGGTCCAAATTCAGAAACTCTCGTGGACGCGGCAGAACCCGTGTATTTGTGTTGTGCGCCGTATAATGTGCGATGCGGTGAACACCTTCGAACGAGATGTAGATACTTTCATCCGAGGCAACCGCAATCCCTTCGGAATCCCCTGCCCGTCCCTTCAGGACGCGCCCGTTGCTAGACAGGATTGGCCATTGCCCGAGAATTTCGATACCGATGATCTTATCACCGTCCCGATTGACCCGCGCTGTGATCAGCCTTGACCGGTCACTGATCGCGATCAAACGTTCGCCGCCTTCTGCGATGTGAATCGCCGAAAATCCACCAAACCAATCAGAAGTGTTGCGCCAGACGTAAGTATCCAGCAACGAAGCCCGCTTTAGCTCGACTGCCCAAACCTGCCCTGTTAGCAGCAGCGCTAATATCAGTTGGCTTGCAAAACAGCGGTACATTGCTGGGGCAAGTCAGCCAGACGGTATTCTCGTCGTTTCTTTGGTGGAGGCGCATTTGGGTCGGGTGGAGGCGGGTTGAGGATATTGCGGACCCATTGTTCCGCTTCTGCACAGCCATCGCCCTTGGGAGGTGGATCCTGATTGACGCAGCCTTTCGATCCCCTTGGGCATTTCAGACGCACATGAAAATGATAGTGATGCCCCCACCACGGTCGGATTTTACGCAGATAGGCTTTGTTGCCCTTCTCGTCATTGCACATCTGCACCTTGGCACCAGGGAACACAAAGATCCGGGCAACGCGCTTGTCCTTGGCGGCTTCGCGCAACACCGCATGATGCTGCTTGGTCCAGTTGCCGTTGACATAGGCGCCGTTCGCGCGGCGTAAGGATATGGACGAGATATTCTCGCGCGCTTTACGGCTAAGGCGCATGTTGTCGCCCGGCAGCATCCATATGTCGATATCCAGCCCTAATTGGTGAGAGCGATGGCCAGAGGTCATTGGCCCGCCCCGTGGTTGGCTGATATCGCCAATATAGAGACCATTCCACCCCGGTTGCTTGGCTGCAAACCGACTGAGATCCTGGACATAGTCGATCGCCTGCGGATGCCCCCAGTTGCGATTGCGGGACAGGCGCATCGCCTGCCATGTTGGCCCAGTTTCGGGCAATTGCACCGACCCTGCAGCGCACCCGCGCGAATAACTGCCGAAAGCCGCTGATTTTTGCTGAGACCCCACCTTCTGGGCCCCGAACAATTGCTTGGCCAGCGGTTGCGCACCCGCCGTGCCTGCCAGTGTCATCACCGTTAAGACGGCTAAAAAACGTAATAAAATCATCTGCTCTGATCCCCTTCCGGTTTCACCCAGCGCATCAGGACTAGTCCTAGAATAAACAACAGAATGATCGGTGACACCCCCAGTCTTGCACTACCGGTCACTGCCGTTGCTATTCCGATCAAAAGCGGCGCTGCAAAGGCCGTTGCCCGACCCGAAAGCCCATAAAGCCCAAAACTTTCAACCGGGGTGGCGGGATCAGTATGGCGCACCATCATAGATCGGCTGGCCGATTGCAGGATGCCTCCCATACCGCCGATCAGAATTCCGCATCCGAAAAACGCCATATCCGGCAAGCCAGAGCCTTCGGGCAATGAAATTCCGTAAATCTGTGTTCGATCCATCGACACAACCGTCAGGCAGACAAAGATCAAAACCCATATGGCGACCAGTATCACTGGTTTAGGGCCGTATTTCCGATCCATCTTACCGCCGACCCATGCGAAGATGGCCGAAGCCAGTACGCTGACAATCCCGAACACACCGATCTTGACGATATCCCATTCCAGGACCAGCGCAGCGTATGTTCCACCAAAGGTATATAGCCCGTTCAGAGCATCGCGGTAGAACATCGACGACCCAAGATATGTCGCCAGGCTCACCCGATGACGCAAGGCAGCGACGGATTTTCCCAGCAACCGCAAGGCTTCGCCCACGCTGCCTTGTTTATCAGTAATCGGGTCGTCCCTGACCCAAAGAAAATACGGCACCATGAACAGGATGAACCACCCGGCTGTGAAGGGCCCGACAAACCGAGTACCTTCCTGCGTTGCCGCATCCAGACCGAACATCGGGTCTATCCCGATCAGGGTTTTGCCATTGGGCTGCTCGACGAAAAGCGCCAGCATAATCGCCAGCGACAGCAGTCCTCCGAAATAGCCAAACGCAAAACCTGATCCCGAGATCTCACCGACCTCACTGTCATCCCCCAAATCAGGCAGCTGAGAATTGATGAAGATGAGCGCATATTCGGCCCCCACAAAGCCCAGCCCAAAGGCCGAAATCATCAGCCACATATTCGAGCCATCAGGCATCGTGTACCAAAGCGCCGCGGATCCCACCGCGTACATCAGCGAAAATCCAAATATCCAAGGGATACGCCGTCCTGAGACATCTGCCATCGCGCCAAGTAATGGCGCGCCAAAGGCAATGATCAGCCCGATAATGGTCATGCCGTTCGCCCAGATAACCTGCGCCTGCGCCTTGGCAGCCTCCTCCACCAGACCTGATGTCAGATAATACTGTGCAGCAACACTTACGAAATAGGGGCCAAATACAAAGGTCACCAGCAAGGTGTGATAGGGCTGCGAAGCCCAATCAAAAAACCACCAGCCCCAGATGCGCTTGCGCTTGGAAATTTCCGCCATTTCTGCCCCTGTTCTTGTTGAATTCATAAGAGGGGGCTTTGTGGTAATTCGCAAGCGTTGTGTTGCTGCAGACTTGCTCTTTGGCGCAGGCGCGCTTAGGTCTCTGGGCAATTGACGAACGGAGTGCCCATGCTGTCGCTGATCCAAATCCTGCTTTTGATCCTAGACATTGTCTGGTTCATTATTCTTGCCCATGTGATCATGAGTTGGCTGATCAACTTTCAGGTTCTTAACCTGCACCAGCAACTGGTGGCGCAAATCTGGTATGGGCTGAACCGGATATTAGAACCGATTTATAGCCCCATCCGTCGCATCCTGCCCAACATGGGCGGTCTGGATCTGACGCCTCTTGTCGTGCTGATCGGGGTCTATGCCCTGCGGATCATCCTGATCAACAATGCGGTCTATTTCTACTGACCTCTTGTTCACCGAATCTTAGTATGTGATGGTCCTGTCTTAAGAGCAGACAAACCTTAATACAGGACCCTCCGGCGCATGTTCGACTCCGCACCCTTGTTGCGAGACGTCTTTGGATTCGACGACTTCCGCCCCGGGCAGGAAGAGATTGTCGATGCCGTGACCGCGGGCGAAAACGTGCTGGCCATCATGCCCACGGGTGGTGGTAAATCCCTTTGTTTTCAATTGCCTGCACTGTTGCGCGACGGGGTAACTGTGGTGATATCTCCGCTCATCGCCCTGATGCGCGATCAGGTACGTGGGCTGCAAGAGGCCGGTGTCGAGGCAGGCGCGCTCACCTCGGGCAATACACCTGAGGAAACTGATGCCGTTTGGGATGCTTTAGAGGGTGGTCGGCTCAAGCTGCTTTATATGGCGCCGGAACGGCTGGCTGCAGGGTCTGCACTGGGAATGCTACGTCGGATCAACGTCAATCTGATTGCCGTGGACGAGGCGCATTGTGTTAGCCAATGGGGCCATGATTTTCGCCCTGATTACCTGCGGATCGGAGAGCTGCGTCGCACGCTAAATGTACCGTTGGCCGCTTTTACAGCAACAGCGGATGCGGAAACGCAGGAAGAGATCGTCGAAAAGCTGTTCGACGGTGTTGAGCCGCGTAAATTCCTGCGCGGGTTTGACAGACCCAATATCCATCTGGCCTTTGCGGCCAAGGATGGACCGCGCAAACAAGTCCTCGATTTCGCTGCAGCCCGAAAGTCCCAATCCGGCATCGTCTATTGCGGCACCCGCAACAAGACCGAAGTGCTTGCGCAAGCCCTGCGCGCCGAAGGGCATTCGGCCTGCCACTATCACGGCGGGATGGAGGCCGAAGATCGCCGCATCGTCGAGACCCGCTTTGCGCGCGAGGATGGGCTGATCGTCGTCGCCACTGTCGCGTTTGGCATGGGCATCGATAAGCCCGACATCCGCTGGGTTGCTCATGCGGACCTGCCTAAATCGATCGAAGCTTACTATCAGGAAATCGGTCGTGCCGGGCGCGATGGTGGTCCTGCCGAAACCCTTACGTTGTTTGGCCCTGACGATATCCGACTGCGACGCTCTCAGATCGACGAAGGGCTGGCCCCACCTGAACGGCGGATGGCGGATCATGCACGCCTGAATGCGTTGCTTGGATTGGCCGAAGCCCTAAAATGCCGCCGCCAGACCCTGCTGGGATATTTCGGAGAACAGATCGAACCTTGCGGCAAATGCGATCTTTGCGACAGTCCTCCTGAAGTGTTCGATGGCACCACGCCGGTTCGCATGGCCCTGTCCGCTATTCTGCGCACAGAAGAATGGTTCGGCGCGGGTCATCTGATCGACATCCTGCTGGCCAATGAGACCGACAAAATCCGCGCGCGGCGACACGACAACCTGTCAACCTACGGCATCGGCAAGGACTGGTCGCGCCCGCAATGGCAGGCGATTTTCCGGCAGATGATGGGCCATGATCTGGTCCGCCCTGACCCCGAGCGCCACGGTGCCTTGCGCATAACACAAACCGCCAAACCGATCCTGAAGGGTGAGGCGCAGATTGACCTACGTAAAGACACGATCCGCAAAGCCACCCGTCGTCCCGCAGTCAAGGCGATGGTGTCCGAGGAAGACGCACCGCTGCTCTCGGCGCTCAAGGCCAAGCGGCGCGCACTGGCCGAGGCTGCGCGGGTTCCGGCCTATGTCATCTTTCCAGATCGCACCCTGATCGAAATGGCGGAGTCCCGACCCGCAAATCTGGACGATATGGCCCGGATTAGCGGCATTGGGGCAAAAAAGTTGGAGCGCTATGGTGCGACCTTCCTTGAGGTGCTGATCGGCGCGGTAGAAGAGCTGCACCCGGCACGGCGCAAGCTTGCCGGCCGCGATCAGGGCGACATCTACGATCAGTTGCTTGAGGTTCAATCACAATTGTCGCGAGGCCCCGACGGGATCGACAAACCACTGAGCTGTTCGGCATCGCAACTGGCCAAGGTGGCGCAATTGCGCCCGGATGATCCAAGAGCGATGGAGCAAGTTCTGGGCGACCGTCGTCACGAAAGGTTTGGCGCGGCGTTTCTGGACGTGCTGCAGCAAGCGGGCTAGATACGCCTGAGCAGGCGAGAAACGAGGGCGGATATGCTGGTAGTGATTTCCCCGGCCAAGCGGCTGGATTGGGCAGAACGAAACGTCCAAGTGACCCAACCCGATTTTCAGGATGACGCGATCCGCTTGTCGAAGACCGCCCGCAACCTGACCTTGGGCGATCTGAAAAAGCTGATGGACCTGAGCGACGACTTGGCCCGCCTGAATCGGGACAGGTACCGTGTATTTTCAGACGCGCCGGAAGCAGATGCAACGCGCCCTGCCGCTTTGGCCTTTGCAGGCGATACCTATCAGGGGCTTGAGGCCGCATCGCTGGACGCCGACGAAATGGCCTGGGCACAAGATCATTTGCGCATCCTATCTGGGCTTTATGGTGTATTGCGCCCACTGGATGCCATTCAGGCCTATCGGCTTGAGATGGGCAGCAAACTGAAAACCCGACGTGGCAAAAACCTTTATGAATACTGGCGCGATCAGCTGAGCAAGGCGCTGAACGCCCAAGCTGCTGAGGCTGGCAGCAAAGTTCTGGTGAACTGCGCCAGCCAGGAATATTTCAGCGCAGTCGACCTGAAAGCGCTGAAGCTGCCCGTTGTGACCCCGGTATTCATGGAGGACAAGGGCGGCACCCCCAAGATCGTCAGCTTCTTTGCAAAGAAGGCGCGTGGTGCGATGGCCCGGTACATCATTCAACATCGACTGACCGACCCCAAAGGCCTGCTGGATTTTGATAGCGGCGGGTACGAATACCGGGTCGATCTGTCGGAAGACGACAAACCCGTGTTTGTACGCCCCTATCAGGCCTGATCAAGCATCGAAGGATCGTAAGCCACAAGTTCCACCGTGTTCCCCTCGGGGTCTTGAGTGAAGATGCCGCGCCAGCCGATCCAGCCGAAATGCTCAACCCGATAGGGCTGCCCGATTTGGTCGTACCAGCGCATGACCGCGTCCTGCTCGGCAAAGGGCACCGACAGCGCGATATGGTGCAGGGCCGAAGCGCCCCCTGTTACCGGCACTGTCTCGCCAGTCTGCTCTGGTCCACGCTCAGAGCCAACTGATTGGTGAAACAGGGCCAGCACCTGTGTATGCCCGCCGAACCCTTCGGCGATCCGAAAAAAGGTGATGGCGCTGTTATGGTCGCCTTGCAGCCGCTGCAACCCGATCACCTTCTCATAGAATTGCACCATTGCCGCCATATCGGCGCAGCGAATTGCAATCTCACCCAATCCTCGGGGGCGAAAACCGCGCTCATCTGACATCAATCGATCCTATGCTGTGCCTTCACTGCCTGCACCGACCGCACGAGCCTCAGCAGGCCGATGTTCCAGTATCATCTTGTGGATCAGTTTCTTGTGCAACGGTTTGGTCAGGTAATAGTCAAGCCCCGCCGCCAGTATCCCCTGGTCATCCCCTGTCATGGCATGGGCCGTCAGGGCCACGATGGGAACATGGCGATCTGTTCCGATCTCGCGTCGCCGGATTTCACCTGTCGCATCTTTGCCATCCATCTTCGGCATCGAGATATCCATGAAGATCAGATCCGGATCAAAGCTGGCGAAGGTTTCGACCGCCTCCAACCCGTTGGAGACGAATTTCAAATCGATGTTCAGGTCCTTGGTCATCTTTCGAAGGATCAGCTGATTGGTTCGATTGTCTTCGGCTGCCAGAACCCGCATCAGCCTCTGCTCCTGCGGAACTTGTGCATTAGTCTCGAGATTAGAGGCGCAGTCGTCGCTGCGATCCGGCTTGAAAACAGGCGCGCCCAGCGCCATCAGCCGCGAATACAGCTCGGCGCGGGGGATGGGTGTTTGCAACACACCGTTAATGAGCCGATGGGCCGGATCGGCGTGGATCAAACCGGGATTGGCCGACATCACTACGATTGGCAGATCACCCCATCCTTTGTCACGCAGAGTGGTGGCAAGCTCCAACCCATCCATGTCTGGCAGATCGTGATCGCACAGGACCAGACCAATGGTTTTGTCCATTGCAGACAGCGCCTCGGCCCCCGTCGAACAGGTCAGCGCCTGAGAGCCGAGGCGGTCTAATTGCTTGGTCAGGATTGCACGGTTGACGGCCATATCTTCGACCACCAAAACACGCCCCAATTGCCCCGCCAAATCGGGTGGAACAGGTTGCGGACCTTCAGAAGTGGGCAACGATATGCGGAAACCGAAGCAAGATCCTTTGCCCGCATCGCTTTCGACCCAAACGGCACCGCCCATCATCGAGATCAGACGCTTGGTGATCGCCAGCCCCAGACCCGTGCCTTCGAACTGGCGGTTTTGCGCATCCTCGACCTGATTGAATTCACCAAAGATGTGCGGGACCTTGTCAGCCTCAATCCCGATGCCCGTATCCTCGATGGCCACGTGGATATCGCAGCTTTCTGTGGTCATGTCTGGTACGCCTGTCACACGGATCAATACATGGCCTTGTGCGGTAAACTTCACCGCGTTCCCCACGAGGTTGGTCAGAATCTGACGAATCCGTCCCGGATCACCTACAAAGAGCGTCGGCAGGAACAGATCATAATCCACCAGCAATGTCAGGCCCTTGTCGCGCACACTGGGCTGCAACAGCATCGCGACCTCTAGGATACAGCGCTCAAGATCGAACTGCTCGGGGTGCAACGTCAGCTTGTCAGCCTCGATCTTGGAATAGTCGAGAACATCGTTGATGATGACCAGCAGCGCCTCTCCCGAATAGCGAATTGTGCTTACATAGAGCCTTTGTTCTTCGTTCATCGGTGTTTCGGTCAGCAATTCAGTCATGCCAACGATGCCATTCATTGGTGTGCGAATCTCATGGCTCATGTTGGCCAGAAACGCGGACTTGGCACGGTTGGCCGCCTCGGCCCGTTCGCGCGCGGCGTTCAGCTCGGCCTCATGCCGGACCGAGGCGGTGATGTTCAGCGCAAGGCTCAGCACGTCGCCGCCGTGGCCCCGCTGATCGATCAACCGGATATACTGGCCGTTCCACAGCTGGATCACTTGAGGTTCGGGGTGCGGTTGCGCCCAGCGTGCGAGCATACGGGCCTGCCAATCCGCGATCTTTTCCGCGCCGATATCCACGATCCCTTCATGGGTCAGAATCTCAAGAATACGCGGATAGCTGATCCCCGGTGCGACTTCTTCTAGCCCATCGAAAACGCTAAGGTAAGCGGCATTGGCACCGATCAGTGTGTTGTTGCCATCGAAAAATGCAAACCCGTCGGGGATGGTCTGGATCGAGTGCCAAAGGCGACGTTCAGCCACCTCTATCTTGGCATTGGCTACGGTCAGATCGGATTTGACCTTTTCGTTTTCGTCGCGGACCGTCGCAACCTCGGCTTGAGTCTCATCGATCTGACGTGTCAGAGCGATGGCATGACGCCCCAGTTTGCGGTTGGCGGCAGAGAGCTCGGCCTGTTTCAGATGCAACAGCCGCTCAGCAGCCAATCGCGCGCGCCGTTCCTGCGCCAGTTTCTCAGCAAGACTCATGTAATAATTTCCCGCGACAATCTGCCCAGAGCATCGCGGGAGAGCATGAAAAAGTGCTTAAGCCGCGTTAGCGACGCCCCTCGCGCAACCAACCGGCTAAGAGGAACCCACCGGCCAGCAACAGCACCAGCCAGGGTGGAAGCAACCCGGCCTGCGTTACATCGCGGGTTTCATAGGCGTCACGCGGTGTAAGGCCGATCCAACCTCGCCCGGCCGCCGGTCGGCCCACTCGGACATTCCGGATTGAGGGCAGACCTTCTTCTACCCAAATCGTACCGCCGCGCAGGCTGGCCAGAACCGGGCTTAGGATTTCATCGGTTGCGATAGTGCGTTCGAATTCCTTGGGTGCGGCAGGTCCAAGACCAATCACGGCGGAATGCTCACCCTCTTCCAGACGGTAAAGGCCAATTTCGGGGCCGAAATACTGCGCCTCGAACCGACCAGGCGAGACCTCGTTCAGCGTGATATCCAAGGTGTCGCCGTTAGGGCGGGTGACGGTGACGGGGCCAACCTCATCCTCCAGCGTCTGGCGGATGATACGCATCGACTGGCCATTCGCTTCGGCCCACAGCGCCTCTTCCTCAAGCTCGGGTTCTTTCATCATCCAGTGGGCCAGCCTGCGGAGTAGCTCCAACTGAGGGCCACCGCCCTCAAAACCGCGGCTCCACAGCCAAGCGTGATCAGAGGCCATCAGCGCCACACGTCCTTCGCCGACGCGATCCAGTACCAGCAACGGACGGTCATCCACACCGGTCATGAGCATGTCGCCGGATAGCTGGCTGACGTCAATCTGGCGCAGCCATGCGCCCCATGTTTCAGAATCGCCCAGGTCGGTAGTCACTGGGTGACGCTGGCCCAGATCGGTAACCATAGGCACATACCGTTCCTCATAGACCCGTGCGCTGGGTTTTGCAGGCAGGACTGGCCCAAGCGGAGAGCGGAAAAGGCTGTCCGCGGTGGCAAAATCGGGGCCCGCAGCGACCAGCACCGCGCCGCCATTGACGATATAGTCTCCCACGTTGTCCAGATAGATCGCAGGCAGGATGCCACGCCGCTTGTAGCGGTCAAAGATGATCAGGTCGAAGTCATTGATCTTTTCCAGAAACAGCTCACGCGTCGGAAAGGCAATCAGTGAGAGTTCATCCACCGGGACGCCGTCCTGCTTTTCCGGTGGCCGCAGGATGGTGAAATGGACCAGATCAACGGAGCTGTCGGATTTCAACAGGTTGCGCCACGTGCGCCCTCCGGGATGCGGCTCGCCCGATACCAGCAAGACGCGCAGACGATCCCGCACGCCGTTCATCTGGATAAGGGCGGTGTTGTTGCGTTCGGTCAACTCGCCTTCGGCCTGCGGAACCGAGAACTGGATGACGTTTCGCCCACCATGCGGCAAGGTAATCGGCAACTCTACGTCCACACCGATGGGAATGGTGAAGCGCTCAGGCTCAGCACCGTCGACCGAGATCTCAAGCGGGGCGTTTGTGACACCGACAGGCGCTACGCCGGTATCCTCGACGCGCAGGGTAAGCGTTACAGGCTCTCCGATTATGGCGAAGGCAGGTGCATTGCGCACGATCAGCCGGCGATCCCAGTCACTCGCACGCCCTGTCTGTAACAAGTGCATCGGCGCAGGTAGGTCAGGAGCTTGGTCTGCGTCGTGCACTATACCGTCTGAAACCACGATGATGCCTGCAATCCGCGCCCGGGGTTCTTCGGCGAGGGCCGCGTTCAGAGCGGCCATGACTTGCGTGCCCTCATCCCCGTCGCCGTCATCAACCCGTATGCGGCGTAGCTCAGTATTGTCGCGGGCTTCGATTTCAGCCGCAAGCTCGTTTGCGGCCTGAATGGTCTGTTCAGCACGATCCGACAGGGTTTGGCTGGCGCTTTCATCTTCGATCATCAGCACGATATCCGTCAGCGGCGCGCGATCCTCGACCTGATAAACTGGGCCGCTAAGTGCGGAGAGGACAACCAAAGCAGCCAAACCACGCAACGCCCAACCCGACAAGCCACGCCAGAGCGCCAGCACTACCCCGGCAAGCGCGATGGCGGCGACAACGGCCAAGACGGGCCATGGGATCAGCGGATCAAAGATGACGGTACCGGTCATTGCCCCAACCTATCCAAAAGGGCGGGCACGTGGACCTGATCGGATTTGTAGTTTCCGGTCAGTACATGCATCACCAGATTAACGCCAAAGCGATGGGCCAGTTCACGTTGCCGTTCGCCAGCATAGCCGCGACCCACAGGCAACAGGGACTGACCGTTGCGATCCACCGCCCAGGCCCCGGCCCAGTCATTGCCCCCGATCACTACCGGAGTCACGTTGTCATTGAGATTGCGGAACGGCATCCCCTCGATCTGCTCGGCATTCGGCGGCGCGGCTTCGACCCAGACTTCGGTGCCGGAATAGCGACCGGGGAAATCCTGCAGCAGATAAAAGGCGCGAGTGAGAACATGATCACGCGGAACCGGCTCTAATGAGGGAATATTTAGCGGCGCAGCCAATTGCTGCAGCTTGCGCCCATTTGGGCTTGACGCCCCGAAGCCAGCGATGTCGGCGTCGCGCGTGTCAAACAGGATCATCCCGCCTGATCGCAGATAGGCGTTGAGCTTGGCATAGGCCTCGGCCGAAGGTTGCGGCTGATCGGTTGTGATCGGCCAATAAAGCAGTGGAAAGAACGCAAGCTCATCGCGTTCCAGATCGACCCCGATGGGATCAGCAGGCTCGACCGAGGTGCGATAATGCAGCATTTGCACGAGCCCGCGCAGCCCAGCCAGCGCGATATCATCTACTTGCGCATCGCCCGTCAGGACATGCGCCAGCACGAGTTCCTGCGTCGCATTCAGCGCGAAATCGGTATCATCCGGCGTCTGCGCCTGCGCATCCGGAACAACCAGCAATGCGCCCAGCATCACGGCTGCCGCGCGCGCCAGACCCAAACGTCCGGAAAGAGCCAATGACGCGATCACGTCAATCGTCAACAGCACAAGCGAAAGGCTAAGCAACAGACCCGCCAACGGCGTCTCTGTTGTGATATCCTGCCCCCGGATCGGGACATCGGTAGGCCAAACGGCTGGCGTCAGCACCGCATCCTCGGCCAACACATTCCGTGCAAGTTTCTGCTTGCCGCTTTCATAAAGGCCCGGGCGCAAGTCTGGTCCGATCTGGCCCGAGACCAGCTCGACCCCATCCACGCCGGCCAATGTTCCGGCATCGGTCAGAGTACCAAAACCATCCAGTATCTGAACCGGCTCCCACACTGTTCCCTGCATCTGCGCCTCTTGCCGAGATTTGGCGGCAGAAGCGACGGCCAACCGGTCCAACATCTCCACAAATAGGCCAGATAGAGGCAGGCTTGACCATTCCGCATCCGCCGTAACATGGAACAGCACCACCTGCCCCAATCCTAAGGGTTTGCGGGTAACCAAAGGCGTACCATCGGAGAGTGACGCAATCACCCGATCGGCCAGATTAGGGTCTGGTTGTGCCATCACCTGAGTTGTTACCGTGACATCCGCGGGTATGGTTAGCCCGTAGAATGGCGAGTTTTCTGAGAACGGCGCTAAACCCTTGGCCTCGCCCCAACTCATCGCGCCGCCGACGGAACGGCCACCGCTACGCAGACGCACCGGCAACAAATCATCTTCTTCATCTCGACCCAGATCGCTTGCGGCCATACGCGGTCCAGCAAAGCGCAGCAGAAGGCCGCCTTGTTCAACCCACTCAATGACATCAGCCTGTTCTGAATCAGAAAGCTTCGCCACATCCGCCAGCACGATCACATCCGGGTTGGCGGGGAGGACTTCGGTCAAACCTCCTTCAACAAAATCAGCGGTTGGGATCAACACCTGTGTCAAATAGTGGAGCGGTGAAAGCAGCTCCAACCCTTCGCGGTTCAGCGTGCCTGCAATCAGCGCCACTTCGCGCCGCCTCAGGCTGTCATCTGTTAGGGTCACCGCACCGGCAGAGCGCTGGCCCTGAAGCTCGAACCGTGTAATTCGGGCGCGCAATTCCGAGGGCAGCGCGAGATCGATTTGCGCCTGTGTAGAGCCGCTTTCAAACTCCAGTGACGTGGATTGCAGCACGCGCATCGCGCCCGCTGGATCGCGCCCTTGCGCCAGCACAGTAACGCTTTCGGCTGGGCCCGGATTGGCACGTAGAACGCGAAGCTGGATCGCTCCGTCCTGATACGTTGCAGGCAGGATCGCGGTCGCGGATGCGGGGGATTGATAAACGATCACTTCGCCCCGCCCCTGCAGGGCCGAAACCAGACGATCATGACCCTCAAACAACAACTGATCAGAGAACCAGTGGGTGTCAAAACCACCTTCTACCTGCTCCAGTGCGGCCAAAGTTTGGGGAATCTGTGCTCCGGTAGGTTGCCAAGGCATCGGTGTAAGACCTGGCAATCGCCCGCGCCAAGCTTCGGCGGCCTGAAACACAGGGGGCTCAGGTTCGGTCAGGCGTAAGATCGAGACCGGGCGACCAGCACGGCCGGCTTCGGTCAGTTGTGCATCGATCTGATCCAGCGTCGATGACCAGCGCGTCGCACCTGCCCAGCTGGCATCCAGCACCAGCAGCAACGGCCCGGATCCGGCCTCATCGCGCGAGGGATTTAGTACCGGCCCTGCCAGCCCGATGATGATTGCCGCAGCCGCCAGCATTCTGAGCAGCAACAACCACCACGGCGTGCGGTCCGAGACACTTTCGTCATCCTTCAGGCCCAACAACAACGTCACAGCCGGGAACAGGCGGCGGATGGGCGCTGGTGGGACAGCGCGCAGGATCAACCAAAGGATCGGCAGGGTCAAAAGCCCCAGCAGCACCCAAGGCGCGGTAAAGCCAATGCCCGCCAGAACTGTCATTGCGCCCCCCCATCCAAGGCGCGATAGAGCCACAATAGAGCCGATTGTGCACTTTCACCCGTATGGTGCAGCCCCATCTGCCAGCCGGTCGCGCGGCAAAGATGCGTCAATGCGTCTTTACGCCGTGCAAGGCGATCCAGATAGCGATCTCGTAGGTCTGCAGCTTTCAAAGTCTCATGCCGGGCAGTGCCGCCGACGCTTTCAAAGATGGTACGCCCGGAATAGGGAAAAGACTCCTCGCTGGGATCCAGAAGCTGCATTAGAACGCCGCGAACACCTCGGTCGGCTGCTTTGGTAAGCGCCAACTCAACCTCATCCAGCGGTCCCAGGAAATCCGAGATAAACACTGCGCGCGCATGCGGAATCATCGCGCGGTGTTCGGGTGGAGCATAATCGGTTTGCGAATCCTCAGACCAGGCCTGCGCCAATCTTATGATCTGTGCATTGCCCCTGCGTGGGGGCAGGGTTGTTCCCGTCAAACCAACGCGTTCACCGCCTCGCACCAGCAGGATGGCCGTTGCGAGCCCCAGCAGGCGGGCGCGGTCGATCTTGGTTGGCAAGGTCTTGTCTGAAGCAAACCGCATCGACGCACCCTGATCGACCCAAAGCATGATCGACTGCGCAATCTGCCATTCACGTTCGCGCACAAACTGCTGGTCGCCACGGGCCGAGCGCCTATGGTCAATCATCCGGCGACTGTCGCCGATTTGCGCTGGACGGTATTGCCAGAAATCATCCCCCAGACCCGAGCGTCTGCGCCCGTGATCTCCCAATAACACGGTTCCGGCCAGATGTTCGGCGCGCGCCAAAAGGGGTGGCAGCCGGGACGCCTCGGCCTCGGATCGTTCGCGTAGGGTCTGGGCGGCGTTCACGCCGCAGCCTCGGTACGGACCAGACCGGCAGCGGTGGACTCGATCAGGTCAGACAGGCTGTCGCCTCGTGCTCGGGCTGCAAAGTTCAGCGCCATGCGGTGGCTGAGAACCGGGCGCGCCATGGTCAGCACATCCTCGGCATTGGGGGCCAGTCGACCTTCCAGCATCGCATTGGCACGTACGGTCATCATCAGCGCCTGCGCTGCGCGTGGGCCGGGACCCCAAGCGACGGTTTCCCTCACCCGCTCGGACGCGCCTGCCTCATCCGGGCGGAAGGCACGGACCAGATCGAGGATCAGTTCGACAACCGACTCTCCAACCGGCATCCGACGCAACAGAACCTGTGCGGCCAGTAATTCTTCCTTAGTGAAAATCTGATGCGCCTCTGCTTCTTCGACACCGGTTGTGGCCAGCAGAATGTCGCGTTCGGTTTGGCGATCCGGATATTCCACATCAACCTGCACAAGGAAACGGTCCAGCTGAGCTTCGGGCAGCGGGTAGGTCCCCTCCTGCTCAATCGGGTTCTGCGTGGCCAGCACATGGAATGGCACGCCCAAGTCCCTATCCTCTCCTGCAACGGTCACCGTGCGTTCCTGCATCGCCTGCAGCAGCGCTGATTGGGTCCGCGGGCTAGCGCGGTTGATCTCATCCGCCATCAGCAGCTGGCAGAAGATCGGGCCGGAAATGAACCGGAAATGACGGCTGCCATCCTCGGCTGTGTCCAATACTTCGGATCCCAGAATATCCGCTGGCATAAGGTCCGGGGTGAACTGGATGCGATTGCCATGCAGGCCCATGACCGTCGACAGCGTCTCGACCAGCCGTGTCTTGCCAAGCCCCGGCAATCCGATCAACAACGCGTGACCGCCGCACAACAAGGCGGTCAAGGTCAGATCGACGACCTTTTCCTGCCCGATAAAGCGGCGGGTGATCGAGGCTTTGGCCGCTTGCAGCTTGTTTTCCAGCGCTTCGATCTCGGACACGAGGTCGGCAGGTTCGGACATGAGGTTCCCTTCCGTAGACTGTTATGGTTGAAGTGTATCGCGCTGAGAGGAAATGGCAAAAGCAATGAGCGGACAAAAACCCGTGACCCCTTCACCCGACGGTCTGGCGGCATCGGTCAAAGCGGCCCAAAAACAGGGTTTACCGCCTGTTCACCTGTGGAATCCTCCGTTTTGCGGCGATCTGGACATCCGGATCGCAAAAGATGGCACTTGGAGTTATCTAGGGTCACCCATCACCCGGTTCGAGCTTGTGAAGCTATTTTCCTCAATTCTTAAGAAAGAAGAGGGCAAGTATTTTCTGGTTACCCCGGTCGAAAAGGTGGGAATCACCGTCGAGGATGCGCCGTTCATCGCCGTCGATTTCGATCAGGATGGTGAGGGTTACGCCCAACGCCTGACGTTTACCACGCAGGTGGGCGATACAGCCACTGCCGGGCCCAATCACCCAATCCGCATTGTATTTGATGCGGAAACAGATGAGCCGTCACCCTACATATTGGTTCGCGACAACCTGGAGGCGCGCATCGATCGCAAGAGCTTTTACCGATTGGTTGAGATCGGCAACCATCATGACGGTTGGTTCGGGGTCTGGTCCGAAGGTCAGTTTTTCCCGCTGATCGCCTCTGCTGCACTTGAAGATTGAACCGGTCGCGGCTTTCGGTCTTGTGCCAACACCACCGCCAGCGCCACTATCGCTGCACCCAGCGCACGGGTCCAGTTCCACTCTTCTCCCAACGCCATCATGATCACCATCACGTAAAATGGCGCGATGTTGATATGGAATGAGGCCAGCGCCACTCCCAATTTCCCAACAGATGCGATGAAGAAAAATTGGCTCAGACCCAGTGAGAACAGTGCATAGAAAACCAACATTCCCATCTGTGCTGCGTCGACCGACCGTGTGGGCATGACTTCAAACCCCAGAAAACCGGCTACCGGCAACAGTACGACCGCGGTCAGCAACCCTCCGACAAGCGTTATTGTGCAACGGCCCAGCTGGCTGAGCTCGGGGAAATCGCGCGCCGTTGCCATGCTGGCCCAACAAAACAGCGCGGTCGACACCACTGCGCAAACCGCACCGATCCCCAACTGCGCAGGCGCGACCGCGCTGGTCGCAATCAATCCGCCTATAATCGAAATTCCCATGCCTAGCGCAAACTTCCACCTCAATCGTCGTGTCCCTGCTGCCAGTTCCAACAACGTCGCGATCAGAGGTGCGCAAGAAGCGATGATTGCAACCGTGACCGGGTCGGTCAGCTTTTGCGCGACCAGGATTAGAAACATCCCTGTTCCAATCCCCAAACCGCCAACAAAAAATGCATGCCCCCAGCGGGCGCGCAGAACGCGCGCTGGCCCATCCAACAGTATCCAGATCGGCATTATCACCAGAACCGCAAGCATCATACGCGCCGCAAACAGCGCTATTGGCGGCCAGGTTTGCAGTAAAACTTCAGCGGCTGGAAAACCCGCCGCCCAGGTCAACATTGATGCAACCGCTAACGTGTTCCCGGCAAACGCGGCTTGACTGTTATCGGATACAGCAAGGGTGTTCCCGCGCGCGGGTTCAGGGCTCATTGCCATCGTATTCAGACCTTTTGTTGACGCAGCCCCCTGCACCGAGGCACCGCTTGAACCAAAGGTTTTCTGATTCGAAGCCATTGATCTGGCCGATTTTCGACAAACTGTCGTTTTCCGTCTCTTTTAGCCGCCTAACTTGGTCGATATGCTCAGACACTCAGGAGACCGCGCACCCAATGCCCAAATTTGCCGCCAATCTTTCGCTGTTATTTACAGAGTTGCCCTATCTCGACCGGTTTTCAGCCGCCGCACAGGCCGGGTTTACGGCGGTTGAAATTCTGTTTCCTTACGATCTGGCCGCCAAGGAAACCCGCAGGGCGCTATTGGCGAACGGGCTTGAACTGGTGCTGATCAACGCTCCACCGCCAAACTATGCTGGTGGCGAGCCGGGATATGCGGCCGTTCCCGGTGGCACAGCCCGATTTCAATCCGACATCCGGCGCGTTCTGCGCTATGCTAAAGTTCTAAAGCCTCAATATATCCATGTAATGGCGGGATACGCCTCGGGAGAAGAAGCACTTGCGTGCTTTGTTGAAAACCTGCAATGGGCCGCAGATTTCGCGCCCGACCAAATGTTCACGATCGAGCCACTCAGTCCCGTTTCACAACCTGACTACTTCTTGAATGACTATGAGCTTGCCGCAGACGTTCTCGATCACGTTGAACGGTCAAATGTTGGCCTGCAATATGACAGCTTTCACGCGCAAATGATCCACGGCGACGCGCTTACAATCTGGGACCGCTTCAAGGCTCAGATCGTCCACGCACAGATTGGGGCCGCGCCAGATCGCTCGGAACCCGGACGAGGTGAAATGGATTTCGCGGCCCTGTTTAAGGCGATGGATCAATCTGATTATCAGGGTTGGGTCAGCGCCGAATACACGCCCTCAACCCGGCGAACCGAAGACACTTTGATCTGGTTACGTCAGTAAAGCCATGAAGAAGGCTGGATTTTCTTCCTGAAATGTCGCAATTGAAAACATCGACACCCAAGGACACCATTCATGATCCCCGCCCGTTTTGCCAATGCTTTGTTCGCCCTGATCATGTCGGGCCTGATGTCTTGCGTCGTCACGGGTATCGCAACGCTCAAGGCTATTGGCTTCGGTCCGTCGACATTCGCGGATTGGATGGGTTCATGGGCATTTTGCTGGCCAATCGCCTTCACAGTAATCCTGACGCTGGGACCATCCGTAAAACGACTAATCGCGCGCCTGGTCAGGCCCGAGGCCTGATGAGCAGCGCCGCCCTTAGTGCGCTTCGGCCCAGTTTGCACCCTGACCGGCGTCGACAGACAGTTTAACGTCCAGTTTGACAGCTGGGTCCGACGCCCCCTCCATCACATCGCGCGCGATTGAGATCGTTTGATCCACGGCATCCTCAGCCACCTCGAACAACAATTCGTCATGAACCTGCAGCAACATTTTGGCGGGCAATCCGTTGATCGCATCAGGCATCCGCACCATCGCGCGGCGGATCACGTCCGCTGCCGTACCCTGAATTGGAGCGTTAATCGCGGCCCTTCTTGAGAAGCCTGCATGCGGGCCTTTTGCGTTTATTTCTGGCGTATGGATCTTCCGCCCGAACAGGGTCTGCACATAGCCATGTTCTTTGGCGAATGCGACAGTGTCGTCCATATAGGTCCGAATACCTGGGAAACGTTCGAAATAGCGATCAATGAACCCCTGCGCCTCGGCGCGCGGTATGCGCAGATTACGGGCCAGGCCAAAACCCGAGATGCCATAGATCACGCCAAAGTTGATCGCCTTTGCCTGACGGCGGATATCAGGCGTCATCTCATCCAATGGCACATCGAACATCTCGGATGCGGTCATGGCATGAATATCCAAACCATCCGAAAACGCCTGCTTCAGGGTCGAAATATCCGCAATATGAGCCAATATCCTCAGCTCGATCTGGCTGTAGTCCAAACTGACCATCAAATTGCCCGGCTCAGCAATAAACGCCTCACGAATGCGACGCCCTTCTTCCGTCCGTACCGGGATGTTCTGTAGGTTGGGATCAGTTGAGGCCAGACGGCCCGTGTTCGCCCCGGTGATCGAATAAGACGTATGCACACGGCCTGTATCCGGATTGATATGTGTTTGCAGCGCGTCGGTATAGGTTGATTTCAGCTTGGAGAGCTGCCTCCAGTCCAACACCCGACGGGGAAGTTCATGTTCGGTGGCAAGATCCTCCAGGATATCGGCCCCGGTCGAATATTTCCCGGTTTTGCCCTTCTTGCCTCCCTCAAGACCCATCTTGTCGAACAGGATCTCGCCCAGCTGCGCAGGCGAACCAACGTTAAAGCTCTCACCAGCCAATTCGTGAATTTCAGCCTCTAACCCGGCCATTTTCTGAGCAAAGGCGTTGGACATGCGGCTAAGAACATCGCGGTCGACCTTGATGCCGTGCATCTCCATTTCTTTGAGAACCGGCACCAATGGACGTTCGAGGGTTTCGTAAACCGTGGTCACCTGCACCTGATGCAGTTGAGGCTTGAACAGCTCCCACAGACGCAGGGTGATATCCGCGTCTTCGGCAGCGTAGGCCGTAGCCTCGTCAATCGGAACCTTGTCGAAGGTGATCGCCGACTTGCCGGACCCCAGCAATGGCTTGATCGGGATCGGCGTGTGGCTCAGATAGCGTTCCGACAGCGTATCCATGCCATGCCCATGCTCACCGCCGTGCATGGCGTATGACATTAGCATCGTGTCATCGATGGGGGCGACGTCGACGCCGTATCGCTTAAAGATCTTGGCGTCGTATTTCATGTTCTGTCCGATCTTCAGGATCGATGGATCCTCAAACATCGGTTTCAGCAGGTTTAAAGCCTCATCCATCGGCATCTGTCCATCGGCCATCGCGTCGGAGCCAAACAGATCATCGGTCGCGCTTTCGCGATGGGTCAACGGGATGTAGCAGGCCTCACCGGCCTCTACACATAGAGAGATACCCACCAGATCGGCGATCATTTCATTCAGGCCGGTGGTCTCTGTATCTACCGCGATCCAGCCACGCTCATAGGCCTGATCGATCCATTTCTGCAAAGCAGCAGCATCGCGCACGCATTCGTATTTCGAGGCGTCAAACGGCAGGGCCTCGGCCTCTTCCGCTTCAACAGGCGCAGGGGCATCTGCGATCACCGGGGCTTCGGCCCCCAGCTTGTCGGCGATGCGCTTGGTGAGGGTGCGGAACTCCATCTCAGCGAGAAAACCCAGCAGGGTCTCTGCATCGGGATCTTTCACCTCCAAATCATCCAGCGTGAAATCTAGTGGGGTGTTTTCGTCCAACTGCACCAGCTTCTTCGACAGCTCGATCTGGTCGCGCTTTTCGATGAGGGTCTGACGACGCTTGGGCTGTTTGATCTCTTCCGCGCGATCCAGCAGGGTTTCCAGATCGCCATATTCATTGATCAGCAGCGCGGCGGTTTTTACGCCAATGCCCGGGGCACCCGGCACGTTATCCACTGAATCCCCAGCCAAAGCCTGTACATCCACAACTCGTTCGGGCCCGACGCCGAACTTCTCGACGACTCCATCGCGATCAATGCGCTTGTTCTTCATCGCATCCAGCATCTCAACACCGCCGCCCACCAGCTGCATGAGGTCCTTGTCAGAGCTGACAATGGTCACCCGCCCACCGGCCTCACGCGCCTGAACGGCGAGGGTGGCGATGATGTCATCGGCCTCGTACCCCTCAAGCTCTTTGCAGGCGATATTGAAGGCCTTCGTTGCCTCTCGGGTCAGCGGCATCTGCGGGCGCAAATCCTCGGGCATCGCCTCACGGTTGGCTTTGTACAAGTCGTACAGATCATTCCGGAACGTGTGCGAGCCTTTGTCAAAGATCACCGCCACATGAGTCGGCGCATCAGGACCGGAATTTCCTTCGACATATTTCTGCAGCATATTGCAGAATCCCGACACGGCCCCAATCGGCAACCCATCCGATTTCCGCGTCAAAGGCGGCAGCGCATGATAGGCGCGGAAGATAAAAGCTGATCCATCAATGAGATGCAGATGGCAGCCTTTTCCGAATTGGGTGCTAGTCATATGAGGCTCCTGCGCTGGGTTGCGCCAAGTTGTACAGAAGGGTTGAACGAAAGACGAGGCCGCTTGGCCAATTCGTTGCGACCTAATTTGCCCGAGGTCTGGCCTTAGCTATTCGAAAAATTGCGCTTATCCGCATTCCACGTCAAACCCGCATTTTGCGCAATCAACGCAAACTGTTTGTTCAGTGAGCGATCATTCAGACGTTGGGACAGACTGCGCAGCGGGATGAGGTTCCGCTCCCCATATCCGTCTATCAGGAAACAGGCTTGGCCGGCGCCCCGCGTCCCGTATACGATATTCGAGCGTTTAATGTCGCGCGCGACAATATGAAGGTCGAACATCTGCCCGACAAAAACATTCAGTGCCTCCAACGCCGTGGCGTCCAACCCGCCGCGACAAACTTCACTAAGCTTGGGCGCAAGCCCGCCATCAAGGCCTGCGATGCGCTCCACAACCACGCCCGCCCCGCGCGTGGTCTGAACCACGCCCAACATTCTGGACAAGGGGGAGTGCTCAATATCCGCCCCGAGTTTCAGCGACACGCGAAGCTCGCATTCCAGTTCTTTCAGGGTGCTGCGATATTGCGCCTCGGGGAAAAGTCTCCACACGAGTCGCTTGCCAAGCCTGTGCGAAACGCGGTCTTGAGATCGGGTGAAAACCTTGATCAGAAGGTCGGGTTGTCCGGGAAAATCAAAGACACTGCGAACGGTCCCGTTGGCAATTGGCTGGCTCTCGGAAAGGTCAATCGTTTTGGCTGTGAACAGCATCATCTATCCTCGCCAATTACGACCGCACGCCTTCCTGGCCGCCCTTAAGCGCCCTGGCCAGAGACCGCTCCGCGCAGCACGTACTTGCAATCGCAATAAGAGCACTCGACCCAGCCGGTGTCTTCAGGGATCTGCAGCCAGACACGCGGATGGCCCAGTGCACCCTCTCCGCCATCGCAGGCGACGCGGGTTGTGTCGACAATCTTGGTTTCCGGCGCTTCGATGGTCACGGCTGTCGATCCTTCTTTGGTTGTCGGCCTCGCGGGCATGTATTAGGTGCGTTTATGAGCGATGAGCAATCCGGGGGCAAGGGCCACATGGCCGATGCGGCAATCACAATCAACGCGCTGCGCAAGACCTATCGCGGCAGCAAGGGTCAGCCCGAGAAACAGGCGCTGAAAGGTATCGATCTGACAGTGCCCCGGGGATCAGTGTTCGGCCTGCTTGGCCCGAACGGCGCCGGTAAATCGACTCTGATCAACATTCTGGCGGGGCTGGTGGTCAAAACCTGGGGCAGCGTCTCGATCTGGGGCTTTGATCAGGATCGGAACCCGCGCCAATCCCGCGCCGCCATTGGCGTGATGCCGCAAGAATTGAACCTGGATCCGTTTTTCACACCGCGCGGCGCATTGGAGGTTCAGGCCGGACTGTACGGTATTCCCAAGGCAGACCGGCGCAGCGACCAAATCCTCGACCTCGTAGGGCTTGCCGACAAGGCCGAGGCCTATGCCCGCACGCTGTCGGGAGGCATGCGGCGGCGTCTACTGCTGGCAAAGGCGTTGGTGCATCATCCGAAGATTCTGGTGTTGGACGAGCCGACCGCGGGCGTGGATATCGAACTACGGCAGATGCTGTGGGCCAATGTGCGCAAGCTGAACGAACAGGGCATGACCATCATCCTGACCACGCATTACTTGGAAGAAGCGCAGGAGATGTGTGATGAGATCGCCATCATCAATCACGGCGAAAAGATCGCGCAGGACAGCACCGCCAATCTGTTGGGCCGCATGGACAGCAGGACAATGGTGATTGTGCCGGATCGCCCTATTCAGGCTCTTCCAACGGCAGAAAACGTGACTGCGGCACAACGTGAGAATGGCGATCTTGTGCTACAGTATCACAGCAATCTGACCACGGCTGAGCAGGTACTGGAGGCAGTACGTCAGGCCGGTATCCGCATTCAGGATGTGCGAACCGAAGAGGCCGATCTTGAGGATGTGTTCCTCGCTCTCACGTCCAGCCGGGCCGACGACCTGCCAGTCGACGACCCGAACCAACCGCGTCGCGGGATGCATCGCGTCAAGCTTTAGGCACGATCAATCCGCGCGTGATAGCAGTTGTTCAGCGCTGATCGTACATGGATGTATGCAACGTCAGCACGGTCAAATATGTTCGCGACCGCTTCCTGAAACTGCGCTTGAGGCGCAATGATGCCGGTACCATAGACGATACGATCGTCCGATCCATACCCTTTGATCAAGTAGTTCGGCGAGCTGATCAGCGTTTCGGGAACCCCATCTTCATCCTCGTGGCGCGCGCAAGGTTCGGCACATAGAAAGATCGGGCCGGTTTCCGCATAGGGCTGAGTTTCCGCAAAGGGCCTATGCGCTAGTACTAGCATCTCTTTGCCCTCTGGTATGTATTTCAAGCAATGACGGCAAGGATTTCCCCCGCCGTCAGAAATTGCGCGCTCTGGCGGGTTTCCATAACCATCAGGCCTGCCGAAACGGTAGGCTTGAACCTGTTCGGTCGGTAACGCTGAAATCCTGTACATGATGTATCTCCTTGATTTTGAGAGATCATGACCATCGCTTACCGCTGGTTCGACCCGTTTCCTGCGCATTGCAAATTTTGCAATGCAGCTTGCCAAGAGATGTTAGCGGTAAAATTAGGGCTACCCGTCGCGGCAAATTGAGTCTAAGCAACCAACAAACACCCCAAACGAATTCTTCCGTGATTGAGGCCTCTGACATGAGCGCTCAGAACTCCACCCTTCGTGGGCTAGCCTTTGCGTTCCTGGGCTTTGCCGTCTTTGCCACCCATGATGTGTTCATCAAAGTGTTGGGCGGTACCTATTCGGTATTGCAGATTATTTTCTTTGCCACTTTGTTTTCGTTCGTTCCGATGGCAGTGACTATTCTGGCTGACAGAACAACTGGCAACTTCTTGCCGCACCACCCTTGGCTGGTGTTGCTGCGATCCGCCTTGATGGTCACTGCGATGTCCTGCGCGTTCTACGCCTTTTCGGTCCTGCCACTGGCCGAGGTCTATTCGCTGCTGTTTTCCTTCCCTCTGATCGTTACCGTCCTCTCGATCCCAATTCTTGGCGAAGTGGTCCGCGCTCAGAGATGGGCTGCAGTCGGTGTCGGCCTGATCGGTGTCCTGATCGTCCTGCGCCCCGGCGCAACCGATATTACATTGGGCCATCTGGCAGCCCTGTCCGCAGCCTTCTGCAGCGCGTTCGCCTCGGTTCTGGTCCGCAAGATCGGCAATGAAGAGCGGTCGGCTGTTCTGATCCTCTACCCGATGCTGCTCGCCATTGTGGTCATGAGCATCGCCCAACCAGCAGTGTATCAACCACCCTCACTGCTGCATCTGGCGATGATGGCATTAGTCGGCGTGCTCTCAGTGATTGCACAGCACCTGATTATCCTCGCCTACCGAGCCGCTCCGGCAGGCGCCGTTGCCCCCAGCCAGTATAGCCAAATCATCTGGGCTACGATTTTCGGCGTGATATTCTTTGGCGAACACCCGGACATCTGGGTCGCGGTCGGCGCAAGCATCATCATCGCTTCTGGTGTTTTTGTGGTTTGGCGTGAAAGCCGGGCGAACACGACTTCGGCCAATACGCCGGTATTGCGCGTGCGATCCCCACGCTCGGACACAGGCGCAACACGACCGGGAGAATGAAAGCGGCGCGCCCGAAAGCGCGCCGCATCTGCTTGTTCGATTGGTTTAAAGCCTTAGTAAACGACGACCGATCGGATGCTCTCTCCCTTATGCATCAGGTCAAAGCCGTGGTTGATGTCATCCAGGCCCATGGTGTGTGTGATCATTGGATCAATCTCGATTTTTCCGTCCATGTACCAATCGACGATCTTCGGAACGTCGGTCCGGCCACGCGCGCCGCCAAATGCGGTACCACGCCATGAGCGGCCCGTAACCAGTTGGAACGGACGGGTCGAGATTTCGGCACCTGCAGGCGCCACCCCGATGATGATCGATTCACCCCAGCCTTTGTGGGCTGACTCAAGTGCAGCGCGCATCACGCCGACATTACCGGTGGCGTCAAAGGTATAGTCCGCGCCGCCCTTGGTTAGGTTAACCAGATAAGGCACCAGATCACCTTCCACTTCGGACGGATTGACGAAATCAGTCATGCCGAACTTGGTGGCCATTTCCACCTTGGCCGGGTTGAGGTCGACACCGACGATCTGATCGGCTCCGGCTAGACGAAGGCCCTGAATGACGTTCAGGCCGATACCGCCCAAACCGAACACGATGGCACGGCTGCCGATTTCCACCTTGGCGGTGTTAATAACAGCACCGATACCGGTGGTGACACCGCAGCCGATATAGCAAATCTTGTCGAAAGGCGCGTCCTCGCGCACTTTGGCCAGTGCGATTTCAGGCAGAACCGTGTGGTTCGAGAATGTCGAGCAGCCCATGTAGTGCAGGATCGGATCACCATCCAACGTCGAAAAACGCGAAGTGCCATCGGGCATGAGGCCTTGGCCCTGCGTCTCACGGATTGCCTGGCACAGGTTGGTCTTAGGGTGCAGGCAGTATTCACACTCACGACATTCAGGAGTGTAAAGCGGAATGACGTGATCACCCGGCTTTAGGCTGGTCACGCCCGGACCAACCTCGACCACCACACCTGCACCTTCGTGGCCCAGAATGGCGGGAAACAGGCCCTCAGGATCCGCCCCCGACAGGGTGAACTCATCGGTGTGACAGATGCCTGTCGCCTTGATCTCGACCAGAACCTCACCCGCTTTGGGGCCTTCAAGGTTCACGTCCATCACTTCCAAAGGTTTGCCTGCCTGAACGGCAACGGCTGCACGGGTTCGCATGTTGCATATCTCCCTGTCTGTTTTGCCCGACCCTGCGTCAATTGCAGGGTTTTTTCAACTGCACTTTCGTGACAGGTTGGCTAAATCTTTGATATTTCAGAAACGACACCACCAGAAAGTCCTGCGCCAATGTACCGTTTTTTTCCGATCCTGATCCTACTAACCGCTTGTACCGAGGGCTCTGTTCCGCAAAATGAAACGCTTGCAGCGGAAGATGTGGCTGTCGATTTGGCCTTCTGTAAGGGTGAACCTTTTGCTGATGCAATCGGTCAGCCGGTCTCAACCATACAGGCGCAACTTCCCGATCGGTCACGCGTTCTGGGCCCGGATGATATCGCCACTCAGGATTATCGCATCGATCGGCTAAACGTCTATGTGAATGGCTCAGGCACCATTCAAAGACTTACCTGCGGATGAAATCACTTGCCCCGATAGACCAGAATGTCAGGCAAGTAGTCGATCAGGCGGATAATCCAAGAAAATGGGGCCGGAAAATCGGTACGGAATCGGCGGTAGGACATCGCCCGGACCACCCGATCAGCAGCATCTTCGGGCGTCATTATCATGGGCATGTTAAAACTGTTCTTGTTGGTTAGACGGGTTTTGATGAATCCCGGATTGACGATCCGGACAGTGACGCCTGTACCTGCCAAATCATGGCGCATCGTCTCGGCCAGCGAGATCAGGGCAGCTTTGCTGGAGCCGTAAGAGATCGCATTGGGAAGCCCATGATACCCGGCTAGCGATCCGATTAGGGTGATGTCTCCATTTCCCTTGTGAATTAAGTCAGGCACCGTTTCGCCCAGAACACGCAATGCGCCGGAATAATTTACGTCACTGATCGCCAAGGCGGCTTCCGTATTCCAATCGGCAGTATTGATCGGATCATAGGTGCCCGCATTGTAGACAAGCCCATCAAATGCGCCGACCTCAACCACAGCACGGCAGACAGCATCAAGATCGGTCACATCAAATGGGACAGCACGTGTATTGGGCAACTTCTCACAAATCTCGGCCAGTCGTGATGCATTGCGCGCCGACAAGATAAGACGTGCCCCTTGACGGCTAAGCGCCTCGGCCAGCGCTTTGCCTAGCCCTTCGCTGGCACCGATGATCCAATAGGTCTTTCCGTCAAATTTGCTCATTTAAGGGCCTTTTTCGCACCGCTGAGTTCAATACGGCGCGATGATTATTTTGGATCACGCGTAGTGTTCTGAGCATAGGGCAGTCACCATCACGTAGTGCGATGGAAAAAAACTTCTACCCCGGTTGATCCAGTACACCATTCCCTGCGTATCCTATTGTAAAAGCCGAATAACGAGGATGGAATGTTCGACGAAACCCGGTGTGTACGCAAGAAAATCGCAGTTATTGGTGCAGGCATTTCAGGTCTCTCCGCAGCTTATTACCTTTCTGAAAATCACGATGTCACTGTGTTCGAGGCTGAACCTCGACTTGGCGGCCATGCCCGTACGGTAATGGCCGGTAAGAATGGTGATCAGCCGGTCGATACCGGTTTTATCGTCTTTAACTACGTCACCTACCCTTATCTGACGCGATTATTCGATGAATTGAACGTGCCCGTCACAAAAAGCGAAATGAGCTTTGGCGCCACCATCGACAATGGCCGCATCGAATACGGGCTGAACAACCTGCGCACACTGACGGCGCAGAAACGCAATCTTGCGCGTCCAGCCTATTACAAGATGATCGCCGACATCCTGCGCTTTGGAAAAGAAGCTCCCGAAGCCGCGCAGGACGATGACACCACGATCGGAGAACTGGTGGATCAGCTGCGCCTCGGCCACTGGTTTCGGCACAATTACCTGATGCCGATGTGCGGCGCGATCTGGTCAACACCGGTTGAGTTTGTCGATCAATTCCCCGCACGCTCTCTTGTCCAGTTCTTCCGCAACCATGCTCTGCTGGCTTCCGGCCGCGCCAATCAGCATCAGTGGTACACCGTGAAAGGCGGCAGCATCGAATATGTCCGTCGGATCGAGGCAGCTTTGCGCAAGCGAGGCAGCGATATTCGTCTAGCTTCACCCGTACAAGGGATTGAACGGCATGATCTGGGCGTCACCGTACATGCAGGTGGCGAGACTGATTTGTTTGATGAGATCATTATGGCCACCCATTCAGACCAGTCCCTCGCCATTTTAGGTGATGCGGCGACAAAGGCGGAAAAACATGCTCTCGGTGCGATCAAGTATCAGCCGAACAAAGCCATTCTTCACTGTGATCCCCGCCAGATGCCACGGCGGCGTGCCTGCTGGTCCAGTTGGACCTACCGGTCACAAAAAGGCAATGTTGGGGTCACATATTGGATGAACCGGCTACAGAACATCCCCGACAGTGATCCGCTGTTCGTGACCTTGAACGCCGCATCAGACATTCCTGCCGACAAAATCTATGACGAGGTCGAATTCGCACACCCGGTATTCGACAAAGCCGCCTTGCGCGCTCAAGGGCAGATTCGTCAGATTCAGGGACAGAACCGAACCTGGTTTGCTGGTGCCTATAACCGGCATGGCTTTCACGAAGACGGGATCGCCAGTGCCATGCACGTGGTTGAGCGCATAACTGGCACCCCGCAGATAATCGGAGCTGACAATGATATCTCTGAAAAAGAAATCGCCGTTCCTGCCTCAGCCTAAACTCGCCGCGACACTGGTGTCGCTGGTGCTGTTAGCCCCCGGAGGACTGGCAGCGTCACCCGTTTTTGGTGCCCTAAACGATGCTGAGTTACGCGGCTCAGCGACGTTCCGCTATTTGGGATTCCCGATATACGATGCGCAGCTGTTCACCCCAGGCGGCACGCCTCTGAACTGGAGCCAGGATTTCGGGCTTGAACTGCGCTATCGCCGAAACCTGTCCAAAAAGGCTCTGGTGAACTCCACATTGGACGAGATGAAGCGGATCGGACGTGCCGCCCCCGTGCGCAGCCAACTTGAGGTCTGTTTCGACGCCGTCAGCAAAGGCGATCGCTATCTTGCAATATCGCAAGGGCCAAACAAGGTTGGGTTCTGGCTGAACGGGCGCAAAGTTTGCACCATGTCCTATCCGGGCATAAAACGCAGCTTCATGTCGATCTTTTTGGGCGACAACACCCGGTCGGCATCATTCACCCGGACATTGCGAGGCAACTGATGCTGTATCCGCGGGTCAGCCTCTACGCGTTGATGCTGGCTGCGGCGGGTATTCCGCTTTACATCCATCTTCCGCGGTTTGCGGCCGTAAATCTTGGTATAGGGCTAAGTGTGATCGGGACCGTTCTGCTGGTCATCCGGCTAGTCGATCTGGTGCAGGACCCGCTGATCGGCTGGGCGATTGATCGCTGGCCGGGCGGGCAAACCCTGTTCGCCACGGTCGCTGCGCTGGGTCTGGCGGTCGGGTTTCCATTACTTTTCGGACTGCCGGAAGGGGCCAGTATCCCTGTATTAGTGTCGATTTTGATCCTTTTGTTTTCAGCCTACAGCCTTGGGACCATATTGCTCTACGGACGTAGCGCGACGCTTGCCAAGCAAGCCAATCCGAAAGAGTTGATGACACTGGCTGCCTTCCGAGAAGGTGGGCAACTGACCGGCGTAATTATCGCCGCCGCCGCACCCGCCCTGTTCGTAGCCTTTGGTGCTGGCGCGCAGGGATATCCGGCCTTTGGTCTGTTCCTCGGCATTCTGTCCGTGGTGACATTGGCGGTGACATTGCCAATGTGGCGACGCACGCCAATCACTGGACACGAGCTGTCCTTTGCGGGCCTTGGACAGGCCGGTGCTTTGCGTCTACTCGCTCTGGCGTTGGTTAACAGCCTGCCCGTTGCGATCACCTCAACCCTTTTCCTGTTCTTTGTCGAGGACCGGCTGCAACTGCCAGGCAAAGCGGGGCCTTTGTTGATCTTGTTCTTCCTCAGCGCGGGACTCAGCGTGCCGTTCTGGGCAATGCTCAGCAACAGGATTGGCCCGAAACAGACTCTGATGATTGCCATGCCGCTGGCCATTCTCGGTTTTGTCGGGGCCGCGCTTCTGGCCCCCGGCAATCTGGCCGGTTTCGCGATCATCTGCTTCGCATCCGGCGCGGCACTTGGGGCAGATATGGTTGTCCTGCCAGCCATGTTCTCGGTCGTTCTAACCCGCGCCGGGTTGAACGCGTCAGCCGCGTTCGGCATCTGGTCCTTCGCAGGCAAGCTTGGGCTCGCACTGGCTGCCTTTTTCACTCTGCCGCTGCTTGAACGCAGCGGCTTCACCCCCGGACAGGCAAATTCGGCTGAGGCTTTGAACACACTTACCCTCGCCTATGCTGTCCTGCCCTGCATTCTTAAACTTGGAGCGTTTGGCTTGGTCCTGACGCTCCCGACAGAGGTCTCTGCCAAATGAAAACGCTCCTGTTCTGTCTTCTCGCCATATTTGCGGTGTTCGCTGTGAAGAACCGTTTCCTCAGCTTCCGATCGCAATCACCGTCCGACTACAGCGGGACCGGGCCTGAGTTTTCGCTGAAGAAGAACCTGAATGGAGAGATCCTGTCGGAGGGGCTAATCTATGGCCCGAACGGCAAGATGTCGAACAGCTTTGTTGCGCGAATGGTCGGCGAATGGGAGGGCAACACCGGCACGTTGTCCGAGTATTTCACTTATTCCAATGGCAAACATATGACCCGCAAATGGTATCTGACGCTAGGCACCGGAAACATATTCACCGCAACGGCGGATGATATTGTGGGCGAAGGCAAAGGTGTGATCTCGGGCGCGACCGTAAAACTGACCTATCGCATCATCCTGCCCGAAGATGCGGGCGGGCACACACTGGATGTGACGGACTGGATGTACGTGACCGAAAATGGGGTGATCATGAACCGTTCCGAGATGCGCAAATACGGGATCAAGGTTGCCGAGTTGGTCGCCACGATGCGCCCGGCCCCCGAGGTCAAGTCGACCCATCTGCATGGTGCAAATGTGCATGATTCAGACTCTGATCTATGGGTTTTGCAATGATCACCCGCCGCACTCTTGTTGCGATCGTCGCCCTCGCGGGGCTGGCGATGCTCACCGCCTGCTCGGGCAAACCCCGCGTCCCTAACACGTTCCTGTCAGACCGTCAGTTGAACCTTGAGGAATTCTTTGAGGGTAAGACCGTCGCCTACGGCCAGTTTCAGGATTTGCTGGGCAACGTCCCTCGTCGCTTCACGGTCGATATCGACGGCAAGTGGGACGGTGAGACCCTGACGCTTGTTGAGGATTTCGTCTACGACGATGGCGCCACCGAGCAACGGATTTGGACTCTGACCAAAACCGGCGAAGACACTTGGACCGGCACCGCGCCCGGTGTGCTGGGCACTGCCAACGGGTTTGAGCGAGGCGATACGTTCAACTGGAAATACAAAATCGATCTGCCGATTAAAGACGGCACCATGCGGGTCAATTTCGATGACTGGATGTGGCTCTTGTCCGATGACCGGCTGCTGAACCGAGCCTATGTCTCACGTTATGGTGTGAGGTTGGGTGAGGTCATTCTGTTCTTTGAGAAAAAGTAGCCACCCCGCCAGTCAGCCAGCGGGGTGTAATAAGCTCAAACCGTTCCGCCCAGACTGCCTTCCAGCTCGACCATCTCCTGGCCACCGGCCATCAGGTCCTGCAGTTCTTCAGGGGTAATCTGACCACGCTGCGCCGTACCTAGCGTCTGGCCACGGTTTAGGACCGTGAAACGGTCACCCACTGCCAATGCATGACGAACGTTATGGGTGATGAAGACAACGGCAATGCCCTGCTTGCGCACTTTGTCGATCGTCGCCAGCACGTTGGCCGTTTGGCGCACACCAAGGGCCGAAGTCGGTTCGTCCAAGATCAACACCTTAGCCCCGAAATGCACAGCACGCGCAATGGCAACAGTTTGGCGTTCACCACCCGATAACGTGCCAACCGCTTGATCGGGTCCACGTAGGTTGATGCCCATCTTCTTCATTTCTTCCATCGTGACCTTGTTGGCATAGTCATGATCGAAAAGCTGGATAGGACCGACCTTCTTGACCGGCTCGTTGCCCATGAAGAAATTGCGAGAAACCGACATCAGAGGGATCATCGCCAGATGCTGGTGCACTGTCGCGATCCCGGCTTCTATTGCATCGCGCGGGTCCGCGAAATGCATGGGGTGGCCTTCAAACAGAATCTCGCCATGCGTGGGCTGGTGTACCCCGGACATAGTCTTGATGAAGGTCGACTTACCCGCGCCGTTATCGCCAAGAAGACAATGACATTCACCGGGGAACACATCCACCGAGACACCTGCCAGTGCGATCACGCTGCCGAAGTGCTTTTCGATGTTCTTCATCTGGATGATGGGTGCATGTTCCGGATTCATATCAACGCTCCCCTGTGATGATGCGGCGAATATAGGTATTAAGGATCACGGCCCCCAGCAGGATCACCCCCAAGAACACCCGGAACAGTGAGCTTTCGACCCCGGCAAAGAACAAGCCCTGCTGCACGACGCCAAAGATCAACGCGCCAAGTGCTGCGCCCAGAACCGAACCGTAGCCTCCGGTCAGAAGCGCACCACCGATGACCACTGCAATGATTGCTTCGAACTCTTTCAGCAGACCCCGATCGGCACCAGCAGATCCGAACTCCATGACCTGACAGACGGCGAAGATCGTGGCGCAGAAGGCGGTGAACATGAACATCAGGATTTTGACCCGGTTCACGGGAACACCCGAGTTACGGGCCGCCTCAGCATCACCACCCGATGCGAAAATCCAGTTTCCGAATTTGGTTTTGGTCAGCAACACATGGCCAAAGATGATCAACACGATCGCCCAGACAATCAGCATCGGAACCCCATCCACGACGGGCTGACCCTGACGCGTGCCACGTTCGAACACGGCGATGATCCCGGCGTCCCCCATCCACTGAAAGAAACCTTGCAGGATTTTGCCGCCAAAGATTGGCGCCAGCCAATCACCCTCGGCCGCGTCCTTTACACCACCAATGATGGTTTTGCGTTCGATCACCTGTGGCAGGAAGATTGTGAAACCGCGCAGGATAAACAAGAAGGCCAGGGTGACAATGAAGCTGGGAAGCCCAGTACGGATCACGATCCAACCATTCAGCGCCCCAATTGCCAATGCCATGGCGAAGGTAACGATGATGGCCATCCAGACCGGCCAGGCCAGTGTGACCGAGAAGATTGCGATCATCATCCCTGAAAAGCCGATCATCGAACCGACTGACAGGTCAAACTCACCGGCGATCATCAGAAGACAAGCACCCACGGCGATGATCATGAACTGCGCTGATACAACCGACCAGTTCATCATGCCCTGTGCGTTAAACATCCCGCTGTCGAAAGCGAAGAGCAGGAAAAAGGTGAACACAGCGACCGTGCCGACCATCCCGCCAAGTTCTGGCCGGATCAGCGCCTTGCGCAGCGGAGAAATCTCTTTGATCCGTTCGTCGGTTACAGCCGTATTTTGAGCAGACTCGCTCATAAGAACGCCCCTCCGAGTTATGCAGTGATTTTGCGTCTGAAAGTCAAAACGGGCACCCCATGCTCAGGGTGCCCGCGTTTAAAGAATTAGCGGTACTCGCCAGCGAATTCTTCGATTTTGCTCAGACCGTCTGCAGTTACGAAACCGGGGCCCGAGTTGATGTTGTTGCCTGGCAGAACGCCGTAGCGGTGGTAGTTTGCCATGACAACAACCGGCAGATATGCCTGCAGGAAGGGTTGCTGGTCGATACCCCACTGGATCACGCCGGACTTGATGCCTTTGACGATTTCACCACCCAAATCGAAGGTGCCGAAATAGATGTCACCAGCCATGCCGTTTTCTTCCAGGGCCAGGATAGTCGGATCAGCCGAGGTCGGGCCAAGCGTCAGCACGGCATCCGTATCCGGATTCGCCGATAGATAGGCCAGCACGCGGTTTTTGATTTCGGCAGGGTCCTGACCGGCGTCAATCATCTGATCGCCCAGTTCGATCCCCAGACCGTCTGCAAAACCCTGGCAGCGTTCCTGGCTGGAGGGTTGCACGATATAGTGGTTCACGCACAGGAATGAGCCGATTCCGTCGCCCTTGGCCCGCTGACCTGCGGCGAATCCGGCGTCATATTCGGGCTGACCCACATACATCAGCGCGCCAACTTCACGCGCTTGATCCGGGGTGCCTGTATTCATGATGATCACGTCTACACCCGAATCCACGGCCGATTTGATTGGACCACTCAACACGTCATAGTCCGCCAGCGTGGTAATGATCCCATTCGGTCCCGAAGCCGCGGCCTGATCGATGATCCGCGCCATATCGGCAAGGTCGCCAGTAGGCGGGTTGCGATATTCAACCTCGACACCCATCTGGTCGCCCGCAAGCGCGATACCATTCTTGATGGTATTCCACCAGCTGTCGCTGTCAGGGGCGTGGCTAACCAGAATGTATTTCTCACCCTCAGCCGCAGCGCTCGTGGCTGCGATCAAAGGCGTCGCTGCGACGACAGCGGCCAGTGCCAGCTTCTTCGTCAGTGAAGTCATAATGTCCTCCCAAAACATATCGTTTTCCCGGAACGAGGTTTTTTCTCCGAACCTCTCCGACTCGATTTAGAACATATCTGATATCTTTTTGCAACCGGTTGCAAAACATATTGGAAGTGTTTCATACTGTATCTGCCAGAGAATACGGGTAAAAGGGCTGCTAAAAACTTAGAAAGGTCAGGCGGAATATGGCTGTCACATTGAAAGAGGTTGCAGAACGCGCGGGGGTTTCCCGGTCCGCTGTGTCGCGCACTTTCACCGATGGAGCCTCGGTTTCCGACAAAATGCGTCGCAAGGTTGAGAAGGCCGCGCGTGAGCTGGGATACAGCCCAAACGCCCTGGCATCCTCGCTGACAACAGGACGTACAAAACTGATCGGACTGGTCTCGAACAACTTTCACAACCCTATTTTTCTTGAAGTCTTCGACCTTTTTACCCGCGGCCTGCAGGACCGCGGCCTGCGCCCGTTGCTGGTGAACCTAACCGATGAGGTAGATCCGGCAAACTCGGTTCGTATGCTGCGGCAGTATTCGGTTGATGGCGTCGTGGTGGCATCCTCGACGTTGCCACCTGGTTTTGCCAAAGCGTTTCGCGATGCAGGTGTACCAGTGGTTCACAGTTTCGGCAGGTCCTCTTCGTCACCCCAGGTTCATGTTGTGGGCATCGACAATGTGGAATGCGGGCGCATGGCGGCGCGCGAACTTGTTGCACGCGGATATGGAAAGGTGGCCTTCCTTGGAGGACCCGAAGCCGCAACTTCTACACAAGATCGCCATGCGGGCTTCATGTCAGAAATGTCGCTGCACCCTCAGATCACTGTGACCTGCTCATTTGCCGAGGCCTACTCATTCGACGCAGGTCGTCAGGAAATGCTGAGCCTTTTGAAATCTGAACGGGCTGATGCCTATTTTTGCGGTGATGACGTATTGTCCATCGGGGTGTTGTCCGCGATTCTGGATAGCGGCCTAAACGTGCCCGAGGATATCGGCATCATTGGCTTGAACGACATGGAAATGGCGCGGTGGGAGAATATCGACCTCACCACGATCCATCAGCCAATCCGCCAGATCGTCAGTTCCTCAATCGAGTTGATGGTGGCGACCCTGAACGAGCCTGACCGATACCCTGAAGCGCGCATCTTTCCCTGCTCGGTGGTGGAACGGGGCACGTTGCGCCCCGTCCCTTAAATTTATCGGAACATCGGTGGGCGCGCATCCATCCACACGCTGCCCTGTTTTGCGGATTCGACCGCAGTATGCACCGCAGCCATTGACCGCACGCCGTCTGCAGCATTCGGAAGACCGTCACGGGTTTCTCCGGATATGGCATCCGCCAGATCGCAATAGATATTGGCAACAGCCAGAGGGAACCCTTCGGGATGCGCAATCGCCACGCGGCTTAGGCGCTGAGCCTCTTCGTGCAAACCGCCCTCACCTTTTTCGATGATCTGCATGCGACCGCCAACAGGCGTATAGATCAACTGATTTGGCTGCTCGGACGCCCAGCGCAAGCCGCCTGTTTCCCCAAACACCTGAATGTCGAACCCGTGCTGCCGACCGATGGCGACAGACGATGTCCACAGCCGACCGACCGCGCCTTTTTGCGTCCTGAAATTGACCATGGCGTCATCTTCCAGTTCGCGGCTACCAATGGTGGATGCGAAATCCGCCGACAGAGTCTCAACCTCATCATCGGCGATAAAACCAGCCATGTGCATTGCATGGATTCCACAATCGGCGAACTGCCCGGACACGCCCGCCATCGCCGGATCATAGCGCCAGCGGACGCGCGGATTGTCGGCATCAGTGGCATCCCCATGATGGCCATGGCTGAAATTAGTGACGACAAGACGGACCTTACCAATCTCACCGGCGCGCACCATCGCACGGGCCTGACGCACCATCGGATAGGCCGAATAGCAATAGTTTACCGCGCAAATCTTGCCGGATTTCTCGGCAACTTTGACGATCTCTTCACCCTCCTCCACGGTCATGGTCATGGGTTTTTCGCAAAGCACATTGAACCCGGCCTCAAGGAATGCCTTGGTGATCTCAAAATGCGTGGCATTGGGCGTGGCCACGGTGACCAGATCGATCCGGTCTTCGCGTCCGTGCTCACCTGCCAACATCTCGGTCCAATCGCCATAGGCACGGTCTGCCGCGATGCCCAACCTTTGTGCGTATTCGCGACCAACATCGGGCCGGTGATCCAGCGCCCCAGCAGCGAATTCGAAATGCCCGTCCGCCAGCGCGCCCAAGCGGTGCGCCGGTCCGATCTGGCTGCCTTCGCCGCCGCCAATCATGCCCCATTTCAGCTTGGTCATCGTCTTGGCCTCCTCAATTGAAACCAATGGATTCGAGGTATTCGCGGTTCTTCCGCGCGTCGCCGACTGGATCAGGATCGAGTGTAGGATCGCAGTCCTGTTCAACCGTGCACCACCCGGTGAAGCCTGCATCCAGCAGCACCTGACGGACCGACGGGAAATCCACGTCGCCTTCACCCAGATTGCAGAAAATCCCCTGCCCGCAGGCATCGTAAAAGCCCGTCCGGTTGGTAATGACATCCGCCTTCACGGTTGGCGAAATATCCTTGAAGTGCATATACGAGATCCGATCAACGTAGCGCTGCATGAAGCCAACCGGATCAAACCCGGCATAAGAATGATGCCCGGTGTCGAAGCAGATTTTCAGAAGGTTTTCATCGACTTCATCCAGCAATCGAATGAGTTCCGGCTCAAAGTCCATGAAACCTGCCGCATGGGCGTGCATGCCCACCGTCAGCCCGTATTCTTCCGCGCCAATGCGTGCACTTTCGGCGATCCGGTCGCGATATGCCGTCCACTCGGCCTTATCCATCTGCTCGGCTTCATCGGCGCGACCTGCGGTTGGTGCGCGACGGGGTGAGATCGCATCGATCAACACCAGATGCTGCGCCCCATGCGCCTTCAACGCGCGGGCGGTACGATGAGTGGCATCCAGCACATTCTCCCACGCGTTGGGGTCATGATAGTTGCGGAACACCACGCCCCCGATCAATTCCAGATCATGCTCGGCAAGCGCATCGGCCAGAACTGCTGGGTCTTCAGGCATAAAGCCCACTGGGCCCAGTTCGATGCCCTTGTACCCAGCCTCGGCACAGTCGCTGAGAACGGTTTTCCAATGCGGATTGCGCGGGTCCTGCGCGAATTCCACGCCCCAGGAACAGGGCGCATTACCAATTCTGATGCTCATCTTGTCTTGTCTCCGATGCTCAGAAATCTTCGATGTTTTTCCAGTTTTCATCCGCCGACGACGCCAGCGCCGCAGCAACGATCCGGTTGACCTCATGCCCGTCACGGAAGGTCGGCCAAACCGGCTTGCCTGTCTCGATCGCGCGTAGGAAATCACGCGCTTCGATGATGATCTGATCCTGATAGCCCGTGCCATGGCCAGGGCCCTGACAGAACGGCTCATAGTCCGGATGGGCGGGGCCGGTCAGGATTTTGCGGAAGCCGCGTTCGGACTCGGGGCCTTCCATGCGGTAGAGCCACAATGCGTTCTGATCCTCCTGATCAAACCGGATCGCACCCTTGGTGCCGCTGATCTCGTAGGCGTATCCCATCTTGCGCCCGGTCGCGATGCGGCTGAAATACATCGATCCCATCGCTCCGTTCGCGAAGCGTACCATCATCTGGGCGTGATCGTCGTTATCCACTTCACCACCCGGGCGGGTTTTATGAACCGTTTCGACCTCGGCCATCACGCGCTCGATTGGCCCAATTAGGGCTAGCGCCGCGTTTATCATGTGTGGCGCCAGATCGCCCATCGTCCCGTTGGACATTCCAGATGTGCGCCAGGTCGCCGGTGCCTGCGGGTCAGCATAAAAATCTTCCGTATGCTCACCGCGAAACCATGTGACGTCACCGATCTCACCATTGGCGATCAACTGACGGGCATGTTGGCTGGCGGGTGTGCGTATATAGTTGAACCCGACCATGTTGGTCAGACCTGAGGCCTCAGCCGCAGCCACCATGGCATCGCCATCTTCCATCGATGCACCCAGGGGTTTCTCGCATAAAACCGGCTTACCCAGCGCAAAGGCTGCCAGAGCAATCTCACGATGCGTTTCCTGAGGGGTAGCGATCACGACCGCCTCGACCTTTGGATCACTCACAAGCTCGCGCCAGCTATCTGTCGAACGCGCGAATCCATAAGACTGACGATAACGCTCAGCACTTTCTTGAGATGATGCGCACACCATCTCAAGTCGCGGGCGCAAAGCGGTGTTGAACACTGCCCCGACCGAAGACATGGCGACCGCATGGGCCTTGCCCATATACCCGCCGCCCAGAATGCCAATGCCGATATCTGCCATTCCGACGCCCTCCTCCGCTTTTTCTTGAAAACCATTTGCAACCGGTTGCAAAACTTGTATCGTGAGAATAGGACTCTCGCAAGCTGCATTCGGCATTGCACCTCAATTTTCCTAAAGGAGCCCGCAGACATGTCCGCGCAACATGACACTGTTTACCTGACAACGGCGCAGGCGATCATTCGCTGGCTGTCGAACCAATTTATCGAGATCGACGGACAGGAATATCGTTTATGTGGTGGAGGTTTCGGGATTTTCGGCCATGGCAATGTGACCTGCCTGGGAGAGGCCCTGAATACCGTGCGGGATGAGTTGCCACTCTATCGCGGGCAGAATGAACAGAGCATGGGATTCGCGGCCGCAGGCTATGCCAAACAATGGCTGCGTCAGCGATTCATGTTCTGCACCGCCAGCGCGGGGCCCGGCACTGCGAATCTGCTGACCGCAGCCGGACTGGCCCATGCCAATCGCTTGCCGATGCTGATGCTGTGCGGGGATACATTCATCACCCGCTTGCCTGACCCGGTTCTGCAGCAGATGGAAAACTACTATGACCCGACCTTCGGCGTGAACGACGCCTTCAAGCCGGTCAGCCGCTATTGGGATCGCATCACGCATCCGGCACAGGTCATTCAATCTCTGCCCGCCGCCATTGCGACGATGCTGGACCCGGGCGATTGCGGGCCTGCTTTCCTCGGGTTGCCGCAAGACGTGCAGGGTTGGACCTATGACTACCCGGTGAAGTTCTTTGAAAAGAAAGTCCACCGCATTCGTCGCCAATCGCCTGATGCGCATGAGATCGCTGATGCGGCTGCCGCGCTGGCAGGCGCGAAACGCCCGATGATCATCGCAGGCGGCGGCGTTCAGTACTCTAAAGCTGTCACCGAACTGACTAAGTTTGCCGAGAAGCACCAGATCCCGGTCGTCGAAACCATCGCAGGCCGCGCCAACATGCTGGCGACCCATCCGCTGAACATTGGCCCGATCGGCGTCACTGGATCGGACAGTGCCAACGCGATTGCAGAACAGGCCGATTTGATCGTCGCAGTCGGCACGCGGCTGCAGGATTTCACAACCGGATCGTGGACCGCCTTTGCCAAGGACGCTCAGTTCATCTCGATCAACGCGGCGCGGCATGATGCGGGCAAGCATATGTCGTTGCCGGTCGTGGGGGATGCCAAGCTGTCAATTCAGGCTCTAACACAGGCGGTTGATTACACTGCGCCATCCGATTGGGTATCCCTGGCACAGGACGAACGGCACAAGTGGGATGCCTATGTGGCCGAGAATGTCTCCTACGGAAACCGTCCGAATTCCTACGCTCAAGCCATCGGCGTCGTGAATGAACTGTGCGACACACGCGACCGTGTGGTTGCCGCTGCTGGGGGATTGCCCGCCGAGGTTACAGCCAACTGGCGCACTCTGGATATCGGTACCGTCGATGTCGAGTTCGGCTTTTCCTGCATGGGCTATGAGATCGCAGGCGCCTGGGGCGCGCGCATTGCCCAATCCGAGCGCGAGCCTGAGAAAGACACCATCACCTTCTGCGGTGACGGCTCGTACATGATGTTGAATTCAGACATCTATTCCTCGGTCCTGAGCCGTAAAAAGATGATTGTTCTGGTGCTGGACAATGGCGGCTTTGCAGTCATCAACAAGCTTCAGAACAACACAGGCAACGAAAGCTTCAACAACCTGCTGGAAGATTGCCCGACCATTCCGGAACCCTTCGGGGTTGATTTCACGGCCCATGCCACCGCGATGGGAGCGACGGCCGAGAAGGTGGCAAACCCGGCAGAACTGGCCGAAGCCTTCAAACGCGCCAAAGCCAGCGACAAGACCTATGTGATCGTGATGGATGTGGACGCCTATGAAGGTTGGACAACCGAAGGCCATGCCTGGTGGGAGGTTGGAACCCCTCATACCTCGGCCGATGAAAACGTGCGCAATGCCCATGTTGAATGGGAAACCACTCGTGAAAAGCAGCGTAAGGGTATCTGATGAAACGGTTTACAGCAGAGACAGCCGATCCTGACGTCATTGTCGATGAGCTGCTGAATGGAGGCGGAGCCGTAGCCATTTCAGGCCTGTTCACACCCGAGGAAATCGCCGAAGCCCGCGCGATCGTCATGGAGCATTCCGAGGCGGCGGCCGAGAAAGTGACCCACTTTCAAGGTGCTGCGGAAGAGGATGGCAAACTGAACCTGCAGCGACGGGTTTGGAACCTGTTGGCGAAGGGTGATGTGTTTTCTCGCATGGCGGCGCATCCGGTTCTGATGAAGATCCTCCGCAAGTTTCTGGGGACTGAGTTCATCATGGGCTCAATCGCCGCCAACCGCATCCTGCCCGGCGGTCCGGGGCAAGAGCCGCATGTGGATTATCCCTATTGGGACTTTCACAGCCCCGAAACGCATCCCGTGGGTCTGAATGGGTCATTTCCGATGAACGCGCAGGTCTCGGTTTTGCTGGACCCGTTCACCAAGGAAAGCGGCGCGACCGGCTATGTACCCGGATCGCAGAAAGAGCTGCGGTATCCCACACCTGAAGACAAGTTCTTCGACAAATGCGAGCAGATGACCGGTGAGCCCGGCGATGTTGCTCTTTTCTATGGCGTGACATGGCATTGCGCGATGCCAAACAACGCAGATCACGACCGCAGTGCGATCCTGATCCAGTACCTGCCCAAATGGGTCAAACCGATGGAAGATATGCCTGCTGCGCTGCCACAAGACTTCCTCGATCAGGCAAGCCCTGACATGCGGCAATTGCTGGGTCTGAATTATCCCTACCCCGAGGTGCTTGACGCTGCGCGGGCAGGCAATACCGAGGGGCGCAAGTGACACTAATCAAAGGCATAAAAGGCAACCGCTTTGCCGTGTTCGGACGCGCGGGCATGGATTTGTTTGCCGGTCCCATCGGCACCAAAAGCGTTGATGCGGATACGTTCCATGCCGATCTGGGCGGCTCAAGCGCCAATATCTGCGCGGGGCTGGTCAAGCTTGGCGCTCAGGCCGCGTTGGTTACATCTGTATCAGATGATGCAGTCGGCCGGTTCTGTGTGAACCGGCTGCGGGATTATGGCGTTGAAACGCGATATGTCCGTGCTGTGGGCGGCGAGGCGCGTACGTCCTTGGCTGTCTACGAAAGCTGCATCGAAGACTTTCAGAATGTCATCTACCGCAACGGCGCCGCCGATTTTCAGGTGACCGAAGCTGATATGGATGCGGTGGATTATACCTCGTTTTCTGCCCTGATCACAGCGGGCACGGTGTTTGCGGCAGAGCCTTCACGCTCGGCTACGTTCCGCGCGTTTGAAAATGCGCGCGCTGCAGGATTGCCGGTAATCTTCGACATTGATTATCGCCCCTATAGTTGGCCCTCGGCGCAGGTGGCCTCAGATGTTCTGACCCGTGCAGGGAACGAAAGTGATCTAATCGTCGGCAATGACGAAGAATTCGGCTTTATGGCGGGCGGCATTGAAAAGGGCTTGGACAAAGCCCGCGAACTGGCTGCCAACGGCAAGATGGTGGTCTACAAGATGGGCCATGAAGGGGCTATCACCCTGACCGACGGGCAAGAGATCCGCACCGGCATTTACCCGGTCACCGCCGTGAAACCCAATGGCGCAGGCGATAGCTTCTTGGCCGGTCTGCTGGCCTCAATCGCCGCGGGGCATGACTTGCGTGACGCGGTGCTGCGCGGCTCGGCCTGCGCGTCCATTGTCGTGTCGAAACCCGGTTGTGCCAGGGCCATGCCGACAACGCCTGAACTGGACGAATTTCTGGCCCGACACCCGGGCCCCACGGATACCTGAAAGGAGACGCAGATGCATATCGCGCCCCATGACAACCAGAACAAACCTATTGTCGATGCCGACAATGATCTGGTGCCGCTGAACTATTTCAACATCGTCAAGCTAAAAAAGGGCGAAGTGTTCGAATACGCCGTGCCAGGCTATGAGACTTGCATTGTGCCTGCCACTGGCACTGTGGATGTGGATGTGGACGGCGCGATTTATACCAACCTCGGCAACCGCACCATCGACGTCTGGGATGGCGACCCCGAAGGTGTCTATGTACCCGTCGGCGCCAAAGTTCGTGTCACCTGCGTGACGGACGAGACCGAGACCTTCATCGCGGGCGCGAAATTCGACCGCGTGCTTGAGCCTTTTGATGTCCGCGTGCCCGAGCTGGATCTGGTTCAATACGGTTCTGACGACACCAAAACGCACCGCAAGATCAAACACATTCTTGGCGCAAACCACCACGACAAGGTGGGTCGCCTGCTGGTGTCTGAACTTTTCACCGTGGGTCAAGGCGGTTGGTCTGGCTTTCCTAGCCACAAACACGACACCGACCGCAAAGGTGACGATGGCGAGATGATCGAAACCCGCCATGACGAGACCTACAATTTCCGCTTCCGGCCCGACTATGGCTCGGGCATCCAGATGCTCCAGCGTGAGGACAACAAGCCGGGCGATGCCTATCACATCATGGATGGTTCAACGATCATGATCGACAAAGGCTATCACCCTTGCGCGGTTCTGCCGGGGTACGAAATGTACTATTTCACCATCCTCGGCGGCCTCAGCCAGCGCTCGCTAAAACAGTACTTCCAACCGACGCATGCAGCCCAGCTGCACACCATCCCCGGAATCATGGATATGGTGGCCAAGTTCAAATGAGCCTTGTGACATTATCGGACGCGCTGCAACCCGCGCTGCGTGACGGCTATGCCGTGGCCGGGCTGGTGACTTTGGGCTGGGAGGATATGCGTGCCTATGTGGCCGCTGCCGAAGCCGAAGGCGTGCCTATCATCCTACAAGCCGGTCCATCCTGCCGCGAACACACGCCGCTGCCGGTTCTGGGCAAGATGTTCCGCCATTTGGCCGAGGGGGCAAGCGTACCTGTGGTGGCCCATCTGGATCACGGCTACACCCATGAAGACTGCCGCATCGCCATCGACAGTGGCTTCACCTCGGTCATGTTCGACGGCTCGCGCAAACCATTGGTGCAGAACATTGCCGAGACCGCAGCGATTACCGAAATGGCGCATGCCGCCGGTGTTTCCTGCGAAGGAGAAATCGGCTTTGTTGGCTATTCCGGCGGCGAGGGCTCGGACGGCACCGATCCGGATGAGGCCGCACAATTCGCCCGCGAGACCGGCGTGGACGCGATGGCCATCTCGGTCGGCAACGTCCATCTACAGCAGAATAAAGAAGGTGGCTTGGACGAGGCCCGCATCCGCGCTATCGAAGCCGTTACCGAGATACCGCTGGTGATCCATGGCGGTTCGGGCGTGCCCGTCGCGCAGCGTACTGCTCTGGCGCGCGGGTCGAAAATCTGCAAATTCAACATTGGAACCGAATTGCGGATGGCCTTTGGGAATGCCCTGCGAACGGCCGTGAATGCCGATCCGGACAGGTTCGACCGCGTTCAAATACTGAAAGATACACACGAGCCGGTAGTCGAGGCGACCCGCCGGGTTCTGCAAGCATTCAAAGGGGCATGATATGCTGAATATCGGATTACTGGGCTGTGGTCGCATCGGCCAGGTCCACGCACGGTCCATCGGGCAGATCGACGGCGCGCGTGTCGCAGCCGTGGCGGACGCCTTCGAAGAGCCCGCGCAGATGCTGGCCGCCAAAACCAGCGCAATGGTTCTGTCGGCAGAAGAAATGATCGACAGCGCTGATGTCGACGCGGTGGTCATCGGCACCCCGACCGATACCCACTACGATCTGATCCACAAAGCCGCGAATGCTGGCAAAGCTATCTTCTGCGAAAAGCCAGTTGATATGTCCGCAAACCGCATCCGCGACTGCATCAAAGTTGTCGAAGCCACCGGCGTGCCCTTCATGACTGCCTTCAACCGCCGCTTTGATCCCAGCTTTGCCAATATCCAGTCCCGCATCGCCAACGGCGAAATCGGAAACGTCGAGATCGTCACCATCCTGTCCCGCGATCCCTCGCCGCCACCAATCAGCTATATCGAAAGCTCGGGTGGGCTGTTCCGCGATATGATGATCCACGATCTGGATATGGCGCGCTTCCTTCTGGGTGAAGAACCAATCAGCGTCTACGCGGTTGGCTCTTCGCTGGTCGACCCCGAGATCGGCAAGGCCGGAGATGTCGATACCGCTGCTGTCACCTTGACCACGGCGAGCGGCAAGATTTGCCAGATTTCAAACTCGCGCCGGGCAAGCTATGGCTATGATCAACGCATTGAAGTTCATGGTGAGAAGGGCATGTTGCGGGCTGAAAACATGCTGGAAAATGCGGTCGAGATTGCGACACCTGCCGGGTTTCAGAAAGCCCCCGCGCAACATTTCTTCCTTGAGCGATATGAAAGTGCCTATCGGGCAGAAATGGGACACTTCGTTGATGCGGTGTCTCGCGCATCCTCTCCCTCTCCGGGTATCGTTGACGGGTTACGGGCGCAGGAACTGGCAGATGCGGCAGACACTTCCTTGAAGCAGGGATCGGTTGTGAAGCTCGCGTAATACCTCACACACTGAAATGAGGGATAAGGTACGACGCGCTGCACTCGTACCCCCTCAAGAAATCATCAGACATCCTCCAAGCGCGCCGTAACTGTTTAGTATCTGCATGAGATGTCCGGAATGTGTCTGAAAGATTAAATTTTTCGGACGTTGGGAAAACCGATATACTTGGTTACTCGCTTCAAGCACGCGGCTCGCCTTTGAGCCAGTGTTGCGATCTTTTTCAGATACAGAGCCAATTTTTGCGGGATGAACGTTCGGGTGCGAAGGAGCTGCGAACGCAGCGGAACGAGAATAACTGTCTGTGACGGATGTTGGAGGCTGTCATGCTAGATAACGGGGCAATGAAGGTTCTTTCGACAAAAAAACTTAAGGCGATTTTTCGTCCTCCGTTGATCCAAGGACAATAGTCAGGCGTGTGAACTGAACGGCCTGTTTAGGTCAGTCTTCCAATACCAGATACAATACTGGGGTAATGAAGTCCTTCGCGAGCAATAGCGGGAATTGGAGAATGAACGTCGTCAGTCCGACTATCCATTTGCCAGTAGGTGATCGCCTGAAATCACCGTAAAGCGTCGTCTGGACATTCTGCCGTCTACGCCAATCTCAACCGTGCCACCCAGACTGCTTCTCCTGAGCAACTCAAGGGCTCCATTCAGCAAGCCTCGACCGGCCCTCTAAGCTACAGAAAGAAATGAGGATTGATGCTACATCCAGTCGGCCCGGATCAACCTGCTGGATCACGCCATAGGAGACCCGGCGCGGAACCAAAGCTGATCTCAAACTGCCTACAAGACCTTGAAGGGATGGCCACTTTGGTTCCAGTAAATTCAAATAAACGGGTTCGTTGGGCGGCCCTTCTCGTGTTACAAGCTATTAATTCATTGCGGTAATTCCGAAATATCAACTGGGAGACATGGCAAAGCTCACCAGTGGAGCTTGCAAATCTAATCGGGCTAACAGCAGAATAACCCATGTTTGCAATTATCTCGCAAAACTTTGGGCGACTACGCTTGAATTTCCTAAGTGCAATCAAACAAAATGAACGTCTCTTAACAAAAATATTTTTAGGCATTTTAGGGATCTGGCACCAGATCAGTGGATGTGCAGGTCGAACGAATTGCCATAGACTCTGGCTGTACGCAGGAAAGCTGTTATGTTTCCCCCAAGCCAACGGGGAACGCTGCCAAATATACATCAGTACAAAACAAGAAGCAGCTGCAAATTCCCCTCGAGCCAACAGGGACAAATAAACATGAATAATCGTTTGCGCAAAATCACCATCGTTGGGGGTGGTACAGCCGGTTGGATGACCGCGCTGATCTTGGACATGGTGTTTTCACGCACTTCGGCGCCTAAGGATCGTCCGCGTATTTGCCTGATCGAGAGCCCCAATATCTCAACCGTGGGCGTTGGGGAAGCGACTGTACCGCGTATGCCGGTCACGCTCCGCCAGGCGGGTATTGCCGAGAGGGATTTTTTCCGCGAAACCAACGCGTCATTCAAGCTGGGTGTGAAGTTCTGTAACTGGAACAACGACGCAAAGGGCAATCGCATTGATTATGTAAACCCGTTTGCGCATGGTCAATTGCTGGAAGGGTTGGAAGCAGCCGAGTATTTCCTACGATTTGGCAATGGCGATCGGGATTTTACGCAATCGATCTCGCCGCATGATGATCTTGCTCGCCTGTGCAAAGGGGCGCGGCCCTTAGGTGCGCCCGAATTCGAGCAGCGGTTTGGCTATGCCTATCATTTGGATGCCGTGAAATTTGCGGGTATGTTGACCAAAGTCTGTACCAAGCGTGGCGTTGAACATATTCAGGACGAAGTTCAATCGGTCGAGCTGGATGAACACGGTAACGTCAGTCATTTGATGTTAGAGCGCAAGGGCCGCCATGACATCGAGATGGTCATTGATTGCACCGGCTTCCGCGGGTTGATCATCAATCAGGCGCTGGGCGAGCCATTTATGGATTATTCCGAATACCTGCCCAACGATCGCGCCATGGCATTGCAGATCGAACATCCCGATCCGGAGAAGATCGAAAGCGTCACGCGGTCGACGGCGCTTGGTGCAGGTTGGACGTGGCGGGTGCCACTCTACAATCGCGTGGGCACGGGCTATGTGTATTCATCGGCGCATCGTACCGATGATCAAGCGGCGGATGAATATCTGGAGTGGCTGGGTGATAGCGGCAAGGGTCTGACACCCCGCGTGATCCCGATGCGCGTCGGCCGCGTACGCAATGCGTGGGTCAAGAACTGTCTTGCGATCGGTCTGTCTGGTGGCTTCATAGAACCGCTTGAAAGTACCGCAATCCATATGATCGATCATGCAATACGCTGGTTCGCTGAGCATTTGCCGACACGCGATATCGAGCCAGCGCTGCGCAATCGGTATAACCGTCAGATGAACAAGCTCTACGACGAAGTTCTAGATTTCATCTGTCTGCACTACCGATTGGGGAACCGCACCGATGATCAATACTGGATCGACGCCCGCACCGAGATGAAAATCCCGGATCGGTTGGCTGAGAACCTAGAGCTGTGGCAGCACCGTCTGCCGATGGAACACGATATCGAGTTTGCAACGCTGTTCAACTTCCGCGTTTATCAGACCGTCCTTTTGGGCAAGCAGGTTTATGATACCGGCTATGGCACGGGCATACGCGATCGCATTCGGCCGTTGAAGAAACCGATTTGGTTCCAGTGGTGGAAAGGTGCGAAAATGGACCTCGCGCAGATCCTCAAATCAATGCCAGATCACAAAACGTTGCTGCGCGATATCCGAGGAGAGCTGGAGAAACCCGCCTTTGGTAAAGCGGCTGTTGCGAAACCAACAGTCGCGATGCCGGGCACCGCTCCGGCTCCTGTGGTTGTGCAGAACATGCCGAACTTCGCCGAAATTCAAAGTGGCGCGAAGGACTTGCAGCTATTCTAGGGCAGTATTGAAAACGCAGTAGAGCGTCTTCCAATACGTTGTAGCGGCACGCATAACCCACCAATTGCTGGTCAGGTTCTATTTTTGCGAATAGGCCTCTGACCAGCTCTTGGTTTGGTATGTCTTAGCGGTCCTATGGATAGCATTCGATGGGGTTTCGGCCAGTTTCAAGGACGGCTTACGATGATGTCCGGAACGATACCGGCCTTATCGATTGCTGTTTCAATATCGTGTCCGGCAAAAAAACCGTAACCTGAGACCAAAGCCGACGCGATCCCTGCTGCATTTGCGCCCAAAATATCTGTATGCAAGCTGTCGCCGACCATGAGAACGCGGGATTTGTCGATGGATCCCAGCCGTTTGAATGCCAGATCGAAAATGTTGCCGAACGGCTTTCCGAAGAATTCAGGGACCACACCTGTTCGGTCGGCGAGGCGATGTGCGAACAGGCCAGGTTCAATTGAAAAGCCACTTTCTCGGGGGGCAACAATATCCGGGTTGCCGACCAATACAGGTCGCTGCCGCTTTGACAGAGTAGACTCCAACAATGCCTGACGCGCTTCGGTCCAGGCCGCAGACCCAATCATCAAAAATCCGTCGACCGCATCATAGGGTGTTGGATCTTCTTCTAGATAGGTCAGGTTCAAACCTTCCAGATCGCGAAGGCCCGTGCTTGGTGTTGCCATCAACCCCCAGTGCAGATCGCGTTGCAAATCAAGATTTGCAAGCAGCGTTGCGCGGCTGGTGATGACATCCTGCGAAGCAAAATCATAGCCAAGCCGAGTGTATTTCTCGATCAATGCCGCATGAGGGAACCCGGCAGCATTCGAAACCACAAGAACGCGCTTTCCCATGACCTTTAGATTTGCGACCCGTTCAGGCGTACCGGGGATAGCGGTTTCACCAATGTTAAGAACTCCGAACGCATCCAAAAGGAAGACGTCAAACTCATCGGCTACATCTTCAAGTGTTTCCACCCGACGAAAGGACTGGCCAGTAGCGGCAGCAGAGGGCAGACGATGCCGCGCAGCTTCGTATGCATTGAACGCCTCTTCAATCGAGATTTGGCTCAAATGATCGCCCCCCGCACTTTGGCAGAGACCCATTCGCTGATCATCACGGCAATCAGGATGACAATCAGGATCAGGCTGACCTGCGGCCATGCCAGGACATTGAGCGAAGCCGATAGTTGCAGTCCGATACCCCCCGCTCCAACCAGGCCAAGAACCGTGGATTCGCGGATGTTGATATCCCAGCGAAAAACGGCGATGCCTGCAAAGGCGGGCAGAATTTGTGGGACGATGCCATAAGCCATGATCTGCCAGCGCGATGCGCCGGTGGCCGTTATGGCCTCGACCTGAGTGTGGTCGATTTCTTCTATGGCTTCATAAAGCAGCTTGGCGCAGAACCCGATAGACCGGATCGCGATGGCGATAACGCCTGCGAAAACCCCTGGACCGATGATTGCGATCAGCAGGAGGGCCCAGATCAACGAGTTGATCGAACGGGTTGAAACGATAATCAGCAGCGCGACAGGCCGGATGAAAACTGCCGAGGGCGTGGTATTGCGCGCAGCCAGAAAAGCGACTGGTACGGCAAGAAACAGGGCGATGATCGTGCCGAGCGTGGCAATATTCAGCGTGTCCCAGATCGGACGCCCCAATTGCGTGATATAGTCCCATTTTGGTGGTGTCGCACGGGTCCAAATGTCATTTGCGATGCGCGGTGCATCCCAGACAAAGAACCAAGTCGTCGACGCCGAGATGATCTGCCAGCAATAGACAAAAACTGCGACGCCCAAAAGCCAGCCAAACCAGCGAACAAGGCTTTGTCCGGTCGTTCGCCTGCGCCAAATCTGCGTACCTTCCTGCTCCAGAACCGGCATTACTGTACCCTCGCGCGAATGATACCCGAGAGGTATTCGAGCGCCATGACGATCCCGATAATCAGGATCAGTATGGCGGCAGCAGTGTCGTATTCGTATCGATCGAAGGCTGTGTTCAGTGTCGCTCCGATGCCGCCCGCACCCACAAGCCCTAAAATGGCGCTTTCGCGGAAATTGATATCGATCCGGTACATTGAAAGACCAACCAGCCGCGGCATGACCTGCGGCTGCACGCCGTAATTGATCCACTGCATCCAGCGTGCGCCCGAGGCTTTGATGGCTTCAGCCTGCACTTTGTCCATGGCCTCGATATCTTCAGCCAGAAGTTTCGACAAAAACCCGATGGTGGCGAATGAGAGCGTTAGGAAACCTGCCAGCGGACCAAAGCCAAAGATCGCAACCAACAGGATCGCTACAATGATCTCTTGCAAGGCACGGCTGATGGCGACAATGCCGCGGCAGATGACGTAGATGGGCAGAGGAGCGATGTTGCGTGCAGCACCCAGTCCGATCGGGATCGAAATCAGGATGCCCACAACGGACGCCGCAACAGTCATGACAATGCTTTCCAGCAAACCGCTCCAGATATCGCCCCAGCGCGATATGAAATCGGGGCTGGTGAAGGCGAGCACAAAGGCCCAGCCGCGATCCAGCCCTTCATAAACCCGACCCCAATCGACCTCGATGGTCAGAATGGCGGCAATCAGGTAGGCAACAAAACCAACAATCAGAGCCCAGCGGAGCATCGCGTTCTTAACAAACGGCGGTTTGCGCCACCCCTTGCCAAGAACGTCATCAAGTTCGGTTTGGCTCATTCTGCGGCCTCGATCTCTTCGTCTTCGTCCACTTTTTCAATCGTGGCTTCCCAGTCTTCTTCACCGTAGATTTCGGTTAGTTTGTCGGGGGTAAGACCGGTGGGGAGGCCGTCATATACGATCTCGCCAAACCGAAGACCCACGACGCGCGGCACGAACATCTGCGCAAGCGCCACATCGTGAATGTTGATGATCGCTGCCAATCCGCGTTCCTGACAAAGCTCGGTAATCAACCGCATGATCTGACGGCTGGTTTTGGGGTCCAAAGAGGCAGTTGGCTCGTCCACCAGCAAAAGTTTGGGGTTCTGAATCAGAGCGCGGCAGATGCCGACCCTCTGACGCTGACCGCCCGACAGTTCATCGGCGCGTTTGTCTGCCATATGCAGCAGTCCTACCCGATCAAGCAGACGAAAGGCTTCATCGACATCAGATTGAGGGTATCGCCGCAGGAAGCTGCGCCAAAAGCCGACATATCCCAACCGCCCTGACAGGACGTTTTCCATAACCGTCAGGCGTTCAACGAGCGCATATTCTTGAAAGATCATACCCATTTCGCGTCGCGCTTTGCGCAACCCGCCTGAGCCAAGTTTGGTCAGGTCGGTATCATCTAGCATGACAGCGCCACTTGTCGGCTCAACCAGTCGATTGATGCAGCGGATCATCGTGGATTTGCCTGCGCCGGATGGGCCGATCAAAGCAAGCACCTGTCCCTTGGGCACATCAAGATTGATTGCTTTTAGCGCCTGATCCCCGGTTTTGTAAGTTTTGGTAAGCTCTCGAAGCCGCAGCATTTAATACCCCTGTAAGGGTTGAGACGGGCCCGGCGGGGCCCGTCATTATAGTAACGGATTATTGGCAGGCGTAGGAAACGCCGTTTGCCGCATCAATCTTGCGGATCACGTCCCAGAATTCCTGATAGGTCATTTCGAGGAACTGGCCTTCGTTCGATTTTGAGAACTCAGCCTCAAGTGTCGTGCCGTCCCATTCGAAACTGAAGAAAGCGTTGCGGATTTTCTCCTGCAGTTCCGGAGTCAGGTTGTACACGGTGCCAAAGCCGGTCGTCGGGAAAGTCTGCGACTTGTAGATCGTGATGACGTCGTCTTCGTTGATCACATCTCGCGAGATCATCCGCGATTTGACCGAGTTTGCGATCGAAGCAGCCAGATAGTCCTTGTTGGCCACACCGAGGATCGAGTTGTCATGTTTGCCAGAATAGACTGGTTCGAAATCACGTTCGGGCAACAGATCAAAGTCGCTTTTCAGAATGGCCGACGGTGCCTTGAATCCCGAGTTCGAAGTGGGTGAGGTAAAGGCCAGTTGCTTGCCCTTGATGTCCTCGACCTTTTCGATGCCAGAGCCTGGATAGGTAATGATCTCCATTTCATACCCGAAGTTACCATCTTTTGAGGCCATGATCGTGAAAGGACGGAACCCGGCGCAGTTCACCGCCAGCGGGTTCGAACCAGTGTTGAAACCCGCGATATGCAGGCGTCCAGACCGCATCGCCTCGATCTGGGCGGCGTTGTTCTGAACCGGGAAGAAGACAACATCTTTACCGGTTTCAGCTTTCAAATGGTCAAGAAAGTCCGACCACGCGGTTTTGTAAACGGCTGGGTCCTCGACCGGAGTGTAGGCGAAGATCAATGTGTCGGGATCGATCTGTTCGGAAGGATCGGTGGGGATGTCCGCGATCAGATCACCGTCGGCATCGCAGAACCGTTCATCCAGATCACCGCGCGGACAATCCTGAGCCGACGCAGCCCCGCCCAACGACAAAAGTGCAAATGCTGATGCTCCGATCAGTAATTTGACGTCAATATTCATATTATTCCTCCCAGTTATGCGTGGCCGTCACTGTCCACAGTTAGTCGTTCTTTGAAATGGATTCTCCGATAAGAATGGCAACGCCAGCTGCATTGATAGAGCCCAGCAAATCACCTTTCGGCTTTGTGTCGGTGATGATGGAATCCAGCCCATCAAGATCACCTACCTGCGACAGGCCTTTGCGCCCGAATTTTTCTGAACCAATCAGCAAATGCCGTTTAGCTGATCGCGCCAACATCTTTTGTTTGACCGCAGCAAACCCCTGCACGGTCTCAGACGGGCCCTCGGCCGAAATTCCGGATGCCCCGATCATGCATTGATCGACATTGAAACGGGACAGGTATTCGAGCGTATCAGTGCCAATAATGGCCGATTCCTCGGCAAGATACTCGCCTGGGCACAAGAGAACCTGGGTGGGCGAATGGCCGAGTGTCATCGCTACGGGGATTGAGTTTGTTATCACCGTGCACTCAGTTCCCTGATAAGAAAGCGCGCGCGCCATCTCAACCGTGGTCGAACCGGAATCTATCATCACCGTATCGCCATCCTGAATCAGCGCGGCCGCACATCTTCCAATTCGTTCACGCTCCTCCGTACGCGCATTGGTCCGTTCATCAAGACTTGGATATCGTCCCTGTGTGGGCGCAGATGCCCCGCCATGTGCGCGTGCGATCAGCCCGTCTTCTGACAAGGCATCGAAATCCCGGCGCACGGTTTCTGCCGACACATTGAACCGCTGCGCCAGCTCACTGATCCGGACATGCGGGCGCAACTTCAGTTCAAGCAGGATCTCTCGACGGCGATCGGATTTTTTAACCCGAGCCTGACTTTTTTCAGACCTCATCCCGCGTGTTTCTGTTTTGGACATCCGGCAACCCGACTCGGCTTCATATTCACTTTTGTGGTGTTTCGGGCGTTTTGCAACTATTTCTGTTGCAAAACCCTCATATTGTTGTGAGACTTCGGAAAACATTGCCTCTTTCGAAGTCCCGGATCAATGTATGGATTGGCTGGTTGGCATCGCAGAGAACGGTAATTGAACGGACATACAGAATGCGCGATGGCCACGTTCGAGGAACAACGAAAGTCTGAAGGAAAAAGCACATAATACACCGGGAAAACCGGACGCAATGAACCAAACAGGGAGAGAAAATAATGAAGAGATTTACGTCTACCGCATTGGGCTCGCTAATCGCCCTTGCAGCTTCAATGTCAGCAGCCCAAGCAGACAAGCTGACTCTTTATTGCTCTGCTCAAGAGGATTGGTGCCAGCTGATGGCGCGCAGCTTTGAAGATGCGACCGGCATCGACGTCAACATGACACGTAAATCCTCGGGTGAGACATTTGCTCAGATTCGTGCTGAAAGCTCCAACCCTAAGGGCGATGTCTGGTGGGGTGGCACCGGTGATCCGCATCTTCAGGCCGCAGAAGAGGGTCTGACAATGGAATACGTCTCGCCCATGCGCGATCAGCTTCATGACTGGGCGATTTCTCAGGCTGAAAGTGCCGGTAACAGAACCATCGGCATCTATTCCGGTGCGCTTGGTTACGGCTACAATGCCGATCTTGTCGCCGCAAACAACCTGCCCGAACCGGCGTGCTGGAAGGATCTTTTGAAGCCCGAATACAAGGGTCATGTTCAGATGGCGAACCCAAATTCGTCAGGTACGGCCTACACGACACTTGCCTCAATGGTGCAGATTTTTGGCGAGGATGAGGGCTTTGACTTCATGAAAGGCCTGCATTCGAACATCAACCAATACACAAAATCGGGCTCGGCCCCGATCAAGGCTGCGGGGCGCGGCGAAAATACCATCGGTATTGTCTTTATGCATGACGCGGTAAAGCAGGCCGTGTCGGGTTTCCCGATCAAGGTCGTCGCGCCGTGCGAGGGAACTGGGTACGAGATTGGTTCGATGTCGATCATCGACGGAGCTCGCAACGAAGAAGAGGCCAAGAAGTTTTATGACTGGGCGTTGTCGCCCGAAGCACAGAACCTTGCCCTTCAGGTCAACGCATTTCAGGTGCCGTCAAACAAAGGCGCCGAGACGTCCGAAAGCGCTCCGGACATGAGCCAGATCAAGCTGATCGACTATGACTTCAAGAAATACGGCTCGTCGGATGAGCGCAAGCGCTTGCTGCAAAAATGGGACGAAGAGGTTTCGGTACTGCCGCAGTAAATGACTGACGACACGACAAAAACGACCCATCCGGTTCTGATCTTCTGGGTCATCGCCGGGTGGGTCGGATTCTGCCTGCTGCCGTGGTACATGGTTGACGGTGGCCTGTGGTCGTTCGAGTGGCTTCTGGACGGCTACCCTTTCGACGAAGATTATGCTCCAGCGGCCTTTCTGATCGGGCAGGGTGAAAAGCTGTGGCTTGCGCCGCTTCTTATCGCTCTACTGTTGCCGCTTTCGGTACTAAGGCGCGCCAAATCAGATCCGCTCTATGCGCGCATTCTGATCCTGTCAGGGGCGCTGGGCTTCGGCTGGCTGATCGCACAAGGCTTTAGCATCGGAATCCGAGGCTACAATTTCGATTGGCTGGAGTCCGTATTCGGAGAACTCGGGGATCGGCAATTCGGCATGGGCTATGGCGCGATGATCTGCGCGTCGAGTTTTCTGTTCCTTCTGACCCAGGGTGTCGCTGCACGTGGGGCGATTAACGGAGACGTCTTCGTGGTCAGCGCCATCGGTGGTGTGATCACCATCGTTACCGCGTTTGTGTTCTTTCCCATCGCCAAGATGCTGTTCGCTGCCTTTGTGACGGAAGAGGGCGCGTACTCCATCGCGGTTTTCTTCTCGAAGTTCTTTGACGACCGGCTTTGGGGGCTGGGATGTTTCAGGGGTGCGCGATGCGGGGCGGCCTGGAACTCACTATTCCTCGCCATTTTGGTCGGTTTCATCACCACGGCACTTGGCCTGTGCTTTGCGCTTGTCGTGACCCGCTCGGGCTTTCGCTACAAGCGCGCATTGCGCGCTCTGACGGTTTTGCCGATCATCACGCCACCCTTCGTGATCGGTCTAGCGCTGATCCTGCTGTTTGGCCTTTCGGGCTCGGTCACGCAGTTCTTTGCTGAGCTATTCGGCACACAACCCACGCGCTGGCTATATGGCATGCCGGGAGTTCTGATTGCTCAGACTTTGGCTTTTACTCCCATCGCCTTCCTTGTGCTGATTGGCGTCGTTGAAGGGGTGTCTCCTTCGATGGAAGAAGCGGCCCAGACATTGCGCGCCAACAAATGGCAGACCTTCAAAACTGTGTCCCTGCCGTTGATGCGCCCGGGCCTCGCCAATGCTTTCCTTTTGGGCTTCATCGAAAGCATGGCCGATTTCGGCAACCCACTTGTGCTGGGTGGCAATTTTGATGTGCTGTCGACCGAGATTTTCTTTGCAATTGTTGGTGCGCAATACGATCAGGGCCGCGCCGCGGTTCTGGCTATGGTGTTGTTGTTCTTCACGCTTTCTGCATTTTACGCGCAGCGTGCTTGGCTTGGGAAAAAGAGTTACACCACTGTCACCGGCAAGGGCGACGCAGGCGTACATCCATTGATGCCAACCGGCCTTTCCATCCCGGTGCTGACGGTCGCCCTTGGCTGGGCCGTATTTACCATCGTCGTTTATGCCATGATCGTATACGGCAGCGTGGTCGAGCTGTGGGGGGTCAATAATTCCCTCACGTTCAAACACTACGTCACTGCGTTCTCGGTTCGGTTTGAAGCAGAGGGTATTCGCTGGACAGGAGCCGCATGGGACAGTTTCTGGACGACTATCACCATCGCCGCAATTGCTGCTCCACTGACGGCTGCCGTGGGGCTCGTGACGGCCTATCTTCTGACCCGGCAGAGTTTCGCGGGAAAAGACGCTTTTGAGTTCGGCACCATGCTATCCTTTGCCATCCCCGGCACCGTGATTGGCGTCAGCTACATTCTAGCCTTCAACGTACCGCCGATCGAGATCACGGGCACTGGAGTCATCCTTGTTGTCAGCTTCATCTTCCGCAACATGCCAGTGGGTGTCCGGGCAGGCATTGCCAGCATGTCGCAATTGGATCGCAGTCTGGACGAGTCCTCGCTGACCCTTGGTGCAAATTCCTGGCAGACTTTCCGCCGGATCATCCTGCCCCTGTTGCGCCCGGCAATTCTGGCGGCGCTTGTCTACAGTTTCGTGCGGGCCATGACCGCGATTTCGGCCGTGATCTTTCTGGTCAGCGCGGAATATGACATGGCGACAAGCTACATCATCGGGCGGGTCGAAAATAACGACTATGGTCTCGCCATTGCCTATTCCACCACACTGATCTTTGTGATGCTGTCTGTAGTTGCCTTGATGCAGCTGATCGTGGGTCGGACCAAGATCGGGCGGCGAATGACGCAGTCGCGGACCAATGTTTAGGAGAGTTTGACATGAGCCTGCAGTCCAAAGCCGCGCCGGTTCGGTTCGAGTCCGTGACAAAGATGTTCGGCAAGGATGTCGTTGCTGTCGACAACATCAACCTGCATGTCGAAGCGGGAAAGCTGGTCACGCTGCTGGGCCCTTCAGGCTGTGGCAAAACAACGACCCTGAGGATGATCGCAGGGCTCGAAATGGCAACCTCGGGCAAGATCACCATCGGGGATCGCGACGTGACCAAACTGCCCGCAACGGACCGGGACGTGTCGATGGTGTTCCAGTCATACGCTCTGTTTCCCCATATGAGTGTGCTTGAGAATGTTATGTATGGCCTCACGTTCTCGGGCTTTGCCAAAGACGAGGCCCGCAACCGCGCTCTGGACGGTTTGGAGTTGGTTGGCCTGAAAGGTTTTGATAGCCGTTTGCCATCCGAGTTGTCTGGCGGACAGCAGCAGCGCGTCGCAGTTGCGCGGGCTTTGGTGTTAGAGCCACAGGTGCTGCTATTTGACGAACCTCTGTCTAATCTCGACGCAAAACTGCGCCGCCAGGTGCGCGAGGATATCAGGGCCATCCAACAGGACCTTGGCCTGACGGTCGTCTATGTGACACATGATCAGGAAGAGGCATTGGCGGTATCAGACGAAATTGTCGTGATGCGGAATGCCGCCATCGCGCAGATAGGTACGCCACGCCAGCTCTACGATTCACCCAATGATCGCTTCGTTGCGGATTTTATTGGCGAAGCCAACTTGCTGGCTTGTCAGATCATCTCTGTCGAAGGAGATATGGCCACGATCGAGATCGAGGGCTACCGCCACACGCTGTCATCTCGCGATATGCCTCAGGGGCCCGCAACTGTCGCCATCCGACCCTCGCGTCTGGTGATCGGCGCCGAGCAGGGCATCGCCGCCACCGTCGCCAAGGCAACCTATGTTGGTGTTCGCATGGAGTACACTTTGACCGGAGCGTTCGGTCAGGTCTTCGCAGTGCATGACGATGTGGATGCACCGCTTGAACCCGGTGCAGAAATTCGGATGGGTTTTGCCGAGAAGGGTCCCGTGCTTTTGCCCGAATAAATGCCCAAGCTTCTGATCATCACGCATCCCGAGGTCGTAATTGACCCCAACATTCCTGTAACGGATTGGGGGCTTGGTGAAACAGGTCGTCACCGCGCTTCCGCGTTTGCGAATGCCGAGATCTTCTCGGAGGTCTCTCAAATCTGGACCAGCACCGAGCAAAAGGCCCGCGATACGGCTGAGATTCTAGCGGCGCCCCGAGACCTGCCGGTAAATCTAAATGCTGACCTTGGCGAAAATGACCGCAGCACCACCGGTTTTCTGCCGCGCGATGCTTTTGAAGCCGCTGCTGATGCTTTCTTTGACCACCCGGCTACCAGTTTTCACGGTTGGGAAACGGCAATAGAGGCTCAACAACGCATTCATCGGGCAACGATTTCGATTGTTGAAAAACACGATGGCAACGACCTTGCCATTGTTACGCACGGGGCTGTCGGCACTCTGCTATGGTGCATTTTATCGGGCCGTCCCATTGACCGGAGATACGATCAACTCGCGCAAGGCCACTATTGGCAGGCCGATCTAAAGACGCTTGAACCGTTGAGCGGGTGGTGCTCACTCGACTAATCGCTCAGGTCTTCCATGCACGCTCGGCAATCTCGTGCAGAGCGTCGAACACATCCGGTGTACCTGCGATCACCCGGCCACCATTGCGGATCATGGCGTCGGCATCCTGATCCTCGATCCTGCCGCCAGCTTCCGCGATCATCAACTGACCAGCCAGGCAGTCCCATGCGTTCATATGCTCTTCGACATAGCCCAGCAGCCGACCCGCAGCCACATAGGCCAATGACAGAGCGCCGCTGGCGTTTCGGTGAAACATCGCGCCATGTTCGATCAGATCTGCGATAATCGGAACAACGTGGCGGGCTTCGATGCGGTTCGAATATCCGACAGCTACGGTTCCTTCCTCCAGCGCGATGCCTGAAGCGACCCGCATCGGGGCGTTATTCAGCATTGCGCCTCCACCCCGGACGGCGACATAGCTTTCGTCGACATTTGGATCATGGATGACGCCAATCTGGGTCTGCGCATTTGACACACCAGCCAGAACGATGGTCCAGGCTGGAATCCCGTTAACAAAATTGGTTGTCCCATCGATTGGGTCGATCACCCAATCAAACCCGCTGGTCCCTTTGCTTGCACCGTGCTCCTCACCGAAGACTCCATCTTCGGGCCAAGCATCCCTGATCTTGTCGCGAATAAAGGTTTCAACGTTCCGATCTGCCTCACTCACCCAGTCCTGAGCGCCCTTTTGGTCGACCAGCAGCGCATCCCGATTTGCAAAATACCCGGCCGCGACTTTTCCCGCTTCCCGGCAAGTCATAACCGCAAATTCTTTTCGCTCTGAGAGTTGCAACATGGGTGCCCCTGCATTTGATGAGTAGAATGTGCACCTTGGCGGATGTGGTATCGGCTGACAACAACCTTGGGAGTATGTTTTTCAATTCTTTGAAATGCGCATTGATCAGCTCAAAGGAGCAAGCGTCGCATGTAGATCGGTCACATTTGTAAACATCGGTGAATGACTGAATTCTGCCTTATCCAACCGGATACGCGGAAAGGATTGAGTCATATATCGGACAACTTCTTCAACCTCGATTGTGATCGCGTAGCGCCCTAGGCAAGAGAATACACCACCCCCGAAATTCAGATGAGCTGGCTGCCCAGCACGTTCGAGAGAGAATTTTTCAGGTTCCGGGTAATAGCGCTCATCCCAATGGGCAGCCCCGATATTTGCAAAGACCGGTGTGCCCTTGGTGATTTGCACGCCACCGATTTCTACGTCCTCCAGTGCTTCGCGAGAGGTTGAGATTGACCGTGGGTGGATACGCATAACTTCGTTCACGACAATCGGAATTGCGTCAGGATCTTCGCGCAGCCTTTGCCAGATAGCGGGGCGTGAGGCCAGTTCGATAATGGTGCCTGCGATTTGATGTGAGGAGTTGTCGGTATTCGCCTCTGCCAGTTTGATAACCCAATTCCGAAGATCGTCATCCGTAAACTCACCGGCGTCTGCTGCCCGGACCAAATCCGAAATCAGGTTGTCAGAAGGGGCTTCGCGCGCGGCAGCAATCCGTGCGTCCGCATAATCAAGCAGGCTTTCAAACGCATCGACAATTTCCGGCGTCTTTTCCGGATCTCGCGTATGAACTTGCTGAACTGTGTGTGACGTCTTAGCGATATAAGGCGCGTCGTCTTTGTCGGCGCCGACCCAATAACAATAAACCCGAGATGGCGTAGGATCACAAAGTGCCTCGATCAGGTCGACTCTGGTATGCGTCGGGATGTCAGAAATGATGTCAGCGACAACATCCTTAATGTCTTGCCGGAACGCCTCAGAGGCGTGCGGGCTCATCAGGCGCGCTATCGGCTGTCGTAATTTGCGCCGTTTATCACCGCGGTTGTAGAAGGATATGGACTCACGTTTGTAATTTAGCGCACGTCCTTCCGGCAGGCCCAACAGATGCATCAACTTTGGATGTCCTGTGCCAAATCGACGATCCAGGATCATGTTCCTGCAAATGTCATAGTCCAAAATTTCCACGCCGCGTTTACTACGGGCGATGCGCCATTTCCGTGCATACTCAGCAAGGGTTTGAAACGGTCGCTTCTGATACGCTTCCGATGAAAAGTCTATCTCGGGTAGTTCGGAGATTGATAGCATATCGATTGCCCCAGAGTGGTCGACTTACCAGTGCGTGTCCTTCTTCAGACTGGCGTATCGCTACAATGGACCACAGAACGGCTCTTGGGCAAACTTCGTAACGATTACGGAAGGGTTCTGCACGCAGCCAATTCGTTTCTTTGGCGATTATCCCCGTTAAAGCTAGCAATCAGCTCGTTAAAAAACGTGCCTTCACTTTGGGTCATACAGATATCCGATGCCACGCACGGTTCTGATGATCTCGGGCTTTTCCGGGTTGGTTTCAAGTTTTCGGCGAAGACGGGAAATCCTGATATCGATACTGCGATCAAATGGATCCCAGGATCGATCATGGGCCTGTTCAAGCAGCTGGTCGCGGTTCAGAACGCGTCCCTTGTTTTCGGCGAATACCTTGATCAGGTTGTATTCCATAGCGGTCAGCTGAACTTCGGAACCATCAGCCGCCAGAAGTTTGGCCGCGTCTTTATCCAATGTAAAATCGCCAAATGGCGCCCCGTTGATGTCGGGGGCTTCCTTGGTCGCCGTTTCATGTATTGCTTCACGCCGGAGTATCGCCTTGATCCGGGCTTCGAGTTCCCTCAGGTCAACAGGTTTGCCCAGATAATCATCAGCCCCCATCTCCAATCCGACGATGCGATCGATAACGTCGCCTGCTGCAGTCAACATGATAACCGGTGTTGTGTTCTCAGGGCGCAAGGATCGAAGTATTGAAAGGCCATCTTCCTTTGGCATGTTGATATCCATGACAATGACGTCGACCCCGTTCGCAGAAAGTATCTGCCTCAGCTCATCTCCGCCGGATGCTGCCGAAACCTCATATCCACGCTTGCCCAGATATTCCTGAAGCATTTCACGCACATCGACTTCGTCATCACACACCAGGATATGCGTTCTCTTTTCATCCATCGGTTGCTTCCTTCCCTTCGGCAAGCAAATTGCCCACGAGGGTTCTGAGTTCCAAAGGCGAAACGGGTTTCTCGAGATGAGGCAAGCCGGATTCACCAAGCAATGCTTGCGAAGCCTGCCCCATCGTATCCCCGGTCACATAGGCCGTTCTGTTCAGCATGTGCGGAAATTCGGCAACCAGAGCCTGATAGATCTTTCGTCCATCAACACCCGGCATATTCAAGTCACTCAGGAATACGTCATAGTTTTGTGAGCGAAGATTGCGCAATGCTTCCTCACCGGATGAGACGAAATCGACGTCAAAACCTTCTCTTCTGAGAATCTCTGCGTGCAGCTCACCAACTTCAACTTCATCATCTACCACCAGCGCCTTCAAAGACAGTGAAGAAGAAATTGATTCTTTCGGCTCATCTTCCACAAACTCGTTCTGTGCCCCGATAGGCAGCAAGATCCGCATACAGGTGCCAGTACTGTCGCTCTGATCAAGCCGGATCTGACCGCCATGAGACAGTATGATCCTGTGGCAAAACGCGAGACCAATACCGGTGCCTTCCCCAACTTCCTTGGTGGTGAAGAACGGTTCAAAGATTCGGGCACGAATAGCCTTGGGGATTCCCGGGCCATTGTCCTTTACCGTCAACTCGACCATGCCTGAATCAAACTTCCGCCGCGCTGAAAGCTCGATCAGGTCACCGCGCTCAGATGACCTCATGGCTTGTTCCGCATTAATAATCAGATTGATGATAACTTGGGTGATCTGATCGGCATCCGCGGCAACCGGTGGCAAATCAGCAGGAATTTTCTGCACGACGCGGATTCCATCTGATGGCGTGCCATACCCAACGACATCCGCCGCAGTCGCGATCAGCCCAGCAACATCGACATCCTCGATATTGCTGGGTTGCTGGCGCGCCATTGCCAGGAATGTTTTTACGATTTTCGCGCAGCGCTCGGCCGCATTGCTGATCTTCTCGATCCGGGCAGCCATATCTGGGTCGGTAATCTCTTCCTTCAGCATGAGAGAATGCCCAACAACCACGGAAAGCGGATTGTTCAACTCATGGGCCACGCCAGCAAGAAGTTCGCCAAGCGCTGACATCTTCTCATTCTGGAAAAGCATCTCGCGTTGTTTTTCAAGCTCTTCTTCAATCGCCAACTCATCTGTCAGATCTCGTGTGTTCGAGACGATGACTTCTTCGCCGTTGAATTCGATCAGGCGGGAAGAATCTGCAGCCCAAAACTTTCTTCCATTTGCATCAACAAACTCCATCCGCCGATCTTTCAGCGACCCCGCTTCGCGAAGGTCTTTCAGGTATCGCTGACGTTCTGTCGGATCAGCGTAGTAAGATTTGGCACTGCGGGCAGGACCAAACAGAGCCTTTATTTCCGGCGTTGCAAACAGGACCTCACCAGTCTCTGCATGCGTCATGTTGATCGCAGCGGGATACGCTTCCATCACCTGCCTGATCAAAGCATCGGCTTCCTGCTGAACCGTGAGATCAATTATACTGGTTACGATTACTTCTTCGCTTTTGTAATCGATCAGCTGCGAAGAAATTGAGGCTGGAAAAATCTTTCCATTGGCATTGCACAAATCGAGCTTGAAGTTTTCGACATGACCATCCGCCAACAGCAAGGTCACAAAATCCGCGCGCTCCTCAGGCTTGGCGTAATGCTCCCGCGCGAACTTGGAGGCGCCAAACATCTGAAGGGCGGCGGGTGTGCGATACAGGATCTGGCCATCGCCAATGCGCGCCATCGTCACGACTGCAGAACTGGCATCCAGCACCTTCCTGATCAGAAGGTCTCCGTCGCGTTCCTCTGCCTCGGCCTGCTTGCGATCTGTAATGTCCTCGCGCGTAACAACAAAGCCGCCAAGATTGGTGGGATGGACCGACACCAGATAAGTTCGACCGTCCGTTTCGGCCAGTTCATAATCTTGAATGAACTCGATCCCGTTGGCCAATCGGTCCGAGACCCACTGTTCTTCATTGCCGATGGCGTCAGCATAAATCCCGCGCCGCGCTGTTTCGCGCATCAGGATTTCCCAGTCTAGTCCGGGCTTTAACAGGTCCGCGACACCCTTGTTCATCTCGGCATAGCGCTGGTTGAACATGAGCAGGCGACGGTCGTCATCATAAAGGGCGAACCCTTCCTTAAGAGACTCGATTGCATCGCGCAGAAGGTCCCTTGCCTTCTCGATTTCCTGAAAATCGTTCGCCATGTCCATCGTCATCCTATTTTTCTACGGTATCATTGTTTCAGCGCCATTTCAAAATCAGCATCTAATGTTTCAATTGTTTCAAACCGGTCGGAGTGGCGCAAATTCCGGCCGTAATTTCCCATGTTTCAGAGACAGATAGCGCGTTGTGTGACCTGCTTCACAGAGCAACAACTGAAACACTTTGCGCCCGTTTCGGAAATTTCAATGAAACAATGAACCGTCAGTTATTGCTCATCTCAAACGCAAGTGAGTAAGTACGATGACGATTTCATTTAGGTCTACCGAAGCAAGCAATGCACCGATTGTCGCATTGCATTCCTCCGCATCCAGCAGCGCTCAGTGGAGCCAACTGGAAGCCGATCTTGACGGTCGCTTTGATGTTCATGCCTTTGATCTGCCCGGCTATGGTCGTGCACCTTTGGCGAGCGATCACAGCCAAAAGGGGGCGGCAATTTTGGCGGCCTCCGTAATCAGAGAAATCGAAAAGCTGGGCAGCGCGGTTCATTTGGTCGGTCACTCGAACGGTGGCGGCATCGCGATCAAAATCGCCCTGATGCGCCCTGATCTGGTCAAAAGCCTGACTGTCTATGAACCGGCCGCGTTTCATTTTCTGGCCCATGGGAACAACAAAGGACGTCGCTTGTTTCAACAGATCAAGCTTTTGTCTGGGTTGGTATCTGGCGCTGCTGCCGAAGGTGATGCGGCCGCAGGAATGCAGCATTTCCTTGATTTCTGGAACGGAGACGGTTTTTGGGACAACCTGCCCGACAAGGCCAAAAAGAAATTTGCGGGCCTGATTTCCTCAGTCATGACGGATTTTGCCAACGGGTTTGCCGAGAGCTGGACGTTAAAGGATCTGGCCAATCTCGAGATGCCAGCCCTGGTGATGACCGGTCTGGAATCCCCTGAGATCGCTCAGAATGTCGCCGTGGCCATCGCCAAGACGTTGCCCAATGCACGTATCGCATTGTTGCCCGAGCTTGGACACATGGCGCCAATCTTCCAGCCGGAATGGGTCAATTCAAGAATCTTCGAGCATGTTGCCAATGCCGAGCGGCCGATCGCCGATTTCAGCTGGCCTGATCTCGAAGCTGCATAACTCAAACGCATTCAGAAGATGCGGCTATTTTGAAACCGCTGATCTAGGGTCAGCACAACACCCGGAGGACATCAATCATGGGTATTCAATCAACCATCGCACCCACAACAGATTACACGGCAATCAAAGCCAAACAGAACGCAGCGTGGGGTGCCGGAGATTACAGCAAAGTCGGGGTCACGCTGCAGATAACCGGTGAAGAGCTTGCTGAAGCAATGGACATGCGCGCAGACTCAACGATCCTTGATGTGGCGGCGGGCAACGGCAACGCAACACTGGCCTTTGCCAGACGCTTTTGCGACGTAACCTCAACAGATTATGTCGAAAGCCTGCTGGAAGCCAGCGGCAAGCGTGCCCAAGCCGAGGGTCTGTTCGTAAACTACAAGGTCGCAGACGCCGAGAACCTGCCCTTTAATGATCAGTCATTCGACGCGGTAGTGTCCACATTCGGGGTAATGTTTGCACCTAATCAGAAACAATCCGCTGCCGAACTTCAGCGGGTCGTTAAGGCAGGTGGAAAAATCGGCATGGCCAACTGGACCCCGGAAAGCTTTATCGGGCAACTGTTTAAAACGATTGGCAAGCATGTGAAGCCGCCTGCGGGCGTGAACTCTCCGGCGATGTGGGGAAACCGGGACTGGATCGATCAGAATTTCGGCACTCGGTGCGCGGTGAAATCGTTTCGGCGCAAGAACTTCATGTTCCGCTACCGGTCAGCCGAGCATTTCATGGAATATTTCCGCACGTTCTACGGCCCGATGCAAAAAGCATTCGAAGCGTTGGATACCGAAGGTCAGACATCATTGCGCAATGACATGATGGCGCTGATCAAAAGGTTCGACATCTCGACCAACGATTCACTGTGCATTTCTTCCGAGTATGCCGAGATTATCGTCGAACGCCGCTGACATAGTTTTTAGAACCATGACGCCCTTCGGCAAAGCTCCGAATGGCGTCAGAATGCAGCGACGGCGGCAGACTTGAATTGAACTGTGTAGAATTTGTAGTCTTTGACAATGGGAGCGCTTCCCTATTCGTACTATTTTGAAAGGGTTTTGGTATGGCTGAACGCACGCTCTATGAGAAGTACGGGGGATTTTCGCAGGTTAGCAAGATCGTCCTCTCCTTCTACGATACCCTTCTTGATAACGATGACATCGGGCCATTCTTCGACGAGGTCGATATGTCCCGGATGGTTGATCACCAGACTAAATTCATTGCTTCCCTGCTTGGCGGACCAGCGTCTTATACGGACAAACAGCTGAAACAGCTGCACTCACATCTCGATATCAACGACGCTCATTTTGATGAGCTTGAGGTGGTGCTGCGTGCGACCTTGATTGATCACGGTGTGGCCGACGAGGATGTCGAGGCAGTTGTCGCAGAGTTCGCCAAACGCCGCCCATTGATTGTCGGGTGACCCATGAAGATAGAAGCCATTAATGAACAGCTCCTGCGCGCAATCGGCGTAGGGGTCGCGCTACTGGATCGTAAATCATTGCGTTTCAATTTTCGCAATGACACGTTTGACGACTGGTTCAGCAACGAAGCAGAGCCAAATCAGTTGCAGGAGCTTTTTCCTGATCTGGATGCCGAGGCCATGCAGACTGCCCTTGCGGATAACGGGCGATACGCATCGGAAATCAAGTTCAAAAAGAAACGCAGGACGCTGATCATCGCACTCGATTTCACTTCCACCAAAGACGACGTCCTGGTTCTTGTCTGTCAGAACATCACGCGGATCAAGGAGTTGGAATCTATGATCGATTCCTATTCGATGATGGTCGAGCGCAACACCAGAGAGATCAAACGCGAAAAAGAGCAGGTGGAGAAACTGCTTCTCAACATCATGCCTCGTTCGGTCTATGAAGAATACAAAACCTTTGGTGTGGTGACGCCACAGCTGTACAACCCTGTCTCTGTTCTGATGCTGGATTTTGTGGGCTTCACGGAAATGGTCGCCTCACAGGACCCCAGCGTGACCGTCACCGAACTGAACGACATATACAGCGCGTTTGATCGTATCGGTGAGCAATTCGGTTGCGAGCGCATCAAAACGATCGGAGACGCGTATATCACTGTGGCGGGATTGCCTGATCCGACACCGGATCACGCCAAGGCAATCGCCAACACTGCCATCCGATTTGTGCGCTATCTGAACCGGCGCAATCTGAGCCATCCGCATCAATGGCATTGCCGGGTTGGTCTGTCTTCGGGTTCGGTTGTGGGCTCGGTCGTCGGAATTCAGAAGTATGTTTACGACATATTTGGACCTGCCGTGAACCTCGCTTCACGGTTGCAGGAATTCTCCGAGCCGATGGAAATCAGTGTTCAGGGCGAAGTCGCACATGTCCTGAAGGACCAATTCGATCTCGAAAATATTGGGGTCAGAACGATCCGAGGATTTGGTGAACAGGAAGTCTGGCGGCTTTCGGACAGCAGCTGAATGTAGCACCCTTGCCATCTTGGCTTACGGTAGATCAACTAAGTTGCACCTTCACTAAGTACGAAACGGTATTTCAACGCGCGTTTTGGTCACTCGAACTCCATGTAGTTCATCATATCGCGGCGTTGCTTGGCAAATACGATCAAATGGGAGAACACATCGTTTACAGTCGGCGTGAGCTCTGAAGTTTGATCGCTACAAATCGCAATAAAAATCGTCACTCCTGTGCGATTGTTCCAACGGATTGGTTTGTCGCAATCAACGTCGATCCATTAATTCCAAAGAATGGTATTGGCGGCGCAAAAGTCCCACTTCGATGGTCCAGAGCTAGTCAATGTCGCAGAGCCTAGTAGTAAACATAAACACCATCGCAACGGTTTTCTCTCATCATCTTAGCAGAACCGAAGATACCCTACACCTGGGTGGAGCCGGTATCGACGGAAGAGCAACTGGATGCCCATGTCGAAGAGGTTGGACATGAATATGGATTGTGGGATGAAACCAAAGTTATTGCGTTTCATTGGAAGTCATCTGAGGATTGAAGCTGGTGGTGTTTTGCGGCGTCGAGAATGGCACAAATCTACCTGCAGGGTGCGGCTAAAACCATAACCCAAGTACGATCCGCCGCTTCATAAAGCGCGAACTCCTTGGCTTTGCGAGAAAGCAGGTTTGCTCGATGTCCCGGTGATTTGGACCATGCTGCCATCACAGCGTCCAAACCGTTTTGTCCCTTGGCAATGTTTTCAGCCACGAAACACCAGTTGTAGCCTGTTTTGCGCACCCGTTCGCCCACGTCAGACCCGTTAGAGCCAGTATGCGAAAAGAACCCCCTTTTCACCATGTCATCGGCATGCGACTTGGCGGCTTGCTCCAACTTTGGGTTGTAACCTAGTGCTGGAACACCTTGACCGCCGCGAAACGCATTCAGCTCGTTTGTAGCCAATTTGTCGGCCATGAGAGCCGAGGGGAGCAGGAGTGCCATGGATAACAACAGGCGTAGCATCTTATGTTTGCCCGTAACTTTACTCAGTAATTTGAGTACCTGAAATTGACCACGGCATCGTTTTGAATTGCGCAGTGAGCTTTTATGTAGGAGCGGGCATCGGTACTATCGCTGGATCTCGCGACTTCCAAATCAATTAAATCAATCCCGTCTGCATTTGTCGTGTACGAGAGTGTGCGTTGGAAATCCACGGCGTAGTAGCCCTGATTAGTCATTGCGGCATGCGTTCGGTGCATACAAAGCCCGACTGCGTTTTCCTCTGGAGAAAGACTTGGGTGCTTCTGATAATGCGACCCATGATGGTGGTGATGCCGCGCAATGGATGCCCCTAAAACCCCGAGTGCGACTCCTGCGATAACGTCTCCAGCATCACTGGCATTCGCGGTTGTTGGCTTTAGACCGGTCGTAGCGAACAAGGCAAAGGTGATCCCCATGCAGAGAGTTCTGATAAACATTGGGCCTCTTCCTCGAAAATGGGCATGGTATGCGTTGTCAGATATCCGTACCTGTAAGGCTAAGCTAGATTGCACGTTTCGGACCAGCTTTTTTGACTAAATTCGTGTCGATGGCTGGTTTGCACAAACAGTTTTATCTTCGTTTCAAAAGGTACGGCGCGCCGAACGCGTACCCCCTCATAGAAATCGCCAATCTCCATCAAGGCACGCCGCTCCTGCTTGGTATCGGTACAGCTTGTTTGAATTGTGTCTGGGATAAGAAAATAAGGGGTCTACGGGAATCCCCCAATTTCGGACAAGGCACCAACAAGGTAGATTGAATTCAACGGAACAACACTACCACTCCGTATACCCCCTCAAGAAAGAGGGGCTGGCTAAGACCCCCTCATCCAGCCCCTCACCACCTTCACTCTCAATCATTTGTGAGACGGTGGGTTCTTCCCCTACTCCCAATTTGGGAAGCCAGCGCAGTATACCACATGTGGCCCGCCATATTCAGCCCGCTATAAATGGGGGGGTCGGCAGGCCAACTGTCAGAAGGTGATGAATTCTAAGTCATCACACCGGTTTAGTAGGATGTCCGCTCTGAGCCCAAAGTGGTAGTAGCTATTTCGTTGCAAACACCTATTGCGCAACTTCGGCATCAGGTTCCAATGGGTTTAGGGACTATTTGAAAAATGGAAATTTGGGCGGTGGGAATCGCTGGGAACTCTGCCCTCAATTTTATAGCCAACACATGCTCGCGTCTCGCTCAAATACGATATTCTCGACTGGAACCGTCTGATCTGCAATGATGCTCGTACTGCTTATGTTTTGCAGAGGGGGGAATTATGTTTGATTTTTCGTTGAAATTCGCCGCCCTGACAGCAAGCAACACTGCGCTTATTGTTGGTGTGTTGACGGCGAGTGCTCAGGCTCAGGTCCGTGAAGAAAGTCGCGCAATGGTGTTGTTGCGCTCACTACCGACGCTCAGCGCGAGCCACAGCGTGGCTATAGTCGAATTGGATCCAGAGTCCGAAGATTTCGGCAAAATTATCAGTGAAGTAGAGCAGCCGGAACTTGAGCATCCGCTTCACCATCTTTACTACAGCCCTAACGGACGGCTTTATTCCACTGGTCTAGATCCCAAATGTAGTCTTGCGGAGATCGGATTGGCGCGTGACTCAACCGGCGCGCCCGAAGTGACCGGCATTCAGTGCCTCGACACTGCCGGCCAGATGGTGGGCGAAGACATCATGTGGACCCGGTCAAACGGAACTGAGTACATGTTTGTCACTTTCATGGGCGGCCTTGGCCAAGCCGATGGCGGTACGGTTGGCGTGTTCGACGCGCAGACCAATGAGGTCATCAAGGTGATAGAGGCGCGGAAAAGTGAAGTTGGGGAAAACGCGCCTTACATCCTGTATCCACATGGCATCTCGGCCTTTGACGACAGGATGGTTGTAACTTCCACTGTTCACCCAGATCTCGCCACCGGTGTTGGCAATACGGTAACAATCATCGACCTCAACGCGCTCGAACCGGTCCAGACGATTGAGGTGCAAGGCGAGATGCCAGTCGGTTTCCCGTCTTCGCCCGTCGAAGTGTTGTTTGCCCGACCGTCGATCCACGAAGACATCGAACCGGCAGTGCTGGTAAATACCATGTTCGGCTTTGAAACATGGTCAATTCCGTATGACGCTGAAGCTAAAACTTTCGGGCCTGCTGAAGTGGTCTACAGCGGTGTCCAAAACGGAACCGCGGTGCCACTCGAATTCTACGGCAACGACACTGAGTTGTTTATCAGTCACGCGCTTCCGGGCGTGGTGAAACGATATGATCTTTCAAAGCTGCCCAAGCTGGTTTCGTCAGGACCAGACATCGTCGCCGATGCAGGTGCGCACCACATGATCTTTTTCACCACGAAGTCAGGACGTGAGGTGATCGCCATCCAAAACAATCTTCTCAATCTTGGCGACGCGAAAGCAAACGACCCGACAGATGTGGACTTTATCGCCGGCCTCAACGCACACACGATAACCGTCCACGACCTTGCCACCGGCGAACGGCTAGCCACGGTGAATTTCCGTGAGCGCTACAAAAAAGGTGTCGACAATGTCGAAGGACTTTTTGGCGCAGGGTTCGTTCACCACCACTGAAAAGCGCCAAAATATCAAACTGAAACTCGGGATCGCCGGGCTTTGCCTGGCGATCTTTATTGCATTACTGTCTGCGTTTTGGATCTCACGATCTCCTCCTGCGCCAACAGCCATCGCAGATTTCAAAGCACCATTTGTGTTTGGCCGCTTTTCGATCCCGGAAGATAACCCTCTGACAGAAGAAGCTTTTCAGCTTGGCAGGCGGTTGTTTTATGATCCCATGTTATCCGGTGACAACAGCATGTCTTGTGCAACATGCCATCAACAGGAGCGCGCCTTTACGGATGGCCAACCAGTGGCCTTGGGGCATGGCGGAAAGGAGCTTGCCTTCAACAGCATGAGCCTTGCCAATCTTCTTTGGGGACCGCGCCGGTTTTTCTGGGACGGTCGAAGTCCGACGCTTGAACACCAGGCACTGCAGCCATTGATAAATCCGGATGAAATGCAGCAACCGCTGGACGAACTTGTTCGCGAGCTAAAAAGCGCGCCTGAATATCCCGAGATGTTCTGGAAAGCCTACGGCGAGGTGTCGGAAGAGAACGTCGCCCGCGCGCTGGCAACCTTTATGCGAATGTTGATTTCCGCGAATTCCAAATACGATCGATATTTGCGTGGCGAACTGCGTCTTTCGCCGCAAGAAGAGCACGGGCGCAAACTGTTCATGGCGCATCCAGACGTTAAGGCCTCCTTGCGTGGCGGAAACTGCATCGACTGCCACAGTCAGTTCGTGACAGCTGGGTTTTCGGATGGCTGGGATGGCTTTATCAACAACGGCCTTGATGCCGAACAGAACCTGGGCCGCGGACTTGAGGCGGTGACCGGTGACATCTTGGACCGGGGAAAGTTCAAGACGCCGACACTTCGAAACATAGCGGTTACAGGGCCTTACATGCACGATGGCCGGTTCGCGACCCTTAGCGAAGTGCTCACGCATTACAATTCCGGCATTCGGTTTAGCGATACACTTAGCCCTTTGATCCTTGAAGCGGATAATACCGTCGTAGATCCCATTGCTGCACACGGCCTCGGCCTCGCGCCCAAAGAAGTCGATGCAATTATCGCGTTTCTCCACACTTTGACGGATGAGGCATTTCTGACGGAGCCAAAGTTTTCAAGCCCATTTGAGGAAGAGGCACAATGAAACGCCTAAACAGACTCAGCGTCGTCGCCGTTTCCACTTTGGTCCTAGCAGCCATAATAGTTTTTGCCTTTGATTTTCGAACGAAACCCGGGCCGCTGAAACTGATTTTTGTAGCCGAAGCAAATGGTGAGCCGATTGAATTCGACACCTTCGCTTACACCAATCCCGGCGGAACAGAGATGTTCCGCCTTCGTGATTTCCGTGTCTACATCTCCAACATCATTCTGGCTGACGGTGACAAGGTACACGTCGTAGAAAACAGCTACCATTTGTTGAGGTTTGACCGCAGCACGCCGCAATTCAATGTGGTACTACCGAAAGTGCCTTTGCGACAGATATCAAGAATTTCGATGTCCATTGGGATTGATGAAGCCGCAAACGGGTCTATCGAGGTACGAGGCGACCTTGATCCCAATAACCGCATGGCTTGGAACTGGAACATCGGCTACAAATTTGTTCTAGTCGAGGGGGCCATCCAAATGGACGGCGCTGTAATGCCATTGGTCTACCATGTCGGCTTTAACGAAAATCGCCGGGATCTCGACTTTGTGGCGCCGACTTCCGTTGAACGGGATGAAAACAGACCGCTGACATTTTCCTTGGACGTCATGAAACTCTTTTCCGGAGAGGAGGTCATCGACATGACCGAGCTACAAACCGTAAAGATGGACAAGTCCGACGCGGCACTCTTGGCAACGAATTACGCCCAGATGATTAATCCCACCTGGGGTGATTAATGGTGAACCTTGAGGAAAACTCACCAACAGGCGTCCGTCGAGTGGCTAGGTGACTCATTTATTCAGAAGTAGCGGGTCCATCCTGTAAAACGACATGCCCTATGATGTCTGCTTTGTCCGCACAACTGCCGTTAGTCTCGTCGCCAACCCTTTAAAAGCTCCCCAACCCGGTATTGTTCAACTTCGCGGTGTGCCATTGCGGTACGATAATAGGTCACCAAATCCTCCCATGACGACACAACATCCCGCCTCATTATCTGTGCCTGCGCATTCTATGACCGAAGGCTTCAACAACGCGCAGATGATAGAAAACCTAGTCGTTAGCCCCATCTACCTTGAGAATTCGGTGCTTTGAGGCTGCAATGACCCCATTCAGGTCACCAAACTCGGCCAGAAGATGCTTTGCTAATGGATCAGCCAAGCGGAGAAAGCTGTCTATCGGTATCTGTTGCCACACCCCATAACGCCCAGCAAATAGAGGTAAATAGCAACCCAGACGCAGCAATCACGCAATAGAGCTCTAGGATAGTCAGGTCTGCAACAGTCATGCCCCACAACATGGACACCAGCACCCGGCCTGTAAAATCCGTAGGGGGGGGAGTTAAGCCGGATTATCCAATGATATCAGCGCCTATTCACGCTTAATGTGCACACAAATGACTGACCGAGAAAACGCCACAATCTGGATAAGCGTCAACTCTTCTTCCACTCCTAACAAGGTTGGATACCGCATCCTGTTCAGTAAATTAGCTACACAGCATCGGGGCATCTGCTCAGATAGCTGTAATCAGGGCGTTTGCCGCTCCTAAAAAACCCGCTACTGCCGCTGCACTCGCCAATAGTATACAGACGACTTCAATCGCACTTAGTTTCATGTTTTGCCCCCAAGCAAGTCTCACATTGGACTTAGGGCAACCGTCGATGACCGAAAAGAAGGTCATGATTTACGTGGCGGAAGCCTGCCTTGTTCAAGGCGTCAATCCGCTCAACTATCTATGCATATTACTTATGGTTGAGGGCATGAACGGTACTTGAAGCTTGACCTGTTGCACCACTGCACCGCTTCTATCGCTTGAGCCCTTTCTCTCGCCCACACGCCACCATTTCGCGTCTGAGCGTCACAATCCCTGCAACACTGGTTCTGTGGTGTTCAGCCGCTCGTATTGCTCTACCGCTGACAAGTACTCCGCAAGCTGCTTGCCTTCCTCGGTATCTGGTTCCGATCCCCATAGATACTCAATCTCTCGCAAGGCGGCGCGGTATTCAGTCGGGGTGCGCACAGTGGTCATGGAAACACCTCAAAGCTTTAATCAATACGACGTGCATACCTGAAAGTGCGTGATTCTGATAGGCGGCTGTTTTGGCCTCGATACGGTTTCGCTCAATGTTGTAAGACCCGTCGGACTGGATAGCATACAATTGCGCTACAAAGGATTAACGCACATTAAGCAAAATTAACTTTGGCTTTTTCAAACCATAACGCGACTTCATCAATAACACTTCCCGAGTTCATAAAGTTCATGGAGTGCGGCAATGTTTGACTTTAGTGACGTCACATTTGACATGGAAAATTCATATGTGCTTGAAGCAAGATCACAGGATTATGCGATTAACACCAGTGATTTGAGTTCGAACTTGGATGCCAATGATTTGGATCTCGAATTTGAAGAATGGGCAGACTCGTCGGATCATCCACCAAATGCGGAATGGACATCTGATTTTCTCAACGAGTACCAAGACCCGCAAGATTTGCGCGACATGCAAGAACTGATGGAGAGTGGCGCGCTTAGCCCTACGACTGAAGAACTGAACCAACATAATCAAATATTGCGAGTGCTAATGACGACTTACGGGAACACCATAGTTGACTTGTCGCGAGCGACTGCATTTAGCCTTACTCGTTAGTGCACTGGCCCTGCACCGATTGCGTCCGGTGTGGGGCTTTCAATTGGGTGTCATCTAATCTGGAAGCACCCCGCTCTGGACCGCTTCAAAGAATTTGAGGAAAGGCCTGCCTTCTGGCGGTTATTCGCAATCGGGTTGATATGCTCAACCTTTGGGTGCAAAAATAATTCCAGTATAAGCGGAGACGGTTCTTGGGTCAGATTGGAAAGGGCGAGGTGTGGCTCGCGCTCTTGTTTCTTGCGATTTTTTCGTTTGCTTTGCGTCACTACGTGCAACCGGTTTGGGTGCAGGACGCCGACGCAAAAGTGGCTAACGCACTTGAGTTGAGCTACGCGGGATCGAGGTTCGACCAATTCGAGGTCTCTGTGGAGCAATGCGAAATCAGAATGTATCGCAAAGATACCAAAGCATGTGAAAACGGTTCAACACTACAGGCATTCAGCACATACATAGACCTTCGCCATCACGAAGCGGAAATTGGCGACATCAGCAAATCCGATGGCGATACGTGGTCAATTTTTGTGAACTGGAAGCCGGTTGGCGAGTGGGAAACTCAGACGGAAGAAATTAAAAAAGAGGCTGAAGCACACCTTCAGTCTGCCAGGACGAAGTATGGGCGCGGACAGGCGGCTGTGATTGCGGCCAGCGAAAACCTTTCTCAGTCGTACGACACCAGTGACTTTCATTCACTTGGGACGACTGAGTATTGTCCCGCCGGACTGAGTGTAGGGCCATTCACAAGAGCCTATAAGCTTGTTGGGCGTGACGCTAAGGAGCTAAAGCAATCAATCCAAGCGCTGATGAATGAATGTCGAGCACGCTAATTCCTGGCCGGACAGAACAGTTCAAACGGCACCGTTTAGCAGGTTTAGCGGTTTTTGCAGGGGTTGGCGTCGAAACAGGGTTTTCTGCGCAATACGCGCGCCTAGTCTGTTATCGGTTGACGGTGTCAATTGCAGAATCGAGGGTGAGGCGCATTGCAGGCCCCTGTGGCAATGCTATCTACGCACCAGAAAGCGACCGAATTTATTTAGGAAAAATCAATTGAGTGCTCATAGATGGAAATCGATAGCTACTGTATTCCTGACGTTTTCGGCCTCAACCGCACAGTCATCAGATAGTTGCAGCACGTGGGTGGGAAGCCCGAATAGAGACATGGTGGTCGAGATTTCCGAGACGTTCTTTCTCAATGAGGTGCGCAATCTTGGTGAAGATCACCAAAAAACAATTGAAAGCCACTTACGGGAGAATACTCAGCTAATTAATGAACCGATATTCAGGGCACTCTGGGCTTATGTTTATGCTCTCAAAGGTGATTATCTGAGTGTTGTTGCACAAGCTGAAGCAGCCGAGCGCTTGGCTCTTAGAAGGCAGGACTGCTATTTGTTGGAAATCATTGACATGTCACAAGCGCTGAGAATTGCGTCCATCAGAGCGCATGGAATTTCCGAACAGCGTGACGAAGTGCTCTTTGACGGGTTCACTACGGTGTTGCCAGATTCCAGAGGGAACAGATTGGTCGATAGCGCAGTTGTTGTTTGCGAAGCACTGGCGGCAATCATTTATGCGGAAACCGGGCGTCAGCTTGACGTAGGCGAAGACTGCCAAATCAAGAGCGTTACCCAGTTACAGTGAAAGCCCTCTTTGGCTTTTATGTTGCTTAGCAAAGGAAGTTTGTTTTTCCTTCTCAAGGGTATCGTTAAGCTCGGTCAAATCGAGGTAAGAAAAGGGGCGCACCCACCACAAGCGCGCCCCACCAAATGAATTACCAAATCCTAGCGTTCTCAAATACACCAACGCTTACTCGTTAATGCAGGCAGTATGTCCGATTCTGAGTGGGCGGTCAGTGACGCGGGTTACACAGGTTAGATATTAAGTGGACTTCAGAGTCTTCGATCAAAAATTTGTTAGTTGCAGGCTGATTGCCCTGCATACATACCAACGCCTGCACCTGCTGCGGTCGCCAGAGTCTTGCCTGTTCCGCCACCGAACCGGTTTCCAACCACTCCCCCAAGGGCAGCACCACCTAAGATACCTGCAGCACAGCGTGCGTCATGCTGTACCTGTGCCTGAGTGGGCGTCGTCGGTGCTCCACATGCAGCCACGAGCAGTGAAATGCCAAGTGCACAGGTTAACAGTACTTTGTTCATCTCGATTGCCTCTCAAATTACCGAATTAGTTGTCTGAGTAGGTGGCTCTTGGTCATCTATAGTACAAGGTATCAGCGTCTGTGCGATATGAGCTTAACTAAATCTTAATAAAGGGAACTCTGGGTCCAGCCCCTCGCCCGTAACCCAATCTCCTTGAGTTTTCTAAGTCTCAGTTCGCCAGTCTCCCGAAGCGCAGGCCACCGTTACCCACCAATGGCTCATTCTTGCATTACGGGTTTGGCGTCAGTAGCAACTCGCTACAATTTCGCGAGCGACTTGAGTGTCTTCTCCAAATGAAGTGTATAATTCCAGATATGGGCTGATGACCCTATTGTCCGAAACGTAAACTCGGAAATCGGGCAAGTTGGGATGTTCATTTATTGAGCCTTGCAGAGCCTCAAATTGCGTCTGAGAAACAGCGTTTGCCGGGTCGGCTTCGAGCCATTGAGACATATCGTCGTCGCGCCAATCGAGCACCCAAAAGTCATTGGGTGAAGCTAAGCGGCTTGGATCATATTCCCGAAGCCAGACTATTCGGGAAAGCCGCATTGTGAAGTTTATTTTCGTAACTTTTGCCACTAGTTGGGCAAGCTCACCAAACTCGGGACGCTCGGTGGATACCAATTTGGCAAAGTCGTCCTGAAACTTGAACTTAAGCTCCAGCTCGTCTATCAGCGCTGGCTCTATGCAAGTCCAATCAGGTGAAGCCACCGTTGCGCTTGGCAGCAAAAAGGCACAAAGCACTGCAGTTCGGGTGAGGGCGCTTGATAGCTTCATTCCGAACCTTTCTTTGAAAGCACTACCCCGACTCCATCGGCCGTGTCACCTTCGTCAAGGAACTGGATGCCTTGGGCTTCAAGCGTTAGCCTCAAGTGTTGGACTGTAGAGGCTTTACCCTCGCCCTTATCGACCTTGTTCAAGGTATTTCGGTGCAATCCGGTCATTTCAGCCAAATCAGGATTGCTCAGGCCGAGTGCGGATTTTGCCATTTTGAACTGCTCGGGTGTCATCACTGCCCCAGTTATGTGCTATTAGCACTTTTTAGGTGTTTGCAGCATGTGCTGTGCTTACTACCTATATGCTATCAGCACAAAGAACTTAGAACAACGCTTGACCGGCAAGACTGCTATTTTGAATCCACAACCGTAAGAAACGGCAATGACTGAACAACGCGCCAGCGCGAACGGGGAAGCTTTATCTTATCCCAAAAAAGCTGCAACCACCTGATATCCCACGGGCGTCCTGCGGATCACTTTATAGATAAATGCAACAAAAACAGGGGATTCATTAGGATTGCAAATCCGCAGAGTAGTCGATCATGCCAATCCCATGGTTAGAGCCCCAGAGCGGACCTTGAGGCAATGGCGGGTTTGTCCGCGTAGCAGGCATTCATTGAATTCTACCGAACGACTGCTTCGAGCCCAAAGCAGAAATTGCATTTCGGAAGCAAAGTCTGCCTTTCTGAACTTTAGATTTGACTTTAACTGATCGCCTCTGCCACTACTGCAGTTGTAAAATATCCGGAACGCAAAGTTTTCTTTTTAAAGGCATTTTGTCCGCACCATCCGATCGTTTCAGTCTTTTTGGCCCGTCTTTGACCTTAACCTTCGGCTTAGCCAGCGGGCCCTTTAAAGTCACTGGCCAGGGGCTTTTCGAAAGAGGTTCTCCGATTTTGCGGGGTTGTAGATTTAAGTCCAAGGCCTTGCCAGTCAAATCAACAGCGCCAAAGACGACAACCTGGACGTGATCTGTTTCCAATGTGGTTTGTTTCGTCGAGAGGTTTCCATTAGAAATAATAATCGGCGCTCGCAAACATACAATTGGAGCTACCTTTTGTTTGTCCTTGGTAAACACCCAAGGTAGCACCCCAAGCCCCGCCAGATCTAAAAGCTGAGTCTCGATCGAGCCATCACGCAGTGAGACTGTGGCATTGCCACTCATGCTGTTAGCAAAATGCTTGGGTGAATCGGTTCCGCCTGTAATCGAAAAATCTGCATAGACTGTACCACTTGCGCCCTTTTTGAAGTTCAGGTTGTGAAGAATATCATCCAGCTGCCAGCCGCCTGCTTTGCCGGTCAACGTAAGCAGATGAGCGTCGTTCGATAGATCCATTTGCCCGCTGACGTCGAAATGTGCGCCTCCGTATTCAAACTTCAAAGGTCCGGCCCTGAGTTCATTTTCGTTGAGCGTCAGTTCACTTTGCAAACTGCTGATACCTTTAGCCCCCTCGATATGCCGAAGATCAATATCAACATCCATATCCATGCCGGACAGAAGAATTGAACGCCCGATAGGTTTCAGTGTCACATCTCTCAGAGGGCCGGTGTCGTCGACTTCTTGATTGATGTCTTCCTCTTCAGGCTCCGATCCACCGATCTTCCGCAACTGCGCGGCCGCCTGAACGATAGTTCGGATCTGATCAACTTTTATCAGGTCACTCTCTATCGACACCTGTAGTACAGGGTCACTCGTTGCATCATCAAGATCGGCCACAACTTGCAGGACAGAGTCGGCAACCTCGACTTTGGCATTCGCATTCCAATCGGTTCCTTCGCTGACAAGGCCAATTTCAAAGTTAGCCTGCCCAGTTTCCACCCGTTCAAGCGATAGGGCTTCTAAAAGGTCCGCTCCGGAGGGGACTTCGACATCTATTGCCAAATCCAGGTTCTCGAATTTGAGTACATTTTTGACAGTGCCATGCACCTCGAGGTTCCAAAGTTCCGTTTCGCTTGTCTTGCCATCCAAATTCGTCAGCGATAGCTGATTGATATCGCCATTCAAATGAAAGTCGCCGGAAAATCTACCAAGTTGATCATCCGGTCCCAGAAGCTCTGGTGAGATCAAACTGCTTGCCGGTATATCGATTAGGCCTTCTGCTGATATGCCTTGCAACTGAAGCGCGTCATCGACCGAACCGTTCAAAATGATAAACGGATCGGCGGGGTTTCCAATTCTCAGGTTGATGTTTCCGACCTTTAACGCGCCTTCTGGTGTTCTGGAAAGCTCGGAGAACTTAATCGGTGGCGGGCCTTCGCCGGACGTGTCCAACGTGAAGCCATTGGTCTTAATGACCATTTGTCGCTGCGGCACCTGCCCGGGTACGCTGTCAATAACCATGTCGACCGCGATAAGTTTAAGATCATATCGCGAGGCGGCTGGCGCTGGTTCCGCATCTTCTGGGTACAACCTAATTCGGGTTGTCAGCGATACGTCTTCCGGGTTGCCCAGTTCCCCGATCTGCCCCGTCAGCGAAAGGCTTTGCCCGCCATCCAACTCAGCCAATACAGATAGGCCGTCAATCCGCGCTGCGCCGTCGACTGATTTGAACGTTGCACCAATATTCCCCGTACCGTCCAAGACTCGGTTAAGCTTCAGGATATCGAGAAGCTGGCCAAGTTCTGCAATCTCTATGCTCGTCTTCACTTGTAGGCCGTTTTCTTGAGGGACTTCATCTGCGGCAATCGCAATCTGTTCAAAGTTCACCGTCACTTGAAACGGGTCTTCCGCGGGAAATGTCGCGTTCAGTTCAAACCTCTCTCCGTTTAGCGAACCGGCCCCGACTGCCGTCGCAACATCGGTTTCTGTATCACGCTTTAAGAGCAGCTCAGGAAGCTGCAGATCCAACTCAAGTCCGTTCAAATCGTTCTGATAAGAAATGGCGATATCAGTCAGATCAATTTTGCGGTCCGTTAGAATTCCGGCTAACAGCGGCGTCGGGGAATTTGCAGGTTTCCCGGCTTCAGCTTCCGTTTGGGAAATGGACTGCCAGTTTCCGAAGCCGTCTTTGTCTGTGATTAGGTTCAGATGAACACCTGAGAGCGAAAGACCACTCAGAGACAGTTTACTGTTCCAAAGGTCGCGCGCGGAAACTTCAAACTCGATCTCATCGATTACTGCAAGTTTCACATCAGCATTCTGAGAACCGGGTAGTTCCAGCCCTGTCGCTGACACCTGCAATTGCCAACCAAGTCCCAGACGCACTTCATCTTCAATTCTAACGTCCTGACCAAGTTTCTTAGAGATCAGATTTTCGACGAAAGCAGTCCTGATCGAAGAAAACAACACAGAAGACAGAAAAAGCCAAGCTGCCAACATTGCGACACACGCGACAGCGAAACAAATCAATATACCTTTTGCAACGTATCGCACGTACTTCTCCTAAATTTCCGATTCATCTAGTGGGCAGCCTAGACCATTTAATCATTAAGTTAATGGAATATATGGTCAGTAAATGTTCTGAAATCTGAATGATCTTGCCTATATAGCCGTTATTCTCGCCTATTTAGTCGAACCGCTAAGAAGCGAGTAATTGATAGACGTTCGACTAGTGCTTCACGCCCGGTTTCTAAACGGCAGGCTTGAGCGTTGCATGAGTGCTGACTAAATCGGTCCGACTATCCCTCCAACCGAAAGAAAGCAGGGTTCTTTCGATACCCTTCATTTATTCAGCAACTGCTACAAATGAATTCATAAAACAATGATGACACGACGAGCTCACTAGCCAGAAAACAAGAGGGTCAGGCTGCGTTTTGTTCCAGAGCAGGGGCCGTTACGAGGCAGATTGTTCACAATGTCCGGCTCCTTAGTCGGGGTCAATGTCGGTCTATTAAATCTCTTGGGTGGGGCCCTAAAGCAGCGCTCGCTAGTACTACGAACAAGAAGAACCACCAGTATTCTCAGCGTAAAGCCCGACCGGAGAACTGGAAGTATTTTGAGAAACACGTTTTTACTGCTTCGCCAAATTCCATATTTCACTCCTTTCTTACTTTCAGTGCGGACTCAAACGCTTCGCCGTTCAGGAGAACCCACTCGCCCCTAAGGATGCTCCCTCTTACCTTTTTTGAAAGCAGACGCTTATCATACGAGAGCGTAGAGAATTTTACGCGCGGAAAAAATGTTGATTTATGAAAAAATAGATTCAAACATGCGAATTCGACACAACTTTAATTTTACCTCCGTTGTTGTCGCTGTCGCCCGACTTGTCGGGCCCTTCCGACTTCTAGAGTGAGCGCTAGCGGTCGGAAGGCCTTTAATAATGATCGAGTGTTGGGAGGACGCGATGTTGAAACCTAACGCTCTCCCCATCTTTCCAGAGTTTGCACTAGCTTTCGCCAGTGTCGTCGTGCGGCCTTCAAACATTGTTGGCGGCCCCGATAGTCAACGAAATGTTGTTCCGCCGACCAAGCCCCACGCGGCAAGTTTTGGGAAAGGTAGTCACAGGATCGAGGTATGTTCTATTGGCTGCGCAGCACTGGCTCGCTCTTCGGATAGCGCAGGCCATGTATTCTTCGCGTCTGAGCCAAGGGGTTCTGAAATACTAAACGTTCATCGAACTGATGACGAGCGCGGACATGATCGAAGCCCTGAAGCGCGTGCCGGAATTTTCAACTCCGGTTGAATGAAGTTAGGAAGCAAAGGAAAAGTCTATGAAGATCGTATACGGAATTCTCGCAGCCTTATCAGTTGTGTTTTTCACCCTTGGAGGCAGCGATGCCCATGCCAAAGACAACAAGGGTAAAAAGCCGAACAAGGGGGGCAAGGACGGTGATGTCAGTTTTCAGATCGAAGACAAACCCGGCAAAGGCCCAAAGACTATCCCACCTGGTCAGATCAAACGCTACACGCGCGGTGCCAAGCTCCCATCTGATCTGGAGTTCGAGGATATTGGGGACCTTTCCAAATGGAAGCTGAAGGAGCCGGGCAAAGGAAACCGCTACATTCAGGTCGATGGTGAAGTCCTCGAAGTTACGAATGACCTGTCTACCGTTGTTGATGCCGTCGGCGTCGTCGGTGATCTTCTTAACTAGATGAAGGTACGATGTTTCAGGGCAAGAATTACCTCGCTTGTCCTGACTCTGGCCGGGGCGATCTTTCTGTGAACCCCGGCCCAAGTTGAAAACCCGGACACTGGACCTGGCGATGAAAAAAGCCCTTCTTGTACATTTTGCGCTTACTACCTTTTCAGCAACGCGCGTCCAATAGGTCGATGACGTTCATACTTTTGGACCAATCCAGACTTCCAAAGAGGCTACAACCAATAGGGCAAGTGTACTTATGGGAAGAATAAAAGCGACTGGCGGGGCTATCAAAGACGAATAGTGACACGGACCAACCGACCTGAATATGGTTCAGAAGGGGCGTTCAGTTAGGTGGGCCGAATATCTGCTTGTCAGAGACTGAAGGGCGAAAGCGGCGATAGGGGAGCGCATGAGGGTTTGGCTATTTAGGATAATTGGGCTTGTCGCACTTCTCGCATTCGCAGCAGTCGCGTTTGTTTGGTTGTTGTTTGCTGCTCCGATGTTCTCGGACATGCGGCGCGACCTTGTGGAAAGAGTACTTTCGGAACAAATTGGTCGGCCACTTCTAGTAAACGATGATGTAAGCGTCGCGCTTAGACGAATCAGTCGCATTTACGTCGGTGGGGTAGTCATCCCGAGCCAGACAATGCCGGAGTTACCTCTTGTAGAATTGAACCTGCTGGAACTGGAGCTGGACATTGTCGCCTTGACCAACGGACGTCTGCACTTTGACAATCTGGTAGTGGAAGGCCTACAGGCGAATATTCTTACGGCCGCAGACGGCACAACAAGCTGGCGAAAAGACAGACCAACACTCAAGCCGGTGTCCGAGGAAACTGGATCAGCGGATGATCAAAAAGACGTTGTTAGCGCTGATAGTACCAATGAGAGCGACACGGAAGGCAGTGGGATCCTGAACTTTCTGAGCGACAAGAACGTCAGTTTCAGGTCAATCGGGCTAAACATCGACGATAAGGTCTCAGGCTTCTCGTTTGTGTTTGACCTAAAGTCACTCGCTCTTGAACAAGCGGATAATGAAAAAAGAACGAAGGTCTCAGGTTCCGGCTCCGTCAACGGTCAGGGTTTCCAAATCGAAGGCGACTACCCACACGCCGCACCGTTTACGACACGCGCCAGTTTCGGGGAAATGACCGTAAGCTACGATGGCGAGCCGTTCTCGGAAAACGAAGGGGGTGGTTATCGAGCTGTATTGGAGATGGACACCGGTGAATTTGGTGATTTTCTAGATGTCATTGGATTGGAACGCGTATTGGAAGGCAATGGCCAGTTGCAGGCTGAACTCGTGTCTCAGGACGCCCTGAAGATCGAGGCGTTTACAACCACGGTAAGCCTGGAGGATGGACAGAGACTCGAAGCTGAAGGTTCAATAGATGACCTCTACACCGCTCAGGGCGTCGATCTGCTTTTCAACGCGCGGCTTCATCCGGAAGGACAACCGCCGCCAGCAGCAAAAAGTATCCAAGAGCTGAAATTTACCGGCTTTGAAATGCATATGGTCGGATCCCTGGCTTCCTTCGAATTTGAGAAGTTGCTGTTCCAAACCAATGCATTTGACCAGGGGTTAGACGTAATCGGTCCAGCCTCTATCGAAAGCATTCGCCGCATGCCAGATGGCCGCTTGGCCATGCTGGGCATCGCGCTGCAAGCTGGGCCAACTGAGGAGCCGATCCTGAAAGCCGAAGGGGAAATTCTCGATCTGCTTCAGCTTCAAGACGTAACATTCGATGGTGTGCTCGACGGGCCCGCAAAGTTGATTCTGCCCAACCTCGATGAAGACTATGTCGATCAGTTCGGCGGCATCAAAGCCGATTTCAACATAACCAATGCGGGTGGGCCGGTTTCACTCAACAGGTTTAACGCGACCACCTACGGGACCGATCTCTTGGCGCTCGATCTCGCACTATCTGTCAACGAGCTAAAAGGGCTTGCCGGTCTCGATTTCGACGTGAAATTGGACGTCGACGACAGCGCCGAGTTTCTAAACGCAGTGAATCTGCAAACTGTCGAGATCGGAGCACTAGCTATCGATGCTGAAACCTCCAAACAGGGCGAGGACTTTGATGCCGCAATCCAGTTTGAAGCCGGGTCTTCGCATCTTCTTGCGGCTTTAGACGCTGATTTCGCCAAGGGCGCCACTGTTGTTCGAGGCAACATCACGAGCGAAAGGCTCGATCTCAACGACCTGAAGAACCTGACTGCCGTGCTGGACCAACTGAAAAGCTTGGTAGGCGAGACCACAAAGGAACCTGAAGCCGAGGTTCAACCTTTGGTTTTACCGAAGGAGACAGACGTCCAGCCCTTAGTGTTGCCAAAGGAAAAAGGGAAACCTGCCGATCTTCTGGATGTGCAGCGCGTGCTGCGAGAAGCTGACGTCGAGGTACAGATCGAATTCAAAGAGATTGTAGGTCAGCAAGGCGTAACATCAGTTTCCAGCCAATTGTCTGCCAAAGAAGGAACCGTGGATTTCGGCCCTCTTCAGATGACTTATGGCGGCGGAAACTTCAGCCTGCGTGCGGTCATGGATCTGATTGACTCACCTGACTGGCTTTCGTTGTCGGGATCAACCTCGGGATGGGAATTCGGTGAGATCCTTGATGAATTGGGAATTGGTATTGATGCCTATGGCCGTTTGAGTGGGGAGTTCAACGTCTCTGGCGTTACCACCTCGGGCAAGGCCTTCATCAACTCCATGCGTGGCAATGCGTCTTTGTCGATGTCGCAGGGCTATATCAGTACTAGTTTGCTGGAGTTAGCCGGGCTGGGTATCTTCCCATGGCTGTTTTCGGAGGAGTTCCGACAAGGTTACACCGACATCACTTGCGTGTTCGCCCCCGTTGATATTCAAGTTGGGCGGGTGAGCTCAAGCTCCATCATCATTGAAACGGGATCGGTTCAATTGGTTGCAAAGGGGCAAGTGGATTGGCTGAACGATACGATAGCAATAAGAGCGGAGCCGCGGCGCGTTGGAAGACCCCTATCCCGAAGCGCCTGGCCTTTTGATGTGACGGGCCCGCTTTCGTCACCAAAATTCAAGCTGGATGTGGGCGGGTCTAGAAACAAGGCTCCGGGCAGCGCTGATGAAATGCCAGCCGACAGGCAACCATGCGTGCCGGACATCAATCAATTGCAATAATTGGACGCGACCTAGTTCTTCAGTGGTTCCGGCTGTTCAGCCTGACATGTCAGAACGGCCTCAATGGCTTTTGCAGACCCGCTGAGGTCGAGTTCAACCTCGGCGCCACTTTCACCAGTAATCGTGACGCTTTGGCGTTTTCCAAACTCGGTTACAAACGCCGGGTTGTCGAAAAAGGCGTAGCCACCAGGAACTCCATTCTTTAAGACACCCACCGCTTCGCCTTCGAATCTCGCATCACCAAAATCGAACTGTACGGTCCCGGTCGCCCCGTCCTCGATTTGAACCCAGGCCGGATTAAAAGCGGCAAAAAAGCCGCCGGCCTGATTGGGTGCTGCACCGATTTCAACGGTCATTTCATTTTCAAAGAGTTTCCACGCGAGACAGCCGCTACCCTTTTCGGGATCAATCAGGATTGTCCAGTCCCCGGATTCACCCCATCGCTCCATACCGGCACCCCACACCGCGCCAGTGGCGATCAATGCCATTGCTGTCAGCGCCAACTTGTTCATTCGATGCCCCACACTTGTTCCGAAGATATAAAGCTGCATTCAGAGTATCGCGCTGGATTAATCAAATACAACCATTCGATTTGTGGAATGTTATGCCAACGCCGACGGCATCCGGAGAACTTGTCCAACGACAGTTGTGGGCTGCACGCCAAACTTTGCAAAGTCCGCTTTCAGCGCATCGCTGACGTTGATGGCAACCTAAGCGTCGTTAGCTATGGGCTCGAAGCAGAACTTCGCTGCAGTACATCTGAAAAACCACTCTGCGGACGAAGCTGCAATTCGCTACTACGCGGCATCTGGGCAAAAGAATGTTAGAAACGCGCGGAAAGTGGACTTTGCGAAATCGAGCTTGAGTCCTCAGCGGACGTGCACCAAATTCGAAGAGAATTGACTTTCACCGCTTTCGGATGAAAGAGTTGCGAATTTTTTAGTTCGCAGTACCCCAGATACGGCCATGGTTGGAGGAGTGATTATGAAAACAGCGGTTGTGACCGGCGCTGCGGGAGGGATGGGTCAGGCCATCTGTCGCCAATTGCGGACAAATGGGTTTCATGTGATTGGTTTGGACCTCAGTGAAGAGCGACTAGACGAACTTGCGGCAGAACTGGGTTCGGATTTCACGCCTATCTGCGTTGACTTAACGGATCCCATTGCTACCGCTCATACGTTTGATGGAATTAGGTCAGCGTATGGCGGTCTGGATGCTTTGGTAAATAACGCGGGCACCTGCTACATGTCTGACTTCCCGCACATTCCGCCCGAAGAACTCGAACAGCAGATGACAATCAACTTCAACTCTGCGTTCTACTGTTGCCAGCAGGCGGTTCAGTTGATGTTGGAACGCGAAGGCATCAAAAAGATTGTAAATATCTCGTCGAACGGAGCTTACAATTTCGATGTGTTCGACCCTCCGCACTACCGGGCGTCAAAAGCCGCGTTAGATACTCTTACGAAAGATCTCGCCCGTCGATACGCACAGGAAAAGATCTGTGTGAATTCTCTGGCTCCTGCCATGACTGAGACACCGTTGTTCAATGTATTAACTGAGGAAGTCTTGGAGAAAGCCGTTAGTGCCATGCCGCATGGTCGTGCGATGCTACCTGAGCAAATCGCCTCTTGGGTCGGTTTTCTCATTTCGCCGGCCGGTGATGTTTCCAGTGGGAATGTGATTATTCTGAACCAAGGGCGCGACGTCAGATAACTCCTAGGCGCACCGTTGCATTTATGGAAAATGGTTCACGGGGTGGGATCATCTGTAGACTTCTGGTGCTTTTTTCAGAACAGGCCACTGCTTTGGACAATGCCCATAGATTACAAAGGCATCTCGCTCGGATGCTAGACGCATCAACCTGTCTGCGCTGGCAATCGCTGCATCTTCGTCCCAAGACCCGGCAAACTTCTCGTCGATTTCTGCTGGTCGGGAAATCGCATCACTGGTTATTAAAATCGCTCCCGACGGAAGATCGACCATTACCGCGATCTGGCCAGGCGCATGACCGGGTGCCATCAAAACGAAGATACCCGGCCCAATCTCTACGTCGCCATCAACAACGAGGTAATCCTGATCGGGCCATTCCAGAGGCCGCATATCGCCCCAGTACAACGGGCGGGGTAAGGCTCGCTCCGCAGCAGAGATAAGAATTGGACTGCTTGGAAAGTCGCCCAGTGCCCCGATATGGTCGATATGGGTGTGCGTACAAATCTGTAATGTAATGTTTGACGGATTAAGCCCGAGTTTTGCCAGTTGTGCGCTTGGAAGATTGTCTGGTTCACACTTCAAGACCTCGCCGAACTCGTACAATCGATCATCTTTGACTGCGGCGTCGGTATCAATGGCGTATTTTTCAGGAAATCCAGTGTCGATGAGTATTGCCTCTCCTAAATCTGTTCGAATCAGAAATCCGCAGATTCCTATGATGCGGCCAGTGGAATAGACCTTGAACAGCCCGTAGTCCAAAACCGCAAGGTCAATCGGTCGACCTTTGACAAATCCCTCTGCTTGCACAGACTATCTCCCTGATTGACTACAAAGATTTTGAGTAGAGCATGAAAGTCAAGATACACACACTCTTTCAGTACCTACTGGATACCACGGAAGCGGATCCAGAAGCTTTCGTTGGGTTTTCCTTGTCCGAGTCGCCGCGTTTGGGTGAGTTCATGGATGCGCTGGATCCTGCGCTGCCGTTGGATTGGAACCAAAAGAGTTTTCGGGGCCTGCCCGCTTTACGACGACATGTCTTGGACCGCGCCGGCTTGTCTGATGTTTGCAAGCCAGACAACGTCCTGATCACCGCCGGCGCAGCAGAGGCCAATTATCTTGCATTCATGCAATTGGTCCAACCGGGCGATGAAGTCGTAACGGAACGCCCGGGCTGGCCACAAGTGGGAGTATTGGCAGAGGCAGTCGGCGCGACGCTCAAAGTTATCGACCGAGAAGAGAGTGCTGGTTGGTTATTGCCGCTAGACGAAGTTGAGGCGGCAGTAACAGAACGCACGCGGCTCATCTTTATAACCAACCCCAATAACCCCACCGGGCAGTTGATGACCCAAGCAGAGCTGGAAAGGCTTGTTCAAATTGCAGATCGTGTCGGCGCATGGCTGGTTGTTGACGAGGTTTATGCAGGATTGGAGTGGGTCGGATCCCGCGCCCCTTCGATTGCCGGTTTGTATCCTAGGGGTATCACGACGGGCAGCGTTTCCAAGGCACTGGGGCTCCAGGGGCTACGCACCGGCTGGATGATATGCCGTGATCCAGATTTGATTTGGGACGCTATTATTCTGCGGGAAAACTCGAGCGAAATTATGAATATACTCGGCGAAGTCATTGCCGAAATCGCCTTGAGGCCTGACCGATATAATCAGGCTATGAAAACTGCACGGGCAGCTGGGATGAAAACGCTGGAACGCCTTGATCGGTTTGTTGCCGATCAACCCAGCCTCGATTGGGTCAAACCTCAGGCAGGATTGATTGGTCTAGCACGACTCGACGGGATTGATGGCGATGTGTTCGCCAAACGTTTGCTCGGCAATCCCTATCGGACATTTCTTTTGCCGGGCTCGTCGTACGGGATGCAGAACCACATCCGCTTGGGTGTTGGAGGAGGTGCCGCTGCCAACCTAGACCTTGGCCTTGAACGCATGAGAAAACTGTTGACGAACTGGTAGACTCAGGAGCCTTACGGCAGCGGTAATAGCTGTAAATTTGGTTCAGCAATGCTGCCAGAACAAAGCACACACCCGTTACCATCGTGGTACAAGTTCGCCTGCAATGTGTTGAAAGCTTTCGCGCTAGAAAAACTCCCTCGGCGCGCTAGCTCACCAAAGGACTAGGCGAACACTCTATCCGAATCCGTAATGACAGCTTTGAAAACTGAAGACGTCCAAGACTACCCGCCTGTTGGCCCCACTCGGTCACGATTGGATCGTGCGGAACCCTTATTGAGAGATGCAGGTCTATCATTGATCAGGATAATGCGGCCGTACGACGCGATAACGTGGCCTCATGCAAGGGCCGGATACGTCGGCCTTCGAAAGAAGATCCCATTGCTCTTGGATCAATTGAACCTGCCCTTCCAACGAAGACTTTAACCCGTGTCCACTGCCGCCCTTCTACTCCCCAACCAATTGTTTGCCCAACACCCGGGTCTGGTCGCCCAGCCAGACACTGCTGTGCTTTTCGAGGATCCGCTGTTCTTTGGCGATGCGCATTATCCAGCCACGATGCACAAGCAAAAGCTTTGGCTGCACCGCGTTTCTATGGCGCGCTATCGCAACGGCTTGGTCGCCAAGGGACTTGATGCCACGATATGGCCCTTTGAGCGGGAACCGGGCGCATGTCTGCGATTGTTTCAAAGTCTGCGCGATCGCGGTGTCAGCCGAATAGTTTTGGCTGATCCAGTAGACTTCATTGCAGAAAGACGGTTTCGCGCGGCGGCTAGCAATACCGAAATCACGCTTGATATCCAGCCATCACCCGGCTTTCTGAATACGCGGGCCGTCAATCTGAATTGGTCTGCCGGTCGAAAACGTTCGCTCATGGCCGAGTTCTACAAAAGCCAACGCCGGCGCTTGAACGTGTTAATGGACAGCGGTCAACCGACTGGCGGACAGTGGAGCTTTGACCAAGAAAACCGCAAAAAAGTACCCAAAGCGCTGTTGGATAGCCTGCCGCGGATCGACTGGCCTGACCATGATGCAGTTGATGAAGCCGCAAAAGCGAGCGTTCTAGCTGGTTTTCCAAATGCACTGGGCAGTCTGGAAACGCTATATTATCCGACATCACATAAAGCTGCATCCGATTGGCTAGCGCAGTTTCTGGAGCGGCGGTTCGAACGTTTTGGTGACTATGAAGACGCCATTGTCGAGGGCGAAAACTGGCTATGGCATGCCGTTCTCACACCTGTTTTGAACATAGGATTGTTGACGCCCAAACAAGTTTTGGACGCGGCCCTCGCGCATGCGGATCGAAAGAGCATTCCCCTGAACTCGGTAGAAGGATTCATCCGGCAGATCATTGGCTGGCGCGAGTTCATGCGCGCGACATATGAGGACCTTGGTGTGCAGATGCGCACAACAAATCATTGGGGCCATCACCGCCCCATACCCCGCTCTTTCTATGATGGAACCACTGGTATTGATCCGCTGGACGACACGATCAAAAGGGTACTCAAAACCGGGTATTGCCATCACATTGAACGCCTTATGGTACTGGGCGGTTTCATGTTCCTGTGTGAGATTGATCCGGACCATGTCTATCGCTGGTTCATGGAAATGTTCGTCGACAGCTATGATTGGGTAATGGTTCCAAATGTCTACGCGATGAGCCAGCATGCCGACGGCGGTTTAATCACTACCAAACCGTACTTTTCCGGTTCAAACTACGTTCGCAAAATGAGCCATTGGGGCAAAGGGCCTTGGTCCGACATATGGGACGGCCTTTACTGGCGATTCATTCTGAAACACACCGACAGACTTGCTGGCAATCCTCGATGGGTGATGATGTGCCGTACGGCGGGACGCATGTCGCCAGAAGTCAAAAACAAGCATGTCACGACAGCCGAAACCTTTTTGCGACGGATAGCATGAGCGCGGGCTTTATGACAGCGGATAACTGAGATTGAGGACTCACCTAAAGATAGGCTTTGGGACTGGCTAAGTATGTCAATTTAACGCTATTACCAAAGAAGACATATGACTGTTAGAATTTTTTTAATTTAGCTCTTTGATCAGGTTTCCGAAGGCCAGCAACACTTCTGATCGGTGAATTGTCTTTGTGCCCAACCGCTACTTATTTTTCTTTGGGAATCTCTCGGATCAAACCGGAAGCATACTAGCGGCATTAGATATTAAGTCTTGTACCGGCCACATTGGGCTCATCGCTGCCATTTTCCGCGACGAGCATGATTGACCGCTCACAGCCCTAAGCGGACCTTCAAAATACAAAGAACGATTGAAGTCCTAACAAGAGAGAGCATCACTTTGCTTGATCAAAGAGACTGATAACGCGAAAAATCTGCACGGGGCCACCGATGCCCTTCAGTTCCCGTTCCCCCAGTTCTTCGGTCTCCACATGTTGTTCTATGTCTAGAAGCGCCCGTTGGTTCAAAAGGATCTGCCCGTCGCTGGCAAAGTCGCAAAGCCTGGATGCGGTGTTCACAACTCCACCGATTGCGGTGTAGTCGGCGCGACCATGAAACCCGATAAGCCCAAGCGTCGCGTAACCACTACTGATCCCAATACCCAAACCCATCGCGTGCCCGAGTTTCTGCCAGGGTGCACGTATTCCCTCGAAGGCTTCGCTTATTTCTTTAGCCAGCCGCACGGCTTGCAGAACGGGCTGATCGCAGGGAACCGGATCATTGAAGAACACCATCAATCCGTCTCCAGCTCGGTATCCGATTGTTCCCTTGTGTTGGGCAACTAAATGACCGACTTCATCGTGGAAATGCTGGAGAAGGGTGATGACATCTTCTGGCTCAATCGCCTCGGAAATCGCCGTGAAATTGCGGATGTCGCAGAATAGGCAAGCGATGTATTGACGATGAGTTTTAAGAAGCTCGTCAGAATTTTCTTCTACGACAAGCTCCGCAACTTGAGGAGCAAGGAATTGTTTGAGTCGTGCCAGCCTGTCAATCTCGCCTTCCTGGCGCTTTACCTTCTCGGTCAGTCTTTCGTTCAATGCCTCTATTTCATGTGTCTGGTTGCGAACCGTGTGGTTCAAAGCATCGAGTATAAAGTTCTGGTTTAGCAAAGCCGCGATCACCAAAAACACATAGGCGAGCGCTTCGACACGTTCGTCATAGCCGAAGTACAGCGTAACAATCAGGATGACGGCAGCAATCCCTCCGAGGACGAGTGGAAGCTCCTTGGCATGCCGTTTCCGGTCTCTCCATAAGAAACTAACCGCCAATAATGCAAACACCCACATGAGCACCGCTTGCACATGAGGGTTTATGGAAAGCGCTTCATAACCAACCAAATAGGTCAGTAGAATCCCGGAATAGCACGTGGCCAAAGAAGCCAGAGCAGCCAAGACAGCTCCGATCCCGATTGGCATCGAAATTCGGAACTCCTCTGTTGCCACGCCGATACCGTCGTCCACGGCAAGCGGCGAAGGTTCCGCGGCAGAGTCATTTCTGTGTTCGGGATCAGACATGGTTCTCGTTTGCGCTTGGTTGCTGGTAGAGTACGTTTGAATTGAGGTTGCGTCAAAATCACGTACCTGCGTGGGGCAGTTGAGGGTTTCACCAAATCAACAACGACAAGCGAAACAACCTCATGTTTCACAGAACAAACTTGCAATCACCCGTCTCGGCGTAGTCACCTAGGATACGGGGATGGAGGAAGCCTATGGCGCAATGGAAATTTGTGGTTTGTGTTTGGTGTGCGCTGACTCTTGTTGCTTGCGCTCCAAAAACTCGCACCTATGAAAAGACTTTATCGGCCTCGCTTCCGGCAAACTCGCGCACAGCTCTTAGTCAGGCAGCCAACCGGCTTGGCGATCCCAAAGACGGTCGGTCGGGGGTCAAGCTGATCAGTGACGGCGAAGAAGCGCTTGTTTCACGTTTGCTGTTAGCGGCTGCGGCTGAGCAAACGATAGACGCGCAATACTACCTTCTGCACAACGACCCAACGGGCCACCTTTTTGCAGCCAGTCTTTTGCAGGCGGCAGATCGGGGTGTTCGCATCCGATTGCTACTGGATGATATGGATACGTCCAGTTATGACGCGATGACGGCCGCGCTGGACAATCACGAAAATATTGAGATCAGGTTGTTCAATCCATTTTGGCGAGATCAAAGTCTGTTGATCGCGGGACTGACGGACTTCAAACGCATCAATCGCAGAATGCACAACAAGTCGATGACGGCAGACAACGTGTTCACGATTGTGGGTGGGAGAAACATCGGTGCCGAGTACTTTCTCGCACGGGAAGAAATGAACTATGCTGATCTGGATGTTCTGGCCGCAGGCCCGGTTGTTCGCGAGGTGTCGCGAAGCTTTGACTCTTACTGGAACAGCGAATTCGCCGTACCAGCTCGGGTGGTTGTTGGAGAACCTCAGGAATTTGACCTTGGTGATGCGCGAGTCAGGTTGAACGAACTGGTCGATGAAGCGAAGCAAACGCAGTATGGCGCGGCTCTCAGAAAGTCAGCACAAGAGAACTTCGCAGATGGTGCCCTGTCACTGGATTGGCTGCCTGCGAAGCTTTATGCTGATCCGCCGTCAAAAGCCGCCGGTCTCGAGAACTCAGGTCCCGTTCTGGCATCTCAATTGCTTCCGTACTTTGAGAATGCCAGCAGTGAGGTGAACATCGTCTCTGCCTATTTCGTGCCGCGCAACAACGGTGTGAAATGGTTGACCGAATTGGAAAGCCGCGGCGTCGACGTAAAGGTTGTAACCAATTCACTTGCATCTAATGACGTCGCACCCGTCTACGCGCACTACGCCAAGAAACGCCGTGCACTTCTACGCGGTGGAGTAGAACTATATGAGCTGCGACCGGACGCCGATAAGGTCCAACGCCGCGGTATCAATTGGGCGCAATCGAAGTCAGGTCTACATTCCAAGGCATTTGCAGTTGATGACCGATACTTGTTCGTAGGGTCGTTCAACTGGGACCCGCGATCTGTCAACATCAACACCGAGATGGGAATTCTGATTAACTCGCCAGCATTGGCTATACAGACCATGGGTGCCTTGGACGACGCGCTACCTGCATACACATATAACGTGACGCTCGAGAAAGCTGGTCAGCTTAAATGGACGACAAGAGGCGATGATGGCACCGTAATTGAGTACCAATCCGAGCCGACGGGATCGGCCTGGGATCACATAGTTGCTGGATTTCTAAGTATTTTACCAATTGGTTCGCAGCTTTAGGTTTTTTGGCAGATAGCCGACGCTACCAGAGAACTACGGCCTGTAAAACGGCAGCCTTGGGTAGAAAACGCCTGTTGATCGTTTCCAGCCTGTCATTTGGTTTGTCTGATAGCTAGAATTTGCAAAGTCTGCTTCCTGCGCATTGCCGTCCTTAGCGCGGGCCGCAACTGCATACCAATTGTATTTCGTAACGTGGTTAAAAAAACCTTTTATCCACCAGCGCTACAAAACCGCGACTAGTCGGAATCAAGGAAATTTCTTCGGGATCCAAAGTGTCCGCTAGTGCGATAATGGACCTACGAGTACGATCAATAAAATCAGTCATGGCAACATCAGATTGAATACAGGGACAATCCATCCCTAAAAATGCTGCTTTGGCAACTTTTTCACTGAACTCTGCAAGGCCGCTACCACGCGATCTCTTTAACCTAAGACCTGTGACTCAGTCGCAACGCTATTTTCCTGATCCTAGTACTTCCGTATTGCTTCCGACAACGCAAGCGCCAGAAACATCTGCGCAAAACTACCCATCTATTTCTTTGTTTTTATTAAGAAAAGTGGTGAGCCGTGCAGGATTCGAACCTGCGACCCACTGATTAAAAGTCAGAAACACCAGAGATTTGAAGTCAAACCGCACTTCGTATCATGCCGTATCATACTGACGCGGTTGTCTGCAAAACACTCTTAAAATAAGACATATCACCATTGTCCCCCGGTCATAGAGTGTCTAAACTAGTCTCACACCGTGTCATGCAATCTAGCGGATTTTGTCCCCCAGGTGTCCCCCAGAGGTGATTTCAGTGAAGATTGAGCTAAACGAGACCTATCTGAAGAGGCTAGAACCGCCGGAGATTGATCGGCTTGAGATATCGGACACGAAGCGCGCTGGTTTGAGATTAAGGGTGTATTCGTCAGGTCGCGCAGTCTGGATGTACGAAAAGCGGATTAAAGGCGGTGCCAAACGAAAACACACGCTGGGCGTCTATTGCACTTGGAGCGCTGCAGGAAAGCGTGAGACCGGTCCTATTGGGTTGGCTGAGGCCCGAAGCGTCGCACTGGACATAGAGGCGGAAGCAGCCCGGGGGTTTGACCGAGTACTGGAATCTGAAAACGCACGGCGCGAAGAGCAGAAAGCCGCAGCAAGCATACAAACGGTCCAGATTGTGCTGGATACATACACTGAACTGCACCTTTCCAACCTGAAATCAGGTGATGAACGAAAACGCCAGCTCACGGACGCACTTACCTCGCACTTGGATCAACCGATTGGCACGCTGACCCGTGCCAGCCTCCAAAAGCCCGTCGATGACAAAGCCAAAGACGGCAAGCTGTTTATGGCCAACCGGATCAGGGCAGCGCTGAAACACTTCACGCGCTGGGCATGGCGTCGGGAGTACCTGGAAGAGGATGTGGGTGACCGATTGGAACAAGCTACGAAAGAGCGTATTCGTGAGCGAGTCCTTTCACTTTCTGAGATCCGTGAAATCTGGGCCAAGTCATTCGAGTTGGGTGAGCTTTGGGGGCCATTGCTTCGTATGCTTCTGCTAACGGTGCAGCGACGCAGTTCGGTTACAGGGCTGCGAAAGAGCGAACTGGACCTGACAAACACCCGTTTCAAGAAGGCAGTGTCCGACGAAAAGAACGAGCGAGCGCACACAACGCATCTGTCACCGCCAGCAATGATCGAAGTCGAACACGCGTTGAAGCGGCTGGATCAGATGGAGGACGCACAAGAAGACTACTTATTCAGCACAACCGGACGAACGCCAGTGTCAGGATGGAGTAAGGCGAAAGCCCGATTGGATATGTTGCTTAGTGATGGATTCGAGCACTGGCGCTTTCACGACATACGTACAGCCTTTGCCACACACATGGCCGAACGCGGGGTATCTGAATCTGTGGTCGACCGAGTACTGAACCACGCCGCTACGGCGTCTCAGGCCAGCGCCGTCGCCCGTGTATACAATCAGGCCGAGTTGCTGGGCGAACGTGCGGTTGCGCTGGACAAGTGGGCTAAACTGGTGACGCAAGAAAGCGCGGATGTGGTTGTGATTGGGGGAAGACAGTGATGGACCGAGAGCAAAGGACCAATGTCCTTGCCCCCATTCTAGAAAAGCACTTCCCAGAGCTAGGCCCGAGAGACGCTGAACTTAGAGCAAGTGTCCTGAGCGGCAACATAGGCGCAGCAATTGCGACGCAATCAATCCTTCATGCTGACCGAGACCCTAATCGGGACTTGGAGAGCCTATTGAAGGCCGCAAACTCCTTGTCCAAGGCCAAGAAACACATTGATGAATTGGGTTGGCATGGGAGCAAAACAATCCCATTGGTTTTACAGCGCACCTTGCCGAACCCTGTTGAGTTTGGTTTTTCCTATCCAGAAGCGAACTCGCAGGCCCAAGAAGTCTTGGCTTCGATAATCCTGACTTTGGCAGACGAAATAAAGGCCGCCAGCGCACGGATAGACCCCAATGCTCCTTCCTTGAAGTCTCAATTTGGTGAAGGCCCTTGGTTTGAACATAGGCATAACAGTAAAAAACAAAAAATTGCCGCCGAGATGTCCGCCAAAGAGTGCGGTAAGCTTTTCGCGGAACTCACAGGCAATCGTCCCACAGTGCCGGATTCTAATGGTGTACCTTATGGTCCATTTTTGAACTTCGTCTCAGACGTGTTTTCCGAATGCGGCATCGACGCTAGCCCGGTCGTTTGGGCCAAGAATGTAGTTAAGAATTTTTCTAGCAAAATTAGTTAGAAAGCTCCTTTAGACCGTGCATATCGGCCACATTATACATCAACACATCGCAATCAAGCGCAGGTGTTGAAAATGAGCGGAGTTACAGCAGACCGCCTACTTTCGGTGAGGGATACCGCAGCCATTCTTGGCTGTAGCGTCGCCACCGTTTGGCGCAGGGCCGCAACGGGGAAAATCCCAGAGCCGGTCAAATTGGAGGGCACGACCCGTTGGTCGGAAGCCGAAATCCAAGGCCTGATCGAAGAAGCGAAGTCGCAGCGTGTTGCTGCCTAAAAGAAACCCCCACCCGAGGCACGGGCGGAGGCGAACTCTTTTAGGTGGTACTGAGAGAATAGCCGAACGTCCGATGCCTTTCAACAAAAGAAAGGTAATATCGAATGATTATCGGGAATAACCAAACAACGAGTATCGAACTCCCTCCAGCCAATGCGCTTCGCGTCTATCGCTGGGTAGACCTTCCGAATCTAACGGCTCCGGCACTCTTCAAGGTTACAGATCCGGGTCAGGAACCGCGCGAAATCTGCGCATCCAAGCACAAGCGCCAAGTCCTTGAGGGGCTAATGCGGTCGCCACTCTATGCGGCCAGCTACTGCCGTCTGTCAGACCAAGTGCTACCCCTGCGGCGTGATGATGGAGTGAACATCGAATGTAAAATGTACCGAGGCGATCCAGACACCGGACGTCAAAAGTTCGGCATCTATTTCCTCGTTAGCAAAGTAGAGCTGATCCAGGCGAACGAGGTGGCGGCATGAGAACCGTTGACCTTCAAACCCGCAAGATCCGCCGCAAGCATGGACTCAGCGAAGCAGCGGCCCGTCTGATTGCTTCCTTACACTACGGGGAACGCCGGTCATGATGGTTGTTGTTAAGTGCAATGAGCGCGAGGAAATCCGCATCTCCCGCCCGCCACGGGATTCCAAGCCTCATCCTGGGTGCGACGTTGTCGATTTCCGTGTCTGGTCCAAGACCAAGACCGGATTTCGCCCGAGCAATCGTGGTGTCATGTTTGATGCCGGTCTGCTGCACAATGTTCTGAGGGCTTTGGTTGACATCACCAACCGAGCGCAGGTTGACTGATGGGCGGCGCGTACAAAGCAAACAAACGTGGCGGTCCCCGCCACGTTCAACTGATGGAGTGGTTTCAGGCTTCCCAAGCCTGGGCCACCCTCAAGCCCGGACCTCGCGCGCTGTATATTGAGCTGAAACGCCGCTTTAACGGCGGCAACAATGGCGAGATATTCCTCAGCCATCGCGCCGCTGCGAAAGCGCTGAACGTCGACCGGAAAACCGTCGCCGGGTACTTCGATATCCTACTCGAGCGTGGCTTCATTGTAGTCACCCGGGGGCACTGCCTTGGGCCCTCCGGAATCGGCCAGTCTGCCACCTATCGTTTGACCGAAGAGAAAACGTCAGAGGGTTCGGCGACCAAGGAATTCATGCGCTGGAAACCAGCTCCGAAAAAGAAAAAGCCCCGGGTAAAAAATACCCATTCCTTGGGGGAAAAATGACCCATGGGTGGGGTAAATTCTACCCATTTGGATACTCAAAGGCGTAAAGATTACCCCGCTTTTTACCCAAATGGGGCGTCCGCCGTGGGTAAAAACTCCCCCATATATACATCTAGCCATATACCCCTGAACAAAGTGGAAGCTTTCGAGCGTGTCTTATTGGGGCTGGGGCTTTGCGGCAAATCAACCCGAAGCAACGCGATTGCAGCACCAGAATTGCAGCGCGTCGTGAATATCGATCAAGCAAATGAGGCATGAGCAATGACGGATGAATCCGAACGAAAAAACGTGACCAATACGTACACTGATGAGAGCGGGAAGTTTGCTCAGGGCAATCCCGGCAAACCCCGAGGAACCCGGCACAGGGTCACAAGGGCAGTCGAGGAACTACTTGAGGGTCAATCTGAGGCAATCACTCAAAAGGCGGTAGAAATGGCGCTTGAGGGCGACAGCACAGCCCTGCGTCTTTGTTTGGAGCGTATCGCGCCATCCCGAAAGGATGCACCTGTCAACTTCGACCTTCCACCCATCAAATCCGCTGAGGACGCCTCAGAGGCCGCACAGGCGGTGCTACAGGCCGTTTCTCAGGGTGAGGTCACGCCGCTTGAGGGTGCAACGGTCATGGGGCTGGTGGAGCAGTATCGGCGGGTGTTGGAAACCACGGAACTGGAACGTCGGATCGCAGCATTGGAGGCATCGAAATGAGCATCAAAAACCGCGTCAAAAAACTGGAAGAAAAATCAGACAACAAGTTCGAGGTCGCCATCGTGAAAGGCGAATTCTTTGACAAGCGTGGTGAACCAATTTCAACAGATGGAGAGTACCCTCAAAATCTTGAAGAGCGGGTCCAAAGAGCAATCGTTGGCCTTTCGGATTTTGAAGAAACCGTCACATTAGAGCGTGAGGAAAGTGAGACTGGTGCCGAGTTCATGCGCCGTTTCGATCAGGCTGGCAACCTTCTGGGCAAAGGCGTTGGGGCCACCGTGACTCTGCGCTGGGATGTCAAATGGATTTGATAGGAAGCACGGCGGAAATGCCGAGGTGTTTATCGACGTTCTGATTTACGAAGCACCGCCGAGGGGGGCGGCGCAGACGAAGAAATAGTCACGGCTCATGTCATGTGGGGGTTGGGCAAAGTTACCCTAAGATTACCCTAAGGTACGACGCGCCGAACTCGTACCCCCTCATTGAAATCGCTAATCCCCATCAAGGCGCGCCGCATCACTCTGCTACATGTGTTAAGTGTTTCAATTGAGGCCCTGCGGTGAATAGTCTGTTGATATTCGGACATGCGAATATCTCATTTCTGTTTCTAGCCAAATGTTGGGAAATTCGCGGGGCGACACGCCGAACTAACTAACCCCCTCAAATCCAGTTGGAAAAACCAGAACGTTCTAAAATCAAGACATGCCGCCCACGTTGTCAGGATCGCATTGTGGCAAATTTGTGTCCATGATTCATTTTGAAACTTACGGTTCGCGATTTGGAAACAAAGCGTTTCGATTTATTTGCAAGAATTAAGGGAATCCCCCAATTTCGGGGAAAACGCTCAAACGCTAGGTTGTCCATAACGGAACAACACTACCACACCGTATACCCCCTCAAGAAAGAGGGGCTGGCCAAGACCCCCTCATCCAGCCCCTCACCACCTTCACTCTCAATCATTTGTGAGACGGTGGATCTGTCCCCTGCCCCCAGAGCGGAAAGATACAAAACTCTAACAAAGCCCTCGTCTTTTTCAGCCCGCTATAAATGGGGGGTAACCGATGACCCCCGTGGCGCCCTATCTTCAGTAGACACTGGTCCAGTAGCGCCATCCACTCCTACCTAGGATACTGGTGACAATTTGACTGTTGCACCCGTAGCAGAATGTCTGCTGGGTGACCGACTGCCCCTTGCGTCGCCCAAATAATTTCAGGCGCCGCGAAAGTCTGTTTTCGTCCGATTGCTGTCATTCATGACACCACCAAGCGCAGGGTGACCGACCGAAAGCGTCAGATGTCAGCTTGGAGCCCAAAATGCACCTTTGTCCTATCGCAGCGAACGCCTACTTTGACGGCATCAGTAACCTCTAAAACGCAAAAGCTGATCACTTCAACAACCAGCCACTAGAACAAAAAGTTGACTCCAAGGCTGTTACAGGGAAGTGTTGCCTACAGGACTTTTTACGTGGATTTTATAAGGTTTATTTAAACTGTGACCTCATTTTCCTCATGCATATTAGCCTCCCTTAAACAAGGCGAAATGCATCCGAATTTTTCTAAGGCACTGCTCAATAAAACGAAGAGCAAAATCAATAGGCTAGATGAACGAAACTATTGGGATTACAAAGAAAACCTTGATATTTCCAGTGATGAAGGTGCTGCGAGGCTCGCGAAGCAAATTCTTGGATTCCACAATTCACAAGGTGGGGTATTAATATTCGGGGTTCGCGATGACTATAAAATTAGCCCCATACACTTTAACAGAATACCAGATTCTACCGTTATAACAGACAAAATATCTAAATATTTCCCTGGCTCAACACCGTTTTTTCGGGAACTAATTGAGATACGCGACCACAAATACTTATGCTGCATATTCGTACCAAGATCCGACTCTGGCCCAATTCCTGTCGCAAGGAACGGCCCATTGAAGAAGGGTCTTAAACCTATGTTTGTCGAAGGGCAGATATTCTATCGTGCAGAAAACAGCACTAAGACAGCAACAGATAGACAAGAGATACAACGCCTATTTGGAGATGCCTCATTCGCAAACATTGAGGCTTACCCGCTCTTAGTGGATGAGCCTCAGTTCCGACTGCTCAGCCCTGACACCGACAGGTTCTTCGGGCGTCGCAATCTCATCGACAAACTACGTGCTGAGCTTAAGTCCCGAAGTTACGTTGTGGCACTTGACGGTCAGGGCGGAGTGGGAAAGTCTGCTGTCGCAATCGAACTCCTTAAAGAATTGTACGAGGAAAAGTCCTATCTGTTTATCGTTTCACTTTCCGCTAAATCAGAAGTTTGGGTGGGGCACAGCGTGCCTACGCAAGCATCTTTTAGCCGCTTCAGAAGCTTTTTGGAAATTATCGCAAAATCATTGGAAATTAATATTGAGCGATCAACTGATGAGGTTAAGCGCGACATCATTGATTTTATGTCAGGATTACCGGGTATTTTATTTATTGATAACGCTGAAGAGATAAATGATCCTGAGATAATAAAATTCATAAAGGATGAATTGCCAGATCCAGTAAAGGCTTTGATAACTACTCGTCTCAAGAAGGATGTACCTGCAAGTACAATAGCCGTTGAGCCTCTTGAGCCCGCCGATGCTTTGAAAATGTTGTCTTATGAATTGTCGCGGTACGCGGTGTCGGAGGGAATCAGCGAAGACGAACTCAACAACTTACTGCAACAAACAGGCAATGTGCCGCTGGCTATCAAGTGGTGCGCTTCACTGGTCTCGAAGGCTGGTTCCGCAAAAGGAGCACTCCGATCAATGAAGGGCGCAAGTACAGAGAAAAAAGAGTTTCTCACTTTCTGTTTTGAGAATATGTATGAATTTCTGCCGGATAACGCTCGGAAGGCGGCAATGCTGCTTCCCTACCTCGGAGAAAACTGGACAGGGAATACTCTCCGTTTGATACTGGATTTGGGTGCGGATGAGGTGAAATCCGCAATTTATGAAATATGCGATTCTGGCTTGATTTCTGAACGTCCCAGTAATTCTGGCGCGAGCTATGTGGTTCAGCCGTTGGTTGAAGACTTCTTAAGGCAAAAACTTAAACGCTCACCGTTATTTGAGTCTTCAGTTCGTGAAGCATTAGTCAATGCATTTGAAGCCGAACCAGATGCGCTTGTGCGAGACTGGAGTTCGAAAGAGAAGTCCGTAGCTGTTATGAACTGTGCTCGTGATAAGATGTCGAAAAGGGACTTCGGAAAAGCCCTTCAGTTGGTTCAACTGGCTCGCGAATTGCATGATTCTAGAGCAAAGCTCTTTCATGAAGGATCACTCAAGTATTTGCTTGGCAAACATTCCTCAGGTCATGTGTTTATGAGACAAGCACTGATGGGAGAAGGAGAGAGTGAATGGTTGACGGCTTCTGACCTTGACACGTACATTGAAGCTGCAAAAAATGTTGGAAATGAAACAGATAGGTACCGTGCTGCAAAGCTGGCAGTGTCGAAAAGCCAGCTTACGAGCCAATTGAACGCGAATACTGTTTCCACTGTCGTCGAGCAGATGATTTCCACCCGGCTTTACTCTGATTTGCTGCAGTTCTTGAGCCAAGTAGCTTCAAGCTCAAATTTCAACTCGGTTGCCGAGCGCCTAATGCGTCAGTGGAATAATTCAATGCTATGGAATGCGTCCCCAAAAACTTCAAAGTTAATCAAGGAAAAGCTGATTTCACTATTAGGAGAAGACGCAATTCCTGGTATTGAGAGACGAAGCTGATAGCTTAAAAACTTGCCTGAAAGACGAGTGTCAGTGTTAGTGCCCGCGGGCCGCCTCAAATAATATCACTGTTGCGGCCGGGCACAGTGCATCTACATCATATGCCTCTTTGCATTGATGATAGGCCCTTTCTCCTGACTTAGTTGATATCGGTTAAGAGCTAATTCCAAAGCGGACTTTGGGCTAACGGCAGGTTTGTCCGCACAACTGCCGTTAGTCTCGTCGCCAACCATCAAAAAGTTCACCAAACGTTCCATCTGTTTTGCTAAGCTCTCCGAATGTGCGGACGACTCGGCAGACCGGAAATGACATGGGCGGAGCTCTATGCTTTGCAGAACTGGATTGTGAACGGCGTTCCTATCCCAGTTGAGCGTGATCCAAACGCCAAAGACCTCTCGATGAGCTGGAACGTAAAGCCCACTCAGATGCTGGATATGGCGTTCATTCACGACGACCGACTGATAAGCTCAACGGCGCGCTGGTGGCTTGTACCGCACTGGTTTAAGGAAGACGTTAAGCAGTGGAAACCGACCACCTTCAACGCGAAGATAGAAACGGCACATAAACTGGGCTCATTTCGGGTCGCCTGGAAAAGCAGCCGGTGCATTATTCCCGCCAGCTTCTACTACGAATGGACCGGCCCTAAGGGGGCCAAGCAGCCATGGGTTATCAAAACGGATACCAATGATCCGTGCATGTATTTCGCAGGCTTATACAGCCGTCTCTCATCGGGCCTGAATACCTGTACAATCCTCACGCGGCCTGCCTTGCATCAAATCGAACACATCCATGCCAGGTCGCCGGTTATTCTAACGAATGAAAACCTTTTGCCCTGGATGATGGGTGAGATTAACCACGACGACGCGCAAGAACTTGGAACCGAATGGGAAGGACGGATGCGCTTCCACAAGGTCGCCCCGATTGGTCGCGACGATGACGGGCCAGATTTAATCGACGTTATCGAGGCGTAATGGCCACGCGCAGCAGATCCCCGAAGAAATCAGCGGACGAGAAGTACTTTCCAATCAGAGTGCGGGTTCAAGTTCCCGAAGAAGGGTTCGGCAACAAACTAGATAAAATGCACGCATGGCTCAATGAACGTGCCGGTCGTGGCTGCTGGGGCTGGAATGCAGACAACGTGCTATCTCGTGGCGCTCGGGATGCAACTTCATTCTATCTGCTGGATGAGCAACTGATAGCGCCGTTTGTTGAGGCTTTCGGCCTGGAACTGGCTCAAGGTGAGGCTGACCTATGCGGTGAAGGGTCTTTCAAGCACACCGGCACCGTTGATCTGATTGTACCGGCTTCATAGGGCTTGTTGATAGCCTGGTATAGTCAAGCAAGCTTGTGTCTCAGATTCCGCGTTTCGTTATACACAAGCGGCGCTTGAATCAAGCTCGCCTTACCTCACTTCCTCCAAAACCTCCTTAACCAGCCGATGAAGGGAAGGCGAGTTTTAGGGAGGGAATCGCGCATAAGTGACTAACCCATCTAGGTCGGGCGAACCCAAAAGGTCGGCAGACTTTCAAATTGATCATTTGACGCATAGTCCAAAGGCGTCACAATTTCGACGTCACCGAACACCTCGCGTTCAACCGTGTGCCTCAGAACCCGCTCTACATATACGGAACAGATAAGTTCTTCGCCACGATAACCGACCTTGAACGGTGGCAGACTCAGCCCCTGGCGTGCAACACGTTGGGTAAGCAAAGCCTTCATGGCGAAGCTTACATCGTATTCCTTGTCCTTCAGCCCATCAATGGCTTCATCAAATCGATCCTGATCGATAATGGTGTGCTTCAGTCTCAGCCGATGAATGACATCGCGATCACCTGCCCATTCAGAGACTGTTGACCTCACTACGTTGACTCCCGGCAACGCTTCATAGATGCCTTGATGGCCATCGTAAATTCCAACATGCCACCAGCGATGCTCGGAAACGTTCTTATTCAGCAGAGCCTGGTAACCTGTAATACGTTCACGCCCTACAATTTCGTCTTCAGGGCCGGTAAGCAAGACATCACCGACTTGCCAGTCGTGCGTATTCAGTGAGACCTTATAACCTTTTGGATGTTCCAGAACACTGGAAGGTTCACATGGCATCGGCGTTAGGTCGGATTCCGCACAAGACAACACATGTCTCCTGCGACACGAATGTGTCGGGTCAATCATTGAAGTAGTCCTGAACTATAAATACTGAGCCTGCACTGAGGCATCCATCGGCATCTCAACAATCACGCTTTCCGCGCGAACAGGGCGATCAATTATCGCCACTATTTCGTCAACATTTTCATCACTAGCGAGGACTGTGGCATATCCGCCAACGCCGTGTACCTGAATAATGTCGCCGATTTCGATTTTATCGATGACATTAATAAGCTCAATTGTTCGCTTTTTATTCTCCACACTATTCCACAGGACGAGCTGCAAAGCCCCTCCAAAATCATACATATCAATAACTTGGCCAGCGATCATTTGACTCACCTTTGGCAATAAAACTGTTCCCAGTATGGGAACTCAGCTAACTCCAGTCAACTTTGTGGGCGGATACACGCCATTTGGTATGAGCACAGAAGGCCAATGTGATCACAAACACACACATTGTTTATATACAGTTTCAGCATTGGATGCACGCAAACCTAGGGCAATTCTTGATTTCGGCCAGATTTCTGTACCCGATGAAACAACCTCTAAAGCAACCTTGAGTGGTCATCAAATAGCACCGTTTCACACCACCAGTGGGATACATCGCCTGCCTTCATTTTTCACCTACAATAACTGGCCCGCTTGATCCGTGACTTGGCCTCGGTGGTTTCCAAGTGTTTATAGCGGCCACCACTGTATTTTGGGCAATCCAAAGCCTGTCCTGCTGCAATAACGGTTGCACTCAGATTTTTACCTTCAACGAAGCATGTGCCGATATGGCGGTCTCCGTTCATCTCGCCTGTGAGGTCACATCGAGCGGTTTTGCCTCGCAGGTAATCTATCATCCAAGCCTTGCTGACTTGTCCCGCTTGGGTTTCCAGTTCGGGAGCATCGACACCCTCAAAGCGAACAGGCGTTCCATTCTTTCCAAATAGAACAATCGTATCTGCATCTCGGACATAGATATCGGAAGACACGATTCCATCGGAGGCGCAGGCGGTCAGTAAGGCAATCAAAAAGACAGTTCGTTTCAAGACGGTTTTCCTTGCTTGGCAGTTTTAGACCGACGTTCTGCGCGCCTATCCAACTTCTTGTTTACCCACCAGGTAAGCACTTTCCCAATCGAGTTTCCGATGAATACACAAAGCGCCAAAATTAAGATGAGTTCAATCATTGGCATTCTTTCAAAGATAGTCGAAAATATACAGCTACGCCGCTAGACGCGCATGAGCAAGCCATTCGCACTAAAGGAATATTCTTCATTCTTCCCAATGATAACATGGTCATGAATGACAATGCCCATTTTGTCACAGGCATCCTTAATTCGTTCGGTCATGACAATATCGGAGTTACTGGGCGTCGGGTCGCCAGACGGATGGTTGTGGACGAGGATGAGCGAACTGGCGTTCAGTTCCAAGGCACGTTTCACAACCTCACGCGGGTACACAGGAACGTGGTCTACAGTATCCTTGGCTTGTTCCTCATCAGCAATCAGAACATTCTTGCGATCCATGTAGAGAACCCGGAATTGCTCAACTTCGCGATGCGCCATTGCGGTACGACAGTAGGTCACCAAATCTTCCCAAGACGACACAACATCCCGCCTCATTATCTGTGCCTGCGCCATTCTATGACCGAAGGCTTCAACAACGCGCAGATGATAGAAAACCCAGTCGTTAGCCCCATCTACCTTGAGAATTCGGTGCTTTGAGGCTGCAATGACCCCATTCAGGTCACCAAACTCGGCCAGAAGACGCTTTGCTAATGGCTTTACGTCGATCCTTGGGATTGCGTTGAACAACAGCAACTCCAGTAGTTCATACTCCGGCATCGGCTCATGACCGCCCTTGAGAAATCGCTGTCGTAATCGCTCACGATGCCCCCAATAGTGCGGACGCTTAGCCCCGTCATCCCCTTTGACCAAACCACCTCCAGCAGCATTCTTCGGTGATAGGCGTTCACGATAAACGTAGGCTGGCTGATGTGCCGCTTCGACTATCGCATCGGGTGGCGGTGTGCGGGCGTCTAGGTCCTTCAACCCCTGCAATGCATCTTCTGAAAAGCCCTGTTGGCCATCGTATGTTAGCAACTTGCCATACTTTTTTCTGTCTCGGCCAATGACCTGCTTGAGATGGTCAATGATTTGGTTCTTCATCTCCGCGCTCCTGCCCGAACTTGTTTTCCGAGCATGCCAAGATGTTGGTTAATGAGTAGTAAAAAAGGACTGTTGCGCCATGAAATGAGTACACTAGTTCTCTGGTTAAGCGACCGATTTCTTTGAATTTCCCAATGCAGCAGCGTAGCTTGAATCCGCTACTCTCAGGCGGGACGGTGCTGACGAGGCAAACCAGTACTGCTTTGAGAGTTAACGAACAAGAACTCATCCGTGAGAAGTAGAGGTTGCACCGTTCCCGACACTACCGTTTTTGCCTTTGACCTTGTTTTGGCGGCAACGGTCCTGACAGTTGCTTTTCGTTGCTCGATTTCGTTGAGCAGGAAGAACACTGCTGCAGGCTTCCCCACAAGGTCTCTCGGAATAACGATGCTATCCACTTTTTTATCCTTCTGAGAAATGCCCACCAGCGCACCCGAACTCCGGCTGCCTGAAGCTACCCTAGGTTGAAAAGTGGCAAAATTGTGGCAACGTACCAGTGCGATACGTTTGGGCAGTTAGTCGCTTACTAATTGCTGCTGCTTTTGAGGTGCAACTACGCTGACGAAGAGTGGTCAATGAGCCACTTAACTCACTACGACCCGCCTCATGTGGGCCTTAGCTTCACCCACTTCCCATGGCAGAACGCACACCGGATGGCACAGCGTGCCCAAAAGCTGGCGCAGAACTATTCCAAGGGCTGGCACTGCGCCTATTGCGGCAACCTCATGCCCGAATGTAAACGGGTGGACGCCGAGTACTGCAAGGAAGGCTGTCGCAAGATGGCGGCGCGGAAACGGCGTGTTAGCAGTCCAAAACCGTAAGAAAGCTATACGGCATACTGTTCGGTAAATTAGCTGCACAGCATCCGGGCATCTGCTCAGATAGCTGTAATCAGGGCGTTTGCCGCACCTAAAAAACCCGCGACTGCCGCTGCACTCGCCAATAATATACAGACGACTTCAATCGCACTTAGTTTCATGTTTTGCCCCCAAGCAAGTCTCACATTGGACTTAGGGCAACCGTTAACGACCGAAAAGAACGTCATGATTTACGTGGCGGAAGCCTGCCTTGCTCGAGGCGTCAATCCGCTCAACAATGTATGCATATTACTTATGGTTGAGGGTCTGAACGGCACTTGAAACTTGACCTGTTGCAGCACTGCACCGCTTCTATCGCTTGAGCCCTTTCTCTCGTCCACACGCCCTTATTTCGCGTCTGAGCGTGACTATCCCTGCAACACTGGTTTGGGTGAGTAAAGTTGTTCATAAAGCTCAACGGCAGCCAGATATTCTACGAGCTGCTTGCCTTCCTCGGTATCCGGTTCAGATCCCCATAGATACTCAATCTCTCGCAGGGCGGCGCAGTATTCAGTCGGGGTGAGTACAGTCGTCATTGTAACACCTCAAAGCTTAAATCAATGCCAAGTGTGATACCTGAAAGCGCGCGATTCTGTTAGGCGGCTGTTTTGACCTCAACACGGTTCGGCTCAATGTTGTAAGACCCGTCGGACTGGATAGCGTACAATTGCGCTACAAAGGATTAACGTACATTAAGCTCAGTCAAATCGAGGTAAGAAAAGGGGCACACCCACCACAAGCGCGCCCCACCAAACGAATTACCAAAAACTAGCGTTCTCAAATACACCAACGCTTACTCGTTAATGCAGGCAGTGTGTCCGGTTCTGAGTGGGCGGTCAGTGAAGCGGGTTACACAGGTTAGATATTATGTGGACTTCAGAGGCTTCGACCAAAGTTTGTTAGTTGCAGGCTGATTGCCCTGCATACATACCAACGCCTGCACCCGCTGCGGTCGCCAGAGTCTTGCCTGTTCCGCCACCGAACCGGTTTCCAACTACTCCCCCAAGGGCAGCACCACCTAAGATACCTGCAGCACAGCGTGCGTCATGCTGTACTTGGGCTTGAGTTGGCGTGGTCGGTGCTCCACATGCAGCCACGAGCAGTGAAATGCCAAGTGCACAGGTTAACAGTACTTTGTTCATCTCGATTGCCTCTCAAATTACCGAATTAGTTGTCTGAGTAGGTGGCTCTTGGTCGTCTATAGTACAAGGTATCAGCGTCTGTGCGATTTGAGCTTAACTAAATCTTAATAAAGGGAACTCTGGGTCCACCCCCTCGCCCGAAACTCAATCTCCTTGAGTTTGCAGAGTCTCAGTTAGCCAGTCCTCCGACGCGCAAGCCGCCGTTACCCACCAATTGCTCAATCTTGCATTACGGTCTTGGCGTCAGTAGCAACTTTCTACACGTTCACGAGCAACTTGAATGTCTTCTCCAAATGAAGTGTACAATTCCAGATATGGGCTGACAGCCCTATTGTCCGATACGTAAGCTCGGAAATCGGGCAAGTCGGGATGTTCACTTATGGAGCCCTGCAGAACCTCAAATTGCGCCTGAGAAACAGCGTTCGATGGGTCGGCTTCGAGCCATTGAGACATATGGTCGTCGCGCCAATCGAGCACCCAAAAGTCATTGGGTGAAGCTATCCGGTCGTTTCCAAAGGAGCCGCCGTTGGTGGTGGCGACAAGCAATACTATCGATTCATGAAGGCAGTTTGGTTATGGGGTTGGTTCTTTGCGTTGCCCATAGTTGCAACCACTTATGCGCTCTGGCTCTAAGCCAACGGCAGTTCATTTTTTAAGGGAAAGAACGCTGTGCGGTGATCCGACAAAATGGGGTGCAAATAATGCGCCCTGTCCCCCATATGTCCCCCAGAATCCGAGCCAGGCAATATCACACGCACATCCATCCAGCGCCATGTCGGCGTAAGTCATTGCTCTATTGTAAGAAAACAGTGGTGAGCCGTGCAGGATTCGAACCTGCGACCCACTGATTAAAAGTCAGTTGCTCTACCAACTGAGCTAACGGCCCACTCTTTTGTTGGATCTCGATGATCCGTGGCGCTCTGTAAGGTATTTACCCAACCGGGTTCAAGACCTTAATTTGCACCTCGGCACGCTTTTGTCTGATGTCAGTCCAGCGCCCCGATAGGCGGCCTAATTAGGCAGGTGGCGCTGGGGGGTCAACCCCTATTTTGTGGAATCTTTAGGACAGGCTGGATTCATTTTGTCGCCGGGGTTATATGCCCGCAATGCAAACCCTAAACGATACCGGATTGCCCATTATGAAGATGCACGGGCTGGGCAATGACTTTGTCGTTGTGGATGCGCGCGCGCATACGATTCCGATCACACCCAAGATGGCCAGGGGAATTGGGCATCGGCAGTTTGGCGTGGGTTTCGACCAGCTCGCGGTGATCGAAAGCGGAATTGCAGATGCGCATCTGGTGTTCTACAACGCCGATGGGTCGACCTCGGCAGCCTGTGGAAACGCAACGCGATGTATTGCCAGATTCTTGCTGGATGAAACCGGCAGATCGGATCTGACTCTCACGACAGAACGCGGCATTCTGCAGGCACGGGACGCAGGAAATGGCCTGACATCGGTCAACATGGGCCAACCTCAGCTTCTTTGGAATGAGATTCCCCTGACCGAAGAAATGGACACGCTTGAACTCCCTATCGAAGGGGGACCAACAGCGACCGGAATGGGTAATCCGCATTGCACTTTCTTTGTCGACGATGCGGAGGCGATCCCTCTCGAAGATTTCGGTGCGCGTTATGAACACCATCCGCTCTATCCTGAACGTACCAACGTGCAGGTAGCGCAGATCGCAGGGCCAGACAAAATCCGCATGCGCGTCTGGGAGCGCGGTGTTGGGATCACCTTGGCTTCGGGGTCATCATCCTGTGCCACTGCCGTCGCAGCGGCCCGGCGTGGACTTACCGGGCGCCAGGTACAAGTTGATCTTGACGGTGGGACTATATGGATCGACTGGCGCGATGATGGCGTCTGGATGACGGGGCCAACAGTCCACGTTTTTTCGGGTACGCTCACGCCGGAATTTCTGAGGTCTCTGGAATGAACCCGCCCAAGTTCAGTACTCTGGGTTGCCGCCTGAACGCCTACGAGACCGAGGCGATGAAAGAGCTGTCACAGCAGGCGGGCCTTAGCGATGCGGTGATCGTAAACACTTGTGCGGTGACAGCTGAGGCCGTGCGCAAGGCGCGGCAGGAAATTCGCAAGCTGCGGCGGGAAAATCCCGACGCTCGCCTGATTGTCACCGGCTGTGCCGCGCAGACTGAGCCCGAGACATTCGCGCGCATGGATGAGGTCGACGCAGTTATCGGAAACACCGAAAAGATGCGGCCCGAAACCTGGAAAGGGATGGCCGCCGATTTTATCGGTCAGACCGAAGCCGTGCAGGTAGATGACATCATGTCTGTCACCGAAACGGCGGGCCATCTGATCGACGGTTTTGGCACCCGCTCACGCGCCTACGTTCAGGTCCAGAACGGGTGCGACCATCGGTGTACTTTCTGCATCATCCCCTATGGCCGCGGAAACTCTCGCAGCGTCCCTGCAGGCGTCGTGGTAGACCAGATCAAGCGGCTGGTCGATAGGGGCTATAACGAAGTTGTCCTGACCGGAGTTGACCTGACCTCATGGGGCGCGGACCTGCCTGCGCAACCCAAGCTTGGTGATCTGGTCATGCGCATCCTGAAATTGGTGCCGGACCTTCAGCGCCTGCGGATCAGCTCGATCGACTCGATCGAGGTGGACGAGAATCTGATGCAGGCCATCGCGACCGAACCGCGCCTGATGCCCCACCTGCATCTGTCGCTACAGCATGGCGATGATCTGATCCTGAAGCGCATGAAACGTCGCCACCTGCGCGATGATGCCATCCGCTTTACGGAAGAGGCTCGTAAGTTGCGCCCGGATATGACATTTGGGGCCGATATCATCGCAGGCTTCCCGACAGAGTCCGAAGACCATTTCGAGAATTCTCTAAAATTGGTCAACGACTGCGACCTGACCTGGCTGCATGTGTTTCCATATTCAAAACGCGAAGGAACTCCCGCTGCTCGCATCCCACAGCAGGTGAACGGAAACGTAATCAAGGAGCGGGCCGCCCGCTTACGTGCTGCCGGGGATGCCAAGGTTGCGAAGCATGTTTCAGAACAGGTTGGAAGGTATCACAACATACTGATGGAAAACCCTAATATGGGTCGGACCGAACAGTTTACTGAAGTCACTTTTTCCCAGCCTCAAATTGAAGGGCAGATCGTGCGCGGGGTGATCACAGGCACATCAGGTATGCAGTTGCAGGCCCAACCCTGTGCTCAGGTCAGTCAAAGATAGACGACACCGAATTCCCGCTCGATCAACTCAAAGTCCTGTTCGCCACCCTCGTTCTGCCGGGAGGTTTCGGCCATGAACGCTTCGGCGCGGTCGCCGGGGAAAATGTAGCTGATCATACGCACAGTCTGATCGCTATTGTTTTTCATGTAATGGGAAACTCCGCGCGGGCAGTGAATGGTATCCCCTGCGCCGGCGCTGACCCACGTGTCACCAATCTTCGCATCAACCGTGCCTTGAAGAATGTGAAACGTCTGATCCTCCCATTTATGGTAATGATCAGGCACCGCGCCTCCTGGAGCCATAACGCCGTCCGAGATTACGTATTCTCCGTCGGTGGCCTCTTTGCCCACAACAACTCCGACATACTCATTCGGCGCCATCATGTATTTCTTGCTGCCATCCCAATGCTGAATGACAACCTGTTTACGTGTGGCTTCGATTTTGTCTGCCATCGATAAGCTCCTTCGGAATTTCTGTATTCGCTATCTGGGAACTCGTGGCCTGAATTCCAGTAGGCACCAAAGAAGAAACCCCGCAACCGAAAGGTGCGGGGGTCCTTGAATAAACAATCCGGTTGGATATTAGTCCTTGCGGATCTTGCCCTTGTGGGGTGCCCACAGACGCTTGTTCACCAGATAAAGCAACACAGACAGAACCGTTAGGAACAGAACACCGACGAACCCGGCATTCTTGCGGTCCATCATCTTTGGCTCAGCGGTCCACATCAGGAAGGCCGCAACGTCTTCCGACATGGCTTCGACCGTTGCTGGATGACCATCCGCGAATTCAACCTGATCCTCGGCCAATGGCGGTGCCATCGAGATCCAGCCACCCGGGAAGGCCTTGTTCTCATAAAGAACCGTGCCCGCCTCTTCCTTCTCTTCGCCGGTATAGCCATCAAGCAATGATGCGATATATTCCGCACCACCCATGCCTTTGACCAGTTGGTTAATCCCCAGGCCGTATGGGCCATGGAATCCGGCACGGGCCTTCGCCATCAAGCTCAGGTCCGGTGCGCCAACGCCAGTATTGGCCGGGAAGTGGTCGGTCGGGATTGCCGGGCGGAAATCGTCCAGCTCGGGATCGAACACTTCGAAATTATCGGCCGCATAGGTGATGACCTGTTCTTCCGAGTATCCCAGATCCTCAAGCGTCCGCAGCGGTATGTATTGCAGACCATGGCAGGCCGCGCAGACCTCAGTATAGATCTGCAGACCGCGCTGAAGCTGGTTCTGATCCCAGGTTCCAAACGGTCCCTCGAACGAGAAGTCGAAGTCTTCGATGTGCTGCTCACCACCACCTGCCGCAAAGGTCGAGGCGGGCGCAAGGGCCAGAGCGAACGCGGCACCGATTGCAAGTTTCTTGAACATGTTTCCGGTCCCTCTTCTTACTCGGCCGGCGTGGCGTCGGCGTCAGCCTTGCCATAATGCGCGTTGAAGTCTTCTTCGATGGTTTCCGGCTGTGCCAGAGGTTTCTCGATCACGCCAAGGATCGGCAGGATCACGAAGAAATATGCGAACCAGTAGGCGGACGCGATCAGCGAGAAGGTCGCATAGGGCTCTTCCGCGGGCATCGCCCCCAACCACATCAGGGCAAAGAAGTCGATGACCAGCAGGTAGAACCACCATTTGAACATCGGGCGGTATTTGCCCGAACGCACTGTCGATGTGTCCAGCCAAGGTGCCAGGGCCATTGCCAGGATCGCACCGAACATCGCCAGAACACCAAAGAACTTGGCATCGATGATGCCGCCGGTGATGAAGCTGGCAAACTGAACGACCCAGACCTCGCCGGTGAAGGCACGCAGGATCGCGTAGAACGGCAGGAAGTACCATTCAGGAACGATGTGCGCAGGTGTGACCAGCGGGTTGGCTTCGATGTAGTTATCCGGGTGGCCCAGATAGTTCGGCATGTAGCCAACGATGGCCCAGAACACGACAAGAATAACCGCCAGAGCGAACAGGTCCTTGATCACGAAATAGGGCCAGAACGGCAGCGTGTCTTTCTCGGCCTCGGCCTTCGAACCACGGCGCACTTCAACACCCGTAGGGTTGTTGTTGCCAGTGGTGTGGAAGGCCCAGATATGCACGATGACCAGCGCTGCGATAACGAAAGGCAGCAGGTAGTGCAGCGAGAAGAAACGGTTCAGCGTGGCGTTGTCCACCGCAGGTCCGCCCAGCAGCCAGGTCTGGATCGCGTCACCCACAAACGGGATCGCGCCAAACAGGCCGGTGATCACGGTCGCACCCCAGAAGGACATCTGGCCCCAGGGCAGAACGTAGCCCATGAAGGCAGTGCCCATCATCATCAGGTAGATCAGCATACCGATGATCCACGTGATCTCACGCGGGGCTTTGTACGAGCCGTAAAATAGGCCGCGGAAGATGTGAATGTAGACCGCAACAAAGAACAGCGACGCGCCATTCATGTGCAGATACCGCAGCATATAGCCGCCATTCACGTTGCGCATGATGTGTTCGATGCTGGCAAAGGCCAGATCGACATGCGGGGTATAGTGCATCACCAGAACGATACCGGTGACGATTTGCAGCGCCAGACAGAACGTCAGAACGATACCCCAAATCCACATCCAGTTCAGGTTCTTTGGGGTCGGGATCATCAGTGTATCATACAGCAGGCCGACAATCGGCAGGCGGCTGTTCAGCCACTTTTCGCCGCTTGTCTTCGGCTCGTAATGATCGTGGGGAATTCCGGACATAAGTTGGGTCTCCCTTAGCCGAGTTTGATTGTGCTGTTGTCCACCCATTCAGCGGGCGGGACAGGCAGGTTCTCGGGCGCGGGGCCCTTACGGATACGGCCGGCCAGATCGTAGTGCGAACCGTGGCAGGGGCAGAACCAGCCGCCGAAATCACCGGCATCGCCCAGCGGCACACATCCAAGGTGAGTACAGACGCCCATCTGAACGATCCATGCACCCGGCGCTTCGCCTTCGGGCGACGGCATGACGCGGTTGGCGTCAGTTGCCGGTGCATCGGCTGCAATATTGAAGTTACGCGCCAGCGGATCAGGCAGAGCATCCACGCCTTCAGCGTCCTGCTCTTTGGCTTCCTGGATCTCGGCACCAGTTCGGTGGCGGATGAAAACAGGTTTGCCCAACCATTTCACGGTCAGCTGCGTGCCCGTCTCAACCCCGCTGACGTCAACACGGATCGAGGACAGCGCCTGAACGTCTGCCGAGGGATTCATTTGATTTACCAGGGGCCAAACGGCAGCCCCCGTCGCAACGACACCTGCGCCGCCAGCGACGTAGTACAGAAAATCTCTGCGGGTGCCTTCGTGGTCTTCAGCGTGGGACACGAGGTTATCTCCGAATTGTCTGGCGCCCGCGAACGGGCATATAGCTCGCGCACCGCATGAACTGCGGCGTCTTAAAGGGGGTATCTATCGGGGAGAATAGAGTTCGTCCAGCGCTCTTAAACGCGCAATACGCCGCATCTAAGCAATCATTTCACGGTGAAAGGGTAAAATTTCAATATCAAATGCAGATTTTAGTCTTCTGGGCAGCCACTAGGCCCAGTGGTCATGTGGTGTGATTCGGGGCTGGCCTGCGGATTGGCGCATCCGGGTTTATCCACCTTCACTCCCTTTCAAGATCGTCGAAACGACGCTGAATTTGCCAGAGTTTTGCCACGATATTTTCCAAATTAACGCGAACATGATGAGATTAAATTATTAATTTAAAATAGATATTTCAAAGATATAGCAGAATATCGAATTCCGATTGCACTCATTGCGGGAATACGTGAAAGGCCGAAGGAAATCACCAAGCAGCCGGAGAATTCCAATGCCAAAGATTGCAGCAACCGCGGTTCTATTTACGATTCTGAGTACAGCACAAGCTATTGCAGCCGGAGACCCCGCAAAAGGCAAACAACTCTATAACCGATGCTCATCCTGCCACGCGATCATCAAGGATGGCGATGTTTTGGTCAAAGGCGGCATTACGGGGCCGAATCTCTATGGCGTAGTTGGTCGCGTGGCCGGAACCGAAAGCGATTATCTGTACGGAAGCGAGCGTCTGCCCATTGGCATGTTTACCGATGACATGATCCGTGCCGGGCAAGAAGGGCTGGTATGGACCGAAGAAAACATCGCCGCCTATTCACAAGACCCGATCAACTTCATCAAAGAATATCTGAATGATGAAACCGCCCGCCCGAATATGAGCGTAAAGCTGAAGAAAGGAGCGGATCACATAGCCGCCTATCTCGCCACCTTCACTACTCAGTAAACTAGGTGATTTTTAAATTTTGGCCTCGCGCATGAGCGAGGCCAATGACCCGACCTCAGCCCCAATCCCAGCAGATTGGACGTGATCAGCGGCGCGTTGGCGCGCAACGTCGGGCTTATTCTGGTTAAGTTTCCAAGTGCCATCAATGTCCGAGACCGTAAGTCGGCATGGCACAATCATCCGCATCATCCGATCCAACGCATCTGGTGTCATCTTCGACGCCAGCCATGGAGGCTTAGGCAACAGGCGATTCTCGAAATCAGCGGCCTGTCGGTCCAGCAGGCCTCGCAACTCTTCCACGGGGCGCATCTCAAGCACGCCGGTCAGATGCACCGCAACATAGTTCCAGGTCGGGACCTGATCATCGACGCCATACCAATCAGGCGAGATATACCCATCAGGCCCTGAAACGGCGATCCGCGCAGATTGTGGCTGCTTCAATGCACGCACGATCGGGTTTGACCGCACTAGATGCAGATCCGCCCATTCGACATCTTCGCTCAGCAAGAAAGGAACGTGGCTCAGTAATGGCGCTTCCGGTGTCGAGACTGCTAGAACGCCAAAGGCGCGATCTCGGACAAAATCGATATGACGCGCACGCGCCTCGTTGCGAAAGGCAGGGTTAGGATGCATTTGGGTCCTCCGTCCAATTTCTCTTGCAGAACCAGTATCGAATTGGCAAGGTCCACCTCGTTCTCAGGGCGGGGCGAAATTCCCCACCGGCGGTATGCGGGCTCGACCCGTAAGCCCGCGAGCGGCCCCGACCTTCGGGGTGTCAGCAGATCTGGTGAGAGGCCAGAGCCGACGGTTACAGTCCGGATGAAAGAGAACGTGCAGCACGCCGGTAATGCGGTGTGCCCGCTCGTGATCGCCTTGGGTGAAGTGTCTGTTTGCTAAGGAGATCATGATGACACACACCCGCTATGCTTTCGTCAAAGCCAATTGGCATTCTGATATCGTGGATCGCGCCCTTGATGGGTTCTTGCAACTCATCCCCGCCGAACAGGTCGATATATTTGACGTCCCCGGCGCGTTTGAAATGCCTTTGATTGCGCGCGATCTGGCTCAAACCGGTCAATACGCGGCCATAGCCTGTGCAGCCTTCGTTGTGGATGGGGGCATCTACCGGCACGATTTTGTTGCTCAGGCCGTGGTTGATGGTTTGATGCGCGCCGCTATGGACACCGGTGTCCCAGTGCTGTCGGTCTCGCTGACGCCGCATCAATATCAGGAAACCGATCATCACAACGCCATCTACCGCGAGCACTTTGTGCAAAAAGGGCGCGAAGCCGCACAGGCGGCCCAAAAGGTCACCAAGACCCGCGCGAACATCGCTGCTGCGGCCTGACAGCAAGCGGTCGGGGTCACCCTCGACCGCAAATCCGCTTGAGGCCAAGCCCCGCGCCCGCTAATCACGTTCCGCAAAGGAGCACGCCCCATGTCGATGAACAGCTTTGGACACCTTTTCCGAGTCACCACCTGGGGTGAAAGTCACGGGCCTGCATTGGGGGCCACCGTCGACGGCTGCCCACCGGGTGTGCAAATCAATGAGACTATGATCCAGCACTGGCTGGACAAGCGTAAACCGGGGCAGAACAAGTTTACGACCCAGCGGCGCGAGCCCGATCAGGTCAAAATCCTGTCCGGTGTTTTCGAAGGCCAGACCACCGGCACGCCTGTACAATTGATGATCGAGAACACCGATCAGCGCTCGAAAGACTACGGTGACATCATGGACAAGTTCCGCCCTGGTCACGCTGATATTACTTACTGGCAGAAATACGGTATTCGCGATTATCGCGGTGGCGGACGCAGCTCGGCCCGGGAAACGGCTTCGCGTGTCGCCGCTGGAGGGTTGGCGCGCGAAGCAATCAAGCAGATCGCCCCGAATGTGCAAATCACCGGTTATATGACACAGATCGGCCCGCACAAAATCGATCGTGGAAATTTCGACTGGTCGCAGATCGAACAAAACCCGTTCTGGACGCCGGACGCTAAATCTGCCGAGGATTGGGCGGTCTATCTCGATGATCTGCGCAAGTCCGGAAACTCGGTCGGCGCAGTGGTCGAGGTCGTGGCACGTGGTGTCCCCGCGGGGCTGGGCGCACCAATATACGCAAAGTTAGACACTGATCTTGCTGTCGCGATGATGTCGATCAACGCGGTAAAAGGCGTCGAGATTGGCGAGGGTATGGCGGCTGCAGAACTGACCGGCGAAGCCAACGCTGATGAAATCTTTATGGGTCAGAACGGCCCGCAATACAGCTCGAACCATGCAGGCGGCATTTTGGGCGGCATTTCCACCGGACAGGACGTCGTCGTGCGGTTTGCGGTCAAGCCGACCTCGTCGATCCTGACCACTCGCAAAACCATCACCAAATCCGGTGAAGAGACCGAGATCATCACCAAAGGACGCCACGATCCCTGCGTCGGCATCCGCGCCGTACCAGTGGGAGAAGCGATGATGGCCTGTGTAATCCTCGATCACCTGCTTCTGCATCGCGGCCAGATCGGCGAGAACCGTGGACGGATTGGCTGATCATCGCGCGGCGCTTCGGGCGGTCGTCACGCAGCGAATGCTGACCGATCCGGCGCATGATCTGGCGCATCTGGATCGGGTTTGGATGAACGCACAGGCTATTGCTGACCAGCGCACCAACCAGCGTGTATTGCTCGCCGCCTGTTATCTGCATGATCTGGTCAATCTGCCCAAGGACGATCCCAACCGGCATCTGGCGTCGCAACAATCGGCCGCTGAATCAGAGCCTATTCTTGCCGAACTTGACTTTACGGCGTCGGAAATTTGCGCGACGCAACACGCCATTGCTGCGCACAGCTACTCCGCCAACATCCCTCCTGAATCGCCCGAGGCATGTATCCTGCAGGACGCGGATCGACTGGACGCACTTGGCGCGATCGGGATTGCCCGCACCTTCGCCGTGTCGGCAGCATTGGGGCGGGCGTTGTATGATATCGCCGATCCCTTCGCCGAAGACCGCGACTTGGATGACCAGAGATTTGCAATCGACCATTGGAAGCTCAAGCTGCTGAACCTGCCAGCTGAAATGGTGACTGATCGCGGACGGGATTTAGCGCACAAGCGGGTTACTCAAATGCTCGGGTTTCTTGAGATATTCTCGGAAGAAATCGGGCACCCACTCCCAATCAACTGGAAATCTGTCTGATTGGTACAATCCCATCGTTGATCTTTTGCGCGCGAAAGCGCAGGTTCGCGCCATGGCAAAATCCTTAACATCGCATCGTCCGGCATTAGCCGTGGCGCTGAAACTCAGTGCGCTGGTGCTGTTCACAGTAATGTCCGCCTTGGTCAAGGCGCTGTCGGATGATTTCCCTCCGGGCGAAATGGTGTTTTTCCGCTCGCTCTTCGCCATTCCGGTCATCATCGCTTGGTTGTCATGGCGCGGAGAGCTGACGCATGGTTTCATCATTAAGAAGCCCATGGGCCATTTCTGGCGCGGTGTATTGGGCACGTCGGCCATGGGATTGACCTTTACCGGACTTAGCCTGCTGCCTTTGCCCGAGGTCACGGCCATCGGTTATGCCACCCCTATCTTCACGCTGATCCTGGCCGCAATCATGTTGGGTGAACGGATACGAATGATCCGCATCGGCGCCGTTGCGCTTGGTCTTGTCGGCGTTCTGATAATGATCTGGCCGCGCCTGGGCTCGGGTACTGCTGAAACCGCCGCAATGATCGGAGCGCTCTGTGTATTGGCGGCTACCGTCGCGCGCGCTTTTGTTCAGATACACATTCGGCAACTTGTGCAGGTGGATCATCCAGCTGCAATTGTGTTCTACTTTTCACTCACCGCAACTTTGCTTTCAAGCCTATCGGTGTTTTGGGGCTGGGTTGTCCCAAGCTGGGAACAAGCCGCATTGCTGGTGACAATGGGCTTGATCGGCGGAGTGGCGCAGATTCTCGTGACATCCTCGTACAAATTCGGCCAAGCCTCGATGTTGGCGCCTTACGATTATACGACGATGCTGTTTGCCATCATCATCGGCTATATCTGGTTTGATGAGCTTCCTACCCTGGTGATGCTGGGTGGTGCGGCGCTGGTGATTGCCGGCAATGTCGTAGTCATCCTACGCGAACGCCAACTTGGACTCGATCGGACCAAGGCGCGGTCTGTAACCGACCCCAAAGCATGACTTTACCTTTCGCAAACTTCCCCTAGTTTGGGGCGCGACATTCCCATGAGGTTTCCCGATGAGCGACGCACAAAACCACAAAGAAAAGATGCAAGAAGTGCAGGCGAAGCACCGCAAAAAAGTCTCGGAAGCGGTTGATCCCGGTCGGGGATTGGTGCTGATCAACACCGGCAAGGGCAAGGGCAAGTCCTCGGCCGCATTTGGTGTAGTAATTCGCGCCTTGGGTTGGGGTCAGAAAGTGGCTGTGGTTCAGTTCATCAAAGGCAAATGGAAGACGGGTGAGCGCAGGTTCTTTGAAGAGCGTGATCTGGTCACCTGGCACACAATGGGCGAAGGCTTCACCTGGGATACGCAAGACCGCGAACGTGACATTGCTGCCGCGACGGCAGCCTTTGGCAAGGCGTGTGATCTGATGAAAAGCGGCGACTATGATCTTGTTGTTTTGGACGAGATCAATATCGCGCTGCGCTACGAATACCTTTCAGTAGAGACTGTTATTGACGGTCTTAAGGCCCGTTCGGACAAAACCAGCGTATTCCTGACAGGCCGGGATGCACCCCAAGCTTTGCGCGAATATGCGGATCTGGTGACCGAGATGACCGAAGAGAAGCACCCGTTTCAGGCCGGTATCAAAGCCCAGCGGGGTGTGGATTTCTAAACCCGCACTTCCCCTTCATTCAGCGCGCGCTGTGATGCGCGCCTGACAGGCTCAGGTGTCACGACGGGGTGTTCCTCGAGCTTGCGACAACGTTCGGCATCACAGGTCTTGTGATCAAGATAAGCGGCGACATCTGAGGTCAGCGCATCGCAATCACATGACGCACAACAGGGATCGCCCATCAATTCTTCGAAACGTTCGCGCAATCGCAGCCTCTTTGTGGTCGTTTCCGGGGCGATGGCAGGCCTTCACATCTGCACAAGCTGAGCCTACAGATCGCCCCAGAACCTGGAGCTTGATATCAAAATCTGGCGTTGCATTATATCTGATTGTTTTTATCGGAAATTTCAAGCCTTAAATTCGATTACATCATCGCCAGCTCAATTTGGGCAAATCGCCTTATTAGAGCCAAAAAAGGAAGAGGGCCACGCAGAAATCCGCACAGCCCGTCAATGATTTACAGATTTGGTATTCGGTCAGACAACAACACCTTTTTCGGGCGCACTAAGCGATATGACCGCGACAACAGCGGCACCGTTCACCCAGTAGAACAGGGCGTCAATGCCGGAAAATCCAAGCAGGCTGGGCGCCATCAGAAAGGTAATACCAACAAGAAGATCTACAGCGAGGTGGAACTTGTAGGACAGCACCCTCCAGATTCCGAGATGATGATCTGTCAGAACGGTCAATACGAAGGCGGCCACGCCTGTAACCACGGACAGCCAGAGCGCCAAGGGGTTGGACTGACCAAGCCCTAGAACAAAGGGCAACACCATCAGCGCAATCGCAACCGGGTAGTCGAGATACGCATGGACAGAGCGGGTGACAAAACGCAGGGACATTTCAACTTCCTTTCCTTAATGAGTGATGGCTAAAGGATAGGAGCAGCGATCCGAACGGAGTATACTTGGTCGTTTGATAAACTTTGCAGATCGTTCGAAATACAAGAACGATCAGTGCAGTGCCCGATAGGCGGCGGGAGATACGCCAACCTGCTTCTTGAACACGCGCGAAAACGCGGCCTCAGAGGCATATCCCACCTCGGCAGCCGCATCCGCAACATTCCAGCGGTTTTCGGTCAACCCATGACAGGCTATCTGCATCCGCCAATCTGTCAGATATTGTATCGGAGTTGTTCCCATCTTCTGGGCAAAAAGCTGGGCAAACGCGGTGCGCGACATCGCTGCCTCGCGCGCGAGTGAGGCAACACTCCACTCCTGTGCGGGGGACTGATGAAATGCCGTCAGCGCCCGCGAGATGCGCGGGTCGGCAAACCCGGCCAGCGCGGCATCATCCGGGCTTTGGTGTTCCAGATAGGCCCGTATTGCTTGCGCAAACAGCACTTCAGACAGTTTCAAAGCAATTAAATCGCCGCCAATGCGTGCGCCGGACACCTCTGATCCGATCATGCGCAGGGTCGCCTCAATCCAGGTGCCAGCGTCCTCCCCGTAGTTCTCGATCAGAATATAGGGCGGCAGCCGATCGATCAGCATATGCCCAGTCCCTTTCCGACCGGCGGGTCCCGTAAACGAGAAATGACCGCAGATCAGCTGCGTATCGCGTTCTTCTTCCGCCCCGCCATAGACCAGCACACCGTCGCCCGTGTAGCCGGACTGATCCAACACCTGCTCAAGTGGCAGAGCGTCATAGGGTTTGACCTCGTTGCACAGCAGCGCGTGTGACGCGCCATGTGGGATCAAGATCAGGTCGCCCTGCCGCAACCGCAGCGTCTCGCCAGTTGCAGGCAGGTAAACCTTAAGCTCACCGCGCTGAACAAAGTGAAAGCGGGCCACGTTCTCGTAGCTCGGCACCTGTATCCCGAACGGTGGGGTAAAGGATGTGCGAAAGTAAAACGTGCCACGAAGAGACAGGCGGGTGAGAATATCGCTGAGAAGATCCAACATGGATCAAGAATACGGTCTCACACGCAGGCGTCCATATCTCGGGACGATCTGCACAAAAATTTGCACGGCTTGCAATCAGAACCCCCGCCCGAGCGGGGGTTCAAAGCGGTATTAACTTACGCGCGGACCAGCTTTTCGTAGTCTTCGGCGATTTCACGGGTCAGATCGCCAACCTCAAAGGTATAGTCGCCGATCTGCCCGACCGGAGTGACTTCGGCTGCTGTACCTGTCAGCCAACACTGTTCGAAATCTGCCATTTCTTCGGGTCTGATGCGGCGTTCGTGGACAGTGACGCCCTTGTCTTTCAGCATCTGGATCACCGTCTGACGGGTGATGCCGTTCAGGAAGCAATCGGCCAGCGGGGTGTGCACTTCTCCGTCTTTCACGAAGAAGACGTTGGCACCCGTCGCTTCTGCCACGTTGCCGTTGTAATCCATGAACAAAGCGTCCGAGCAGCCTTTGGCCTCGGCCTTATGCTTTGAAATGGTGCAGATCATGTAAAGACCCGCTGCCTTGGCATGTACCGGAATGGTTTCCGGGCTGGGTCGTTTCCACTCGGCGATGTCCAGCTTGGCACCTTGCATCTTGGCATCACCGTAATACGCACCCCAAGGCCAAACAGCGATGGCCATCCGAACGGGGTTCTTGGCGGAAGCGACACCCATATCCTCACCAGAGCCACGCCAGACCAGAGCTCGGACATAAGCATCCTGAAGACCGCTGGCTTTCAGCGCCTCTTCCTTTGCCGCCTCGATCTCATCAACCGAGTAAGGCATTGGCATATCCAGAGCCTCGGCCGAGGCGATCAGGCGTTCCGAATGTTCGCGGCTTTTGAAGATCTTGCCGTTATAGGCGCGCTCACCCTCAAACACTGAAGACGCATAGTGCATCGCGTGGGACAGAATGTGCACATTCGCTTCGCGCCAGGGCACAAGTTCGCCATCCATCCAGATGACACCGTCGCGATCGTCATATCCCGCCATGCGAAACCTCCTGAGCCGGGCTAGATTTCCGAATGTTGCGCCGTTTAGGTCCGCATCGGACATAATGTTGCGCAAAAACTGCGATTCGATACCTGTGCGCACTTGGAATGTCAATAAGGCTGACATAAAGTCAGATCATATTGCGAATGAGGTCCAACATGTCCGACATCCGTCCCGCCCCGGTCTTTGGCGGAGAAAGCCTGTTGTTTCTGACAGATGAGCAACTGAGGCAGGGTATCGAGGCCATGTTCTTTGCCTATCGCGGCTTTACCGCGGACCCTGACCGTATCCTGACAGAATTGGCCTATGGTCGGGCGCATCACCGGGCCATCCACTTCATCAACCGAGCGCCGGGAACGACGGTCAACAATCTGCTGGCCATATTGGGTGTTACCAAACAATCGCTGAACCGCGTTCTGCGTAGCCTCATCGAAGATGGTCTGGTCGAAAGCCGAGTCGGAACAGTGGACAAACGTGAACGCCACCTATTTCTGACGGATAAGGGGAAGGCGCTAGAGGCCAAACTCTCCGACGCCCAGCGCGCCCGGATGCGCGCGGCCTACAAGGATGCGGGCCCCGAAGCAGTGGCCGGGTTTCGCAAAGTGCTTGAAGCGATGATGGATGCTGATATGCGTCGTGCATATACAAAACTGCGGGATACGACTTCATGAGCGAAATGGACGCCCATCTTCTTATCGTCGATGATGACGAGCGCATTCGTGACCTGCTCAAGCAATTCCTGATGCGCAGCGGGTTCTTGGTGACTTCTGCGCGCGACGCGGCCCATGCGCGGCGGGTGTTGTCAGGGTTGGATTTTGATATGATTGTGCTGGATGTGATGATGCCCGGTGAGGATGGCGTCAGCCTGACACGGGCCTTGCGCGAAACGCATTCCACCCCGATCCTGTTGCTGACGGCAAAGGGCGAAACCGAGCATCGGATTGCTGGTTTGGAAGCCGGAGCTGATGACTACTTGGCCAAGCCGTTCGAACCCAAAGAGTTGCTACTTAGGATCAATGCCATTCTTCGCCGGATGCCGGAAACGCCCGCGCAGGACGCGGTGGCCAAGATTCTGCATCTTGGACCAATTCGCTACGATATCGAGCGGGGTGAGATGTGGCAGGGCGAAGATCCGGTGCGCTTGACTGCAACGGAAAGCCAGTTGATGAAGATATTCTCGGCCCAGCCCGGCGAACCGATTAGCCGTGCCAAGCTGGTCGAGGACCTGGGGCGCGACAAGGGACAGGCGCAGGAACGTGCGGTGGACGTGCAGATCACCCGCTTGCGTCGGAAGCTGGAGCAGGATCCGAAACAGCCTCGGTATCTGCAGACTGTGCGCGGTGCGGGCTATATGCTGGCGCCGGACTGATGAGCCGTCGCGCGGCGTTTTTAGGCCTTCGGCGAGGATATTTTAGCCAGATGAAGATGAGATCCTGATGAAAACCGCTTTGCTGACCCACGCAGATTGTCTTAATCATGTGACGCCAGAGGGGCATCCAGAGCGGGTGGCGCGGTTGGAACATATCCTTCATGCGCTTGAGGATTTGGATTTGCAGCGTGTGACAGCGCCGTTGGCAGCGGATGATGATTTGCTACGAGTTCATCCGCAGAACCATATCAGTGATATTCTTGACCAAAGGCCCTCGGATGGGTTCAAGCAGATTGATGGGGATACATTCATGTCTCCAGGATCTGTTGATGCGGCCTATCGCGCGGCAGGTGCGGTGGTGCGAGCCGTCGATCTGGTACTGGGCGGTGAAGCACCGAATGCGTTCTGTGCGATACGACCGCCAGGCCACCATGCCGAGACGGAAACGGCCATGGGGTTCTGTCTGTTTGGCAATGCCGCGTTGGCTGCAAAGCATGCACTGGATCATCACGGGTTGAACCGCGTGGCAGTGTTGGATTTTGATGTTCATCATGGCAATGGCACGCAGGATTTGCTGTGGGACGAAAAGCGCGCGCTGGTGATCACCAGTCAGCAGATGCCGTTATGGCCCGGCTCTGGCCGTACTGACGAAACCGGCGCTTATGGGACGGTTTTGAATATTCCTTTGGCACCGGGCACAGGCGGAGCGGAGATGCGAGCCGCTTATGAGGCGCAAGCTTTTCCACGACTGCGCGCATTCAAGCCGGAACTAATTATTGTCTCCGCCGGGTTTGATGCCCATCAGGATGATCCGTTGGCAAATCTTAACTGGTCCACGGGTGATTTCGCCTGGATCACGGCGGAGCTGTGCAAGATTGCTGATGAAGTGTGTGATGGGCGTATCGTCTCGACTCTGGAAGGCGGGTATGATCTGAACGCATTGGCCGAGGCGACACGCGCCCATGTGGAAGAATTGATGAAGGCAGCACAATGACCGATACCCCAGTCGAACAGATGACCTTTGAACAGGCGATGAAAGAGCTTGAGGCCGTGGTGGGTCAGCTGGAACGCGGGGATGTGGCGCTGGATCAGTCGATCGCTTTGTATGAGCGGGGTGCGGCGTTGAAGAAACGCTGTGAGGATGAGCTGAAACGCGCCGAGGAAAAGGTGGCCGCGATCACTTTGGACGCAGATGGCCAGCCAACCGGGACGACGCCTGTCGAAGGTCAGTAAATGTTTCGTGAAAAGCTGGCACAGGATGCCGCGCTGATTCAAGACCATTTCGATCTGGTTCTGGGGACGTTGGACGATCTGGATGTGACACAGGCGATGGCCTATGCCACCGCGGGCGGCAAGCGTCTGCGAGGGTTTCTGGTACTGGAAAGCGCGCGGTTACTTGGCGTCGATGCGGCTCGGGCGATCTGGCCGGCGACGGGGATCGAAGCGCTGCATGCATACTCTCTGGTACATGACGACCTGCCCTGCATGGATGATGATGACCTGCGGCGAGGACGCCCCACAGTCCATGTGAAATGGGATGAAGGGACAGCCGTTCTGGCTGGGGATGCGCTGCAGACACTTGCGTTTGAGCTTTGCGTGCGGCCAGAGGTCGGAAATGCTGAAATGCGCGCCGAACTGGCTCTAACACTGGCAAAAGCGAGCGGCGCGCAGGGTATGGTTCTGGGTCAGGCGCTGGATATTGCGGCGGAGACGGCAGCAGAGCCACTGACACTGGATGAGATTACGCAACTGCAAGTGGGCAAGACCGGCGCGTTGATCGAATGGTCCGCCTGTGCAGGCGCGCGGTTAGCGCAGGCCGATCCTGCCCCCTTGCGCCAATATGCCCAGGCGCTTGGGCTTGCCTTTCAGATCGCGGATGACATCATGGATGTTGAAGGAGATGCCGAAAAGGCAGGAAAGCGCTTGCAGAAGGATGCAGAGGCGGGCAAGGCGACCTTTGTCTCGCTTCTTGGTCTGGATGCGGCTAAATCCGGTGCCGCTGAGCTTGTGGATCAGGCTTGTGCTGCGTTGGATGAATATGGCCCCGCGGCAGAAACCTTGAAGCAGGCTGCCCGCTTCGTTATTGCCCGGGACAGCTAAGCCAGGAACGCCAAATGTCTGACCGCCCGAATACGCCCTTGTTGGACCTTGTGAGCCGCCCAGCGGATCTGAAGCAGTTTTCAGATGCGCAACTGCATCAGGTCGCACATGAATTGCGGACCGAAACGATCTCTGCAGTATCGGTTACCGGAGGGCATCTGGGCGCGGGTCTGGGCGTGGTTGAGCTGACCACTGCGCTTCACGCAGTGTTCGATACACCCCGCGACAAGATCATCTGGGACGTCGGTCACCAGTGTTATCCACACAAGATTCTGACCGAGCGCCGCGATCGGATTCGTACCCTGCGTATGAAAGATGGCCTGAGCGGATTCACCAAACGCAGCGAAAGCCCTTATGACCCGTTTGGCGCGGCCCATTCCAGCACTTCGATCAGCGCCGCGCTGGGATTTGCCGTGGCCCGTGATCTGGGCGGTGTGACGCCCGAAGGTCTGGGCGATGCGATTGCCGTGATCGGCGATGGCTCGATGTCTGCGGGCATGGCATTTGAGGCGATGAACAATGCAGGGCATCTGAAGAAACGCCTGATCGTGATCCTGAACGACAACGAGATGAGCATTGCGCCACCCGTGGGTGCTTTGTCCAACTACCTATCGCGCATTTATGCGGAAGAGCCGTTTCACGATCTGAAAGCGGCCGCCAAAGGCGCGGTGTCGTTGCTACCGGAACCCTTCCGTGAAGGGGCCAAGCGCGCCAAGGACATGTTGAAGGGCATGGCCATGGGCGGGACGCTATTTGAGGAATTAGGCTTTTCTTATCTCGGCCCCATCGACGGCCATGATCTGGACCAGTTGTTGCCGGTTTTGCGTGCGGTCAAGGCCAAAGCGACAGGTCCGATCCTGATCCACGTATTGACCAAAAAGGGCAAGGGTTATGCCCCTGCCGAACAGGCACGCGACAAGGGTCACGCAACCGCTAAGTTCGATGTAGTGACGGGTGAGCAGAAAAAGGCACCATCCAACGCGCCGTCTTACACGTCGGTCTTTGGCAAGACCCTGGTCGAGGAAGCGGCTCGGGATGACAAGATCGTCGCCGTCACCGCTGCAATGCCGGATGGGACTGGGCTGAACCTGTTTGCTGAGCGCTACCCTTCGCGGTGTTTTGATGTGGCGATTGCCGAACAGCATGGTGTGACATTCTCGGCTGCGCTGGCCGCCGGCGGGATGAAGCCGTTCTGTGCAATGTATTCCACTTTCCTACAGCGTGGCTACGATCAGGTGGTACATGACGTAGCCATCCAACGCTTGCCGGTGCGCTTTGCCGTCGACCGTGCTGGATTGGTCGGAGCCGATGGCGCAACCCATGCGGGATCGTTTGATATTGCTTACTTGGCCAACCTTCCGGGCATGGTTGTCATGGCCGCCGCGGATGAGGCTGAGTTGATGCACATGGTTGCCACTGCCGTCGCTTATGATGATGGTCCGATCGCCTTCCGCTATCCTCGCGGCGAAGGGGTGGGCGTTGACTTGCCCGAGCGCGGTGAAGTGTTGGAGATCGGCAAAGGCCGCATGATCCAAAAAGGTGCGCGTGTAGCACTGCTGTCCTTCGGGACGCGGCTGGCCGAGGTGCAGAAGGCGGCCGAGGCGCTTTCCGCGCGCGGGATCGCCCCCACCATCGCCGATGCGCGCTTTGCCAAGCCTCTGGATCGGGATTTGATCCTTGATCTGGCCGCGAACCACGAGGCGTTGATCACGATCGAGGAAGGCGCAGTTGGCGGTTTCGGCAGTCATGTTGCGCAGCTTTTGGCCGATGAGGGCGTGTTCGACGAAGGGTTGAAGTATCGCTCGATGGTGTTGCCGGATATTTTCATCGATCAGGCAAACCCAGCGGATATGTACGCGGTCGCTGGTATGAATGCAGAGCAGATCGAGGCCAAAGTGCTGTCGATTCTGGGCGTCACGACGATTGGCGAAAAACGCGCCTGAATCGGCGAATTCATTTGGCGCAAACGCGTGGTCGTGATTTAAGTTTCATAGACACATCTGAAATTGTGCATTTTTTGCACATGTTTTTTGCCTCTGCGGGGAAATAACAGCTTTGAAAATGACATAGGTCAATATCCTGATGTTCGGGTTACACTAGAACCCGACTCGGGGTGAGGCTGCTCCTTGCCCTTTATGCATAAGGTCGCAAGCGAATGAACAAGCTAGCCAGCCGCCGTGCGTTTCTTAAGGGAAAAGTGCTGCGCAATGATCAAAACTCCATCCGCCCGCCTGGGGCAGATGCAGCCGAGTTTCTTGAGCTGTGCACGCAATGCGACGAATGCCGCGAGGCATGTCCCGAAGACATAGTCAAGTTCGACACACAGGGCTTCCCCGTCGTCCAGCTGGATGCAGGCCCCTGCACATTCTGCGGTGATTGCGCCAATGCTTGCCCGACCGGAGCATTGAACCCCGAACATATCGCCGACTGGCCCTGGCGCGCCAGAGTTGCTGCCACGTGCCTGTCGATGAACGGCGTCAGCTGTCGGGTCTGTCAGGATGTCTGCGACCACCGTGCAATCCGCTTTCAATTGCAGACCGGTGGCCGCGCCGAACCCGTACTCGACACCGATACCTGCACCGGCTGCGGCGCCTGCGCCAGCGCCTGCCCCGCCGGTTCCGTCAGCTTTGAACGCCACACCCCGCCCACGCAGGAGGTCGCCTAATGAACATCTGTGGATGCCTCGTTCATGTAACCCCCGAAACCACGCAGAGTGCACAGGCCACGATTGCGGGTACAAACGGGGCAGAGGTTCACGCGGCATCTGAGGATGGCCGCATTGTTGTTGTGGTCGAGGATACGCCTGAAAAATTGGCATCCGAGACGATCATGGATCTGCATCAGATCCCGGGCGTGATCTCTCTGACCTTGACTTATCACCATTTCGAAGACCTTGCGGAGACCCGTCCGCACCTTAACGCTTCTCGCCAGATATAAAGCCGGAGACCCATGTCATGACCATCTCTGAATCCCGCCGGACCTTTCTAAAATCAACCGCCGCCGCTGCGACAGCATCAGCCGCAGGTTTGCCGCTTGCTACCGGGCAGGCCAGCGCTCAAGTCGGCAACCCCGACATCCGTTGGGACAAAGCCGCCTGCCGGTTCTGCGGCACCGGATGCTCGGTCCTGGTTGGTACCAAAGACGGGCGCGTCGTCGCCACGCAGGGCGACCCGGACGCGCCGGTGAACCGCGGTCTGAACTGCATCAAGGGCTATTTCCTTTCAAAGATCATGTACGGCAAAGACCGTCTGACCACACCGATGCTGCGCAAGACCAATGGCGAATACGATAAGAATGGTGAATTCGAACCCGTCAGCTGGGACGAAGCCTTCGACGTCATGGCCGCCAAGTGGAAAGAGGCCCTTGCCAAGAAAGGGCCGACCAGTGTTGGTATGTTCGGCTCGGGCCAGTGGACCGTTTGGGAAGGTTATGCCGCTGCCAAGATGATGAAAGCGGGATTTCGGTCCAACAACATCGACCCGAACGCGCGCCACTGCATGGCCTCAGCGGTTGTCGGCTTTATGCGGACATTTGGCATTGATGAGCCGATGGGCTGCTATGACGATTTTGAGCATGCCGATACGTTCGTGCTCTGGGGCTCGAACATGGCCGAGATGCACCCGATCCTGTGGTCACGCCTGACCGACACGCGTCTGACCAAACCGGGATCCGAAGTGCATGTGCTGTCGACTTATGAACACCGCTCGTTCGAGCTGGCCGATAACGGCATGGTCTTCGCACCACAAACCGATCTGGCGATCCTGAACTACATCGCCAATTACATCATCCAGAACGGCGCTGTGAACGAAGACTTCGTCAAGAACCATGTGAACATCACCAAGACCGCCACCGATATCGGCTATGGCCTGCGTGACAACAACCCGCTGCAGCAAGAGGCTGAAAACCCGAACTCAGGCAAATTGGAACCGATCAGTTTCGAGGAATATGCCGAAGCCGTTTCGGAATACACGCTGGAATATACTTCTGAACTGTCCGGCGTTCCTGCCTCTCAGCTCGAACGTCTGGCGCAGCAATATGCAGACCCCAATCGCAAAGTGATGAGCCTGTGGACCATGGGTTTCAATCAGCACACACGCGGATCGTGGGTGAACTCACTGATGTACAATGTGCACCTGCTGGTGGGTAAGATTTCCGAGCCCGGCAACTCACCCTTCTCGCTCACCGGTCAGCCTTCGGCCTGTGGTACGGCACGTGAGGTCGGGACCTTCGCTCACCGTCTGCCCGCCGACATGGTCGTTGCCAACGACAAGCACCGCGAGATTTGCGAAACTGCGTGGAAAATCCCTGCGGGCACCATCCCGCCCAAACCCGGGTTCCACGCCGTACTGCAGCACCGCAAACTGAAAGACGGTGATCTGAACGCCTATTGGGTGCAGTGCACCAACAACATGCAGGCCGCACCAAACATCAACGAAGAGGGCTATCCCGGTTATCGCAACCCTGAGAACTTCATTGCCGTATCCGATCCCTACCCGACCGTAACGGCTCTGTCTGCTGACCTGATCTTGCCCACCGCCATGTGGGTTGAGAAGGAAGGTGCCTATGGCAACGCCGAGCGTCGCACGCAATTCTGGCGGCAACAGGTCAAGGCTCCGGGTGAGGCGAAATCGGACCTCTGGCAGCTGATGGAGTTCTCCAAACGCTTCACCGTTGAAGAAGTTTGGGGCGAGGAACTGCTGGCCACCATGCCCGAACATCGCGGCAAGACAATGTATGACGTGCTGTTCGCCAATGGCACGATCGACCAGTTCCCGCTGTCTGAAACCGCGGAAGGGTTCGACAACGACGAATCCGAGCACTTTGGATTCTACGTGCAAAAGGGCCTGTTCGAGGAATATGCCAATTTCGGTCGCGGCCATGCGCACGATCTGGCACCGTTCGAAACTTACCATCAGGCGCGCGGCTTGCGCTGGCCGGTCGTGGACGGCAAAGAGACGCTTTATCGCTTCCGTGAAGGTTATGATCCTTACGTGCCCGAAGGTGCGGATGTGAAGTTCTATGGCCACAAGGATGGCAAGGCCAAGATCATCTTTGCCCCATACGAGCCCGCCCCCGAGGTACCGGATGAAGAATTCAACCTGTGGCTCTGCACGGGCCGTGTGCTGGAACATTGGCATTCGGGTTCGATGACTCGCCGCGTGCCCGAACTGCACCGCGCCTATCCTGCCGCTGTGGTATACATGCACCCCGACGATGCGCGCGAGCGTGGTCTGCGGCGCGGGCAGGAGATCGTTCTGTCTACCCGCCGCGGCGAGGTCAACAGCCGGGTCGAAACCCGCGGCCGGAACAAAGTTCCGCGCGGTCTTGTCTTCATGCCTTGGTTCGACGAGGGCCAGCTAACCAACAAGCTGACCTTGGACGCGACCTGCCCGCTGTCGAAAGAGACCGACTTCAAGAAATGCGCCTGTAAGGTCGAGCGCGCGTAAAAGGCTGGCAAGGCAAAGGTCGTCCCCATGTCTCGTGTTGGCACACCCCTTTCGCCGCAGCGGCGCCGGTTCCTGCAGGACTCGGCGCGCGCAGCGGGTGGCTGCGTGGCGGCCGGGTCCGTGCTGGCCTGGCTGGCGCGGGACGCACGGGCGTTGCCGGCCGAGGCGTTGCGGCCCCCCGGAGCCTTGCCGGAAAAAGACTTTCTATCGGCCTGCATTCGCTGCGGCTTGTGCGTGCGGGACTGTCCCTATGACACGTTGAAGCTGGCTGAATTGGGTGTCGATGCGGTGGCCACCGGCACACCGTATTTCACCGCCCGCGAAGTGCCTTGTGAGATGTGTGACGACATCCCCTGTGTCGCGGCCTGCCCGACCGGAGCGCTGGACCCCGGACTGGACAATATCGACGACGCCAAGATGGGTGTGGCTGTTCTGGTCGATCAGGAGAACTGCCTGAACTTCCTCGGCCTGCGCTGCGACGTCTGCTATCGCGTCTGCCCCGTCATCGACGAAGCCATCACGCTGGAGACCGAGCACAACGCCCGCTCAGGCAGTCATGCGATCTTCATTCCAACCGTTCACGCCGATCATTGCACCGGCTGTGGCGTTTGCGAGAAAAGCTGCGTCCTGCCCGAAGCTGCGATCAAAGTTCTACCCGCCCGATTGGCCCGTGGTAGCAGCGCAGATCACTACCGCAAAGGCTGGGAAGAGAAAGAAGCCAAAGGTGCACCGGTCGTAGAAGGCATTATCGACCTGCCTGATCGCCTGCCGGGACCGGGCACCGACAACCTTGTCGCACCGGGCGGGTTTGAGCCCAGCTTCAAGTTGCCGGAGGTCACTCAATGACCGCCCGCACAAATATGCCACTGGGGCAAGAGGCCATCGCTAGCAAAGGTTGGTTGAGTGCCCATAAATACCTGCTGCTGCGCCGCGCCAGTCAGCTGTTCTTTCTGGTGCTGTTTCTGCTGGGCCCATGGTTCGGGATCTGGATCGTGCAGGGCACTCTGGCTGGGTCGCTGACGCTGGGCGTGCTGCCCCTGACCGATCCGTTTGTTTTTCTGCAAAGCCTGATCGCCGGGCACTGGCCCGAGCTGACTGCCGCCATCGGTGCCGCCATCGTCCTGGTTGCTTACGCGTTGATCGGAGGTCGCGTCTATTGCTCGTGGGTTTGCCCGATCAACCCCGTAACCGACGGCGCGCATTGGCTGCACCGCAAGCTGGGCCTGCAAAAAGGCTGGCAACCCAAACGTGGCACTCGGCTGTGGATTATGGCCACTGTGCTTATCGTCTCAGGCCTGACCGGAGCCATCGCGTGGGAGCTGGTCAACCCGATCACCATGCTGCATCGCGGGTTGGTCTTTGGCATGGGATTTGTCTGGGCGATGGTCGCCGCGATCTTCCTGTTCGACTTGTTTGTCTCGCGCCACGGATGGTGCGGCCATGTCTGCCCGGTGGGCGCGTTCTATGGATTGATCGGCACCAAAGCAATGCTGCGGGTCAGCGCCGCCAACCGCTCCGCCTGCGATGACTGCATGGACTGCTACGCGGTCTGCCCGGAAAACCACGTGATCTCTCCGGCGCTAAAAGGCAAAGACACCCCGTTGATCCTGTCGCCCGACTGCACCAATTGCGGGCGCTGCATCGATATCTGTGCCGAAGACGTTTTCAAATTCACCCATCGGTTCGACGCCCTGACCGTCGCGCCACCGAAACCAACCGCCGCGCCTCAGCCGCGCGCCTCAAGACCTTTTTGAAGGAGTGAGAAGATGAAAAAGCCGATCCTAGTGGGCCTTGCCCTGATCCCGCCGCTGCTCCTCGGTGGCCTGGCCCTTGCACAATCTGCCGGGGTCAACAGCCTGCGCGGTGCCGAGGTAGATGAACCTGCCGTTCTGGATCAGGTGCATCGCACGGTCGAAGGCCGCATGCAGCGCAACTATCGCCAGCAGCCGCCGCTGATCCCGCACTCGATCGAACAGTACCAGATCGACCTGCGCACCAACCAGTGCCTGTCGTGCCACGACTGGACCAAAGCCGGTGAGCGCAATGCGCCGACACTGTCGATGACCCACTATCTGGACCGCGAAGGCCGTGAGTTGGATCAGATCGCGGGCACTCGGTATTTCTGCAACCAGTGTCACGTGCCGCAGGCCGATGCGCTGCCGCTGGTCGACAACACTTTTGAACCTTCCTCCGGAAACTAAACTCAGGTCGAAAAGGAGAGCGCGACATGTCCGACTCCCAAGAAAAACAAGGGCTCATCCGGCGCCTCTGGACCTGGTTCTGGAGCCCGATCGCCGTCCTCAGCGTTGGCTTCACCCTGCTTGCTGGATTTCTGGCAGGCATCCTGTTCTGGGGTGGGTTCCACTGGACGCTGGAACTGACGAATACAGAAGAGTTCTGCACCTCGTGTCACACGATGGAGGTCAATCTAGGCGAATACCGCGAGACCATCCACTATAACAACCATTCGGGCGTGCGGGCGATCTGTTCGGACTGCCACGTCCCGGACGAATGGAACCACAAGATCAAGGCCAAGATCATGGCCGTGAAGGATGTCTACCACGAACTGGCAGGCACGATCAGCACGCCCGAGAAGTATGAGGATCATCGTCTCGCTATGGCGACGGCCGTTTGGAAGAAGATGAAAGCATCCGACAGCCGGGAATGCCGTAACTGTCACAACTTCGACTATATGGACTTCACGATTCAGGAAACCCGGGCCGCCAATGAACACCAGCGCGCGATCGATAACGGCATGACCTGTATCGACTGCCATCAGGGTATCGCGCACAGCCTCCCACCCAACTATCTGGAAACGTATGAAAAGATTGCGAAAGAGATAGACGGCGAGGTTCTGCAGGAACACGCAGCCGCTTCAGGAGACGACATCCGCGCGTTCCTGAACAAAAGCTCGGATTAAGGTGGGACAGAGATGTTAGAAATACTTGGAACCATCGGCGGCAACGTATTGGGCCTACCCGGCATTCTGGGTCTGGCACTGGGCATGATGACCCGCCAATATTGGTTGGGAGCCCTATTGGGCGGTCTGGTAGGCCTGATCGCACCACTGCTTTTTGCCGGGTGGCAATTTTCCCATGTCGGAGCCATGGCGCTAATCATCGCGATCATCGTTGGCGTCTGTGCCGGTACCCTTGGCACCGCCATTCGCCGCAAGGGCGCGACAGTCTGAACAGGTCAACCCGGCAGCAATGCCGGGTTACCGACCCCAGTTTTCCGCCGGATCACTTTCGGCATAATCCCGCAGCAATGCTATATCCGATATTACAGCGTGGTTGCGGTTGATCTTTACCCCCACCGCCTTAAGCCTTGAAAACGCCCGGCTCAGGCTTTCGGGTTTCATACCCAGACGACCCGCGATCAGCATCTTGTCATAAGGCAGCGATACTTCGCACTCACCCGCATCAGTGTCACAGAGGTTCAGCAAAAACTCGGCCACGCGCTGTGCGCCGGTCTGCGCCTTGAGCTGTTCCAGCTGCGCCACTAGCGAGTGCAGATGGGTGAAGGTCGCGGCCAGGATCGAGATCCCGATCTCGGGGTCTTCCTTCATCAGCGAAATCAGGATTGGGCTGGGAATGTGCATGACATCACAGGCCGAAACGGCCTCGGCCGAGACCGGATAGGGCACGTTGCGCAGCGCCACGGCTTCACCAAAACTGTCGCCACGGGTAAAGACGCTGACTACCGCTTCGGCACCGGTTGGGGTCATGCGGAACAGCTTGACCCAACCCTCCAATACGACGTGTATGGCCTGCGCCGTTTCCTCCTGCAGGAATATCGTCTCACCACGGTCATACTGACGCCAGATCGCGTGGCTCAGCAGCGTTTCCACATGCTGTTCCGGTAAACTGCGCAGCAGCAGCGACTGACGTGCGATCGCTTTTTGTGCTTCGTGAGACAAGAGAATACCCCTGTTACTTCCTGCCGGCGCGCGCGCTCGGTTGGTCCATCCCTGTCCCACGCTATGCCAGAGCCGGCAGTTGTGCACCATAGTTTTATGTTGTGTAAACTTGACTATTGTCATGTTGCGGGTTGGTTCGCTGCCCTATTCTCGGCCCAAAGCCAGTATTCCGGGGAGCACGTAACATGGACTACGAGCGTTATTTCAGTCAAAGCCTCAATGACCTTCGGGAAGAAGGGAATTATCGTGTTTTCATAGACTTGCAACGTCGTTGTGGTTCTTTTCCGAACGCACGCCAGACGGATGGCTCGGTCCAGCGGAATGTGCGGATCTGGTGCTCGAACGACTATCTCGGCATGGGTCAGCACCCCTCGGTGATCGGCGCGATGCATGACGCATTGGATCGCTGCGGCGCGGGGGCAGGCGGCACGCGGAACATATCAGGCACCACGCATGATCACGTGCTGCTTGAGGCCGAACTGGCGGATTTGCACGGAAAGGAATCCGCGCTTCTGTTTACTTCCGGGTATGTTTCGAATTGGGCAGCTCTTGGCACCCTCGCCGCAAAGATCCCTGGCCTGATCGTATTCTCGGATGCCCTGAACCACGCCTCGATGATCGAGGGCATCCGCCACTCGCGGGCGCAGAAGGTGATCTGGAAACACAACGATCTGGAAGATCTTGAGGCCAAGCTGGCCGCCGCTGATCCAGATGCGCCCAAGATGATCGCATTCGAGTCGGTCTATTCGATGGACGGAGACATCGCCCCCATCAAAGAGATCTGCGATCTGGCCAACAAATACGGCGCGATGACCTATCTGGATGAGGTTCACGCCGTCGGTCTTTATGGCCCGCGCGGCGGTGGCATTGCTGAACGCGATGGACTGATGGATCGTCTGACGGTGATCGAAGGCACGCTTGGCAAGGCGTTCGGTGTGGTGGGTGGATATATCGCTGCCTCTGCTGCGCTGTGCGATTTCGTGCGCAGCTTCGCCAGCGGCTTCATTTTTACCACCGCCCTGCCGCCTTCTATCGCAGCTGGAGCTGCAGCCTCGATCCGGCATCTGAAACAATCGAATGCTGAACGCGACTTGCAGAAAGCCCGCGTGGCACAGGTTCGGGCCCGTTTGGATGCGGAAGGTATCCCCCATATCCCCAACCCCAGCCATATCATCCCAGTGATGGTCGGCGATCCGGTGAAGTGCAAGTTCATCTCGGACACGCTGCTGGAAGAGTTCGGCATCTATATCCAGCCGATCAACTATCCCACCGTGCCGAAAGGGACCGAGCGGCTGCGGATCACGCCGTCGCCCGTGCATACCGATGAGGATATCGACCATCTTGTCGGCGCGCTGTCTGCCCTCTGGCAACGCTGCCAGATCGCGCGGATGCCGATGGCCGCCCAGTGATTAAGAAGCGCCCCCTTGCGTGACACTTCGCCGTCTCCTCGGAGGCGGCGTTTTTTTGGTCAGATCAGGTAGAGGACGAAGATGATGATGGCAAATCCTGTAGTCACCATGGTGAAACCCCGCAGCCAGGCCGGGCTGTTTGCGAGATCAAGATAACGAGCCAGGATGACGCGGCATTTCGCCAGTGCGAGGATCAGAATGCCGCCGGCCAGAACGGCAGGCGGGATGGACAGCACAGTCAGCAGTGCAGATGCGACGCTGAGCATCAGAAGGGTTAGCCATGCGCGTGTGAGCGCATTCGGGAGTCTCCGGCGGGCGTATTTAGGAAAAGATGAAGCGGCGGGCATCCGTATTATCCCAACAGGTAGATCACGGGGAAAAGCAGGACCCAGACCAGATCGACCATGTGCCAGAACTGCGCACCTGCCTCAATGTTGCGGGGGTCATCGCGCCAAGCGACCAGCAGCAGGATGCCGACGCCAGCCAGCACATGAGCGGCGTGAAAGCCGGTCAGCAGGTAGTAGAACAGGAAGAACGGGTGGGTCTCGTAGGTGATCCCTTGTGCGGCTTTGCCCGCGTATTCCACGCCCTTGATGACAAGGAATACGACGCCCAGCGCGGCGGCGGCGATCAGTGCCAGACGGGCTGCGAGCCGACGCGCGATCTGCCGCCAGTGCAGTGCTTGCGCCGCCAGATAGCCAGAGGTGACCAGCACCGCCGTATTGAGCGCCGCTCCGGTACGATAAAGATGCGATTGTGCTTCGGCGAACCCGGCCGGATCGGTCAGCCGAACGCCTATGAAGGCAATCAGGCCAGCGCTGAATACCAGCAGTTCCGAGATGATCAGAACCCACATCAACAACTCGCCCGGAAGCTCGTCGATCAAAGAGGTATCACTCATGCGCCGACCAGTTGGCGGTAGATTTGCGGCAGGGCCATAGTCAGGCGGTGCGGATCGGGGATGACCGCAAATCCGCCTTGGCCGAACATGCGCGGGAACCAGCTTTTGCCGGTTTTCTCGATGGTAACACCAAAGACCGATTGCCCGGCGCGGCGTGCCTCGCGGATGGCTTGGCGTGTGTCTTCGATACCGTGACGGCCTTCGTAATGGTCCAGATCGTTGGGTTTGCCATCGGTGATCACCAGTAGCAACCTGCGTTTGCGCGATTGACTGGCCAGATCAGCCGAGCAATGGCGGATCGCCGCACCCAGCCTTGTATAGTGGCCCGGACGCAGGGACGCGATGCGCTGTTCTACCAATCTGCCCATCGGCTCATCGAACCGTTTGCAGCGCTGCACGTAGACGCGTTGGCGTTTCAGCGAGCTGAAAGCGTGAATGGCAAAATCGTCACCGCAGGCGTTCAGACCCCAGGCCAGCGCGGCCAGTGCCTCGCGTTCGATGTCGATCACGGCACGGCCTGTCACGGCGCTTTCGGTGGAGCGGCTGACATCCAGTAGAATCGAAACGGCCAGATCGCGGGCTTCGGGGCGGGATTGCATCCAGACGCGTTCATTGCCTTCACCGCTGGCGTGGCGATCGGTTTCGGCACGCACGGCGGCCTCGATATCCAGTTGATCGCCGTCCAGATGGCCGCGGGTCATGACGCGGCCCGGGCGCAGCGCCTCGAACTGGCGCTTTACAGCGCGGATGCGGCGGGCGGTGGCAGGGTCTTTGCCGAATTCAGCCGAGTCTTCGCGGATATCGGCATCCGACAGCAAGACGTTGACGTGATCCGGCAGGTAATGCCCCGTGCGCACGTCCCATTCAGGATAGAGGATGCGGCCTGAAAGACGCTCGCGATTCACGTCCTCGGGCGCCAGGTCCAGATGCAGTTTCAGCTTGGTTGGCGGGGCTTTGGAGATCTGCCCCAAACCGATTTCTTCCTGATCGTCGGCGGCTTTCTTGGCGTTATCGGGATCGTCATCATCGATGCGCCGATTGATGTTCAGAAACTCGGCCCAGCTGAGGATCGCCTCAAACTTGTGCAGGATGAAACTGTCACTGCGGTTGGCCTGATCCGATTTACGGCGGCGGGCGCGGTGGGTTTTCTCCCCTGATTCCTCAGGTGGACCTTCAGTATCGGGGTTTTCGACCTCGTTATGTTCGGAAAATCCGACGGCGCGCAGTTCGGGCCACAGGGGAACAGGGCGGAGATGCTGATATCCACGTGGGGCGGTCAGATCATCATCCAAGGTCAGAAGCTGCTCGGCCCGCGCTGACAGGGGTGCGGGATCGCCCAACATGTAACGAATCAGTTCCTCGACCGCTGCCTCCTCGGGAGGCAGGCCAGGGATGTCGCGGTGATGCAACACACCCTTGCAAAGCTCGTAATAAAGTGGGCGCAGGCCGGGGGCGTCGTCCAAAGTAGCCTCGACCATGCTCTGCGCGGCGATCAACGCGCGCAGGTCAGCGCGCAGAGGGTCATCTTCATCAATCCGGGTTCCGGCATGGGCGGCAGCAGCGGCCAGCCAGACAAAAAGCGCGCCATTGGCTTCGCGCGCGGGGAAAACGGCCAGCCGGTCCGGTAGGCGCAGAACTTCGCCATCGAAGGAGGCGCGCGGCATCAGCTCGACCTCGGTTGCCAGCTTGCGACGCCAGCTTAGACGGTGACGTGAAACCTCGGGTGAGACCGGGCGCAATTCAACGCCCGGACTACCCCCAAGCCCTCGGAAGAGGACAGCCAGCCGCCCTGCGACCTCAGAAAGGTCGACCGCGGCTCCATCATGCACCTCAGGTGCATCAAGGCGGCTGGCAAGGGTGTGCCACAGTTTCCCGATCGTTTCTTCGGGTTCCCATGGCTCAAAATCGATCCTGACCATCGGCCGGCCTCACCCAAAGACAGCCGTGACAAGATCGAGGAGCCCGCGTTTGATATCCTCGTCATCAGTCAGAGGTTCGATCATAGCGGCGAGGATGGCGCGGTCGGTTGACATGCCTTGTGCGATCAACGTCGCGGCATAGACAACCAGACGGGTGGAAACGCCTTCCTCAAGGTCCTGCCCCTTGAGCCCGCGCAGCTTGTTCGCCAACCGGATCAGGGGCTTGCAGCGTTCCAGCGCCAGCCCGCTTTCCTGCGCGACGACTTCGGCTTCCATCTCAGGAGATGGGAAGTCGAATTCCAGCGAAATAAACCGCTGCCGGGTCGAGGGTTTCAGGGTTTTCAGGATATTCTGGTATCCGGGGTTATATGAGGCCACCAACATAAAGCCGGGCGCGGCCTCAAGTTCTTCGCCGGTGCGGTCGATCGGCAGGATGCGCCGGTCGTCAGTCAGCGGGTGCAGCACGACGGTCACGTCCTTGCGGGCCTCGACCACCTCATCCAGATAGCAGATTGCGCCTTCGCGCACCGCACGGGTCAGGGGGCCATCGACCCAGACGGTTTCTCCACCTTTCAAAAGGTAGCGGCCAATCAGGTCGGCAGCGGCAAGGTCATCGTGGCAGGCCACGGTGTAAAGCGGGCGGCCAAGTTTTGCTGCCATGTGGGCCACAAAGCGGGTCTTGCCGCAGCCTGTCGGGCCTTTCAGCAGAACCGGCAGGTCGTTGTTGTAAGCGGCGGTGAACACATCACATTCATCACCTTGGGCGAGGTAGAAGGGGGCGTTTGCCGCCCCCTCATTCAGTTTCATGGAGCCGTCCATATCCATTACTCCGCAGGGGTTTCAGCTGCGCCAGGTTCAATGACCTCTTTCCGGGGAACCCAGATCGAGTAGATGAACAGCAGCGCGCCAAGGACCACGACCACACCTGAGCCGAGACGCATCCAGTAGAAGATCGCAATCTGGTCCTGTACGTCCATGAAGTAGTCACCGACCACACGTTGCATGTGAGTCTGCACGGTACCACCGAAAGTCAGGACGAATGTCATGAAGACCATGCCGCTGGTCATCAGCCAGAACGAGCCCATGTTCAGAACCTGATTATAGGGATCACGGTTCTTGAGGATCGGCATCGCATAGCTGAAGATCGCCAGGTTGAGGCAGACATAGGCACCATAGAAGGCCAGGTGACCGTGCGCTGCGGTGATCTGCGTGCCGTGGGTGTAGTAGTTCACCCCATGCAGTGTGTGCAGGAAGCCCCAGACACCGGCGCCGAAGAAGGCCAATGTGGCACAACCCAGCGACCACAACAGCGCGGCCTTGTTGGGGTGGTCACGGCGGCCCTTCCAGACCATGACGAACGCAAAGGCCATCATTGCGAAGAACGGGATCACCTCGAGGCTTGAGAAGATCGACCCGATCCACTGCCAATACCCGGGGGTACCGATCCAGTAATAGTGGTGACCTGTACCGAGGATGCCCGAGAACAGGGCAGCGGCAACGATGACATATAGCCATTTCTCGACGATCTCACGGTCAACGCCGGTCAGCTTGAGCATCAGGTAGGCCAGGATCGAGGCCATGATCAGCTCCCACACACCTTCAACCCACAGGTGGACGACATACCACCAGTACTGTTTGTCGAGCGACAGGTTGCCCGGGTTGTAGAAGGCAAACAGGAACAGCAGCGCCAGACCCCACAGGCCCAACAACAGGATGTTGGTGATGGCAGTCTTCTTGCCCTTCAGAACGGTCATCGACACATTGTAGAGGAAGATCAACGCGGCCACGACAATACCCATCTTGACCCATTTGGGTTGCTCAAGGAACTCGCGCCCCTCTTTGCCCAGTAGCCAGTTGCCTTCGAACAGGTTGAAGACATAGGTCACAACCACGCCCAGCGTGCCGACCACAAGAATGATCAGCTGCAGATAAGCCAGCTTGGGTGAATGGATTTCACGTTCCGCCTCTTCTGGGATCAGGAAGTAGGCCGCTCCAAAGAAGCCAAGGATCAGCCAGACGATCAAAGAGTTGGTGTGAAGCATCCGCACGATGTTGAACGGCAGAAGCTCACTCAGGAAGTTCGGGAATACATAGATGAAACCGGCCAGAAGGCCGCCGATCACCTGTATCGCGAACAAGGCCATAGCTACAGCAAAGTAGGCATAGGCTATTTTTTGGGATTCGTATTTCATTGCTCCGTTCCCTTTCTCAGCCTGCCTCGTTGGGCGGCCAGCCCTGAGCGTCGATATTGTCGGTCCAGATCAGGAAGTTCGCCAGATCACGGATCTCTTCGTCGCTGAGGTTGAAATTGGGCATCTGTCGACGACCGGGAATGCCGGTCGGTTGTGCTTCCATCCAGCCCTTAAGTGCTTCAAAGGCTGATTCCGGGTCGTCCAGCACGCCCCAACGGGTCATCACATTCGCGACTTCCGGCGCATAGTAGGCACCTTCACCCATGATAGTATGACAGTTGATGCAGGCGTGTTTTTCCCAGACATGCTTGCCCCGGACCACACTTTCATCAAGCTTTGCCGAATTCTCGGAGTTGACGATATACAAGTGCGAATGGGCCGACAGGGCCAGAAAGATGAGGATGAAGAACAGTGACCCGCCATAGAATATGTTGCGAGCCATGCTCTTTGTCATGACTTCTCGCATTGCGCTCTCCTTTGCGCAGATTAGCTAGTATGGAGACAATGCCGCGTGGGTAGTGGAGCTGCCTTAACGAAAGTCAAGACTGCAGAGGATGAGCGTTCCCCATTCCAAATCTTTGGTCATCAGAGGCCAACAACGATCTATCTTGACCAAACAACGGCAGAATCCCCTCATTAAACCGATATTTTTAATCGAATAATAACCTTGAAAACTGCATTTAGGGTGGTCAGTCTCTTGCAGAATTCTTTGTCGGTCGGGGTTTTCCCTTCGGCCTGCGGTCCACTCAAGCCAGGCGGATAATATCAATGCCAATTAATATCTACGGTGCCTTTCGTACTGACACGACGATGACAGACAACACAGCGACCTTTGCGACGCTTGGGGCCACGTTTCAGATATCCCAATATAGCCAGATCACGATTGACGATGGTGCGGATGGGTCGGTTATTGAAGGCGACAATATCGTCAATGAATCCCCGAACGACCCGACCCAGACCTATTTGGGAGAGGTGTTTATCTGGGACTACACGATCGAAGTAAATGATGGCGTCAACACCTATCAGATCGGTGTTATGGACTGGGATGAAAACGGTGATGGGGAGTTCGATTTTCCAACGGCTGAACAAGGTTATTTCATTGGCTTTATCGGTGATATTCCCCCGCTCAACACCACCCTGACTGTTGGCTCGGTTGTCGACAACGGCGCGAATATTGACGTAGATACCGTTGTTTCCTGCTTCTGCGCTGGCACGCTGATAGATACTCCGACCGGACCTCGCGCGATCGAAACACTATCCACTGGTGACAAAGTCGTCACCTTGGATCACGGTCCCCAAGTTATTCGTTGGATTGGATCGCGAACGCTTGATGCGTCTGAACTGGCTCGCAAACCCAGATTACGCCCTATCCGGATCGCTGCCGGTAGTCTGGGCAGCGGCCTGCCACGTCGTGATCTTTTGGTCTCACCCCAGCACCGCATGCTGATCCGTTCGAACATCGCGATTCGCATGTTCGACAGCGAGGAAGTCCTGGTTCCAGCCCACAAGCTTGTTGGCATCCCGGGAATTACTGTCGAGGAGGACGCTCAGAATCTCGTCTACCATCACATGCTCTTCGACCGGCATGAGATCGTGTTGGCCGAAGGTGCGCCATCTGAAAGCCTATTCACCGGGCAACAGGCGCTAAAGGCTATACATCCGGAAGCACTGGCTGAAATTGTTGCGCTTTTCCCTGAACTGGCCTCGCAGGATCATCAACCTGTGGCTGCGCGCCAGATTCCCAGCCAGGGAAGAAAAATCCACTCATTGCTGCGACGTCACAAAAAAAACGACAGAGCCTTGATCCGACCGTCTTGATACGGATTCATCGGCGCGCCTACAGTCAGGAAGCAATACGTGGCCCCGTCAAAGCAGGCCACATCGTGATCAGGTAAAGAACGATAGCGCTGATCCACAGACCGTCAGAAACCAACATCATGACCAGATACCCCTGGTCGGTCACTGAACCAACCCAGCGCAAAATAGCGGACGAAGCCATAAGACCGTAGGCGACTGCCATAGGTGGCGGGGCAACAAGTGCGCGGCCGCTATGGCCCAAAGCAGCCCGACTCATCACGGCTAGGGTCATGCCTCCGACACAACCGATTCCCAGAACGTGCAACGCGCCGATTTCGCTGCCGATACCCAGAACCGCCACCCCCCACAAAACCAGCCCCAGTGCCAGCATTCCCAGACCCAGATGCAGGGCAACCAAGATCGGTTGACGTATGGCCCAGCGCGCGCGCCACCGTGACATGCGCAGGATTTGGGTTATGCCAAGCGCTACGGCCATGCCACCCGCTATCTTACCCAATCCGAAGAGAAAAACGCTGAGCGGTAGTAGCAGCGCCAATCCCATGCTGGCTTTGTCTAATGCAGCTACCGATACCGGCCACGCGGCTTCCGGCTCGCCTGCGCGCTTCATCGCATTCCGGGTGAAAGCTGGCGTTATACGTCCACCAAGTATCGCGATCATGCTGCACAGCGTCAGCAATCCTACACGCAATCCTATGTCCAGTGTACCGCCGGTAATGCCCATCCAATCAAGATGGGTCAGCAGATTGGCAATCCAGAAATAGCTGAGCAACAACAGAAAGATCATGTTCTGCGGCTTGGGGCGTCGGATCAGTTGGCTTGCGATCTTTGCCGCCAGAATCGGTACAAAGGCCAGATCGAAGACAGCGACCAGACCCGGCGGCAGAGCCCCGGAGAACCACATCGCGATCCGTCCGGCCAACCAGATACCCGCGGCAATAACAATAAACTGTACCCTTGCTTCCGGCGTACCCGTCCAGTTTGGCACCGCTGTCAGTAAAAATCCTCCAAGGGCAGCCGTGGCATATCCAAATATCATCTCATGCGCATGCCACATGGGTGGGCTCATGGCATAGGTCGGATTTTCGTAATCGACCAACCCGGTCTGAGTCGTGAGCCACACACCCCAAGCACCACCCGCGAATAGACCGAATAGCCCCGCTGACAGAAAAAAGACGCGAAATCCTTCACCCAGTACCCGCGCGATCATTGCCGGCATGCCTGCTCTCCTCGGCCTTAGTGGCTATTGGATTTGGTCTAGCAAAACCGGCTCGCGCCGGACTTAACCGAAATCAAGCACCCGGAGAAACATGACCCTAAAACATAGGTTTTTCTCATAATTTAAAGGCTAATCAGGACCTTCATTTTCCAGTTTGCGACCCTTCCGTTGACTTTCGTCAAGGAGTGATCGGCGCCAATGTTTCAGGCTGCAACCTGCCTCACCACGCAAATGGAGAGTGATCATGTCACTTGGAATCAGCTACGATAAGACCGGCCGCGCCTTTGGGGTCGGTTTGGCAATGCTGCTGGGCTCTGTCGCCGCGCCAGCATTTGCCGAAGAGCCAACGTTGAGCGACGAAGCATTTGAGTCGTCCAAGCAGCTCTATTTTGAACAATGCGCAGGTTGTCACGGCGTTCTGCGCAAAGGTGCGACCGGTAAGAACCTGGAACCACACTGGAAAAAAACTGCAGCAGACGGCACCGTCACAGAAGGCGGTACGCTTCAGCTGGGTCAGGAGCGCCTTGAAAAGATCATCGCCTGGGGAACCGAAGGCGGGATGAACAACTTCTCGGACATTATGACCGAGCAGGAAATCAAGGATATGGCGACATACATCATGATGGAGGCCCCCAAGCCGCCGGAAATGTCGCTGGAGCAGATGAAAGAGACCCGCAAGGTCTATGTGGAAGAGGCCGACTATCCAACCGAGCCGCTGCATGGCCGCAACTGGGAAAACTTCTTCGTCGTCATCGAACGTGACGTGGGCAAAGTGGCTGTTATCGACGGCGACACCAAAGAAGTGCTGACTCACATCCCGACCGGTTATGCCGTACACGTTCTGAAAGCGTCTGAGCACCACTCGATCACTGAGCCTGAGCATCCCGGCCGCTTCTGGTACACGATGGGCCGCGACGGCAAGATGACCAAGATCGACCTCTGGCAGAAGCCAGAGAACATGTTGGTTTCCGAAGTCAAAATCGCCTATGACGCACGCGACGTTGCCGTTTCCGGCGACGGTAAATACGTCATCGGTGGCGGCTACTGGCCGCCGCATTTCGCGATCGTTGACGCGCAGACCATGGAACCGGTCAAGGTCGTTTCTACACGCGGTACCAACGTAGACGGCGAGTATGTGGAAGAAGCCCGCGTAGCCGCGATCTACACCACACCGAACGAACCCACCTGGATCGTTGCCGTGAAAGAGCTCGGCCAGCTGTGGCAGGTCGATTATACCGACCTGGACAACCTGCGGATCGACAAGATCAACTCGGCCAAGTTCCTGCATGACGGGTTCTTCGACCCGACAGGCCGGTACTTCCAGATCGCCGCGAACGCGTCGAACAAGATGGTCGTCGTCGACACCGAGACCCACAAGCTGGAAGCGATGATCGACACTGCAGCCCTGCCGCACCCGGGACCGGGCGCCAACTGGGTCGACCCGAACTGTGGTCCAGTGGCTGGTACAACCCACCTTGGTGTTGGTACCGTAACGGTCTGGGGTAATGACCCTGAAGGTCATCCGGATCAGGCCTGGAAAACCTGCTACGAAGTGGAAACAGACGGCCCCGGCCTGTTTGTCCGTACCCACCCGAACTCGGACTACATCTGGGCCGACCAGACTAAACACCCCGAGCCGGAAATTCAGCAGTCTGTTCAGGTCATCTCGAAAGAGACCGGTGAGATCGTGAAAACCATCCAGATCACCGAAGACGAAGGCAGCGCTGCTGTTCACTTCGAATTCAACGCGGATGGGACTGAGGTCTGGGTTTCCAAATGGAACCTGTCGGATTCGAAAGAACCCAATGGCCAGATCGTGATCTTCGACGCCAAGACACTGGAAGAAATCGGCCGCATCGAAGGGCTTTATGCTCCGACCGGTAAGTTCAACGTCTACAACCGTTCGAACCACGTCACCTGACGGTTTGAGAACCAACACCGGAAAGGGCGGGCCCCTCGCCCGCCCTTTCCTCGTTTGACCCATCAGCCAAACTCACCGGCCTGCCATCAAAGGCCAGACAAGAAAGCCAAAACGGAGCCCGGATATGACCTCCGAACCGGATAAGAAAAAACCGATCTGGCGCCGGTATTTCCTGTGGGGAATGCCCGTGGCCGGTATTGCCGCAGCTTTTGTCGGCGGCATCATCTTCTGGGGCGGGTTCAACACCGCCATGGAAGCCACCAACACCAAGGATTTCTGTATCTCGTGCCACGAGATGCGCGATTTCGTCTATGAGGAATACACGGGCACGATCCACGACGTGAACCGTTCAGGCGTAGGTGCTGTCTGTTCCGACTGCCACGTGCCCAAGGACTGGACGCATAAGATCATCCGCAAGATCAAGGCGTCGAAAGAGCTGTACGGCAAGATGGTCGGCACCATCAACACACGCGAAAAATTCGAAGCCAAACGCGTGCACCTGGCGATGAACGAATGGGAGCGGATGAAGTCCAGCGACTCGCGTGAGTGTCGCAACTGCCATGACTTCGAGTCGATGATGCCCGAGTTCCAAAAACCCCGTGCGCGTCAGCAGCACCTGAATGCGATGACCGTCGGGCAAACCTGTATCGACTGTCACAAAGGGATTGCACACTCGGACGCCCGGGATCGGGCTGACGAGGAGTATCTGGAAAAGCTAGAGGCCCCGAACCCGTCCTTTATCCGCGAGATACCGCCGGAATACCTGGCCAGCCTGGAACGGATCGAAGCCAAAGAAGCTGCCGAAGCTGAGGCCGAAAAAGCTGCCAAACAGGCACAGCATGAAGCCATGCAGGCTCAGATTGCCGCGGCTGTGGATGCGGCGGTGGCCGAGGAGCGCGCCAAAGCCGGCGGCGAAGAGGCCGCAGCGCCTTCAGGTGGTGAAGGTGGCAGCGATGTCGGCTCGGACATAGATTGGAACGCGGTAGCTGCTACAGATCTCAAGCTGTTCTACCCCGGTCAGGCTTCGTTTGAATGGGTACAGAATGGCAAATTCCACGGAGGCGCTCGTCCGCTGACAAAAGGTGGTGACCAGTGCACGACCTGTCACGCCAAAGAGCTGGATACCATCGGCAACAAAATCGTCGCAGGTGGTGAGCTTGAGCCGACGCCGATCCCCGGCAAACGGGGCGTGATCGATGCGACCGTACAGGCCGCGCATGATGATCAGAACCTCTATGTCCGACTGCAGTGGCCAGATGCCGGGCACAATCCCGCACCTTTCGTTGATGGTGGCAAAATGGACCCTGACAACCAGATCAAGGTTGCCATGATGATCACCGGCACTGGGATCGAACTGGGCGAACAGGTGGGGTGTTGGGCCTCGTGCCACGCCGACAACAGCTATATGCCCTTTGATCCGGGTGCCGAGGCGATTGCCGCAAATGGCGATGTCTCGGGTCGGTTGAACACGCAGGACACGGTGACGAAGTACATCAGCGAAAGCCGGACCGAGGTCGAGATCAAGGGCCGTCGTGGCAAGGCGCTGGGTGGCTGGGACAAACTGCAAGCCGCTGAGCAGATCGAGCAGTATCTGGCCGACGGCACCTATCTGGACCTGATGCGCGTCTATGCAGACGGCAGCGCCACCAACGGTTATCTGCTGGAACAGCGCGTGGTTAATGACGGCGAAATCGCCGCCTCGGCCAGCCTCGACGCGGGCATGTGGACCGTGGTCTTCACCCGCCCACTGAACTCGGGCGCGCCTGGTGACGTGCCGCTGGAGGTCGGTCAGACCTACACAGTCGGCTTTGCTATCCACGATGACTTTGCCGCCGCACGGTTCCACCACGTAACGCTGGATACCAACCTGGCACTGGATGACGACAGCGCCTTCATCAACGTGGTCAAACAATAAGGAACAGGGGCCGGGCAAACCGGCCCCTTCCGCTTAGAAGAGGAGACTTGGACGATGAAACCCCAACACCTTCTTCCCGCTTTGCTGTTTCTGGCCGCACCTGCCTGGGCGGATGAGACCGCCGAGCTGTGTGCTGAAGCCGAAGAGCGTTATGCCGAGCTGTTTGGTCAGCCCTCATCCTCCGTTGAGGATGCGGAAGTGGTGCTGATGTACAAATACACCTTCTGCCCGGTCGAGCTGACCGTGAAAGCAGGCACCACAGTGCGCTGGGTCAACGTGGACAAACGCACGAGCCACTCGGTCCTGCTGAAAGACGGCAGCGAACCCGAAAGCGACAGGCTGTTTCCTGAGGAAACGGTTGAACTGACCTTCCTCACCCCCGGCCCGCAGGAGTATTTGTGCGGACCCCATTGGGAAACGCAGAACATGATCGGCATGATCACCGTCGAACCCTGAGCCGAGGCACCATACAGGCATGAGAGAGAGGAGCGCGGGACCAATTCCTGCGCTCCTTAACTTTAGTCAAGGAGGTTCCTTTTCGATTGCGCCAGTCTGGCCGCATGACACGCCCGGCTCACCCAGCAACGTCCCCTGATCGCGCAGGAATTCCGGGCTCCGAAGACATTCAGACCAAGCGAGTTTGCACATGAGCGGTAAGGTTTTTCTGATTGGCGCAGGCCCTGGTGACCCTGAACTGATGACCCTGCGCGCACTGCGGATGCTGCAAGAGGCGGATGTGGTTGTTTATGACCGTCTGGTCTCGTCCGATATCCTCAACTTGCATGCCGAGGGCGCACGGCTGATCCCGGTTGGCAAGGCCCCCAAATGCCATACGGTGCCGCAAGATCGCATCAACGAAATCCTCGTCGAAGAAGCCAGCGCCGGTCACACCGTTGCGCGCCTCAAAGGCGGCGACCCGATGATCTTTGGGCGTGGATCGGAAGAGGCAGCTCATCTGATGGCAAGCGGCATCCCGGTCGAATACGCGCCGGGCATTACCGCCGCTCAGGGGGCCTCCTGTTCCACCGGCGTACCGCTGACCCATCGCGGTCTGGCGACCTCGGTGCAATATGTCACTGGGCATCGGCAGGCCGACAAGGTGCTGGATCTCGACTGGAAACGTCTGGCCGACCCGGACTCGACGCTGGTCGTCTATATGGGCGTCGCCAATATCGGCCAGATCGCCATGGGGCTGATGACCGAGAACCTGCCCGGTTCGACCCCGGTGCTGGCAGTTGGCAAAGCCACCACACCGGATGAACACCGCATGGTATCCCGGCTGGATCGATTGGCAGCGGATGTGCGCGACACTGATCTGAAAGCACCGACGCTGTTCATCATCGGCAAGGTCGTATCGCTATACGCAGAACGGCCCGTGGCTGAATTTCTGGAGCAGGCACATGGCTAAGTTTGGTTCCAGGCGATCAGGGGGCAGTCGGTCGCTGCCCGATGGTGCTGCCAAGGGTCCAGGTTGGACCGCGCGCGCTGTACTGACAACGGCTGTGCTTGTGGCCACATCCGCCTTCGCCGCCGACACTCTTGACCCCAACGCGCTAAAACGTCTTGTCCATCAGGACTGCGGCTCGTGCCATGGGCTGTCGTTGAAAGGCGGTCTCGGCCCTGATCTGAGATCCGAGACACTGGAGCACTACGACGCGGATGTTCTGACCGGCGTGATTCTCGATGGCATCCCCGACACCGCGATGCCCCCATGGCGGCCCTTGATCAGCGAAGAAGAGGCTGAATGGATCGCGCGTTATCTGCTGGCACAGGAGGCACAATGAAACAGCTCATCCTCACCCTTGCCGCCACCCTGCTGATGACAACAGCGCAGGCTGAGCCCATCGCGACCGGAGACCTCGGCCTTGTGATCGAACGGGCAAAAGGCTCGGTCCTGCTGGTGGATCAATCCGACCGCGCCGCGCTGGCCCGGATCGAAGGGCTTGGCGATCTCTCCCATGCCTCATTGGTCTATTCCCCCGATGAACGCTTTGCCTATGTCTTCGGACGCGATGGAGGGTTGACTAAGGTCGATATCGTCACCCGCCAGATCGTGAACCGCGTGGTCCAGGCGGGCAACGCCATCGGCGGCGCAATCTCGGATGACGGCAAACTGGTCGCGGTGTCGAACTATGAGCCCGGTGGGGTACGGGTCTTTGATGCGGACACGCTTGAGATGGTCGCCGACATTCCCACCGACAGCAAAACCATCGGTCTGGTCGATGTACCGGGTCGTCGGTTTGTCTTTACCATGTGGGACACGGGCGAGACCTGGATTGCCGATTTCGCCAAGGGTGACCCCGCAATCACCAAGATCACCGATATGGGCAAAAACCCCTATGACGCGCTGATCACTGCCAATGGCCGCACCTATATCACGGGTCTGTTCGGCGAGGACGGCCTGACCGCGCTGGACCTGTGGTCCGACAATCCCGAACCCATCCGCGTGCTGCCTGACTATGGTCGCGGACAAGAAGAAATGCCGGTCTACAAGATGCCCCATCTCGAAGGCTGGGCGCTGACCGGGCGCGAATTCGTGCTGCCGGCTGTCGGCCATCATGAGGTTCTTTGGATCGATTCCGACACCCTGACCGAGACCGGGCGCACGCAGACCCACGGCCAGCCGGTCTTTGCCATGGCCCGCCCCGACGGAAGACAGGTTTGGGTGAACTTTGCGCACCCGCTGAACGATACAATTCAGGTCATTGATTCAGTGAGCAAAGAGATCATTCACGAGTTCAAACCGGGGCCCGCCGTGCTGCATATGGAATTCACCCCACGCGGTCACGAGGTCTGGATCAGCGTCCGCGATGCCAACAAAGTCATGGTTTACGACACCCAGACCTTTGAAAAGCTGCGCGAGATTGAAGCCGACAGCCCCTCGGGCATTTTCTTCACCGCGCGTGCTCACAAAACGGGGCTTTGACATGCAGCATATCACCGACCCGATCGACCGCCGACTTCTGGACGATTTCCAGCGTGATTTTCCCATCGTAGAGCGCCCGTTTCTGGTTCTGGCCAACGCGCTTGGGCTGGAAGAGGCAGAAGTGCTCGACCGTCTTGCGCGGATGCGCAAAACCGGACGCATAACGCGGGTTGGCGCGACGATTGCACCCGGGGCGGTGTCGGCCAGTACGCTGGCGGCTGTGGCGGCCCCGGAAGAACGACTGGAAGAGGTCGCGGCGCTGATTGATGCGGAACCTGGTGTGAACCACAATTACCAGCGCGAGGATGACTGGAACCTTTGGTTCGTGGCCACCGGCCCGGACCGGGCACATGTGAACGACACGCTCGCCCGGATCTCGCAGCGCTCGGGGCTGCGGGTTCTGGATTTGCGGCTGGTGCGGCCGTTCAACATTGATCTGGGCTTTCGTATGTCGGGCGAGACCCGCAATGCTCCTGGCCCGCGGAAAGTGGATCGTTCAGCCATGCGAGAGGGCGACCGACCCCTGTTGCAGGCCCTCAGTTCTGGCCTGTCGCTGGTCTCTGATCCTTATGCTGCGCTGGCTCGGACCCTGAACCGCGACACAGAAGACGTAATGGATCGCGTAGCCGCCTTGCACCGGGCCGGGATCGTCTCTCGCCTGGGCGTCATCGTACGCCACCGCGCTTTAGGCTGGTCCGCCAATGCAATGGTGGTCTGGGACATGCCGGCCGAGCAGGTCAGCAGCGCTGGCCCGGCACTGGCAGCGCATCCCGGTGTGACACTGTGCTATGAGCGCAACCCGGTCGAGGATATCTGGCCCTATCGCCTCTATTCCATGATCCACGCGCGTTCGCGCCCTGAGGCAATGGAGGTTTTGGCCGGGGCCGCCGCCCTGCCTGAACTATTTGGCGCGCAGCGCAAAGTACTGTTCTCGACCCGCTGTTTCAAACAGACCGGTGCATTGATCCAACCGAAGGAGGCCGCCGCATGAGGCTCGACGACACAGACCGCGCGATCCTCAACCGGATGCAGGATGACCTGCCGCTGACCTCGCACCCTTACGCCGCAATTGCCGAGGAATTGGGGATTGCAGAGTCCGACCTATTGACCCGTCTCGCACGGATGAAGGACGCGCGCGTAATCACCCGCTTTGGTCCCTTCTTTGACGCTGCTGCGATGGGTGGAGCCTTCTGTCTGTGCGCCATGGCCGTGCCCTCACAGGATTTCGAAAACGTCCTGACCAAAGTCAATGCGCATCCCGAGGTCGCGCATAATTATGAACGCACGCATCGGCTGAACATGTGGTTCGTTCTGGCGACCGAAACACCCGAAGGGATCGCAGCCACAGCCGAGGCTATCGAACGGGAAACCGGGATCGCGGTCCTGCAATTCCCCAAACTTCAGGAATTCTTCATCGGCTTCCGGGTGGCAGCATGATCGACGCAAAAGACAGAGAGATTATTGAGGCACTGCAAGGCGGCCTGCCCCTTGTGCCCGCCCCCTTCGCCCAGGTGGCCGACGGCTTGGGCCTGGATGAAAAGACTCTGATGTCCCGTCTGGCCGATATGAAATCGCGCGGTGTCATCCGCCGCATCGCGGCCGCCCCCAACCACTATAAACTGGGGATGACCTCGAACGGCATGACTGTGTGGGATGTCGACGATGACGGCGTCGCTGAATTGGGCGCTCAGATTGGTGCGCTACCCTTCGTCACCCATTGCTATGAACGCCCGCGCGCCCTGCCCGACTGGCCCTACAATCTGTTTGCCATGGTTCACGGATCGGACGCGCAAGAGGTCGAGGACAAGCGCTCCCAGATCACGGCAATCCTTGGCGATGCCTGCCGGGCCAAAGATATCCTCTATTCCACGCGCATCCTGAAAAAGACCGGGCTGCGCCTGAAAAAGAAAGGCTGAGACATGTTCCGCCTGACCGAATACATGCACCAGCTCGTGAAACCGACCCCGGTGCGCAAACGCCGCCCCGGACCAGTGAAACCGGTTGTGATCTGGAACCTGACACGGCGCTGCAATCTGAAATGCCGCCATTGCTATACCGTCTCGGCGGATGTCGCGTTCCCGGGTGAGCTCAGCCACGAGCAAGCCATGGTAACCCTTGAGGATCTGGGCCAGTTTCGCGTCCCGGCCCTGATCCTCTCGGGTGGGGAACCGCTAGACCGGTTCGATTTTTTCGACATCGCCAATCGCGCGCGTGATCTGGTGCCGATGCTGGCACTGTCGACCAACGGCACGCGGATTTACGATGAAACCGCCGACATGATTGCCGACGTGGGCTTCAACTATGTTGGCATCTCGCTGGACGGAATCGGGGCCACGAATGACTGGTTCCGAGGTGTCGAGGGCGCCTTTGCCGACGCCCTGCGCGGTGTGCGCGAATGCAAGAAACGCGGCATCAAGGTGGGCCTGCGGTTCTGCCTGACCGAAGGCACGCAACATCACCTGCCTGACCTGCTGCAGCTGTGCGATGATGAGGGAGTCGATAAGTTCTATCTGTCTCACCTCGTCTACGCCGGGCGCGGCGACAAAAACCGAGGCGAAGATGCCGAGCACCTGCGCACCCGTAAGGGTCTGGACCTGCTGCTGGAACGTGCGTGGGAGGCTGCGTCTGGCGGTCGTCTGCTGGATATCGTCACCGGCAATAACGACGCCGATGCGGGGTATTTCCTGAACTGGGTCCGGGCGCATTTCGACGATGACAAAGCCGCCCATGTGCGCGAGCATCTGGCCGCGTGGGGCGGGAACTCCAGCGGGCTGGGCGTGGCCAATATCGACAATCTGGGCCGCGTGCATCCCGACACTTATTGGTCCGATTACACAGTCGGCAATGTGAAGACCAAATCGTTCTCAGAACTTTGGACCGGTGACGACCCGATGCTGGCCATGCTGCGCACCCGTCCGCGTCCTTTGAAAGGGCGTTGCGGGGCCTGCCAGTTAAAGGACGTCTGCGGCGGAAACACCCGCATCCGGGCGCTGCAACTTACTGGTGATCCGTGGGCCGAAGATCCGGCCTGCTATCTGTCGAACGAAGAAATCGGCGTGGATGGCGCGAGCGAGCGCCTGCAGGTCACGCCGTTCCGGGGGAAAAGCCATGATCCGGCGCATCAGTTCTTTTGACACTCTGAAAATCGGCGCTTTCTGCTCGCTACTGCTAGCGGGCATCGCATGGGCCGATGCTCCATCTGATTACGCTGAGCATTGCGCCTCATGCCATGGCGAGAACCGTCTGGGTGGGGTCGGTCCGGCGCTTATTCCCGAAACGCTGAAACGGATGCGAGGGCCGCGTGTGGCCGCTGTGATCGCCGAGGGGCGTATCGCGACACAGATGCCGGCGTTTTCGTATGAACTGGACGCGCTGCAGATCGAGGAGCTGGCAGGGTGGCTGAAATCACCGCTGGAGACCGATCCCGAATGGGGCGAGGCCGATATCATGGCCAGCCGAACTCTGGATGAGGATTATATCTCAGTCGATGCCCCGGTCTGGGGCAGCGATCCTATGAACATCACTCTGGCCGTTGAGACCGGCGATCACCATGTCAGCGTTCTGGATGGGGATACTTTCGAGGTTCTGGACCGGTTCGAGACACCTTTTGCCGTGCATGGCGGGCCGAAGTTCAGCCCGGACGGGCGCTATGTCTTCATCATGTCCCGCGATGGCTGGGTGCAGAAATATGACATCTGGGCGCTGAAACAGGTGGGCCGCGTGCGTGCGGGCTTGAACAGCCGCAACATCGCCATGTCAGGAGACGGCAAGTGGGTGGCCGTGGCGAACTATTTGCCGAACTCTCTGACACTGCTATCCACCGAAGACCTGTCTGTAGCGAAAGTCATTGATGTAAAAAGCAAAAAAGGAAAACCCAGCCGCGTCTCGGCGGTCTATCAGGCACCGCCGCGCGAAAGCTTCGTTCTCGCGCTGAAAGACGTGCCCGAGATTTGGGAAGTATTCTACGGGGCGAACCCACCGCAATCCGGTTTGGGGCATGATTTCCGCATTGAGGGTCAGTTCAAGAACCCCGATCCCTTCCCGGTGCGCAAGATTACCACGCCCGATTATCTGGACGATTTCTTCTTTGATCAGAGCTATGAATACGTCATGGGCGCCTCGCGCGATGGCAAGGGCGGGCAGGTGATCGATCTGGTGATTGGCCACAAAGTGGCTGATCTGGACCTGCCCGGGATGCCTCACCTAGGTTCGGGGATTACCTGGAAACATGGCGACTCCACCGTGATGGCGACGCCGCATCTGACCGATGGCACGGTCTCGGTGATCGACATGGAGACATGGGAAACCGTCAAGCGGATCAAGACCGAAGGGCCCGGCTTTTTCATGCGCAGCCATGAGAATTCACCTTACGTCTGGGCCGATGTGTTTTTTGGGCCGAACAAGGACGCCATGCATGTGATCGATAAGCAAAGCCTTGAAATCGTAAAAACTTTACGCCCTGCGCCAGGCAAGACCGTGGCGCATGTTGAGTTCACCAAGGATGGTAGCCACGCGCTGGTTTCAATCTGGGAAGATGACGGCGCGGTGATCGTCTATGACGCGCAGACGCTGGAAGAGGTCCGCCGCCTGCCGATGCGCAAACCGTCTGGGAAGTACAATGTCTGGAACAAAATCACCTTCTCGGAAGGCACCAGCCACTGAGGATAAATGGCCGGTCTGGAAGCTAGCCATGCTGCTTTACCCGGCCACGGCTCTGACCGTGGCCATCAACCTGTTTCTGGCCGGGCTGATCCTGCACAGCGCTGGATTTGGTGCCATCGGGCCGGTGCCCGCGATCCTGTGGTCGATCCCATTGGGCATACCTGCCGCGTGGTTGGCGGGGCGTTGGGTGCGAGGGTTGATGGATGAGGCAGATGGTTGATTTCAAATGTTAAAATCGAAAGTTTCCAGAACCTGACCTAAGTCAAGTATCGCGCCGAGAGAATCCCCTAGAACACGCAGCATAGCTTCCCGAGTCGGAGTCTCCATGCCTGCCCTCGTCCCTTTGCACAATCTCCCTGCCCGTGCGGTTCGCGCGGCAGCTGGGTTGGCGGGCATGCTCCTTCTTTTGTTGCAGACCTTTGGACCGGCGCTGGCGAGTCCCGGTGAAAGTGTCTGGGTGGAGATCTGCTCGGAAGGCGGCGCGGTCTGGGTTGAGGTTGACCTTGAGGAGGACACCGAAGACCCGACCGCGTACTGCCCCAAATGCGCCGATTGCGCGCTGTGCGCGGTCACCAGCGCGGCACCCGTGCCCGAGCTGGCGCAGGTGCCGCAAATCGGAATCTTCCGTGTTGTACAGGTTCAGAACAGCAAATCTTCCGTGTTGTACAACTCGGGTCGGCTGTGGCCTGAGACCCGAGGGCCCCCATGCACGACCCGAGAAACAACTGAACGTGCCCCGCGCACGTCCATGGCGTCCACCCTAAGTATCGGAGGTGCGCCGTGGTCGTAAGTCGCGCAATCCATTTCCTGCTGGCCCTTGCCCTGTCCTGCCTAATGGCGATCAGTGCCCATGCCGACAGCCTTGCCAGCTTCCTGCCCGAGATTGAACCCGCCGATCTGGCCCCCGGTGCTGATGCCTTCGGGCCGGTACGTGATGACGTTCCGGTTGCCCCTGTCCTGAAGGGCGGCGAGACCGTTGCCTGGGCCTTCCTGACTTCTGACTTCGTGGGCACCACCGGATATTCCGGTAAACCGATCCATGTGGTTGCCGCCATCGATGACGACGCGGTGCTGACCGGTGTGCAGCTGGTCAAACACTCGGAACCCATCGTTCTGATCGGCATCCCGAACTCGAGGATGGTTGAGCTGACCGAAGGCTATGCCGGTCTGGACATGAAGGTTGAGGCCGAAACCGGAGGCGAGGGGCATGACCTCGACATTATCTCGGGCGCGACAGTGACGATCATGGTGATCGATGACAGCCTCGTGCGTGGTGGGATCAAGGTGGCGCGTGCGCTGGGGCTGGGCGGATTGTCTCCGCTACAGGCAGACGGGCCGAAACGCGAAGTCGATATGGCACAGGATGCCGTTTACGACTGGGCAACGCTTTCGGGCGACGGCTCGATACGGCGGCTGACACTGGATGTCGGTCAGGTCAACGCAGCTTTTGAAGCCACTGGCGATCAGCGCGCCATCAAACGCCCTGAACCGGGCGAGCCGGATGACACATTCATCGACATGCACGTAGCTCTGGTCTCGGTCCCGTCGATCGGCAAATCACTGTTGGGCGAGGCCGAATATCAGAACCTTGTCGAATGGCTGGACGAGGGCGAACAGGCCATTCTGGTGCTGGGGCGCGGGTCCTACAGCTTCAAGGGTTCAGGCTACGTACGCGGCGGAATCTTCGACCGGATTCAGCTTATTCAGGGCGACAATTCGGTGCGGTTCTTCGACAAGCAGCAAGAGCGCCTTGGCCGGGTTGCCGCCCCGGATGCGCCCAGTTTCACCGAGCTGGATATCTTCAAGATCCCCGCCGAAGCCGAGTTCAACCCCGCCGAGCCGTTCCGCCTGCAATTGCTGGTGCAACGGGCCGTGGGTGCGGTCGAAAAAACCTTCCTGACCTTCGATCTGGGCTACAAGCTGCCCGAGCAATATCTGTTGCCGGTCGCAGCCCCCACTGTTGTGGATGACGCCACTGGCGAAGCCGCAGCAAAAGCCGCCTTGTGGAAACGCATCTGGAAGGATCGCACGGTCGAGATTGCCGGTCTGGGCGTCATGTTGCTGGTGCTGACTGCAACCTTTTTCTTCCAGTTCCACGCCACGATGAACGCCCGGGTCTTTTACTGGTTCCGCATCGGATACCTGGCCCTGACCCTGTTCTTCATCGGCTGGTACGCCAACGCACAGCTGAGCGTGGTGAACCTGATGGCTCTGGCGGGCAGCCTGCGCACCGGTTTCAGCTGGGATGCCTTCCTGCTGGATCCGCTGGTCTTCATCCAGTGGTTCGCCGTGGCCGCTGCCCTGCTGTTCTGGGGACGCGGGGCCTATTGCGGCTGGCTGTGCCCGTTTGGTGCGCTCCAGGAACTGACCAACAAGATCGCGCGCGCGCTGAAAGTGCCACAATGGACGCTGCCATGGGGACTGAACGAACGCCTGTGGCCGGCGAAATACATGGTCTTCCTCGGACTCTTCGGGCTCAGCTTTGTCTCGATCCCGCTGGCTGAGACCTATGCCGAGATCGAGCCGTTCAAGACCGCCATCATTCTGAAGTTCATGCGCGACTGGCCCTTTGTGGTCTTTGCGCTGACCCTGCTGGGGATCGGGCTGTTCATCGAACGGTTCTATTGCCGCTACCTCTGCCCGCTGGGTGGAGCGTTGGCGATCCCCGCCCGTATTCGCATGTTCGACTGGCTGCGCCGCTACAAGGAATGCGGCAGCCCTTGCCAGACCTGCGCCAACGAATGCCCCGTTCAGGCCATCCACCCAACTGGTGAGATCAACCCGAACGAGTGCGTCACCTGCCTGCATTGTCAGGTGCTCTACCAGTCCGAGGACAAATGTCCCGTCGTTATCCGCCAGCTTAAACGGCGGGCCAAGACAGGGTCGGTCAACCTCAAGACCCCCCTCGGGCAACCACCGGCGAACCATCCGAACGCCAAACCGCAATCCGTTTCCTAAAAAGGAGGAACGATCATGTCGGAACAAGACAACAAACTGAATATCACCCGCCGCGGCATGCTGGGGGCAACCGCCACCGGTGCCGTACTGGCCGGGACCGGTCTGGGTTCGACCCTGATGACCGCGAAACAGGCCAGCGCTGCGGCCAATGCCAACCTGGAGCCCGGAGAGCTGGACGAATATTACGGCTTCTGGTCCTCGGGTCAGACCGGTGAATTGCGCATCCTGGGCTTCCCGTCCATGCGCGAGCTGATGCGGGTACCGGTTTTCAACCGCTGCTCGGCCACCGGCTGGGGCCAGACCAACGAGTCGCTGAAGATCATGACCGATGGCCTGCTGCCGGAAACCAAGGAATTCCTCGCCAAGCGCGGCATGAAAACCTATGACAACGGCGACCTGCACCACCCGCACATGTCGTTCACCGACGGGACCTATGACGGCCGTTACCTGTTCATGAACGACAAGGCCAACACCCGTGTCGCCCGTGTGCGTTGCGATGTGATGAAATGCGACAAGATCACCGAGATCCCGAATGCCAAGGCGATCCACGGTCTGCGTCCGCAGAAATTCCCGCGCACCGGTTATGTCTTTGCCAATGGTGAAGATGAAACTCCGCTGGTCAACGATGGCACCGTGCTGGACGATCCGTCGCAATACGTGAACATCTTCACCGCGCTGGACGGCGATACCATGGAAGTGGCATGGCAGGTGATCGTTTCGGGGAACCTCGACAACACCGACTGCGACTATCAGGGCAAATACGCCTATTCGACCTCGTACAACTCGGAAATGGGTATGAACCTGGCCGAGATGACCGAGAACGAGCTGGATCACGTTGTTGTTTTCAACCTCGCGGAAATCGAAAAAGGCATCGAAGCCGGCGACTATCAGGAACTGAAAGGCGTCAAGGTTCTGGACGGACGTAAGGGTCAGAACAAGAAATACACCCGCTACATTCCGATCCCGAACTCGCCGCACGGCATCAACACCGCGCCCGACGGCAAGCACGTCTGCATCAACGGTAAGCTGTCGCCCACCGTGTCGATCATGGACGTGACCAAGCTGGACGCCCTGTTCGAAAGCGATGCCGATCCGCGATCCTGCATCGTGGGTGAGCCGCAGCTGGGTCTTGGCCCGCTTCACACCGCGTATGACGGTCAGGGCAACGCGTTCACCACGCTGTTCCTCGACAGTCAGATCGTGAAGTGGAACATGGATAAGGCGATCCGCGCCTATGCGGGTGAGGATGTCGATCCGATCATCTCGAAGGTCGATGTGCATTATCAGCCGGGCCACAACTCGACTTCCATGGGTGAAACCAAGGATGCCGACGGCAAGTGGCTGATTTCGATGAACAAGTTCTCAAAAGACCGCTTCCTGAATGTGGGTCCGCTGAAGCCTGAAAACGAACAGCTGATCGACATCTCTTCCGACGAGATGAAAGTGGTTCACGACGGGCCGACCTTTGCCGAACCGCATGACTCGATCATCGTTCGCAGCGACATCGTCAACCCGGTCAACGTATGGGACCGCAACGACGTCACTTGGGAAGACGCCCGCAAACAGGCCGAAGCCGATGGCATCGATCTGGAAGAAGGTGCCGAGGAACCGATCCGGGATGGCAACAAGGTGCGGGTCTACATGACCTCGCAGGCACCGACATTCAGCCTTGAGAAGTTCACCGTCAAACAGGGCGACGAGGTAACAATCTTCGTCACCAACCTGGATGACGTGGACGACGTGACCCACGGCTTCTGCCTGGGCAACTACGGCATCGCCTTCGAGATCGGACCGATGGCAACCGCGTCGATCACCTTCACTGCCGACCGTCCGGGCGTGCACTGGTTCTATTGCCAGTGGTTCTGCCACGCGCTGCACATGGAAATGCGCGGTCGGATGCTGGTCGAGCCGCAGGGAGCGTAGCCCATGCGTTGGCCTCTGCTCATACCGCTCCTGCTCGGCTCGCCCCTCTGGGCGGCGGACTGGGATGTGCCCAACCGGGCGGGGGCCATCAATGAAACACTGGCGCAGGCGGCGGATGGAGACACCCTCCGCCTGAGCCCCGGTGTCTACACCGAAACACTGGTTCTGGACCGGCCCGTAACCCTCGACGGGCTGGGACGGGCCACAATAGACGGGCAAGGAAACGGCAGCGTCATCACCGTAACTGGGCCGGGCGTGACTGTGCGTGGTCTGACAGTTATCGGTTCCGGTTCAAGCCATGAGGGTATCGACAGTGGTATCCAGCTGACCAAAACGGCTAAGGCGCCCGTGGTCGAGGATAACGTGCTGCTAGGCAACCTCTACGGCGTCGACATTCACGGGGCCAAAGACAGCATCGTGCGTGGCAACCGGATCGAAGGACGTTTGGACCAACGGATGAACGACCGCGGCAATGGCGTCTATGTCTGGAATGCCCCCGGCGCAGTGGTTGATGGCAATGACATCCGGTATGGGCGTGACGGGATCTTTGTGAACTCGTCCAAGAAGAACACCTTCACCAACAACCTGTTCCGCGATCTGCGCTTTGCCGTGCACTACATGTATGCCGACAATTCGGTGGTCAGCGACAACGTCTCGATCGGCAATGATCTGGGCTATGCGGTGATGTTCACCACCAATGTGACCGTGGCCAATAACGTCTCGATCGGCGACCGCGAACACGGAGTGATGCTGAACTACGCCAACAAGAGCACCATCACCGGAAACGTGGTGAAAGGTGCCAAGGAAAAATGCACCTTCCTCTATAACTCCAACAAGAACGAATTCACCGACAACTGGTTCCAGGGATGCGGCATCGGCATCCACTTTACTGCCGGATCCGAGCGCAACCGTATCGTTGGCAACTCATTCATCGGAAACCGGACGCAGGTGAAATATGTCTCGACCAAATGGGTCGAGTGGTCCGAAGACGGGCGCGGAAATTACTGGTCCGATTTCGCCGCTTATGATGTGGATGGCAACGGCATTGCCGATGCACCCTATCGCCCCAATGACAGTATGGACCATGTGCTGTGGACCCAACCCTCAGCCAAATTGTTGCTCGGCTCCCCAGCCGTGCAACTGGTGCGCTGGTCTCAATCGGCCTTCCCGGCGCTGTTGCCGGGGGGTGTGATGGACAGCAATCCATTGATGCAAGCCCCTGAACCCCCAGCTATGAAAAAGGTGCCTCATGACGGATAAGGCCCTGTCAATCGACCATGTTCTCAAGGACCGTGGAAAAACCCGCGTTCTTGACGATATCACCCTGTCCCTTGCCCCCGGCCAGCGCGTTGCGCTGCTGGGCCATAACGGCGCGGGCAAGTCGACCCTGATCAAATCTATCCTCGGCCTGACGCCGATCCATGGCGGAGCCATTCGGATCGGAGACGCCACCCCCGGTAGTGCTCAGGCACGGCGCGAGACGGCCTATCTGCCCGAGGCGGTGTCATTTCATCCCGCGCTAACCGGGCGTGAGCAGTTGACCCTGTTTGCGCAGCTTTCAGGCGCAAAAGCCGATGTGTCCGGTTTGCTGGATCGTGTCGGCCTGAGCGACGCTCTGGACCGTCGGATCGGCACCTATTCCAAAGGCATGCGGCAACGTTTGGGCCTGGCGCAGGTGCTGTTGGGCCAACCGAAAGTGGCCTTGCTGGATGAACCGACAAGCGGGCTGGACCCGATTTCTCGGCAGGACCTGTACGCCATAATCGACGAACTGGCTGCCCAAGGCACCGCCGTTCTGATTGCCTCACACGCGCTGACCGAGGTCGAGGCGCGCACCGACCGGATCGCCATCATGCGCAAGGGTCAGATGGTCGCCGACGACACCCTGAACAATCTGTCGGCTCTGGCGGGTCTACCGATCCGCTTGAAGGTACGCGCAAGCGCCAATCCGGATGTGCTGGCCGCTGAACTGGGCGGCAGCCGGATCAATGGGGCATCTGTTGAATTGCTCTGCACACCCGAAGACAAGATGGAGGCCCTGCGCCGGATCGCTGGACTGGGCGATGCGGTCGCGGATGTGGAAATGACCCCGCCCAAGCTGGAAGATCTCTATCGCCACTACGCACAGGAGGATTTGCAATGATTCGCTTCCTCGCCATCACTCGGACTGAGATGCTGATCCTGCGCCGCAACCGCTGGCTGCTGGTCGCAACTCTGATCATGGTTTTGTTCGCTTTGGCGCTGACCTTTGCGGGCAGCGCGCCTACTGGCACTTTGGGCGTCGACATGCTGACCGTCTCGGTCGCGTCGATGACCACGCTGTCGGTTTATCTTGCGCCGCTGCTGGCGCTGATGATTGCCTTTGACGCCATCGCCGGCGACGTGGATCGCGGCAGCCTTTCGCTGCTGCTGTCTTACCCGGCCGGGCGCGGAGAAATCCTGTTGGGCAAGTTCACCGCCCACCTCGCCGCGCTGGCCTTTGCCATGACCATCGGTTTCGGCACCGCAGGCGCAGTGGCCGCCTTCTTTGGCGGCGCGGGGCCAGAGAGCCTGATGGCGCTGGTCCGCCTCATCCTCACATCCATCCTGCTGGGCGCTGTCTTTCTGGCGCTTGGATACCTGTTGTCCGCCCTGGCAAAGGGGGCCACGGCGGCAGCGGGTCTGTCGGCTGGGCTCTGGCTGGTTTTTGTCGTCCTCTATGATCTGGGCCTGTTGGGGGCCGTGGTCATGGACAAGGGCGGCACTTTCACCCAATCCGTCTTTCCATGGGTGATGGTGGCCAACCCGGCCGACGCTTTCCGACTATGGAACATCGCCGCGACCGAAGGCGTCGCGATGGCTTCCGGTATGACCGGGGCGGCGCAGGCGCTGCCAGTCTGGGCTGCACCCGTCTCACTGTTGATCTGGCCGGTGATAGGCTTTGCACTCGCCCGGATCGCATTCCGGAGGGTCGAGCCATGAAACGCCTCGCCCTGATTGCATTGGTCGCGCTGGCGGCCTGCAAGGAAGAGGTGGCCGAGGCCCCCGACCCGGTTGATCTGACCCCCGATGCGCTAAGCTATTTCTGCCAGATGAACATCGCCGAACACGGCGGGCCGAAAGGTCAGATTCATCTGGAAGGCTATCCTGCGCCTTTGTTCTTTGCGCAGGTGCGCGACATGCTGGCCTATCTAAAAAGCCCCGAACGCGATGCCAAGATCACCGCTGTTTACGTCAGCGACATGGGGGTCGCCCCCAGCTGGGGGCAGCCGGGCATCTCCAACTGGATCGCAGCCGATGGCGCGACCTTTGTCGTTGGCGCAGATGTCGCCGGAGGCATGGGCGCGCGCGAGGTCGTCCCATTTGCGGAACTCGACGAGGCCGAAGCGTTTATCCTGCGCTATGGCGGGTCCGCTTTGCCCCTGCCCGAGATCCCCGATGCCGAAGTCCTTGGACCCGTCGATCTGGACTTGATTCTGGAGACCCCCGCATGACCGTTTTGACCCGCCGTCGCTTCCTGACCATCTCAGCCGCCTGCGCCGCCATGCCCGCAGCCGCCAGCGGTTCGGCCCAATGGCACGGCATCGCGCTGGGCGCACCTGCCAGCCTGCGGCTTGAAGGCCTGACGGATGTACAGGCCGCGCCGATCTTTGCCGCGGTCGAAGCCGAATTGAACCGGCTTGAGGATCTCTTCAGCCTCTACCGACCACATTCGCAGATCAGCCAGTTGAACCGCACCGGTCACTTGAATGCACCTGCGCCTGAGCTGCTGGAGGTGCTGAGCCTGTGTTCCGCGCTTCACGAAGCCTCGGGCGGGTCGTTTGATCCGACGATCCAGCCGCTGTGGCTGGCGCTGGCCAGCGGAGCGGAGCAGCCAATAGTGGAACGCGCGCATGCAACGATCGGATGGAACAACGTGCATGTCGGTACGGATGAAATCCGCCTGCCATATCCCAGACATTCGGCGATCACGTTGAACGGGATTGCGCAAGGTGCGATCACCGACCGGATTGCTGCTTTGCTGCGGTCCTTCGATCTGTGCAATGTATTGGTGGATATGGGTGAGGTCGCCGCTCTTGGCCAGCGATACACTAGCGAACCATGGCGCGTGGGGCTGGCCGCCCCCGATGGCAAGGTGGCCAAACGAATCAGGCTTCAGGATCGAGCTGTCGCAACCTCAGCGCCCGGAGGTACGATGTTACAGGGCAAACATGGCCATATCCTGAACCCGAAAGGGCACAAAGTTACGCAACACGCAGTATCAGTATCCGCGGCGCGGGCCGCTGTTGCCGATGGGCTATCAACCGCCCTTTGCCTGACTCCGGATAGCGGAGCAAACGCGCTGGCGTCGCGGTTTCCAGGGGCGAAAATCGAGATGCTACTCTGAGCCACAAGAGCGGCGGGCACCTCAAAAATATCTAGCGCTCGCTTTGGGGTCCCCGTTACGGTCGGGATACTCAGTGAATGGTTTTGTTGGAGAATTATGTTCGCCAATGTGAATTGATTTTGACGGCTGGCCAGTGAGATGGAGGGGTTTGCGCCCATCAACGAACCGCATTGTATTGATGCTTTAGCCAAGTTCCCCGAGGAGGCACGCCAACATCGAGCTATGATTTCATCGAGTGAATATTGCAAGCACAGTGACTGATGGAGAGTTCCTCTAACCGTCCTTAAGCGTCTAATAGGGTTAAGTTTTTTCATACACTTTTTACTCATTGAAATGCGTCGAGTAGCAGATTGTTGGCGCATTTCCTCAAATATTTGCATCGATCCGAACGAAGGCGCTGTGCGCTTGAGGCGGACGAAGATCAGTAGATCTGCACGATTACAACCTACAAAGCTCCGAAATCGCGCGAATTGTTAACGCAATGTTAACGATGCGTTTTCGATCCATTCAAAGACATTCCGGCATACTAACAGTATGTTATGTCGCCGACGATTATACGGCACCTGCCAAACTTTCTAGATTGGAAGACCCGATGTTAAACTTCTCTCTAAACTTCACGGTTGCCTCAATTGGGATTTTTTCTGGCTTTCTAACAATATATGCTTTTTTGTGATCGGCTCAGGAACTGATGTTCGAACCCTCAACCCCAAACAGTGCAGCCGTAAATGCATACCGGCTGAAACGTTCCAATTCGGAATATGACGTAGCGATGTGGGCAGCTTGCGCTTTAATGGCGCTGCACAAAGACGAGCCAGCCGTGTTGCGAGAATATGCATGTCTCTGGGCGAGCAGAGCGAAATTAGACGGATCAAAAAGAAGTCAGTCAGAGCAGTCATAAAGTGGACAGCCCAGCGATTAAAAGGCAACGACCTTAATGGATAAGAATTCCGCCTCAAAGCTAAATATCTGAGGCTAAGCTGTGACCCTGCTCCTGGATCCCGATTGTTTGGATGTAAAAGCCGTTTCTGCCTCTTCGTATTGATTGAATTGTGGTCCATGTCTGCTAATCGGTACCACTGAATAACTCAAACGAAGCAAGCATGAGTTACACTGAGATTCGCCTAATAATCTGAAACTAGCCCGCCAACAAATGAGCGCGCTCGCTTTGCGTTATGGTCGGTCCTGCAGTTTTTGATGATCTTTCGCGCTTTGGCGAGATTGCAACTGTCGGCAATACTGCAAGCTCCTTTCCTGACGCAGCATTTGAGGATACGCTAGTTACTTTTTTCTCAGCGCCCTAGCCTTGTCAAACGCCAGAACGGGGCAACCCCATCATGAGGAAAAAAACTGACAGGCCCATCACTTTCCGCGCGCCCGAGGATATCCTCACCTGTTTGGTTCTTCAGTGTCTCATTCAAAGGTAGCAATCTATTGCCGTCGAATGGCTTGATCTGGGGGTGCTCCCAGTTTTGCTTTGACAGCATCAACATGCGGCGTAGTCCAACCCGCACCCTCTCGCCAGCTTCACTCTGCCAAGGGCGCAGCCCTGCAGCTGAAAGAAGGTCGAACAGGTTAACCCAACTCTGTAAATTGAAAGCCCAATAGTGCTGCGTCAGTGTGCGCTGCAGTTCGTGCGGTTGATCTCCATCAGGGGTGATCGTAGAAATGGCTCGAGCTTGCGCTCGTAAGTCGATGGCTTGCAGATAATCTTCTTTTTCCAGAAAGGCGGCAAGACTGGCGGCCTGCAAGTCATAGCATGTCCCGTGGTTGTTGGCTGCTCTGCATTCTTGGCGACCTTGCACACTATCAGTGAACCAATCAAAGAACTCCGCGCTCCACTCTTTCATGTGGTCGGTTATGTGCGAATCTCTAAGAATCCGAACCGCATCAAGAAGAAAATAAAAATCTTTGGTTTCGATAACCCCATGGGCAGCCCCCATGTTACCCTGGTGACCCAGCCGAACCTGCGCATAAGAAAGGTTGGGCTTCATGCCAGTTTCAGCGTCCAGGAACCACGTCCTCAGAATTGAGCAGGCGTGTGCGTGGAAACTCGGATCGGCGCCTTGTAATGTACTCGCTAATGCAAGGGCTGTGGTGTCGTCGAAGACGCGTTGCAGACGTGTTCGGTCGAAGCGGTCACTCTCTGGTTCATAAAGTTCCGTGCCCGGCAGTCGTTCACCGTCGCGCCTGACATAGGGCAAACCATCTTTCGAATTTGGGTTCGGCCACCAATATGGCGCTGGATGAAAATAGTCGCGAAGATCGCCAGAGGGGCCGGGCTCGGGTTTTTGCGTAACCGAAAAGGGCCCTCGGTCTAAAGCTTGCTGTGCAGCTTCCCGAACAGCTGCCCAATCTTCTGACTGTGCCGGACCAGCCGTGGTCAAGTCATATGATAGGGCTTGGTGTTGCGCGAACGTCGCACGGACTGGGCGCGCCGACAACATGTCCAAAGTCGAACGGATCGCAGAAGCGCGTGCGAGACCACGGTTAACAAATGCCTTCCGATCAGCCTGTTCAAGGTGGGCTTTTCCTGACGCCAGCCGCGCGACCCAACCGGCTTGCCCAACCCGATGACCATCAGGGTGAACTCGGCGTGGCGGAATGTCGAAATCTTCCACAGGCCATCGCGTCCACGGACCCTCGATACCAAGATGCATGAAAAGCTCAACCTTTGGACGACGACCATATGGAAGGTCCTCGTTGAACCTCAATGGTGCATCGCATCGAAAAACCAATTGGGGCTCTTCTTCCGCAGAAAAGGTATTGTTAGGTTCCAGCAAATCTTGATTGTTGGTGATCCTTGCCATTGGAACAACAAAATATCGCTTGTCCCGGGCCTCTAAGATGTTCGAATGCAGCCGCGCCCATCCTGAGGACGTAAGGAAGCAATTCCCATCAAAAGGCAGCGCCCACTTGCCGTATTCCAGACAAAACTCGAGAGCTGCATTTCGTGCACCGTTGTTGTGCATCACATAGTTATTGCGGGCGCGGTAAGCCTGCATAACCGCCTGCGTCGTGCGCGTACTGGTTGAATCTATTTCAAGATGTCCGTCGTAGAACATATCAGGCTGTTTGAACGTATCGAAGCTGTAACCGATAGACTGATATTCTTCTGGATCGAAGGCGATACGTCGATAGGTCTGCCCTCGTTCCTCAAGTAAGCCGATAATCTTTGCTTCAGTCTCAGCGTTAAATATCCTATTGATCAACCATAACTTTCTTACGCCATCGAATTCTGGTTCATTATCTAAAATAAAGCGCACATTTGAGAGGCTTTGGCCAACCTTGTGCCTTGGCTCGAGATCGTTGCCGACAATCCGACAGAGCGCGAATGTATCCGCCAAATCGTTGATCTCATATTCCAGTTTTGGATCAATGGGCTCTTGTTTCACATCACGCAGAGTACCGCTGATGTCACCCATCCGCTGCACGCTGAAAGAAGTGTTGATGCGGTTGCGCCTAATGTCTCGCCGATATCGGTGCAACCTGTACAGCAGGTAGAGAGGGAACAAAGCTATGATCGATATTCGAATTAGCGGGGAGCTTCGCTTGAAGTCATGTATAAGTTGTTCAAGCAAAGCTTGTCTCCTGTAAGATCGCCTTGGTACGCATATTGGCTTTGTTTGATCTCAACAACCAATATAAAAGCGATAATTCGCTCATGATCGGCTCGGCTCTTCTGAGCCTTTGTTCACTGCAGTGCCCCATTTGATTTGGACCACCGTTATTTGTGAACGTATCGCGAACAGAGTGTTTTTACGCTCGATCAGAGAGGATCAAAAATATAACTTATGGCCCACGGCTTGGGAGGATTACACTGTGGCACTGAGCAGATTTCTGGACCGCATTGTTTCAAATATACGAGCGTGTAGAACACACCATCAAACCTTGGGATCAAACACCTAGCGAAAAACACATTGCTGCCGAAATAGAGGGCAGAGATCGCGCTTTCGTTGAAAGCTTCAAAATCTCTAGGCACGAGAATGGCCGCCATGACGATCGACGTCAGGTTGATCATCACTATGTATGCCGGAACGATACTACGCAACCGCGCGAGATAGAATGCAACGAAAGAGAAATTTGCACGCTCACGCTGGCGTAGGATGATCGACGTGATGAGGTATCCCGAAATCACAAAGAACACGTCCACGCCAACAAATCCACCGGCAAGCCATGCACAATTGGCGTGAAACGCGACAACCGCCAGGACAGCCAGCGCGCGCAGGCCTTGAATGTCGTCCCGTAGCGTTTTAGGCACCGGTGACACACTGTTCAGATGCGGGTCGCGGGGCATTATCGTGCTTTTGATACCTTGCAGTATGATTTTGGCGAAGAGCCAACCTCCAGAGTGCGGATACTCAGAAAATCTCTGCAAGGCAATCCGTAGTCAGGCAGTTCAGAGCTTGAAACGCTGGTGAAATACCCTCATAGACAATGCGATCCCCTCAGCCACCGCCTGAGAGCATAAGAGCTAAAGCGCGAAAGACACCTATGACGAAAAACTATGGACTGATCGGAGCAGCCGGTTACATAGCACCTCGGCACATGAAGGCCATCCGAGAAACCAGCGGAATCCTAAAAACCGCTTATGACCTGAACGATAGCATCGGAATTATGGACAGTTTCTTCCCCGATGCCCGCTTCTTTACGGAGTTCGAGCAGTTCGAGGCAGATGTCTTTTCGCGCCGAACTGACGGAGAGCGGGTCGACTATATCGGAATCTGCTCACCGAATTACCTGCACAAGGCGCACATGGGGTTTGCGTTACGCGCCGGGGCGGATGCGATCTGTGAAAAGCCTCTGGTTCTAAACCCGTCCGAGATTGATGAGCTTGCAGCGTTGGAAAAGGAAACCGGTCATCGAATCAACTCCATCCTGCAATTGCGGCTGCATCCCGCCATCCTTGCTCTCAAGGACAAGATCGCTCAGAGCGGACCGGATCGTATCCATGATGTCGATCTAGGATATTTCACATCGCGTGGCAGCTGGTATTACGCTTCCTGGAAAGGTTATGAGCATAAGTCGGGCGGTATCGCCACCAACATCGGCGTTCATTTTTACGACATGCTTTCTTTTATTTTTGGACCATTGAAATCCTCAGTGGTGCATTATCGAGCAGCAGACGCTTCGGCCGGTTACCTTGAGTTCCAGCAGGCGCGAGTCAGATGGGTGTTGTCGATCAACCGCGCACACTTGCCCGCCCAAACACCAGAGGGTCAGACCACCTATCGCTCGATCACCGTTGATGGTGAGGAGGTCGAATTTTCTGGCGGGTTCACCGATCTACACACCGCTAGTTATCATGGGATACTCGGTGGAAACGGCTTTGGCCTCGATGCGGTGCGCCCTTCCATCGAACTCGTAAGCAGCATCCGTTCGGCCGCGATTGAACCCAGAAAGGGGGAGCAACACCCGGATCTGGCGAAGGTTATCAATACATGATTGCTGTCTTTGCCTATGCTTTTCCACATAGGAAAAGCCGCGATATTCTTGTAGAATTGGCTCTGGCAGGCAAAAAAAAAGTCTGTGTAATTGCCGCCCCCATGGAGTCGCTTCCCAATGTGGACAGGACCAGGTATTCGGTGAAGTCACTGCGATTCGCGCCGCCGCAGGATACTGCTGAGGTCGCTCGATCGCTCGGCTTTGATTATGTGGAAATGAAACACAGTGATATTGACGCGGTCTCACACCATGTCGCAGAAAAAGGCCTAAAGCTTGGCATCGTGGCCGGTGCTCGCATCCTGAAACGCCCCGTGATTGAGTGTTTCGACGAGGGGATCGTCAACTTCCACCCAGGCCCGATCCCCGAAACCTCCGGTCTAGATGCATTCTTCTACACCGTTAAGAAGAGTGTTTCAGCCGGGGTGACGACACATCTTATCGACGCTCGCGTCGACGCGGGGCAGCAGATTTATTTCGACACGGTGGAGATTGGCCCCTCAGACACCGCAGAAACCGTGCAGGAAAACATCTATCAGCTGCAGCTGATTGCGCTCCGCCGTTTTCTGTCTGACAGAGACGGCGAGCGGCTTGCCCATCGCGAAGTCGACTGGTCGGGTAAGAACACCCCGATGACCTCCGACGAGAAGTGGCAGATATTGCTGGACTTCCCTGCTTGGCGCTCGCAGCAGGTTGTACTTCAGGCGGCCAAACGCCTGGTTTTTGCTTGTGAAGCGGGAAGGCTTGCAGAGGTTTCGAAATATCTGGACAGGTTTCCTCAGTTGCTGGAACATCGAACACCCGAAGGTTGGACTCCCTTGATCGTCGCTGCATTTAATCAGCAAAAAGATATTGTAGCCGAGTTACTTAACCGTGGCGCGGACCCGAACGCTACCGGCAGAAACGGCACCACGGTGCTGATGTACGCAAAATCGGCCATACTGAAGGGTGAATCCGAAAACCTGGCGCTTCTGGATTTATTGATTGCCAAGGGTGCAGACAGCAGCCGACGCGACAAGTTCGGGCACGCGGTGTTGGATTACGTCAAGGATTCTAAGGTCCTGACGAGATATTTCACCGCAAAAAGTGGAGGGGCCTGATGCAGTTCATTGACCTTGCAGCCCAGCAGGAGCGCATCCGGGACAAGATCGACGCGCGCATCGCAGCGGTGCTGTCACATGGGGCCTATATCATGGGTCCCGAGGTCAAGGAGCTTGAAGAAGCTCTTGCCGCTTTCTGCGGGGCAAAGCACTGCATTTCCTGCGCCAACGGCACCGATGCGCTTCAACTTGCGCTCATGGCGCTTGAGATCGGACCCGGTGACGCAGTCTTTATTCCGTCCTTCACCTTTGCTGCCTCTGCGGAGGTAGTACCTTTCGTTGGCGCCACGCCAGTCTTTGTCGATATTGATCTCGACAGCTACAATATGTCCCCAAACAGCCTAGTTCGTGCGGTGGAGCACGCCCGTGTCAACGGCCTGCGACCTGCCGCCGTCATGCCCGTGGATCTATTTGGCAGACCTGCCGAATACGTCACGTTGGAACAGATCGCGGACAACTTCGACCTGCAATTGATCTGTGACAGTGCCCAGGGCTGGGGTGCATGCTACAAGGGCCGCACCACCGGCAGCATTGGCCGCATCACCACAACCTCGTTCTTTCCCGCCAAACCACTTGGGTGCTATGGCGATGGCGGGGCGCTCTTCACAGACGATCCAGAACTTGCAGCAGTGCTAGACAGTTTCCGCGTTCACGGAAAAGGGATCGAGAAATATGACAATGTGAGAATTGGTGTGAACTCGCGATTGGACACGCTGCAAGCCGCGATTCTGCTCGAAAAACTAGCCCTCTATGCCGAGGAAATCACCGCCCGTGAAGCCATCGCGCAACGATATACCAGCGCACTGTCGACGCATTTCGTCACGCCTGATATTCCGCACGACGTTCAATCGACCTGGGCCCAATACACGCTGCGCGCCAAGTCCGCTGAACAGCGCAGCGAGGTTATGGCCTCACTAAAAAAACAAGGCATTCCGACAGCTATATATTATCCCAAACCTTTGCATTACCAAACTGCATACCGTGACTTTCCCGCAGATCCGGAAGGATTGAGAAACAGCGAAACCGCCTCCACATGCGTGTTCAGCATCCCCATGAGTCCGTACCTGACACAGGACGATCAGGAAAAAGTAATCGCCGCATTGCTTGCATAAGCGCAGGAAATACAGCTTAGTTCGAAGGGAAGCAAACCCATGACACCGAACCGGTCAGGTAAGATCATCAGTCTTACATACCATGAAATCACGCAGGACGCCCGTGTCCTGAAACAGGCGCGCGTTCTTCGAAATGCCGGATACGACGTCAATGTGTATTGCGACTGGCCCGAAGGCCTGCCGGAGCATGATGAGATCGATGGCGTCAAAATCACGCGCTTTGAATGTTATAGCTCTAAAAATGCCCGTGCAGACATTCTTGACAAATTGACATTCCTGAACCGCTCCAAAGACGAGATACGCAAACGCTATTTGCCCTTTGCAAAATCGGTAGAAGCTCTTGAAACACTGATCCCCAGTATCGAAGAGAAGTTCGGCGCGGGCGCCATTGAAAAAGCCCAATCCAGTTATTTCAAAACGGCCGACGGCGCCGAGCGTCGGCGGCGATTTGTGGAGTATCTTTCACTCAAGATGCGGATCAAACTGTTCGAGAAATCGCTGCCGTTTGCCTCGATTAATCCTGAGACCGGTAAGAAATCTCGCAAAGTGACGGATATGCGAAAGAACTACCGAGTTTGGAGGAAGAAACTCTATCAGGCACAATCCATTCACTATTGCTCGAACTTTCCGGAAATCGAAAGCAAGGACGGCATCGTCGCAATTCATGCCCATGACATCTATTGCCTACCATGCGGCGTCATGTTGTCACAACGGCTCAAGGTTCCGCTGATTTATGACGCACATGAATACGAACCCGCGCGCGCGACAAAAATGGATGAGCAAGCCCCTGAGCTTCCGGAATGGATTGAAGACGACTGTTTTCCCTATGTCACACGCATGATCACCGTGTCGGACGGGTTCGGGGAGCTCTATGAAAAGCGGTTTGCCGGGCCGCCTCCGACGATCGTCATGAATGCGCCGGAGGTTGAAGCGTCGACACTCACGAAACCGGTACAGGTGCGTGAAGGTTTTCGCACGGTGCGGGAACAAGCGAACGTGGGTGACGATGTCCCATTGATAGTATTTACCGGCGGAATTCAGCGTACGCACCGCGGAGTCGACAAGGTATTGGAGGCGATGGTCCATCTGCCGGAGGCGCATTTGGTCTCTCTGGGACCGCGGCATGTCACCAATGACGCATGGTTTGAAAGTGTCGCCAAACAACTGGGCGTAAGCGACCGGGTGTCCTTGTTGCCACCGGTTGATGCACGCGATGTGCCCGCAGCCATAAGTACGGCCCATGTGTCGGTTTGCCCCTTTCAGGACGTGTCACTGAATCACCGGTTGGCCATGCCAAATAAGCTTTTCGAAGCTGCTTTTGCCCGCATTCCGATCTGTGTCTCCGACCTGCCAGAAATGCGGCGGTTTGTCGAAACGCTGGGGATCGGGAGAGCGATGGACCAGACTGATCCGAAAGCCATCGCCGCCACACTTCAAGAGGTATTCGACAACCGGGATGCCTACCTTATGACGCCGGAGGCCGAGAACAGGCTGGTGAACCACTACAGCTGGCAAAGACAAGCAGAAAAACTGCTGGCTTTGTACGACGAGGTCTTGTCACCTGCCTCTGTAGCGGAGTGACTCGACGCAAGGCGCAAACCGGCATCAGCTCGTTCGAACTAAATACCTTTGCAGCGCGCGTTATCCATAGAAAGAAGCTATCTTTTCGGCGATGACTTGTGACACGTTGCCAGTGCCATAGAGGGCTACGTCATCTCCGGTTGTTCCAAGAGCCGCGCGCACGGCCTTTACGATGTCTGCACCAGAGCTTGGTGGACAGAGCCGGTTCCACCCGGTCTCAACCAGTTCGGTCCATTCTGTTTCATCGCGCAGTGTGACGCATGGAACCCCTTGGAAATAGGCCTCTTTCTGAACGCCTCCGGAATCGGTCACGATCAATGCGGCCCTTCGTTCCAGCGCCAGCATATCTAGATACCCAATCGGCTCGACGCATCTGATACCGGAACCGAGTTTTACACCTGCCTGCTCTAGCTTGCCACGCGTCCTCGGGTGTAGTGGAAGCACAATCGGTATTTCTTCGGCGACCAGAGATAAACCTTCCACAATGGCCCTCAGCCGCATTGGATCGTCGGTGTTTTCCTGCCGGTGCACCGTCGCGAGTATAAAGCCGCCAGCGTCAATCGATAAATCTCCGGCCAACGTATTGCTTTGATCCGCCAAATCCCCGAACAAATGGGCTGCATCCTGCATGACGTCGCCTACTTCCAGCACTTTCGAGGCAGGGATGCCTTCATTCTCAAGGTTTCTTGTAGCCGTTTCGGTTGGTGTAAAAAGCAGATCGGAACAATGGTCTGTCAGGATGCGGTTGATTTCTTCCGGCATCTTGCGATTGAAGGAGCGCAACCCCGCCTCGACATGCGCTACCTTGATGTGCAATTTGGAAGCGGCGAGCGCTCCGGCAATGGTGGAATTGGTATCACCGAACACCAACACCCAGTCTGGCTTTTCCTCCAGAAAGACTGTCTCTAGCCCTTCAAGCATGCGCCCGGTCATCGCGCCGTGACCAACATTGGAAATCCCAAGATTGTAGCGCGGTTTCGGGATACCCAGTTCGTCAAAAAACACGTCGGACATGTTGGAATCGAAGTGCTGACCAGTATGAATGATAACCTCTTCGACACCGGCACAATTCTGGAATGCACGCGCGACAGGGGCGCTTTTAACAAACTGTGGCCGCGCTCCGATGATCGTACAGACTTTCATAGTGACAACACTCTATTTCAAGGAAGTTGAAGGCAGGCTAGGCCGTTGGAACGATTTTGCCACGGCGACGGTACACTCCCCGAGTGTCAATCAGCAAAGGCGCGTGCTTGGCGATCACTTCGAAATCGAAATCCGTATGGTCCGTCAGCAGAATGACAGCATCCTGTTGTGCCAGTGTCTCAGGCGTCAACTCTATAGATTCAAGATCGAACTTATGCTCGCGCATCACAGGAAACGCAGGCACATGCGGGTCGGAGTAGGACAGATCAACCCCCCAATCCCGCAGCAGTTCCATGACAAACACCGAGGGGCTTTCGCGCACATCTTCGATGTCGCGCTTGTACGCGATGCCCAGCACAAGGACCTTGGCCCCTTTCAACGCCTTGCCGCGCTCCGACAAGGCGCGGACCAACTTGTTCACCACGTAGGACGGCATGCTCGCATTGATCTCACCCGCTAGCTCGATGAAGCGGGTGTGCAGCCCATACTCGCGCGCTTTCCAGGTCAGGTAAAAGGGGTCGATTGGAATACAGTGCCCGCCGATGCCGGGCCCGGGATAGTATGCAGTGAATCCGAAGGGTTTGGTAGCAGCGGCATCAATGATCTCAAATATGTCAAGACCCATGGCGTTCGCGACGATTTTCATTTCGTTCATCAGGCCAATATTCACCGACCGCTGAATATTTTCCAGCAACTTGGTCATCTCCGCCGCCGCCGTCGAACTAACGGGCACGACTTTGGAAACAATCGCGCTGTAAAGCGCCTCACCCACATCGCGACAGGCTCGCGTATCACCGCCCAGAACCTTGGGAATGGTCTGTGTATTGAAATGTGCATTGCCCGGGTCTTCACGTTCAGGCGAGTAGACAAGGAAGAAATCCTTACCCACCGTCAGGCCGGCTTTCCCCACATAGGGTTTCAGCACTTCATTGGTGGTGCCTGGCCAAGTCGTGCTTTCGAGCGCCAGCAGTTGACCTTCCCGCAGAAACTTACTGATCATATCCATGGTCGAAGTCACAAAACTGAGGTCCGGCTCACGGGTTTTGTCCAGTGGTGTGGGAACACAGATGATGATCGCATCACAATCGCCGATGCGCGAAAAATCACTTGTGGCTTCAAAACCGTTTTTCTGAATTTCTTCAAGTGCACCGCTAGGGATATGCCCAATCGGGCTCTGACACGCATTCAATTGCGCGATTCGATCTTCCAGAATGTCGAATCCCAGAACCGAAAAACCTGCCGTCCCGGACGCGACGGCCAGCGGGATACCTACGTAGCCCATCCCGATGATACCAATTTTGGCTTGTCGACTTTCGATACGGTTTATTAGTGTTTTTTCTATCGCGAGGATTTCTTGAATGGACATCCAACCTGACCTTGGCGGTAATCTTTGAGACCAGTTACTTGAAGCTTTCACATAAGACAACAGGATACTCGTAACACAGAACTTATTGCCATTTAATGTCGGTTGCTCACAAGTATGGAGTGCAGTGCAACTGCAAAGCCGAAGGGGTTTGGGGAAGACCAAATAGCATATTATGTAATTTCGACGTCAGGGAAATTGGGACGGACGGCGACTCAATCAAAGATCGTAATTGGATCATACTGTTGCTTTGTTTAGCAACCCAATTTAGCGCTGCAAATGATCGAATGCATATGCCTTCAATTACTGCTGGATATAGCAAGTCCTTGAAACTTCTAAACCAGTGAAGTGGCCATTATCTAAATCGCCCTCTACTCCAGCAGCTCATCTCCATCGCGTGCGGCTGGTCGCCTATGGCGACCACACTTTGTCTCGATCACGAAGGACGACCACGTCAGTGGCAAATTCAATCAGCATTTGGAAGGCAGGTGTTTCGTCTATGTGGACGAAGCTATGTTCGGAGGTGATCGGCGCAACGCCGGGGCTATCAAGACGATGTTGACTGAGCCAAAAATCATGATCGAGCGAAAGGGCGTTGACCCCATTGCCTACGACAATCGCATGATCTTTACGGCAACTTCAAATGAGCGCTCCGTGGTGCCTGCGGACATTGGCGACAGGCGATGGCAGGTGTTCCAAGTGTCGCCGCAGAGGCGGGACGACAAAGCCTATTTCTCTGCTCTGATGCGACAGATGGAAGAAGGCGGGTATGAGGCTATGCTCTACGACCTGCTCCGACGTGATGCCTCCTTGAGTCCCAACCCTCGGGTGACAATCAAGACGCCGGAGTTGTTTGATCAGATCATCCAAGCACAAGGACCGATAGAGAAATACGTCTATCAAATCCTGGATGCCGGTTACCTGCCGCAGCCTGATGCTCCGGGGAACGGACCTGGCGTGACGACCATTGCTGCGATGTATTCGGAGTTGCGCCGTACCCAGCCCGCACAGTACGTGCAGCGGACCATGTTTGGTCAGGAGTTGCGGAAGATGTTTCCAAACCTTCGGACAGCACAAAACGGAAAGTTCGTGGAAAGACACCTTGGATCAGGCGATCCCGTTCTCGAGCGCTCAACTCGGTATCATTTCCCGCCACTCGCCGCATGTCGGGAGAGCTTCGAGTGATACATCGGTCAGGAAATACCCTGGTCAGACACCACCACGGAATGGCTCGGAGACGTTGATCCAGCACCAGACTACGGCGACTTCAAACGGGATCGAAACGAGCCGCTTTAATATGGGCAATATAGGCAAACGGGGTGGTGCTAGCCGCCCCGTTAAGCCGCGCCTTTGTCCTAATTTTCAAATACCTATACCCACCATACAACCTATACACTTGTGGTCCTCTCTCCTCTTCAGGACGGAGGAAGTTAGATCGTTCTTACTGCGCGTAAGGCCACGCTAAGCATCTGCTATTTTGCTTTTTCACAGGTCTGTCGGGGATGTAGTTTTGTTGAGAAGAATGGTGCCGCTGATAGGACTTGAACCTACGACCCCATCATTACGAATGACGTGCTCTACCGGCTGAGCTACAGCGGCATCCTTCTCTTCCGTGGCCCTACTATGGCCCTACTAGTTACTATGTGCTTTCTCTAACTCATTGGCATCAAACGTCAATCACGAGCGGACCCGCTACTTACGAAGGACCTGCTCTACCAGCTGAGCTATTGAGGCAATTCAGAGGTTCCGTTTAGCGGCAGGGTACAGGTCATTCAAGGGCGGTTCGCTCAGGCAGTGGTGTTGACCCATTCGCTATCATCCCGCATCCTGACTCCGACTTGATCCGCTTGGCGGGTTTGGTTGGTTAATCAAATATTTACCAAGGTCATTTGAATGCTCGGAGAATCGCAGAAGACCTATGTGCTGGATACCCACCGGCTGCGCGATCCGGAAGAGACCCTTGCCATCGTCAAACCGTTTCTCAAAGAGATGGGCATCACACGGATCGCGAATCTGACCGGACTGGATCGGATCGGGTTGCCGACCGTGATGGTGACGCGGCCCAATTCGCGCTCGGTTGCGGTGTCGCTGGGCAAGGGATTGTCGCTGAGTGCGGCGCAGGCCTCGGGGGTGATGGAGGCGATCGAGTCGTGGCATGCAGAACGGATCGAACTGCCGCTGCGGCTGTGCAGCCACACCGATCTGGCGCAGGAAAACGTGGTCGATGTGGACCGCCTGCCCCGCGTAACCGGCGGGCAGTTTGACCCTCACGGTGCGATGCTGTGGGTGCAGGGGCAGGACCTGAACGCGGATGCTGCTTGCTGGGTGCCCTATGAGATGGTGGATACGGATTACACGACCTCTATGGCCAAAGGACAGCGCGCGTTTCCGCGTACGACAAATGGTCTGGCATCGGGAAACGATGCCGCTGAGGCTAGCTGCCACGCGATCTGCGAATTGATCGAGCGCGATGCCACGACGCTGTGGCATCATCGGGGTCCAACACCCCGCGTCGATTCTGATACAGTCGATGATCCGCGCTGCCGTCAGGCCATGGGCCTGATCGCAGAGGCGGGGCTAGAGCTGGGGATCTGGGACACGACCTCGGATATCGGCATCGCCAGTTTTCGCTGTGTTATCTGCGAGACCAGCGAGGCAAACGGCCATATCGGGATTGGGGATGGCTGTCACCCCGACCGCGCCATCGCGCTGCTACGCGCGCTGACCGAGGCGGCGCAAACACGGCTGACCTATATCTCAGGCGCGCGGGACGATCTGGACCCTGAGGAGTTTATCGACGAGGCGCGCCTGTGGCGCGGACGGTATGTTCGCGAGCTGATCGAAGGCGCAAAGCCGACAGAGCGTTTTAAGGATTGCCCCTCGCACGTCACCGGATCTTTCACAGAAGACCTCGATCTACTTTTGTCCCGGTTGTCTGAGGCTGGGATCGGCCAAGTGGTAACGGTTGATCTGTCCCGACCCGAGATCGACATCGCGGTCGTCCGCGCGGTCATTCCGGGGCTGGAAGCCCCGCATGACGATCCTGACTTCATCGCCGGTCCGCGGGCGCGAGCGGTGTCGGCATGACCGTCGTTGTTTTTGTTGGACCCACGCTGCGACCCGAGGCCGTGCAGGAACAACTGGATGCCACCATCCTGCCCCCGGTTCAGCAGGGCGATGTGTATCGTGCGGTGCGCGACAGGCCGCAAGCAATTGGCATTATCGACGGGTATTTCGACGGGGTGCCTTCGGTCTGGCACAAGGAAATCCTGTGGGCGCTGGAACAGGGCATTCCGGTATTCGGCAGCGCCAGCATGGGTGCTTTGCGGGCGGCGGAACTGGCTGATTTCGGGATGATCGGTGTCGGACGGGTGTTCGAGGATTACCTGAGCGGCGCCATTGCAGATGACGATGAGGTCGCGGTGCTGCACGGCCCCGCCGAGCTTGGCTTCATACCGTTGAGTGAGCCTATGGTCTCGATCCGGGCCACGCTGTCCGCAGCGGTGAAGGCCAAAGTGGTGTCGGAGGATGAGGCACAGATATTGCTGGGTGCAGCCAAGGCGCTGCACTATCGCGACCGGGTTTGGGACAAGGTGATTTCGGTTGCAAAGACCGACACAGACTCGGCGACGTTTCTGAACTGGTTGCCCGGCGGGCAGGTGGATGCCAAAGGAGACGACGCACGCGAGATGCTGGCGCAGATGGCGCGGTACCTGGAAGCAGGTTCCTACGCGCCGGAATCGACACGCGTCGAACGAACTCTGGTCTGGCGTGAACTGCGGACTCGTGTGGATTCCGAAACCGCTCCGCATGACCCGGATGCGCGGGCACTGGTGGACGAACTGCGGCTGGACCCTGCCCTTTATGTCCAACTACGCGACCGCGCCGCGTTGCACCTGTTGGCGCGCGACGAAGCATATCGGATAAATCACCTACCTGATCGGGATACCCTGCGAAGACAGATGACTTTACACCGTCGCGCGGCCCGCCTGCCCCGCCACTCCGATCTGATGGAATGGTTGCAGGACAACGATCTGACGCTTGCTCAATACGAGGCGTTGCTGGCGGACTGTTCCTACAAAGATACGGCCATCACAGCGCGCGCGGATGAGCTCGACGTTGCCCTGCTAGCCCAACTGCGCCACGATGGTCGCTATGGCGCGCTGCGAGATCGGGCGCGACGCAAGGCCAGCCGGATGGCGGGGCTGGATCGGGTGAATGGTTCTGCAAACAGAATGCAATCGCTGCTCTGGTATTTTGAAACGCGGCTTGACCAGGCGGTGCCAGATGATCTTGAATCCCATGCAATCGCGCTTGGCCTTGACGGGCGCGAGGCGTTTCTTGATCTGATTGAAGCTGAATACATGTTTTGTCGCACCGAAGGCGAACCGGGACAATAACGGGAGGGGACAATGACGATCTGGCCCGACTACTCGGACAACGAAACTCCGGGCACACGGTTCTTGCTTTATCCGCAATCGCCCTTCTTAGAGCCGAATTCGAAACCTGAACTGGTCGAGATCTCTGCCCCGCAGGGTACGATCGGACCGGGCCCCTCGGGGCCGCGAATGTATGCGATGTACCCGGTCGACAAGACGACCCCCTATGGCGCGATGATTGAAGGCGAAGAAGGGCCCGAGATGTATCTGCCCGCCTGGGATGGCTATATCCTGCCGCCGCCTGAGCCCGACGAGTTCGGAAATTTTATCCATATCGATCCCGACGATCCGGCCTTTGAAGCTGCTCATCTGTTTGGCGCAGCACATTTTACGATGGATGTGTGGGAGGGCTATTTCGGCCGCCCTATCCCCTGGCATTTCGAGCGTGATTTTGAACGGTTGGAACTTTCCCTGCTGCCCAGCCTTGATAACGCGCATATCGGCTGGGGATTTCTGGAGACCGGCGGCACTCGAGAACATGGCGAGGAATACCGCCCCTATAGCCTTAATTTTGACGTCGTAGCGCATGAGATCGGCCATGCCATCATCTACAGCGTCATCGGCATGCCGTCAGAAGAGGACGCAACTGGCGAGTATTATGGATTCCATGAATCAGCAGCAGATATGGTGGCACTGCTTGCATCACTGCATTTCGGTTCAGTCGTAGATGAACTGCTGAAGAACACGCGCGGGAACCTGTATACCTATAACCGGCTCAGCCGATTTGCAGAGCTGTCCCAAAACTCGCAAATCCGCATCGCCGCTAATGACCGGACTTTGTCCGAGTTCTCACATGGCTGGTCCAGTGAACACGCGCTGTCGGAACCGCTGACCGGGGCGATGTTCGACATTCTGGTCGATATCTACCACGAGCGGCTGGTTGCACATGATGTGATCGACCCCGAGATGGAGGAGCTTTCGGATGAGCTGGAAGGCTCTGACGAATACAACGCGATCATGCAGGATTTATTCGACGAGCATTACGCCGCTGAACCGGAAGGATTCCGCGTGGCGCTGATAGAAGCGCGGGATTTGCTGGGCACCTATCTTGCCGACGCTTTGGAAATGCTGGATGCTGATATGCTGAGCTACTTCGGGGTTGAGCGCGCGTTGGTTGTTGTTGACCAAGAGATCACAGGAGGGGCATTCCGCCAGATCATCGAAGGCAATTTCCGCATGCGCGACATCGGATTGACACGCCCTGGCCCGCGTCTGACTAAGCCGGATGGGTCGAGCCATGCAGCATCGGTTCGAACACTAGCGCCCGAGCCGAAAGAACCTTAAAGTCTTTGTTTTTACCTCGGTTTTATGTCAGGTTACGGGCACGGGGTGATAATTCGACAAACGAAGCGCAGACCAATGCGCAAACCGGGACGGACGTGGCAGAAAGCTCCGTCAGCCCCCGATAGGGAGAAAGTGATATGTCTGAGTCGTTACTCAGTTTTTCCGAGGTATTATTGTTTGGGCGAGAGTTAAGTGATCTAAAACTGCGGCAGAAATCGGTCCGGCTGGCAATTGAGGTGGCGACGAATTTTGATTTTTCAGATGAGATCACCAAGATTGATGGTGTGGCTGTCCGCGAAGATGATCGGATTCTTGTGCAGGTTGGAGACAGCGCAAACAACAAATCCGGGATTTACAAGATCATCAAGGACCAGAACGACGGCGACAAGCTGAAATTGGACAAACGTAAGAAAGTCTCTTTTGAATCATTTGTCTACGTTCGTCGGGGACGCGTTTTCAAACACACATTCTGGCAGCAGACAGCGAACAGCCACAGCCAGCAGTTGTTTGTTGAACAAGATGACCGCAGAAAGGGTCGCGGCGTAAACAACTTCATCGGGGACCAGTTCGGAGGCGATGCCCGGCTGGCCCGAATCTATGGCTTCGCATATGACGGCACCTATTACGAAATGCCGGAACCGACGATCTTTCTGGTCCATGGCGCAGGCGACAGCGCCACGGGTGGCAACCTGCCCTATGGGTTCAAGCTGCAAACCAGCAATGACGCCGGCGCCCAGGACACCACGCAACAGGCGGCACGTGCCCCGATGAGCCCCTCGGTATCAGGTGTTGCAGCCGCGGACTACCAGATGGCGAATGACATCCGTGTCTGGAACTATGATCAGGCCGATTACACCATCCGCATGGATATTGCCGCCGGTCAGATCGAAGAAGTGCTGCTGGACGTCTATTTCGAATACGACGCGCCGATGATGGCCGGAGCCAAGGTATCGGGAGCCAAGGTGAGCGGGGCCAAGGTTTCAGGCGCCAAGGTCAGCGGAGCCAAAGTGTCGGGTGCTAAAGTTTCAGGTGCCAAAGTCAGCGGCGCGAAGGCCCGCGGGGAATAGGGCCTGATTAAGCAAAGCGCGGTTGGATTAAGCCTGATATGAAAAGTGTTGCTGGCCACATACGTGCAGGTGTGTGGGCTGCAGCAACTTTATGTCAGCATTGAACCCAATCCAGGCTTTGTCGCACCGCCCTATTTCTGCATGGGGCGAAGCTTCGAGACTTATTACTCAATGAAAAACGCGGGATGGTAAGTTACCGCGCCGTCAGGTTGCTTTCCTTTTAAGACTTGCTGCATGAAATACTCGGGCGGCACACCTTCAAATCGAAGCCTGTCATCTCGTACAAACCCGAAACGCGGATAATAATCCGGGTGCCCCATAACTACGCATCCATTTGCATCCAGAGCGCGGAGCTTCCGCAGCCCATCTTGGATAAGAGCGCCACCAATTCCTTTGCCCTGGTGGTCAGGATGGACGGATACTGGACCCAGGCCATACCAATTCATGTCTTTGCCATTAATCAGGACCGGGGAAAATGCAGCGTGACCTAACAGCTCCCCATCTTCCTCAGCGACCAATGACAAGGTGAGAGCGGAAGCTTCGCGCAGGCCATCGACTATAGCAGCTTCCGTGCCTGAACTGTGCTCTGCTGTAGCAAATGCTGCCTCGGTTACAGCCTGAATGAGCGCAATGTCAGCGCCTGTTTCGTTACGTATTATCATAACATCATCATGCTGTTCTGTTGTTTGGCTGTCGCCCAACAGAGCGGCGACCGATAGCCGTTATGCTGTTAGAGCCGGAGTTTCGCGACACGGTCAAGCGCTTACGGCGCAGTTTACCAATGATGTCGAGTGTGCAGTCGGAGAGCAGGGATCTGTCAAGCATATTGCACACAACATGCACTATTTTTCCATTGGGATTGCGTTCGTGGCGGATTGTTCCGCCTTGAGCCAACATGTGCAGGACGCTTTGTTCAGTTATTGATATATTCATGGTTACCTGCGGAAACTTCTAATTGTGCGTGGTTGCATCGGACACCGCGCCGGATGAAAGGCGGCGGCGCAGGACGCATCCGTTCTTGCCTCTCAGAATCCAGCCTTTTTCAAACCTTCGACAAAATGCTGCGTATCGTCGGACAGGCGGTCTGGTTGAACCTTGGCCCAGTGCGAGAGTGAGAAATTTGGATGCGCCGCGCGATGTTTGTCAGCGATCTGGCGGGCCATGTCCAATTCGCCTTTATGCGCATAGCTGGCGGCCAGCACCCGCTGCCCTTCGGTCGGGTTGTTCATCTTGTTCACGCACGAGATCACGTCGTCATAGCGCTTGAGATTGTAATAGGCTCCGCCCAGATGCCAAAGGTATTGATCAGGGAAATACGGGTTCAGACGCATTGCCTGTTGCAGATGCTTGATCGCAGTATCGTTATCTCCCCAATGGGCCAGTGCGTCTGCGTAGTCCGAGTGCATATCCGCGTCATTGGGGTTCAGCTGCAGGGCGCGCTTGTAGGATTCGATCGCGGAATCGAACTCTTTTCGATAAAGCTGTACATAACCCAGCTCTCCAAACCCGCGTGCATCGGTCGGGTCGAGTTCCACGGCGCGTTGGGCCAACGATAGTGCCTTGTCGAGTGCGCTGTTTGGGTCTTCAGTCCACGAATAGCGCCAATCAATGTTCAACGTACGCGACAGGGCTGCTGCAGCCCGCGCATAGCCGCCGTCACGCTCAAGAGCGGATTCATAGCAATGCTGCGCCTTGCGGTTATCGTTGCGTGTGTACTTGAAGATATGATGCTGCCCCTGAAGGACAGACCCATAGGCCTGCAAGTCTGACGGGATCGCCTGTACCATGCGCTGTTTTTCATGCGACTCGATCATCACTGCGGTGGCTGCAACAATGCATTCAGTCACTTCATCCAGAATATCGAATATATCGTCGAGCTTGCGGTCAAACCTCTCGCCCCAAATGGTGCGTTCAGTGTTGGCGTCAATCAGCTCGGCCGTGATCCGGATTCTGCTGGATGATCGGCGCACGCTGCCGCGCGCGATGTAGCGCACGTTTAGGCGCCGGGCAGCTTCTTGAGGCGACATTGACTGGGTTTTGAAGAAGAAGGACGAGTTTCGGGCGATGATGAACAGGTTCCGGAACTTGGACAGGTTCATGATGATGTCATCGGTTAGCCCTTCGGCGACCCAGTTATCATCTTCCTCACCACCCTGACTGGCAAACGGCAATACCGCAACCGAGGGGATATCGGGCCGTTCGAGCACTTCCAACTGCATCTCAGGACGCAAGGTGGCGGCCATTGTCGCTCCTTCGACCTCGGTTCGAACACAGTATGTCGCGACCGGAGACATGATGTTCTTGAGCTGTTTGGGGCCAAGGAATTCATAACCATAACGCAGCCGGTTGCGGATCTGCTCATAAACGGCCGCACTAACATAAACCCGCTCGGGCTCGGCAATCTCTTGCAGGCGGGCGGCGATGTTGACGTTGTCGCCGTGGATGCCACGTTCATCCATCAAAACCTCGCCCAAATGAACGCCCGCACGGAATTTGATGTGCTGGCCGTCCGGCCGCGTCAGATTATGCTCGGCCGCAATTCGATGCAGTTCGATGCTGAATTCAACCGCGCTGGTGGCCGTATCAAACAATGCAAGAATGCCGTCGCCGCGCACTTCAATGATTTTGCCCTGATATTTCGAGCAAGTCTCTTCGAGCTGGAACAAAAGAGATTTCAACGCGTTATACGTATCCATCTCGTTCTCACTCATCAGGCGGGAATAGCCGACAACATCGGCAAACAGCACCGCCCCGAGCTTTTGTCTGATTGAAGTGTCCGAACCGGTCGTATTCACTGGGTGCACTCAACTGCGTGGTCTCGTCGAATCCGACAAGAGCGTTTTAAAAATATACCAAGCAAAATTCGCATCATTTCAAGTAACAGAACCGCATTCAGGCGGCCAGGACATGCCTGTTGACCCAAAACTGACCACCGTTTCCCGGCCCAGTTCCTGTGCCAACACGTTCCGACGCTCAGCCCAGTCCTGTTGCAACATACCGACGACCACCATGTCGTGAAACTGCCCGTCCGCGAACCAAGCCTGCCGCATCGTGCCTTCGATCTGGCAACCCAATCGACTGATCAGATCGCGGCTGCCGTGATTGTCGGCCCGATAATAAGAAGTTATCCGGTTAAGTCCTAATTGCTGAAAGGCAAAATCTAACATCAATGCAACAGCTCGCACCGCCACGCCCCGGCGCCGCAATGACTTTTCTACAAAAACCGGAACAACCGCATCCCGATTGAAGGGTGAAATCGATTCGAGACCAACCACGCCGACCGCATCTCGATCATCATTTTCAATCACAAACCAACATTTTTCCTCTCTGCTAGAAATGCCAACAGCGCCTTCCCAAGAGTGTTCGGTTTGCGTCAGATTTTGCGGAATTCGCGTGGTTCTGTCGAACAGAGCTAGGTCTTGAACATCCTGAAACCAGCGGGCCACGATCTCAAGATCAGCCTTTTCCAGAGGGCGCAGCTTGAACTGCCGGTGTGAGGTATCGGGCAAAGGAAACGACTCCTGAAACAAAATGAAAAAATCTATGCGTGCGATACTAGCACAAATATCCCAGAAACAAGAAAGGGTTATTCACACAAGCCTGACGTCGGCTGCGACCCGCTGAACGGGGCAACCAGTCAAGTCCGAAGAATGTTTGAATAGTGCGAGCGAAGACCTAATCAGCGCTTCTCGGCCCGGATCAGGAAGATGTTGCGTAGGTAGATCGACAAACCCATCGACTGGCCCAGAATAAACACTGGATCACGGCGATAGATCGCATAGCTGAGAAGTATCAGCCCGCCGCCAATCGAAAGGTACCAGAAGGCCATCGGTATGACCGATTTCTTCGCGCGTTCTGATGTAATCCACTGAACGATGAAACGAGCGCTGAACATCAATTGACCAGCCAGACCAATGAATACCCAAAGGGCCTCGGTCGGGCTGTCGACGTGCAGGATTTCCAGAATGGTTTCTTTCACGACCGGTTTGCCTCGGTTGCTGAAACAGATTTGGCGCGGCGGGTCAGCCAGACAACGCCGAACAAATCCCAAATGCCAACCATGGCCCGCCCGAAATTGGTGTATTTTGACTCACCGGTCATGCGCTGCTGATGCGCCACATCAACCAGTGCAACATTCCATCCGTAGGCTTTGAACAGCGCTGGCAGGTATCGATGCATATGGTTGAAAAACGGTAGATCAAGGAACGCCTGCGTTCTGAACGCCTTGAATCCGCAACCCGTATCGCGGGTACCGTCTTTCAGCATCCAGCCCCTCAAGGCATTCGCAAATCGCGAGGCGAGCTTTTTTGATGCGGTATCTTTCCGACCGACCCGTTGCCCCGCCACAATACCGACCTGCGCATCATCGTCAGAAACCAGCGGCGCCCAGATCTTGGGCAGTTCTTCCGGCGGGTTCTGTCCATCGCCATCCAGAGTGCAACAGATATCGGCGCGCGCGGCCTTGACGCCAGAATGGACAGCGGCACTTTGCCCGCCTGCCGTTTTATGCCGTAGGATGCGCAACTGCGTGCATTCTTTCTGCATCTCCTGCAGCGCCGCAAAGGTACCATCGGTCGAACCATCATCAACCGCGATGATCTCGAACGCAGGAAGATCAGAAGCGGCGTCGCAGATCCCCTGAATCAATCCAGCAGCGGCCCCTTGCTCGTTATGCATGGGAATCACAATCGAAACTGTGGGTCGATTATCAGCATTTTCCTTAGGTTCGGTCGACATCGCAATCAAAGCTTCTTGGATACAGTCACCGGGGTTTGTGATTGATCAGGCCCCGAAATTCAAGTACTCGCCTAGTCCAAAACACATCATATTACAACAAGTCAGAGGATAACCAGAGTGGTCCAAAATTCGGGCATCGAACATTTGCAGACCCACAAATGGCTACCCTATGCAATAACAGGCATCACCATCGCATTGTTGTGGTGCTGGTACATGTCCGGGTTGGGGCAAGATGGCCTGTCAAAGATTGATGAATTTTTTACTTATGACCGCAGCCTGGGTTTCATCCGCAACAATGACTGGCTTACCGTATATTCTCAGAATGAGCCCAGCCTAAAAAAACCACCCCTTCAATATTGGATGACAGCGGCATTGATCGAGCAGGGAATGTCGCACATGCTGGCCCTGCATCTGCCTTCGATGCTGTTTGCGCTTGGGTCGCTGATCGCAACGGCTTTGCTCGCCCGAATTATGGTTCCCGATCAACCTTGGCTGATGTTGCCTGCGGTGTTGCTTGTGTCCAGTTCAAAAAACTTCTGGGGACATGCGACATCGGCCATGCTGGATAGCGGGGCAATGCTTTTTTCCACCTTGGGGGTGGTCACGATGCTTGCCGCGTTCGAGCGTCCAAAGTTGTGGCCATGGTTCGGGGTCACTGTGTTTCTGGCTGGATTGCAGAAAAGTCCGACCCCACTCGCATTTTTGGCTCTGGCGCTCCTGACACTTGCTCTAACCCGGCGCTGGCAGGATCAACCCGTAAGCGAGATTCTAAGAAACAAAACCTTCCAGTGGACCATGGCGGCCTGTTTACTGCTGGCATTTCTATGGCCGTTGTTCCAGTACCTGCGCCTTGGTTTTGGTGCCGAGTTTCAGGGCAGTGTGCGGGATGAAATGCTACACCGGTTTGCGCCCACCGTGTCAGATCGAAGTCTAAAGAAGCTGTCAGAAATCATCCTGGGTAATGCACCAGTCTTAAGGTTTGCGGGTTTCTTAGGCCTTTGCGCCCTGCCCTTCGCACTCGGCCGACCACGGCTGCTTGCCCCTGCCGGGATCGCAGTGTTCTTTTTCCTGGCAATGTGGATGGCATCGGGAAAGGTCTATGATCGCTATACTTTGTTGATATTGCCGATGTTGATGGTGGGCGCAGCTGGGGGCATCTTGCTGATCTCAAAACGGCTTTGGGTGCGGGCCTTACTGCTTGCTGTGTTGTGTTTTTCCGAGCAGGGTCCGATCAAACGTACGGTTGATTATAGTCATCCCAACACCGCAGAACAGTTCGGAATAGACCTGCAGGATCTGCTTTCGCCGTTGCAGTCAACCCATCAGCCAGATGAAACACTTGTTGTATGCGGTTTCAAAAACAGACACCGGTTGCCCTTGGGTGCCGCCTCAGTATACGCGTCACCCGACCGACGGTTCGTGTATATGAGGCACTCTGATTTACCGGGCTACCTCAAAAGATTTGGCTATACTTCCGGTCCTTTGAGAGGGGTTTGCCGAGCCCAAGAACTTAACCAATTCTCAGATGAGCTTTCCGGATTGGATCGACAATCTGTTGAAGGCACAGATTTTGTCTATTGGACGGCACGCGGTTTGCACCTTGATTGATGACAAGCCCGTTCGCTCGCAAACAAGCTCTGTGCAGTGGCATGCGGGCAAAGCTCTTCGGAATGGAAGTGTTTCCCATCCCTAAGATCGGTAAGGTGTTTATTCCAAACGAGCATCATCGCCAGAGCGGTGACAACCTTAAAACCCTGTTTGTTTTTTGGCAGTTATGGAACATTCCGTGAAATTAGCGGCATGTTCATCGGCTTTGTTTCTTCCGAAAATCCTCAATTCTGATACAAATGCAATTATTCGAAAGTGAGATCGCAATGAATGCACTAACCAGAATATCGCGAGGGATCGGTGTCGCCTTCAAGGACGGCAGAGTAAAGGGACTTTTGGCCTTTACGGCCGGTATGATCCTTTGGGCATCGGTGTTTTATCATTATGTCGAAGGCTGGAGCTGGCTCGATTCCATCTATTTTTCTGTCGTGACGATTTCGACTGTGGGATTTGGTGACTTTTCTCCGGAAACCGCAGCGGGGAAGATCTTTACGATGATCTACATCATCGTCGGCCTGGGGATATTTGTGACCACGGCAACCACTGTGGCGGATACCATTTTGTCCCAGAACGATGAGAAATCAGAAAAATAAACCTCGTAAGGTTCGACCCACAAAAAGTCATGCGCAATCGCTTTATTGCCAGAACAGCTAAAGCCTTAATCCGGATCCATCTGTGTCTTCAGGCCACTGTGAGATCTTTGGCAGTTAATAAATATACATATCAGCTTTTTTGAGTGTAATGTTGGGACAACCAATAGTGGAGGGATAGAATGGAAAAGACCCAAGACGCCAGAATTGTCGATCTGGCAATACGATTGCTTTTTCTCGGATTATTCCTCTACAGCGCTTTGGTTATGATTGCCCCACTCGCAAGTGTGGTTATCTGGGCAACGATACTCTGCGTCGCGCTCTATCCGGTTTTTGATTGGCTGCAATCCAAGTTGGGCGGGCGGAAGAAGATTGCCGCGACAATTCTCGTTCTGGCGGGCCTGGTTTTGACCTTGGGACCCGTCGCAACAGCTGTTTCTGGCGCTGCAGAACTTGGGTCTGAATTTGCGCAACAAGCGGACAAAGGCGAATTAAAGATCCCACCGGCACCCGAAGGCCTTAAAGAACTACCGTTGGTCGGAGGCAAAATTGCCGAGGTCTGGGGATTGTTTGAGCGGAATCTGGATGGAGCGCTCGCCAAATATGGTGCGCAAATCCTTGAGATTACAAAGTCTCTATTTGGAAAAGTACTGGGGATCGGGATCGGGCTTCTTGGACTGGCGCTGTCTGTACTGATTATGGGAGCCTTGTTCAGCCCAGGACCAAGTCTGGTTCAGGGCCTTCAGCGCTTTGCCAATCGTGTGTTTGCGCCGCGCGGCGGCGAATTCATTACACTGGCGGGTGCAACGATCCGCAATGTAACCAAAGGCGTGATTGGCGTCGCGGCCATTCAGGCAGTCGTCGTTTGGATATTGCTGGTGCTGTTCGGGATATCTTCGGCCGCCACCTTGGCGTTCGTTTGCCTGATACTCTCGATTATCCAAATCGGGCCCGGCTTGGTTCTCTTACCGGTGATCATCTACGCCTGGAGTTCCATGTCCGGAGGGGCCGCCCTGATCTTTACCATTTTGGCCATACCAGTAACCATTATGGACAGCTTCCTGAGACCTGTGTTCATCTCAAAAGGCCTTGAAACTCCCATGCTGGTGATCCTCATCGGTGTTCTTGGTGGCATGATGGCCTATGGCTTGATCGGCATATTCATGGGGCCTGTTCTTTTTGCTGTTTTCTATGAATTGTTCAAAGTCTGGATCGATGCCAGCCCCGACGCCGAAAGCGCGGCAAACGGAGACGCAAAATGAGAAAGACAATTTGGACAACTCTGGCTGTCATAATTGTTTTTCTGGTCTGGTATCTCGTTGCTGACCGAAAAACGCCATTTACCGGGAATGCCCGAGTAAAAGCAATTGCGACACAGATCGTTCCACAGGTCACCGGTACTGTCACCGAAGTTCTTGTCGAAAACGGTCAGGTCGTATCAGCCGGTGATGTTCTGGTTCGAATTGACCCAAGGCCTTACGAAATTGATCGCGACAAGGCCGAGGCTGATCTTGAATCAGCCACGCAGGAAGTGGGTGCATCCTCGGCAGAGGTGAGCGCTGCACAAGCCAAGCTGGCAAGGGCACAAAGCGACCTCGACACGATGCGCATTCAGACCGAGCGTGTTTTTGCGCTTGAAAAGAAAGGGTTGATTGCGATTTCAAAGGCCGATGACGCGCGTGGGCAACTGGCAGAATCCGAGGCAAATTTTGAAAACGCCAAAGCGGATCTGGAAAAAGCCAAACAGCGATTGGGCGACGACGGAATTGACAACCCGAAAATCCAGCGCGCATTGGCTGCCTTGGCGGATGCAGAGCTTAATCTCGAGTGGACAGAACTACGCGCTCCAGCGACAGGCGTCATATCCAATTTGTTGATCGCACCCGGAACATATGCGCGATCTGGTCAGGACCTATTGACGTTTCTGGATGCAACAGACGTTTGGATCGAAGCGTATTTTACCGAAAACAACCTTGGTCGGGCTTCGGTAGGATCACCTGTCGATGTGGTACTGGACATGCATCCCGGCCAGATTGTTCCAGGCGTGATCGAGAGCTTCAGCGCAGCAGTCTCCCTGAGCGGTGGGGATGAGCCCGGCCAGTTGGCCAGCCCGCCCAGCACCAAAGGATTTCTTCGTGAGCCTGAACGCTTTCCAGTCCGGATCGTATTGCCTGGCTACGAAGCCGCGAATGCCGAAGACGACTTGCGCTTCCAGCTTAATGGGCAGGCCGACGTTATCATGTATCTGAGCGAAAACTCTCTGCTGAACGTGGTAGGTCGGACCTATATCCGTTTGGTATCAATCCTGTCCTATGCGTACTGAGGATCGAAATTCGGTCGTACGCCTGGCACTCGGCGTCACCGGGGTATTCTCCTTGGGCTTATTTCTGGGGTGGCCACTTGCGGTGGTAGGAGCGGTCTTCACCGCGCTGTTTCTTCAGGCACCCGCTGCTTTGCCCTTAGCAGCATTTGCAAAGCTCTTTGTCTTCTCGATCGGGCTAATGTTCATTTCATTCCTGCTGTCGTCAGTCTTCGCCCCATATCCCTTGGTGTTTCTGATTCTAGTTGCCATTGGTATCATCCTGTCATTCATGTGGTCCGTTTCTGGCGCAGGCGTCCTGCCTGGTGTCATAGCCCTCATGGGTGCATTGATGATCCCAAACCTTGTTCTGCAGTCACAGGATCTGGCTTTGGTGCTTGTATTTTGGATACCGTTGAACCTGCTGTTTGCAGGTTTCATATCAACGCTGATGTTTGTGTTGATACCCGCTGCCCCCCCCACAGCGGCTCAGAAAAAGACCAATACTTCGCCTGACTTTGACCCGCATCGCCGGATCGCCAGAATGTCGCTTGTCACGGTTCCGTTCGCGATGGCGTTTTTTGTGTCCGGCGCTTCAGCCCTGTTGGTCATATTCTTTGTCGCGCTTCTTAGCCAACAACTTGCAGCCATGCCGTCGATGGGCAAAACGGTGGCCAAAGCCATGCTAACGGCTAATCTCCTCGGGGCGGCGGTTTCAATCATCTGCTATGAAATAAACGTAATAGCTCCGGTTATTCTTACCCCAATATTGTTGGGTTTTTTCATTTGCCTGACACTCGGAGCGCTTGGCAAATCGCAGGTCCCGCTCGCCGCTGCTGCAGGTTCGGCATTAACAACGGTTCTGATCGTTTACGGTGGTTCGATCGCTCCGTTTTCCGATGAGGCTGACGTCAAGAGCATCACAAGAGTATTGCAGGTCGCCAGCGCGGCCATTTTCGTGATCATCGCATATGTCGTGGTCGATGAGTTTTGGCCAGAACAAGAGCGCCGTGCAGCTCAATAGAGTGTGTTGCAAAAGTGCTTTGATCTAAAACCAGTGGCGTCGCCAACTTAAACCTTCTGCTCTGTTCACTTGGCCTGAAAACCGTTCAGGTCGGTCGGTTTGCGGTGACTTAAGTACTCATAGGTCGTCGCGGAAGCTAAACCGGTTCTTCGATGTGTGTCACAATTCGGGGTACAGGAAGCATCTAACTGATAGAAAGCGCAGTATTTGTATGAATAGTCTGGCGACCCCGGCAGGATTCGAACCTGCAACCTGCCCCTTAGGAGGGGGCTGCTCTATCCAGTTGAGCCACGGGGCCGCGTTTCGCTTTCTGTAACCGGGTTTATTCGGATTGTCATCGGCTTTGCACAACAGTTGAACAGATCACCCTGTTCACGCTACCATCGCGGAAACAAACAATGCAGGTATCCCCGGTGACAATAGAAACAAAACGCCCGCTTACCCTTCGTGATGTTTCGGAAGCGTCCGGAGTGTCGGAGATGACAGTCAGCCGGGTGCTACGCAATCGCGGAGATGTATCGGACGCCACCCGTACCCGCGTTCTGGCAGCTGCGAAGGAATTGGGATATGTGCCCAACAAGATCGCCGGTGCCTTGGCATCAAGCCGCGTGAACCTTGTGGCAGTGATCATTCCATCGCTGTCGAACATGGTTTTCCCCGAGGTTCTGACAGGCATCAATCAGGTACTGGAAGATACTGAACTTCAGCCGGTGGTCGGTGTCACGGACTATCTACCTGAAAAGGAAGAAAAGGTGCTGTACGAGATGCTCTCGTGGCGGCCTTCGGGCGTGATCATTGCCGGACTGGAACATACTGAAGCCGCCCGCGCCATGCTGGATTCGGCAGGCATTCCGGTGGTCGAGATCATGGATACTGATGGCAAGCCCGTCGATGCCATGGTAGGAATCTCACACCGCCGCGCTGGGCGCGAGATGGCACAGGCGATCCTGAAGGCTGGATATGAGCATATCGGTTTCATGGGTACCAAGATGCCGTTGGATCACCGTGCCCGCAAACGGTTTGAAGGCTTTACCGAAGTGCTCGGCAAGCACGGGATCGAGATCGAAGATCGCGAGTTTTACTCGGGCGGTTCAGCGCTGGCCAAAGGCCGAGAGATGACGCAAGCCATGTTGGAACGTTCGCCTGAGTTGGATTTTCTGTATTATTCCAACGACATGATCGGTGCAGGCGGGCTACTGTATCTACTGGATCAGGGGATAGAAGTGCCGGGTCAGATTGGCCTCGCCGGGTTCAACAACGTCGAGCTGTTACAAGGATTACCGCGTAAGCTGGCGACGATGGATGCCTGCCGAACCGAGATCGGGCGTACCGCTGCAGAAATCATCGCGGCAAAGCTGGCCGATCCAGAGTCAGAGGTTGATACCCGTGTCACCTTGACCCCTAAGATCAGCTTTGGTGACACGCTAAAACGACGCTAGGATCCCATGACCCTGCAACGCCTGAACAACCGCCAAGCGCGGACAATGTTCATGGATCGCCACGCGTTGCTGGAGCAGCCGGCAGGCGGTTCTAAAGGTGAGGATCTGTTGCGATTGATCCACCGCCTGGGGTTTGTGCAGCTCGACAGCATCAACACGGTCGCACGCGCCCATGATATGATCCTGTATGCGCGGCGACCAAGCTATCGCCCGCGCAACCTCAAGCGACTTTACGAGCGTGATCGGGCGCTGTTCGAACACTGGACCCATGACGCTGCCGTTATTCCGATGGATTTCTATCGCCATTGGCACCTGCGGTTCCTTCGCGATGCCGACATGCTGAAAGCCCGATGGAAGAATTGGCGACGTGATGGCTTTGAACAGAGATTCGAAACTGTTCTTCAGCACATTCGCGATCATGGTCCCGTCGGATCATCCGATGTGGGCAAGGATGAAAAAAAGGGGTCTGGTGGTTGGTGGGATTGGCATCCGTCAAAAACAGCGCTGGAATACCTTTGGCGATCCGGGGCGCTGACTGTAATCGGTCGTGAGGGGTTTCAGAAACGCTATGATCTGACGGAGCGGGTTATCGACACCCAACTTTGCCCCGGCAGCATCGCGTGCGACGTAGATGCAACCGTGGATTGGCTTTGTAACGCGGCACTCGACCGGCTGGGCTTTGCCACGTCAGGAGAGCTGGCGGCATTTTGGGATACCGTCAGCGCCAGCGAGGCAAAGGCGTGGTGTGATCAGGCTCTGACAAAGGGGAAAATCACAGAAATATTCGTAGAGTGTGCGGATGGAAATGACCGCAAAGTCTTTGCACGGCCCGAAATATGCGAACAGGTGGCAGCGCTGCCAGAAGCACCCGGTCGGATCAGGGTTCTTAGTCCTTTTGATCCCATGCTGCGCGATCGTAAACGCGCGGAACGCCTATTTGGGTTTCATTATCGCATCGAAGTGTTCGTTCCCGAGCCCAAGCGCATTTACGGATACTACGTCTTCCCCTTGATGGAGGGGAACCGCATGATCGGCCGTATCGACATGAAGGCACACCGTAATCACGGCAATCTGCATGTTCGGGCAATGTGGCCCGAGCAATCCGTCCGCTGGTCCGATGCAAGAACCCGACGGCTGGAGGCAGAACTTGACCGGGTTCGACGATTCGCTGATCTAGACACCATAGAATTCGCTAGAAACTGGCTGAAAGACCCTAAATAGAGCCTGTATTACCTCAAGAACCCATGTTCTTCGACAAGCTCCATCAGATCTCTGATCGACTCATTCTCGGTCCGCCCGGATGTATCCAGCTGAGCGTTCGCACGCCCGTACAATGCCTCGCGACTGGCGAGTATGCACTTGAGCTGCTCCATTGCTTTTGGATTTCCTGCCATGGGACGTTCGTCGCCTTGCGCGCGCACCCTTTCCATATGCTCGGTGGGTGTGGCCCGAAGCCAGACGGTGTGAAACCGGCTCAGCAATGTCGTATAGGTCGAAGGCTCTGAAACGATCCCACCAGCGACGGCAAGAACCATTCGATCATCGGCGGCAATGACCCGGTCCAACGCTTGCGCTTCGAGGTTGCGATATCCCTCTTGCCCGTAGAAGGCCATGACTTCAGCCAATGGCATCCCCGACATTTCTTCGATCTGAGCCGTCAGTTCCACAAAGGGCAGCTTAAGCGCAGCGCCTAGTAGAGCACCCAACGTTGATTTCCCCGCGCCACGTAAACCGATAAGACAAACCCGCTGTGCCCGAGCATTCTCAGCAGGATCGGGACACAGTGCCCTCATGACGTTGTCTTTGACGTCATCGCTGGCCTGCCGGAACAGTTCGAGCATCTGCAAATCATCCGAATCCCAGGGATCTTCTTCGCCGATCAGCCATTCGGCTTTGTAATCCAGAGCCTGCGCAATCCGATGCAGTACTCCGATCGAGATATTGCCCTCACCAGCTTCGAGTTGTGCCAGATACCGGGGCGAAACACCCGAGCTTTCCGATAAAACCCGGCGCGGAATGCCGCGCATTTGCCTGGCCTTCCGCACACGCGCTCCAACGCGCTCGCTCAAATCCTGCGTGGCGAATTCTTTAGGCTGTGCCGGTTTTTGCGGCTTGGGCCCATCCATCTTTGTCAGACCGTTTGTTCCAAGTGACCTTCAAGCTACGACGCTAGAACGACGCGGGCAATCGATATTGTACAAGCTCAGGAACCGGTGCAGGAGTTGCTGCCCCAAAAACAAACAAACAACCATTGTTTAGAGTCTATCCAGCTTGAGTAATTAGCTTTTCAATTCGTGTAGTTCGCTCAAAAGATTCAGCAGTGTTTCGTGTTGCTGAGCCCCCATTAATTCGCGCGTTTGTGCCGCCAACCGCAACATTTCCGGCAAGTTGGCGTGAATGATCTGCATTCCTTCTTTGGTGATTTCGACGATCTGGCGACGACGATCTTTTTCGACGGCCTGCCGTTTGATCAACTTTTTATCTTCCAGCTTTTTCAGAATCCGAGTCAGGCTGGGAAGCAACAAACAAGCGCGTTCTGAGATCTGCGTGGGTTCTTGCGGACCTTCTTCTTGCAAGACGCGCAGAACGCGCCATTGTTGCTCAGTTACCCCTGCGTCAGCTAAAACACCACGTATCGGCCCCATCACCCTTTCGCGCGCACGCAACAAGGCAATCGGCAGTGATCGAGACGTCAACGGCAAACTATTCGTCATGGTTAATTTTGACGCGACTCCCTTTGTTTCGCAATAGATTGCTAAGTTCACGCAAACTTGCAGGGCTGGATTTTAATTAACTTGTTCATTAATGGTGAGTCGAAGTGATTATTCAGCAGGCAGATCAGATTAGCCGCAAGGAGACCGCAATGAATTGGGACGAATTTTCCGTATGGGGCAAAAAAATCGCTGATTGGACACAAGATTATCACCTGACCGTTGGCGACAAGCCCGTTCGTGCAAGAACTGAGCCTGGCGATATTCTGAACGCCCTACCCGCCCATCCGCCCGAGCATGGTGAAGCAATCGAGAGTATTTTTCGCGATTTTGAACAGATCGTGATGCCCGGTATCACCCATTGGCAGCACCCCCGATTCTTCGCCTATTTCAACTCGAACGCGTCTGCGCCGTCGGTGCTGGCTGAATTCCTGGCCAGTGCCATCGCGCCGCAATGTATGCTGTGGCAGACCTCTCCCGCCGCGACCGAAATGGAAACGCGGATGATGGATTGGCTGCGCGAGGCGCTGGACCTGCCTGAAGGATTTGCCGGGGTCATACAGGATTCCGCCTCTTCGGCGACGCTAGCGGCTGTGTTGACCATGCGCGAAAAGGCAATGAACTGGCAGGGAAACAGCCAGGGTCTTTTTGGCCAAAAGCCACTGCGTGTTTATTGCTCGTCCGAAGTACATACCTCAATCGACCGCGCCATTTGGGTTTCGGGGATCGGACAAGACAATCTTGTGCGCATTCCTGTTCAAGGTGATTGGCGTGGGATGGATCCAAACGCGCTTGAAGCAGCGATTCAGTCTGATTTAGACTCTGATTTACAGCCGGCTGGTGTGATCCTTTGCGTTGGTGGAACAGGAACCGGGGCGACTGATCCGGTGGATCGCTGCCTTGAGATCGCACGTAAATACGGGCTCTATTCGCATGTCGACGCGGCCTGGGCCGGCTCTGCAATGATCTGTCCCGAATATCGCAATTACTGGCCGGGCATCGAACAGGCTGACAGCATCGTCTTCAATCCGCATAAATGGCTAGGTGTCCAGTTCGATTGCTGCGCACATTTCTTGAAGAACCCCGATGATTTGGTCCGCACGTTAGCGATCAGCCCAGAGTACCTAAAAACCCATGGGAAAGACGGAATCATCAACTACTCGGAATGGTCGGTGCCACTGGGCCGTCGGTTCAGGGCATTGAAGCTGTGGTTTGTCATCCGAACCTACGGGCTAGTGGGGCTGCGTGAACGGCTGCGCAATCATGTCAACTGGTCGGTCGCGCTGCATGATCAACTGGCAGCTGAGCCGGACTTTCGGATCGTCACACCGCCAATGTGGTCGCTGTGGACCTTCCGATATGAGCCGCAGGGCGCCACCGACCTGGACGACCTGAACTTGCGACTGGTGAACGCGATTAATGATGACGGGCGGATTTATCTGACCCAGACCCGTGTGGACGGTGATTTGGTCATCCGCTTTCAGGCCGGGCAGTTCGAAACCACTGAGAGCGATGTATTGATGGCATATGACGTGATTACAGAAATCGCACGCAGTCTTTAGGCCCGCATCACAGCTGCGGCCTGCGCGTAGCCGCCTGAGGCACCATCAACAAAGTGCACATGGTCATCGCTCATCGCAGAGGGCACAAAGCAGGTCATCATGGCCTCTTTCTGAGCATGCAGGCCGTATCGGATCTTGCCGCGCGCCTGGGCGTCTTCCAGCATCCGGGTGATCTGCTCCAACGTGGATGGGTCACAATCCAATGTCATTTTCAATCCGTCATCAAATTTGCGAAAATCCGCGTTGCGGCTGACCATTTCTTTATAGTGATTGGGTTCGAACTGGCCCAATCTCATACCGGTTTTGAACAGAAGACCGATCAGCATATTTTCGATCATCAGCCGTAACTTCTGAACCAGCAGATTGCGCCCAGCGCGTGAGACATGGGCATCGATATCAATACCTGGCGGAGGAAAGCTCATCGGCGGTCCCTTTTGGGGAACCGGATGACCGGCCCGATCCAACCCTTCGGCGATCGATAAAACGGATTGGCTCAAAGCCGCGAAATCGGCCTCGCTAGACTCTAATGTTGGCTGAATGACCAGAGATACTATCTGACCGTGGCGGGCCTGACTGTTGGACCAGCGGCAAGACAGGCCCGTCAAGTCGGGCTGCGCGTCAGGTCCAGCCGGTGGAATGGTGAGGTTCCTGGATTTCATCTGCGCCTCGGCCCAGGCCAATCCACCGCCTGTAAACATCGCATAGTCAACACCAGTAGAGGGCGCATAGCGGGCAACACGCAGATCGCGCCCAGCTGCTCGGATGTCAGCCACCGAAACCAGCCCTGCGCGTAGAGTGATGGCAAATTCTGTTTCGGCCCAACTCTGCAAAGCTGCCAACGTTTCGCGCGCGATCTTGGCATCTTCGCCCGGCACTGCAAAGCCGGCCCCATCGCCGCCAAAGACATAAGGAAATACACGACCTCCCAGCGCGTTGATCATGCCTGAAATAATCGCAGCACCAACCATGTTGACGGTTTTGTAACGGCCACGCGCGATCTCTCCGGTCGAGTCCACGATATCCGCGACTCCCAAAACCCACGTATCAGGCAAAGGTGTAAACTGCACCGGATCGCTCAGTCGCAGGAAGCTGTCTGAAATAGGGACTGAGTCATAAAATAAAGAGTCGGAAGGGGGCATAACACTCTCTGAAATTCCCAAAACTGCTTTCAAGATAGCCCAAATGTGAAGGATGTCTGCCCCTTTCGCACCACCCCGAGCGCTTGTGCAGACCTGCACAACGTGCAAAGCATCTCGGTAGGGCATACGGGCAATAGAGGCGACAGATGCAGACAGGCTTGATAGTTTTATGTCTGGCTTACGTCCTCAGCCAGTTTTTTCGCGCCTTCCTGGCCGTGCTGACTACCGATCTGGGCAGAGACATCGGGGCCACGCCCGAAGACCTGGCATTTGCGTCGGGGCTTTGGTTTTTGGTTTTTGCCGCAATGCAAATCCCGGTGGGCTGGGCTCTGGATCGTGTCGGCCCAAGGCGCAGCTCTGCGATGCTGTTGCTGATTGGCGGCGCAGGCGGGGCTGGCCTGTTCGCCATCGCAACCACTCCGTTTCATGTTGCGCTGGCCATGGCGCTGATCGGGGTTGGCTGTTCACCTGTCCTGATGGCGTCTTATTATATCTTTGCCAGAGAGTTTCCACCTGCCAAGTTCGCCACCCTCGCCGCAGTAATGCTGGGCGTTGGGTCAGTCGGCAATCTGGTGGCCTCTTACCCAACGGCTTTGGCGGTTGAGCTTATGGGGTGGCGAGCGACTTTGGGTGGTTTGGCGATCATTTCAGGCGGGGTGGCTGCAGGGATCTGGCTGACGGTGCATGATCCCAATAAGGTCGAAACCGAACACAAAGGATCGGTTCTGGACCTGCTGAAAGAGCCCGCCCTCTGGACCATCCTGCCACTTATGCTGGTGGCATATGCGCCCTCTGCGGCGTTGCGCGGTCTCTGGGCAGGGCCTTATCTGCGCGATGTATTTGACCTCAGCACTACTCAGATCGGGCAGGCAACGCTGATCATGGGTGCCGCGATGATTGCGGGCACCTTTGCCTATGGGCCTTTGGACCGCATCCTTAAGACCCGCAAATGGGTGATCTTCGGTGGCAACGCCCTGGGCGCAGCCACTTTAGGACTGCTGTGCCTTTGGATCGACGGGGGCGTCTGGCTCTCGGTCTTGCTGCTTGCGGTCATCGGCTTTCTGGGCGCCAGTTTTCCGGTCATCATGGCGCATGGTCGCGCCTTCATTCCAGCGCATCTGGTCGGGCGTGGTGTTACCCTGCTGAACCTCTTCGGCATCGGCGGTGTCGGGTTAGCACAATTTGCCACCGGGCGCATCCATGCGGCCAGCGCCACGATCAGCCCCTCGGCGCCCTATACCGCGATCTTCGGCTTTTTCGCCGCCACCCTTGCCATTGGCTGCGTGATCTATCTATTCAGTCGGGACAACGTGGACTAAAACCGGAGCCCACCCGTGCGGGACATCGAAGTGGTTGCGCTCAAATTGAAACTTTCCCCGTCAGGTGTGACGACTACGGTTATCCGGCTGCTGCCGATAGGTGAAAAGATGATCGGCATCCGCACCACCAAAGCGTTCGAAGCCTAACAGAAACAAAAATTGCAGGACGCCGGGCTTGGAGACCGCGTTCATTTTCTGGGCGAACACGCCTGGGATGAGATTGTCGAGACCTATCGCGCGCTCGATCTGTTCGTGGCCCCGCGCGGCACGAAGGATTCGACCTGACCTCGCTTGAGGCGATGGCCTCGGGCGTTCCCGCCATCGCCTGCCATGGGGTCGGTGCGTTCAGCGCGCAGATCAAAGATGACGAAACCGGGCGACTGGTCGAAAGAGATATTGCTGAGGCGCTGCCCGATGCGCCGGAAGATATGCTGCATGACCGCGCCGCATTAACCACCGCGGGACACGCCGCGTGCACCCATGTCGAACAGAATTTCGAATCGAAGGCGAAGCGCAGGCAATTGTCGAGGTTTGTCGATCCTTGCTGAAACAACCTTGAACGGTACTGAACTGTGTCAAATCGGTGTGACGGGGTGAAATAAGCCGAAACGCCTCTTTTTTCTTTGCCGCAACGCGGCTATGAACGCGCGTCCTTAACTTTGGAGACATGAAATGGGCTATCGCGTCGTAGTCGTCGGCGCCACGGGTAACGTGGGCCGCGAAATGCTGAACATTCTGGCAGAACGCCAGTTCCCCGTCGATGAACTTGCTGCCCTGGCAAGCCGTCGTTCGCTGGGGACTGAGGTGACATTTGGCGACAAGACACTCACTACCAAAGATCTGGACACGTTCGATTTCACCGGTTGGGACATGGCACTGTTTGCCGTGGGTTCCGAGGCCACCAAAGTCTACGCCCCCAAGGCGGCGGCGGCTGGCTGCGTGGTGATCGATAACTCGTCGCTCTATCGCTATGACCCGGAGATCCCGCTGATCGTGCCGGAATGTAACCCCGAAGCGATCCACGACTATAAGAACAAGAACATTATCGCCAACCCCAACTGCTCGACTGCGCAGATGGTGGTCGCGCTGAAGCCGCTGCATGACCGTGCCAAGATCAAGCGCGTGGTTGTCTCGACCTATCAGTCGGTTTCGGGCGCCGGTAAGGAAGGCATGGATGAGCTTTGGGATCAGACCAAGGCCATCTACAACCCGACCACCGAGGTTGAACCGAAGAAATTCCAGAAGCAAATCGCCTTCAACGTAATTCCGCAGATCGACGCCTTCATGGAAGACGGCTCGACCAAGGAAGAGTGGAAGATGGTTGTCGAGACCAAAAAGATCGTCGACCCGTCGATCAAGGTCACCGCAACCTGCGTCCGCGTTCCGGTCTTTGTTGGCCACTCTGAGGCCGTAAATATCGAGTTTGAGGAATTCCTGGACGAAGACGAAGCCCGCGACATCCTACGCGAAGCGCCGGGCATCATGGTGATCGACAAGCGTGAAGCGGGCGGCTACGTCTCGCCCATCGAATGCGCGGGTGACTTCGCCACCTTCATCAGCCGTATCCGCCAGGACTCGACCATCGAGAACGGTCTTAACCTGTGGTGCGTGTCCGACAATCTGCGCAAAGGCGCAGCGTTGAACGCAGTTCAGATTGCAGAATTGCTGGGCCGTGAGGTTCTGAAAAAGGGCTGAGGCTGCACAATTTCGAAAGTCGATTAAACCCCGCTGCGCCGTCAGCGGGTTTTTTCTTTTTTGAGGACAAATGGGGCGTCAGCCCGCAGGACTGCCGACGCCCGTTGCTGATAAAAACCCGCAACGACCATCGATCGATTGGCGGGCAGAGTTGACGTTCAGTTTATCACTTCTTGGACGGCATCTATTGCCCAAATTCAACGGCCTGAGACCTTCATCTCAATCCAAATAGCTGGCGCGCAGCATTCAAATGTCAGCGCAAAATGCTCTGCCGTGAAAACCATTTCCCAGAAAAATGCCCAAATGATAGGCTGAGAAATTATGGAAAGCCGACCAAATCGTCGATTAGCAGCTATTTTAGCCGCCGATATCGCAGGCTATTCAAGACTGATCGGTTTGGATGAAGAAGGCACCATAGACAAGCTGCGTTTGATCCGTGCCGAAGTCATCGAGCCATTGGTCTCAGGGCATTCGGGGCGCATTGCGAACACGGCGGGTGACAGCTTTCTGATCGAATTCCATAGCGCTGTCGATGCGGTGCGTGCGGCGGTCGAGATACAATCGGAACTTTCAAAAAGAAACTCAGATATCGAACCTGACCGCGCCATCGTTTTTCGGATCGGATTGAATGTCGGTGATGTGGTCTCGAACGCGAATGACATATTGGGCGACGGCGTCAACGTGGCCGCGCGGCTTGAGGCATTGGCGGAACCGGGTGGAATTATCGCGTCGCAGTCGATCGTTGAATATGCCCGCAACAAGGTTCCTTTCAGTTTTGCGTCAATTGGTCCGCAATCAGTCAAGAACATCGCAGAACCGGTTGAGGCTTTCTTAATAGAAACTGATGCGGCACCATTTCTTTCAAAGCCGAATGCGACGAATGCGCCACGGTTTCTTAAGTTGGCTGCGGTTATGGCTGTGCTGATATTCATGGGGTATTTCGGGGCAATGACCTGGAAAAAGGGGCAACTGCGCGCTTCAGAAGCGCAATTGGCCTACCCGCTACCAGACTTGCCATCAATTGCCGTGCTTCCGTTGACAAATTTTACCAGCGACCCGTCCAACAAGATGCTGATCGACGGCGTTTCTGAGGACCTGATTACGGATTTATCCCGCATTTCCGGTTTATTTGTCATCGCGGGAAATACCTCTTTCGCTTTTCAGGACAGCGACATTGATGTTCCAGGCTTTGCCGAAAAACTGGGTGTTCGTTACGTCGTCGATGGAAGTCTTAGACGCACCGACGAAGGTTTTCGGGTCAATATCCGCCTGACCGACACGGTAAACGGTAGATTGATTTGGGCCGAACGTTTCGATGGTGAAATTGACGAGATTTTTGACCTGCAAAACAACATTGTGCTGGCGATTGCGCAAGAGCTTGATGTTCCTCTCGATTCTCAAAGTCGAATCGCAATCGAAAACGTAGAAACGGAAACCATCGAAGCACGCGAAGCATTCCAGCGCGGTTGGGAGCTTTATTCGCGTTTCAATGAACGCGACAATCTGGCTGCAATTCCGCATTTCGAACGCGCAGTCGAATTGGACCCTGATTATGGGCGTGCCTGGGCGACTCTTGCTCTGGCACATTTACGACCGCACATTTTCCACCATTGGACCGGCTTCGCAGGCGCTGACGAACAGATGCATATTGGTCTGTTCTATAAGTACTTCCGCGAACTGACGGAGCAGGACACCTCATTGATCCACGTCGTCCGGGCGATAGTCAGTCTCAACCTTCCGGATTGGGACAGTGCCCAGGGCGTAAGTCGGGGAACGGATGAAGCCAGGCAAGAGGCTGCAAAAGCCATTGCCCTGCAGCCCAGCGATCCAGAGGCGCATTTGACAATGGGATGGGCCCTGATTGCGGGCGGTGAACCTGAGGAAGGACTGGCCTTTGTACAGGCTGCAATGCGTCTCGACCCTGCGTATCCTAGCCACTACGCGTTGTTTGAAGGTGCAGCGCTTTTTGCAATGGATGATCTGAACGGCGCAGAGGCGGCCATATTGCATGAACTGGATCGGAACCCTCAGGCAATTGAATTGATGCCATTTGCGGCCTCGGTTTTGGCCTTAAATGGCGATCGGAGCTCTGCGCGGGCAATGATCGATCAATGGCAGAAGGGAAAGCATGAGCGGGTTCTGAACGAAGTTGTTCGCGAGTACTTCTTTATCGTGCGCTGGATTGGCGCGCAGCAGTATTTGAACAATCGCTTGAAAAAAGGCCTTCGATTGGCCGCGCTTGCACCGAGTACAACGATAGCAAGCCTCAAAGCCGATTTGTCACGCGGGGATGCCAAGGAACAGCGTGAAGCAGCTCAAAGATTGGCGCTGTTTGGTGCCAAAGCAGCACCAGCAGTTCCTGAGTTGATCAAGCTGCTCGACAGCCCGTCGGTTTTTGTCAGAAAAGAAGCAGCCATTGCTTTGGGAGAAATTGGAGAAAGTGCCTCATCTGCGTTGCCCGCATTGGAAGCAAGCGTTGACAAATCCTTGTCGGGGAGTTTCGCTGCCCGAGCCATTGAACAGATACGCGGATACTCACAATAGTGGCGACCTTGATCTCTGCCCGGAGACAGGACCCAAACACAGAAATGGTGAGATTGTGTATACGAAAGCCATGAGGCGTGGATTGATCCTGCTGACATGTGGCGTATATGGGAACGTAATCCGATTCCTCGCACCACTAACGGTACAGGACAAAATCTTCGCCAAGGCCATGTAAATCCTCGAAGCCTCGGTCGACGCTACTAAAGGAGCCTGATCATGCTGGACACCAAAGTGACGAAACTGGAGCTGAAGGATCCCAGCCTTCTGGAAACCCGCGCCTATATCAACGGCGCATGGGTTGAGGGTGAGGCGACCTTTCCGGTTCACAACCCTGCCACCGGCGATCTGATCGCCAATGTGACGGATATCGACATCGAAGGCACCAGGCAGACCATTGATGTTGCTTATACTGCGAAAAAGGAATGGGCCGCGCAAACCGGTAAGGAACGCGGCGCGATCCTGCGCAAGTGGTTCGATCTGATGGTCGAAAACGCTGATGATCTGGCGACCATCCTGACCGCTGAGATGGGAAAACCCTGGGCTGAAGCGCGCGGAGAAATTCTGTATGGCGCGTCCTTCATCGAGTGGTTCGCGGAAGAGGCAAAGCGTATCTACGGCGACGTGATCCCCGGCCACCAGCGTGACAAGCGCATCGTTGTGCTAAAGCAGCCCGTGGGCGTGGTGGGATCGATCACACCGTGGAACTTCCCCAACGCGATGATCGCGCGCAAGGTCGGCCCGGCGCTGGCCGTGGGTTGTACGTTTGTGGCACGTCCTGCAACGCTTACACCGCTTTCAGCGCTGGCGATGGCAGTACTGGGCGAACGTGCGGGTATCCCGGCGGGCGTGCTGAACGTGATCCCCGGTACCGATAGCTCGGGTGTGGGCAATGAGCTGTGCACCAACGACAAGGTTGCCAAGATCACCTTTACCGGCTCGACCCGTGTAGGTCAGATCCTGATGCGTCAGGCGGCAGGCACCATCAAGAAGATGTCGCTAGAACTGGGCGGCAACGCGCCATTCATCGTGTTCGACGACGCCGATGTAGATGCGGCTGTGGACGGCGCGATGATCGCCAAGTTCCGCAACAACGGTCAGACCTGCGTCTGCGCCAACCGGATTTATGTGCAGGCAGGTGTCTACGACGAATTCGCTGCCAAGCTGGCCGAGAAAACCAAAGATCTGAATGTGGGCAATGGCTTTGGCGACGGCATCACCACAGGCCCGCTGATCAACGACGCAGCGGTCGCCAAGGTCGAAGAGCACATCTCGGACGCGGTATCCAAAGGCGCGACGGTCACGATGGGGGGCAAACGCTCGGATCTGGGCGGGACGTTCTTTGAACCCACCGTTCTGACCGGCGTAACCCGCGACATGGTGGTCGCGAAGGATGAAACATTCGGCCCCGTTGCCCCTCTGTTCAAGTTCGAAGAGGAAGACGACGTCATTGCCATGGCCAATGACAGTGAGTTCGGCCTGGCATCGTATTTCTACAGCCGCGATCTGGCGCGGGTCTGGCGCGTTGCCGAGGCGCTTGAATCGGGCATGGTAGGCGTTAATACCGGCCTGATCTCGACCGAAGTTGCACCGTTTGGCGGTGTCAAGCAGTCCGGTCTGGGCCGCGAGGGTTCGAAATACGGAACCGAAGATTTCCTAGAGATGAAGTATCTCTGTATGGGTGAAATCCAGTAAGCGCATTCAAGTCGTCGAAAGCCAACGCACTCGCGGGTCGCTGCGGGTGCGTTTTTTTTCAGACTGAAGCGTGCCCGCGCAAACGAACCACCAAAGGCATCATCGCCAACACCAAAACGGCCGAGAAAAAGAAGGGTGCGCCCGGAAGGTAGACGCCTTCAGCATCGACTGAAGCCTGAAACAGACCGGTCATCACCAGGGGCGACAGGACAGCAGCAACAGATGATAGCGACGCGATAACCCCCTGCACCACACCCTGACGGTCTTCGTCGGCCTGGTTCGAGGCCATTGCCGTCATCAATGCGGGCACAAGATCAGACAAGGCGGCCAGCAAAAGAAAGACCACAAGGGCGGTGATCGTCGCTGTGAAACCAAATCCGATCATTCCAATCAGCGCGGACATCATCCCCAGCATCAAAGTGCGGTAATCGCCAATCCACTTGATGAAAAGGGGCATCAATCCTCCCTGCACAATCGCCAGCAACACGCCGTAAGCAGCAAGCGACAACCCAATGTAGAGTGTCGGCCAGTCGAAAACTTCACGCGTCCAGAACGCCCAAAGGGTCGGGTAGACCATGTTGGCAAATTCAAAGATGAAAATGCACAGCAGCGGTATCGCCAGCCCTGGAAACCGGAAAGCGTCAAAGATCGATTTGAACGGATTCAGATCGCGCTTGCCAAAAGGGCGGCGTTTTTCGGGTGTCAGGCTTTCGGGCAATACAAACACACCGAACAGGGCGTTCGCGGCGGATAAAACCGCAGCGATCCAGAACGGCGCGGTGATACTGATCTCGGCTGCAATGCCTCCGATGGCTGGCCCAAGTACAAACCCGATCCCGAAGGCCGCTCCAATCAGACCGAAATTTGCAGCCTTTTCAGTGGGCGAGGATATGTCGGCAATGTAAGCCGTCGCGGTGATGTAGGTTGCCCCGGCCAAACCTGCGAGCGTGCGCCCGAGAAGAAGCAACCAGAAGCTGTCAGCCAATGCCATGATCACGTAATCCAGCGCGAGCATGACCAAGGCGGCTATAAGGATCGGCCTGCGCCCGATGGCGTCCGAAATGCTGCCTACAATGGGGCCGCACAGGAACAGCGCTCCGGCATAGGCCGCCATCAGCAGCCCGCCCCAAAAAGCGCCCTGCCCGGTGTCCCCAGCACCAACGCGATCCATCAGGTCGGGCATGATGGGGAACACGATGCCGATACCGATGGCGTCGATCATCAGCGTGATCAGAATGAAGGTTATGGCTCTGCTTTTGAACATATCGCCCTATCGGACGGGTACGCGGCTAAAGCAAGAGGAAAGGGCAGAACTTTTCACTTGTCGGGCAACCGTTTTCAATCAGGACAAACTCACCCGCAGCCTTGCCATCGATGAGCGAACTGGCTGCCCCGTCGAAAGCAACCAATCTCAAGTTCCCAGCCCCCTCCGGTCCGTTCGATTTATCGCACAACATATACCGAGGTATGCGAATGACGGACGACCCGGGCCGCGTTTGGACCAAGCAGATAATCCTTAAAATCAGGCTTATGCGCACCGATCACGATCAGGTCTGATCCCGCGCTTTCGGCCGTTTTCAGTATTTCCTGATAGGCGCTGCCTGTGGCCACCACATGGCGAACCTGTGCATTGCGTTCCTCACCCAGCGTTGCGGCGCAGAGGGCGACCAGCTTTTCATGAGCCTCTTCAATCACCTTTTCGTGGTGGTGGGGTTCGAAGAAACTGCTGACGAACCCCTCTCCATAGTCGGGCGTCACCGTCACCACATCCAGCCGCGCACCATCCATCTCGGCCAGCGCTGCGGCGCGTTCTAGGACAGCAACATCAAGATCGCCATTGCTGATATCCACGGCGCACAGAATAGCTTTGGTCATGCGGGTTCTCCCTGTTTTGCGGCGCGGCCGCGCTGGAGGAAGGCGACAAGACCCAACAGGATCAGCGCCGGGATAAAGATCAGCTCTTTCGCGGGTTGGCTTTGCGGAGCTTGAATGCTGGTGATGCGAACGGCATCGTCAGCATAATAGTCGAACATATCCAGCTCATCCGCGACCGGCGTACCGAACATCGGCTCGTCGAGCTTGACCAGACCATCCTCTTCCAGCGTCATCAGACCCAGAGCGTCGACGCGTGCTGTACCGTCGGCCCCTTCCGGAATGTCCAAAACAACGGTGGTTTCGGTCATATTGCCGGTGTCAAAGTCCGGCCCCGCGACCTCAATCCGCATGGTGCTGCCGGGTGCGGCCTCACCCACGGCCTGTGTCAGCTGTGCCGGCTCGATCTGCGCAAAGGGCGGTGCGATGCGGTTCATGAAGAAATCCGGACGGAACAGCGCAAAGGCGATCAGAATCAGCGCCACGCTTTCATAGATGCGGTTCTTAGTCAGGAACCAGCCCATGGTACCGGCGGTAAAGATCAGGATCGCGATGGTGGCGGAAATGGCCACCAGAATACCCTGTACCCAGCCCACATCGATCAGCAACAGATCGGTGTTGAAGATGAACACAAATGGCAGCGCCACGGTGCGCAAGCTGTAGAAGAAGGCGGTGAAGCCTGTCTTGATCGCATCCCCGCCAGAAACAGCGGCGGCGGCAAAGCTCGCCAGACCCACGGGTGGTGTCACATCAGCCATGATGCCGAAGTAGAACACGAACAAGTGCACCGCGATCAGTGGCACGATCAGCCCGTCCTGCGCACCCAGTTCGACAACCACACCCGCCATCAGCGAGCTGACAACGATGTAGTTCGCGGTGGTCGGCAGACCCATGCCGAGGATCAGGCTCAGCAGACCGACCAGCGCCAGCATGGCGATCAGATTACCGCCCGACAGGAACTCGACCAGATCGGCCATCACCTGACCCACACCGGTCAGCGTCACCGTGCCTACGATCACTCCCGCAGTTGCGGTGGCCAGCGCGATACCGATCATGTTGCGCGCGCCGTCGATCAGCCCGTTCCACAGGTCAATGACACCGGCCATGAAGGCGTTCGCTGTGTCGCTTTCGCCGCGGAAGATGGACTTGAGCGGCTTCTGCGTGAGCAGGATCACGAACAGAAGAGAGGTTGCCCAGAAGGCCGACAGGCCGGGTGATTTCTGTTCGATCATCAGGAAATAGACCAGCACGATGATCGGCAACAGGTAATGCAGACCAGCCTTGTAGATCTCGGCGATCACCGGCAGTTCGACCTCTTTGGCATTAGGATCGTCAGGCACCAAGTCCTCTACTCCGGAGGCCAGCCAAAGTAGGACAAGATAGGCCAGCACAATCAGCGCCGACAGGACCAGCCCCGACGCGTCGGGCATGAGCGCAACGATCGCCTTGATCGGGTACTGAATGCCGTAGCACAGCCCGGCAAAGCCCACGAAGAACAGCGCCATGCCGCCAATCGTACGACCCATCGAAACAACGCGGTCGCCCAATGTCGGCATGTTCCGCTTCACCGCTTCAAGATGCACGATATAGACCAGCGCGATGTAGGAAATTGCAGCAGGCAGGAATGCATGGGTGATCACCTCAACGTAGGAGATGCCTACATATTCCACCATCAGGAAGGCCGCAGCGCCCATCACGGGCGGCATAATCTGACCGTTCACGGATGAGGCAACCTCGACCGAGCCTGCCTGTTCGCTAGAAAAGCCTACACGTTTCATTAGCGGGATGGTGAACGTACCGGTCGTCACAACGTTTGCGATGGATGACCCCGAGATCAGGCCGGTCGCTGCCGAACCCACAACAGCCGCTTTGGCCGGGCCACCGCGCAGGTGTCCTAGTGCGCCAAAGGCCATCTTGATGAAGTAGTTGCCCGCGCCCGCCTTATCCAGCAGTGCGCCGAAGAGCACGAACAGGAAGACGAACTTGGTTGAAACGCCCAGCGCGATGCCAAAGACACCTTCGGACGTGATCCACATATGGCTCATCGCCTTTTGCAGGCTGGCCCCTTTCCAGCGGATCACCTCGGGCACCCACTCGGAGGAACCGAAAAAGACGTAGGCGAGAAAGATCGTGGCAATGATAGCCATCGCAGGGCCAAGCGCTCGACGCGCGGCCTCAAACAGCAGCAGTAGGCCGACAAGGGCGAACCATTTGTCGGTGTCGTCTGCAAGGCCGCCTGCATCAACGATCTTTTGGTAGAAGAAATAACCGTAAAGCGCCAGGAATGCGCCGACGATCCCCATAATCCAGTCTTGAACAGGGATATAGTTTCGCGGGCTGGATTTAAGCGCCGGATAGGCCGAGAAGGCCAGGAACATCGCAAAGGCCAGATGTATCTGGCGCGAGTTATTCACCACGCTGCCCGGCAGCAGGTAATTCGATAAGGGAGAGGCCAGAACGACCTGAAACACCGACCACAAGACCGCAACGATCGCTAGAAACAGCCCGACATTTCCCGCCGGATCACGCGCGCCTGCATCTGATGAGGCAACCAGTTCCTGAAGCTCTTCTTCGGAAAGAGGGCGGTTGCCCTGTGTGTCGGAACTCATGTTGGTATCTCCCTGTCCTTCGGCCTTGGTTTTTGCAGCCGTCTTGTCTCCGGTTTAGCCCGGATATGAATCGGGGCGCCCCGAAAGGCGCCCCGTGTCAGGTCTGGTTACTGAATCCAGCCTTTTTCTTTATAGTACTTCTCTGCACCTGGATGCAGCGGTGCCGACAGGCCATCCGCAATCATCTCTTCCGGTTTCAGGTTGGCAAATGCCGGGTGCAGCTTTTTGAAGTCATCGAAGTTCTCGAAGACTGAGCTGACAACCGCATAAACCGCATCTTCGGAAACGTCTGCCGAGGTCACAAAAGTCGCGCCTACACCAAAGGTCGATGTGTCGCCGTCCGAACCACGGTACATACCACCGGGGATGGTAGCGGTACGGTAGAACGAGTTGTCACCCACCAGCTTGTCAACCGCATCGCCACTGACATTCACCAGAACCGAGTCGCACGCGGTGGTTGCTTCCTGAATCGATCCCGAGGGGTGACCCACGGTGTATACCATCGCGTCAATCTGGTTATCACACAGAGCAGCAGACTGTTCAGCCGCTTTCAGCTCGGTCGCCAGTTCGAAATCGTCGGTGGTCCAACCCATCTCACCCAGCAGAACTTCCATGGTGCCGCGCTGACCGGAACCGGGGTTGCCGATATTGACGCGCTTGCCCTTCAGGTCTTCGAAATTCGAGATACCCGCGTCGGCACGCGCCACAACCGTGAACGGCTCTGGGTGTACCGAGAACACGGCACGCAGGTTCTCAAACGGGCCGGCTTCTTCGAATTTCGAGCTGCCGTTATACGCGTGGTACTGCCAGTCCGACTGTGCCACACCAAACTCAAGCTCGCCTTCCCGAATGGTGTTGATGTTGTAAACCGACCCCCCAGTCGACTCCACCGAACACCGGACCCCGTGCTCTTTCCGGCCCTTGTTGACCAGACGGCAGATCGCGCCACCCGTCGGGTAATATACACCCGTAACGCCGCCAGTTCCGATCGTGATGAATTCTTCTGCATATGCCGCTGGTGCCATCAGGGCCGCCGCGGCAAATGCGGTGATTGAGGATTTCTTGAACACTTTGACACTCCTGTTGTCAGTCTTTTTTAATCTGTTGGGGTGCCTGAAACCTTTCAGAACACAACACAAAAAATCGCACTGGAATCAGGCCCCCCGATGAATAAGAGGAAAGCGAAACCAAACAGCAGGTGTCTATACGGTTGATTACGTATAGGCTTGGATTCGAAGATAGGGGAATGAGGGTAATCGGCCGCAGGTCGCGTCTTAGGTACCGATACTTGTATTAAGGTCGTTTGGACAGAATTTGGACCACGCAGGACATCAAGAACTTCGTCCAGATCATGCCGAACCCGCGCGCAGGCGCAGGTCGCTGCGCGCAACGCTTGCATTGTGCCTGGGTGGGTTGCAGTTTCTCGCGATCCTTTCCGTCATCCTGTCGACCTTTGTCAGCTCGGAAAACGCGCTTTTGCGGCAATCGCGCAATTCTCTGAACGAGGTTAGCGTCAACGTCATCGGGCAGGTCAAAAGTTTCCTGAACCCAGCCCGGCAAGCATTAGATGCTACGAGGCGTCTTGCCGAAAATGACGTTCTGGACATCAGCGATGCCACCGTTTTGGAAAGCCATTTCTTCCAGCAGCTTCAGGTCGCACCACAGCTTGCTGGGATGTATCTGGCCGATGAGACGGGCAGGTTTGTCTATGTGATGCGCGCAGAAGAGGCCGGGCGCTATCGCACCAAGTACGTTCCGCCATTTCTTGATGGCACTACCGAGCATCCCGCCGATTTCAAATGGCGCAACGATCAGTTTACTCTGCTTGAGACGGCGGCCACCGACACCGATACCTATGAGGCGCGCAGTAGGCCTTGGTACCGAATGGTCTCTGAGACCAAAGCGCCGATCTGGACAGAACCCTATATCTTCTTCACGACGCGCCAGCCGGGGATCACCTATAGCGTGCCGATCTTGGACGAGGATGGAAACATCCGCGCCATTTTGGGTGTCGATATCCAGATCGACGCCCTGTCGGGGTTCCTGCTGGATATCTGGTCTGAACGACGAGGCGCCGCGCTAGTTTTGAACGAAGATGGTGCGGTTCTGGCACACCCAACGCTCGTGTTGATCCGGCAGGAAGCCCATATGGAAGCGCCCGAGTTGACCCGGGTGGATCAGATCGCTGACCCCATCGCGCAAATGGCGTTCGGAGATGTGGTGCAAACCGATCTGAGCGACACTGAGGGTCCTGTCCACACGGATTTCCAGCTAAATGGTCAAGACTATGTGGCGATGTTAATCGAAGTGTCCGAGCCGGGGCTGCGTTGGCTAATCGGCCTTTATGCGGCCGAGGACAACTTTATTGGCGAGATCAAGAAGAACCGGACACAAGGCGTCTGGATCGCGCTGGCCATCGCCATTCTGACCGGCGCAATCGGGCTTGCCATGGCCGATCGGATCTATGCCCCGGTGCGCACCTTTGCCAGTCAGAGCCAGCAATTGTTCAGTGGAGAGATCACGCCCGAAGAAGTTTTGCACAGCCCTTATCGTGAGCTGGAAGATACCGGTGTGGCTCTGACGCAAGAGGTCAAACAACGTCAACGGTTCGAAACCGCCTATGGCCGCACCTTCGATCTGGCCTCGCGGGGGATGGCCCAGATCTCGCCCGAGACGGGGCGGTTTCTACGGACCAACGAACAGCTGTGCGACATCATGGGGTATCAGCCGGAAGAACTGGAGAAGATGACGCTGGCCGACATTCTGCCCGAAGACGGTCATCAGATTGCGGTCAAGTTCCGCGAAACCCTGCTGCAGGATTCCGAGTTCATAATCGAGAGCCAGTTTATCCGCAAAGACGGATCACCGATCTGGCTGCGGGTCAACGCAATCCTGATCCGCGATGAAAGTGGCATACCCGATCACGCAGTTGCCATTATCGATGATGTGAGTGATCGGAAGCAGGCCGAGGATGAGGCCGGCCGCCTTAGCCGCGATCTGTCCCATGTGGCGCGGGTCAACTTGATGGGTGAGATGGCATCCGGGCTGGCGCATGAGCTGAACCAGCCACTTAGCGCGATCTCATATAACGTTGACGCTGCGAAGATCACGTTGGATGAAATCGGCGATCCCGATCCTGAACTGACCGAGATCCTTTCGGATATCGACCGCCAGTCTCGCCGCGCAGGCGACATCATCCGCGCCCTGCGCGAAGTGGTGCGAAAGGATCGCGGACGTCAAACCCCGTTTGAGCTGAGCGGGCTGATCCGGCAAACCGTCAGTCTGATGGAGGCCGAGGCGAAACTGCATGAGATCAAGTTGCATTTTGAGGAATCCGGCCTTCCCCCGGTGATCGGAAACCGGACACAGATCGCGCAGGTGCTGGTCAATCTGCTGCGCAATGCAATTGATGCTCTGGCGCGTGATCCGGTCGCGAAAGGCCAGATCAACATTATGACCCGAACCACAGATGAAATGGTCGAAGTCCATGTGCAGGACAACGGTCCTGGCGTCAGTGATGATGTCACTTTGTTCAATACATTCGACACGCAAAAGACCGACGGAATGGGCCTGGGCCTGTCCATTTGCAGGACCATTGTCAAAGCCAACGGCGGAACGATTTGGTATGAACCCACCGAAACAGCAGGCGCATGCTTTTGTTTCACCCTGCGCCGCAGTGACTTATCCGAGGAAAATCAGGAATGATCTTTGATCCGCAGGTTGTATACATCGTCGATGACGACGAAGATGTGCGTATCGCCCTGTCGCGCTCCCTCAGCAAACGTGGGATGCAGGTCGAACACTTTCCGGATGCACAGGCCTTTCTGAACCAAGTGCATGAAGATGCAAAAGGATGCCTGATCCTTGATTACGGAATGCCGGGGATGGACGGGCTGGAATTACAGGACCATCTGAACCGGCGCGACTCGACCCTCCCGGTCATATTCATTTCAGGCCATGGGGGCATTCCGGAATCGGTCCGCGCCACAAAGGCAGGCGCAATTGACTTTCTGGAGAAACCATTCGACCTGCAGGTGCTGGTTGAACGAATTCAGGCCGCTTTCGAACTTGGCACAAAACTGCGCACCGATAAAACAAGGCGTCAGATGCTTGCAGATAAGCGCAGACTTTTGACCGAGCGCGAGGAACAGGTGCTGCAGCATATTCTGACCCACCCCTCGCGGACATCTAGCAAAGAGATTGCCACTGCACTGGGAATAAGCCCTCGCACGGTGGAAATTCATCGGGGACGCATCCAACAGAAGGTTGGTGTGAAAACGACCATCGAGCTGTATGAGCTATTTGGGCAGACGCACTGATGGCAAGTGTTACGACGTACACGCCCACAACTTGATTTGGCGCAGCAGTAATACTGAGCCTTGGTCCTAGGCATCCTCTGCGGATGTGTAGCAATTATTCATCGAGCGCCTGTGCTTAGATGCGTTATCCTGCGAGGTCGGCAAAAGTCGAAAGGCAGATGCTGTTTGGCTTGCGAATTGCGTCTTGCAGATCATATTGGCATTTTCGATACCGGCCCGCCCAATGCGACGGCAACATTGGCAAACGGAACCGATTGGTACAATCGGCCCCTGCATCACTATTGGATAACAGCGTTTTCCCAGGCCGAGATGAACTTTCTGCGTTTCAATACGTCCAGATAGGTCAGCAGCGCAGGGTTTAGTCCGATTGCCTCCTGTTCGCTATCGGCGGATGCAGACAAGACCGGCAGAGGCGAACGCTCAGGACTTTGTGCCGTACCGTTAATCAGATAACGCACAAATGCTTCGGCAACCTCAGGTTTTTGTGTCGCCTTAGAAACCATGACCGTTCGCATCATCGTAGTCTGGAAATCAGACGGCAATATGATTTCAAGAGCACCCTCACCTTCAGTCTGAGCCGCCGCGTAGCTGCCCAGCACGTTATAGGCGACCAGAACTTTCCCGTCGGCCAGATCGCGGATCATATCGCCGGAGCAGCAATATAGCCGGACGCCCAGACCGCCCATCACCTCCATCAGGCGCCAATAGGTTTCCGACGCACGCGCATCCTGCGTGGCGAACAGATAGCCCAGCCCGGATTGTCGTACGTCATAAGTTCCAACCTTGCCTCGAAACACCTCGGGCCGTTCTCGCAGCGCTTCGATCAGGCCCTGACGCGTTTGCGGGATGGTTTGGCCTTCGAAAGCTGCGCGGTTGACCACAATGGTGGCGGGCTCGGAGGTAAAGGCAAACAGACTGTCGTGCCACTGCGCCCAAGCAGGAATGGGCATACCGTCCAGAGGCAGTGCAAACCCGTCATTGGCGAGTTTCAATTGCAGGTCCATGGCACTTGAGATGACAACGTCAAATGCATCAGGTGTTGCTCGAACGCGCTCATAGATGTCGGCAGTCCCTGACACCAAATATTCGACACTAAATATAGGGTTTCTTGCAACAAACTCTTCGATGAACGGTGCGAACAGAACGGTGTCGGTACTCGATATGACACGCAAGGGCGTGCCCTCGGCGCCATCGTTGAACAAACGGCGATCTTCCCAGTCGTCGGCGGTTCCAACATGCGGAAGCAGCAAAAATATCAGAGCGATAAAATAACGCATGCGCCGCCCTCTGATTGATTGGTCAGAACCAGCGTGCCGCCGTGGGCTGTTGCCACGTCCTGTACAATGGTCAGCCCCAAGCCCGAACCAATGGTCCCTGTGGCGTTCTGGCCTCTCTCAAACCTGCGGGTCAACGTGTCAATCTCATCAGGCGGAAACCCCGGGCCAGAATCTTTGACGCTGATCTGGATCTGAGGCGTTGCGGTGACGTTGATTTCAACGGTGCTGTCGGGGGGTGCGTATTTCAGAGCGTTGTCGACCATGTTACGCACGGCGTTCTGCAACAGGATCGGATCACCTGAGTACTGAACCGAAGCGTCACCCGTCAGAGACAACGAAAGGTCTTTCATTTCAGCGATGGGCGTCAGGCGCTGCACAAGCTCATGGGTCAAAGCAACAAGATCGAGGTCTTCTCGTTCCAGATGATCGGCCCGGAATGTGATCATGGCATGATCCAGAAGTTGCCCTGCCGCCCGAGAGCTTTCGTCAATAGCCCGCACCATCGCACGCAAAGCTTCGCGATTTTCCTTGCGTTCGACGCGTTGCAAGGTCGCCTCGGCATAGGACCGGACAGTCGCCAACGGAGTACGCACCCGGTGCGCCGCCTCTGCGATGAAATCTTCCGATTGGCTGAGAGACTGATCCAGCCGCCCCATCAGGGAATTCAGCGAAGACACCAGAGGTGCCATTTCCTTGGGCACCGGTTTTCGGAACGGGCTCAGGTCCTGCGGTCCGCGACGGGTCACCGAGGTGGTTAGCTTGTTTAACTGTCCGATGGTTGCTGTTGTAACCCAAAAAGACAATGCCGCGGTCAGCACAAAAAAGCCGATCCCCAGAAAGGCCGCATTGCGCGAGATCTGATCCAACGTTTCGGCCAGTGCATCCTGCGTCTGCGCAAGCGCGACCTCGATTTCGGTCTGACGGCCCAGACCGACCAATGTGCGGCTGGCGTTGACCTGCCGAACGCGCTCACCCCGAAGCTCACCCGCATTGAAGGTCCAGTTGCCATCCCTCGTATCTTGGGCAAGCTGAAGATCGTCATAGCCCGATATGAATGCACCATCCTGATAGATTGCATAGAACACTCGGTCATCTGACGGGGTCGCCAGCATAGAAAACGCGGCATAGGGAATATCGATCTCGAGCTGCCCATCACGCAGCGCAGCTGCATCCAGGATCGAGGCCGCCGACGCACCAAGGATGTTGTCCTGCCCCTGCTGGGCCACTTGCGCTGCATAATTTCGGACCGCGAAGAACAGTAGAACGGCCAATAATGCCGCGCCGCTGATCAGCGCCAGCACAAGCCGGTTTCTGAGCGATCCATAAACAGCCGGACTAACCGTCATGGTCCAGCCTGTAGCCCAGCCCGCGCAACGTGGTGATTTTCAGTTCGGATTTCTCAAGGTGCTTGCGCAGTCGACCCACATAGACCTCAATCGCGTTGTCCGAGATGTTGTCGTCGTAAGAAAACAACCTGTCGGCCAGCTTCTGTTTTGAAAAAACCTGACCTGGCGCGTTTATGAACAGCTCCATCATCCGCAGCTCGCGATTGCGCAAGGATATCGTTTCTCCCCGCACGCTCAAATGGCCTGCGACAGGGTCAAACACGATCCCGCCGACCTCGATCCTTGATTTGGCAATACCTGATTTGCGCCGCAAAACGGCCCGGCAACGGGCTTCTAGCTCGGCGTGATCAAAGGGCTTGGTCACATAGTCATCTGCCCCCAGATCGAGCGATCCGATTCGATCCGAAACCTGACTGCGCGCGGTCAAAACGATAACTGGAGTATCCGGATCACGGGCCCGATGACGCTGCAAAAAGTCCCGCCCATCTCCATCGGGCAGCATGATATCCAGCAGGATCAGATCATATTCCTCGATCTCAGCATAAGCCGTTGCATCGTCCAATTTCTCTGCATGATCAACGACATGACCATCCAGGCGCATGCGCGCACACATCGCATTTGCAAGATCCAGGTTATCTTCGACCAGAAGGAATTTCATGAGGGCTGGGGCGCTTCCTAACGCGTGACAGGTTGATGTCAGGTTCGTGTGGTTAAACTTCAGAATAATCTGAGCCGCCCCGCGGCCGGATGTCAAATGGGAGGACATCATGACAACATTCAAACTGGGCCGTCGTGCCCTGATCGCAGCCGTTGCTGCCGTTGGTCTAACCGGACCCGCATTGGCGCAAGACCAGGTCGTGGACAGCATCCACTTTCTGATCCCCGGTGGCGCCGGCGGCGGTTGGGACGGAACCGCACGCGGAACTGGCGAGGCCCTGACCAATGCAGGTCTTGTAGGCACGGCCTCCTACGAGAACATGTCAGGCGGCGGTGGCGGTAAAGCCATCGGTTATCTGATCGAAAATGCCGAAAGCAATCACGGAACGCTGATGGTCAATTCGACACCCATCGTAATCCGGTCTCTGACGGGCGTGTTCCCGCATAACTTCCGCGACTTGACTTTGGTATCGGGCACCATCGGTGACTATGCGGCAATCGTTGTTGGCAAGGACAGCCCGATCAACTCTATGGCAGACCTACTGGCAGCCTATGACGCCGATCCAGGTGCCACCGCCATTGGCGGCGGCTCGGTTCCGGGCGGCATGGACCATCTGGTGGCAGCCATGGTGATGGAAGCAGCCGGCAAAGACGCGCTGGGCGTCAAATACATCCCTTACGATGCAGGCGGTAAGGCCATGGCGGCACTGCTGTCTGGCGAAATCGCAGCCTTGTCGACTGGCTTCTCGGAAGCTGTCGATCTGGCCAATCAGGGTGAGGTGAAAATCATCGGCGTTACCTCTGAGGAGCGCGTAGACGCGGCACCCGACGCCCAGACGATGAAGGAACAGGGCATCGACACCACCTTCGTCAACTGGCGCGGTTTCTTTGCGGCACCCGGACTGCCCGAAGACAAGCTGGCCGCCTATCAGGACGCCATCACAAAAATGTATGATACACCTGAATGGGAAGAAGTACGCGCGCGCAACGGTTGGGTGAACATCCACAACTCGGGCGACGACTTCTCTGCTTTCCTTGAAGATCAAGAAAAGCAGATCAGCGATCTGATGAAGAAACTGGGCTTCCTCTAAAGGCGGCTTCGGCAGAGCGGTCCTCCGCTCTGCCCCCAAACTCACAACAATAATACGGGAGGGGACACCATGGCGCTGGATCGCTGGATCGCGCTTGTTCTGCTGGGGATTTGTCTAACCTATGGCTATGCAGCCTGGTTCACGATGGACGGCAGCCTGCCCCCTTTCATGCAAAGGAACCCGATATGGCCCAGCACCTTCCCCAAGGTCCTGTCCATACTGGGGATAATCGCTTGCACAATCATCCTTCTGGGCTTTGAGAAAAGTCAAATAAAAGAGGCGGATATCGACTATCGCCGCCTTGGCGAATACCACCTTGGGCAGGCGATTTCGCTGCTGGTTCTGATGGTCGTCTACGCCCTGTGTCTGCGCCCCGTCGGATTTCTGATCGCGACATCGGGCTTTTTGATTATCGGCTCGTACATTCTGGGTGAACGTAAGTGGCATATCATGGTGCCTGTGGCCCTGATCGCAACCGGATCTGTCTGGTATCTGGTTCAGGAAGTTCTTGGAATTTACATGCGCCCACTGCCCGGCGTTTTCGGAGGCTGACATGCTTGAAGGACTTCTGATCGGTCTGCAAACGGCCTTTTCGCTTCAAAACCTATTGATGGTCATCGCGGGGTGCCTGATCGGTACATTCATCGGCATGTTGCCCGGGCTGGGGCCAATGTCGATCATCGCGATCATGATCCCGGTCGCAATTTCGATGGGAGATCCATCCGCTGCTCTGATCCTTCTCGCGGGCGTCTACTATGGCGCGATTTTCGGTGGCTCAACTTCTTCCATCCTGCTGAACGCGCCGGGGGTCGCGGGCACAGTGGCCTCAAGCTTTGATGGCTATCCTATGGCGCGACAAGGCAAAGCCGGTAAAGCGCTGACCATTGCTGCGATCGCAAGTTTCGCAGGAGGTACGATCGGGGCAATCTTGTTGATGGTATTCGCCCCGGCGCTGTCTTCCGTCGCGCTGTTGTTTCATTCCGCCGAATATTTTGCGCTGATGGTCGTTGGCTTGTCAGCCATTGCGGCATTTGCCGGTTCAGGTCAGGTGGCAAAGGCGCTGATCATGACCATTCTCGGCCTGATCATGGCCACCGTTGGCGAGGGTGCGCTGTTCAACCTGCCGCGCTTCACCATGGGCATCATGGACCTGCAATCCGGCTTTGGCTTCATCACGCTGGCCATGGCAATGTTTGCCTTGCCCGAGGCGCTTTTCCTCGTCCTCAAGCCCAAGAATCTGCAAGGCGATGATGGTGAAATCAAAGATCTGCGCATCACCAAAGACGAGGCAAAAGCCATCGCGCCGGTTATTGGACGCCAATCGACTCAGGGCTTTTTCATCGGGGTCCTGCCGGGCGCGGGTGCGACTATTGCGAGCTTCCTTGGCTATGCGGTCGAGCGCAATATCGCGCCAAAAAAAGAGCAGGAAGAATTTGGAAAAGGCTCTATTAAAGGGCTTGCGGCACCTGAGGCGGCAAACAACGCGGCCTGTACCGGTTCGTTTGTGCCGCTGCTGACATTGGGCATTCCCGGATCGGGCACCACCGCGATTCTGCTAGGCGCGCTAATCGCGCTGAACGTCACACCCGGCCCGCGTTTGATGATCGACGAGCCGCAGATCTTCTGGGCGGTAATAATGTCGATGTTCATCGGTAACCTCGTCCTGCTGATCCTGAACCTGCCACTGATCCCCTACATCGCCAAAGTGCTGGCCGTTCCGCGCAACTATCTGATCCCGTTCATTCTGTTCTTCACCTTGATGGGTGCATATATCGGCCAGAACAACGCCACAGAACTGTTGATACTGGTCGGTTTCGGGGTCTGCGCGACGGCTCTTAAGTTCGCGGATTATCCACTCGCTCCCCTGCTGATTGGCTTTATCCTTGGTGGAATGATGGAGGACAACTTCGCACGCTCCATGCAGCTTTACGATGGTATCGGGTTTATCTGGGAGCGCCCGATGACGCTGGCGCTACTGGTCGTCGCTGTGCTGTTGGTGCTGCTGCCCAGCTACCGCGCCCGCCGAGCACGGGCACGGGCGGCCGGGATCGCCGATGGCGACTGAGCCACTCTCAGGGGTCCGCGTCCTTGACCTGACCAATGTTCTTGCGGGCCCCTATTGTTTCTATCAACTTGCCCTGATGGGCGCCGAAGTCATCAAAGTTGAACGCCCCGGCAGCGGGGACCTGGCCCGAGTGCTGGGCGCGGATCCTGAACGCAACAAGGCCGGAATGGGCATTAGCTTTCTAGCTCAAAACGCCGATAAAAAGTCTGTTACGCTGGACATGAAGGCCGAGCAGGGGAAGGCGCTACTCAAAAGGCTGGTTCAGACCGCCGACGTTCTGGTTGAGAATTTTCGCCCAGGTGTCATGGATCGACTGGGGTTGGGTTATGAAGTTCTGCGCAACGAAAATCCCAACCTGATCTATTGCGCGATCAGCGGATTCGGTCAGGACGGACCGAGGCGTGACGATCCCGCCTATGACCAGATTGTTCAGGGTATCAGCGGTGTCATGTCGATCACGGGCGCCCCCGATACGGCACCTAACCGGGTCGGCTATCCTCTGGCAGATACTGTGGGCGGATTGACCGCAGCCTTTGCCATCAGCGCGGCCTTGAACGCCAATCCACGCGGCGCATTTCTGGACGTCGCGATGACCGAGGCCGTTGTCTCGACAATGGGTTGGGTCGTGTCGAACTATCTCTTGGGGGGCGTGCTGCCGGGTGCCCATGGCAACGAAAACACCACCTCGGCCCCTTCCGGTACCTTCGCCACGTCCGACGGTCCGATCAACATCGCGGCCAATCGGGATGAGCAATGGCAGGCCCTGGCAAAGCATCTAAACCGAGACGATTTGCTGACCCATCCCAACTATCAGACCCGTGAGGATCGCAAACAAAACCGGCATGCCCTTCGGCAAGAACTCGAACGTGTGTTGATCGCCCGTCCGGCCGAAGATTGGGTTCGCGAATTGAATGCGCTCGGCGTACCGACGGGGCAAGTTTTTACGGTGCCTGAGACTTTGTCAGACAAACAATTGGATGGGAGGGGATTGATAGCGAGCCTGTCAGCTCACGGTGAAAACATGCGCCTCGCAGGCAGTCCGATAGTCATGGACGGTGAGCGGAGAACTCCCCAAGCTGCCCCGCCTACCCTTGGTGCCGATAACGCTGCGATCTGGTCCGAGCTTGGCTTATCTGACGCAGAGATCGACGCACTAAAACAAGAAGGGATCATATGAATGACGTGACCGATCGGGGTAGACGGCCTCTATTGCCAAGGAACCCGTGCCGATCGGCTGAGTTGCCAAACGATTGAAAGCCTGGTTGGGGCTGTTGGCGTCGCAGAAATGACTGATGATACGTAATAGCAAAGAACCCACCACGCCTGATTACAGCTCAAAGCTTGCTAATGAACAGCCCTAACGAAGTATCGAACCGTTAGGCCCGTTTCTCTTGCTCGATTTCAACGGGCTCGGCGTTTACTTCAATCACTTCTTCCGCCTCTGGCTCGTCGACTTCTGGTTCTTCCTCGGCTTCCGATTGATCCTCAAGCGCTCCGACGATCAGCGGCAACATGTGCACACCCGTCGCACTGGCGATTTCAGGCGTCTGCGGTGTCTGCCAACTGAGCGTGTCGAAGCTGCCACAGTTCTGGCAGACTGGACCCCATTCAGGCTGAATATCGTGGCAATTGTCGCAGACCCATTGCGGCCCGCGCGGCGCGTTCAACGCCTTGGCCAGCCAACCCTGAACCACTGCGTCCGAGACACCCTCTCCCCGTTCAATCGCAGCCATCAGCGTATAGGCTCTGGCATCCCCCTGCTTTTCAACCACATCGCCCAGCGCGCGGCGCGCTTCGGGAAAGTCTTCGGCAACGATGTTGAGCTCGGCCAGGATCAGGCGGGTCTCCATGTTCTCCGGGTGAATCCGGGTCAGCGCCGTGAACCGCTTGACGCGTTGATCTGGCGTTTCATCCGGCGCAATCTCGGCAAAGGCATGGGCCAGATCGGGATGAGGCTGAACCTCCCATGCCTTTTTGATAATTTTGGTAGCCGCGCGCGGTTTGCCCTTTTTGATATAGGCCCGCGCGGCCATAGCGGCCGCCGGCACTAGATCGGGCGACAGGCGGTTCGCCTCAATCGCGTGTTCCTGCTGTTCGACCGTTGCCGTATCATCCAGCAGCACCTTGGCCTCGGACAAGGCCAAGACCGCATCGCGCCGCTTGAACACATCGCGCGGCAGATACCCGGCCTTCAGCTTTGACGTCAGCGTGGACCGCGCCCCAGCCCAATCCTGCGCCTTGGTCTGCAAGTTCAGCAGCACATCCTGCGTCTCTTCGTGCCGAGGCTTCAAGGCCAGAGCCTTCTCGGCCAGCTTGCGTGCGGTTTCATCGTCACCTTCAGCCAGTTTCTGCTTCATGATCCCGCGCACGCCGACAAATCGTGTGGCGTTGTTGGTGACCAGCTTCTTGTAGGTCTCTGACGCTTTCTTGGTATCGCCAGTCATCTCAGCGGCCTGCGCCACTAGAAGATTGGTCAATTCCGGCTTGTTCAGCAGTTTCTCGGCCTTGTTGGCCTTGGTCATCGCCACGCGCCCTTCACCCGAGGCCAGCGCCATCAACCCATCCGCCAACGCCTGATATCCGCGCTTTTCCCGGCTACGATCGAAATACCGCGACAGGGCGGTTTCATCACCGTTGAGGAATTTCAACGTCGCAATCAGTAGCGTCAGCAGTTTGAAGAACAACCAGACCGCAAACACCAGCACGCCCAGCGCGATCACCGATTGCAGCGGACCAAGCGTGTATTCCGTGCCCGCGACGGTGATCTGCACCCCGCCGGATGATTCCATCAGGAACCCTGCACCCATGGCCAGCAGGCCGATAATCGCAACAAAAACAAGGATCTTTAACAATGACCACAGCATGGCAGGTCCTTCAGTTCGAGTTCAGGCTTGAAGCAAGCGTATTTGCGGCCTCGACGGCTGAGACCCGCGTCTGCGCCGCCTGCTCCCAGTCCGCCAATGCGGTCTGCGCCGCTTCGGGCAGTGATTTCAGTTCGGTCAGCGCATTTGAGACATCACCATCCGCCAACGCCGCCTGAGCGCGCGACAGGACTGCGTCCGGGTCGTCCCCCTCTTGCGGTGTCACCGACCGCGCGCCCGTCTGGCGCTGCAGGAAGGCAACCAAGCCGGTCCCCTTGTTGGCATCGCGTGCATCGGCGAGCGCAGTGCGCGCAGCAGGGGCAAACGTCGAGCGCAAGACTGAGAGCGTCTCAACCCCGTCCGTCGCTGACGCAGCCAAAGCATCCGGCACGTCAACACCCCCGGCTTTCAACTCAGCAACCAGTTCTTCATAGGGCTGACCGGCATCCAATTGGCCATGCAGACGCGACAGGATTGCAGCGTTGGTCGCCGCGCGAGCCTCGGCTGAGGCCTTCGCCTCAAGCGCCTGCGCATCTGAGACCATCTTTTCCACTTCGCTTCGCTGCGAGGCCAGGGAATCCTGTAGTTTCTTCAACTCTGCCTCGAACGCGGCGGTCGCCTCGGGCGAGACATTTGCCTCAAGCGGTTGTTTCTCAAGCGCGGTCAGGCGTTGCTCCAACGGATCGACCTTACCGGTCAGACCTTCGACACTTGTCTTCACGGCACCCAGATCGCTTTCGACCGGCGTTAGCTTGTCAGACAAAGCCCTGATCTGATCCGAAAGGCCCGAGACATCGGGGCCATCAGCAAGAGATTTGGTCAGTTGGGCAATCTGATCGGATTGTTCCGCTAGCTTCGACTCGAGCGCGGAAATCGCGTCCGAGCTATCTGTCCCACTGGATAAAAAACCGCCACTGCCCACGGCAAACCCGATTCCGGCCGCAACAAGGCCGCCCAGCAGCGCCGGAACAAACCCGCCGCGCTTTTCGACGGTGCGTTCGACTACTTTCTCTTCCGCAGGTGCAACCTCTTCGACAGGCTCAGAAGCGGCTTCGGCTTCGGCTTCGGCTTCGGCTTCGGCTTCGGCTTCGGCTTCGGCTTCGGCTTCGGCTTCGGCTTCGGCTTCGGCTTCGGCTTCGGCTTCGGCTTCGGCTTCGGCTTCGGCTTCGGCTTCGGCTTCGGCTTCGGCTTCGGCTTCGGCTTCGGCTTCGGCTTCGGCTTCGGCTTCGGCTTCGGCTTCGGCTTCGGCTTCGGCTTCGGCTTCGGCTTCGGCTTCGGCTTCGGCTTCGGCTTCGGCTTCGGAAGTCAGCTCGTCCGCAGCATCCTCCGCGTCAACGGAATTCTCATCCGAGACTGCTTCACTTTTGGTTTCGGTGGCCTCTGCCACCTCTTCTACGTTGGGGTCTTCGACCGGCTCCTGATCGGGTTTCTTCTTATCAGCCACCGCGTTAATCCCCTTATCGATTCCCAAAACACATGAACAACAGACTTGCCCAAGTTAATCCGCACCCGGCGCGCTCTCAACCCGCATCACGTGATTCAAGAGTTTTTTCACGGCTTTCTGCATTTTGTCCGGTGTCGGTTCATCCGCGATCTTCAGCCGTTCAAAACGTAGTGTTTTAAGGGGTTCTGCGGCGGCCTCGCTGATTGCGGCCAGCCACAAAGGCGCAGATCCGGCCCAAACGTCGGCAAAATGTCGCGCTGTGCGGGGCGAAAACAGCGGGGCGATGATGGGTTGGTTGTCCTCGGCGGCCTGTGACGCCTCATCACTCAGCGGCAAAAGCTGTTGTCGATAGATCAGTTGTTCTCGGGTGGTCAGGCCGGATTCCGTCAGACGTTCGGCCACGTTGCCACGGCTGTGTTCTCCGCGCAGATGAAGCAGCGGGATGCCTGGCTTGAATTTCAGTAGATTGGACACCAGTTCTTGTGCCGTCGCACCCAGATTATGCGCGTCCCATCCCGCTTCCTGCGCGGTCTGCGTGGTCGCCGGACCAACGCAATAGGCGGGCAGGCTGCGATCCACATTCAATAGGGCAGCGGCGTTCACACCATTTGCCGAGGAAAAGATCAGCCCAGCGGACTCATCAGACTCAACCGCGACCGTCAGCGGTTCGATCTTTAACAAGGGTGAATGGATAACTGCAACTTGCGACCGAATGTGGTCCGGCAGTTGCGCAACGAACCTGTCCGAGGCGGCGCGAGGGCGGGTCATCAACAAATACAACGGTCGGCGCCTTCGGCCTTGGGATTGTTTGCATCCGCGCGGGGTGATACCCCGCTTGGCAATCATGATGCAACGGATCAGGCCTATGGTGCAAACACTTACCGTCCTCGGACTGGAAAGCAGCTGCGACGATACCGCTGCAGCCGTGGTGCGGCAGTGCACAGGCGCACGGGCCGAGATCTTGTCATCCGTGGTACATGGTCAGACTGAATTGCACAGCGCCTATGGTGGTGTTGTGCCCGAGATCGCAGCGCGTGCGCATGCCGAGAAGCTGGATACTTGCGTCAAACAGGCTCTAACACAGGCCGAAATTGGCTTACGTGATCTGGATGCAATCGCCGTGACAGCCGGGCCGGGCCTGATCGGCGGAGTGATATCCGGCGTGATGTGCGCAAAGGGTCTGAGTGCGGCGACCGGGTTGCCGCTGATCGGGGTGAACCATCTGGCCGGACACGCGCTGACGCCACGCCTGACCGACGGAATTGCCTTTCCCTACCTGATGCTGCTGGTCTCAGGCGGCCACTGCCAATACCTGATCGCGCATGGACCGGAGCAATTTACCCGTCTCGGCGGCACAATCGATGATGCCCCCGGAGAAGCCTTTGACAAGACCGCCCGTCTGCTGGGTCTGCCGCAGCCCGGCGGCCCCTCGGTCGAGGCCGAGGCCCGTACGGGCGATCCCAAACGTTTCCGCTTTCCCCGGCCGCTGCTGGATCGCCCTGGATGTGACCTGTCTTTTTCGGGGCTCAAGACCGCGCTGATGCGGATGCGGGATCAAATCGTAGCCGAGAAGGGGGGGCTGACCCGGCAGGATCGCGCCGATCTGTGTGCCGGATTTCAACAGGCAATCGTCGATACTCTGGCCGAGAAAACCCGCCGCGCGATTACACTGTATCTTGAGGCATCACCGGCTGAACCGGTTATCGCCGTTGCCGGTGGAGTTGCTGCAAATACCGCCATTCGGGCAGCGTTAGAGACTGTTTCTGTGGAAATGGATACCCGATTTACCGCCCCACCTATGGCCTTATGTACCGACAATGCCGCCATGATTGCCTATGCGGGTATCGAGCGATTCCGTGCAGGTGCGCGGGATGGCTTGGACCTGACGGCACGACCCCGCTGGCCCTTGGATCAAACCAGCCCATCGATGCTAGGTGGCGGCAAGAAAGGAGCCAAGGCATGAGCGTTTCAGTTCTTGGATCAGGTGCCTTTGGAACCGCTCTGGCGATATCTTTGGCGGGAAATGGCCCCGTTACGCTTTGGTCGCGGAATCCCGAGCAGGCAAGGCAAATGCGGCAATCGCGAGAAAATGTCGATCGCCTGCCGGGCGTCACGCTGCCAGCCAACATCACGGTGACTGCCGAGATTGAACAGGCGGTGCGGTCCGATGTACTGCTGCTTGCCGTGCCAATGCAAAAACTGCGTAATGCCCTGAACCTTCACGCAGTACGGCTGAGCGGGAAGGTTCTGGTTGCCTGTTGCAAGGGGATCGAACTGTCCACGGGTCTGGGTCCTGTCACCGTCATCCGTCAAACCGTGCCGGACGCCCAACCGGCCCTGCTAACCGGTCCCAGCTTTGCCGACGATATCGCGCGCGGTCTGCCCACGGCGCTAACGCTGGCTTGTGCGGATGCCGAACTGGGCGAGGCGCTTCAGCAAGAGCTGACAACCGCCAACCTACGCCTTTATCGAACCGCCGATACCATCGGGGCCGAGTTGGGTGGCGCGCTAAAGAATGTGATGGCTATCGGTTGCGGCGCGGCCATTGGTGCAGGCCTTGGCGACAGCGCCCGCGCAGCGTTGATCACGCGCGGATTTGCCGAGATGCAGCGCTTTGCCGCTTTGCGCGAGGCCCAACCGGATACGCTTATGGGGCTGTCAGGGTTGGGCGATCTGGTATTGACCTGTTCGTCCGAATTATCGCGAAATTACCGTTTTGGCCTGTGTTTGGGTCTAAACAAGCCGTTTGACAGCACAGCAACCGTCGAAGGCGTCGCCACGGCGCAGGCCATGTCTGAGATCGCCGCAAGTGAAGGGCTGGATATGCCGATCAGTGCAACAGTGGCGAAACTCAGCAGCGGTGCCTACAGTGTCACCGACGCGATTCAGGCCCTGCTGGGCCGCCCACTCAAGGAGGAATAATATGCTCATCGCCCTGATCGCCCGGGATAAAGCCGGGGCCCTGCAAACCCGGCTGGACAACCGTGCGGCCCATTTGGCCTATATCGATGACACTGGTGTGGTGGCGCAGGCCGGGCCGTTGCTGGATGGCGATGCGATGGTAGGATCGCTGGTCATTCTGGATGTCGATGACCTGGCCGCAGCTGAGGCCTGGGCCGCAAATGACCCCTATGCGCTGGCCGGGCTGTTCGACTCGGTCGAGTTGATCCCGTGGAAGAAGGTCATCGGCTGATGGCATACTGGCTGTTCAAATCCGAACCCTCGACCTGGAGCTGGGATCAGCAGGTTGCCAAAGGGGATGCAGGCGAGGAATGGGACGGGGTCCGCAACTACCAGGCCCGCAATTTCATGCGTCAGATGCAGATCGGTGATCGGGGGTTCTTCTACCATTCGCAAAAGGACAAGGCGATTGTTGGCATTGTCGAGGTCTGCGCCGAGGCCCATTCCGACAGCACCACCGATGATGAGCGCTGGGAATGCGTGGATATCAAGGCCGTCCGGCCATTTGCCACCCCTGTTACGCTGGATCAGATCAAGACAGATGAACGTCTGGCTGAAATGGTTCTGGTCAAGAACTCGCGCCTGTCGGTGCAGCCGGTCAGCGATGCAGAATGGCAGGTGATCTGCGGACTAGGTCAGACCGAAGCAGATTGAAAAAAAGGGAAGGCCCTGACGGATGCAGAACCTTCCCTACCCCGCGTGCTCCCAAACTCACCACACGCATACGGAAATCTGTTGGTTCTGACCGTCCTGGTCATGACCTGACCTTAGCCGATTTCAGAACCTCGCTTCAAACGCCAAGTATTTAGAGTTTCATTCAAATACAGAACACCCGCCGGCAGGACCGACGGGTGCTAAGCTGGCTTTAGGCTAGATCAGCTATAGACCGATTCCTTGCCGAAATGCTTGGTGAGCATGTAATAGACCACGGCGCGGTATTTGTTGCGCTCGGACATGCCATAGGTTTCCATGGCCTTGTTGATCCCCTCCATCAGTTCAGGGCCGTCGGACAGGCCCAGCTTTTTGATCAGGAAGTTGTTCTTGACGGTCTCAAGCTCACCTTCCTGGCTGGCTGCCACTGTCGACGCATCCGCGTCATAGATCGCCGGGCCGCAACCGATGGTGACCTTGGTCAGCAGATCCATATCGGGGTCCATCCCGCATTTGCCTTTCAGATCTTCAGCGTATTTGGCGATCAATTCGTCGCGTTTGCCCATGTCCCAGTCTCCTTAATCCATTGTCACGGAAGTTTTTACCGATGCGCAAGAGACTAGCCTTGTCGGCGAAATTCCCAAAAGGGAAAAATCACAAGGTTTCCCCCTAGGCTGAACTTTGCGGGGTTGCGCGATTTGATTTTTCCAGGTTTATTATTTAACATTTTTGTTAATTATTATTCCCGGAGGTCCTCATGCCCGTTTCCCTGCCCAATGAAACCACTGAATACCGATCCGCACGTAACGCACTCCTTTCTGCCGAGCGAGACCTGAGAGCCAAGGTTGAAGAGGTCGCGGCCTTGCGCCGCTCTCTTCCAACCGGGGGCAAAATCCCCGGTGATTATGCGTTCCGAGATCTGGCAGGCGAGGATGCGCCGTTGTCTTCGCTGTTTGGTGATAAGGACACGCTGATCATCTATTCGCTGATGTACGGACCTAATGCGGAACGCCCCTGCCCAATGTGTTCAGCGTTTCTGGATGGACTGAACTCTCAGATCCACCATCTGATACAGAAAGCCTCGGTTGCCGTGGTGGCGCAGAACACGCCTGAAAAACTCTCGGCGCTCAAGGATGAGATGAGTTGGAATGCGCTGCCGCTCTATTCTGCACTGGGGACGAATTACCAGAGCGACTATCTGGCCCAGACCGAAGGGGGCGATCAGCTTCCTATCCTGAATGTCTTTCAGCGCCTCCCGGATGGCATTCATCACTTCTGGAGTTCCGAGCTGTTCTTTGAACCCAGCGACTGGCATCCCCGGCATGTGGATGCAGCTTGGCCTTTGTGGAATGTACTGGATTTCACACCACAGGGCCGCGGAGATTTCATTCCTTCATTGCGCTGAGGTACTATCGGCAGTAGCCCCAGCCAGGCCCCTGCAGGTGAAAGTGATCGGCATGCAAGCGGTTGTAGTCAGGGCCAAGTACTACGTGGAACCAGTCACAGGCTCCGCGCCCGATCCGACGCAGGAAATCGGCCTCGGGGCCGTCGGTACCCCAGTCTGACAGCAGGTTCAAGCTGCGCCCATCCGAGAGGTCCAGCCCGACGATATCGATCGCGTCCGCAGTGGCGTGGCTGCTCCAACCATTGTCTTGTCCTTGCGCGGTGCGCATCCGGCGGCAATTATAGCTGCCAATCTGGCGCAATCGGCTGACTGCGGTACCTAATACCTTCTCTGCGGCAGGCTGCACCACATGATGTTCCCACATGGCAAGCCGTAAGGTGGTGGCGCACCGGGTCTCAATCGCCGCGATCCGTGCTTTCACCAAGTTGGTCAATCGGCCCCGCCCCGCAATCCCACAGTTCTCTTCCACGACCAGATCTTCCATCGGTTCAAACTGTACCCCAGCCTCAGCCAGAGCGGCGCGGCACATGACGTCATCCGCCAGCGCTCGGTTCAGTTGATAGGTTGTGACCGGAGTCACCGGCGCAGTCACGGTCAGCTCACGCAGCGGGTTCCAGTACGGGGGCACAGGGGTGTTGGGATGGGCAAGCAGCCACCAAACGCCTCCGACCAACACGATCAACAGCGTTAAGAGGCCAAAAAGAAAAGACGCCGCCGAAAGCAGGATTCGGCGGCGTCTGGAAGGCTTGGTCATGCGTCTTTCGCACTTAGTAGCGGTAGTGTTCCGGCTTGTAGGGGCCTTCGGGTTTCACCCCGATATAGGCCGCCTGATCGCTATCCATCTGGGTCAGCTTCACGCCGATGCGGTCCAGATGCAGACGAGCGACTTTTTCATCCAGATGTTTGGGCAGGATGTAGACTTCGTTCTTGTACTCATCGCCCTTGGTGAACAGTTCGATTTGCGCCAGAACCTGGTTGGTGAACGATGCCGACATCACAAAAGAGGGGTGCCCCGTGGCATTGCCGAGGTTCAGCAAGCGGCCTTCGGACAGCAGGATGATGCGGTTGCCCGAAGGCATCTCGATCATATCAACCTGTTCCTTGATGTTGGTCCATTTGTGATTCTTGAGGCTGGCAACCTGAATTTCATTGTCGAAGTGACCAATGTTGCCAACAATGGCCATGTCCTTCATCGCGCGCATATGCTCGATGCGGATCACGTCCTTGTTGCCGGTGGTGGTGATGAAGATATCCGCGCTGGCAACTTCGTCTTCCAGCAGGGTGACTTCGAACCCGTCCATTGCAGCCTGCAGGGCGCAGATCGGGTCAACTTCGGTGACTTTCACGCGCGCACCAGCGCCGCGAAGCGAGGCAGCCGAGCCTTTGCCCACGTCGCCATACCCGCAGACTACGGCAACCTTACCGGCCATCATGGTGTCGGTGGCGCGGCGGATGCCGTCTACCAGCGATTCCTTGCAGCCGTATTTATTGTCAAACTTTGACTTGGTGACCGAGTCATTCACGTTGATCGCCGGGAACGGCAGGTGGCCGTCTTTCACCAGCTGATACAGGCGGTTCACGCCGGTGGTGGTCTCTTCGGACACGCCTTGGATCTGTTCGCGCATTTTGGTGAACCAGCCCGGAGACGCGGCCATGCGCTTGGCGATCTGCTTTTTGATCACTTCTTCCTCTTCCGAACCCGGAACAGGGATGATGTCCTCACCTGCCTCGGCCCGTGCGCCCAGCAGGATATACAGCGTGGCGTCGCCACCATCGTCGAGGATCATGTTCGGGCCATCTTCGAACAGGAAGGATTTGTCCAGGTAATCCCAATGCTTTTCCAGCGTCTGGCCTTTGATCGCGAAGACCGGGATGCCGGCCTCGGCAATTGCAGCGGCCGCGTGATCCTGCGTTGAGAAGATATTGCACGATGCCCAGCGCACATCCGCGCCAAGCGCCACCAGCGTTTCGATCAGAACTGCGGTCTGAATAGTCATGTGCAGCGAACCCACGATCCGGGCACCACTCAGTGGTTTGCTCTCACCATATTCTGCGCGCAGGGCCATCAGGCCTGGCATCTCCGTTTCGGCGATATCCAGCTCTTTGCGGCCAAACCCGGCCAGCGAAATGTCTTTGACGATATAGTCCCCGGCCATCAGGTGCTCCACTCCGGTAAATCTTGATCCGGGCTGCCCTAGCATTCATTGGGGCAGGTGGCAACGCAGGTGGCCGGGGTTAATTCCTGACACTGAAAATATCAGCTTGGCGTACCCTCAACTTTGATCTTTGGGATCGCTTCAAAAAAATCCGTGCCAACGGCGACAATGCAACTGATGCCGTTTGCTTGGGTCACCAGGACGGTATAGCTTCCTGTTTCCTTCGAGGTCCAAACCTCCATGACCGACTGTGTACCACGAGACTTCTGAAGACCACCAAAGGCTAATTCCTCGGCATAACTGTCTTGCAGTTTGGTAATCACGTGCTCGCGTTCTGCACAATTTTGTGCAAATGCAGGCGGTGCAGTTGCAGCCATTCCAAAGGCGAGGGCGGTAGCAAATAAACGCTTGAACATAACAAGCTCCTTTCGATACGAGTTTCGCTTCGAGAGGGGCGCAACTGGGAGGAGTCTGCACCCCCCTCAGTCCTTAATGTCGGGATCGTATCGCACCGGTTCAAAGCACGAATGCTCAAGAAACTGTTGGCAGCATGTGATCCAGACAGGTACATCATAGCATAAGAACACGGATAAAACGTGTCCTAGTTCACAAGGCATGGCAAAATGGCAACACAACCCAGAGCGTGGCAAAGAATGCTGTCGGGACGGCGGCTGGATTTGCTGGACCCGACACCGGTGGATATCGAAATCGAAGATATCGCCCACGGGCTCGCCTTTGTAGCACGCTGGAACGGTCAGACCAACGGGGATTTCGCCTATTCCGTGGCCGAACATTCCTTGCTGGTGGAACAGCTTTTTGGGCGCATCGCACCAAATGCACCAACAAAATGGCGATTAGCGGCACTGTTACACGACGCGCCCGAATATGTGATCGGAGACATGATTTCCCCGGTCAAATCTGCGGTCGGCCCGGATTATGGCGCGCTGGACGACCGGTTGGCAGCTGCAATCCATATCCGTTTCGGGTTGCCTGCCGCGGTGCCGCAAACGGTGAAGCGCCAGATCAAAAAAGCCGACAAGATCAGCGCCTGGATGGAAGCGACACAAATCGCGGGCTTTTCAGATACTGAGGCGACAAAATTCTTCGGCCGCCCCGACAAGCCAATTCTGGAGGGGCTGCAGATCAAGCTGCGCCCTCCCATCGAGGTAAGAGAAGCATATACCAAACGGCATCAGGAGTTACTGGACAGCCTCTAAGTCACCAATAGATCGGAGTTGCGGCCTGTGCTAATTTGCCATCAAAACAAGACTATAGCCGGGCACGGGTTCTAATGAGCGATGCAGACAGTCAGGTATCGGTACCGAAGGCGCGATTGGATTACGCCAACACCTGCTTACGTGAGGCCTACAACCTCACAGGCCGCGGTCGGGTGCGCAATCTGATCCGAAAATCACTACTGCCGCAGATGGTCACCTACCGAAACTTGAACATCCATCTGCATCCCTATGACAATTTCAGTGAGTTTGTACTCTGGCGAAAAGGGCGATCTCCGGAAGAGCTTGAGCTGAATTGGCTGAAAGAGACCTTTGAAGGGAAAACACTCAAGGTCTTGGATATTGGCGCTAATTTTGGTCTTTACTCGTTGTTCTTTGCGTCAATCCTCGGCCCAGACTCCCAAATTTCTGCGTTCGAGCCAAACCCGGTGCTGGCGGATCGCTTGTCTAGAAACTGTGCGTTGAACGGTTTCGGCAACGTCGATCTGAACACGTTCGCCATCTCGGACGAATCTGTCGAAGCTGCGCTCTCGATAGAGCTTCGCGGCGATACGGCCACCAATCTGGGTGAAGGGCGATTGACGAATGACATGGCATGCGTGGACAATTCAAAATACCAACTCATTCAAGTGCAAACCCGAACACTGTTAGAGCTAAAACATCTATACGGAGCGGACTTTATCAAGCTGGATGTTGAAGGGCACGAGCCGCGCATCCTCACGCCCTTCCTTGCGGCTGCCGACGACGACGCGCTCCCGTGCTATTTACAACTGGAAACTGTCAATCTCGGTACAGGTGCGAAAAGCCTGTTTGCTGCTCTGGCAGTTCGTGGATATGAAAATTCCTTTCAAACCCAGCGCAATATCATCTTCAGAAGGTAAGCTGTGCATCAAGGATCACCGACCATAAACAAGCCTAGGGTCGAACCGGCATGAATGTTGGGTTGTTTTCCTGTGCAAAGAATGAAGGGCCATTCATTCTTGAGTGGGTCGCTTATCATCTGCTGATCGGGTTTGATCCGATCCTGATCTACAGCAATGATTCAACCGACGGTACGACCGAACTGCTTGATGTACTTGATAAAAACGGGGTTATTTCTCATGTTTTACAAGATCTGAAACCGGGCGATATCCCCCAACATGAGGCCGCTGAGAAGGCCTATTTGCATCCATCGCTCATTTATGCCGATTGGTTGATGTGGCTCGATAGTGACGAATTCCTCTACTGTTCAGGTCCTAACAATCAAGTCTCAGATCTGATCAATCGCTGTCATGGAAAAGCGGAAGGTATCGCGGTGAACTGGCTGGTCTTCGGAGACGGGCATCATGCGACCTGGGAGCCCGGACTGATCACCCAGCGCTTTCTGAGGCGCGCCGAGAATGACCATCGCCTGCATCAACGCTATAAGACGCTCTTTCAGACCTCCGAAAAGATACGCGGGTTCGGTATTCATCGACCCCATTTATTTAAAGGTTTTCAGCAAGACGGGGGGCAATTCGTCAATGCATCCGGGCATCCCATGCATGACGATATTTATCGCTCTGGCGTGCGTCGGCGACACGCGTTCGGAGCGGCACCCGAACATCTTGTCTCGCACGATTGGGCGGCCGTTTTTCACTACCCGGTGAAAACACGCGACAGTTTCGAGCTAAAGCGCCTGCGGGGTCAGGGCACTAAACCAATTGATGCACCTGACCGGTACAGCCGGTTTCGCGAACGGTATTGGAAGAAATACAATCAAAACAGTATCGTGGATGACAGAATGCTGGCGGTGGGTGACAAGCTGCAAGCGAAAATGGACGCGTTATTGGCGATTCCCAATGTCTCGCACGCACACTCATATTGCCTCAAGGTTTATGCGCAGCGTATTCCGGAGCGATCACAACATCCCACACTTTGATTTTTAAAGCGGCATAAAGATCGGAAATTTCCAATATAGCCTGAGTGATCGGGTAACTTACTCGAAAAAATCAGTTCTCGAATTGAGGCACCGAAGACTACAAGGTCTCCGAATTTGAAACCATAGATCTCGGTGGGCGATCCAGTAATGCGCCGGTTGGGGATTTGGGGCCGGTTTTGACCGCTGGCTCAATTACGCAAAGATCATTCCGAAGGCATTGGTAATTATCGTTACAGATCTAGAATCGCTCTATTGCCCGCCGGATGACATCACCTTCGGCGGACAAACATACACCCTTTACCAAAGTCTGCAGCCTCGATCGACCACTTAGCCTAAGTCGAAGATATCTGTTGGCAAAATGGCTGCAGGAATCTCAATATCAGCCATTGCTTCCTCAGGAAGAGTAAGATCCGGCAAATCCGGCGCTTCAATGGGGAACACATGCTCAGGAAGCTCGGGCATACCGGCATCTGCAGGTGGTCCCACTTCGGGAAAATCGATGCCTAATTCGAAGAGCTTCTCGATTGCTTTCTGCGAAGGGTTTGGTCTCATGTCCGGTTTCATATCGCTTGATCCTCTGAACGGTTTGCCTGACCTGCCTCTTACTTGACGGCATTGTTGCAACTACAACGCTAAGATGGTGCCACAGATAATCTAAACACTATTTGAACACATTGTTCATACTGCGTTAACATTGTTCAAAATAGGTCAACAATATTGTTGCCGCGAGGTGCATGCGGCTTAATCCAGAGTAAACGATTAAATTAATTTCATAGTTTTCTACGGGCTGTGTTTGTCAAAAATTCGCTTCATTGTCCTACGATGCATGTTCAGGTAGCAGACCCCTTCCGAAACATATGTGCCCAAATCCGATCCACACACCCCAAGTATCCTTCGAACCAAAAAACTACCCTTGGTCTCCAAGGCGACTTAGAGCTTCGTTAAATATCATTTTTTACAGCGAACTTGGATCAAACGGCCAATATCGCTCAGCGTCAGCTAAACCGTGTTTTTACGTTTTCGAACATCTCAAAATCCATCGAGAACGCGGATTCAAGGTTCATATGATCAGTTCTCGTCAAGCTCTGTATGGCGTCTTTGGAAGAAGAAGAGTGTCCTAATGAGCTGCGGGTATCCTGCATCTCAGTTTGGTTTCCAAAAATCTCATAAGAGATATGCTCCACCGCCGTATTCAGATCGTCAACGCGACCAATAAAATCGAAATCGATGAAATCAAAACTGATTTCTTTGCGTTGCGGACGCCAGTGACGGTTCAAGTCACGTGCAGTTTCGTCATGCGCAATGATGTCGAGAAAGTCTGACAATCCGAGATCACCATCTGGTTCTCTACCAACATGCCGCAGAAACTTCTCTTTTTGACCCGGGGTTTTTAATAGATACCCAAAAAAGCACTGAGCGTGCGCGCAGTCGGGTGACGAACGACCGAGAAGCAAAACCGTGTTCTTTCTTCTAGCGCTTCAATTGCTGACGGGACATCCAACGCCTTCCTTCCAGTCTTGATCAGCGATTTCGGCGGGTTGTGTATGCTTTTCATATCAATCTGCATTGAACCACCGGCCTGCGCATTCAACCTGTGCAGCAAAGTGGCAATAACCGTTGAACAGGCGCATTTATGATTTTTCATATACAGAAATGTACGCACTGGCGGATCAAACGCCGGCATATGAACGATTTGCAAAAAATGCCTTTGATGGTGGTAGTTTTTGAGAATATCTGAGGCACTGGGCGCGTTCGATTCCATCAAGATATCCCTTTACCCCGAGTTTTCGACCTAGTTGGTTTCAACTACTGAAAGACACCTGGAGCTTCTGAGAAACGCAGTTGCTCTGCGATATACCTCAGGATTTGCAAATTTACCTATGAGATGACCTATCGTGGGCTGCGCTTCGCCAAAATCCGCTGCAACGTCCTGCGGTGCATGTTCAGGCGGCGCGCTGTTTCCGAGACATTGCGATCACACAACTCATACACACGCTGGATATGTTCCCATCGAACACGGTCGGCACTCATGGGGTTTTCCGGCGGCGGGGGCATTTCGTCACCCTTTGCCAACAATGCGTTGGTGATATCAGTCGCGTCGGCGGGTTTGGACAGATAATCGGTCGCGCCAATCTTGACCGCTGCGACTGCAGTGGCGATGGCTCCATACCCGGTCAGAACCACAACCCGGCTGTCCGGGCGCTTTTCACGCAGAACTTCGACCACATCAAGCCCGTTGCCATCCTCAAGCCGCAGATCAACCACTGCATATGCGGGTGGTCGTGCGGTCGATATGGCGCGGCCTGCTGCGACAGAGCCTGCGGTCTCAACCTCGAATCCACGCTTTTCCATGGCCTTGGCCAGACGTCTCAGAAACGGCTCGTCATCATCTACCAGAAGCAGCGATTTATCGGGGCCGATTTCAAGCTGGGAACTGTCTGCCATATGTTGGTCTTTCCGCTATTTCACGCATTTTGGCTTTAACATGAGTAATAGCAGCGCCATTCCAAAGGTCAAACCGACTGTTGCGCGTTAAATCTTGTCAAGGAAACAACCAACCTTGTCCGCCATCTGTTCGGCGGTATCATCACGCTTGAAGAATTCAAGGAAACCGTCCTCGGGCGTGACCAGGTATGTGAAAGTCGAGTGATCGACCAAGTAGTACTCATCGCTTTTGTCATGCGCTTTGTAGTAGGTTTTGTAGGCCTTGCTCGCGGCTTTGACTTGTTCGGGTGAGCCAGTCAAGGCGATCATACGTTCATGCAGGTTGAACGCGTAATCATCCAATACTTCGGGCGTATCGCGGTCAGGGTCAATTGAAATAAACAAGGGCGTCACCGACTGGCCGCGTTCGGCAAGCAGGTCAACCGCTTCGGCATTGCGGGACATGTCGAAAGGGCAGACATCGGGGCAGAACGTATATCCGAAATAGATCAACGTTGGTTCGGTGATCACATCCACGTCAGTCACCCTTGCACCCTTGCTGTTGACCAGCTCGAACGGTCCACCGATCGCAGCGCTGCCGCCTGCGATCTGGCTTGAACGGCACTGGGCAAACTTGTCATCCGAACCGCTGCGTGTCAGCAGCCACATTGCACCCAGACCAACGGCCAGAACAACAGTTGCGAGTATGGCATAAAGACGGAGCATGACGGCTATCCTGAGACGAAGGTTGTTGATCGGTTCGGTCGGCACTCCTATCAACGTTGTGGGCCGACGCAATAGGACATAATCGACAGATGACGGATTCCAACACCAGCCTTTGGCGCGGGCAAGAACGCAGCACCTGGATCAGGTTGCGGACACTGATCCTGTTGCGATGGGTGGCCATCATTGGACAGTTCACGGCAATCACAGTCGCGCAACAATACTATAATGTGCAGCTCGAGCTTGGCCTGTGTTACTTTGCCATTGGCGTTTCCGTCATGGGCAATCTGACAGCGATCCTGTTGTTCCCCGAAAACAAGCGCCTGTCCGAGTTCGAGAACTTTCTGATGGTGCTGTTCGATCTGCTGCAACTGTCGATACTGCTCTATTTGACTGGCGGGCTGAACAATCCTTTTGCGCTACTGTTGATCGGGCCGGTGACGATTTCAGCCAATGTGATGAGCACGCGTTCAACCCTGATCATCGGCAGCGTAGCGGTGATCCTGACAACATTGCTGGCACAGTTTCACCTGCCGCTGCGTACCAATCTGGGCCTTGTTTTGGATATCCCTGACATATTGTTGTTCGGAAACTGGGCCGCAATCATCATCGCCATTATATTCATCGGCGCCTATTCCCATCGTATCAGCTCAGAAGTGCAGTCGATGTCCGAGGCGCTGTCGGCCACGCATATGGCACTGGCGCGCGAACAAAAGCTCACCGATCTTGGCGGCGTCGTCGCAGCCGCTGCGCATGAGTTGGGGACACCTTTGGCCACGATCAAGCTGGCCAGTTCAGAGTTGATCGAAGAGCTGGACGATCGCCCCGAACTGAAAGAAGACGCGGCTTTGATCCGTGAGCAGGCCGACCGTTGTCGCGATATATTGCGTGACATGGGACGGGCCGGAAAAGATGACCTTCACCTCCGACAGGCACCTTTGTCGACGGTGATCCACGAATCTGCAGAACCGCATATCAACCGGGGCAAGCAAGTGCATTTCGAAGAGAAGCCGGTTGCCGATGGCGATGTTCAGCAACCCTCAATTCTGCGCAAGCCCGAGATCATTCACGGATTGCGCAATTTAATCCAGAATGCTGTGGATTTTGCACGGGCAAATGTCTGGATCGAGGCTGAATGGACCTCGGATCAGATCAGTGTTTCGATAATGGATGACGGTCGCGGATATCCCTCACACATTATCGGACGAATTGGCGATCCGTTCATGCGCCGCCGCCGGGCCGACCGCAGCAGCCGGCCCGAATATGAAGGCATGGGGCTTGGATTGTTCATTGCCAAAACCCTGCTCGAGCGCAGTGGCGCCGAGCTTTACTTTGCTAATGGCGCAGACCCGTATCAAACTTTGACAGATCGGCAGGAACGCAAAGGGGCAATCGTCAAGGTAATCTGGCCGCGCAAACTGATTGATGCGCAAACAGGCGACACGCCAGTCCCCTCGGGCGCAAACCAACCCTTCCAGATCTAAGTTAAGATCCCGTTAACTATTGCCCTTCATACAGGCTCGGGTTGTTTTGACAGGGGCGTTGAATAATGGCCGACCGGATCATTCTGGCCGCTATCAGCATGGTATCGGCCTGTTTTGCCATATTGTGGTTGTTGCCTCGGCACCAGAAATCGTTTGTAGATTACGGGCTGTCGTCGCCCGGATCGCTATTTGATGTGGTCTTCCTTTTCGATGGGGACAGGTTGATCAGCCACTCTGATATCGCCTTGGCCGGATATGAGTCCGTCACCAGCTGGTCCGATCTGCACAGGCTGCTTCAGCGTGACTATCCCTCTTTCCCGGAAACACCCGAACTCGTTCGAGCTCGGGGCCATCTGGTTGTATCCGCAATTGATTGCACAGTTGACCGCGAAGTCTCATGTGAATGGATAGATGGAGTGATCCGCGTCCAGTTGCGCGATCTGAACGACACTGTATCGGCAAAGCGCGCCGACCCGAATGACCCGACCCGTTTAGCGATGGATCAAGCACCTTACCCGGTATGGCTGTCGGGCGAATGCAACACGGTGCGTTGGTGTAACGCGGCCTATGTTTCTCTGGCTCGGAAAATCTCGGGGCCGGATGCGGATTTGACCAAACCGGTTTTTCCACTGCTTTCAGACGAGGCACAACTGGGCCGGAAATCCCGTGTCTCAGTTCAGATCAAAGACAGTGAATCCAGATTGTGGTTTGATCTGACCCGTGTTGCCCAAGACCAGGGTCAGTTGTGTTATGCCGTCGATATCAACGCGATTGTTGAGGCGGAAACCGTACAGCGCAAATTCGTTCAGACAATGACCAAAACCTTTGCCCAACTCTCAATTGGTCTGGCCATTTTTGACCGTAACAGCCAGTTGGCTTTGTTTAATCCTGCACTGATTGATCTGACCTCACTGCCGCCGGATTTTCTGAGTCTTCGCCCAAGCCTGTCCAGCTTTTTTGACCGGTTGCGCGATCAGCACATGATGCCAGAGCCCAAAAACTACCGCAGCTGGCGGCGTCAGATGAATGATCTACTGGAAGCGGCCCAGGATGGGAACTATCAGGAAACTTGGTCATTACCTTCAGGCTCGGTCTATTCCGTCAGTGGACGACCGCACCCGGATGGTGCTGTGGCCTTTCTGTTCGAAGATATCACCGCCGAAATTACGTTGACGCGCAGGTTCCGCGCTGAGATGGATTTGATGCAGTCCATTCTGGACAAGCTTGCTGATGCGATCGCTGTCTTTTCGGATGACGGGACGCTGGCAACGACGAACTATGCCTACCAGTTGATGTGGGGTGACAGCGGCGAGGTCGGGTTTGAGCCTACTACTGTTCTTGAAATCACCCGCCAGTGGCAGGAACATTGCGCCGCCACTCCAATCCTTGGCGAGATCCGGGAATTTGTAACCACGCGCGAGAACCGGGCCGAATGGTCAGGCGAACTGACCCTAAAGTCGGGCAGTACAATGACCTGCACAGTCAGTCCCATGCAAAACGGGGCAACCATCGTTCGCTTCACCTCAGACAGTGCAGTTGAAAACATCGCGCAGCAGCAAAAAATCAGCGCCTGAACCGGTTGCGGCCAACCCGACGTAGGTTCATTGTGGCGCCATGAATGCGCCGCTGAAATTGACTCTCAAATCCCCTCAGGACACTGCGGAAATCGCCACCCGATTGGGGGGTGCATTGCAACCGGGCGACACCGTCCTGCTTGAAGGTTCGATCGGCAGCGGCAAAACCCATTTCGCACGCGCTCTGATCCAGTCGACGCTGATGAAGCCTGAAGATGTACCGTCACCAACTTACACCCTGGTTCAGGTCTATGAGACGCAGATCGGGGAAATTTGGCACTCCGATCTCTATCGGCTTGCATCCGTGGAAGAGATTGAAGAGTTGGGATTGGTCGACGCATTTGACACCAGCATCTGCCTGATCGAGTGGCCCGAAAAACTGGGTCCGCTGTCCCCGCAATCGGCCTTGCTTGTTCATTTCGCAACCGACCCCGACGATCAGGACACTCGACAAGTTTCACTTACATGGTCGGACCCGAAATGGAGCACCAGGCTGGAGATGATCCAATGACAAACCGGGCCATTTTGGCAGAAGCATTGATCGCGCAGACCCCATGGAGCGGTGCGCAACATGCACCCTTGGCCGGCGATGCCTCGAACCGCCGTTACGAGCGCTTGACCGATCCCGCCACTGGCCGCACAGCGGTTCTAATGGACGCCCCACCCGACAAAGGTGAGTCGGTCGAACCTTTCGTACGCATGTCGGAGTATTTGCGTTCAATCGGGCTGAGTGCACCAGAAATTTATGCAGAGGACAGCGAATACGGATTTCTGCTGCTCGAAGATTTGGGCGACGCTCTGTTTGCCCGCGTCTTGCGAGACGATCCAACGCTTGAACGCACCCTGTATGACGTGGCAACCGATGTTCTGGTCCATCTTCACGCGGCCCACACTCTTTCGCTCGACAGCTATGATCCTGCTCTGATGACTGAGCTTGCGGCGCTTTCTTTCACCAAATACGCTCAAGGCATTCAAGGGTCACATGATGAAGAGGCGCGCGCGCGGTTCGAGCTTCGCTTTGCCGATATCCTGCACCGCGAAACCGGCGGGACACGGGTTGTTGTACAACGCGATTATCACGCGGAAAATCTGATCTGGCTGCCTGATCGAGACGGTCTGGCGCGTGTAGGGCTGCTGGATTTCCAAAGCGCGATGCTAGGGCATCCCGCCTATGATCTGATGTCGCTATTGCAGGATGTGCGCCGCTCGGTCCCTGTGGGCATCGAGATGCGGATGATCGACCGGTATATCACTGCGACCGGTGTTGACGGGCACGATTTCCGTACCGCTTATGCGGTTCTCGGCGCCCAGCGCAACCTGCGTATTCTGGGTGGATTTGCGCGGCTGGCAATAGATTATGGTAAACCACATTACGTCGACCTGATCCCCGCTGCCTGGGCCCATTTGATGCGTGATCTGGAGCATCCGGCGCTGGTTCCCGTGGCGGACCTTTTGCGCAGCGCCCTGCCCGAACCAAGTCCGGAAAACCTTGCAAAGCTGAGGTCGCAATGACCGCTACGCCCCAAGCTGCAATGCTGTTTGCTGCCGGTTTCGGCACCCGTATGGGAGCCTTGACCAAAGACCGACCAAAGCCATTGATCAAGGTCTCCGGGCGACCTTTGATCGACCATGCGTTGGATTTGGTCGATGCGCTGAGACCATTACGTGTTGTCGCCAACCTGCATTATCGCGCCGACCAGATTATCGATCATCTGGCGGGCTACGACGTGGCGCTATCGCTCGAAGAGCCGCGCATTCTGGACACCGGTGGCGGCTTACGCGCAGCGCTGCCGCTGCTTGGTCCCGAGCCGGTCTTCACCCTGAATAGCGATGCGATCTGGGCCGGACCAAATCCGCTGAAATTGCTCAGGGACCACTGGGATCCAGATGAAATGGATGCGCTTCTAATGTGCATTCCGATCGGACAGGCCCTTGGTCATGCCGGTCCGGGTGATTTTACTCAGGACAGCACCGGGCGGATCACTCGAGGCGCAGGTCTGATATATGGCGGGGCTCAGATAATCAAAACCAACGGGCTGCATGACTTCGATGGGGACGTGTTTTCCTTGAACGTGTTGTGGGATCAGATGCTGCAGCATAATCGCCTATTTGCGCTGTCCTACCCCGGTCGATGGTGCGATGTGGGGCATCCCGAAGGTATTGATCTGGCCGAGGGGCTGATTGCCGATGTTTGAGCCCAGCGCCCTGCCCCGGGTGTTCGCCGTGCCTCCGGGCGCGGATTTCCCGAAGGTGTTGGTAGACGGCTTGCGTCAACGGTTTGATGGTCGGCCGCCGGATGCTCTGGCGCGGGTTCAACTGGTGATCAACACCCGCCGCATGGCACGCAGGGTACGTGATCTGTTTGATCAAGGACCGCCCTGCTTACTCCCGCGGTTGTCTTTGGTCACCGACCTGGGCGAAAGCGCGGATCTCGCGCAGATCCCGCCCGCAATTCCACCATTGCGTCGCAGGCTGGAATTGACGCAGCTGATTGCCAAATTGCTGGATCAACAACCTGATTTGGCCGCGCGGTCTTCGCTTTTTGATCTGTCCGACAGCCTTGCCGCGCTGATTGACGAGATGCAGGGCGAAGGCGTCTCACCCGAGGCGATCAGGCAACTGGATGTCAGCGACATGTCTGGTCATTGGGCCCGGGCACAAGCATTTATCGGCATCGCAGATCAGTTCATGGAGTCTGGCACGGACACACTTGATGCGCAGGCCCGGCAGCGCCGCGTGGTCGAAAACCTGATCGCGCGCTGGCAGGTCTCGCCACCTGCACATCCGGTCATATTGGCGGGCTCTACTGGGTCACGCGGAACCACCTTAATGCTGATGCAGGCCGTCGCGCGCCTGACGCAAGGGGCGCTGGTGTTGCCAGGCTATGATTTCGACCAGCCCGAGCATGTCTGGCAAAATCTGGATGACGCCCTGACCTCCGAGGATCATCCGCAATATCGATTCCGCAAACTGATGCTCGGGCTTGGGCTTGGTCCCGATCAGATTCAGCCTTGGACCCCGGAACAGGCGCCCTCACTTGCGCGTAACAAGCTGATCTCACTTGTCTTGCGCCCTGCCCCGGTGACTGACGCCTGGATGACCGAGGGTCCTCACCTTGCTGATCTGAATGGTGCAACTAAGGATGTCACGCTGATCGAAGCGTCTTCTCCTCGGGCTGAGGCATTAGCCATTGCGCTGCGCCTTCGTCAGGCCGCAGAAACCGGGCAAACCGCCGCGCTCATAACGCCTGACCGGATGTTGACACGTCAGGTCAGCGCCGCGTTGGACCGGTGGAATATCCTGCCCGATGACAGCGCGGGCTTACCGCTACAATTGTCTCCACCCGGTCGGTTTTTGCGCCATGTCGCTGGGTTGTTCGCGCGCCGTCTGGATGGTGAGGCATTGCTGACACTGCTCAAGCATCCACTTTGCCATGATGGCGGCGACCGGGGCGCCCATCTGCTGCACACCCGCGATTTGGAACTCGACCTGCGCCGCCACGGCCCGCCCTTTCCCGACAGTGTGAGCCTGACAGCCTTTGCCATTCGCAACGAAGCGCCCGAGGACTGGGTCAGCTGGGTGATCGATGCGTTCTGCGATCAATACCGGCCACAGGAGCAACCGCTGTCAGACTGGGTCGCGCAACTTCGCACACTGGCCGAAACAATCTCGGCGGGCGCCACCGGTGAACCGGGTACATTGTGGGACAAAAATGCCGGCCAAAAGGCGCTTGCGGTAATGGCGGCACTGGAGGGCGAGGCCCACCATGGCGGTGCGATGACCGCCCATGATTTCGCTGACCTTCTGGGCGCGTTATTGGCGGGTGAGGAGGTCCGCGACCGCGATGCGCCCCACCCGCATCTGATGATCTGGGGCACACTTGAAGCGCGCGTACAGGGCGCAGATCTTTTGATACTGGGCGGCCTGAACGAAGGCAGCTGGCCTGAGTCTGCGGCACCCGATCCCTGGTTGAACCGACAGATGCGCAACGAAGCGGGTCTTTTGCTGCCCGAGCGCCGGATCGGTTTATCTGCGCATGACTTCCAACAAGCCATAGGTGCACCGGAGGTGGTTCTGACCCGCGCGACCCGCTCGGATGACGCGGAAACCGTACCCTCTCGCTGGCTGAACCGCATGACCAACCTTTTGCAGGGCTTGCCCGAACAAGGTGGAACCGATGCCTTGGCGGCAATGCGTGCGCGTGGCCAAAAATGGTTGGATTGGGCAGAAACACTGGAACATGCGCCCAAAATTGCAGCGGCTCACCGACCGTCACCACGTCCGCCCGTCGCAGCACGTCCGCGACGGTTATCGGTGACCGAGATCAAGCGTCTGATCCGCGATCCTTACGCCATCTACGCCCGACATGTTTTGCGCCTGAAGCCTCTGGACCCGTTAGTGCAGGCCCCGGACGCTCTGTTACGTGGCATCGTCATCCACGAGGTACTGGAACAGTTCGTGCGCGACAGTGTTCTGGATCCGGCGTTGCTGAGCCGTGAAAACTTCCTGAAACGGGCCGAAGCCCTGCTGCTGCAACACGTTGCATGGCCAACAGCCCGAAAGCTGTGGTTGGCACGGCTAGAGCGGATCACAGACAGTTTTCTATCCGCCGAGATTCAGCGCCGCACCGATGGCGGGCCTGTGGCCTTTGAGGTTGGAATGCGTCTAGCGCTGGCCCCGTTGGACATCACCATTGCCGGACGCGCCGACCGGATCGATCGAAGCGGGCAGGGAGCTTTGCGGATCATCGACTACAAAACCGGCACCCCGCCAACGGAAAGCCAGCAAGCAAAATTCGACAAACAACTGCTGATCGAAGCCGCAATAGCCGAGCAAGGCGGTATCGAAGGATTCGATCCGCTTCCCGTTGCGCAGGCGATTTTCATCGGTATGGGCGGCACCTACAAAGAGGTACTCGCGCCCTTGCAGAAAGAGCCAACCGACAAGGTACTGGCCGAACTGAAAGAGCTCATATCTGCCTATTTAGAGCCTCATCAGGGTTTCTCGTCACGCCGAATGCTACACAAGGATGCGGATGTCGGGGATTATGATCATCTCGCCCGTTTCGGAGAGTGGGATCGGTCGGCAGAAACCGCACCGGAGGACCTGACATGACCCCCCGCAATGATGCCACCGAACGGCAGGTTCAGGCCGCGCGCCCGGACGCCTCAACCTGGCTGGCGGCCAATGCGGGCTCGGGCAAGACCCGGGTGCTGACCGACCGGGTGGCGCGGCTGTTGCTGGATGGCGTGCAGCCGCAGCATATCCTGTGCCTGACCTATACCAAGGCCGCTGCAAGTGAGATGCAGAACCGGTTATTCAAGCGTCTTGGCAAATGGGCGATGCTGGGCAACAGCGCCCTTCAGGAAGAATTGGTTGAACTCGGTGTTCCGGGTGTGATCGATCCCAACCGTTTGGCACAGGCGCGCACCTTGTTTGCCCGCGCCATCGAAACACCTGGCGGCTTGAAGATCCAAACGATCCACTCCTTCTGCGCCTCTTTGCTTCGACGCTTCCCGCTTGAGGCTGGGGTCAGCCCGCAGTTCGCCGAAATGGAAGATCGGGCCGCCGCCCTGCTGCGCGAAGAGATCATTGAGGATTTTGCCGAAGGTCATCAGGCCGCACTGATCGAGGATGTTGCCCGCTTTGTCACAGATACCGGCTTTGACAAACTAACTGCCGCCGTGGCGCAGAGGCGGAACCAGTTTGAGGAAGTACTGCACTGGCCGGACTTATTGCAACGTTATGATCTGCCACAAGGATTTGATGAACAAGTCTTGCTGCAAAGCGTATTTCTGGGTGGAGAAGTTGATCTAATCCAGTCCATCTTACCTGCCCTGAAAGAGAGCGGCGGAAACAACGCCAAAGCTGCCGACAAGCTAATGGGCTTTGTCGATGCACGGCTGAGCGACCTCGCGGTGCTGGAAAGCGTATTGCTTACAGGCAAGGCCGCAAAAGAACCGTTTACGGCCAAGGTCAACGGGTTTCCCACCAAGACGCTACGCGAAGGGGCGTTGGCCAACCGGATGCCCCAGCTTGAGGCCCTCATGTTGCGGGTTGAAGCCGCCCGGGAACAGAGGCTGGCGTTGATTGCTGCTCAGAAAACCCATGTTTTACATCGCTTTGCTGCAGCTTTCCTGCCTGAGTACGAGCGGCGAAAACAGCTGCGGGGTTGGCTGGATTTTGATGATCTGATCCTGCGCGCTCGGAAGGTGTTAAATGACCCGGCGGTGGCGGAATGGGTGCTGTATCGGCTGGACGGTGGTATCGACCACATTCTGGTGGACGAGGCGCAGGACACCAGCCCAGATCAGTGGGATGTGATCGAGAAACTGGCGCAGGAATTCACCAGCGGGGAGGGGGCCCGTTCCGGTGTCGAGCGCACAATCTTTGTTGTCGGGGACAAAAAGCAATCGATCTATTCCTTTCAGGGCGCCGACCCGCAGGCCTTTGACCGGATGCAGGCCGAATTTGGGCGAAAGCTGCAAGAATCAGGCTCTAAACTGTGGGATTCAACGCTAGAATATTCGTTCCGTTCATCCAGTGCGATCCTAGGGCTGGTCGATATCCTGTTCGAAAACCGTGCCGAGGCCGGGTTCCACAAAGACTCGCTGCACCGTGCCTTCAAGGCCGATCTACCCGGTCGTGTTGACCTGTGGCCTGTGGTCGAAAAGGTCGAGGAGGAGGAGGATACCGACTGGACCGACCCGGTCGACCGACCTGGCGCACGGCATCATACGGTTATTCTGGCAGAGCAGGTGGCTCGGTCGATCCGGGACATGATCGATGACGGCGCGACAATACCCGACGATGGAGAAACTCAAGGCGCCTATATTCGCCGCAAGGTCCAGCCCGGCGACTTTCTGATCCTGGTCCAGCGCCGTTCGGACCTGTTTGCCGAGATCATTCGTGCCTGCAAAGCTGCTGATCTACCCATTGCGGGCGCTGACCGCCTAAAAGTGGGCGCGGAGCTGGCGGTCAAGGATCTCGCCGCGTTGCTAAGTTTTCTGGCCACACCCGAGGACAGCTTGTCACTGGCCACGGTCCTTAAGTCCCCTTTGTTCGGCTGGTCCGAACAGCAATTGTTCGATCTGGCCCATCGCAGGGAAGAACCCTATCTTTGGGCGGCGCTGCGCAATCGGGCCGAAGAATTCCCGGATACGCTGGCCGTTCTGAACGATCTGCGTGGGCAGACCGACTTTCTGCGCCCTTATGACCTGATCGAGCGTATTCTGACGCGTCATGACGGGCGTCGCAAACTGCTGGGTCGGCTAGGGGCCGAGGCCGAGGACGGTATCAACGCACTACTGTCACAGGCGCTGGCCTATGAACGGACGGATATTCCCAGCCTCACCGGCTTTCTAGTCTGGATGCAAACCGATGACCTTGAGATCAAGCGCCAGATGAGCGGTGTTGGCAACATGATCCGAGTGATGACCGTTCATGGCTCGAAAGGGCTGGAAGCACCGATCGTGATTTTGCCGGACACTGGCAAACGGCAACCGCCGCGCGATGCCGAGATCATGATCGCAGGGGATACTCCCTTGTGGAAAGTACCCTCTGATACCTCACCCGCGCTGATTGCTACGGCGCGTGAAGATGCTCGAAGACGCGAGGAGAATGAACGGCTGCGTCTTCTGTATGTGGCTCTAACACGGGCAGAAAAGTGGTTGATAGTCGCCGCAGCCGGAGATGTGGGTAAAGATGGCAGCAGCTGGTATCAAATGGTCGAGGCCGCGATGGCACGTGCAGGGGCCACTCAGATACCTGGTTCCCAGACACTCCGGCTAGCGCATGGAGACTGGGATGTATTGCCCGTTGTTGAAAATGACCGCATCCAGAATATCGAACAAAACCTGCCGGAATATTTCGATCAGCCAGCGCCGCCAGCACCAACGCCGGTAGAAACATTAAGCCCTTCCGATCTGGGGGGTCCCAAGGCTTTGCCCGGAGATGCCAGGAAGGATGAAGAGGCGGCGAAACTCCGTGGAACGCGGCTGCACCTATTGCTGGAACATCTACCCGCCGTTGTTCAGGAGCAATGGTCGCATCTTTGCACACGACTGTTGGCCGATATGCAGGATGTGGAACGCCAGGAGTTGCTGAACGAAGCCGAGGCCGTCCTGACCGCCGATCATCTGAATCCGGTATTTGCACCGGATGCACTGGCCGAGGTCCCGGTCACCGCCGATTTGAACGGCGCCCGAATGCATGGGGTGATCGACCGATTGATCGTTACCGATACAGAAGTTCAAGTGATTGATTTCAAATCAAATGCGACTGTTCCGTACAGCCCTGAAACCTGCCCCGAGGGGTTGTTGTGCCAGATGGGGGCCTATGCAAATGCCCTGTCGCAAATATTTCCCAAGCACCAGATCCACACCGCAATACTTTGGACCCGCACGGCACATCTCATGTGGCTGCCACACGATATAGTGACAGAAGCCCTGAGGCGTAGCGCTATATCTTGACCTCCTCCCGAACGGCACCTACGTTCTCAGCCCAAGCATTCCCATTCAGGAGACAGACATGTCGACCGTTGCCGTAACCGACGATACCTTTGACGCCGAAGTCAAGAATTCCGATATCCCCGTTGTGGTGGATTTCTGGGCCGAGTGGTGCGGCCCCTGTAAGCAGATCGGCCCCGCTCTGGAAGAGTTGGCCAATGAATATGGCGACAAGGTGAAGATTGCCAAAGTGGACGTTGACAGCAACCCGAACGCGGCTGCTGCCATGGGCGTACGCGGCATCCCGGCGCTGTTCATCTTCAAAGATGGGCAGGTCGTTTCAAACCGTGCGGGCGCTGCACCCAAAGCGGCACTGCAAAGCTGGATCGACGAGTCGATCTGAGCCGGTGTGAACCAATTGCATCAAAGGCGTCTCATGCGGGACGCCTTTTTTGTTTGACCGCACAGATGTGCTGATCTGACGGGAACAAGAAATGGCAAAAACACGAGTTCTGGTAGAATTCGGAATGGGCACGTCGTTGCGGCGTGAGGACTATACCGAGGCGGCGTTGCGCGCCATCAAAGATGCACTCTGGCATAACTCGGTGACCATGGCAGAGCTGTTCGGGTTTCCGAAAGAAGCCATGATTATTGATGCCGAGATTGGCGTCCAACAACCAGACCAAGTAGATACCGAAGCGCTGAAAGCTGTATTTCCATACGGCCAACCGAATATCACGGTAACGCAAGGCGGCTTGGATATTGAAAAGCCCCACATCGAGGGCCGCACGGTGATCGCCAATGCGGCGATCATTGTGTCTTTTGACATGGAGCCCGCGCAATGACCGAGAAACGCATCATTCTGGAGATGGGAACCGGCAATGACCTCTATGGTCAAGACTATACCAAGGCCGCGCGCCGCGCTGTTCAGGACGCACTGCACCACTCGTCAATCACATTGTTCTCTAAGCTGGGCATCAGCCACGAAGAGATGCGCGTTGAGGTCACGATTGGAGTGCAGCGGCCCGAGGCGGTTGATTGTGATCTTGTCGCATCTGATCTTCTGCGGGGGCGCGCTTCGGTCCGTGCCGTCAAAGGCGGGCTGGATGTCGAAGACGCCGGGGCAGGCACGCTTCATGTTGTCGCCACCGCTGCGGTTGAGGCATATCTGCCTGATCTGGTGGGCAAATTCGTCAAGAGCTGAAAAAGAAAAAGCCGCTCGTTTGAGCGGCTCATCTTACGTCTAATTCTGATCCTAGATCAGAACTTGGCGATGTCGGCACGGTTCAGGCCGATATCATCCAGTTGCTCATCGCTCAGACGCGCCAGTTCATTGCGGGTCTTGCGAGATTGATACCATTCGACAACATTTTCGAATGAGTGGGAGAATACGTCCACTGCGTGCAGGATGGTGACTGCTCCGAGCGGCGCATGGGTTTTTGCGACAGCGTTTGCCATGTGCGTAGTCCTTTTCAACAGAAACAGCCGACCTGTTGTCGGTTGTGAGCCTCATGTAACGTCACCGGCTGAGTCTCACAAATGCTGACTCAACAGTCCCGGTTTGCATTTTCTGCATATCTTTTGGGCGGTTTTAGAACCGGTTGCGCAGAACCCGTACCCGGCCCATATATGGCAGCACGGATAACGGAGGCATTCATGGCAGACAGCGATTTTCCCGGATGGCACGGCACCACCATTATTGGCGTCAAGAAGGGCGGGCAGGTTGTCATCGCCGGGGACGGGCAGGTCAGCCTGGGCCAAACCGTGATCAAGGGCACCGCGCGAAAAGTACGTCGCCTGTCACCGGGCGGGTTCGAGGTGGTCGCCGGGTTTGCCGGATCTACGGCGGATGCGTTCACTCTTTTGGAACGGCTGGAAGCTAAGCTTGAGGCAACACCCGGCCAACTGGCGCGCGCTTCGGTCGAGCTGGCCAAGGACTGGCGCACCGACAAATACCTGCAAAAGCTTGAGGCGATGCTGATCGTTACCGATGGTAAGGATCTGCTCGTGATCACAGGGGCAGGGGACGTGCTTGAGCCGGAACACAACGTCGCTGCAATCGGATCGGGCGGCAACTTTGCCTTGGCGGCGGCCCGCGCGATGATGGATAGCGATAAACCGGCCGAGGATGTGGCGCGTGAAGCCATGGCAATTGCTGCGGATATCTGCGTCTATACCAATGGCAATCTGACGGTTGAGACGATCGGATCATGAGTGCAGTTCTGGCAGCGATATTTGGTGGGCTGATTGGCGGCATTGTTGGGCCGATTGTGCTTGAGGAATATCGAAGCCGGAAGCACGCCAAGACATGGAAAGAGCCGCGCAAGAAGCTCCTAGAGTCCATGTTGAGGGATACGAAATACAAGTTCAAAACTCTGGAACGGCTCAGCAGAACAATAGGCTGTACCGAAGATCAAACACGCTCGCTGTTGATCGAGCTGGAAGCCCGAGGCGCTGTTTCTAAGAAGACTAAAAAGGAAATCTGGGCACTGATTGAGCGCGCGCCACTACAGGAAAGCCAGCGCAAACTTGACGAAGAAATAATCGAGGAAGAGCGGGAGTAGGTAACCCCTTCCGCTCCAGCGGATGTTCATTAGGCCAATAGCGCTCTAATCTCTTTCCCTTTCCAGCGCATGTGCATCCCGATCAGACCCATCAGCGCGGTCACGATTACGATGTAGTAGGGCACGCGGATGTCGATGCTCATCAATCCGCCTCCGATCAGGGACATGATACCGCCTGCCAGGCAGAACACGGCTGTGGTCACACCCATGACCCAGCCCTGATCGGTTTCGGCAACGCTGGAAGAGAACAGGCCCAGCAGCGTCGGATAAGATACGCCGAAGAAGAAATAGAAGAAGAAGACCGGGATGAAGCTCAGCACACCGCTTGGGCTGAAGGCAAAGCCAAAGCCGCAGATCACCATAACCACCAATGACGTATAGATGATCTGGTGCTTGCTGAATCGTTCCTGTGCAGGCTTCACAAGGAAGGTGCTGGAGAAGGCTAGCGCAACGCCGATCACCACCATCGCCATGCTACCTCCGATCACGCCATAGCCCCACGCGCTGGTCAAGAAGTTGTCGACGAACACATAGAAAGTGACGTTGGCAACCATGAACAGCGCATAGACGGGCATGATTTTCAGAACCAACGGGTGCTCACGGACAGCTATGAGACTATCGGTGATGTCACGGGGACGGAAGACAAAGGGTTCGCGCTCGGTCCTGGTATCCTTGAAGAATGTGGTCACGAGGAAGATCGCGATCAGGACCAGAACAAACGCCCCGTAGAAAGGTGTCTTTAACGTCGCTGCACTGCCCAGCAAGGCGGCATCTGACAGGACCGCGCCGATAATCGGGCCACCTACAAGGCCAAAGCTGACGCCAGTCACGATGTAGCCCATGTTGCGATCTCGGTCGGCTGCATCCGTGCTGCCGTCAATCATTGCAGCCTGCGCAATCGGCTGATTGCCAGCGGTAAATCCGGTGATCGACCGGCCAATGATCAGTAAAAGCAAGCTGTTCATATAAAGCGCGGCGATGGTCAGGGCGTAGCCGGCCAGCGCTCCGGTCAAGCAAACCAGAAGGGCATTCTTGCGCCCGATGGAGTCCGAGACTTTCGAGACATAGACCACCCCCAGGAACCAAGACAGAAAGAAGCAGCCGATCACCAGACCATAATAGAAATGCCGGGTGCCCATGGCCGTGCTTTCCGGCAGAAAGCCCGACTTTGTTTCCATGATCAGAGAGTTGATTATGGGAAACACCAGACCTTGCCCGATCAGGTCGACAAAAACCACGAACAGCAAGGTAATCTTGGCAATCTTGGTCATAAAAACGCCCCCAGTTCCAATATCTTGGGGCGAGTGTAACAGACAGTTGCGCTGTTACCTAACTGCGTGTCAGAGGCCGGAAACTCCAACCTCTGACAGTCGTGATTACTTCAGCGAAGCGACGCCCAGCGGGACACCAGCAACCTCGCACCAGATGTAGACTTCGTTATAAGCCGAGACATCCATGGTTGGCGGAACGGCATAGGATTGCTTGCCGGTCAGGTGCAGCAGCGCGCCTAATTTGCTGTCGGGGGCGTATGTGCCGTCCTTGCCAAACGCAACGCGTGGGTCCGGACCGCCATCCAGCGAAAAGTCCTGACCCAGTTCAACAATGTAACGTTCGCCGTCTTTGACCAGCTTCACCGAACCAGTGGTGATGTGGTTCGAGCGACCTTCGAACGTGCCTTTCTTTTTGGCGCCGCCGGCCAGGGCAGAGGTCGTGCCGGCCAGGGTCAAGGCCGCGCCGGTAGCTGCAGCTTTCACAAAAAGCGAACGACGAGTCATCATGATGAGATATCTCCTAAAAGTGATGCGGACTGGGGTGCCCGTCGCGAAAGGTTATGCCGCAGACGCAGCGCCTCTGGCGATTCACATCACCACGAAATTCCGTGTGCAGCCCGTGAGTTGCCGTGATCTTTCCGTGATCGGCTTGTGTTTTCGCGCCGTATGATTAGGTTCCGCAGCGAAACAGACGGATAGAACACTTATGACCGACCTGACCCCGCGCGAGATTGTCTCGGAACTGGACCGCTTTATCATCGGGCAGAAAGACGCAAAACGCGCCGTCGCCGTGGCGCTGCGCAACCGCTGGCGGCGCAAACAGTTGCCGGATGATATCCGCGACGAGGTCTATCCGAAAAACATCCTGATGATCGGTCCCACCGGCGTTGGCAAAACAGAAATCAGTCGCCGTTTGGCCAAGCTGGCCCGCGCGCCGTTTATTAAGGTTGAAGCCACCAAATTCACCGAGGTTGGCTATGTCGGCCGTGATGTTGAACAGATCGTGCGCGATCTGGCCGATGCTGCGATCCTGCAAACCCGCGAATTCATGCGGGAAGATGTCAAAGCCCGCGCCCATCAAGCCGCCGAGGATCGCGTGATCGAGGCGATTGCAGGCACCGACGCCCGCGAAGCCACGCGTGAGATGTTCCGCAGGAAGCTTAAGGCCGGCGAGCTTGACGATACCGAGATCGAATTGGAGCTGTCCGATACCTCAAACCCGATGCCGATGTTCGACGTTCCGGGCCAACCCGGCAGTCAGATGGGGATGATGAATCTAGGCGATATCTTCGGCAAAGCCTTCGGTGGTCGCACCGTCAAAAAGCGCATGACTGTCGCCGAAAGCTATGATGCCCTGATCGGGGAAGAGGCCGACAAGCTGCTGGACGATGAAACCGTCACCCGCGTGGCGTTGGAGTCCGTCGAACAGAACGGCATCGTGTTTCTGGATGAGATCGACAAGGTCTGCGCCCGCTCGGACGCGCGCGGTGGCGATGTCAGCCGGGAAGGGGTTCAGCGCGACCTGCTGCCGCTGATTGAAGGAACTACAGTCAGCACCAAACATGGCCCGGTGAAAACCGACCATATCCTGTTCATTGCGTCTGGTGCGTTCCACATCGCAAAGCCCTCGGATCTGTTGCCGGAACTTCAGGGTCGACTGCCGATCCGCGTGGAACTGCGAGCGCTGACTGAAGAAGACTTCGTGCGCATTCTGACCGAAACCGATAATGCGCTGACCCTCCAGTACACCGCCCTGATGGGTACCGAAGAGGTCACGGTCAGCTTCACCGAAGACGGAATCGCAGCCTTGGCCCGTATTGCCGCTGATGTGAACCAGAGCATTGAAAATATCGGTGCGAGGCGGCTGTACACAGTGATGGAGCGCGTATTCGAAGAGCTTTCATTCACCGCGCCGGATCAGGCAGGTGCTGAGATTACGGTTGATGCGGGGTTTGTGGACGCCAATCTAGGTGAACTGACAAAATCGACCGACCTCAGCCGTTACGTTTTGTAACAGCAGCGAGCCGGTTTTTGCCTGTTGCTCGTGCCCTCGGTCTAGACGCGCGATGGGAATGCGATAGCGTAGTGCTGTAACCGTGTAGGGACATACCGTGCTGCGCTATCTGATCATCTTTATAACCATGTCGTTACTGACCGCCTGCGCGGACCGTTGGATAACCGAGATCACGCCCGAAGCGCTGAAGGTCGGTACCCCTGCAACGGTCTTTGCAGCAACAACCCGCGCGCGCGACATGGATGGTAACTATGGCGCAAAACGCGCCGAGGCTTTGCGGTATCTTGAGATGACCGTCTCGATCCCGCCGTCGCACACGCCGGGTGACCTAAATTTTTCCTACGCGAACCCGAATCCGAACAAACAGTTTGTTGTAGCGGATGTTACCGAGTTTTCAGGTCCGCAAGATCTAACGGCCCGGTTGCGTGGCGTGGATGACGTGGTGATCTTTGTCCACGGCTATAACGCAACGCAAACCGAAACTGCCTTTCGTGCAGCCCAGCTAAGCCATGATATCGGTATCCCCGGAACCACTCTGATCTATTCCTGGCCCAGCCAGGCGCGCGGAACAGGATATGCCTATGATCTGGACAGTATGCTGTTTGCCCGCGATGGGTTGGAGCAGACGATCCGGCTGCTCAAATCAATGGGCGTCAAACGGGTTATCCTAATCGCGCATTCGATGGGCAGTGCATTGTCAATGGAAATGATGCGGCAAGCCGAACTGCGTGAACCCGGCTGGTCAAACCGCAATCTGGAGGGGGTTATCCTGATCTCGCCCGATCTAGATGTCGATCTGTTTAGGTCACAGATGAACAGTATCAAAAACCCGCCAGATCCGTTTGTGGTGATGGTATCCAGGAAAGATAAGATCCTAAACCTGTCGGCGCGGTTGCGCGGTACTGCGGACAGTAAGAGACTGGGCAATATCAGTTCGGCCGACGCATTGGCCGAATACCCGATAAACGTGATCGACACGACCGCATTCAACAGCGATGCAGGGTCGTCCCATTTCGTGGCTGCAACCTCGCCCGCACTTCTGGCGATTCTCAGCTCGGTCCGCAGGGTCAGCAATACATTCGGTCCTGACCGGCCTGGTATAGATGTGCTCGTCCCTCCCAGCGAACGCAATACGGATGGCGCGACAGAAATCATTCTGACCGAAACCGGGCAGGCGCGGGTCAGCACCCCGTGACGCGATCCGGCCTTCGTCGCTTTCTGATCCAGAATGCAAACTGGCTGGGTGCGGGAGTTCTGCTGACCTTTCTCTCTAGTTTTGGACAGACCTTTTTCATCTCGATCTTCGCGGGAGAAATTCGGGCGGAATTTGAGCTAAGCCACGGAGCCTGGGGTGGGCTCTATTCGCTTGGCACAACTGTTTCCGCTCTGGTGATGATCTGGGCCGGAGGTCTTACCGATATCTTTCGCGTACGCGTGCTGGGCCCCGCGGTTTTGACCGGACTGGCATTGGCCGCGTTGGCAATGGCACTGAATGTTTGGCTTATTCTGTTGCCCGTTGTGGTCTTCTTTCTCAGACTTCTCGGTCAGGGGATGAGCAGCCATCTTGCGGCCGTCGCGATGGCGCGCTGGTTTACAGCGACACGAGGCAAGGCTTTGTCGATCGCAACATTGGGGTATGCAATCGGAGAGGCACTTTTGCCCCTGACATTCGTTGCTGCTCTGGCGTTTCTGGATTGGCGCTGGTTATGGGGGCTTGCAGCTTGCATAACCATTTTGGGTATTCCCGTACTGATCCGGTTGCTGCGTCAGGAACGAACACCGCAAAGCTTGGCGACCAATGCCTCGTCTATCGGCATGCAGGGTCGCCAATGGACGCGTCGCGAGGCACTGTTGAACCCGTTGTTCTGGTTTATGACACCCGCAATCCTTGCGCCTTCGGCCTTTATCACCGCCTTCTTTTTTCATCAGGTGCATCTCGCCGAAATCAAAGGCTGGCCCCACATACAACTGGTCGCTCTGTTCCCGGTCTTCACAGGGGTTTCGATCCTGTCGATGTTTGCAGCGGGCTGGGCGTTGGACAAATGGGGCACGACCCGGATGATGCCCTATTATCAATTACCGATGGCCATCGGATTTGCGATCCTGTCGGTCTCAACTTCGATTGGCGGGGCATTTATCGGAATGGTTTTCCTGGCCGTTACAGCTGGCGCGCATAATCCATTGCCCAGCGCCTTTTGGGCCGAGTTCTATGGCACGCGCCACATAGGAGCAATCAAGGCCATGGCCGCTGCAGTGATGGTACTGGGTTCAGCAATCGGACCGGCGTTGACCGGTATGTTGATCGACAAAGGCGTTTCACTGAACACTCAATTCTTCTGGATCGCAGCATTCTTCTTGTGCGTCTGCGGCTTGGTTCGGATCGGTATAGCCCGCGCACTTCAATCGGGTTAGCGAACCCGCCTGAGGTACACGTAGTAAGCCCCATCGCCACCGTGGCTGATATGTGCAGGCGTCACCTGCATCACCGCCTGCGTTAAAGGTGGAATAGAAAGCCAGTGTGGCACTTGATTGCGCAAAACACCGCGCGGGGTCGGAATTGGCCCGGGCTCGTCGCGATCCTTTCCCTTGCCAGTAATAACCAGCACCAACCGCTTGCCTTGCGCTTGCGCGGTCAGGATAAAACGCACCAAAGCGGGATGGGCTGCACTCATACGCATCCCATGCAGGTCCAGCTTGCCCTCGGGCTTTAGCTTGCCGCGTTTCATGCGCGCAAATGCCTTGGTATCCATTTGCACAGGGTTTGCCTGCAACCCTTCGGTGATTGAGGGTTTGAGATTATTCCGCGTGGGTTTGGATTGCGCTGTCTGACCCAACTCAAACGCTTCGATGCGCGCCTTTGGGGTCTTGGTCGGTTTGGGTTTTGGCAATGTCGTGGGATGGACGGTCTGCGGTAATTCGGGGTGCAATCGTTCAGCTTGTTTGGTGACCTTGCGCCACAGCTCGATCTCTTCTGACGTCAGTTTGCGCCTTGTCATCAGAATTCATCCGGTAACAGGGCATAGGCTCGCTGGATCGGCAAAAGCACGACCATACGACCGGGGTCTTTCAGACGGCCAGCGGCTTGCCCCGCCTCATCCCCGGTACCAAAGAAAATGTCCGCCCGCTGGGCACCCTTAATGGCTGAACCGGTATCCTGCGCGATCATTAATCTCCGTAACGGGGCCTTGCCATCCTTCTCAACCCAAACCGGCGCCCCGAGGGGCGTATATGCCGGATCCGCCGCGATGCTGCGCATCGTGGTGACCGAGCGATTCATGGCCCCCAGAGGTCCGAGTTCTGGGGCAACCCGGTTCACTTCACGAAAGAACACATAAGAGGGGTTGTGAAACAACAACTCGGCACCGGCTTCGGGGTTTTTGCGCACCCAGGCCCGGATCATCTGCGCACTGACCTCGTGCGCGCCCAGCGCCCCGCGACGGATCAACTCGGCTCCGATTGAACGATAAGGGTGCCCGTTCGCTCCGCCATATCCCACGCGTAGCGCGCTGCCATCGGGCAAGCGAATACGACCGGAACCCTGAATTTGCAGAAAGAACAACTCGACCGGGTCATCGACCCATGCGATCTCAAGCCCGCGGCCCGTCATCGCGTCTCCGGTCAGCAATTCGCGGCGACTAAGCCACCGATCAGCGCCTCGCGCCTCGGGAGGCATCCGGTAGAGCGGATAGCGGTATTTGCTGGTTGGATACTTAGAGCCGTCCAGCTCGGGTTCAAAATACCCTGTGAACAACGCGTCATCGCCATCTTCAACCAGAACCGGTCGGAAAAACAGCTCAAAAAACGACCGTGCGGCCTGAGGTTCATAGGTCCGGGCAACGCCACACAGCGCCTGCCAATCCGGATCCTTCAGATCGCCGCAGGTGTTCAGAAAAACTGAAAGGGCTGCCCCGTGATCGTCGGCAGCCCAGCCATCAAGGTTATCAAATGACAGGATGGATCGCGTCGCCTCAGCTCCGGCGGCGCTGGCAGTGGTCATGACGACCCCCAGTAGAAGCGACCGAATCGCTGCAATCATGCGTCCGTGGCAACAAGTAGCCAGTTCGGATCGTCCGCGCCCATTACACGAGCAAAGGTCCAGCTGTCCTTTTGGCGTTTAACCGTATTGGGGTTGCCTTCGATGATATCCCCTCCGCGATCACGCACGACCGAGGTCAGCTCACCGATAAAGCGCATGGTGATCTCGGCCTGATTGCTGTCCTTGTCGAACGAAACATCTGCCAGAGTAGTTTCACGTACGCCGACAAATTCGGCTTCGATGGTGAGGCCCTTGTCTTCACGATCAGCGACCACAGAGACAAAACTGTCAAAAACCTCTTCGGACAAGAAAGGTTGAATCTCGTCCAGATTGCCTTTTTCGAACCCCATCACGATCATTTCATAGGCACCGCGCGCACCCTGAACAAATTCACTAACGGAAAAACTGGGCTCAACCCGCTTCATCGCGGCCAGAGTTTGCGCTTGCTCACTGTCTTCGGCGACATGGTCGGTAATATCGTGATCCGGCCCGCCATCAATGACCTCGAAATCACGGCGCGTACCATTGGTATCTGGCTGTTGTTGAAGGGGTGGTTTTTCAAACCCTTCGCGTGTGCCCAATACGCTTTTCAGACGCAGGATCAGGAAAACGGCAATTCCGGCCAGGACCAGCAACTGGATCATAGGGTTGTCGCTCATTTCATACTCTTTTCAGCGCCAGGACTTTGTGTACCCGGCCTCAAGCCACTATGTAGGTGACAGTTGGGCGCAAGTCCACAGCCCGGCACATGCTAAAGGATACCGCAAATGTACCTGTTCTTGGCTTTTTTATTAGTTCCGATCATTGAGATCGCCCTTTTCATACAAGTTGGCGGGCTGATCGGACTATGGCCAACGCTTGCAATCGTAGTCCTGACCGCCGTTCTTGGCACTGTATTAGTCCGGACACAAGGTCGCACGGCATTGGCCAATCTACAGCGATCCTTTGCCGAATTGGACGACCCGACCGAACCGCTTGCACATGGGGCTATGATCCTTTTGTCGGGTGTATTGTTGTTGACCCCCGGATTTTTCACCGATGCGGTTGGTTTTGCATTGCTGGTTCCGGGCATCCGCGTTGCTGTGTTCCGCTACCTGAGGTCCAAGGCGACCATCACCCAATTCCAGATGGGTACCGGCGCGCAGTTTCGATCAGGTCCTGACCGGTTCAATCAGGACGACGTTATTGATGGTGAATTCACTGAAGTCCGGCCGCGTAACGAACCCGGAAAGCCCTCTAAATGGGTGGAAGGTCCGCACCAGCATTGAGGTACCGCACCCAAATTGATAAGCAGTGTCGAATTTCAATTCCGGAGTAGATAAATGGCCGAAGAAGACGCCAAAGAAAACACAGCGGCACAAGCCGCACCACAGGTTCAAATGCGCGTCCTGGGGCAATTCATTCGTGATATGTCCTTTGAGAACGTGATGGCGCAGAAAGGCGTCTCAGGCGATGTACAGCCAGAGATTTCGGTTCAAGTGAATCTGGATGCCAAGAAGCGCCCGACCGAGCATCAATTCGAAGTTTCGATCAAGCTGAAGCTAACTTCCAAAGCCAAAGGCCTGGAAGACGTATTGTTCCTGTGTGAGATCGACTATTGCGGGTTGTTCCACGTGGAGGGCGTGCCCGAGGATCAAGTGCATCCGTTCCTTATGATCGAATGCCCACGCATGCTGTTCCCCTTCCTGCGTCGCATCGTCAGCGACATCACTCGCGACGGTGGGTTCCCGCCGGTCAATCTGGATAACATTGATTTCGTGGCGCTTTATCGCAACGAACTGGCGCGCCGTCAGGCCGCACAAGCGCAGAAACCCAACGCTTAAGACATTGACCCGCGGCTGGTTAAGATCAGGCGCGGGTCCACAGGGCATTGTCGCCCAGTTTTTCCACAAATTCCTGATGTGCTGCGCGTTCATCCTCGGTAATCCGGGGTGGCAATGCATTGGGTCGTGCCGTTGGGCGCCATTCTTCTCCGCCTCCGGCCATCGCGGTTGTAGTTGCCGACAGGCCGAAATCAGGCTGACGTCCTCCGATCAGCTCCAGATACACTTCTGCAAGGATCTCCGAGTCCAGAAGCGCCCCGTGTAACACCCGGTTCGAATTATCGATACCAAACCGACGACACAACGCATCCAGCGAGGCGGGCGAGCCCGGGAACCGTTTACGCGCTATGGCCAGTGTGTCGATTGCCTGATCCATGGGAATCAGTGACGCGCCCATCCACCTCAACTCGGCATTCAGAAACTTCATGTCGAACGAGGCGTTGTGGATCACCAGCTTGGCATCGCCCACAAAATCGCGAAATCCTTGCCCAACCTTGGCAAAGACAGGCTTGTCCTTAAGCGTCACTTCGCCTTTTTCCGGCGGGCGTGGATTCTCCAGCAAGTCGGGGCCGATTCCGTGAACCCCGAACGCCTCATCAGGCATTGAGCGTTCCGGGTTGATATAGACATGATAGGTCTCTCCCGTGGCCACGTGGTTCCACAGCTCCACTGCGCCGATCTCAACAATCCGGTCACCGCTTTCAGGATCAAACCCGGTGGTCTCGGTATCGAGTACAATCTCACGCATCTGTCATCCCCGCCCGAATCTGCCTGATCACATCCTGCACCTGCACGCGGGCATGGTCCAGACTATCCGTTTCAATCACAAAATCAGACCGGGCACATTTCTCGTCATTAGTCATCTGTTTGGAACGGATCTGCTCAAACTGTTCCTCAGTCATCGTACCACGCGCCATGACGCGTCGTTTTTGTTCATCAGCCGGAACCCGGACACAAGCCACAGCGTCCATTACAGTTTCACCGCCGGTTTCAAACAACAATGGAATGTCAAACACCAGGATATCGGCTGAGGTCGCTGCACGAAACGCCGCGCGATCCTCGGCAACCAAAGGGTGTACGATATTCTCAATTATTTTCAATGCATTAGCATCATTCGAAATGATCTTTTTTAGAGCTTCGCGGCTAACGGCTTCCTTCACAATCGCAGATGGAAACGCGTTGCGCATGGGCTCAACTGCAGAACCACCCTTTGCATAAAGCCGATGGACCGCCGCATCCGCATCCCAAAGCGCGCACCCTTCATCTGCGAACATCTGAGCGGTCGTGCTTTTGCCCATCCCGATTGATCCGGTGAGCCCGAGTGCAAAACTCATGCCAAGGCCGCCGCGCGCGTTTCGGCATCAACTTCAGGACGGACGCCGAACCAGCGTTCAAATCCGGGAACAGCCTGATGCAGCAGCATTCCCAACCCGTCGACAGTGGTACATCCCGCCTCTTCCGCCTGTTGCAAGAGACGCGTTTGAAGCGGTGCATAAACCAGGTCGGTGACAACAGCGCCGGGTTGCAATCCGTCCAGCGGAACGCGCAGTTCCGGCTGCCCTTGCATACCCAACGAAGTCGTATTGACGACCAGTTCGGCATTCTCGATCACGTTTCCTGCCTGCACCCAATCCACGACTGTGATCCGCTGGCCGAATTCTTCTTTCAAATGATCGGCGCGCGCGCGCGTGCGGTTTGTCAGCAAGATTTCTGGCACGCCAGCCTCTGCCAAAGCCTGCAAAACAGCACGGGCGGCACCACCTGCACCAAATACAACCGCCGGACCATCCGCCGGGTTCCAATCCGGCGCACCCGCGCGCAGATTTGCCATGAAGCCGTACCCATCCGTATTGTCCGCATGAATCGAGCCATCCTCGCGGAATACAAGTGTATTTGCCGCCCCGATGACCGAGGCCCGATCCGAGACGTGATCTGCCAAGCGCAAAGCCGCTTCCTTGTGCGGCACAGTCACATTGGCCCCAACAAACCCGGCTTTGGGCAGCGTGTGCAGAACAGTTTCCAGATCGGCCGGCGCGACATCCATCGGGATATAATGCCCTGCCAACCCATAGGTTTTCAGCCAATGACCGTGCAGCTTTGGTGACCGGGAATGCGCAACCGGATGCCCAATCACTCCGGCCAGAGGAATTCGATGGTCCGTCATTGATCGATCACTCCCTTCACGGCCAGAAAATTAAGCAGCTCCAACAGGGGCATACCCAAGACGTTAAAATAGTCGCCGTCAATGGTAGCGAACAGACGTGCACCTTCTTCTTCCAGCTTATAGGCCCCTACCGCATGACGAATGCTTTCCCAGTTGCGCGCCACATAATCGCGCAGATAGGCATCCGAGCTGGCCCGCATCCGCAGGCGTACCTGACCGACATGCCGCCAGATCGGCTCACCATCCTGATAGATCACCGCGGCGGTCAGCAACATATGCCGCTTGCCGCGCATTGCTTTTAGCTGCGCCAGTACTTCTTCCGGCGATTCCGGTTTCGACAGAAGCTGACCATCGAAGTCCAGAACCTGATCACAGCCCAGAACCATGGCACCCGGAACCTTGTCACTAATTTTACGCGCCTTCATCTCGGCCAGTGCATCAGCGATATCGCGGGGCGATGCCCGCTCGGCCAATAGCGAACGCTTGGCCGTATCTTCATCCACACGCGCGATCTGAACTGAAAACGGGACGCCCGCGTTTTTTAGCAACCGGGCCCGGATCTCGGACCCCGAGGCAAGGACTATGGGGACAGTCATGTGGAAAACCCCGTGTGCAAATCATTGAGTAGTCTTGAACGGTTTGTATGACTTTCCGGTTGACACGCAACCCCGGGATTTTGGCCCAAAAGCTTCCCCGAGTCGCCCGGACCCTGTCCAGACGGGACAAGGATAAGTCGAAAAGTTCGGATAAACAGGCTATCCCAAGATACCCTATTGGTTATCCACAGATGATATTATGAATGATCATCTTAAGTATCTGTAATTATGTTTTTTTTTAGAAATATCAATAGATCCTACAGCTCAGATAATTGTTTTGTCCACCTGGGGAAAAATGCAGGACAAAAAAGTAATCCACCGATTTTGATCTCCCTACAAAACCATCTTCCTTTTTCTTTCTTTATTTTTTTATTAGGAGGGTTTCAGGCAAATCCGGGGAACCCAATGACCGACATTCTTTTCGCAATATACCCTTGGGTGAAATCACTGCACATCATGGCGGTGATTTCTTGGATGGCCGGGTTGTTCTATTTGCCCAGACTGTTTGTGTATCACGTCGAAAAAGCGCAGGCCGTGAATGGTGCGCAGGAAATTTTCTTCGAAATGGAAGAAAAGCTGATGCGCGTGATCATGCGCCCCGCAATGATCGTGGCCTGGGTCTGCGGGCTGATCATGGTGTTCACGCCCGGTATCGTCGGATGGGATTGGAGCTGGCCTTGGGTCAAAGGTGCAGCTGTGATCGGGATGACCTGGTTTCATCATTGGTTGATGGCCCGGCGCAAGGACCTTGCTGAGGGGCGAAATAAGCTCACTGGGCGGCAGTATCGCATGATGAATGAGGTTCCGACCATTCTGATGGTTGTGATCGTTCTGGCGGTCGTTCTGAAGTTCTAAGGGCCTGTTTGACTCTTCTCAAGTAAGCGCTTATCTATCGCGTAACGCGCCCGTCCGGGCGAGGTATCTTCCGTTCTGAATTTCCACTCTGGTGCCGCGGTCCAAGCGGCCGAGGTTCGTATCATCATGACAACTGAATCCCTGAATCTGGCTGACCTTAAGGCCAAAAGCCCTAAAGACCTGCTCGCCATGGCCGAGGAGCTTGAGATCGAGAACGCCTCGACCATGCGCAAAGGCGAAATGATGTTCCAAATTCTGCGCGAACGCGCGGATGAGGGATGGACCATCGGTGGCGATGGCGTGCTGGAAGTGCTGCAGGACGGCTTTGGCTTCCTGCGCTCGCCCGAGGCGAACTATCTACCAGGCCCAGATGACATCTATGTTTCGCCCGATATGATCCGCAAACACTCATTGCGGACCGGGGATACGGTTGAAGGTGAGATCAAAGCGCCTGACGAAAACGAGCGTTACTTTGCGCTGACCAACGTCACCAAGATCAACTTTGAGAACCCGGAAAAAGCCAAGCACAAGATCCTGTTCGACAACCTGACGCCTCTGTACCCAGATGAGCGTCTGAAAATGGAAATCGAAGATCCGACCATCAAGGACAAATCGGCCCGCGTGATCGATCTGGTTTCACCGATTGGTAAAGGTCAGCGTTCGCTGATCGTGGCGCCACCGCGGACCGGTAAGACGGTGATCCTGCAGAACATCGCGCATTCGATCGAGCAGAACCACCCGGAGTGTTATCTGATCGTCCTACTGATCGACGAACGCCCGGAAGAAGTGACCGACATGCAGCGCTCGGTGAAGGGGGAAGTTGTGTCTTCGACCTTCGATGAACCTGCAACGCGCCACGTGGCCGTATCCGAGATGGTGATCGAAAAAGCGAAGCGTCTTGTCGAACATAAACGAGATGTTGTTATTCTTCTCGACTCGATCACAAGACTTGGTAGAGCGTTTAACACCGTGGTGCCTTCCTCGGGTAAAGTTCTGACCGGTGGTGTAGACGCAAATGCCCTTCAACGGCCCAAGCGCTTCTTTGGTGCTGCGCGGAACATTGAAGAGGGTGGTTCGCTGACCATTATCGCCACCGCACTGATCGACACTGGTAGCCGGATGGACGAGGTGATCTTCGAAGAGTTCAAAGGCACAGGTAACTCGGAAATCGTTCTGGATCGCAAGATCGCAGACAAACGTGTGTTCCCTGCCATCGACATCCTTAAGTCTGGTACCCGGAAAGAGGACCTGCTGGTCGATAAGGGTGATTTGGCCAAGACCTTCGTTCTGCGCCGCATCCTTAACCCGATGGGTACGACCGATGCGATCGAGTTCCTGCTGTCGAAGTTGAAACAGACGAAGACAAACGGCGAGTTCTTCGATTCGATGAACACCTGACACAGGTCTTAACGAACGCGAGGCCTTCGAATGGATACGATATTCGCCTTGGCCAGCGCGCAAGGCAAAGCAGGGGTGGCGGTTATCCGCCTCTCTGGTCCGCATGCGCATTCTGCGGCCAACATTTTGGCCGGTGGAGGCCTGCCATCACGCGGGATGACGGTTCGGACGCTTAGCGCCGCCGATGGGACGCGGTTGGATGAGGGTTTGGTCCTGACCTTCAAGGCGCCCTCCAGCTTTACGGGCGAGGACGTGGCCGAACTTCAGATTCACGGCAGCATGGCTTCGGTTAACGCCGTATTGGCATCTTTGTCGGATATAGATAATCTCCGTCTGGCAGAGCCGGGTGAGTTTACCCGGCGCGCTTTGGAAAACAGTAAGATGGATTTGGCGCAGGTCGAAGGCCTTGCAGATCTGATTGACGCAGAAACTGAAGTGCAGCGGAAACAGGCGCAAACAATTTTGGCAGGTGCTTTAGGCACTTTGGCTGAAGGGTGGCGGCGCGATCTGATCCGTGCGGCATCCTTACTTGAGGCTGTGATCGATTTTGCCGATGAAGAGGTGCCCACAGATGTAACGCCCGAAGTCCGCACATTGATTTCAGGTGTCATGGGAGAATTGACCCAAGAGGCGAAAGGTGTTCGCATCGCTGAGCGGATCCGCTCTGGCTTTGAAGTTGCCATTGTTGGTCTTCCAAATGCAGGCAAGTCGACTTTGTTGAACGCCTTAGCTGGACGCGAGGCGGCTATTACGTCTGAATATGCCGGTACGACGCGGGATGTGATCGAAGTGCGTATGGATCTTGCAGGATTGCCAGTTACTCTGCTTGATACAGCCGGTTTGCGAGAAACCGAAGATCATGTCGAAAATCTAGGGATCGAGTTGGCCCGCAAACGGGCAGATGCTGCTGACTTGCGTGTATTCCTAACGGATACACCTGACGATTTAGGCATTCAGATGCAGGAAGATGACATTCATGTTTTGCCAAAATCTGACTTACGAGCAGCTGATGGGCGTGGGATATCCGGTAAAACCGGGCAGGGAATTGACCACCTTATCGACAATATATCGTGTATCTTAAGTGATCGGGCTACTAGTCATGGTATTGCGACCCGCGAGCGCCATCGCGTTGCGATGATAAAGGCAGCGGAAGCGTTGGCTGCGGGACAGACGGTTCTGGAATCGGGACCAGATATGTATGATATAGCAGCTGAGGAACTGCGAACAGCCATTCGCGCTCTTGAATCTCTGGTTGGACGAATAGATGTCGAAACCCTTCTGGATGAGATCTTTGCTAGTTTCTGCTTAGGTAAGTAAGGAGTGTTTCACGTGAAACATTCGAAATTTGATGTTGTCGTTATCGGTGCTGGGCACGCAGGTACCGAAGCCGCACATGCAGCAGCGCGCATGGGCGTTAAAACTGCTTTGGTGACTCTGTCTGAACAGGACATCGGTGTCATGTCGTGTAATCCGGCGATTGGAGGGCTAGGTAAAGGACATCTGGTTCGAGAGATCGATGCACTTGATGGTGTAATGGGGCGCGTCGCGGATCGTGCAGGTATTCAGTTTCGTTTGTTGAACCGGCGCAAAGGCCCGGCTGTTCAGGGCCCCAGGGCGCAAGCAGACCGAGCCCTTTACCGGGCTGCCATGGCAGAAGAAACTGAGAAACAAGACAACTTATCGGTTATCACAGGGGAAGTAATTGACTTCCTGATGGACGGTCATCGTGTTGTCGGAGTTAAGCTAGCAGACGAATCTGAGGTTCCGGCGCAGGCGGTCATTTTGACGTCTGGAACATTCTTACGCGGAGTAATCCATATCGGGGACGTGTCTCGTCCCGGAGGTCGTATGGGCGATCGCCCATCAATTCGGCTGGCAGAGCGCTTAGATGAGTTTGCATTGCCCATGGCGCGGCTGAAGACTGGTACGCCTCCCCGACTGGATGGCCAGACCATAAACTGGGATATATTAGAACGTCAGGATGGCGACGCGGAGCCAACCCTGTTTTCATTCATGTCTAGGTCGGTGACAGCCCCACAAATTGCATGTGGTATAACTCACACGAACGCACAAACGCATGAGATTATAGAAAAAAATCTATCGCGTTCTGCCATGTATGGCGGGCATATCGATGGTGTCGGCCCAAGGTATTGCCCGTCCATTGAAGATAAGATCGTTCGATTTGCGGACAAGGAGTCCCATCAGATATTCTTGGAACCGGAAGGGGTTCAGGATAATACAATATACCCAAATGGTATTTCTACCTCGTTGCCGGAAGATGTTCAGGTTGCCTACGTTCAATCGATTGTTGGACTAGAACATGCAAAAATCCTGCAACCAGGATATGCGATCGAATACGATTATGTTGACCCGCGTATCCTGTCGGCATCTTTGTCCGTTCCTGATGTGCCTGGTCTATATCTTGCGGGTCAGATCAACGGTACTACAGGATATGAGGAGGCGGCTGCACAAGGCTTGGTCGCCGGGTTGAATGCTGCGTTAGAGGTGCAGTCTCGAGCGCCCTTCTATTTTACCCGTTCAGACAGCTACATCGGGGTGATGATTGATGATCTTACCACCCGCGGGGTTGCTGAACCTTATAGGATGTTCACGTCACGGGCTGAGTTTCGGCTATCCCTCCGTGCTGATAATGCGGATCAAAGACTGACCCCGATAGGGGAGGAACTGGGCTGTGTTGGGGTGCAGCGCCGGGGCCTATTCGCGACTAAGCTCGAAAAGCTAGCGGCTGCCAAGGCCAGTCTAACTGCGCGAACGTATACTCCCAAAGAAATTCTGGCTGTAGGGATTAATGTCAATCAGGATGGTAATCGTCGCGACGGGATGGCTGTACTCGCCTTTCCTGACGTGTCTTTTGAAAATATTGTCCTGCTTGAACCTGAATTGGAAGGGACAGAGAGGGAAATCCGCCGTCAGGTTGAACGCGATGCCTTGTATGCAAACTACATAGCGCGCCAGCAACGTGATGTTGAAGCAATGAAGCGAGACGAGGCCCATGAAATACCTCGGGATTTCAACTATTTTGGGCTGGACGGATTATCGTCGGAAATGAAGCAAAAGCTGTCACAAGCCAAACCAGCCAATATTGCTCAAGCTGGTCGCGTTGAAGGTGTGACACCGGCTGCATTGACTTTAGTCCTGGCTAAGCTCCGGCGCGACGTGAAAGCTCGTAACGCATGAAAGATCAAGACGTTGCCATCGCTGAGAAACTGAATGTTTCACGTGAAACATTCGAACGTCTCGCAATCTATGTTGCATTGCTTGAGCGTTGGAATCCGAGAATCAATCTAGTTTCAAGGAACAGCCTAAAGGATATCTGGATTCGTCATATTCAAGATTCAGTTCAAGTATTCAGAACATCAAAGCCTGTAGATCATTGGGTTGATTTAGGCAGCGGCGGCGGGTTTCCCGGAATGGTCTGTGCTATTATGGCAATAGAGTCCACACCAGAAACCCGATTTACGCTGGTTGAAAGTGATCAGAGAAAATCAGCATTTCTTCGAAATGTGGCCCGGGAATGCGGGGCGAAATGCACGGTCTTAGCACGAAGAATTGAAGCAATTGATCCCTTGGGTGCGGATATCTTGTCGGCTCGGGCATTAGCGGATTTGACCACCTTATTATCTTTTTGCGACAGGCATTTAGGTGAAAATGGCGTAGCTTTGTTGCCAAAAGGCGCAACCTGGAAAAAAGAACTTTCAGACGCACGCAAGGAATGGAATTTCGACGCCGAACCTATTAAAAGTCTTACAGAACCTCAGTCTGTTATCCTGAAAATCAAAGGAGTTGCGCGTGGTTGATCTGTCTCGTCCGGCCGGGCCTCGGATAATCGCGGTTGCCAATCAAAAAGGCGGGGTGGGGAAAACCACGACAGCAATCAATCTGGCAGCTGGGTTGGCCGAGGCAGGTTGCAAGGTTTTGGTCGTAGATCTGGACCCTCAGGGCAATGCCTCAACGGGATTGGGGGTCGAAGATCGCGATTGGACAACCTATGATCTAATATTGGACGACGCATCGTTAGAAGCAGTGGTACAAGAAACAGAAATTAAAGATCTTTTTGTAGTTCCAGCCACCGTTGACCTAAGTTCAGCAGATATTGAGTTGATCTCGAATGAGAAACGCAGCTATCTATTGCATGATGCGCTGCGCCAGAAGGCGATCGACTCGTTTGAACTGGATTTTGTTCTGATCGATTGTCCGCCATCTTTGAATTTGCTCACTGTAAACGCCATGGTAGCAGCTCATTCTGTCCTTGTGCCCTTGCAAAGCGAGTTCTTTGCGCTCGAAGGCTTGTCGCAGTTGATGCTGACTATCCGCGAAGTACGTCAGACCGCGAATCCTGACCTCAGGATCGAAGGTGTTGTGTTGACCATGTATGACAACCGCAACAACTTGTCCCGTCAGGTCGAAAAGGACGCTCGTGACAATCTTGGTCAGATGGTATTTAAGACCAAGATACCAAGAAATGTGCGGGTCAGCGAGGCGCCATCATATGCGCTTCCTGTACTGCAATATGATTCGGGCTCACTCGGGGCGATGGCATATCGGCATTTGGCGCGAGAAGTCATGCATAAGAACAACAAAGTAGCCATCTAAATGGCCGTCAGGAGGGCAACATGAATGCCAGGAAAGGAAAACCCCGAGGACTAGGTCGCGGATTGTCGGCATTAATGGCTGATGTGGCACCAGAAGCAGATGGTCGTATCTCGTCGGAACCTCGCCGCCCCGACCTTAAAGTGCCGATTGAGAAGCTGCAGGCAAACCCGGATCAGCCGAGACGTCGATTTGCGCAAGAGCAGCTGGATGAACTTGCCGCATCAGTCAAAGAAAAAGGCATTATTCAACCTTTGATTGTGCGCAGTATAGCAGGTGGCCAATATGAGATTGTCGCCGGTGAGCGCCGGTGGCGCGCCGCTCAGATGGCGCAACTCCATGATATTCCAGTAATTATTCGCGAATTTGATGATACCGAGGTGCTCGAAGTCGCGATTATCGAGAATATTCAGCGTGCTGATCTGAATGCCGTGGAGGAAGCGGCAGGATTCAAGCAGTTGATGGATCGCTTTGGACACACGCAGGAAAAACTTGCCGAAGCTTTGGGTAAAAGCCGAAGCCATATTGCCAACCTGTTGCGTCTGCTGTCTTTGCCAATGGATGTGCAAACACTTGTGATTGAGGGGAAATTGTCTGCCGGTCATGCAAGGGCCTTGATCACAGCAGAAGATCCTTCGGAATTGGCCAAACAAGTAGTGCGTGACGGTCTTTCCGTGCGGGCTACTGAAGCGCTGGTCAAAAAACAACAAGATGGTCCGGATAAGCCAGCACTGAAATCCAGAAATCTAAATGCTGGGAAAGATGCAGATACGCGCGCCCTCGAAAAGGATTTGTCAGCTATTCTGGCAATGAAGGTCACCATCAACCACAAACCCGGATCAGAAACGGGGCAGGTGGTTTTGTCTTATGAAAATCTTGATCAGCTGGATGATCTTTGCGCAAAGCTTAGCCGCTAGGGCGGGTCCAGATAAAAAGCATGACGCCGCTTAGCACAACGGCCTGAATGATCAGGACGTGTGAAGGCATGGACAGCAACACCGACAGGCCAAATACGGCGGCAACCGACAGGGTGGCCGCCTTTTTTGCGCCAGGCCTAATTACGCCCGAGCTCTGCCAGTCGACAATTAGCGGACCAAAGGTCTGATGGGTTAGCAGCCAATTATGTAGCCTTGATGAAGAGCGCGCAAAGAAAAATGCCGCGAGCAGAAGAAACGGCACTGTTGGAAGCAAGGGTAAGACCACTCCAACCATGGCGAGCGCGACGCAGACCAACCCCAAACCAGCCCAGAGATATTGCATTTGTTACTCCAATAGCTCTCGGATAACGGCATTGAGAACGGCGCGGCCCTGAGATGTGGCGCGTAGCTGGCCGTCTTCCAGGATCAACATGCCCAGATCGGCCAGCGTATCAAGTTTTTCCTGCGGCAGGTCTTCGCCCGAGAGTTGCTTGTATCTATCTATATTTAGGCCCTCTGCAATCCTAAGGCACATCATAAGGTATTCAAACGCTTGTTCACGCTGTGTTAGTTCGAACCGGTTGCTTTCTCCACTTCCATTTTCAACGGCGGCCAGCCATTTGGTTGGCGAAAGAAAGGTCTCGGTCGCAAATTTGTGGCCATCAAGGGTGATCCGCCCGTGTGCACCTGGCCCGATACCCACGTAATCACCATAGCGCCAATAGATCAGGTTGTGCTGAGACTCCGCTCCGGATCGGGCGTGGTTTGAGACCTCATAAGCGGGTAAACCATGGGCCTCGCATATCTCTTGCGTGGCCAGATACATATCCGCCGCGCTGTCATCCTCGGGCAGACCGCGGAGCTTACCAACTGCATAGCGATCTCCGAACGCCGTACCCTCTTCGATGGTGAGTTGATAAAGCGACAGGTGATCGATCGCCATCGACAGGGCCTCGGCCAACTCAGCGCGCCACGCGTCCAGAGTTTGATGTTGTCGGGCATAGATCAGATCAAAACTGACACGGTCAAAGCAGCTACGGGCAATATCAAAAGCGGCGCGGGCTTCAGCCACGGTGTGAATGCGACCCAGGCGGCGCAGGTCATCGTCGTTGAGGGCCTGCACACCCATTGAAATACGGTTCACACCTGCATCGCGATAGGCTGCAAAGCGACCGGCCTCGACTGAGCCAGGGTTGGCTTCAAGTGTGATCTCCATATCGTTGGCGGGGCGCCAGAGGGCGTGGGCCTCGTCGATGATGGCAGAGATGGTGTCCGGCGCCATCAGCGAAGGCGTGCCACCGCCAAAAAAGATCGTGTTAAGTACCCGACCTTGCGTTTCACTGGCTGCGCGCTTTAGCTCGTTCAGATAGCTATTAAGCCATTGTTTCTGATCAATATTTCTTGAAACATGGCTGTTGAAGTCACAATAAGGGCACTTGGCCTCGCAAAAGGGCCAATGCACATACAGGCCAAAGCCCCCGTTGCGCCAATCATCCGCCAAAGCAGCCTTTCACGAACATTTCCACCGCGCGGCCACGATGGCTGATCTTGTTCTTTTCCCAACGATCCATCTCGGCAAATGTAATGTCGTGTCCTTCTGGGACAAACATCGGGTCATAGCCAAAGCCATCCTTGCCACGAATTGGCCATGTCAAATGGCCAGGGACCACGCCCTCGAACACCTCGTCATGCCCGTCAGGCCAGGCCAGAACCAGCGTACAGCGGAATTGCGCTGTGCGAGGGTGGGCAGCGCTCTTCGCTTCCAGCTCGTTATATGCGCGGGTCATCGCCATCAGAAAATCACGGCCATTGCCGGTTTCTGCCCAATCGGCGGTGTAGACGCCCGGCGCGCCATCCAGCGCGTCGATGGTGATTCCGGAATCGTCCGACAGGGCGGGCAGGCCGGTGGCTTGCGCGGCGGCGTGGGCCTTAATCCGGGCGTTGCCGACGAAGGTATCCTCTGTCTCTTCTGGTTCAGGCAGGGCCAATTCACCAGCACCCACGACGGCAACACCAAAGGGTTCGAGGAGATGTGCCATCTCCTCAAGCTTGCCTTTGTTGTGCGTGGCGACAAGCAGCTTGTCCCCGTTGAACTTACGAGTCATGCGGTGGCAGCTTTCTGTGCGGCAGCCAGTTCAGCCACGCCCTTTTCCGCCAGATCCATCAATTGGTCCATCTGTGCGCGGCTAAAGACGGATCCCTCGGCACTCATTTGCACTTCGATTAGTTTGCTAGAGCCGGTCATGATGAAGTTGCCATCGACGCCGGCCTCACTGTCCTCGGGATAGTCGAGGTCCAAAACTGGCTGACCCGCGTAGATTCCGCAGGACACGGCGGCGACGGGATCAACCAAAGGGTCCGAAATAACATCGCCTGTTTTCATCAGCTTATTCACTGCCAGACGCAACGCCACCCAACCGCCAGTGATCGATGCACAACGTGTGCCGCCATCGGCCTGAATTACATCGCAGTCGACAGTGATCTGGCGTTCACCCAATGCAACTCGGTCTACACCGGCACGCAGAGCACGGCCGATCAGGCGTTGAATCTCTACGGTGCGGCCACCTTGCTTGCCGCTTGCCGCTTCACGCCGCATCCGCGTATTCGTCGCGCGGGGCAGCATGCCGTATTCGGCGGTGACCCAGCCCAGGCCCGAGCCTTTTATAAATGGTGGAACGCGGTCCTCGATCGTGGCGGTGCACAGTACATGGGTGTCACCCATCTTGATCAGGCAGGAACCTTCGGCATGTTTGGTAAAGCCGGTTTCAATTGAAACGGCGCGCATTTCGTTTAGATCACGTCCTGAGGGTCGCATGGAAAATCCTTTGTTTGCTGGGTTGGGGATACCGCTCTGCAGCGTTACGATGCAACCCCGATTGACCTTTCTTGTGCCTGCTATTTAATGACGATCCAGCAGAGGATTGCCGATGAGCGAAGCGAGCAAAATTCTGAGCGAGATGAACGACCGGTCACGTGAGGTGTTCCGGCTGATCGTCGAAAGCTATCTGGACAGCGGTGAGCCGGTCGGCAGCCGCACTCTGACACGCACGCTTTCGGAAAAAGTCAGCGCGGCGACCGTGCGTAACGTGATGCAGGATCTGGAATTCCTGGGCCTGCTGGACAGCCCGCATGTCAGTGCTGGTCGGATTCCGACGCAGCAGGGGCTGCGGATGTTCGTCGACGGATTGCTTGAAATGGGCGATCTGGGCGCGGATGATCGGCAGAAGCTGGACGAAACATTAGGCTCTAACGCAGGCGATGTTGGCGGAATGTTAGATCGTGTGGGATCGGCATTGTCACACGTGACACAAGGCGCTTCGCTGGTTCTGACACCCAAACATGAGGCTGAGATCAAGCATATCGAGTTCGTCTCGCTTGGTCATGATCGCGCTTTGGTGGTTCTGGTGTTCTCTGACGGGCAGGTGGAAAACCGGCTGTTTACGCCTCCACCCGGTCAGACACCAAGCTCGATGCGTGAGGCTGCGAATTTCCTGAATGCGCTGATCGAAGGGCGTACGCTTAGCGAAGTGCGTCGCCAGATGCTGTCGCAGATAGATGCGCGGAAGCAGGAAATCGATATTTTGGCGCGTGAGATGGTCGAAAGCGGCATTGCAGCATGGGACGGGGATGGCAGCGACTCGGCTCGATTGATCGTACGCGGACGCGCGAATCTACTGAATGAACCGGGTCAGGCTGAGGAGCTGGATCGAATCCGAACCCTGTTTGATGACCTTGAGCGCAAACGTGACATCGCTGAATTCCTTGAATTGACCGAGGAAGGTGAGGGTGTGCGCATTTTTATTGGCTCTGAGAACAAACTTTTCTCACTTTCGGGTTCCTCTTTGGTGGTGTCTCCATATATGAACGCTGATCGTAAGATAATCGGTGCGGTTGGGGTCATCGGGCCCACACGTCTGAATTACGGACGGATCGTGCCGATCGTGGATTATACGGCGCAACTGGTTGGTAAGTTGATTTCCGACCGGAGCTAGAGGGTAAGAGATGGCAGAGCCCAAGAACGAAGATTTTCTGGACGACATCATGTCCGCAGAAGCAGAAGAGCTGGCCGAGGAATTTGCTGAGATCAGCGATGAAGCTCTGGAGTTGGACGAATTGCGCGCAGAGCGCGACGACTACAAAGACAAATTCATGCGTGCGCTTGCTGACGCTGAAAACGCCCGTAAGCGTGGCGATAAGGCACGTCGGGATGCCGAGCAGTACGGTGGATCCAAGCTGGCGCGTGACATGTTGCCGGTCTATGACAACATGAAGCGGGCGCTCGAGGCCGCAACCGATGAGCAAAAAGAGCTTGCTGCTGGCTTGTTGGAAGGCGTCGAACTCACCATGCGTGCGCTGAAGGACGTGTTTCAGAAGCACGGTATCGAAGTAATTACACCTGAGGTGGGCGACCGGTTTGATCCGAACGTTCATGAAGCGATGTTTGAGGCACCGGTTCCTGGCACCAAAGCAGGCGACATCATTCAGGTTTCGGCAGAAGGTTTCATGCTACACGACCGTCTGTTGCGCCCGGCGCAGGTAGGTGTTTCGTCTATGCCTGCGGGCTGATTGGCTTCAAAGAAGTCAAGCCTTCGGCGAGAGTATTTTTGAAAAGATGAAGGGGGGGTCAGGATTTGGCCGCCTCTTTTAGTTTGTATATCAGGTCAAGGGCTTCTCGCGGGGTCAATTCGTCCGGCAGGATTTCGTCGAGCATATCCGTAACGGGTGTTGCCTTGGGGGCGGGAGGTGGCGGCGGCGGAGCGGCTGAAAACAAGGGCAGATCGTCGATCAAGGCTTTTTGCTTGCCTCCTTCGCGCTCAGTTTTTTCCAACTGGTCCAGTACAACACGCGCACGTTCCACCACCGAAGCGGGCAGGCCAGCAAGTTGAGCAACCTGAACACCATAGGATCGGTCGGCGGCACCTTTATGGACCTCGTGCAGGAAGATCACCTCTCCCTCCCATTCCTTGACGGCTACCGTGGCGTTGTCGACGCCCTCCAGACTTCCTGCCAGAGCCGTCAATTCATGGTAATGCGTGGCAAACAGGGCGCGACATTGATTGGCGGCGTGCAGGTGTTCGAGCGTGGCCCAGGCGATCGAAAGCCCGTCATAGGTGGCAGTGCCACGGCCGATTTCATCAAGAATGACCAGCGCACGGTCGTCGGCCTGGTTGAGGATGGCAGCGGTTTCAACCATTTCGACCATGAAAGTTGATCGACCGCGCGCAAGATCATCTGAGGCCCCGACGCGGCTGAAGAGCTGGCTGACCACTCCGATATGCGCTTGCTCAGCAGGGACATAACTGCCCATCTGAGCAAGCAAGGCAATCAGCGCGTTCTGCCTCAAGAAGGTCGACTTACCGGCCATGTTCGGCCCGGTCAGCAACCAGATGGCGGCGCCGTCTACAGCGCTAAGATCGCAGTCATTCGCAATGAAAGCATCGCCGCCTTGCTGGCGCAACGCGTGTTCAACAACCGGATGACGTCCACCTTGCACCTCAAAGCTGCGTGAGGCGTCGACCTGCGGGCGGCACCAGCTTTCACCGCGCGCCAGATCAGCTAAAGAAGTGGTCAGATCTAGTTCTGCCAGACCTCGAGCCGCCTGGTTTAGCCGTGCGGCACGGTCTAGAATTTCGTCAGAAAGCCTTTGATAGAGCCGCTTTTCAATCTCCAATGCCAGATTTCCTGCGTTCAGGATGCGGGTTTCGATCTCGGACAGTTCCACGGTTGTGAATCGCACCTGATTGGCGGTGGTCTGGCGGTGGATATAAGTCTCAGAGAATGGCGGGCTCATCATCTTCTCGGCATGGGTTGCGGTGGTTTCAATGAAATAGCCCAGCACGTTGTTGTGCTTGATCTTCAACGAGGTGATGCCTGTGTGTTCCGCATATTTCTGCTGAAACCCTGCAATAACAGAACGTCCTTCGTCGCGCAGCGTGCGGGCCTCGTCCAGCTCGGCGTCAAAACCCGGGGCGATAAATCCACCGTCACGCGCCAGTAGGGGCGGTTCAGCAATCAATGCCTCATCGAGTAGGTTCAGTAGATCATCGAATCCTACGAGGTTCTGCAGAGCGGTTGCCAGCAGGATCGGCAGATCCTGGCCCTCGCAAATTCCGGCAATCGCAGCAGACTGAGTCAGCCCGTTACGAATGGCAGCCAGGTCACGGGGACCACCACGTTCCAGTGACAGACGAGAAAGGGCGCGGTCCAGATCTGGTGTTTTACGTAGGGCTTCGCGTAGTTCCGAAGCAATTAGACTGTCTTCAGCAGCGAAACTCACGGCGTCCAGCCGGGAATGAATGACGTCTAGATTGCGCGAAGGGCTGGATAGGCGCTGTTCCAGCAATCGCGCGCCACCAGGTGTCACAGTACGATCAACCACCGAAAGCAAAGAGCCCGCGCGACCACCGGACAGGGATCGGGTCAGTTCAAGATTACGACGTGTGGCCGCATCTATTTGCACTACCCGGTCCTCGGACTCTTTCAGTGGAGTTTGCAGAAGGGGTAGTTTTCCTTTCTGCGTGATCTCCAAATAGTCGATCAGCGCGCCCATAGCCGAAATCTCGGCGCGTCCAAAATTCCCGAATGCATCCAGCGCGCTGACGTGAAACAAGCCGCAGATGCGCTTTTCAGCAGCAGTGCTGTCAAAGCTGGCACGTCCCACCGGGGTTAACGAAATGCCCAGATCGCGCACCGGCTCCTGCAACATCTGTTCCGTCCCGTCGGCCACGATTAACTCGGACGGGGCAAGCCGCGCCAATTCGGGGCTGAGGCGTACGGAGGTCAATGGCATTACATGAAACGCACCCGTGGAAATATCAGCCCACGCCAGCGCGGCCTCATCCCGTACCTGGGAATAGGCGGCCAGAAAGTTGTGGCGGCGAGCTTCCAGAAGGGCGTCTTCGGTCAGTGTTCCCGGAGTTACCAAGCGCACAACATCGCGCTTTACAACTGATTTAGAGCCTCTTTTCTTCGCCTCCGCCGGGCTTTCCATCTGCTCACATACCGCAACACGAAAGCCCTTGCGGATCAAGGTCAGCAGATACCCTTCGGCAGAATGCACGGGCACGCCACACATCGGAATATCGGTTCCGTTATGCTTTCCGCGCTTGGTTAACGCGATGTCCAGCGCTTCGGCCGCGTTGACGGCATCTTCAAAGAACATCTCATAGAAGTCGCCCATGCGATAAAACAACAGGGCGTCTGGATGAGCCTCTTTGATCTCAAGATATTGCGCCATCATCGGCGTGACTGTGGACAAAGGCGGCCCCCTTATGGCGTGTTCCGGCGCGACCTTACAAATCCCGCATCTTCTGTAAAAGCCGAAAACTCATTCCCGTTGAGGCGCGGCTCTGCCTGCGCTATGAGGCAAAAGCCCTTAAGTCATGGAAACGACCTGTAAGATGCCCAAAGCGAAGATCACCAAAGAAGAGGCGTTGGCCTTTCACCTCGACCCGACCCCCGGCAAGTGGGAGGTGCAGGCCACCGTTCCCATGACCACGCAGCGCGATCTGTCGCTGGCCTACAGCCCTGGCGTTGCGGTTCCATGTGAAGCCATCGCCGAAGCGCCCGAGACCGCCTATGATTATACCAACAAGGGCAATTTGGTTGCTGTGATCTCGAATGGCACCGCCGTTCTGGGCCTTGGGAATCTTGGCGCGCTGGGCTCAAAACCGGTGATGGAGGGGAAATCGGTCCTGTTCAAGCGGTTCGCTGATGTGAACTCGATCGATATCGAACTGGATACCGAAGACCCTGATGAATTCTGCCGCGCGGTGCGTCTGATGGGGCCGACCTTCGGCGGTATTAACCTTGAGGACATCAAAGCGCCTGAGTGTTTCATCATCGAACAGCGCCTGAAGGAAGAGATGGATATCCCAGTCTTCCACGATGACCAGCACGGAACAGCGGTGATCTGTGCAGCGGGCCTGCTGAACGCACTGCACATCTCAGGCAAAAAGATTGAAGATGTGAAAATTGTACTGAACGGGGCGGGTGCTGCTGGGATCGCCTGTATCGAACTGCTTAAGGCAATGGGCGCGCGGCACGAGAACTGCATTGTCTGCGATACCAAGGGCGTGATCTATCAGGGCCGGACCGAGGGCATGAACCAGTGGAAATCAGCCCACGCGATCTCGACCGATCTGCGCACTCTGGAAGATGCCATGAAGGGCGCGGATGTCTTCCTTGGCGTGTCGGTCAAAGGGGCTGTGACGCAGGATATGGTGGCCAGCATGGCCGACAATCCGGTCATCTTTGCGATGGCGAACCCCGATCCCGAAATCACACCGGAAGAGGCGCATGAGGTCCGCGTTGATGCGATCGTTGCGACGGGCCGTAGCGACTATCCGAACCAGGTGAATAACGTTCTGGGCTTTCCTTATCTATTCCGCGGCGCGTTGGATATTCATGCCCGTGCGATCAATGACGAGATGAAAATTGCGTGCGCCCATGCGCTGGCACGATTGGCGCGTGAAGATGTGCCGGATGAAGTAGCAATGGCCTACGGCAAGTCGCTTACTTTTGGGCGCGACTACATCATCCCAACCCCGTTTGATCCGCGCCTGATTCACCGTATCCCGCCTGCGGTCGCCAAGGCCGGTATGGATACCGGTGCTGCGCGGCGCCCAATCATCGATATGGAAGCGTATGAGCTGAGCCTGAAATCCCGCATGGACCCGACGGCCAGCATCTTGCGCGGCCTGAACGCACGTGCGCGTCAGGCGCAAAGCCGGATGATCTTTGCCGAGGGCGACGATCCGCGCGTGTTGCGCGCAGCCGTCATGTACCAACGTTCGGGCTTTGGGAAGGCTCTGGTTGTAGGGCGCCCGGATGATGTCAAAGAAAAGCTTGAAGCAGCTGGTCTTGGGGACGCGGTGCGCGAGATTGATGTGGTGAACGCGGCCAATACCTCACATCTCGAGGCCTATAAGGATTTTCTGTATCAGCGCCTGCAGCGCAAAGGGTTTGACCACAAGGACATTCACCGCCTCGCTGCGCGGGACCGACACGTCTTTTCGTCTCTAATGCTGGCGCATGGTCACGCGGATGGTCTGGTGACCGGGGCAACGCGCAAGTCGGCGCATGTTCTGGACCGCATCAACCATGTGTTTGACGCCGATGCCGCCCATGGCGCGGCGGGGGTTACTGCATTGCTGCACAAAGGACGGATTGTCCTGATTGGCGACACGTTGGTGCATGAATGGCCGGATGAGAACGATTTGGCCAATATTGCCGAACGCGCCGCCGCGGTCGCGCGTCACATGGGCCTGGAGCCTCGGGTAGCGTTTGTCAGCTTTTCAACCTTCGGCTATCCGGTGTCCGAACGGGCGGAAAAAATGCACCGCGCGCCTGCGGTTCTGGACGAACGCGGCGTTGACTTTGAATACGAGGGGGAAATGACAGTTGATGTGGCCCTGAATGTGGATCAGCAGGAAGCTTATCCGTTCCAACGCCTGACCGGACCAGCCAATATCCTGATTGTTCCCGCACGACACTCGGCTTCGATCTCGACCAAGCTGATGCAGGAAATGGGTGGAGCCACCGTAATCGGTCCGATCCTGTCCGGCGTTGATAAGCCGATCCAGATCTGTTCGACGGTTTCGACCGCGAATGACATTCTGAACATGGCCATTCTGGCCTCATGCGATATTGGGTAAATCATGACGATATGGAACCTAGGCTCTATCAACGCGGATATGGTCTATGCCCTGCCGCATTTGCCCGCAGCGGGTGAGACACTGGCGGCCAGCGAGTTGCAGAGGTTTCTGGGCGGCAAGGGCGCCAACATGTCGGTGGCTGCGGCCCGCGCGGGGTCACGGGTTTCGCATATCGGCGCGGTCGGGTCAGATGGCCTTTGGGCGCGGGACAGGCTGACCGAATATGGCGTGGACACGCGGCATATTGCTGAGGTGGATGTACCCACGGGTCACGCGATCATCGCGGTGGACGCACAGGGCGAAAACCTGATTGTGCTGTTTCAGGGTGCCAACCATGCCATTTCGAATGACCAACTAGGACAGGCGTTGTCCTCGGCCGTTTCGGGTGACCTGCTGGTGATGCAGAACGAAACCAATGCTCAAATTGAGGCCGCCAAACTGGGTTGCGAACTGGGGCTGACCGTGTGCTATGCGGCCGCTCCATTTCAAGCCGAGGCGGTACAGGCGGTTCTGCCGTATCTGGACTTTTTGATCCTCAACGAAGTCGAAGCTGAGCAATTGCAGGATGCAACGGGCCTGGCCCCGTCAGACCTGCAGGTCGAGCATGTTATCGTCACCTTTGGCTCAAAAGGTGCGCGGTATTATCAGCGGGGTCATAAACCACAAGCGTATCGGGCGCATAAGGTCAACGCCGTGGATACCACGGGTGCTGGTGACACTTTTACCGGCTATGTGCTGGCGGGCATGGATCGGGGCATGCCAATGGAGCAGGCAATTGCACAAGCAAACCGTGCAGCGGCCCTGATGGTCACGCGGCATGGGACAGCTGATGTTATTCCTGATCTAAAAGAGGTACGCGAAGCGCAGCTGGATTAGGAACCGGCAAAGGGTGCTTCGCTTCCCCACAATTGCTTGACGCGCGCATCGCGACCGCAGGCTTTGCGATAAGCTTTGTACGCGTTTTTCTGGCGCTTGGGACCAAACCGGGTCAGGACCAGCTTGTCGCCCTTGTAGTAATCCTGATGATAGGCTTCCGCCGGATAAAACGTGCCGGCCTGCAGGATCGGTGTGACCACCGTTTGACCCAACGCGTTTTGCGCGCTGCTCTTGGCCTGCTGCGCCAACGCCTTTTCCCCTGTGTTAGAGACGAAAATGGCGGTCCGATAACTCTCACCACGATCGCAGAACTGACCTCCCGCGTCCGTTGGATCGACCGAACGGAAGAACATGTTCAGCAAGGTTTCACGGGAAACGCGGGCGGGATCGAAGGTGATCTGCACCGCCTCGTAATGCCCGCTTCCGCCTTTTGAGACCTGATCATAGGTTGGGTTCTCGGTTGCACCGCCCGTATAACCCGAAACTGCACCTATTACCCCGGGCACAGATTCGAAATCGGATTCGACACACCAGAAACAGCCCCCGGCTACGGTCAGCGTTTCTGTCCCCGCCGCAGGGGCTGGCAAGGCGCGCAGCATTGCGACCAACAGGATCAGCACAAACAGAAGCGAAGGTTTCAGGCAATCAAGGTAAGTGGTCCGGGTCATGGCAGGTCTCCTTCCGAAACCAAGCTGCCCGCTGGATCGCGCTTGCGCAATGCGCTGACATGATTTGTCACGCGCTGGTGAGACGAGTTTATCAGCCCAGCAACTGCCCCAGTTTCATCGCCACACTCATATTGCCCGAGATCTTCAGCTTGCCCAAAGCAACCCCGGTCATCGGGTTCAGCTTGCCGGTCAGCAGTTTGGTCAAGTTCTCGCGCGAGATGCGAATGGTGCAATCGGTCTCGCGATCTTTGGTTGAGGCAGTGTTGTCGGCCAGAACAATCACGCCATCCTTACCGCAATCGAATTTCAGTGATCCGTCAAAGCCCTTGCCATTCAGACCTTTCTGAATTCCGTCGGCGATGTCTTGCAGCATGATCTGTCCTTCTTTGGCTGACGTGTGCGTAAAGAAAAACACCTGATCCGCGCAAGCCTGACCTGACGGGAACCGTGCAAAGAAAAACCCCGGCGCCTTATAGGGCACCGGGGCCGTTTTTCGAATTCTGATTGCTTACTTGTTCAGTCGTTTGTCACGCGCCGCCAAGAGTTTCAGGCGCAGTGCGTTCAGCTGGATGAAACCTGCTGCGTCTTTCTGATCGTATGCGCCGGCGTCTTCCTCAAAGGTCACGTGTGCTTCGGAATAGAGCGAGTGATCCGACCAGCGGCCCACGGTCGAGGCCAAACCTTTGTACAGCTTTACGCGCACAGTGCCGGTGACATGTTCTTGCGACTTGTCGATGGCGGCCTGCAGCATCTCACGCTCAGGGCTGTACCAGAAGCCGTTATAGATCAGCTCGGCATATTGCGGCATCAGCTGGTCCTTCAGGTGCATCGCACCCCGGTCCATGGTGATGGATTCGATGCCACGATGCGCTTCCAGCAGGATGGTGCCGCCGGGGGTTTCGTAAATACCGCGCGATTTCATGCCAACGAAGCGTCCTTCGACCAGATCGAGACGGCCAATACCGTGCTTGCCGCCATATTCGTTCAGCTTGGTCAGGATGGTTGCGGGGCTCATCGCCTCACCATTGATGCTGACCGCGTCGCCTTTTTCAAAGCCGATCTCGATGAATTCCGGCTCATTCGGCGCATCCTCGGGGTGGACCGTGCGCTGATAGACATAGTCGGGTGCCATATCGGCGGGGTCTTCCAGAACCTTACCCTCGGACGAGGTGTGCAGCAGGTTGGCATCGACCGAGAAGGGCGCCTCGCCGCGTTTGTCCTTGGCAATCGGAATTTGGTTCGCCTCGGCAAATTCCAGCAGACGGGTGCGGCTGGTCAGGTCCCACTCGCGCCATGGAGCAATAACCTTGATGTCGGGGTTCAGCGCGTAAGCCGCCAGTTCGAACCGCACCTGATCGTTGCCCTTGCCGGTCGCGCCATGGGCAACGGCATCAGCACCGGTCGCCTCAGCAATCTCAACCAGACGTTTCGAGATCAGAGGTCGCGCGATGGACGTACCGAGCAGGTATAGACCTTCATAAACCGCGTTGGCGCGGAACATGGGGAAGACGAAGTCGCGCACGAACTCTTCTCGGATGTCCTCGATATAGATGTTCTCGGGCTTGATCCCAAGCAACTCTGCCTTTTTGCGGGCGGGCTCAAGCTCCTCGCCCTGACCCAGATCGGCGGTAAAGGTCACGACCTCACAGCCATACTCGGTCTGCAGCCATTTCAGAATGATCGAGGTATCAAGGCCACCGGAATAGGCCAGAACAACTTTCTTGGGCGCGGACATCTGACTTCCCTTTATGCGTAGAACGACTGGCCCCTAGCGGGTTTTGGACGCGGGGGCAAGCTGTGTGGATTGACGCAGGGCGGGAATTGAGGTGAAACGGTCCGTTAGAGAACAAGGAATAGTTGAGAGGGCGGTTTTTATGCTGGGATTAGAGATATTCGTGCATTCGGTGAGAATGGTTCTTAGGAATCTGACACAGGCATTGCAGATTTCTGTGGTACCAGCGTTGATTGGCGGCTTCTTTGCCATTGGCTTGTTCTTTCTGTTCGGCATCCCGTTTGAAGAATTTAACAGTGAAACCACTGGCTTCCCTGACGGTGTAACGGCGGCATCCTTCACCGGATTTCTGCTTTGCTTTATGGCCGTTATCTTTGGGGTCATGCTTTGGATTGTCGTGTCGTGGCACCGCTTTGTTCTTCTTGAGGAATATCCAAGCGGTTTGGTTCCGCCTTTCAGGTTCGACCGTGTGCTCGCCTATTTCGGGCGTCTCCTGATGCTCGGCCTAATCGCTCTTATCATCATGATACCGGGGACGTTGATCATGAGCATGGTGGCGCAAGCCTCTGCAGTGCTAGGAATTCTGGTTTGGCTGGGCTTGATTATCTTTCTCACCATCGGTTTCTATCGGGCCTCCGCGATTTTGCCCGCCGCAGCGATCGGAAAACCGCTAAAGCTGTCTGAAGCTTGGCAGGCGACCTCTGGCGCAAGCGGAGCAATTGCACTTCTGGTCGTCTTGTCCATCCTCTTCCAATTGTTGCTTCAGCTACTCGCGTCACTGCTGCTGTTCGTCCCGATCATCGGTATCTTCATTGTCTTGTTTGCGAGCATGCTGATCGTCCCATTGATCAATGTTAGCATCCTGACGACGATCTATGGTGTGTTCATCGAGAAACGCGAGTTGTCCTGAGCCCGTACACATATGTATTCCTTGCCCTTTCAGCGGTGATCGGGCAGGGAAATCGACATGACCAATTTCATGACCCGTGCCCGTGCTGCCGAACAAGCGATGCGCTCTGTTTTTCCAGCAACGCCTCTACAGCGGAATGCCCATCTGTCCGACCGTTATGGCGCGGATATCTGGCTCAAGCGCGAAGACCTCAGCCCGGTGCGGTCCTACAAGATCCGCGGCGCATTCAATGCGATGCGCAAGCAGCAGGGGCAGGAGCTATTCGTTTGTGCCAGCGCAGGCAATCACGCGCAGGGCGTGGCCTATATGTGCAAGCATCTGGGCGTGAAGGGCGTGATCTTTATGCCGGTGACAACGCCGCAGCAGAAGACACAGAAAACCCGTATCTTTGGTGGTGACAATATCGAGATACATCTGACCGGTGACTATTTCGACGATACTCTGTCCGCCGCTCAATCCTGGTGTGCAGAGCAGGGTGGGCATTTCTTGTCTCCGTTCGACGATGCGGATGTGATCGAGGGACAGGCCTCTCTGGCGGTTGAGATCGAAGCGCAATTGGGCGGCGTGCCTGATCACGTGATCCTGCCTGTTGGCGGTGGCGGAATGTCTTCGGGGGTCGCGACGTGGTTTGGGGGCCGGACGCATTGTTTATTTGTGGAGCCAAAAGGCGGCGCGTGCTTGCATGCGGCAATGGCAGCGGGACATCCGGTGGCGTTGGACCACGTGGACAATTTTGTAGACGGCGCGGCGGTCGGAAGAATTGGTGCGAAACCCTTTGAGCTGCTGAAGGATCGTCACCTGTCAGATGTTTTGGTCCTGTCCGAGGATCGGATTTGTACCACCATGATCGAGATGCTGAATGTCGAAGGCATCGTTTTGGAGCCAGCTGGTGCCTTGGCGATTGAGGCGGCTGCCGATGTCCAGAGCTTTATCCGTGGCAAGACAGTGGTCTGCGTGACTTCTGGAGGCAATTTTGATTTCGAGCGCCTGCCTGAAGTGAAAGAGCGCGCGCAGCGCTATTCAGGCGTGAAGAAATACTTCATCCTACGACTACCGCAGCGCCCTGGTGCGTTGAAAGAGTTCTTGGGTATCCTTGGCCCAGAGGACGATATTGCACGATTTGAATACATGAAAAAATCGGCACGCAACTTTGGTTCTGTTCTGATCGGAATAGAGACCCGCAAACCCGAGAATTTTATGCGTCTGTTCGCGCATCTGGATGACGCAGGGTTCACGTATACAGATATCACCGAGGACGAGACCCTGGCGCAGTTTGTAATTTAGAGCAGGTTTTCGGCGAGACCCGCCTGAAACAAGGCTTTCGATGCGTCATAAGCCGTACAGATTTCACCCAGATCGACTGCAGCGCCGTCGCCCGCAGCAGCCCGTCGCTCGCCGTCCTGACATAGCTTCGAGAAGCTGTCGAACCCAAGACTTAATGCGCTGCCTTTCAGGAAATGCAGGTTCTGCTCGATCTCGATCCGGGCCGTATCATCGCGCAGCTTCTTGATGACCTCCTGAACCTCGTCCAGAAAGATCTCGACAACCTCGTCGAATTCTTCTGCGCCGACCTCATCACGTAACTGTCTGACTCTGGACCACTGAATCATGCCACCCTCTTGCAGTTGCATATTGGTAGACCGCTGCCGGTAAACGTGGGGTTAAATCGTGGTCATTTGAGTTTCATAGGATGTTAAGCTGACCGGCGTAGCGTTGCGACAACTGGAGAGTTGAGCAAGTACAGGGACTTCATGGTGCCGGATGCCAGTCATGTAGAGGCCCGGGTCGAGCTGGATTTTGGCGCGATCCGCAAGGTTCTTGTTGTGGACGACAGCCGTCTTCAGCGGCGCATTCTGGTGGCCTCGCTGAAAAAATGGGGATTCGAGGTTCTTGAAGCCGACAGCGGTGAAGCCGCGATTGAGCTTTGCGCCACCGACCCGCCCGATCTGGTGCTTAGCGATTGGGTCATGCCGGGCATGGGCGGGCTGGAGTTCTGCCGCGCCTTTCGAGAGCTGGACAGTGAGCAATATAGCTATTTCATCCTTCTGACCTCAAAAAGCGAAAAGCAGGAGGTCGCGCGCGGACTGGATGCCGGGGCGGATGATTTCCTGATCAAACCGCTGGAGGCAGATGAGCTGCGTGCGCGCATCTCGGTGGGTGCACGCATTTTGGACATGCAACGGGAATTGTCGCGAAAAAACAAACTGATCGAAACGGCGTTGAATGAACTCAAGCTTGCGCACGACGCGATCGACAAAGATCTGATGCAGGCGCGAAAGATTCAGGAATCGCTGGTGCCCGAGTTGAAGGGAACCTTTGGTAAATCTCAGGTTAGTCTGCTTTTGAAACCCTGTGGGCATATCGGCGGCGATCTTGTTGGAATGTTCTCACCCGGTGTTAATCGGCTGGGGTTCTATAGTATCGATGTCTCAGGCCATGGCATCACATCCGCGATGATGACGGCTCGTCTGGGCGGGTATCTGTCGAGTACGCATTTCGACCAGAACATCGCGATGGAACGACGGTTCAGCAAATTCTACGCCTTGCTACCGCCCGAAGAGGTCGCGTCTCTGCTCAACTCCCGTCTGATCGCCGACACCGGGATCGAAGAGTATTTTACGATGGTTTATGCCATCGTTGATCTTCGCAACGGACATCTAAAAATGGTGCAGGCAGGTCACCCGCATCCGCTGCTGATGCGCCATGATGGCAAAACCGAGTTTTTGGGCGAAGGTGGGTTGCCAATTGGTCTGCTGCCGGAAGCACAGTTTCAGCAAACCGAAACCTATATGCAGCCGGGCGACAAGCTGCTGTTGCACTCGGACGGGTTTACAGAATGTCAGCTCGCCGATCGCAGTTTGCTGGATGAAGACGGGCTTAGGTCAATGGCTGTCGAGTGCGCTGAAGATAACGGTGGGCCGGAATTCCTCGAGGATATGTTTTGGCGACTCAATCAGGTGATGTCGCCAGACAGCGGCATGACCGATGACGTCTCTGCAGTGTTTTTCGAATATAACGGACCTTAGAGCCCATGCAGGTGGCGCTGGGCGAAATGGGCGTCGCCCTCATTGCCTAACAGATGAACGGCATCTGCGGTCTCCATCCAAATGGCCTCATGAATGTCTTCGGTCGGAGGGCCTAGGCGACGGACGGGGTGGGCGCGGTAGATCAGGCAGACTTTCTCGGCCCACAGGTCGTATTCCGGCATGTAGGTGTATCGCCGAAACGCACCCACGCGCCGGGGTGCGGCGATCAGCCAACCGGTTTCTTCGTAAACCTCACGGTGAAGCGCCGTAATGGGTGATTCCCCGGGATCGATGCCACCGCCCGGCAGCTGAAGATCGGGGCCAGGTTCCAGCTGACAGGTTAGCAACAATCGGTTGCCTTGAGGCAGCAGAGCATATACGCCGACACGCCGGGTGTATTTACGATCTGCCTCGGGGCTTTCACCGAACCGTCTGATCATGTAAGGCCCCTTTCAACCAAAACTGTTCAACCTATATGGTGGCGGTATGCCAACCTGTGGCGCTTAAGGAAACCCCATGTCCATTGGAACCAAAATCGCGTGGGACGACACGGTCCTGCCCTTTCAACTCGATATACCCGACATGCGTGGCCGTGTGGCGCGGCTGGACGGTGTGTTGGACGGCATCCTGAAACAGCACGACTACCCTGAGGTGGTCGAGGCGCTGGTGGCCGAGATGGCCCTGCTGACCGCTTTGATCGGGCAGACAGTATCGCTGCGCTGGAAGCTGTCTTTGCAGGTGCAGTCCAAGGGCGCCGTACGGATGATCGCAACCGATTACTACGCGCCGCAGGTTGAAGGTGAGCCCGCGCAGATCCGTGCCTACGCCAGCTTTGATCGTGACCGGCTGACCGATGCTGCCCCCTTCGATCAGGTGGGTGAGGGCTATTTCGCCATCATGATCGATCAGGGCGAGGGCACGCAGCCCTACCAAGGCATCACGCCATTGGCCGGCGGATCGCTGAGCGCCTGTGCCGAGGCTTACTTTGCACAGTCTGAACAGCTGCCAACCAGGTTTTCACTGAGCTTCGGCAAATCGACCGAGCCCGGTGTCGGGGAACACTGGCGCGCAGGCGGGATTATGTTGCAGCACATGCCCAAGGCCTCGCCCTTTGCCGCGTCGGGGGAGGGCAACGGAGAGATCCTGACCGCCTCGGACCTTGTGGATGGCGAAGAAGGTGAAAACTGGGGTCGCGTCAACATCTTGCTCGACACCGTGGATGATCTGGAATTGATAGGGCCGGTGATCGCTCCGACCGACCTGCTGGTGCGTCTGTTTCACGAGGAACAGCCCCGTGTATACGATGCGCAGCAAGTGCAGTTCGGCTGCACCTGTTCCGAAGATCGCGTACGGCAAAGTCTGTCGATCTATTCGGCGCAGGATATCGAGAAGATGACGACCGATCAGGGCACTGTAACGGCCGACTGCCAGTTCTGCGGTGCACATTACGTGCTGGACCCAACAACTGTTGGGTTCGAGGCCGAAGGTCCGGATGGCGCGTGATCTGATTTCGGAACTGACAGCGGCTCTGTGTCGTGATGGCGATGGGTCCAGTGACTTTGATCTGAACCCGGAGACGGTGCTGCCTGCGGGGCGCAAACTGCGCCCTGCGGGTGTGTTAGTGCCTGTTTCCATGGTCGGCGATGTGCCGCAGTTGATCCTGACCAAGCGCTCTTCGGCGTTGAAGCACCACCCGGGCCAGATTGCCTTTCCGGGTGGAAAACAGGATGAAGGTGACGCGGATGTCACGGCCACCGCCTTACGCGAAGCCCGGGAAGAAATCGGCCTTCCACCCGAATTGCCGCGCATTTTGGGCCATTTGCCCATTCATGAAACCGTGACTTCTTTTTCGGTCACGCCCGTTGTTGCGATCCTTGAAACCAGCTTCGAGACTGTCGCAGAACCCGGGGAAGTGGATGAGGTCTTCTCAGTTCCGCTTGCGCATGTCCTGAACCCAGAGAATTATGTCGTCGAGTCGCGCCGTTGGCGTGGTCAAAGACGGTATTACTATGCCGTGCCCTATGGCCCCTATTACATCTGGGGTGCGACGGCGCGGATGCTGCGGGGACTGGCAGCGCGGATGAGTGAATGAAGCGGATCACGGAAGACTGGTTAACCGAACAATCCACACAGGATGTATGCACCGCCCTGACCGAAGGCGGGGCGCAAGCGCTTTTTGTCGGTGGTTGTGTGCGTAATGCTTTGCTGCAGGCTCCGGTCTCGGATATTGACATTGCCACAGATGCAAGGCCGGAACGGGTTGTGGAACTGGCGCAGATAGCTGGGTTGAAGCCGATCCCAACGGGGATCGAACACGGCACGGTAACCGTCGTCAGCAAGGGCATTCCGCATGAGGTCACGACGTTCCGGCGGGACGTCGAAACGGATGGCCGCCGCGCGGTTGTCGCCTTTTCCGACAAGGTCGAAGAAGACGCCGCGCGTCGTGATTTCACCATGAACGCGCTTTATGCCAAACCTGACGGCACAATCCTTGATCCGCTGAACGGTTTGCCGGATCTACAGGCGCGTCGCGTGCGGTTCATCGGGGAGGCCAGTGATCGCATCCGCGAAGACTACCTGCGATCGCTCAGATACTTCCGCTTTCACGCTTGGTACGGTGATGCAGACCAGGGCTTCGACCCCGATGCGCTGGATGCGATTGCTGCGAATTTGGGCGGGTTAGAGACACTTTCCCGCGAAAGGGTTGGGGCCGAGATGCTGAAACTTCTCGCTGCGCCTGACCCCGCTCCGTCGGTTGCCGCCATGCGCAGCACAGGTGTTCTGGCGCAGCTTCTAGCCGGTGCGGATGACCGGGCTTTGGCGATCCTTATCAAGTTGGAACAAGACGCCCACGCCGCGTCCGAAGCGATTCGCCGTTTGGCTGCAATTGCACCGCCTGAAGTCGCAAAAACCCTGCGCCTCAGCCGTGCGCAACTGCAAAGACTGACCCGGATGCGCGACGAAGCGATGGCGATGACCAGCGTCGCGGAACTGGGTTACCGCTATGGCTCGGAAGGCGGTTTGCACGAGACGCTTTTGCGCCACGCATTTCTTGAACAGCCATGGTCAGAAGACCTGAGCCAAGCATTGCAACATGGGGCCGCAGCCAGTTTCCCGATTAAGGCGTCGGATTTGATCCCAGCCTTCTCGGGTCCCGCGCTGGGCAAAAAACTGGCCGAGCTTGAGGCGCGGTGGATCGCGTCGGATTTCACGCTCAGCCGCGAAGAATTGCTGGCGGAATAAATTGAAGTCTCAAAAAGGGATGACAAACCCGATTTGATTTGGCAGGGTGCGCCTGACTCATATGGAGGGAGGAATGCGAATGTATTACGGGATCTGGTTCGGCTAAAGCCCGGAACACTTTGACCCGTAGGGGTGGTGTTCTGGCGCCATCTTTCTTCGCATGACCTATTTTTTGCTCAATCGGAGCACTCTCTATGTTTCGCTACTTCGAAAACCTCATTGACCCTTTTGTCGCCTATGAACAGGTAGATACCCCACCTACGCGGCTGTGGCCTTTCATGTTGGGCTATTCGCAGCCTTTCAAACGCGTTTTCGTGCTGGCCGCACTGATGTCCGTGATGGTTGCTGCGGTCGAGGTCGGACTGATCTTTTATATGGGCCGCGTTGTGGATCTGCTGGGAAGTTCACCCGCTGAATTTTGGCAGGCGCATAGGACAGAGCTGATCGTGGTCGCCGCGCTGATTCTGTTCATTCGTCCCATTCTGCAGCTGGTTGACGTCTTGCTGCTCAACAACACGATCCTGCCGAACTTTGGCACGCTGATCCGTTGGCGGGCGCACAAACATGTTCTGCGACAATCGGTGGGTTGGTTCGAAAATGACTTTGCCGGCCGCATCGCCAACCGGGTTGTTCAGACCCCGCCCGCTGCGGGCGAGGTTGTGTTTCAGGTCTTTGACGCGATTTCCTTCTCGATCGCCTACATGATCGGCGCGGCCATACTGCTGATGGCGGCCGATCTGCGCCTGTTGCTGCCGTTATTGATTTGGCTGGTGTTTTATGGCGCTTTGGTTCGGTGGACCGTCAAGCGGGTCGGACCCGCGTCGCAAGCCGCGTCTGATGCGCGTTCGACCGTAACGGGGCGCGTGGTGGACAGCTATACCAACATTCACTCCATCAAGATGTTTGCCCATGACACACAGGAACAGGATTATGCACGCGAGGCGATTGCAGAAACCCGCCGCACATTCCAGATCGAGATGCGGATTTTCACCATTATGGATGCCGCACTGGTTGCGTTGAACGGTGTGCTGATCGTGGGTGTCGTTGGCTGGGCGATCCTGCTTTGGGCGCAAGGTAGCGCTACGGTCGGTGTGGTGGCCGCCGCCACTGCGTTGACGCTGCGGCTGAATGCCATGACCGGATGGATCATGTGGGCGTTGACCAGCTTCTTCCGGGAACTCGGCATCGTTGCTGAGGGTATGCAAACCATCGCGCAACCCATCGATTTGTTGGACGAGTCTGATGCGCAGCCCTTGCGTCTGGGCAATGGCCAAATCGAAATCCGCGATCTTTCACACCATTATGGCCGCGAAGCCGGTGGGCTGGATCACGTCAATCTGACGATCAAACCAGGCGAAAAAATCGGACTGATCGGTCGGTCGGGGGCAGGAAAATCGACTCTAGTAAAGCTACTTTTGCGGTTTTACGATGTTGAACAGGGTGCGATACTGATTGATGGTCAGGATATTTCGAAGGTCACGCAGGACAGTTTGCGCAGCCATATCGGGATGGTTCAGCAAGACAGCGCTCTGCTGCACCGCTCGGTGCGGGCTAATATTCTTTATGGCCGACCTGATGCGACCGAGGATCAGATGATCGCCGCCGCAAAACAGGCCGAAGCGCATGAGTTCATCCTCGATCTGCGGGACCCGGAAGGGCGCACCGGTTATGATGCGCATGTTGGCGAGCGGGGTGTGAAACTGTCTGGCGGTCAGAGGCAGCGGGTGACGCTGGCGCGTGTGATCCTTAAAGATGCACCGATTTTGCTGTTGGATGAGGCGACATCCGCCCTAGATTCCGAAGTCGAAGCTTCGATACAGGAAACACTCTACGGCATGATGCAAGGCAAGACCGTGATCGCCATTGCGCACCGGCTCAGCACGATTGCGCAGATGGACCGCATTCTGGTGATGGATGGTGGTCGCATCGTCGAACAGGGCGGCCATTCCGAATTGCTGGCGCAAGGAGGGCTTTACGCCCAGTTCTGGGCGCGGCAATCTGGGGGCTTCCTGAACCCGGAGGCCGCTGAATGAGGATTGCCGACCTCATCCAACCGTTCAAAGACATCGAAACGCCCCCGCCGCAAACGCTGGGGGCGTTCATTCGCTGGAGCCTGTCCGGCGCCTGGCCGATGCTATTCGTCGCTGCTGCGTTCTCGGCAATTGCAGGCGCTATGGAGGCCGGCACCGCCTGGGTCTTGGGGCGGGTTATCGATCTGACTACAACCAGCGGGCCCGACGCGTTTTTGACCGGCGGCAATCTTGCGATCATTTTGGGTGCTGTCGCATTCTTCATGCTGTTGCGTCCCGCGCTGTTTGGGCTGTCATCGATCGCGAATAACTACATCGTCATGCCCAACATCACACCACTGGTATTAGCCAAGCTGAACCGCTGGACGCTGGGTCAATCGGTGATCTATTTCGACGATGATTTCGCCGGGCGGATTGCCCAAAAACAGATGCAAACCTCAAATGCGATGACGCAGGTGGTGTCCGAAACCATCAGCGCGATTGTGTTCGCCTTGGCCTCGCTGGCGGGGTCATTGCTTTTGTTAGGGTCTATTCATCCGCTTGTGATGGTCCCGTTCGCCGCTTGGTTGGTTGTCTACTTCCTGCTGGTGCGCTGGTATCTTCCACGCATTCGTGTGCGCTCTGCCGCGCGTGCTGGAGCACGGGCGATGGTGTCGGGGCAAGTGGTCGACACGATTACAAATATCAAGACGGTCAAACTGTTCGCTCATTCGGAATTCGAAGACCACGCTGCGCGCAACTCTATGGTCGACCTGCGAGAACGGTCGCTGGAATTCGGCAAGTTGTCGGCCAGTTTCCGGTTCATCCTGATGACGCTAGCCGGGGTTCTGCCAGTCCTGCTGATCGGTGCGACGCTGTGGCTTTGGCGGATGGGCGGCGCGACTGCCGGGGATATCGTAGCGGCTGGCGCCGTGGCGATCCGTATCTCACAAATGACCGGCTGGGTCAGTTTCACGTTGATGGGCCTATACGCCAATGTTGGCGAGATCGAGAACGGGATGCATACCTTGACCAAGCGCGACCGGGTCGAAGATGCCCTGAATGCGACTCCGCTTGTGGTCTCGGAAGGTGAGATCGCCTTTGACCATGTCAGTTTTGCCTATGGCCGCGATGTGGGCGGCGTGTCTGACCTGCATTTCACCGCAGCTCCGGGTGAGAAGCTGGGCATTGTCGGGGCCTCGGGTGCGGGGAAATCCACTTTGGTTTCACTGCTGCTTAGGCTCTATGACGGGGAAAATGGCGTCATTTCAATTGACGGGCAGGATGTCTCTCAAGTGACACAGGACAGTCTGCGCCAACAGATCGGGATGGTTACGCAGGAAACTGCGATGTTCAACCGCTCGGCGCGCGAGAACATCCTCTATGGCCGTCCTGACGCGACTGAGGCTGAATTGATTGAGGCCGCGACCAAGGCCGAGGCGCATGAATTCATCCTGGGGCTTGAGGATGCGCAGGGGCGTAAGGGCTATGATGCGCATCTGGGTGAGCGGGGTGTGAAACTCAGCGGCGGACAACGGCAGAGGATCGCTTTGGCCCGTGCCATCCTGAAAGACGCGCCGATATTGGTTCTGGACGAGGCGACCTCGGCGCTGGATTCCGAGGTCGAGGCCTCGATTCAGGCCGCGCTGCACCGGGTGATGCAGGGTAAAACGGTTCTGGCGATCGCGCACCGTCTCTCCACGCTCAGCGAGATGGACCGGATCATTGTTCTGGATCATGGGCATATCGTCGAAAGCGGTACACATGAGGCACTGTTGGAACGTGGCGGGCTTTATGCCCGGTTCTGGCACCGCCAGTCGGGCGGGTTCATTCAGGCGGAGGCGGCAGAATAAGGGGTTTTGTTGGTCGCAAACCCCCGGTATCAGGCCCCCATGACGCAGCACTACACCATTAACCGCCTTGGACATCAGGGCGACGGGATCGCCGATGGTCCGATCTACGCCCCCCGAACCCTGCCGGGTGAGGTGGTCAGCGGCACATTGCTGGGGCAGTTCCTCAGTGATATCCGTGTCGAAACGCCCTCGGATCAGCGGGTCAATGCACCCTGCCGTCACTACAAAGCCTGTGGGGGTTGCCAGCTGCAGCACGCCGCCGATGAGTTTGTCGCCGACTGGAAGGTCGACGTGGTGCGCAACGCGCTCGCCGCGCAGGGGCTCGATGCCCCGATGCGGCCCATTCACACCTCGCCCGAGCGATCGCGCCGCCGTGCGACCATCGCCGTTCGGCGCACTAAAAAGGGCACTCTGGCCGGGTTTCACGGACGCGCTTCGAACACGATCACCGAAATCCCGGATTGTCACCTGCTGCATCCCACCTTGATCGACGCCATTCCGGTGGCCGAAGCGCTGGCCATGTTGGGTGGCAGCCGCAAAGGCGTGTTGGCCGTAACGCTGACCCTGTCCGAAGTCGGTCTGGATGTGGCGGTCAAAGGAGGCAAACCGCTGGATGGACCATTGGTACTTGCGCTCGCGCAAGCGACCGAGCACCACGGCCTTGCCCGGCTCAGTTGGAATGATGAAGTAATCGCCATGCGTGAGCCTCCGATCCAACGCTTTGGAAACGCTGGCGTCATCCCGCCGCCCGGGGCGTTTTTGCAAGCCACCAAGGATGGAGAACAGGCTCTATTACAGGCCGTTTCCGATGCGACGCTGGGAGCCAAGCGGATCGTCGATCTATTCGCGGGATGCGGAACTTTCTCACTACCGCTGGCACAGACAGCCGAGGTGCATGCGGTCGAGGGCGAGGCCGAAATGACGAAGGCCTTGGATCAGGGATGGCGCAAGGCGCAAGGCCTGAAACAGGTCACAACCGAGGCCCGAGATCTGTATCGCCGCCCGCTCATGCCCGATGAGCTCAAGAAATTCGATGCTGTGGTGCTAGACCCACCGCGTGCGGGGGCCGAAGCACAGGTGGCTGAGCTGGCACAGGCCAAGCGTGCGGTGGTCGCCTATGTCTCATGCAACCCGATCACCTTTGCTCGTGATGCAAAAATATTGGTTAACGCCGGATATACCCTTGAATGGGTGCAGGTGGTTGACCAATTTCGATGGTCGTCACACACCGAACTTGCCGCTCGGTTCATTTTGAACAATTAACCCTGAGATAAGGACCACCCGCATGGTGATCGCCCAACGACTGCTGCCCATCATCGAAGCGCCGACTTTCGGGAAGTTCATCACTGGCGTGATCCTGTTCAATGCGGTCCTGTTGGGGATGGAGACATCACCCACGCTGATGGAGGCGGCAGGCCCGCTGATCGTGACGCTTGATAAACTGTGCCTCACCATCTTCGTCATCGAAATCGTGGTGAAACTGATCGCGACCGGGCGTCGGTTCTTCACAAGCGGCTGGAACATTTTTGACTTTGTGATTGTGGGTGCCGCCCTTGTCCCCAGCGCGGGGGCGCTTTCTGTTCTTCGGGCACTGCGTATCTTGCGGGTATTGCGCGTCATCTCCGTTGCGCCGCGCCTGCGCCGAGTAGTCGAAGGCTTCATCTCGGCGCTGCCGGGCATGGCCAGCGTGTTCCTGCTGATGGCGATTTTGTTCTATATCGGCGCGGTGATCTCGACCAAACTGTTCTCATACAGCTTTCCGGATTGGTTCGGTGATCTGGGCATGTCTGCCTATACGCTGTTCCAGATCATGACGCTGGAAAGCTGGTCCATGGGGATCGTCCGCCCGGTGATGGAGGTCTATCCCTACGCCTGGCTATTCTTTGTTCCCTTCATCATGGTGACCACCTTTGCGGTGGTTAACCTTCTGGTTGGTCTGATCGTGAACTCGATGCAGGATGCCCACCATGCCGAGGATGAGGTCAAAACAGACGCCTATCGTGACGAGGTTCTTGAAAGGCTCGAGTCGATTGAACGCCGCCTGACGGAACAGTCGTACATCAAAAAGTGATTTAAGTTTCGCGCAAATCTGGCATAATAATTGGCAAAAAAGAGCATCAGGCAGTGAAAACTATGGATCGTCGAGCATTTGGAATGGGCGCGATGGCAACGCTGAGCCTTTCAGCGTGCGCCTCAGCGAAACCCAGATTTCTTTCTTATCGCGGGCCCGAGGTGACCTCATTGGTCATCAACAAGGGCGCACGCAAGATGTATCTTCTTCATAACGAGCAGATTTTACGGGAATATGATGTCGATCTGGGATTTGCGCCCAGAGGCACAAAAACCAAAAAAGGCGACGGCCGCACGCCTGAGGGCACTTATCTGATCGACCGCCGCAACCCGCGCAGCCGCTATCATCTGTCGCTGGGTATCTCGTATCCCAATTCGGAAGACCGGGCCAAAGCCAAGGCTGCAGGTGTTGACCCGGGGGGCGACATCTTCATTCACGGGCAGCCCAATTTGCGATCCGAGTTCAAGCGTGCGAAGAAGACGCCTGATTGGACAGCGGGCTGCATCGCTGTGAAAAATGATGAGATCGAAGAGATTTACGCGATGGTGAACGAGGGAACGGTCATCACTCTGCGTCCCTGACTCAAAGCGGTTTCCAAGCACCAAACCCGAACTGCACATAGTCGCGCTGGTAGGCTTCGGCTGCCAGCGCTTCAAGCCGTGCATCGTAAATTTGATCCAGCGAGAAGGGCACATCAGGCTTTGCCTTCACCGGAGTTGGCGGTGCTTCGTGTCCCACTTGACGGGCAAGCTCGGGCAATTTGATTGCCACCTCAACCTCACGCAGAATCAGATCGGGTAGGGTGAATCCAGCCATGCCTTCCAGTGTTTGCGCCTGCCCGCACCATTCTCCATCGACGCGGATCGGGGTCTGACCGGCAAGAATACTGCGCAACATGCCCAGATATGCCGAGAAAGCTTCGTAATGTTGGTCAAGTGAATAAGCACCTAGATCACCTTTGGCAGGCAGCGGCACTTTGTAACGCCGGCTCAGCATATTGCGGATGCTGACATAGGCGCCGGGGCCGGTGTGTAGGATACGGTCACAGAATACCGCATGCGCGCGCGCCAACGGATGCCGCAGCACTGTGAATTTGCGGTGACCGGGATGGCTTTGCATCCATTGACGCGTCTGTTTCTGATTGCGGCCAGTGATCAGGTCATCGGTTGTGACTCCATCGAGATCGGCAAGCCATTGCGCCACTTCCGCCTCGGGGCCACCGCGCACGGGTAGATACATCAGGGGCGTGTTTGCCGCGCCCACATAGCGCGAGACGGCAGGACCGCGGCGCGGCTCGAAATTTGGGATTTGGTGCAACTTGAACCAGTCGTACTGTGACAGTGCCTGCTCCATGTCGTCTGGATTGGTCACTTTCGACAAGGCGGGTGCAGGGTTCTGGCGCTTGAGATGTTGGTTCAGCTCGGCAAGCCGTGCGCTGACGCCCAGCCAGGCTGCAAGCCCGTTCAGAACGTCCAGGTCATTCAGATCGTCATAGTCTATATAAAACGGCGTCTGCCCTGTGGTTTGCAAGTGCTTGAGAACGGTCTGTCGAAACGCCTGCCGTTGTTCAAGTTGGTCACAGAACTCTTCGGTGTCGAAGGTGACCTGCGCGTCGCGGCGCTGCTTGATGTTTACCAATCTCCACTGCTTGGTCTCCAACGCGATTTTCCACGAGATGTAGCTGTCCAGAGGATTGCGCATCAGGATGATCTTGGCACAGCGTGGATCATCAAGCGCAGGCCCAAGAGCACGCGCATCGTGATCACTGAAGAATCGAAAGCCGTTCATCTCACCCGGTGCGTTTCGGATCGCATCGATCAGAGCCTGAGGGTCGTTCTCGCGATCTTCCAGGGTAAACCCAAGAACGCTATCCAGTTTTGGCAGGCCGACGAAGTAGGGGTTGAACGCCTCACCGTGACAGGTCACCCCGTCGAGCGTATTCAACTGCAACTCCAACAGGTTCGAGCCAGTACGCATATCGGCCAGTACGATGAAGTAATCGAAGCGGCGGGTCATCTTTAATTACTGCACCAGATAGGGCTTTTTGAACGATTTGGCTTGTCCGCCAAATACATCGTTAACAGGAAAATCACCCATCAAATAGGGATGCATGCCCTGGTTTTTGAGATTCTGCAGAAACTTACCAAACCCCGTCAGATCCACCATCGTGGGTGCCTCGGTCAAGTGGGTGGGCTGGGGCGCACCCATATCTTCAAGCACGGTCTGCAGGTGTTCCATGGGGGATTCCACGAACTCAGCCATGGTCCAGACCCGTATTCTAGAGCTTGCGCGGGCTGTATCCAGCAACTCAAGCTGCTTTGTTTCCCGCTGCTGCAAACGGGCAGCTTCACACCGAATATCGGCAAAGTTCATGTTGGACCTGAACAAGGGAACCGCCCAGGCCCCGGTGATCATTGCAATACTGGCGTTCAGATCGCGCAACAGGAACTCGTTGATCTGTTGGGCATCATTCGGTCCGAATTGAAAACATTGGCGCTCGCCCCGTGTGTTCCAGATGACGTTCGACAGGAATGCAGTCGGATTGTAGTCGCGGAGAGACGCGCAATCGGGAAGCGCGCCGTTCATCATTGTGCCACCGTTTGCAAATTGCGCCTTCTCCGGGTGAAACAGATGTCCGTGCACCCGTGCACTCGTCACATTTGCAAGCCAGGGCTCGAAATCTTCAAACAGCTCTGAAAAGCCTTGAAGCACGGAATAAGGAAAAGCAGTTAGGCCGCGTTCGCTTGTCGCGCGCGGAAAACAGCTCTGCATGTACAATCCGTCCCGGCCGCGAATGCGCCGCTCGACAGCTTTAGAAAACACTCGGTCGATCTTTCCCGGATTGGGCTCAGCCGGTGTCATCGCGCTGTTTTCATCCGACAAAAAGGATTGATACAGCCTGTCTGCTTCGTGCCAGATTTTCCGCGCCACAAAGCAATCCGAGCGGCGTAGCAATTGTAGGTGGTCATCGTAGAACATATGAGGTCGGCCCTGATAGTCGAACTTCGACAGTGTCAGCGACCGGCTTTCGATATGCGTGGAATACAGGCGCGCAAGTGTTTGGAAATAGCTTTCGTCCGGGATCCAGACCCTCCGAAAATACCGGTCATAGTCCGGTCGCTTGGGGTCCTGCAAAATGGCTGACAGGGTTTGCCGTGTCAGGCACCACCATTGGCTGCCCATATGGGGCACCAGACCTTCAGGGATGGCCCTGCGCAGGCCTGCTGCGCGTTGAAGCCGCACGTATGCGTCAAACAATCTCCGTTGTTTGCGCCATGAGAACGGAAAACGCAGCGTGAAGCGTTCAAGATCCAACCCCCCCATGGTCCAGCTGACATCGCGTGTTGTGGCGCTTTCGATGAAATCAACGCGGGGGCGATCAGCCAGATAATCTATCAGCTCGCCCACAGGGCGAAGCGGCAAACAAGAACCTGAGGCAAGATAAACGTGACGCACCTTCGGGAAACTGTCCAACATCTGGTTTGCAGCGGATTGCGAGGCCGCAACGATGCCCCAACCACCCCATTCACAGACATGTCGATCCGAGAACTGGATTAGCGGGTTGTCTGAGCACGCAGTGACCAGAGTGGAATAGGCCGAGTTGGCCACTTTGCGATCTACATGGATCACGACCGGGCAGCCCGATGCGGTCCAATGCCGCGCCACCTGCTCTACTCGGTCGAGTGCGGTGTGCACCAGCATGACGATGCCCAGGCTGCTCATGCCCAGTTCCCTTTTGACATCATGCCGAGGATCTCAAGCTGTCGCCAGTTGATGTATTTCTCGGACCAGTTGTTCCAGAAAATAGGTTTATTCTGCAACTGTTCGGCATAGGCTTTGTATTCTTCCGAACCGCTGTAATGCTGGCTGCGGCTTAGCTCCTCGTACGCTTTGTCGCCCAGAGTTTCGATCAGCTTGGCATGCAGCAGCGCGCCGCTGGTCTTCTCACCCCCGCGCTCCTCATAAACTTGATTGAGGCCACGGGGCAGCAGCGCATGGGTAGAGCTGACATAGGCGTAGCGGCGATGCCATTTCACCAAAGGGATTTTGTTCAGTGCAGGGGCTTTTTCGGGCGTATCATGAAAGAAAACCCGTGCTCGGGCACCACCTTGGATCCACAGGTTCCCATAGGTGGGATTCCGAGTGATCATGTAGTTGCCCGAGTCAAACCACGGGGCGATCTCTAACGGATCCTGACCGGCGCGATAGGGCGTGTCTTCGATTGGCCCTTCGGGATACATGTCGATCAGCATCGTGCCGAAACTACGCACGCTGGTGTCGTCCAACCAGTCGGTCAACGCCTTTATCGGGCGTGTATCACAAAACGGGTAAACAAAGAACTCGTCCGGATCGACTGTCAAAACCCAGTGTTTGTGGGCATAGGTTCGCAGCAGATAATTTGACCAATCCAGCCCATACGTCGACCGTTTGTAGCTGCCATCCGTCCACCAAAGTGACACGTCTGGCTGGCCGGTTAAATACTCACGCGTTCCGTCATTGCTATTGTTGTCGACGAATAGGAAATGGTTAATGCCAAGCTTGCGGTAGTAATCGAGAAAATAGGGCAGGCGGATACATTCGTTTCGCACGACGCTCATCAACAAGATGTCCTGCGGGCGAATATCTGGCGTGTTATTCTGTATCGCCTTCAATTCGCGTCTTTTGCGCAGGCAACGCAAAAGGCGACGCTTGCGTCGCAATCTCATGCGATAGGAATCCAAAAGGCTCACGCGGCTGCCCAACCTTTTTTGATATACGCGAGTCTGCCCGGGGCCGCCTGAGGCCTGAGTGGTGCCGAGCCGTCATCGTTTTATGACATCTAGCTACCTTGCGAAGCAATGGGTTTATATCCCGTTTACTTCCCCGTAGTGGCTGGAAAGCTGCCACCGTTCAGCAGCCCCAAAGTCTCCAATTGTTGCCAATCGCGCAACTTTACAGAATCAGACCCCCAAAGATCGGGTTTATTAATAATCCCATCATAATATGTGCTGAATTTTTCAGGGTCGTGGAAATGCTGGCGCCTGTGTTTTTCGATCTGCGATTTTTCTACAACCCCCGGCAGGAATTTCGTGTGCAGCAAAACGCCCGAAGGAGCCTGCCCCTCTGGCCCGTCATATTCAAAATTCAAGGCTCGCGGCAGGACGGAGTGGCAGGAATTCACATAAGCCATATGTCGCGACCAGTGGACCAAAGGGATTTTGTTCAGAGTCGGGGATCTTTCAGGGCGGTCCGAAAAGAAAACTCGCTCGCGCGTCCCGCCTTGAACCCACAAGTTGCCCAATGGAAATTGACGTTGGGATCTGTAGGGGCCGGGGTCGAACCCGTTCAGAACATCCGTAGGATCGGATTGCGGGTCATAGTACTGTGTGCCCACTGGGCCTTTGGGAAACAGATCCAGCATCAATGCGCCAAAGGCGGACTGCCCACGCGCGTCCAGCCAGCCCGTCAAATCGTTCAACGAATGCGTGTCGTGATGGGCATAGACAAGCAATTCATCGGCATCGACCATAAGCGTCCAATGCCCGTGGCCAAATTTCCACTGTAGATATGTCAGCCAATCCAATCCGAACCGGGACGCACGATAGCTAGCAGTTGTCTGCCACAGCGATACATCCGGCTGATCAAGCAGGTACTGGGTCGATCCGTCGTCGCTGCCGTTATCCACAATCAGAAAATGATCTACACCCAGCGTCCGGTAGTGGTGAAAAAACCACGGCAATCGGCTGATCTCGTTCCGTAGAGTGGTAAAAGCAAGGATAGCTCCCGGCGCGATTTGTTGCGTTTTGTCTGCACGCGAAGTTAGCTGATGGCGGCTACGAAAAGACCGCAATAAAAGCCGCTTACGCTTTAGGCGCAGTTTGTATCGCTGCCCCCAGCTTAGCGGCTGATCCTTTGTGCTCACTTTTTGTAGCTGCCATTCTGATGCCAGCGCCACGCATCGGTGATCATCGTCTCTAACGTTGATCTTTTTGGCATCCAGCCCAGCTCTTTTTCTGCGCAGCTTGAACCGGATACCAGACATGTACAGTCCCCTGCCTGGCGTGGGCCGATGCTGTAGGGCACCGCTCGATTGGTGACGGCCTTCGAATGCTCGATCACTTCCATAACCGAAAATCCCGATCCGGTACCCAGATTGAACAGACGGCTCTCTTTGCCTTGCTCCAGCCACTTCAGACCAAGAACATGCGCATCGACCAGATCGCAGACGTGCACATAATCGCGAATACAGGTGCCGTCGGGCGTGTCATAATCGGTGCCGAACACTGTAAGACCATCGCGCTTACCGGCGACAGCGTCCAGCATCAGCGGCACCAGATGGGTCTCGGGTTGATGGAATTCACCAATTTCGGCATCCGGGTCGGCCCCGGCGACATTGAAATATCGGAAGATCACATGGTTTAGCCTGTAGGCGAATTCGAAATCACGCAGGATATCTTCGATCGCGCGTTTTGAGGCGCCATAGGCGTTCAGAGGATGTTGAGGTGAGGTTTCATCGAGCGCGACATTGTCGTGTTCGCCATAAGTGGCGCAGGTCGATGAAAAGACGAAATTCAAACAGCCCGCGTCGACTGCCGCTTGGATTAACGTCAAAGAGCCGGTCACATTGTTCGACCAGTACCTGCCAGGCTCGGACATTGCCTCACCCACTTGGCTGAGGGCTGCGAAATGCATCACGGCGGCTGGCTGGTATTTGGCAAAGACGGCGTCCAGATGCGCGCGATCCAGTAGGTCGCCCCGCTCGAACGGACCAAATTTCACCGCATCCTGCCAACTGGTGACCAGATTGTCATAGGTCACCGGAATATAGCCCGCCTTTGCAAGCGCCTTGCAGGCATGCGAACCAATATAGCCCGCGCCGCCGGTGACCAGAATATGGTTCATTCCAGTCCCATCGCGGCCATCATTTCTTCGATCTTGGCGACATCCTGGGGGTTGTTCAGTTCCCAAAACTGACGGCCCTTGGCTTCCACCTCGACGCACAGAACCTTGCGACCGTTTTCCATGAAACGCAGTTGTTCAAGGCCCTCCAAAGTTTCCAGCGGGCCGGTCCGCCAGGAGGGATAGTCTGCCAGTGCATCTGGCCGATAAGCGTAGACTCCGACATGATGAAAGACCGGAGTTGGATCATCGTTGGCATAGGTCTCAGAGGTGAATGGAATTACCTCTTTCGAGAAATAGAGCGCACTGTGATCATTGCCAAACACTGCTGTCGTACCCCCAACGCGGTCGTGTTTGCGGTCATTCAACAACCCATTCAGAGCGTCGCCATCGCAGCGCAGAACCGGGGTGGCCACACCGGCCTCAGGGGCATCGCGCAAGCCTGAAATCAGGTCTTCGACAAACCAGTGCGGCGTCAATGGTGCATCGCCCTGCAGGTTCACTACGATCTCATAACCGCTGCCCAGCGCCGTATGCGCCTCGGCGCAGCGTTCGGTGCCATTGCGACAGGTATCCGAGGTCATGATCACTTCGGCCCCGAACCCCTCGGATACTTCGCGAATGCGGTCATCGTCTGTCGCCACGACGACGCGATCGACACCCGCGACCGAAATGGCGGCGCGCCAGGACCGTTCGATCAGTGTCATGGCTGTACCATTGACCCCGGTCAGCGGCACCAGAGGTTTGCCCGGATAGCGGGTCGACGCGTAGCGGGCGGGAATGACGATCAGAACAGACATCAGGCTTCCTTCAGGTCGACACCCGGAGCATAGGCGATGAAAAACGGGTTGGCATAGCCGTCTTTGCCGTAGGTCAGCGGGGTGTGGTCATCAAAGCGCACGACATTTCCACCAGCACCGGCTAGTACTGCATGGCCCGCTGCGGTGTCCCATTCCATTGTGCGGCCCACGCGGGGGTAAAGGTCAGCCTCACCCGTTGCGACCAGACAGAACTTCAGCGACGACCCGGCGCTCTTGCTGTCGCGCACCTGATATTTGTTGATGTAATCCTCAGTCGCCTGATCGCGGTGCGATTTGGACGCCACGATCATCAACGCTGTATTGTCCGGTTTAGAGACTGAAATCGGAGCTGTCTCGCCTGCATTATCCTTGTCCAGATCACCTGTCTCTTCAACCGATTGCCCATCGGCTTGAGTATAGAACATCCGGCCTCGGGCAGGCGCATAAACTACGCCGCGCGTCGGTACGCCGTTCTCAACAAATGCGATGTTCACTGTGAAATCGCCTCGACGGTTGATGAATTCCTTGGTGCCGTCCAGCGGATCGACGATCAGAAAGGTCTCACCTTTTTCCGAGTGCGAGTCCGCCTGCTCTTCAGTCACTAGTAAAATTTCGGGAAAAGCTTCGCGCAGCCCGGCCGAGATCAGCGCATCTGCGGCCTCATCCGCCTCGGTCACCGGACTGGAATCGGATTTGACTTTGACGTCGAAATCATCCGCCTCGTAGATCTGCATGATCTTGTCGCCTGCCTGAAGGGCCAGCCGCCGGATGACGGGTATCAGGGCGTCATAGGTCACAAAAAAGCTCCGTTCTTGAGATTTGTTGATCCAAGTTTCTTACGGACTTATGATGCGCTGGATACGGAACAGCAAGAATTTCGTGCCAGATTGCAGGTGACATGAGCAGGAAAGAGTGGTCGCGTGTTTCACTATAAGCGAAATCAGTCGTTGTTGGGCGGGGCCTTCACCACAGCTGAACTGATATTCCATGCGATTGTGCGCAATATCCGATCGCAGCATTCAAATGCGGTGATGGCGATCCTTATTAATATTCTTCAGGTGGTTGTGGTCACCGGAGCGTTCTACTTGATCCTGTCTTTCATGGGCACCCGGATCGCTAAGATACGCGGTGAGTTCATACTTTTTCTGCTGTCTGGAGTGTTTCTGTTTCTGACACATATCAAATCGGTCGGTGCCATTGCCGGTGTCGGAGATGGCAACAATCCCATGACTTTGCATTCGCCGATGACCATGATGGTGATGCTGGCGGCTTCGGCGCTAGGCACGCTCTATACCCAACTTGTCTCGATCCTGGTGATTTTGTTTGTCTACAGCGTTGCCGTTTCGCCGCTCGAGATTCAGGAGCCAGGCGGAGCTTTTGCCATGCTTGTGCTTGCCTGGTTTACGGGGTGTTCGGTGGGGCTCGTGTTTCTGGCGCTGAAGCCGTGGTTTCCCAATACAGTGACCATCCTGAAAAATGTCTATCGGCGGATGAATATGGTTTTTTCCGGCAAGATGTTCGTGGGAAACGCGCTGGGCGGGTTCATGCTGACCATGTTTGCCTGGAACCCGCTGTTTCATGTTATCGACCAATGCCGTGGTTTTGTGTTCCGGAATTATTTTCCTCGCAACACAAGTTGGGAATATGCGCTTTGGGTGGGGATTGTCCTGACCATGATCGGGTTGCTGGCTGAATTCTACACGCGCAAACACGTGTCAAAAAGCTGGGAGGCGCGTCGCTAGGTGGCGACCCGAAGCGTCAGATTAATACGCCCGCCCTTCGGCAGCAGTTTGGATGATCCAAATCGGATGCGGTCAATCCCGTGATATGTCAGCCGGGCAGGTCCGCCCATGATCACCACATCGCCCGAGTTCAGCCAAATTGACTCGGTCTTGCCCCCGCGTGTCGTATTGCCGATGCGGAATAACGCGTCATCGCCCAGTGAAATCGACAGCACCGGCCAAGAAAAATCAGCCTCGTCCTTGTCTTGATGCAGGCCCATCTTGGTGCCTTCGCCGTAGTAGTTGATCAGGCAGCAATCGGGCTGACGTTCCGCACCGGTCACGTCTTGCCAGATCGTCAGAATATCATCCGGGATTGCAGGCCAGGTCATGCCTTTGGGATGGGTATCCTGATACCGATAGCCAGCCCGATCCGTAACCCAGCCCAATGCTCCGGCCGAGGTCATGCGTACCGACATTTCTTTGCCCGATGGGGTGATGGGCCGATAGAGCGGCGCGGCCTTCAGAATCGGGCGCAACAGGTCAACCAGGCGGGTTTGCGACACCGCATCCAGATAGCCTTTGCGGATATCAAATCCGCGCAAAAGAAGCCGCGCCATGGAAGAATCCCCAAACCTTGCCAGAACCTTGCCAAAAAAGGCTACAAAATCCCGAAAACCTGCGTTTCTGACCGCTTGCAGGCCCCAGTCTGCGCCCTTATATACGCCTCGACGCGCGATGGTGTAGTGCTGTCGCGCACATCAGATCGGGGCCGGGATGCCGTAACGGGTTCAGGCCTCGGGACATCGCCTTAAATTGAAAGGGATCAAAATTATGGGAAAAGTAATCGGGATTGACCTCGGAACCACCAACTCGTGCGTGGCCATCATGGATGGCTCGCAGCCGAAGGTCATCGAAAACGCCGAAGGGGCGCGGACCACGCCCTCGATCGTCGCCTTCACTGAAGATGAGCGCCTGGTCGGTCAGCCTGCAAAACGTCAGGCGGTCACCAACCCCGACAACACGATCTTTGGCGTCAAGCGCCTGATCGGTCGTCGCGTGGATGATGCCGAAGTCGAAAAAGATAAGAAAATGGTGCCGTACGCCATCGTTGATGGCGGCAATGGCGACGCGTGGGTTGAAGCCCGCGGTGAAAAGTACTCCCCAAGCCAGATCTCGGCCTTCACTTTGGGTAAGATGAAGGAAACCGCAGAAAGCTATCTGGGTGAGGAAGTCACGCAGGCAGTTATCACCGTTCCGGCATATTTCAACGACGCCCAGCGTCAGGCCACCAAAGACGCCGGTAAAATCGCCGGTCTAGAAGTGCTGCGGATCATCAACGAACCGACAGCGGCTGCGCTGGCCTATGGTCTGGACAAAGAAGAAACCCAAACCATCGCGGTTTATGACCTTGGTGGCGGTACCTTCGACGTGACCATTCTGGAAATCGACGACGGCCTGTTCGAAGTGAAGTCGACCAACGGTGACACCTTCCTGGGTGGTGAAGACTTTGACATGCGCATCGTCAACTACCTGGCGGACGAGTTCAAAAAAGAACACGGTGTCGATCTGTCCGCTGACAAGATGGCCCTGCAGCGTCTGAAAGAAGCCGCTGAAAAAGCCAAGATCGAGCTGTCTTCGACCTCGCAGACCGAAATCAACCAGCCGTTCATCTCGATGGGTTCGAACGGTCAGCCGCTGCACATGGTCATGAAACTGACCCGTGCCAAGCTGGAATCGCTGGTTGCGGACCTGATCAAGAAGTCGATGAAGCCGTGCCAGGCTGCTCTGAAAGACGCCGGTCTGTCGGCTGCTGACGTGGACGAGGTTGTTCTGGTCGGTGGTATGACCCGGATGCCGAAAGTGATCGAAGAGGTCACCAAGTTCTTCGGTAAAGAGCCGCACAAGGGTGTGAACCCGGACGAAGTGGTTGCCATGGGCGCCGCCATTCAGGCCGGTGTTCTGCAGGGCGACGTTAAAGACGTGGTTCTGCTGGACGTGACCCCGCTGTCGCTGGGCATCGAGACGCTGGGTGGCGTGTTCACCCGTCTGATCGACCGCAACACGACCATTCCGACCAAAAAGTCTCAGGTCTTCTCGACCGCCGAAGACAACCAGAACGCCGTAACCATCCGCGTGTTCCAGGGTGAGCGTGAAATGGCTGCGGACAACAAGATCCTGGGTCAGTTCAACCTCGAAGACATCCCGCCCGCACCGCGCGGTATGCCTCAGATCGAGGTGACTTTTGACATCGACGCCAACGGCATTGTCTCGGTTTCGGCCAAAGACAAAGGCACCGGCAAAGAGCAGAAGATCACCATCCAGGCCTCGGGCGGTCTGTCCGATGAGGACATCGAAAAGATGGTCAAGGACGCCGAAGAGAACGCGGAAGCCGACAAGGAACGCCGCGAGCTGGTCGACGCCAAGAACCAGGCGGAAAGCCTCATCCACTCGACCGAAAAGTCGATGGAAGAGCATGCCGACAAGGTTGACCCGACCACCATCGAAGCCATCGAGCTGGCGATTGCCGCGCTGAAGGACGAGCTGGAAACCGAGAATGCCGACAAGATCAAATCCGGCATTCAGAACGTAACCGAAGCCGCCATGAAGCTGGGCGAAGCCATCTACAAGGCGCAAGCCGAAGAGGGTGAGGATGCGCCGGCGGCAGCCGATGAGGCACCGGGTGAAGACGACATTGTCGACGCCGAGTTCGAAGATCTGGACGACGACAAGCGTAACTAACGGGTAACCGGGCCAATATGGGCCGGTCCGGTTGCCGGGCCGGCCCAATTACGTTGAGGCAGAAGGAACAACTGATGTCCAAACGCGACTATTACGAAGTGCTCGGCGTGTCCAAGGGCGCTTCGGCGGATGAGATCAAGAAAGGTTTTCGCAAGAAAGCCAAAGAACTGCATCCCGATCGCAACAAGGACAATCCTGATGCCGAAGCGCAGTTCAAAGAGGCCAACGAAGCCTATGATGTGCTGCGCGATGGCGACAAAAAGGCGGCCTATGACCGCTTTGGCCACGCTGCGTTTGAAAACGGTATGGGTGGCGGAGGTCGTCCCGGTGGCGGTTTTGGCGGCCAGGGCGATTTCTCCAGCGCGTTCTCAGACGTTTTCGACGACTTGTTCGGCGACTTCATGGGCGGCCAACGTGGCGGCGGCGGTGGACGTCGTGCAGCCCGCGGATCGGACCTGCGCTATAACCTTCGGGTTTCGCTGGAAGAGGCTTATGCGGGTCTGCAGAAAACTATAAATGTACCGACCGCCGTGGCCTGCTCTTCATGTGAGGGCACTGGGGCTGAGGGTGGGGTTGAACCCACCACCTGTCCAACCTGTTCCGGTATGGGCAAGGTGCGCGCGCAACAGGGCTTCTTCACCGTTGAACGCACTTGTCCGACCTGCTCCGGTTTGGGTCAGATTATCAAGAATCCCTGTAAATCGTGTGGCGGTGCTGGTCGTGTTGAAAAAGATCGCGCGCTATCGGTGAACATTCCAGCGGGCGTTGAAACCGGTACCCGCATCCGTCTTGCCGGTGAAGGCGAGGCTGGCATGCGCGGTGGCCCTCCGGGCGACCTCTATATCTTTGTCGAGGTTTCGGATCATAAACTGTTCGAGCGTGACAGCGTGAACCTATATTGTCGCGTTCCGGTCAGTATGGGTAAAGCGGCGCTGGGTGGCTCGATCGAAGTTCCTACAATTGATGGTGGTCGCGGCCGCGTTCAGATTCCGGCAGGCAGCCAATCCGGGCGTCAGATGCGTTTGCGCGGCAAAGGCATGCCCGCGTTGCGTGGTGGTGGTATCGGCGACATGTTCATCGAACTGGCCGTGGAAACTCCGGTCAATCTGACCAGCCGCCAGAAAGAGCTACTGCGTGAGTTTGACGATTTGGGTGAAGACAATCACCCGGAATCGAAAAGCTTTTTCTCTTCTGTGAAGTCCTTCTGGGATGGCATGAAAGGTTAATCCGGTTAAGCAGGGGGGCTCTGCCCCCATCGCCCTTTGGGCGACTCCCCCGAGATATTTATGGCCAGATGAAGCGGGGGACCCGTGTGTTGCCGATCCGACGGGCAGGGATAAGGCGCGTTAACTTTTCGGAAACCGATTCTGCGTCAGAGTGGGGTTATGACCCAAGACGCCTTTGCCGAAGCCCCCATGCTGTTCGATACGGATGAAGCACCGGCGCAGCCGCTGCCCGTTGGTCGGTTACCCTCCTACATCAAAGACCATCGCAAGCGGCTGCGCGAAAGGTTCATGTCTGGCGGATCAGCAGCGTTGCCGGATTATGAACTGCTGGAGCTGGCTTTGTTCCGATCCATCCCGCGTCAGGACGTGAAACCGCTGGCGCGTGCTCTGATGGATGCGTTTGGCGACTTCAACCGCGTGTTGACGGCGCCTGAGGAACGGCTGCGTCAGATAAAGGGGATCGGGGACACGGTGATTACCGATCTGAAAATTCTTGAGGCCTGCGCTCATCGGATGGCACGAGCGCGGGTGATTCAGCGGCATGTGATTTCGGGCTGGGATGCGCTGCTGGATTATTGCCACACGACGATGGCCCATCGCGAGACCGAGCAGTTTCGGGTGTTTTATCTGGACCGGAAGAATGTACTGATCGCAGATGAAGAGCAGGCGAAGGGCACAGTGGATCACGTACCGGTTTATCCGCGTGAGGTGGCGAAACGCGCGCTGGAGCTGAATGCGTCAGCGTTGATATTGGTGCACAACCATCCCTCAGGTGACCCGACGCCTTCACAATCTGACATCGACATGACCAACCGGATTCAGGATGCTTGCACGGCGCTGGGGCTGACCTTGCACGATCATTTGATTATCGGCAAATCGACAGAATTGAGCTTTCGCGCACAAGGATATCTTTGACCGCTATCGAATCCAGACTTCGACCCGGCGGTTCACCTTGCGGCCCCATTCGGTGTCGTCGCAGGCCATTGGCATCGCTTCGCCAAAGCCCTCAACCGCTATCTCGAGACTCGCAGGAATACTCGTTTCGATTGCCGCCAGCACCGCGTTACGAACGGTTTTGGCCCGCTGCAGAGCAATGCGCGTGTTGGATGTGGCAGCCCCGTCGCCATCGCTAAACCCTACAAAAGTCACCTGTCGCGCATCCAGCCTACCGCTTTCCAACACCTGCGCCAGGTGCAGGATATTAGAGCGGGATTGCGCATCGGGTCGCGACGAGCCGGGCTCGAAGCGGAAGGACAAAGATAACCGGGACAGAGGGCGGAGGGTTTCGATCATGCGCTGTAGTTCTTCCAGTCCAACTTCGGTTCCGCCGGTGCTGACGGCATTGACCAGCCGCTCGCCTTGTAACGCCATCCCGATGGTCTCGGGTGATTGATCGACAAATCCGACTTGCCGGATCACCATTTGTGCAACGCCACTTTGGGTGTAGGCCAGAAATTGCCGGGCGAGCCGCGGCAATCTTCTTTGCGGCAGGTAGATAAACATCGGTGCGGTGAGCGGGTAGTCCTCGGTCTTTACTGATTGCCTCGTCGCCGAGAGGGTATGACCGCAGCCACCGGTCAGTGGCAACGCTCGCGCTTCGCCCGTCTCAGCAAGGCTGGCGATACCAATTGCGAAAGGATCAACTGAGATCGCGCGTACAAGATCGCTGTTGCGAGCATGAAATGTAACGTCTGCTGAGATCGGCGCATCGACCGGTGCCAGCAACAGATCCTCTATGGCCTGTGTGAGGCCAGATCCGGCTTTCGGCAGGTACAGAGAAATGGGTGCATCGGGACCGCCAAGATCGGACCAGTTTGTATTTTGTCCCGTGAAGATTCTGGTTAAGTCTGCGGGGGATATCTGACGTATGGGATTGTCGTCAGATACAATCGGAACAATCGCATCCAGTGCCAAGACCCGCGACCGGCGTGCCTGAGTCAGATCACCCAATCCAGCGTCGCGGTTCAACTTAGCCTCGTCCGGCCGAATCTCGCGTTGGGCAAGAACGATATCCGCCGCGCCTTTTGCAAGATCGGTAAACCCCTGAGAGGTGCCGGTTACGGAGAAGGTAAACCTGGCCAAAGGTGCAAAGCGGTCAGGATGATGCAATGTATACTCACGTTGGGTTACGGCAGTCTCTGAAACAGATACCGACAGACCTTCTTGTTCGGCAAAACCCTGCACGAGTGCCGGCATCAAAGTTTCTGCCATAACGGATGAACCTGAAAATCGCACTTCGGCGACAAAATCGGTCAGATTGGGGCAGGCTGGTCCATCGCATGTCACGCCCGAGCCATCGATCGTCAGTTCGCCAAACTGCGTATCGACGCGGTAAAACTCACCATCATACCCAAGCAATGTGCCGACGACTTCGACCTTGCCGTCGTTTGAGGTCAGAGTGATGTCTTGCGCGGAGGCTCCCTGTGCCAAGGACAAGGACAAAAGCGCGACAAATGCCGCACGAAGGATTTTCATTGTGGACCGTTGAATTGCCTGCTGCCTATTTGGCAGCGATTGTCAGGTCTGTGAACAGATTATTCAACACCAGAAAATCACCAGCCGTTTCGCAACCCGGCATATCCAATGTCAGATCGCGGGATCTCAGGCGTTGATCCACGCGCCATTCCAGCGATTGCAAGTTCAGAGGTTTGCCGCAATTGGCCTCGGTGACCTCAGTTTCGACTGATAGGGTGATCGAGCCCGTCTCGGTCGCGGATTGTATCGGGAAGGAATAGACTTCAATATTGCGTGCAATGTCAGAGCCGCCCTGTCCAAGATGGATCACCGAACCCTCACCGCCGGCCTCAGAGCCAGTCCATACGTGGCCTTTTTCTCCGTAGCCTGCGCCGAATTCCAATGCGTGCAACTGCAGCTCTGTCTTACCCTGCCATTGTAGGGCGATCCGGTTGAAGTCGTTGATCTCTGGCACATGCGTTGTTGCAACTGTACCTTTGCCGTCGGGCAGTGAGATCAAGAATATGGCGTATTCGGACAGCGCCGGAACAGTCAGGTTCAAGCCACCAAGCGCATCGGTTTCGGTGCTGAATACCAGCCCGTTATGATGAACTTCGATGGTTGCATTTGCATGGCACGGGGCCTTGACTCGCAACCGTGCATTCGCACCGGGTACAGCCAAAGCGCGCGCGCTTAGATCACAGTTGGATGGCAAACGGCTTTGTTCGGGAGCTGGAAGCGAGGATTTTGGTTTAATCTCATTGTGCGCTTCGGTGGGGGAGGAAGAAGTCAGAACAACGCTTTGCAACCCGGCAAGATCCGCGCCCTGCTCAGAGATCGACGCGACACGCGCGCCGCTTGGATCAGCGCTGAGTTGCTGCGCGGATCCGCTTTGCATCAGATACCCGATGGCCAGGGCGCAGGCAACAGTTCCGCCCGTGGTCACATAGTTCTTTATTACAAACAAGACACCCTCCCCAGTTGAAGGAGCGACTCGTAACTTGCCTCTGAATCAAGGCCAATATGTGGCCTTGACGCGGACTCATTGTGTTTGAAAGTGGATGACGTTAGGTCAATCTACCGTGGCAATGTTTGAACTTTTTGCCTGAACCACAGGGGCAGGGATCATTGCGCGACGGATTTCCCCAGGTTGTAGGGTCATCTTCGACAAAGCCAGGGCGGGCATCGCCCGAAGCTTGCGCATCTGCCACTGCTTCGGCCTGTCCCGCCGCCTTATCCACTGCCTGCTGGGCCTGGGCCTGCTGCGCGGCCATCTGTGCCAACATTTCCTTCTGTTCCTCTTCGCTGAGCGGGCGAACGCGCGACAATTGCTGGGTCACGGTTTCACGCAACGAATCGAGCATCCCTTCGAACAGCTGGAAGCTTTCGTTCTTGTATTCGTTCAGCGGGTCACGCTGGGCATAGCCTCGGAAAGCCACGACCGAGCGCAAATGTTCCAGCGTCAGAAGATGTTCGCGCCATTTGCCGTCGATGGTTTGCAGCAGAACCTGCTTTTCGATGTTACGCATATTGTCGGGGCCGAAGGCGACGGCTTTCTGTGCCATCATTTCATCGGCTGCCTTGATCAGGCGTTCGCGGATCTGTTCGTCATCCACCCCCTCTTCGGCGGCCCAGTCCTGAACCGGTGCATCAATGGTAAGTTTGTCCTTGACGGCCTCATGCAGCCCCTCGGTATTCCATTGATCAGCATAGGTTTTCGGCGGCATGTATTCGTCGATCATATCGTCGATTACCTGCTCGCGCATATCCGAAACCACATCCGACAGATCGTCCGCTGACATGATCTCGCGTCGCTGGCTAAACACCACCTTACGCTGGTCATTCATCACGTCGTCAAACTTCAGAACGTTCTTGCGCATGTCGAAGTTGCGACCTTCGACCTTGGACTGCGCCCGTTCAAGCGATTTGTTCACCCAAGGGTGAATGATCGCCTCGCCCTCTTTCATGCCCAGCGTGGTCAGGACCTTGTCCAGTCGTTCCGAACCGAAGATGCGCATCAGGTCATCTTCGAGGCTGAGGTAAAACACCGTGCGGCCCGGGTCACCCTGACGTCCCGAACGTCCGCGAAGCTGGTTGTCGATCCGGCGGCTTTCATGGCGTTCGGACGCCATCACGTAAAGACCGCCAGCCTCTAGCACCTTTTCCTTTTCTTCCGCGTGCTTGGCTTCTTCTGCCGCACGCAGCTCGGCCGGGTCAGCCTCGGGGTTTTCGGCGAGCGCCTGAAGCACCTTCATCTCGACATTGCCGCCCAGCTGAATATCGGTGCCGCGGCCCGCCATGTTGGTGGCGATGGTCACCGCGCCCAGACGGCCTGCATCGGCCACAATCTGCGCTTCCTGTTCGTGCTGGCGGGCGTTCAGAACGTTGTGTTCGATTCCCTCTTTGTCCAGCATCTGGCTGATCACTTCGGACTTTTCGATCGACGTGGTGCCGACCAGGACCGGCTGACCTTTTTCACCGGCCTTTTTGACCTGTTCGATGATGGCGCCGTATTTCTCACCCGTGGTGCGATAAACCTGATCGTCCTTGTCCTCACGCGCAATCGGCTTGTTGGTCGGAACCTCGACCACGCCCAGACCATAGATTTCCTGAAATTCCTCGGCCTCGGTTAGCGCGGTGCCGGTCATGCCCGACAGCTTGTCGTAAAGGCGGAAATAGTTCTGGAAGGTCACGCTGGCCAGCGTCACGTTCTCGGGCTGAATCTGCACGCCTTCCTTGGCTTCGATGGCCTGATGCAGGCCTTCAGACAGGCGACGACCCGGCATCATCCGACCGGTGAATTCGTCGATCAGCACGACATTCCCATCCCGGACGATATAGTCCTTGTCGCGTTGGAACAGTTTATGCGCGCGCAGGCCCTGATTGACGTGATGCACCACAGTGGTGCTTTCAGGGTCGTACAGCGAATGCCCTTCGGGCAGCAGACCCGCCGAAAGCAGTTGCTGCTCGAGAAACTCGTTGCCTTCATCGGTGAAGGTCACGTTGCGGCTTTTTTCATCCAGAGAATAATGATCGTCCTGCAATGTCGGGATCACCGCATCGATGGCAGTATACAGATCCGACCGGTCCTGCGCAGGCCCCGAGATGATCAGCGGGGTCCGAGCCTCGTCGATCAGGATCGAATCCACTTCATCCACAATCGCGAAATTGTGGTGCTTCTGATAAACCTGCTCCAGATCGGCCTTCATGTTGTCGCGCAGATAGTCGAAGCCGAGCTCGTTGTTTGTGGCATACGTGATGTCGCAGTTATACGCGGCCATTTTCTCGGCATCGGGCTGACCTGTCCAGATCACGCCTGTGGTCATGCCCACGGACGCGAACACCTTGCCCATCCATTCCGAGTCGCGCTTGGCCAGGTATTCGTTCACTGTAACCACATGCACGCCCTTGCCGCTCAGTGCATTCAGATAAGCGGGGAGAGTGGCGACCAAAGTCTTTCCCTCACCCGTCTTCATTTCCGAGATATTGCCTTGATGCAGGAAGATGCCCCCCATCAACTGCACGTCAAAGGCCCGAAGACCCAGCGCGCGCTTGGCCCCTTCGCGGACATTGGCAAAGGCCTCAGGCAGCAGGTCATCCAGATTTTCACCGTCCAGCGCCCGTTTGCGCAGCTCAGCGGTCTTCTCGATCAGGCCTTCGTCGGTCAGTTTCTCGAACTCGGGCTCCATCGCGTTGATCTTTTCGATCAGGGGGCGGGTCGCCTTGATCTTGCGGTCGTTCGGTGTTCCGAACACCTTTTTGGCGAGCGTTCCGAGTCCCAGCATGTTCACTCCAGCGGATCTGTTCTTATCGTGGTTGCGACAGGCTTGCCCACCTTGCGCGCAACCCATAGATACGGGGGGTGAAAGGCGGCCCTGTCCAAGGCTTCAAAGCGATGTAAGCGGCAGGTTCTAAAGTGTCAACGCTGCGCCCTGTCGCGGCAAAGAAATAGGATGATTCCATGCCCAAAGGCCTCACTTTTCTGCCATCGCTGGCGCTTGCTGCCGTGATGGCCCTGCCGTTGGCCGCCGAAACCAAGCCAGATGCCTCGACCGTCGTGGCGCGCGTGAATGGTGATGAGATCACATTAGGTCACGTCATCGCCACCGCGTCTGCTCTGCCCGCGCAGTATCAGCAATTGGAAGACGACGTTCTTTATGACTTCATCCTTGAACAACTGGTCCAGCAACACCTGTTGGGTCAGCAACAGGATGCTCTGAACCCTCTGAACGCATTGCGTCTGGAAAACGAAACGCGGTCCCTGCGTGCGGTACAGACGGTTGAGGCGATCACCGCTGCCGAGGTTACGGATGAAGCAATCCAAGCCGCCTATGATGCGCAGTTTGCCGAATTCGAGGGCGAGGACGAATTCAACGCCAGCCATATTCTGGTTGAAAGTGAAGACGAAGCCAAAGCCATCAAGGCCCAGTTGGACGAGGGCGCGGATTTCGCCGAATTGGCGAAAGAGAAGTCCACCGGCCCCTCGGGACCCAATGGCGGTTCGCTGGGATGGTTCGGTAAAGGTCAGATGGTGCCCGAGTTCGAAAACGCGGTTGTAGCTTTGGAAAAAGGCAGTGTTTCGGAACCCGTCCAGACGCAATTCGGATGGCATTTGGTTGCTCTGAACGATAAACGCAAAACGCAGGCCCCGGAACTGGCCGTCGTGCGTGATGAACTGGCCCAAACCATCCGGCAGGACGCGATTCAGGCCAAAGTCGACGAGTTGACGCAGCAGGCAACGATTGAACGTCCAGCGCTGGAAGGGGTTGGACCCGAGGTCATGCGCCAGATCGAGCTGCTGCAGGAGTAACGCGCGTGGCGACGATCACCAAGGTATCACCATTGGCCCCAGAGGCCTTTCCTGAATTGCCTGCCATCGACGGCGTACGTTTTGCCACGGTTGAGGCGGGCGTCCGCTATCAGGGCCGCACTGACGTCATGATGGCGGTGCTGGATCCGGGCACATCGGTGGCTGGGGTTTTCACCCGTTCAGCCACGCGCGCGGCGCCAGTTCTGGACTGTCAGGACAAAATCGGCGGACCGTGTGATGGGCCTGCGGCAATCCTGGTGAATTCGGGCAATGCCAACGCCTTTACCGGTCATTATGGACAAACCTCGGTGGCCGAGGTGACGCAAGCCGTCGCCAAAGCCACCGGCGTTGCGGTGGAGCGGGTCTTCACCTCTTCCACCGGAGTCATCGGCGAGCCGCTACCCCATGACCGCATCGTCGCCCAGCTTGAGGCCTTGAAATCCGGCTTAAATCGGCACGCCATCGAAGACGCGGCGCGGGCGATCATGACCACGGATACCTTCCCAAAAGGGGCATCCGCGCAGGTTGAGATCGATGGCAAAATAGTCTCTATCGCAGGGATTGCGAAGGGCTCCGGCATGATCGCGCCTGATATGGCGACGATGCTGGTCTATATCTTCACCGACGCCCATGTCGAACAATCCGCCCTGCAAGCGATGTTGGGCGCACAGACAGATCGGACCTTCAACTGTATAACCGTCGACAGCGATACCTCGACCTCTGACAGCCTGCTTCTGTGTGCGACCGGAGCCTCGGGCGTTGATGCCACGGGGAACGACGCGTTTGCGCAGGCACTTGAAGCCGTGATGCTGGACCTCGCGCAGCAAGTGGTGCGCGACGGTGAGGGGGCAACGAAATTCGTAGAAATTCGTGTGACCGGAGCTGCAACGGACGCTGACGCCAAAATCCATGGGCTGGCCATTGCCAACTCGCCTCTGGTCAAAACCGCCATCGCAGGCGAAGACCCGAACTGGGGTCGTATCGTCATGGCCATCGGTAAATCCGGCGCTGCTGCTGACCGCGACCTTCTGAGCATTTCTTTCGGCGACATCCTTGTCGCCGAAAAAGGCTGGGTTAGTCCCGATTACCGCGAGGAAGACGCCGCCGCTTACATGAAAGGCCAAGACCTCGTGATCGCAGTCGATCTGGGATTGGGTGAAGGTAAATCCACCGTTTGGACTTGCGACCTGACCCACGGCTACATCGAGATCAACGCGGATTACCGTTCATGAAAACAATCTTAGTGTCTGCGGTGGCTCTGATCGACATCGAGGGCCGCGTCCTGCTGGCCCAACGCCCCGAAGGCAAATCTATGGCTGGTCTTTGGGAATTCCCAGGGGGAAAAATCGAACCCGGCGAAACCCCTGAGGCTGCGCTGATCCGCGAATTGCACGAGGAGCTGGGCATCGACACCTGGGCGTCGTGCCTCGCACCCCTGACTTTCGCCAGCCACAGCTATGACGATTTCCACCTGCTGATGCCGCTGTTTGCCTGTCGCAAATGGGAAGGCATCCCGCAATCCAAGGAAGGGCAGGCGCTAAAGTGGGTACGCGCGAATGATCTGAGAAATTACTCGATGCCTGCGGCGGATGTTCCGTTGATCCCGATTTTGCGGGATTGGCTGTAGGCACAGGGTGAGAGCCACTGTTCCAGAGGGCTACAGGGGCTCACCTCTCAAGTTTGTTCAACTGCGTTGAAAAATCCGAGCTGCTTTCATCAGTGGCTCGACATACACGCCGTATAGGGTCCGATAGTCTTCAGTTTCCGGTCCGATGCCAAACTGTAAATCTTCCCGGCCTTTGGGGACATAGAGCGTACCGCCCATCCGGTCCCAAACCGCCAATCCACCGCCCATGTTTTTGTCCCAATGCTTAGGGTCGCTCGAATGATGGATTTGGTGCATGGCGGGTGATATCAGCCATTTCTCAATACGCGGGCCATAGCTGACCCAGATGGGACTGTGGCGCAAAACACCACCGATGAGATTGGACCCGAAGAATATGACATTTGCGCCACCGATCTGATAGGCGGTCAGATGATCACCAAACAGACCTATGAAGACACCATTCACGATAGCGGCCGCACCTACTGCGCCGAAACCGAAAAATACCGCATCGAATGGATGGTGCCGCTCGGCGGTTGCAAAGTTCAGATGCTCTGCCGAGTGATGTATCTTGTGGAATTCCCAAAGAAACGGAACCTTGTGCTGCAGATAGTGCATCCACCAGCGCATAAAATCATTCACGACATACAGCGTGACGGTCAGCGCGACGGCGACCCAGACCGAGCCACCCTCGCTTTGAAGGTCTGCGCCCAAAGACCGGATTCCATCAGCGACCACAGGGGTCAGCTTCCAGAGTGTGTTGACGATCCAATCGAGGGCAAAGACAAAGACGATCGGATTGAGAAGAAGGATTACATAATCAATGAAGGCCGAGCGGGATCCCCAGACTTCTTTATTGAAGAAAACCGAATGAAATCTGCGGTCATCTCCTCCCAATCGATGGGCGACGATTGCGATGCTCATACCACACAGGACATAAACCCAAAAATGCCGCAGGTTTGCGTTATCCGCAAAGCCCGAAATTTTGGATATGGCTATCTGAGCCAGTTCTGAAAAGTCCATTTCGCGGTGCCTGTACCAAATTCACTGCATAACTGCATAGATGTAATCTCACTTAATACCGGCGGAAATGTGGCGCAGCCCTCCCCTTCTTCAACTGTTCGGAGTGCTTTATCTAAATTCGATACACCAAAGGGCTTGGCCTTAGCAGATGTGGTCGGGTCCCGGATCTCGACCTGCCGACACGGTGCCCTGTTACAATTCGTAAGAATTGAGAAAACATCAGGCAAAACTTGACGCTGATCTTATCCGCGTCCCTTATCGGGGCATCGGCGCCCGGGGCGTGTTCCCGGCTTGTCGTTTCCGGCCCGAGGAGGGGTCGGATGGGGAGGAGAGAAAGATTGGCTCAGACGCAGTCGGGCGCTGGTGGGATGCAGTCCCTTCCGGCGCTGTTACACCGCAATGTGACCCAGTTCGGGGATGCCCCGGCTTACCGCGAAAAGGAATTCGGGATCTGGCAATGCTGGTCCTGGGCCGAAACCGCCAAAGAAATCCGCGCCATTGCATTGGGTTTTCTGGAGATTGGCGTTGAAAATGGCGATCATATTGCTGTCATAGGCCGTAATCGCCCGGCGCATTATTGGTCGATGGTCGCGGCACAGATGGTGGGCGCGATCCCAGTGCCGCTTTACCAAGACGCTGTTGCCGAAGAGATGACCTATGTGATGGAGCATTGCGGCGCAAAATATGTCGTCTGCGGTGATCAGGAGCAAGTCGACAAGGTCATCGAAATTCAGGAAAAAGTGCATCAGATCAAGCACATTCTGTATACTGATAAACGCGGGATGCGGAAATACGACCACAGCCAGATGAACGCGCTTGAAGACATCATGGCCGAGGGCAGTGCCGGCCACGCGCGGTTTGATGCGGAACTCGACAAGCGCATCGCCGAGATCACCTATGACGACACCTGCGTGATGCTCTACACCAGCGGAACGACGGGCAAGCCCAAGGGAGTGGTGCTGTCGAACCGGAATGTGATCGAAAGCGCCAAGAACTCGGCGGACTTCGATCATCTGACCCGGAATGAGGACATCCTGTCTTATCTGCCGATGGCCTGGGTGGGCGATTTCATCTTCTCCATCGGTCAGGCCTATTGGTGCGGCTTCTGTGTGAACTGCCCCGAAAGCGCCGACACGATGATGACCGACCTTCGCGAGATCGGGCCGACCTATTTCTTTGCACCGCCGCGCGTATTCGAAACTCAGCTGACCAATGTGATGATCCGTATGGAGGATGCAGGCAAGCTGAAGCAGCGCATGTTCCATCATTTCATGGCCCATGCCAAAAAGGTTGGCGGGTTGCTGTTGGACGGCAAGCCTGTGGGCTTTGGCGACAAATTGAAATACGCGCTGGGCAACCTGCTGGTTTATGGCCCGCTCAAGGATACGTTGGGTTATGGCCGCTTTCGGGTGGGCTATACAGCGGGTGAGGCAATTGGGCCGGAAATCTTTGATTTCTATCGCTCTTTGGGCATCAACTTGAAACAACTCTATGGCCAGACCGAAGCAACTGTGTTCATCACCGTGCAGCCGGATGGTGAGGTGCGTGCCGATACGGTTGGTGTGCCCGCGCCGGATGTCGAGCTGAAGATCGATGACAGCGGCGAAATCCACTATCGCTCGCCCGGTGTGTTTGTTGAGTATTACAACAATCCGGACTCCACGGCTTCAACCAAAGATGCCGAGGGCTGGGTTGCGACCGGTGATGCCGGGTTCATCGAAGAAAGCTCGGGCCATTTGCGGATCATCGATCGCGCCAAGGATGTTGGCAAAATGGCCGACGGATCGATGTTCGCGCCGAAATATGTTGAGAACAAGCTGAAGTTCTATCCTGATATTCTCGAAGTCGTGCTGTTTGGCAATGGCAAGGATCGTTGTGTCGCCTTCATCAATATCGATCTGACCGCGGTTGGAAACTGGGCCGAACGCAACAACGTGGCATATGCGTCCTATCAGGAGCTAGCGGGTCATCCCCGAGTGTTAGAGACGATTCGCGGCCATGTGGAAGCGGTGAATAAGTCAGTTGCGGCTGATGAAATGCTGTCGGGCTGTCAGGTGCATCGCTTTGTGGTTCTGCACAAGGAACTGGATGCCGACGATGGAGAAATGACCCGGACTCGGAAGGTGCGCCGTGGCTTTGTCGAGGAGAAATTCCACGACATCATCGCTGCGCTTTATGACGGGTCTGGCCAAGTGTCGACCACCACCGAGGTGACCTATGAAGATGGTCGCAAGGGTTCGATTTCTGCGACGTTGGAGATTGTCGATGCGCCGGTTGTGCCGGTCGCGCAACACAAGGTGGCGGCGGAATGAGGGGGCTGACGTGCGCCGCTCGACCTGCGGTCATCACCCCGCCCGCCGTCCCGTTTTTGTGTCAGGGAGGTTCTGATGCTGGATAACTCCGAAGGATATGTCACCGAAGACGGCCGCAAGATCGGCGGTGTGGTGATGGAGATGAAGAACATCACCCTGCGCTTTGGCGGTGTGGTGGCGATCAAGGATATCTCGTTCGACATTCGCGAAGGCGAAATTCGCGCGATCATTGGACCGAACGGGGCGGGTAAGTCCTCGATGCTGAATGTGATCTCGGGCTTCTATGTCCCGCAGGAGGGCGAGGTCTGGTTCCACGGGTCCAAGCGCCCGCCGATGCGGCCCTTCGAGGTGGCGCAACAAGGCATTGCGCGGACGTTTCAAAACATTGCCCTATTCGAAGGTATGAGCGTTCTCGACAACGTGATGACCGGACGCCTTGGCTTTATGAAGACGAACATCCTGCAGCAGGCCTTATGGAAGGGTAAGGCCGAGGCGGAAGAGACCGAGAACCGGGAGGCGGTCGAGAAGATCATCGATTTCCTCGAAATTCAGCACATCCGCAAAACGCCTGTGTCTCGCTTGCCCTACGGCTTGAAGAAGCGCGTTGAATTAGCGCGAGCGCTGGCGGCGGAGCCCAAGTTGCTGCTGCTAGATGAACCGATGGCCGGGATGAATGTCGAAGAGAAAGAGGACATGAGCCGCTTTATCCTCGACGTGAATGACGAGTTTGGCACCACCATCGCCCTGATCGAGCATGACATGGGCGTGGTGATGGACCTGAGCGATCGAGTGGTCGTGATGGATTACGGCAAGAAGATCGGTGACGGCACGCCGGATGAGGTGCGCAACAATCAGGAAGTCATCGACGCCTATCTGGGGGTCAGTCATGACTGATGCTCGGGCAGAATTGGGGAGGGGCTGGCATGCCTGAACAACTCGTATTTGCGATGGAGGTCATCCTTAACGGTCTGATGGCCGGGGTGTTGTATGCGCTGGTCGCGCTGGGCTTTGTTCTGATCTACAAGGCGTCGGGGATTTTCAATTACGCGCAGGGGGTTATGGCCTTGTTCGCGGCGATGACGCTAGTCGGGATCATGAATGGGCAGGTACCTTTTGCGCATCTGATCAACGCCATCTTTGGCACGCATGTTCATTACTTTGGTTGGAACGTCCCCGCGCTGCTGGCAATCATTTTGACCATGGCGGTGATGGTGCTGCTGGCCTGGGCCGTGCAGCGGTTCGTGATGCGCCATCTGGTTGGGCAGGAACCGATCATCCTGTTCATGGCGACCATCGGCCTGGCCTATTTCCTTGAAGGCGTGGCGGACTTGATGTGGGGGTCCGAGATCAAGACGCTGGATGTGGGTCTGCCACAGGGCATCAACCTGTGGATTGATGAAACCACCTTTAACATCTTCGACTATGGCTTCTTCATCGACAATCTGGACATCGTGGCGACGATCATCGCGGCGCTGCTGGTGGCGGCCTTGGTCGCGTTCAGCCAGTACACCAAACAGGGTCGGGCGATGCGTGCGGTGGCGGATGACCATCAGGCGGCGCTGTCGGTCGGGATCTCGCTGAATTTCATCTGGGTCATGGTCTGGTCGGTGGCCGGGTTCGTGGCGCTAGTTGCAGGGATCATGTGGGGCACCAAGTCGGGCGTTCAGTTCTCACTGTCACTCATCGCACTCAAGGCGCTGCCGGTGCTGATGCTGGGCGGGTTCACCTCGATCCCCGGAGCAATCGTCGGTGGGTTGATCATCGGTGTTGGCGAAAAACTGTTCGAGTTTGCCATCGGCCCCTTAGTTGGTGGCGCGACCGAGAATTGGTTTGCCTATGTACTGGCGCTGATCTTTCTGGTGTTCCGGCCGCAAGGCCTGTTCGGCGAGAAGATCATTGAGAGAGTGTAGGGGATGACCAAGCTGATCGCCATCATCAACGTGATCGCATGGGCGGGGTTCTGGGCCTTTGGTTACATCGCTCTGACGTCCAGTGATCTAAGTGAAGGCCAGCTTGTGATCGCTGTGCTTCTGGCTTTTGCCGGGCTTGTTATGGGCGTCCTCGCCTACATGAAACTGGTGCGCGCCTCTGAGGCGACCGGATACGCCAAGGGCTCCAATCAACTGGATGCCGCAGCCCGCAATAGGGCGCAGGAAGAATGGGGAAAGTAAGATATGTTCTATCGTGAGGCCGGAGACTTCAAAACCTCCTACATAGCGGACAGCCAGACTTTCCCGATCAAGTTTGACCGGTATCGGTACTACGTCGTGTTGGCAGTGGCGTTCGGGGTCATTCCGTTCATTATCAACGACTATTGGGCCAACGCACTGCTGCTGCCCTTCCTAATCTATGCGATCGCTGCAATCGGGTTGAATATCCTCGTTGGTTATTGCGGGCAGGTCTCGCTGGGAACAGGTGGTTTCATGGCTGTGGGGGCCTATGCTTGCTACAAGCTGATGACGGCGTTTCCGGATGTCAGCATGTTCATCCATGTTCTGTTGGCAGGCGGCGTCACTGCGCTAGTGGGCGTGCTGTTTGGTCTGCCCTCTTTGCGGATCAAAGGGTTCTACCTTGCGGTGGCCACGCTGGCTGCACAGTTCTTCCTTGTATGGCTATTCAACCGGGTGCCGTGGTTCTACAACTACTCGGCCTCTGGCCAGATCAACTCGCCCGAACGGGACGTGTTTGGCATCATCATCACCGGTCCGAACGCGCCTGCCTGGGCGACCTATCTGTTTTGCCTGATCTTTTTGACCTTCAGTGCGATCATCGCGCGTAACCTGACACGCGGCACTACGGGCCGAACATGGATGGCGATCCGCGACATGGATATCGCAGCCGAGATCATCGGAGTGAACCCGCTCAAGGCAAAGCTTACCGCCTTTGCCGTCAGCTCGTTTTTCGTAGGCATTGCAGGCGCACTGTTCTTTGCTGTCTATCTGGGCGCGGTCGAAGTGGGTGAAGTGTTCGGTATTCAGAAATCATTCCTGGTGCTGTTCATGGTAATTATCGGCGGATTAGGGTCTATATTTGGGTCCTTCGCGGGGGCGGCATTTCTGGTTTTGCTGCCAGTTGTCCTAAAGCTGCTGGGTGTCGATCTGCTGGGTTGGCCCACCGATATCGTTGCGCACCTGAACCTCGTGATTGTGGGCGCTCTCATCATCATATTCCTTGTTCTTGAACCCCACGGGCTGGCGCAGCTTTGGCGCGTCGCGAAAGAGAAACTCAGACTCTGGCCGTTCCCGCACTAGTGGGCAGGCCCAATGAAAAGACGGGCGGCTGAAGCCCGAAACCCAACATCGGATCAACTAAGGGAGGAGACACCCGATGAAAAAGAAAATGGCTACCCTGGCGCTGGGCGCGCTGATGGCAGCAGGACCTGCGCTCGCAGATCTTGTGATCCCATCGCTCAGCTATCGTACGGGCCCATACGCTGCAGGCGGTATTCCGTTTGCTGATGGCTATGCTGACTATTTCACCCTGCTCAATGAACGAGACGGGGGTATTGGCGGTGTTCCTGTCAACGTGATCGAATGTGAGACCGGCTATAACACCGAAAAAGGTGTGGAGTGCTATGAATCAACCAAAGGCGAAGGGGCGCTGATTTATCAGCCTTTGTCGACCGGTATTACATATCAGTTGATCCCCAAAGTAACGGCGGATGACATCCCTTTGCATACAATGGGTTATGGCCGGACTTCGGCTCGCAACGGCAAGGTGTTCAGCCACGTCTTCAACTATCCCGCGAATTACTGGGACGGTGCCTCGGGCGCGATCAACTACCTGCTCGACGAAAATGGAGGCGATCTGAACGGCAAAAAAATCGCTCTGGTCTATCACAATTCAGCCTATGGCAAGGAACCGATCAGAACGTTGGAAGAGCTGTCGAAAAAGCACGGCTTCGAACTGTCGTTGCTGCCGGTCGACCATCCTGGACAAGAGCAAAAATCCCAGTGGCTGCAGATCCGTCGTGAAAAGCCAGACTTTGTCCTGATGTGGGGCTGGGGCGTAATGAACCAGGTCGCCATTCAGGAGGCTGCCAATATCCGCTTCCCGATGGAGAACTTCATCGGCGTTTGGTGGTCGGGCGCGCAGCATGACGTACTGCCTGCTGGCGACAAGGCGAACGGTTACAAGGCCGTAACCTTCCATGCCGTTGGTGATGACTTCCCTGTATTTGACGACATCAGGACGCATGTCGTGGATGCCGGAAAGGCCGCAGGCGCGGGCGATCAGGTTGGTACCGTTCTGTACAACCGTGGCCTCTACTCAGCGATGCTCGCCGCCGAAGCGATCAAGGACGCGCAGGAAGCAAATGGAACCGGGGATGTCACACCGGGTATGGTTCGGGACGCGATGGAGCAGCTGAACATCACCGAAGAGCGCATGGCCTCTCTGGGTATGCCGAACTTTGGTCCGACCTTCCAGGTATCGTGCGATAACCATGGCGGGCCTGGCTTGATCGGCGTCTCTCAGTGGGATGCAGGTACACAAACATGGAACCTGATCTCGGACTTCAAGCCAACCGATGGTGAGGTGATCGGTGCGCTGGTTGAAGAAGACTCGAGCGCATATGCAGCCGAAAACAACGTCGAAACGCGCTGCAACTAAGGCCTGCTTCGACCATAAACTTAGGGGCGGCGGTAAGCTGCCGCCCCGATTAAACGGTCCCACGGGGCAGGCATGAGGATATGCGCTGATGCTGGATGCTGCACAAACCACTGATGTACAAGCCGAAACATTGCTTGAAGTCAACAATATCGAGGTGATCTATAATCATGTGATCCTCGTGCTGAAAGGCGTTAGCCTGACTGTGCCGAAAGGCGGTATTACTGCCCTATTGGGCGGAAACGGCGCGGGTAAGACCACGACACTTAAGGCGGTGTCGAACCTTCTGCATTCCGAACGGGGCGAGGTTACCAAAGGCTCTATCAAATATCGCGGGACCAGCGTGCATGAAAGTGATCCGGCTGTTCTGGTTGAAAAGGGCGTGATCCAGGTAATGGAAGGCCGCCATTGTTTTGAACATCTGACTGTCGAAGAAAACCTTCTGACCGGCGCCTATACACGCAAAGACGGCTCGGCTGCCATCCAGCAGGATCTGGAACTGGTTTACAATTACTTTCCACGTTTGAAGGAACGCCGCCGGTCGCAGGCCGGATATACTTCGGGCGGCGAACAGCAAATGGTGGCGATGGGCCGGGCGCTGATGTCGCGCCCCGAGACGATCCTGTTGGATGAACCCTCGATGGGTTTGGCCCCGCAGTTGGTCGAAGAGATTTTCGGCATTGTAAAAGACCTGAACGAGAAGGAAGGCGTGTCCTTTCTGTTGGCCGAACAGAACACAAATGTGGCTCTAAGGTTTGCCCATTACGGCTATATTCTGGAATCGGGTCGCGTTGTGATGGATGGACCTGCTGCCGAATTGCGCGAGAATCCTGACGTTAAGGAGTTTTATCTCGGCATGTCAGACGAGGGCCGAAAGAGCTTTCGCGACGTGCGCTCATACCGCCGTCGCAAGAGATGGCTGTAAGCGGGCAGAGGATATTTCGATGACCTATTTCGATAAGCTTGAAACCCGATCAGCCGATGAACGCGCAGCGGATCATGCGCGCGCCTTGCCTGAACAGATCAACCGCGCGCAGGCAGCACCCGGATACAAGGATATCCTTTCTGATGTGCAGTCAGACGCAGTGACTGATATGCAGGAGCTGGCGCAATTGCCGGTGCTGCGGAAATCTGACCTGACCAAGGCACAGGCTGGGCGGCCACCATTTGGTGGGTTTACAGTGAAACCTGTGCGGAACTTCCAGCATGTGTTCCAGTCACCGGGCCCAATTTATGAGCCGGGCAGCACCGATCACGACTGGTGGCGCATGGGCCGCTTTCTGAATGCAGCAGGCGTGGGCCCGGGCGATATCGTGCAGAATTGTTTCGGATACCACCTGACCCCTGCAGGTATGATTTTCGAAAGCGGTGCCCAGGCTGTGGGCGCGTCGGTTCTGCCAGCCGGTACTGGGCAGACTGAACTGCAGGTAACCGCTGCGCGCGATGTGGGTTGCACGGCCTATGCCGGAACCCCGGATTATCTCAAGATCATCCTCGAAAAGGCTGACGCGATGGGTGTTGCTCTGCAGTTTTCGAAGGCGGTCGTGGGCGGGGGTGCGTTGTTTCCTTCCTTGCGTCAAGAGTACGCGGATCGGGGCATAGCTTGCCTGCAATGTTATGCTACAGCGGATCTGGGCAATATCGCCTATGAAAGCCCGGCCATGGAAGGGATGATTATCGACGAACACGTCATCGTCGAGATTGTCACGCCGGGCACTGGCACACCCGTTGCCCCAGGTGAGGTTGGTGAAGTCGTCGTAACAACTCTCAACCCCGACTATCCTCTGATCCGGTTCGCCACAGGCGATCTGTCGGCTATCATGCCCGGAACCTCTCCGTGTGGGCGCACCAATATGCGCATCAAAGGCTGGATGGGGCGCGCTGATCAAACCACCAAAATCAAGGGTATGTTTGTGCGTCCCGAACAGGTGGCCGCACTGGTGGATAAGCATGACGAGATCGTCAAAGCCCGCGTTATCGCAGCCCGTCAGGGCGAGATGGACACGATGACCGTACAGATTGAAAGTCCCTGCGAGAATGACGGTGCCTATGCCAAATCGGTTGTCGAGGTGCTGAAACTCAAAGGCGCGATTGAGGTCGTTGCCCCCGGTTCATTGCCCAAGGATGGGTTGGTGATCGAGGACCAGCGCGTCTACGAGTAAGGGTCTGCGGCAGTATGTGCCGCAGATTTGTTTCCCGTCACACTGGTGTTTCTTAGCAATTTGGTCGATTAAAGACGGAACCTTCGGGATTCTCAGTCAGGCATCATGGCCGAAATCGAATATTCAGAACACGGAACACGCAATCGCGGCGCGTTGGGCACGCGTTTCGTGGGAGCTATCGCCTGTATTGTAGCAGCAGCTTGTCTGTTGCCGATGGTGGCCGTGGTTCTGGCAGCGGTGACCGGCGGAACGGACACCGTTTCACACTTGTTAGAGACTGTACTACCCAGTTATGTTCTGACAACGATCATCCTTGTTGCGCTGGTTGCAGCGGGAACATTTTCAATCGGGGTTGGGGCGGCCTGGCTGGTCACCATGACCCGTTTCCCGGGGGTGAGATTTCTCGAAATTGCATTGGTGCTGCCGTTGGCCTTCCCGGCCTACGTTCTGGCCTATGCCTATACCTTCATCCTTGACCACCCTGGTATCGTGCAATCCACACTGCGCGAAGTGACGGGCTGGGGGCCGCGCGACTATTGGTTCCCCGAAATTCGTTCGACCGAGGGCGCGGCGGTGATGTTGATCCTTGTGCTCTATCCTTATGTCTATCTGCTGGCACGGGCCGCGTTTTTGCAGCAAAGTGCCACCGCCTTTTTGGCCGCCCGCGCCTTGGGGAACGGACCCTGGCCCGCCTTCTGGCGAGTTTCCCTACCTATGGCACGTCCCGCCATTGCGGGGGGAGTGCTGTTGGCTGTGATGGAGACCATCGCCGATTTTGGAACCGTCGCCTATTTCGGTGTCCAGACATTTGCCACCGGGATCTACACAAGCTGGTTTTCCATGGCCGACCGTGCCGCTGCAGCTCAGCTTGCTTTGTGCCTTTTGGGATTTGCACTCGTGATGGCTATGGCTGAACGGACACAGCGTGGTAAGGCCAAATACTACCAAACCGGCAAACAACATGCTGCCCAACCTGCCGCGAATCTGAAGGGCACAAGGGCGTTTGCCGCTTTTTTGCTCTGCGCAATTCCGGTTCTGTTCGGATTTCTTCTGCCTGTTGTGATCCTGGTGCAGATGGGTCTGGAATCCGAACAAAACCTTCTGTCACGCAGATATGTTGGGTTCATTCAAAATTCGCTAACGCTGGCCGGAACTGCAGCCGTAATCACTGTTTGCGCCGCCATCTCGGTCGGGTTCTATCAGCGCCTCAGACCCGGGCGTGGTTCTGCCACGGCGGCTTATCTGGCGCGGCTGGGTTATGCGGTGCCCGGTGGAGTGATCGCTGTCGGGCTGATCGTACCCTTTGCCGGGCTAGACAATGCGCTGGATGCCTGGATGCGTAAAACCTTTGATGTTTCAACGGGACTGCTGGTTACAGGTTCGATCTGGTTGCTGGTCGCGGCCTATATGGTGCGCTTCCTTGCCGCTGCGCTCAGCGCATATGAAGGTGGCCAAAGTACAGTGCACTCGAATATGGACGCTGCCGCGCGATCGCTGGGGCAGACACCGCTGGGCACATTGCGCCGGGTGCATTTGCCGATCCTGACCCCTTCGCTATTAACGGCGTTGCTGATCGTCTTTGTCGATGTCATGAAAGAATTGCCCGCAACTCTTATCATGCGGCCCTTTAACTTCGACACATTGGCGGTACAGGCTTACCGGCTGGCGTCGGACGAGCGGTTGGAAGGTGCAGCGGTGCCGTCACTGGTTATCCTCGCAGTGGGGCTGTTGCCAGTGATCCTGATTTGTCGTCAGGTTGGACGCAGGTAGCACACGGTCGGTTCTAAAAATTCGTGTCGCGATTGCACTGGGCTTGATTCAATGACGATTTCCGGCAAGGCTTGTTTTATGAACATGCAGCCTCCCAGCCGGTTCGGGTCCGGCTCTGCCCAGATGCCGGTCGCGTTTGACCGGCGTGAGATGTCTCAAATCCTGTCTGTCTATGGCCGAATGGTCGCCGCCGGTGAATGGCGTGACTACGGAATTTCCAATTTACGCGAGACAGCCGTGTTTTCAATTTTCAGGCGAACTGCCGAACATCCGATTTACCGGGTGGAAAAACACCCCCGCCTGCGAATGCGGCAAGGTATGTATTCGGTGGTGGGTATGGATGGGCGCATTCTGAAACGTGGGCACGATCTGCGCTCTGTTTTGAGAGTTCTGGAACGCAAATTGATCCGGGCGGTTGACTCTGATTAGAGCCTTTTATGCGCCGTAACTGGCCCATCGCCTTGCGCTGCAATTCGGGCAATCGCCTGATCCATAGGCTCAAGCGCGACAGCCATGTGATAGGCATTGGCGTGGAGCAGCAAATTCCCAGCCGCCACCCAGGCCACATGGCCCTTCCAGAATAGCAGATCACCGCGTCGCGCAGATTCCCCTGCAGGCACAAGTTCTCCGACTTCACGTTCCTGATCGCCGCTGTCTCCGGGACAGGGGATGCCGCAGGCCAGCAGGGCAGCCTGTACCAAACCCGAGCAATCCAGTCCGAACCGGCTATTGCCTCCCCATAGATATGGTGTACCAAGAAACAGTTCTGCAGCGGCAACAGGATCGGCGAGCTGAGAGTAGGCAGGGACAGCGTGGACCGCTGGAATAAAGCCCAGTGCGGTCTCCATAAATCTGTCTTCCTCCGACAAAACGCGAATTCTGCTGCCGAAACTTAATGAGGTTAGGTCGCGGCTTTTAATGTCAGGCTTCTCGTATGCGTGGGTCGAGCCCGCAACGATCCAGTGAGTCTGGGGCTCAATTGGGCCCAACCGATCGGTGGGCAGCCATCCCTCATAACCATCCTTGCTAGCTTTGATCTTGCTCCAGCCATCAAGCTCTTCTTCGATGGTCACAGAGTCACCGAACAGCAATTGCCGGTCGCGCGAGCCATCAGGTTGACGTAGCAAATCGACGACGGGACGGATAATACGCGCTTGGGTCATAGGCCAAGAAGCTCCGGAAGGGCCGCCAGAAGGGCACGTGGCCCTTGAGCCAACCCGCCCTTGCTGCGGCCGGGTTCCTTGCTACGTTGCCAGGAATAGATGTCAAAATGCATGTAGCGGCTGCGGTTAGCAAACCGGCGCAGGAATAGCGCTGCGGTGATTGACCCCGCAAACCCACCGGACGGCGCATTGTCGAGGTCGGCGATGCCAGGCTCAATCATCGCTTCGTAGGGCTCATGGAATGGCATGCGCCAGACCGGATCTGCGACAGTTTCTGCTGCCCGTGCCAGCGTTTCGGCTGCCTTGTTGTCATCGGTATAATACGGTGCCAAATCGGGCCCTAACGCTACCCTTGCTGCACCGGTTAACGTGGCCATCGATATCAGCAGATTGGGCGCGTCCTCATGTGCCAGCGCCAGCGCATCGGCCAGAACCAACCGTCCTTCGGCATCGGTGTTGTTGATTTCTACGGTCATTCCATTTCGCGCAGTTAAAATATCACCGGGACGGAAAGAGTTGCCCGCAACCGAGTTCTCTACAGCTGGGATCAATACCCTCAGCTGCAACTCTAACCCGAGCGACATGATCATACGGGCCAAACCCAGCACATTGGCTGCTCCACCCATATCTTTCTTCATCAACCCCATCGAGGCACCTGGTTTCAGGTTCAGCCCTCCGGTATCGAAACAAACCCCTTTGCCAACCAATGTCAGTTTCGGGCCGCTGTCACCCCAATTCATCTCCAGTAGCCGAGGCGCCTGTTCCGCTGCGCGTCCGACCGCGTGGATCATTGGAAGGTTCTGGTCCAACAGCGCCTCGCCACTGATGACCGATACATCTGCATCGAACTCCTGCGCCAGGTCCTCAATGGCTTGCTGCAATTGCTTAGGGCCCATATCCGCAGCGGGAGTGTTGACCAAATTCCGTATTAAGGCCTCGGCATTTGCCATGATCTCGATCCGTTTGGCATCCACACCTTCGGGTGCAACCAACGCAGCATTTGCAGCGCTTTGCGCGGCGTAGCGATCAAACGCGTACCCGGTCATCAGCCAGCCAAAGCATTCTGCTTCAAGCACGTTCGCCGGGATGCCCGAGGCTATGCGATAGGTTCCTTTTGGTAACGATTCCGCCGCTGCGGCCAAGGGAAACCGTTTGCGCACTCGTTTTGCCGCGCTGCCATATCCCGCAAGGGCAAATTCAGGCTTACCATCTGGGCCGGGTATCAAAACCGTCTGACCAAGTGCGGCAGAAAAACCATCCGCCGAAACCCATGAGTGCACGTGATCCGGCTGATTTTCCAGCCAGCCCGCCAATTCGGATTGCTGCAGAACATATAGCGGCAGAGACGGGTCAGTAGCGGGGGCAAAGGACAGGGTCATGCGGGCCTCGGCTGGTTGAAGTTCCGCACAGACTATCTGTCTCCGGCGTCCCCGCAACCCCTCTCAGACCGATAGATCCTGCTGATCCCAGATGGCGGTCAGCGAACGCTCGCCAACCCGGATCAGACGGCATAGCGTGGCGCCGGTAGCTACAGCATCGCCGGCATCAACCGAATGCACGACGTCACCCGCGACACGGGCCAACGCTGTCATGCCGATCTGTTCGGATATGGCCACCAATGATTTGGCGCATTTGCGCAGCCCAGTCCAATCGCGTTTCCGCCAGAACCTTTCGCAATTGGACAGGCGCAGAGCGAGTTCTTCAACTGTTCTGCACAGCACATCCATCGCATTGCTGTCACCAAGTTGATGATACAGGCTGTTCAGGCGGTCCGGGTCCAGACGCACGGATTCTTTCTGTTCAAGCGTGATAATCTTGTCCACCACATTCACCCCAGTTGATATGCCCCCACGGCACGCTACAATTCTGCTTTGAAATACCTTTGCAATTCCTTGCGGAGCAGCGGGATAATGTCTCGAATTTTGTGAGAATTCAGGGTACAGAGCGATCCAGTCAAAACAACAGGGGCATCAGAATGAAATTTGCCAAACCTTTGCCGACCTATCTGGTGAAACGGTATCACGGCTGGAAGGCGACCACCTATTCCGAGAATCAGGTCTGGTATCGGCGATTGGCGACGGAGGGACAGCGCCCGCGCGCAATGGTCATTTCGTGCTGCGACAGCCGGGTGCATGTGACCTCGATCTTCGGTGCCGATCAGGGTGAGTTTTTCATTCACCGTAACATCGCCAACCTGGTGCCACCTTACGCACCGGACGGGGATCACCACGGCACCAGCGCGGCCATTGAATATGCGGTAACGGCGCTGAAGGTCGCGCATCTGATAGTTCTGGGTCATTCTCAATGTGGCGGCGTGCAGGGCTGTATCGACATGTGCAAGGGGCAGGCTCCGCAACTTGAGGCGAAAGACAGCTTCGTCGGACGTTGGATGGATATCCTCAAGCCTAAATACGATCTGGTTGCCGATGTCGAAGACAGCACCGAACAAGCCCGGCAATTCGAGCGTCAGGCCGTGGTCGCCTCGCTGGAAAACCTGATGACCTTCCCTTTTGTATCTTCCGCCGTCGAAGAAGGCTCACTCAGCCTGCATGGGCTCTGGACCGATATCGGAGAAGGCGGGTTGCAGAGTTATGATCCGCAGGAAAAGAAATTCGTCGTGGTATAGGCACGTCATTCATTGCTTGACGTTAAACAGCGCAGATCAGCCCTCTGATTCTGCGCTGTTTTTTGATATAGTCCATCCAGTTCAATTGGATTCGGACCATTTCTATGAGATTGATTAAACGTATCCTCGTCGCCTTTCTTCTTATCATTCTGGCACTGGTTGGGGTGTCCTACCTGCTGCCAGGTAAAGCCGAGGTGTCGCGCAGCATCACGATCGACGCCCCGGCCGCCAAAATATTCCCCTATGTTAATTCGATGCAGGAGACCGAGAAATGGTCGCCGTGGCTGTCGCGTGATCCCGAAACCAAGCTCAGCTACAGTGGCCCGGATGCTGGGGTTGGCAATACGTTGAACTGGAGCTCAGATAATCCGCAGGTGGGCACTGGATCACAGGAAATCATCGAAAGCACCCCCGATCAGTCCGTCAGAACCGCCCTCGACTTTGGCCCGATGGGGACTGCAACGGCAACATTCGCATTGCAATCCGAAGGTGCAGGCACACAAGTGACCTGGGGTTTCGTGTCTGAGCTGGGAATGAATCCTATGTCCCGCTGGATGGGCCTGATGATGGATAACTGGGTCGGTGGCGATTATGAGCGCGGGCTTGAGAACCTTAAGGCGCTGGTCGAGGGATAGCGCCAAATCGAGACGTTGATTTGGGCTCGCGAATGTCTCCTGAATTCAGGGGCATTTTGGCATAAATACCCTTGGATTCATTGTGTTACCTGCAATCAGAGCTTCGACAATGACCAAGCAACTTTGAAAAGGTTGAGATGACAACCGGCTGCTCAACCGACTCGCTCACAATGCGGGTTCGTCTCAAAACGGGGAACGAGCATATTTACAGATGCCCGGCATTGGCTTCAGTCGTGACTTTTATTCGGGAGAGCACCTGAATAATGATCAAAACCTCAATCAAATTGAGTGTTTGTGAACATCCATGTGGGAAAGATTTGGTGCCCAGGAGAGGACTCGAACCTCCACGTCCATACGGACACTAGCACCTGAAGCTAGCGCGTCTACCAATTCCGCCACCTGGGCAGGTGTCGTGGAGGGGCGTTTAAGCCGACTGGCGGTAGGCGTCAACCGGATTCGGGGCGTTTTTTGAAAGTTTTTTAGTGTCCCGCCCTGACGGGGATACACGCATTGGATTTTCGCGGATGCGCGGCGTTATTGCGCCTTGTCCGTCGGGCGGTTGGGCGGTAGATCAGATCAGAACCAGACAGCAGGAGCGCCATCATGTCCAAACTGGTCACGATTTTCGGTGGATCGGGCTTTGTCGGCCGATATATCGCTCGGCGCATGGCAGCCGAAGGCTGGCGTGTTCGTGTCGCTGTGCGGCGACCCAATGAGGCGATGTTTGTGCGGACGTATGGCGCGGTCGGGCAAGTTGAGCCCATACTGTGCAATATCCGCGACGATGCTTCGGTTGCTTCGGCGATGCATGGTGTCGATGCTGTGGTGAACTGCGTCGGTGTCCTGAATGAGCTGGGCAAAAATGCGTTTGACGCGGTGCAGGCCGACGGGGCCGAACGGATCGCCCGTCTGGCTGCGTTGAACGATGTCGATCATATGGTTCATATCTCAGCCATCGGCGCCGATCTGGATTCTGATAGCGAATACGCACGCACCAAAGCCCAGGGTGAGGCGAATGTTCTGCAACACATGCCGGGGGCTGTTATTCTGCGCCCTTCGATAATCTTCGGGACCGAGGATCAGTTCTTTAACCGATTTGCAGGAATGACGCGCATGAGCCCATTCCTGCCTCTTGTCGGAGCCGACACCAAGTTTCAGCCGGTCTATGTGGATGATGTTGCGCAGGCCGCTGTTCAGGGTGTTTTGGGCAAGGCCTCTGCAGGGGTTTATGAGCTTGGCGGTCCTGAGGTTAAGAGCTTTCGTGGATTGATGCAGCAGATGCTCGAAGTGATCCATCGTCGTCGGATCATCATAGGTATGCCGTTCCTCGCTGCCAAAATCATGGCGGGCGTACTGGATATCGTAAAGTTTGTTAGTTTTCAGTTGTTCCCAAACAATATCCTAACCCGCGACCAGGTTAGAAACCTGCGGCGCGATAACGTCGTGGCAGAAGATGCCAAGGGGTTTGTGGATCTTGGGATTGAGCCCGCAACACTGGATTCGATATTGCCGGAATATCTCTGGAAATTCCGCCCATCGGGTCAATATGACGATATTCAGAACTCAGCCAAGAATCTGCGTATCTGATCAGGAATAGGCGATAACTAACAGGATCGCCCCAAGGATCACGCGATAGATTACATAAGGTGTGAAACTGACGCTGCGCAACAGGCGCATCATCAGGCTCAACGCCAGCAGTGCGGCAACAAATGCAAACGCTGCCGCGATGACTCCGTCCTTCGCCAAATCCCAGTTAGCATCCTGGATGACGTCAACTGACAAAAGAGCTCCCGAAGCTAATATTGTTGGAATAGACATCAGCATCGCAATCCGGGCCCCATCTTCCCGTGTATACCCGAGTTGTCGCGCACCGGTGATGGTAATCCCAGACCGTGAGGTCCCCGGGACCAGCGCCAGCACCTGCCATAGCCCCATTATCAAGGCATCTCTTATGCCCCAATCTGAGGCATGTTTGGTTTGCGCGCCTTTCTGATCCATCCAGTACAGCAGCAATCCGAATCCCAGCATCGTCCAGCCGATGACCGCGATTGAGCGCAGGGATTGCTGAAGCCCTGACAGGTACAGAATCGCGCCGACAATTACGGTTGGAATGGTGGCTACGATTAATCCGAAGGCCAGCTGTGCCCTGGGAGTATCAAGTCGCCCGGTCAAAACTTCTGGCAGACCGGCCAACGCCTGCTTCACATCTGACCAGAAATACAGAATCACGGCACCAAGCGTGCCCAGATGAACAGCGACATCGATCGCCAGGCCTTGGTCACTTGCGCCGGACAGGCCCGGAAGCAGGATCAGATGGCCCGAGGATGAGACCGGCAAGAACTCGGTGACGCCTTGGATAATCGCCACAAGAATCAAGTGAAAAAGACTCATCTGTTCTGCCGGTGTTGTGGTCTGTTTGTTGTGATCAATGGGTATAAGCGTGCTGCGAGAAAGGAAAGCTTATAGATAGGTCCGAATCGGTACTATTTTCTGGACCAAATTTCGCCCCAACACACCAAATCGCCGAAATTTTCTAATAATAGGTCAGCATGTTTGACTTTTCATCCCCAATGACTTCCCTTAAAGAGACCCAAGCAAGCCAATTCATGGAGTCTGACCCGTGGCCAAGCAACCGATGCTGAAATTTGTGCAGATCGATCGCGTCATGCCTGAAAAGCGTGCCGCTGGTGACCGCAAAGAGGACTTTGATGAAATCTATGCGGAGTTTGCAGCCGAAAAAGCGGCCGAGCAAGCGAGTCGTTGCAGCCAGTGTGGTGTGCCTTATTGCCAATCGCATTGCCCATTACACAATAATATCCCCGACTGGCTGCGCCTGACCGCCACAGGGCGGCTGGAAGAAGCCTATGTTACCAGCCAGGCGACCAACACGTTCCCCGAGATCTGTGGTCGTATTTGCCCGCAGGACCGACTTTGTGAAGGTAACTGCGTAATCGAACAATCGGGTCACGGGACGGTCACCATTGGTACGATTGAGAAATACATAACCGATACAGCCTGGGACAAAGGTTGGGTGAAGCCCGTCGCGCCAGCGGCGGAGCGTGGCGAAAGCGTTGGCATCATTGGTGGCGGCCCCGGCGGACTGGCCGCGGCCGATATGCTGCGGCAGGCGGGCATCCAGGTCACGGTCTATGATCGCTATGACCGCGCAGGGGGTCTGCTGATGTATGGTATTCCGGGCTTCAAACTGGAAAAAGACATTGTCCAGCGTCGCAATGATTTGCTGGCCGAAGGCGGCGTCGAATTTGTTCTGAATTGCAATGTGGATGCTGCCAAGTTCGAAGAAATCCGAGCAAAACATGATGCGGTAATTATTGCGACAGGTGTCTACAAATCCCGGGATCTGTCCATGCCGGGCAGCGGTCTGACCGGGATCGAAAAGGCAATCGATTTCCTGACCGCCTCGAACCGTAAGAGTTTTGGAGATGCCGTTGAAGATTTTGATAGTGGCCGCCTAAACGCTGAAGGTAAGAAAGTTGTCGTCATTGGCGGCGGTGATACCGCGATGGACTGTGTACGGACGTCAATCCGGCAGGGGGCAACTTCGGTCAAATGTCTCTATCGCCGTGACCGGGCGAATATGCCGGGGTCACAGCGTGAAACCCAAAATGCCGAGGAAGAAGGTGTCATCTTTGAATGGCTCAGTGCGCCCAAAGGCTTTACCGGCGACGACAAGGTTTCAGGTGTCATGGTGCAGAAGATGCGCCTGGGTCAGCCCGACGCATCGGGGCGCCAATCGCCAGAAGTGATCGAAGGTGCGGATTATGTCGAAGACGCCGATCTTGTCATCAAGGCGCTGGGTTTTGAACCCGAAGACCTACCCACTCTGTTTGGTCAGCCCGACCTGCCCGTGACTCGGTGGGGCACTATCAAGGCCGCATTCGAGACTGGTGAGACCGAAATTGAAGGCGTTTACGCGATCGGAGACATCGTGCGTGGTGCGTCGCTTGTGGTTTGGGCAATCCGCGATGGGCGCGATTGTGCTGACGCGATTATCGACCGGTTCAACGCCAAAGCTGCCGTCGCGGCCGAATGACACAAACGGCGGCAAATCATCTGCTGCAATCACAATATTAGATACTCGACGGACAGGCGTTGCCAAATGAACGCCCACGAAGGTTCAGAAACCTTGGAGTGCCGACGGAAGAAGGAGACAGCCAATGACCAAGTTTGACGCAGATTGGGTGCAGGCCGAAGAAACCAAACGTCAGTGGATGGCTGAGAATGGTCTTTATTCCGAAGAAGAGGAACATTCATCCTGCGGCGTGGGTCTGGTTGTTTCTGTTGACGGCAAGAAAAGCCGCAAAGTTGTTGACGCCGGGATCGATGCGCTCAAGGCGATCTGGCACCGGGGGGCTGTGGATGCTGACGGCAAAACCGGTGACGGAGCTGGTATCCATGTGCAAATCCCCGTTCCGTTTTTCTATGACCAGATCCGTCGCACCGGGCATGAGCCAAACATGGACGAACTCATCGCGGTTGGTCAGGTGTTCTTGCCCCGGACTGATTTTGGTGCGCAGGAAAGCTGCCGGACCATCGTCGAAACCGAAGTGCTGCGCATGGGGTATTATATCTACGGCTGGCGGCATGTGCCGGTCGATGTGACCTGTCTAGGTGATAAGGCTAACGCAACCCGGCCAGAGATTGAACAAATCCTTATCTCGAACTCCAAAGGCGTGGATGAAGAGACCTTCGAGCGTGAGCTCTACGTAATCCGCCGCCGTATCGAAAAGGCCGCAGCTGCCGCGGGGATCTCAGGGTTGTATCTGGCGTCACTGTCTTGTCGGTCGATCATCTACAAGGGCATGATGCTGGCCGAGCAGGTGGCCGTATTTTATCCCGACCTGATGGACGAACGCTTTGAATCCGCGTTCGCAATCTACCATCAGCGCTATTCAACCAACACATTCCCGCAATGGTGGCTGGCCCAGCCGTTCCGTATGCTGGCCCATAACGGTGAAATCAACACACTCAAGGGCAACGTCAATTGGATGAAAAGCCATGAGATTCGCATGGCCAGCGCGACCTTTGGTGACCACGCCGAGGATATCAAGCCGATCATCGCAGGTGGATCGTCGGATTCGGCCGCATTAGACTCGGTGTTTGAGGTTTTGGTGCGCGCTGGACGTTCAGCTCCGATGGCGAAAACCATGCTGGTGCCGGAAAGCTGGTCAAAGCAGGCAGTCGAACTGCCTCAGGCTTGGCGCGACATGTATTCCTATTGCAACTCAGTCATGGAACCGTGGGACGGACCTGCCGCGTTGGCGATGACCGACGGACGTTGGGTATGTGCCGGACTGGACCGGAATGGCCTGCGCCCAATGCGATATGTCGTGACGGGTGACGGTCTGGTCATAGCGGGTTCCGAGGCCGGGATGGTCCCAATTGACGAGGCGTCCGTGAAGGAAAAAGGCGCGCTTGGACCGGGGCAGTTGCTGGCCGTGGATATGAAAAAAGGCAAGCTGTATCGTGACACCCAGATCAAGGACAAGCTATCGCGCGCCCTGCCGTTTGGCGATTGGGTCAGCAAGATCAACGATCTAGATACAACGCTTGCAGGCGTAACCGAAGCGCCCATGTTCTCGGGCGAAGAACTGCGTAAGCGCCAGATTGCTGCGGGATACTCGGTTGAAGACCTCGAACAGATCCTGGCCCCTATGGCGGAAGATGGCAAAGAAGCGCTTGCTTCGATGGGGGATGACACGCCTTCGGCTGTTCTGTCGAAACAGTATCGCCCGCTCAGCCATTTCTTCCGTCAGAACTTTAGCCAGGTAACAAACCCGCCAATCGACAGTTTGCGCGAGTATCGCGTCATGTCGCTGAAAACTAGATTTGGTAACCTGAAGAACGTTCTGGACGAAGATAGCAGCCAGACTGAGATTGTGGTTCTGGAAAGCCCCTTTGTCGGCAATGCGCAATGGGAGTTGCTGGTCGGGCAGTTCAACTCTCCTTTGGCCGAGATTGATTGCAGTTTTGCCCCGGGTGAGGGTCAGTTGGACTTGGCTCTGGCCCGCATCCGCGCCGAGGCGGAAGAAGCGGTGCGTTCGGGTGCAGGACATCTCGTGCTGACCGATCAGCATTCCGGGCCAGACAAGGTGGCGATGCCGATGATTCTGGCCACCAGCGCCGTACACAGTCATCTGACACGGCAGGGGCTACGGACCTTCTGCTCGCTCAACGTGCGGTCGGCAGAATGCGTCGATCCGCACTATTTCGCGGTGCTGATCGGGTGCGGTGCAACCGTTGTGAACGCATATCTGGCCGAGGATTCTCTGGCAGACCGGATCGAACGGGGCCTGTTGGATGGCACCTTGACCGAGAATGTGGCGCGATATCGCGAAGCCATCGATCAGGGCCTGCTCAAGATCATGGCAAAGATGGGTATTTCTGTCGTGTCTTCTTATCGCGGCGGCCTGAATTTCGAGGCCGTCGGCCTGAGCCGCGCCATGGTGGCCGAGTATTTCCCCGGCATGACGAGCCGGATTTCCGGCATTGGTATCCACGGCATTCGAGTCAAGGTCGAAGAGATTCACGCCAAGGGCTGGGCAAGCGGCCTGGACGTGCTGCCCATCGGTGGTTTCTACAAGGCGCGTAAATCGGGTGAGACCCATGCGTGGGAAGCGACCTCGATGCACATGATGCAAATGGCCTGTAATAGAGCCTCATATGAGCTGTGGAAGCAGTACTCGGCCAAGATGCAGTCGAACCCGCCGATCCATTTGCGCGACCTGATGGACTTCAAACCGCTGGGCAAGCCGGTGCCAATTGAAGAGGTCGAGTCGATCACATCGATCCGCAAGCGTTTTGTCACCCCAGGTATGTCGCTGGGGGCGCTGTCACCAGAGGCGCATAAGACGCTGAATGTGGCGATGAACCGGATCGGTGCGAAATCCGACTCGGGTGAGGGCGGTGAAGACCCTGCACACTTCGTGCCGGAGCCCAATGGCGATAACCCCTCGGCCAAGATCAAACAGGTGGCTTCGGGGCGGTTTGGCGTGACCGCCGAGTATCTGAACCAATGTGAAGAGCTTGAGATCAAGGTCGCTCAGGGTGCGAAGCCGGGTGAGGGTGGTCAGCTTCCGGGTATGAAGGTCACCGACCTGATCGCGCGTCTGCGGCACTCGACTAAGGGTGTGACACTGATCTCACCGCCGCCGCACCACGACATCTACTCGATCGAGGATCTGGCGCAGCTGATCTATGACCTCAAGCAGATCAACCCGCGTTGTAAGGTGACGGTGAAGCTTGTTGCGTCGTCGGGCGTTGGCACAATTGCTGCCGGTGTGGCCAAGGCGAAAGCGGATATAATCCTTATTTCGGGCCACAATGGCGGTACAGGTGCCTCGCCCGCGACATCAATCAAATATGCTGGTCTGCCATGGGAAATGGGCCTGACCGAGGCGCACCAGGTTTTGGCCATGAACAACCTGCGCGACCGCGTGACCCTTCGCACTGACGGGGGCCTGCGCACCGGGCGTGACATCGTCATGGCCGCGATGATGGGGGCCGAGGAATACGGTATCGGCACCGCTGCATTGATCGCGATGGGCTGTATCATGGTACGTCAGTGCCAGTCGAACACATGCCCTGTGGGTGTCTGTACGCAAGACGAATCCCTGCGTGCAAAGTTCACGGGCAACGCGGACAAGGTCGTAAACCTGATCACCTTCTATGCGCAAGAAGTGCGTGAACTTCTGGCCAGCCTAGGGGCGCGTTCGGTTGATGAGATTATAGGTCGCGCAGACCTGCTGGCTCAGGTAAGCCGGGGCTCTGCGCATCTGGACGATCTGGACCTCAATCCGCTGCTGATCACCGTCGATGGAGCACATAACATCGTGTACAACCGCGACAAGGATCGCAATGCGGTGCCTGATACGCTGGATGCTGAGATCGTGCGCGATGCCGCCCGGTTCTTGAAAGACGGTGAAAAGATGCAGCTGTCATACGCCGTCCAGAATACGCACCGGACCGTGGGAACACGTGTCTCCAGCCATATCGTCCAGAACTTTGGGATGCGGAACACGTTCCAGGACGACCACTTGCATGTCAAACTGCAAGGTTCGGCCGGTCAATCGCTTGGGGCCTTTGCTGCTCCGGGATTGAAGCTGGAAGTCTCAGGTGATGCCAATGATTATGTAGGCAAAGGCCTTTCGGGTGGCACAATCGTCGTGCGTCCACCGCAGGTCAGCCCGTTGAAGGCGGATGACAACACCATCGTTGGCAATACCGTCCTGTATGGTGCGACCGACGGACATCTGTTCGCGGCGGGTCGCGCGGGTGAGCGGTTCGCGGTTCGGAACTCGGGCGCAACCGTTGTGGTCGAAGGCTGTGGCTCGAACGGGTGTGAATACATGACCGGCGGTGTTGCGGTAATCCTGGGTGACATTGGAGCGAACTTTGGCGCGGGGATGACAGGCGGCATGGCCTATCTGTACAATCCCGAGGGCAAGGCCGAAGCGCTGTTGAACAACGAGACCCTGGTCACCTGTCCAGTCACGGTAGAGCATTGGTTGGATCAACTGAAAACGCTGATCCAACGCCATGTCGACGAAACCAATAGCCGCAAGGCTGCAGACATTTTGCAGCACTGGGAAGTGGAAAAGACGCATTTCCTGCAGGTCTGCCCCAAGGAGATGCTGAACAAGCTAAGCCATCCCCTGACCACCGAAGTCGCAGCGGTTCCTGCAGAATAGGATCTGCGATATCGAAAACGGTTTACCCGGCGTGTCGAATCCAACACGCCGGGTTCTCTTTTGCATATGCGCAGGGCTTCTAATTCTTGTGCAATTCGGTCCCGAACGCCTAGCTTTGGTCATTGTTTATTCGGGAAATGCGGGCATGATCCTAAATCAATCATGTGAAAGAGGCGGAGTTTTGGTGTGCCGATAACCTATACAGACCAGTTTTATTCCTTCGATCCGGCAAACCCACCCCCCGTCGGATCCGCGATCACGGTCGATACATTTGATCTGGTTGATCAGGACGAAAATGGCGAGATTGAGGACTTTGGTGGTGACACTGTCGCCGGGCAAACGGTGTCAGATTCCTGGCCCGGAGACACCGTGACGATAAATGTTCCCGGTGTCGGAGACGTCACCTATGTGGGTATTACATTCTATCTTTCGGACGGCGTCACGCGGGTTTTCACACCTACAGACGGTCAGGTTCTTCAGGCAGGTACGCTGGTATCGACGACTTTTGTGAATGTTGAAGGCCCCCTGATTGTCCCAGGCGAACTTGGCCCACCTTGTTTCACGCCTGGAACACTGATCGATACGCCAGATGGGCCGCGTCTGGCTGAAGACCTGAAACCCGGAGATCTTGTTACAACAGCAGATAGCGGTGCAGAACCGGTGCTTTGGGTTGGCCGGACGACCGTAGCGGCAAAGGGTAATCTGGCACCGGTTCGGTTTGAGGCCGGGATGTTTGGCCTTGTCGAGCCGCTGGTTGTTTCTCCTCAACACCGAATGCTTATTGACGATTGGCGTGCGCAATACCTGTTTGGACACGATGAAGTTCTGATCGCAGCGCATTGTCTTGTGAACGGTGATACTGTGACACGGGTGGAAGGGGGCGAGGTCGACTATATCCATCTCTTGTTCCGTCGGCATGAGATCGTGTTCGCCAACGGGGCCAAAAGCGAAAGTTACTATCCGGGACATGCGCTGACCCAGGCCGAGCAACGAACACAAGGTGAAGTTCTGGCGCTGTTCCCTGAGCTGAGTGTGCGCGGTGCTGCATCAGTCAATACGGCGCGCCCGGTTGTTCGTCCGCGGGACGGGCAAATGTTGTCGAATTAATCCGTTTCAAATGCGTCCTCTGCGGCGTATAGCAAAGCATGGCAAAGAAAGCAGCGCGCAAGTCACGCGGTAAGAATAAAAAGGCATCAGGCTCAAAGAATTCGCAAGGCCTCATCGCGCGGATGCGGCGGTGGGGGCTGCGAATCGTCTTAGGTATTGCTGTCGCGTTTTTTACGTTGATCCTGGTTTATTCGGTCGTGAACCCTCCGATCACACATACGATCTGGTCGGAATGGCGCCGGTTGGGAAAGGTTGACCGTGATTGGGTCGCCATCGAAGAAATTTCACCCGTCATGTCCCGATCTGCAGTGGCTGCTGAAGATGCGAATTTTTGCCTGCATTGGGGTTTCGATGTTGAGGCCATTCGGGACGCGTTGGAAGATGGGGGCAATCGAGGCGCATCGACCATAACGCAGCAAGTGGTGAAGAATGTCTTCCTTTGGCAAGGGCGCAGTTGGGTGCGCAAGGCCCTTGAGACTTCGATAACCCCGGTTGTCGAAATGGTCTGGAGCAAGCAGCGCATTCTAGAGGTCTATCTGAACGTCGCCGAAACCGGGACCGGTGTGTTTGGTGTCGAAGCGGCGGCACAGAAATACTATGGGGTGAGTGCGGCAAAGATGTCGCCGGTCCAAGCCGCGCGTATTGCAGCAATTCTGCCCTCGCCGCGAAACAGATCAGTTACCGATCCTTCGGTTCGAACCCGCAGGCGTGCAGCATCGATCCTGGATGGAGCGGCCACCATCCGCGCAGATGGACGCGCCAAGTGTTTCGAGGATTGAATCTCAAGCCGGTCAGAGGCTAAAGCTGAGGGGTATTCTCTGGTTCGATTGGAAGCTCATGGCGCGTCTGTTTCACGTTCCCCTCTCTCCCTACTGCCGCAAAGTCCGCTTATCCCTGGCTGAAAAGAAGATCGAGGTTGAGCTGGTCGAAGAACGATATTGGGAACAAGACCCGGACTTTTTGCGCCGCAATCCGGCGGGCAAGGTCCCCGTGTTGCGATTGGATGGTCAGATCATGGCCGAAAGTGCCGCGATCTGTGAATATATCGAAGAGACTCGTCCCGAGCCGCCCCTAATGCCTAAAAAGCCCGAGGCGCGTTATGAAGTCAGGCGTCTTGTTGGCTGGTTCGATGACAAGTTTCATCACGAGGTAACCTCAAAACTGCTTTATGAACGGGTGAACAAGAAGGTCACTGGGCAGGGTTATCCGGACAGCAAGAACGTCAAGGAAGGTGCAAAAGCGATCAAGTATCATTTGGATTACATGGCCTGGCTGCTGGATCACCGTCGCTGGCTGGCCGGAGATCAGATGACATTGGCCGATTTTGCTGCTGCGGCGCATCTGTCGGCGCTGGACTATATCTCGGACGTGGATTGGAACCGGAGCGCTGCGGTGAAGGACTGGTATGCGAAGATCAAGTCTCGCCCAGCATTTCGCTCGATTCTGGCGGATCAGGTGCCTGGATTCCGGCCACCGCCTCATTACGCTGATCTGGATTTCTGATAGGTTGGGGAAGGGGGCTGTCTGCCCCCTCTTGGCCCATTGGGCCAATTCACCCCCGAGGAAAATTAGGGCCAGATGAAGAACGTATCGGAATTGAAGGCACGATTGGTGGAGCAGGCCCTTGCCGAGGGGTTTGTGGCCTGCCGGGTTTGCCGTCCTTGGGACGTGCCGCAGGTGCCAGAGCGGTTGGAGGCATTTCTGCAGGCCGGATATCATGGTCAGATGGGGTGGATGGCGGAGCGAAGCCATTGGCGCGGGGATCCGTCAGCGCTCTGGCCCGAGGCGCGATCTGTGGTCATGCTGGCCGAGAGTTATACGCCTGAGCATGATCCTGCAGAAGTGCTGTCGTATCCCGAATTGGGTGCAATTTCGGTTTATGCACAGAACAAGGATTATCATGATCTGGTCAAGAAACGCCTGAAGCGATTGGCGCGCTGGCTGATTACTGAGGGCGGGGGTGAAGTGAAGGTGTTTGTCGACACGGCGCCAGTGCCTGAGAAATCTTTGGGAGAGGCAGCTGGGTTAGGTTGGCAGGGTAAACACACCAATCTGGTAAGCCAAGATTGGGGCAATTGGGCCTTCTTAGGGTCTGTATTCACGACATTGGACCTGCCTTCGGACGTGGCTGAGGTCGACCATTGCGGGTCGTGCAGGGCTTGTTTGAATGCATGTCCATCAAACGCTTTTCCAGCGCCGTATCAACTGGATGCGCGTCGTTGTATTTCGTATCTAACCATCGAGCATAAGGGGCCGGTGGATGAAGAATTGCGTGGGCTAATGGGGAACCGGATATATGGCTGCGATGATTGTCTTGCAGCCTGCCCCTGGAACAAGTTCGCAGTCGCTGCCAGCGATATCAGATATGCAGCGCGTGAGGAATTGAAGGCGCCGTCCTTGGCAGAGTTGGCGACGTTGGATGACACGGCTTTCAGAGCGATGTTTTCGGGCTCACCGATCAAGCGGATCGGGCGGGACCGGTTTGTGCGGAATGTGCTTTATGCGATTGGGAACTCGGCGGTACCGGCGTTGCTGCGGGTTGCTCAGGCGCTGACCGATGATCCTGATCCGACGGTGGCTGATGCTGCGCGCTGGGCGGCGTCTAGGTTGTCGTAAACAGGCTGGACGCGCCGTAGGAAAACGCTACACCCGATTCTGGCGAACAGATGGAGGACCCGATGGCGCTGGCTTTGGGTGTGGATACGGGCGGAACCTATACAGATGCGGTGCTGGTTCGGGATGAGCGTGAGGTGATTGCCTCGGCTAAGTCTCTGACCACACGCGCAGATTTGGCGATTGGGGTTGGCCGGGCCATCTCGGCGGTGCTTGCAGAAGCTGAGATCGCGCCAGATCAGATCGGATTGGCATCGCTTTCGACGACTCTGGCCACCAATGCGCTGGTCGAAGGCCAGGGTGGGCGTATCGCGCTGATTTATGTCGGGTTTCGGGAAAGTGATCTGGAAAAACATGGGTTGCGGGATGCGCTGAAAGGAGACCCGGCGTTGGTTCTGTCCGGTGGGCACAATCACGCAGGCGGTGAGAAAGAGCCGTTGGATACAGAGGCACTTGAGGCCTTCTTGAAGTCTCATGAAGGCATATCTGGCTACGCGGTTGCGGCACAATTTGCCACCCGAAACCCGGCGCATGAGCTTGAAGTTGCACGGGTGGTTGCGGAAAGAACCGGTATTCCGGTGACCTGCTCGCACCATTTGTCAGCCAAATTGAATGGACCAAAACGGGCTGTGACTGCGGTTCTCAACGCGCGATTGATAGGCATGATTGATCGTTTGATCGGGCGGGCGCAGGACCAACTGAAAGAACAAGGTATTTCAGCGCCTATGATGGTCGTGCGTGGGGACGGGGCTTTAATGAGTGCTGAACAGGCGCGTGAACGCCCGATCGAGACGATCCTCAGCGGCCCGGCGGCATCGATTGTGGGCGCGCGTTGGTTGACGAATGCCGATAACGCGTTGGTTTCCGATATCGGTGGAACTACGACCGACGTCGCGTTGATACGGGATGGAAAGCCCGCGATTGATCCCGCAGGTGCACAAGTTGGCGGTTTCCGTACTATGGTCGAAGCCGTTGCGATGCGTACCCACGGTCTGGGTGGGGACAGCCAAGTACATGTTTTGACCGAAGGATTGCAGGGTGGTGTCTTTCTTGGCCCGCGGCGTGTGCTTCCGGTCTCGTTGATCGCTGCCGAAGCACCAGAGGTTGTTCACGCAGAGTTGGATGAACAATTGCGCGCTACAACGGTGGGTGAACACGATACCCGTTTTGCGCGGCGGGTGGCGGGTATCCCGGCTGAAGGCGTGGGCCCGCGTGAAGCTGTCTTGCTGGACCGGCTGGGCGATGGGGTGCAGGCGCTGAGTAAACTGCTGCAGACACGGATGGAACATGGCGCGCTGACGCGTTTGGTCGATCGTGGGATTGTTCAGGTTTCCGGTGTCACGCCCTCAGACGCGAGCCATGTTCTGGGTCGTCTGGACGACTGGGATGCTAAGGCGGCACACAAGGCACTGGAGCTAATGGCACGCAAGCGGGTTGGATCTGGAGAAAAGCTGGCGAGGTCACCTGAGGTACTGGCGCTGATGATCGTTGATCAATTGACGGAACAAACCTCATTGACTTTGTTAGAGACTGCTTTTGCGGAGGAGATCGACGGTTTTGGTCTTTCACCGCAGGAACTTGCGCGGCACGTACTAACCCATCGTGGTCTTGCCAAACACCGAGGATTGATCGCGCTGGATACCGCACTGAATGTCGATGTGGTGGGCCTAGGGGCTTCGGCACCCAGCTATTACCCTTCCGTAGGTGAGCGGTTGCATTGCAATATGATCCTGCCTGAACACGCTGGTGTTGCGAATGCTATCGGAGCGGTCGTTGGTCGGATGACCCTGCGCCGGTCAGGCACTGTCACGTCTCCCGCTGAAGGCCGCTATCGGGTGCATCTGGAAGAAGGGCCACAAGATTTCTTGGATTCAAGCGCTGCCCTGAAGGTACTTGAAACAGCTTTGCGTGGAGAGGCCGAAGGTGCTGTGCGCGAAGCAGGGGCCGAGGATATTCGAGTGACGGTCGAGTGCGACATCCGCACCGCAAAAATTGAGGCGCAGGAGGTGTTTGTCGAGGCGTTGGTCACGGTCGAGGCCAGCGGACGGCCTCGGGTGGCGGTGGGGTAGCCCCCGCAGGGGCTACCGGTATCCTTATTCTGCTGCGCTGGAGCGTTTTGGCAGCACCCAATCCGGGCGCGGGAAGTGGCAAGTGTAACCGTTCGGGATACGTTCCAGATAATCCTGGTGTTCGGGCTCGGCTTCCCAGAAATCTCCGACAGGCTCGACCTCGGTCACGACTTTGCCGGGCCAGATGCCGCTGGCATTCACATCGGCAATCGTGTCTTCTGCCACCTGTTTTTGGGCATTGTCCACGTAATAGATCGCAGAGCGATAGCTCATGCCGCGATCATTGCCCTGACGGTTCAAGGTGGTGGGGTCGTGAATCTGGAAGAAGAACTCCAACATTTCACGATAGGTGATCTGTGCCGGGTCGAACCAAATCTCGATTCCCTCTGCATGGGTGCCATGGTTTCGATAGGTGGCGTTGGGTATGTCACCGCCGGTGTATCCGACACGGGTGCGGGACACGCCCGGCAATTTGCGGATCAGGTCCTGCATGCCCCAAAAGCAGCCTCCGGCCAGAACGGCGCGTTCATCGGTCATCTGATTTCCTCCACATGGATCAGGAATTCGCCATAGCCCTCGTCCTCCATATCGTCGCGATGGATGAACCGCAGCGAGGCGGAATTGATGCAATAGCGTAGCCCACCATGTTCGCGCGGGCCATCGGGGAAGACATGGCCCAGGTGGCTATCGCCGTGTTTCGAGCGGACCTCGGTCCGGATCATGCCATGGGTGGTGTCGCGAAACTCTTCGACATGCTCATGCACGATGGGTTTGGTAAAGCTGGGCCAGCCGCAGCCGGATTCGTACTTATGTGTCGATGCGAACAATGGTTCGCCCGAGACGATATCAACATAGATGCCGGGCTCCTTGTTGTTCAACAGTTTGCCTGTGCCCGGGCGTTCGGTCCCGCTGCGTTGAGTGACGTGGAACTCCTCCGGCGAAAGGGCGGCGATGGCCTCAGGGTCCTTGGTGAAACGGGACATGGCTCCTCCGATTCTATTGGTTTCGACCAATAAATGGGGTTCTAAGGGGGAAAGCAAAGGCTTGTTACATCGGCTCGCGCAGTCGTGCGCGATCTTAGGCCAGCTTGGCGACGGGTTGGCGTGACAATTGCACGGCCAAAATACCCAATGTGGTGATCAGTACGCCGATCGCATCAAGTGGCCCCAATTTTTCACCCAGCAGGAGGGCCGCTATGGCAACACCGAAGACCGGGTTGAGAAAATGGAAGGTTGCCGCACGGATCGGGCCGATCCGGTCCAGCAGCAGGAACCAGATCAGCGTGGCCAAAAGGCCGGGGAACAGCGTGGTGTAAGTAAAAGCCAGCACAAACGGTACGGTTGGGTGGATGTAGATGGTTTCAAAGATCGGGGCGGCGGCGAACAGTGCCGCTGCACCCACAAGCATTTGCAGCCCCACCACCATCATGAAATTGCCGCCAGAGGTAGCTCCGCGCACCGCCAGCGTAGCAAAAGTGAGTGCAAGTGCCCCGAACCCGCAGAGCATGACCCCAAACAGGTCGATTCCAGCCCCGATCCGGCTGCCCATGATCAAGGCGACACCGGCAAAGCCTGCAAACAAACCGATGACACCCACCGGACGCAGTTTTTCGCCTAGCAGTAGCCATCCAGCCAAAGCGACAAGCAACGGCATGGTTGATGCTATGATCGCGGCCATCGATGCTTCGACGGTCTGCATGGCGAAGAAATTCAGACCCAAATAAAGGGCATTTTGACAGATTCCGAAAAGGATTGTGGCGCGCCATTGGGCAGGCGTCAGATTCCAGCTCTGTCCCATGGCGCGCGCGATCGCCACGCCGAGCATTCCCGAAATGAGAAACCGCAGCGCAAGCGAGAACAGGGGTGAGGCATCGGCAACAATGATCCGCGCCGAGGTAAAGGCCGATGACCAGATCAGGGCAAACACAAGCCCCATAGCGATGGCGCGCAGATCCATTTCGGCCTCCTTGGGAAATTGGGGCGACTGTCACCGGTTTTCGTGACAACCGCAAGGAAAAGGGGCCGCCCGGTGGCGACCCCTTCGATCTTGTGATCTGTCTACGGTGATTTAGCCGTTGACGCTGTCCTTCAGGGCTTTCGCGATGGTCATCTTGACCACTTTGTCGGCCTCTTTCTTGAACTGCTCACCGGTCGCAGGGTTGCGCACCATGCGCTCGGGGCGCTCGCGGCAGTAGATTTTGCCGACGCCGGGCAGGGTGACGGCGCCACCGGCCGAAACTTCGCGGGTGATCAGGCCGGTCATGGCCTCCAGCGCAGCGTTTGCGGATTTCTTGTCAGTTCCCATTTCCTCAGCGAGAGCAGCCACCAGCTGAGTCTTTGTCATAGGCTTTGCCATTTCTTGGTCTCCTTAACGTGCCCGATCTATAGGGCCTCACCGCGTAACTGTAACGGGATATTGTGGCCGAACACAACGAATAGTAGCACCAGAAACCCCAAAAATAGGGGGAATTCGTTGCTTTTTTGCTTCAGAGAAAGGCCGTTTCGTCGAACGAACGCAATTTCCGGCTGTGCAAGCGTTCTAGCGGCATGCCGCGTAAGTGTTCCATCGCCCGGATTCCAATGGCCAGATGGCGGCTGACCTGAGTCGTATAGAATGCCGAAGCCATGCCGGGAAGCTTTAATTCACCGTGCAGAGGTTTGTCCGAGACACAGAGCAATGTGCCGTAAGGCACCCGGAACCGGTAGCCATTTGCAGCAATAGTCGCGCTTTCCATATCTAGCGCAATCGCACGGGACTGGCTGAGCCGTTGCACCGGCCCGGACTGATCGCGAAGCTCCCAGTTGCGGTTATCGACGGAGGCGACGGTGCCTGTCCGCATGATGCGTTTCAGCTCGTAGCCTTCCAACTCAGTTACCTCGGCCACAGCCTGTTCCAGAGCGACCTGGACTTCGGCCAGCGGTGGGATCGGCACCCAGACGGGCAGGTCGTCGTCCAGCACCTTGTCCTCGCGCAGGTAGGCATGTGCCAGTACGAAATCTCCCAGTGCCTGCGTGTTGCGCAGACCGGCGCAGTGACCAACCATCAACCAGGCGTGCGGGCGCAGAACCGCTATGTGGTCGGTGGCCGTTTTGGCATTCGATGGTCCGACGCCGATATTGACCAGCGTGATCCCAGACCCATCCGCGCGTTTCAGGTGGTAGGTTGGCATTTGCGGCAGTTTCAACGGCTGTTCGATTGCCGCTTCTGGATCAGCGATCTCGGCATTTCCAGTCGAGACAAAGCTGGTATAGCCGCTGTCGGGATCGGACAATTGCGCGCGCGCATAGTTTTCGAATTCAGAGACGTAGAACTGATAGTTTGTGAACAGAACGTGGTTCTGGAAATGGCTCGGGTCCGTTGCGGTGTAATGCGACAGCCGCGCAAGAGAGTAATCTACGCGCTGGGCGGTGAATAGCGCCAGAGGCTCGGCATCGTTCTCAGGCTCGTTGATACCATTTACGATGTCGTCATTGGTTGTGTTCAGATCGGGCACATCAAACGCATCACGCAACGTGAAACCGGCTGCACCTTGGTGCGGAACCACCAGATCCGGGTTGTTGGCCACGGCGAAATGCACCGGGATCGGGGTCTCAGAGGCTCCAATTGTTACCGGCTGATCGTGATTCTTGATCAATAGTGCGATTTGCTGGGCCAGATATGACCGGAACAGATCGGGCCGGGTGACCGTTGTCGCATGCGTGCCCGGTTCGGATACATGACCGAAGCTTAGTCGGCTGTCGACCTGTGCGTAGGAAGAGGTCCTGATCCGGATTTCAGGGTAGAACGCCCGGAATCTTTCGGTAGGAGCGCCATTTTTGAGCGCGTCAGCAAACTTGTCGCACAGGAACTTTGTCGCTTGTTCATAAAGCTCTTCCAAGCGCGCGACAGCGGCCAGCGGGTCTGTAAATTTCTCGGGGTTGGGAACGTCAGGGGTTTGGATAGTTGTCATGCAAGGGGTTCCAGAAGGTCGATCTTTTCAAATGTGCGTACGTCTACCAGCCCAAGGTCTGAGATCCGCAGTTCAGGGATCACGACTAGGGCTAACAAAGAATGCTGCATATATGCGTTGTTGAGTTCACAGCCACAGGCTTTCATCGCCTCGACCATCTTTTCGGCTTTGGCTGCAACTTCTGCGGCTGGGTTGTCGGACATCAGGCCCGCTATGGGCAATTCAACCAGCGCCAGTTCTTCACCGTCCCGAAAGATTGTGATGCCGCCGCCCACTTCCACCAGTCGGTTTGCAGCCAGAGCCATCTGCTCGCGGTCAGTGCCGACAACGATCATATGGTGGCTGTCATGCGCCACGGTCGAGGCCATGGCCATTTTGCCCTGATACCCAAAACCTGACACAAAGGCGTTGGTCACCCCGCCCGTGGCGCGGTGGCGTTCAACCAACGCGATCTGGCAAACCTCACCTTCGCCCTCAACAAGCCCTTCGATAATGGGCAATTCTGACTTCAACGCCTGGGTCGGGGCTTGATTCTCGACGACGCCGATCACATTGGCCATAATGCGGTTGGCACCAGCGGGGGCTGTGATCTCAAAATCGGTAGAAGACAGCTCATGTCCCAGATGGACAGTGTTCCGTGCCTTGGCAGGCCAATCCAGATGCGGACAGTCGACTGTCACCGTTCCGTTTTCAGCCACGACCTGGCCCCGCGCAATAACCGTTTCGATTGGGAGACTGGTCAGGTCAGAACTCAGAATAATGTCGGCTCGCCGACCCGGTGTGATCGAGCCGATCTCACGTTCCAACCCAAAATGAGACGCTGTGTTAACGGTAGCCATTTGAAGCGCGACCAGAGGATCACATCCGCACGAGATTGCATGGCGCACCACACGGTTCATATGACCATCATTGACCAGAGTACCCGAATGGCAGTCGTCGGTACACAGAATGAAGTTGCGCGGATCCAGCCCCTTTTCGGTCACCGCAGTGATCTGGCTTTCCACATCATACCAGGCAGACCCCAGCCGCATCATCGACCGCATCCCCTGACGGACCCGAGCAATGGCATCGTCCTCGCAGGTGCCTTCATGGTCATCAGCGGGGCCACCAGCGACGTATGCTGCAAAATCAGACCCTAAATCAGGCGATGCATAGTGCCCGCCCACTGTTTTTCCCGCTCGCTGCGTGGCAGCAATCTCCGCAAGCATCTTCGGGTCGCCATGTATGACCCCGGGAAAGTTCATCATCTCTCCCAACCCAATAATGCCGGGCCACGACATCGCTTCAGCCACATCCTCGGCTGTAATCTCATATCCTGTGGTCTCCAGGCCCGGTGCCGAAGGTGCGCAGGACGGCATCTGGGTAAAGATATTCACGGGCTGCATAAGCGCTTCGTCATGCATCAGGCGCACGCCTTCAAGGCCAAGCACATTGGCGATCTCATGCGGGTCGGTGAACATCGAGGTGGTGCCATGTGGAATGACTGCGCGGGCAAACTCTGCAGGCGTCAGCATGCCCGATTCGATATGCATATGCGCGTCGCAAAGTCCGGGAATCATATACCGGCCGTCTGCCTCGATGACCTGAGTTTCAGGACCGATGCAATAGGAGGCATCCGGACCCACAAAGGCCACGCGTCCCGCAGCGATGGCGACATCATGATCTGGCAGGGCTTCTCGGCTGTGTACATTCACCCAGATACCGCCGCGGATCACCATATCGGCAGCTTCGCGGCCTGCAGCAACGGCGATAAGACGAGGGGTGGTATCGGGCCAACTTGGGAAGGGAGTGTATTCCATGGCCCAACTTTCACGAATGAAGCAAAAGGTGCAACCCCCACCGGTAAGGTATCATCCAATCATCACAATTCATGCCAACCGCAGCGCGCCAGCGCTGCTGCGCCCAACCAATGGAGATGCCCAATGGGCATTGAGGATGGGCGGGAGCGCCCCGGTCTAGTTTTGAGTGTCGGCTGCGATTTCGGAGCGCAGCCAGTCAACAAAAACCAATGCGCCCGGCGTTTCCTCAGCTTGAGGTGACAGCAGCAAATAATATGCCTCGGGCATGGCGGCACGGTGAGAGAACGGCGCAATTAGGCGACCTTCGTCAAGTAGGCGTTTGGCGATCATGTCATGGGCTAGGCACAATCCGCCTCCAGCCATCGCGACTGACAGGCTGACCAGATAGGTCGTCGAGTAGGTAACCTGCGGTTTCTCCCAAATTAGACCCTGATCTGTGATCCAGCTCTCCCAATTCGACAGCAAGTTCGAACAATCAAAAAGAGGCTGTTCTTGCAAGGTCTCAAGCGTTACCCGGAAGCCCGGAGCACAGACGGGATAATAGTGATCGGTCTGCAATAGTTCTGTGCGCACCGTGTCGGCAGGACGCAGCGAATATCGAATTTCGACCGCCGCACCCTCAGCCATTTCGCGTGGCTCCCACAGCTCGGTGAAGATGTTCAAATGCACATCCGGGTGCAGTTTCCGAAACCGGGGAAGACGCGGCGCCAGCCAGTTGACGGCAAATGTTATGTTGCTCTGCACCTGAACCGCGTTTTGTTGCGCCCCCGTGACGGCCTGGGTGCCCCTTACAAGCGTCCGAAACGCCTCGCGCACAACCGGCAAATAGGTGATGCCTGCTTCGGTCAGTTCCAATGCGCGCGGGCGACGCAGGAACAACGGCTGGCCCAGATACCCCTCCAGCGATTTGACCTGCTGACTAACCGCACTTTGCGTCATATTCAGATCCCGTGCCGCACCTGTAAACGACAGGTGACGGGCCGCTGCTTCAAATGTGCGCAGCCAACCCAGAGGAGGAAGTGGTTTCCGCATATGCATAACTCCGCCAGTAGTTTTACTTATGAATTAGGTGTGTTTTTTTCGTTGGTCAAACTTTTGCAGTGCAGGCACGATTTACCCAATGCCCCAATCGCCCCACGAAGGAGTCCGGTATGAGCGTCACCAACCTGCGCCCCAACATTGATCATTGGTCCGAACGTGTTGATATGGCCGCAGCCTTCCGCTGGACCGAGCGTCTCAACATGCATGAAGGGGTGGCGAACCATTTTAGCCTGGCGGTCAAAGCAGACGGCACGCAGTTTCTGATGAATGCCAACCAGATGCATTTCTCGCGGATCAAAGCGTCAAATCTGCTGCTACTGGATGCCAACGACAATAATGTCATGGATCAGCCCGGAGCGCCGGACCCGACGGCATGGGGGTTGCACGGATCAATCCACCGCCATTGCCCCCATGCGCGTTGTGTGATGCACGTGCATTCGATTTTTGCGACGGTTCTGGCCTCACTGGCGGACAGCACCCTGCCGCCGATTGATCAAAACACCGCAACCTTCTTCAATCGCTATGTGATCGATGAGGAATTCGGTGGTCTGGCGTTCGAAAGCGAGGGCGAACGATGCGCTTCGATGCTGTCAGACCCGAAGAAAAAGGTCATGGTCATGGGCAATCATGGGGTTCTGGTGATCGGTGACAGCCCTGCAGATGCCTTTAATAGACTCTACTACTTTGAACGCGCCGCTGAAACTTACATCCGTGCGCTTCAAACTGAGCAGCCCTTGCGCGTTCTGTCCGACGAAATTGCGGAAAAGACCGCACAGGAATTGGATGACTATCCCGGTCAGGCCGCGGCGCATCTGCGCGAAATTAAAGCAGTCTTGGATGCCGAAGACTCGGACTACGCAACCTAAATACCCCCTCTAAGGAGTTTCAGCCATGACTGACGTTCATGATGCAGAAGCCGCCCGCTGGAATTACCGCCCCGATGGTCCGGTCGGTCTGAATCCTTTGTTCAACTGGCCGCCGCGTCCCGCTGCGATCCTGCGTTGGTACAGAGGGGCTTGGCTGCCGCTTACGTCGCTGACTCTGTGCATGGCCTTGGCAGTGGTTGCATATTTCGGGTTTTTGCCTGCATTAGAGACTATGCAATCCTTCGCGCCTGGTTGGATGTTCCGCGTTTGGCTATTGAACATGCTCCCTCAGATCCTTGTTGCTGGGGGCCTGCATTGGTGGCTTTACATGCGCAAAGCGCAGGGCATGTATAAAAAGTTTGACCGTCGGGACCTGACTCGGAACAACGGTTCATTCACTTTTCGAAACCAGGTATTGGATAATATCTGGTGGACCTTGGGCAGCGCGATGACTGTGGCCACGGTCTATCAATGGATAATCTATTGGGCGATGGCGAACGGCTACGTGCCAGTCATAACTTGGGCCGCAGCGCCGGTCTGGTTCGTGATCTGGATGCTGCTGATTCCGATGTGGTCCGGGCTGCATTTCTACTGGGTCCATCGGTTGGAGCATCACCCGAAACTCTATAAACACGTCCATGCCGTGCATCACCGCAACGTCAATATCGGGCCGTGGTCAGGGATATCGAACCACTGGTATGAAAACCTGCTTTATTTTTCGACCTACTTCATCCATCTGATCGTGCCCTCGCACCCGCTGCATCTGTTGTTTCATGTTTACTTTCAGCAGATCAGCCCGGTTCTGTCCCATTCGGGCTTTGAAAAGCTAAGGGCGGGCAAGACGGACGCCGCGCGGGCAGGAGATTTCTTCCATCAGCTTCATCACCGGTATTTCGAGTGCAACTATGGCACTTCTGAGATTCCGTTCGACAAGTGGTTCGGGACCTATCACGACGGCTCAGCTGAGGCGACAACACGGACTCGGGCGTATAAGAAGCAGATGTATACCTAGATGACTAATGCCGCGAAGGTCCGGACATAGTCAGATTCGCCCTGATTAGTGTCTGATCAGCCCTTTTCGAACAGTGCGATTAAAGCAATGTCATCCTTGTTGGGGCCAGCGGCTAGCTCACCATATATACGCACTTCGGTAAATGACAGATTGCTGATTTGTTCAGCCTCGAGAGCGCCGAATGCATCGGAAAACCCCAGCGCCTCAAAGTGCTTTGCGTTGATTGACAGGGCGAATTGTGCGCCGGGGCGCGCGACCCGGAAGAGCGCGGGCAAGGCCTCGGGCCCCAAGTGGCCATGAGTAAACGTTCCGGAGGAGACCACGCCTGCATAGCTGTCACGCGGGACGGGTAGGCCCTGATTCAGATCGGCCTCGATCGCGTCTCGATAGATATCCTTGCGCATCGCCTGATCCAGCATTTCAGCACTGATATCAGTGGCGTCAATCGGGCCAACGCCCAGCCCCGCCAAAACCGCACCACATAATCCCGTTCCCGCTCCAACATCCAATACCGGACCCTGACCACCGGCAGCAACGAAAGCGCGCGCTGTGCGGATGTGGAGTTGATAGTCTTCCAGTGCGGCAAAATTGTCGTCGTAGTCTCCGGCCCATTCAGCGTAGAGACGCTTGTTCTCTTCAGGCGACTTCAAGGAATAGGCGGCGCGTAGATCGGGTGTTTTGTTGCTCATACATCAATGAAGGCGCATCAGAGGATTCGAATCAAGTGCGTCCATCCGGCGCTTGCATCCCCGGGCCGGGCGGATCATCAAAGGAGCTATGACTCAGACACTTTTTTCATTCGGCCACGGCTATTCTGCCCGAGCGACATCGAAGCGACTTGATCCAGCATCCTGGCGGATCATCGGAACCTCGCGCGATCCAAAGCAAATTGAGACCATTCGCGCGTCGGGAGCCGAGCCGATTGTCTGGCCGGGGGAACGGCCTGACCTGGAAGGTGTCACACATGTATTGATCTCAACCGCGCCTACAGCAGATGGTGACCCTGTTTTGGCAGAGTTGCGCGATGAGATTGCCGCCCGCGCCGGGCAATTCAAATGGGTCGGGTATCTGTCGACTACTGCGGTTTATGGTGATCACGATGGGGGTTGGGTGGATGAGACCACCGCGCCCGAACCTACCGCCGAACGAGGTCGGTGGCGCGTGCGTGCCGAAACGCAGTGGGCAGATATCCCGGACCTCCCGTTACATACATTCCGATTGGCGGGGATTTATGGGCCGGGGCGTGGACCGTTTTCCAAGCTCAAGAGAGGTGGCCTGAGACGGATCATTAAGCCGGGACAGGTATTCTCGCGTATTCACGTTGATGATATCGCGCAGGTGTTGATCGCATCGATGGCCAAACCCAATCCGGGCGCGATTTACAATGTCTGCGATGATGAACCGGTGCCACCGCAGGATGTGATCGGCTATGCGGCCGAGCTGCAGGGACTGCCGTTACCGCCTGCTGTGCCGTTTGATGAGGCTGATCTGACTCCGATGGCCCGTAGTTTTTACGATGAAAACAAACGCGTTCGGAATGATCGGATTAAAGAAGAGTTGGGTATCTCACTGCTCTACCCAAATTACCGGGTTGGGTTAGAAGCGTTGATGGAACCCTCGTGATCACTGCGCCTTGTCAAGAAACAGATGCAGGTAGTATGGGGATGCGATGAAGGATCGCTCAGCCACCCTAAAGATTACGGTTTCTACTCTCACCCGGCAGCGCCCCGAAATGCTGGCTGCATTGATCGAGAGCTGGGGCGAGATGAAGCTGCCGCCTGATTGCTCAGTGCGATGCCTTGTGGTCGAAAACGACAGTTCACCGCTTAGCAAGGATAGCGTGCGGGCAGCGGGGGCTGTTCTGCCCAACGGGGCGGGTCTGGATTATGTCCTTGAGACCGAGCCTGGCATTCCTTTCGGGCGCAACCGTGCAGCGCGCGAGGCGCTTGAACAGGGTTCGGATCTGCTCTGTTTTGTTGATGATGACGAGGTAGTGGCATCCGATTGGCTTGAGAATTTGGTTGCCGGGTATCGCAAGAGTTCCTCTGTGTTGTTGGGTGCGCCACTCCGCGCTGCGGGGCCGACTGGGCAGGAAACCGCGATGCAGCGGCTGATGCTGCGCAACATCAGCAATCGATATCTCGACAAGGAAAACGCCGCCGCCAGGAAAGCCACGCTGAACGATACCGGCGGTGTCACCATCGTGACCAACAACTGGCTGGGCGAGACGAGGTTGTTCAGCGAAACCGGGCTTTGGTTCGATGAAACCATGCGGATGACGGGCGGAACGGACGCAAAGTTCTACGCCGAGACCGTTGCCGCCGGATTACCTGTGGGCTGGGTGCATGATGCGTTCGTGTATGAAACGATTCCACCCGAGCGTCTCTCGTTCTGGTATCAGGCAGCTCGGGGGCGGGACCAGTCCAACACGCATATGCGGCGCAAGCTTGATCAGAAGCCGACAAAGGCAATCTTGGGTTTCCTGAGCGCCCCCTTGCGGCTGGTGGCACTGCTGGTGGCAATCCTGTTGTTTCCGTTCCAACCGGATCGACGGTTGATCCAGATCGCCCGCACGGCTGGGTGGCTGGTCGGCGTATTGGGAATTCCCTTTGGCTACAAATCAGCCCTTTATAAGAAAGTCAGTGGCCACTGAACCTGTGTCGACAGACAGCTTGACGCTGGCGTCAGTCAGGCAATTCACAGCGGTCAGCATCGTAGATCCATTTGCGTCGCCACCCCCACGTGCTCAAATTGCGAGTCAAGCTGAAGCCCAACGGTGAAAATGCAATCGCGTGCTTTAGCGTCCGGCTGCGCGAAGACGTTCAAGTGATAGTTTTGAGTTATCGATATCATCGAAAAACAAAACTTATGTGAATGACTTGGATTTGCTAAATCTACATCCAAACAGAAAGAACGAGTCGTTAATGCTATTTCCTACAATGAAGGCAGGGCTGATCCGCGCGATCCCGCGTAATGCCCATGCCAAGGACGAGCGCAAAAACACTCAAGACCCCTGTTTCTCGTTTCAAAGTTAACCGCGCGACGCACACATCTAGCCAGTACTGGAGATCGATATGGACGGAAGTGATACCCCCAACATGGGCAAATGCCCGGTAATGCATGGCGCCGAGGCCCGGTCCAACCGGGATTGGTGGCCGAACCAACTTAACCTGTCGATTCTGCATCAGCATAGCCCTGCATCGAACCCGATGGGCGAGACATTTGACTATGCCGAAGAATTCAAAAAGCTCGACCTGAAGGCGCTGAAGGAAGACCTTTACGCGCTGATGACAGATTCGCAGGACTGGTGGCCAGCGGACTATGGTCACTACGGCGGCTTGTTCATCCGTATGGCCTGGCACGCTGCAGGTACCTATCGGACGGCGGATGGCCGTGGCGGTGCCTCGACCGGCAATCAGCGGTTCGCGCCTCTGAACAGCTGGCCGGACAATGGCAACCTGGACAAGGCGCGCCGTTTGCTGTGGTCGATCAAGCAGAAATACGGCAACCAGATTTCCTGGGCTGACCTTTATATTCTGGCGGGCAACTGCGCGATCGAATCCATGGGTGGCACGACCTTTGGCTTTTCCGGTGGCCGCGAAGACATCTGGGCACCCGAAGAAGACATCTATTGGGGTGCCGAGACCGAATGGCTGGCCCCAACCGAGAACCCGCACAGCCGCTATTCGGGCGAGCGTGATCTGGAAAACCCGTTGGCCGCCGTTCAGATGGGTCTGATTTATGTGAACCCCGAAGGTCCCGATGGTGAGCCGAACGTTCTGGCCTCGGGCCGCGACATCCGTGACACCTTTGGTCGGATGGCAATGAACGACGAGGAAACCGTCGCTCTGGTCGCGGGTGGCCACACTTTTGGCAAGGCGCATGGTGCGGGCGACCCCAACCTGGTCGGCCCCGAACCCGAAGCCGCCCCGATCGAGGACATGGGCTTTGGCTGGATCAACGACTTCGGAACCGGCAAGGGTGACGACACGACCACCTCGGGCATTGAAGGCGCGTGGACCGCGAACCCGATCAAGTGGGACAATGGCTATTTCGATCTGTTGTTCGGCTATGATTGGAACCTGACCAAAAGTCCCTCGGGCGCTTGGATCTGGGAACCGGTCGGCGTGAAAGACAAAGACATGGCGCCGGCGGCGCATGATCCGTCCAAGAAGGTCAAGACCATGATGACCACCGCCGACATGGCGATGCGCATGGACCCGATCTATGGTCCGATCTCGAAACGCTTCCATGAAAACCCAGAAGAGTTCGCCGACGCCTTCGCTCGCGCCTGGTTCAAACTGACCCACCGCGACATGGGTCCACGTGCCCGTTATCTGGGAGCAGAGGCTCCGAGCGAAGAGCTCATATGGCAAGACAATGTCCCTGCCGTCGATCATGCGCTTATTGACGACGCCGATGTGGCCGATCTCAAAGCAAAGATACTCGCAACCGGGTTGTCGGTTTCGGATCTGGTGTCGACCGCATGGGCTTCGGCTTCAACCTTCCGCGGATCGGACATGCGTGGCGGTGCCAACGGTGCGCGTATTCGCCTGGCCCCGCAGAAAGATTGGGAGGTCAACGAGCCGCTGAAACTGTCCAAGGCGCTGGATGCGCTGGAAGGCGTTCAGAAAGCGTTCAATGACGCGCAGTCTGGCGGCAAGAAGGTTTCATTGGCTGATGTCATTGTTCTGGGTGGCGCTGCCGCCATCGAACAAGCCGCCAAGGCAGCCGGTCAGGATGTCGACGTGCCCTTTACCCCGGGCCGCACCGATGCCGCGCAAGAGCAGACGGATGTGGACAGCTTTGCAGTGATGGAACCCATTGCCGACGGTTTCCGCAACTACCTGCACAAGGAGTACTCGGTTCCGGCCGAGGCTCTGCTGGTGGACAAGGCGCAATTGCTGACACTGTCTGCGCCTGAGATGACGGCGCTTGTCGGTGGGATGCGGGTGCTGGGTGCAAACTTCGGTGGCACCTCTCATGGAGTGCTCACCGACCGAGTTGGTACGCTCAGCACTGACTTCTTTGTGAATCTTTTGGATATGGGAACCGAGTGGAAGCCGTCAGGTGATGGCGTCTACGAGGGTCGTGATCGGGCGAGCGGCGAAGTGAAGTGGACAGGTACCCGCGCGGATCTGGTCTTTGGTTCGAACTCGCAATTGCGGGCGCTGGCCGAGGTCTATGGTCAGGACGATGCGGGCGGTAAATTTGTCTGCGACTTCGTTTCGGCCTGGAACAAGGTGATGAACGCGGATCGATATGATTTGAACTAACCCTGTGACAACCGCAGTGAATTGAGCCGCCCGAGGAGACTCGGGCGGCGTTTTCGTTCGCCCGAGTTTAGGTTGCCTACCGATCATTGGGTATGATTCCGCTGAAAGGTCGTCCACCTCGTTGCTGTGAGTTTCTTTTTAGCAGGTTTGTGGGGTAAATTATGAAGCTAACATATTGTTTTCATTAAGATGGAGAAGAAACCGAGCGGAAATGTGAAGTTTTTTCAAAATGGGGGTTGCAGGTCTCAGGCCTAATCCGTAAATACCCCTTCACCGGCGCTGCTGAGGCGGTTGCTGGGACGCTGGGAACGGCGGAGACG
>NZ_JBQFJO010000001.1:145000-655000 GCF_056536325.1 Ruegeria sp. AB11 | reverse complement strand
GGGAAATGTATGTTTTGGTTCAGAAGAACGATCACCTTTAGTTACCAGCTGGGTGATCACGATCGATCTAATCGAACTGTGAAGGCCGAAGGCCGAAAGAGTTCATGCGCTCAAGTAGCCGAATAGGCGGTAGCGCAAAGATTAAGTCTTTCTCTTCTGGATCAAATCAAGCGCGAGAAGGGCGTTTGGTGAATGCCTTGGCAGCAAGAGGCGATGAAAGACGTGATACTCTGCGATAAGCCATGGGGAGCTGAGAATAAGCTTTGATCCATGGATCTCTGAATGGGGCAACCCACCTGAAAGCTTCATATTGTTATCTTTGATACTCAATATGGGGTTTAAACAGGTACTTAAGACCTGAATACATAGGGTTTTAAGAGCAAACCCGGGGAACTGAAACATCTAAGTACCCGGAGGAAAGGAAATCAATTGATACTCCCTAGTAGCGGCGAGCGAACGGGGACCAGCCGAGCCAGATAAGTGACTAGAACACGTTGGGAAGCGTGGCCATAGCGGGTGACAGCCCCGTATAGGAAGCTTTGATGGACGTATTAAGTAGGGCGGAACACGTGAAATTCTGTCTGAAGATCGGAGGACCACCTTCGAAGGCTAAGTACTCCTTGCTGACCGATAGCGAACCAGTACCGTGAGGGAAAGGTGAAAAGCACCCCGACGAGGGGAGTGAAACAGTACCTGAAACCGAACGCCTACAATCAGTCGGAGGCTCCTTGCGAGCTGACGGCGTACCTTTTGTATAATGGGTCATCGACTTGGTCTCACGAGCAAGCTTAAGCCGTTAGGTGTAGGCGTAGCGAAAGCGAGTCTTAATAGGGCGAATGAGTTCGTGGGATCAGACCCGAAACCGAGTGATCTAGGCATGGCCAGGTTGAAGGTAAGGTAACACTTACTGGAGGACCGAACCCACATCCGTTGAAAAGGATCGGGATGAGCTGTGCCTAGGGGTGAAAGGCCAATCAAACTCGGAGATAGCTGGTTCTCTGCGAAATCTATTTAGGTAGAGCGTCATCCGAATACCCCGGGGTAGAGCACTGGATGGGTAATGGGGCCCCACAGGCTTACTGATCCTAACCAAACTCCGAATACCCGGGAGTACTAGATGGCAGACACACTGCGGATGCTAACGTCCGTAGTGGAGAGGGAAACAACCCTGACCTACGACTAAGGCCCCCAATTCATGGCTAAGTGGGAAAGCAGGTGGGACGACCAAAACAACCAGGAGGTTGGCTTAGAAGCAGCCATCCTTTAAAGATAGCGTAACAGCTCACTGGTCTAAATAAGTTGTCCTGCGGCGAAGATGTAACGGGGCTCAAGCCATGAGCCGAAGTCTAGGGATGCGTAAGCATCGGTAGCAGAGCGTAGTGTGACATAGAACCTTGTCTATATTGCCGCCGGTTATGCGGCGCGAGTAATCGCGCTCAAGTAGCCGAATAGGCGGTAGCGCAGACATAGGTTCTTTCGATGAAGCCGGGGCGTGAGCCATCCGGTGGAGAGATCACTAGTGAGAATGATGACATGAGTAGCGACAAAGAGTGTGAGAGACACTCGCCGAAAGTCCAAGGGTTCCTGCTTAAAGCTAATCTGAGCAGGGTAAGCCGGCCCCTAAGCCGAGGCCGAAAGGCGTAGGCGATGGGAACTAGGTTAATATTCCTAGGCCAGGAGGATGTGACGGATCACAGGTGTAGTTCAATCTTATCGGATTGATTGGGCTGCTGAGTGGTTCCCGGAAATAGCCCTCCATCAGACCGTACCCTAAACCGACACAGGTGGACTGGTAGAGCATACCAAGGCGCTTGAGAGAACGATGTTGAAGGAACTCGGCAAAATACCTCCGTAAGTTCGCGAGAAGGAGGCCCGGTTCCTAGGCAACTAGGGGCTGGGGGCACAAACCAGGGGGTGGCGACTGTTTATTAAAAACACAGGGCTCTGCGAAGTCGCAAGACGACGTATAGGGTCTGACGCCTGCCCGGTGCCTGAAGGTTAAAAGGAGAGGTGAGAGCCTTGAATTGAAGCCGGGTAAACGGCGGCCGTAACTATAACGGTCCTAAGGTAGCGAAATTCCTTGTCGGGTAAGTTCCGACCTGCACGAATGGCGTAACGACTTCCCCGCTGTCTCCAACATCGACTCAGCGAAATTGAATTGCCTGTCAAGATGCAGGCTTCCCGCGGTTAGACGGAAAGACCCCGTGCACCTTTACTACAGCTTCGCACTGGCATCAGGATTGTGATGTGCAGGATAGGTGGTAGGCTTTGAAGCGGAAACGCAAGTATCCGTGGAGCCTCCCTTGAGATACCACCCTTCGCACTCTTGATGTCTAACCGCGGTCCGTTATCCGGATCCGGGACCCTGCGTGGCGGGTAGTTTGACTGGGGCGGTCGCCTCCTAAAGCGTAACGGAGGCGCGCGAAGGTTGGCTCAGAGCGGTCGGAAATCGCTCGTTGAGTGCAATGGCAGAAGCCAGCCTGACTGCAAGACTGACAAGTCGAGCAGAGTCGAAAGACGGCCATAGTGATCCGGTGGTCCCGAGTGGAAGGGCCATCGCTCAACGGATAAAAGGTACGCCGGGGATAACAGGCTGATACTGCCCAAGAGTCCATATCGACGGCAGTGTTTGGCACCTCGATGTCGGCTCATCTCATCCTGGGGCTGGAGCAGGTCCCAAGGGTACGGCTGTTCGCCGTTTAAAGAGGTACGTGAGCTGGGTTTAGAACGTCGTGAGACAGTTCGGTCCCTATCTGCCGTGGGTGTAGGAGACTTGAGAGGAGTTGCCCCTAGTACGAGAGGACCGGGGTGAACGATCCACTGGTGGACCAGTTGTCGTGCCAACGGCAGTGCTGGGTAGCTATGATCGGACAGGATAACCGCTGAAGGCATCTAAGCGGGAAGCCCCCCTCAAAACAAGGTCTCCCTGAGGGCCGTGGAAGACCACCACGTCAATAGGCCGGAGATGTAAGCGCAGTAATGCGTTCAGTTGACCGGTACTAATCGCCCGATAGGCTTGATTTGATCCAGTAATGGAAAGACAAAATCAAACCAGAAGCATACACCGACCTTGAGTTGGACAACGTTGATTGATGTGAAACCCCGTAAGGGGTGACATAACAACCGTGCGGCAACGCGCATTCGCTTCGCGAATACGCTGCCTGCCGCGCGTCGCCTTTTTGCACTGCAAAAAGAGCGATGGGGATTTTCCTCGGTTTGGTGGTCATAGCGCAAGTGAAACACCCGGTCCCATCCCGAACCCGGAAGTTAAGCACTGCCGCGCCAATGGTACTTGGGCTTAAGCCCCGGGAGAGTAGGTCACCGCCAAACCTAGTAAAATCCCCCTTCTCTCTAACACGATGATACAAATCTGACTCTGACGCGGGATGGAGCAGCCCGGTAGCTCGTCAGGCTCATAACCTGAAGGTCGTAGGTTCAAATCCTACTCCCGCAACCAAACTAAAGCGTCAGATATCAAGCACTTAGCCTCGCAACTCGCGAGGCTTCTTGCATTTATGCCATCACAACTGGAAGCACTGTGGAAGCAAATGGGACGAAGTTGCCATGGAAGCATTGTGGAAGCAACTGGAAGCGGTTCATGGCGTAAGAGGTAGGAATGGAGCGTGCCGGTCGTCAATGATAAAGAAACGATTCCAATAAGATAGGGTAAAGCAGCGTTTTCAAGCGTAGCTGGTGCAGGTGGGCGTAAGCTATCTCATAACCTGAAGGTCAGAGGTTCAAATCCTACTCCCGAAACCAAATTCCAAACAACCCGCTCAGACTATTTTTCATCACACGGTTCAATAGTTTAAAGCACTCCAAGCTATAAGTCTCTTGGAGTTAACGAATAGCTATGCAACTGAGCCGCTGTCTCTGATCTCAACTATTCTGGTAATAGAATGATAGCCTGCGGCTTGAACCGCTTGGTGGGCGAGGAAATGGGGCGGCGCGGATGACTTGATCTCTGGCGGCGCGTTCGATCTCGGGTGAGCCTGAGCTGTCGACGATGTCGACCCAAGCCAGTGATCCATCAGGATTAATTTCGAAGAATACCTGCGCAAATCCTCGGACTGGGACATAGACGACGGGTGTCTGATTTAGATGGACCAAAATCTGTCCGGCATAGTTCGTAGTGTCGGAGTTTCCTGCGCCGCGGCCTGAGGATTGATTTCTGCCACTGCTGGTTCGGAACGGGTCAGCCCCTTCTTTTTGATACAGGCTTAAGGGCGACTCTACTGTCCGCGAAGGGTTGCGCAAATTGTCGAAGTTACTGAATCCATCGAGCGATCTTGGAGTATCCGTTGCGGGCCTTCTGTCCGGAAGGCGGGGACGCTTGGAGACAGATACAGCCTGATCGGAAGCCCCGGTTTGTTCTTCCGGCAGCTCTGTTGTTGGCTCATCGACGGAACTTGGGATTTCCGGTTCGACTGCCGCACTCTCCAGTGGAGGGACCGGAGCAGTTGGGGCGTCTGTGGGTGGTAGCGCTGCCAAGCGCTCGGGCGCCGGGGGTGTTGCGGTAGTCACCGCGTCTGCGGCTGGTTCGGCGCTGGACGGGGCGACCGGTTCGGTCGGCACCCCTTCCTGCAATTCTGATTGTGGGGCGACGGGCGCTCCGACATCGGGTGAAGATACCTGCTGAGGATCGGGGGAGGCGACGAGTGTTTCGCTGATCGGGATGTCGGCAGTATCGGGCCTAATAGTATCTTCAACCGGAGGCTCGGGTGGTTCAGCAGATTCCGGTTGCACCGGGTCCGTTGTGTCTTCGGTGAATTCTTCGAATGTGTTGCCAAGCTCGATCAAGCTGACCGATTCCTCCTTGGATCGCAGTTGTGGCAAACTGGGTCCGTAGAAACTGATACCGAGGATGTGCAGGACAAGCGAAAGCGCACCCGCCAACGCAGCGACGGCTGCTGACTTCCGGATCATTTTAACGCCTGCTGGGTCACGAGGAACACAGACGGCGCGCCATACCGTCGAAGGGCACCGGTTAACTCCATCAACCGTTGGCCTGAAACATTGCGGTCGGGGACAATCCTGACCGGTCCGTCATCATGGCTGGCCATGAAAGCCTCAGGGTCGGTTTGCACTCCGCGAAAGCTGAGGATGCCATCAGCGTTTAAGACAAGCGCATCGGGAGGATCGCGGCCTTCGAGTTCCGATGTGTCGACAAGCTGAAGTTCGGGATCAAGCGGTGGTGCCAGGGTGCCTGCAATCAGAAAGAAGATCAGCATCAGAAAGACGACGTTGATCAGAGGGATGGTCGAGTCTCGTTTGCTGCTTGGGCGACCAAAGCGGATCATCGGTCTACTCCAACACCGTGACGGTCAAGCCATCGCGGCCACGCAAAATAACCAGCAAATCCACAAGTCGTTGCGCGGACGTATCGGCATCAAGGCTTACCAGAGCCTGACCTGTCCCGATCCTTGCAGACAGGTCATCCAGCGTCAGCGTTTCGCCGTTCAAAGTCACGCGCTCTGCACCGATCTGGATGAAAATTCTCTCCACTGGCTCAGCCGAGGCCGATGCTCCTGAGGTTGCGCTGCTGATTTCGATTTCCGCGAACTTTGAGAAAGTTGAAGACAACATGAAGAACAGCAACAGCAAGAAGATGACATCGATGAGCGGCGTCATCGACATCGGTCGTCTGACAAAGGGTGCCGTGTTACGCATGTTCAGCGTTCAGAGTCTCGGTCGCCCTAGTGGCGGGCCGGTTCGAATGGTTTGGGACCAGAACCGTGCGCAGTGCTTTGTCCGCAAACACCCGTTCCCGGGCAGTTCGGCTTTCAAACCAGGACAAGACCATCGAGGTTGGCATCGCCACCGCAAGGCCAACAGCTGTGGTTACCAGGGCAACCCAGATGCCGCCTGCCAGCAATGAGGGATCGACAGAAGACCCGGCCGACTGAAGGCTTTGGAACGCATTGATCATTCCCAAAACTGTCCCGAACAACCCAAGCAGCGGGGCAAGCTGGGCAACCGTGTCTAAAAGTCGAAACCCCCGCTCAAGCCCGGCAAGTGCCAACCCGGCTTCGGCATCCAACCGGGCGTCCAGATCGGGAGTGTCCGGCGCGTCCATTGCGGCTTCGACAAGCGGTGCAAGATAGCTGCTGCTTTGTGCGAGGCGTGTGCGTGCAGTGGCCCGATCCCCAGCATCCCAGGCTTGCAGTGCTTGGGACAGCACCTTGTGCCGTCCCACGCCACAGGCTGCAAACTGCCACAGCTTGTATATACTGACCGCGACGGTCAGGATCGACATGACAATAAGGATAGCCACTACGGGCCCGCCAAGGGCTAGGATTTCCCGAAGAGAAGAGAGAATATTCATCCAAGTAACTCCACTTCAACTCGGCTGCTGAGCGTTAGGGTCGATTGACAGACGTCGCTCTGAGATCCGTTTATCACGCATGAACTCGCGCCATTGATCAATGCTCGCCCAACAGACGTGCAAGACATCCCTGGCAGGTCAAACTGACGGACACGCGGGCGATCCAAGGGTAAGTCTCGAAAATCAAAAAGTGAAAGGGTTACAACACTCCCTTCATTGTCGAATATCACCGTCTCAAATATTGCCTCATCAATGCTGGTTCCGGATTGGTTGGTCACCAGGAAAGTTAATCTACAGGCACCACTAACGTCTCCCAAGGCATTGAGCTCCAGAGAAATCTCAGCGGCAGGTGCCTCAGCGGATTGCGCCAGAGCTCCGCATGAGAGCAGGCATGCGAAACAGGTAAGCAGGACACGGAGAGATCTCATTGAAGGGCACCTATATGCTTGGGCGAACCGCGTTTGTCTGCGTTGTGTAGCCGACAATGGTCCTCTCATACCTGATAGCACTCTCACTTCAAAGGATCGCTGAAACGATTGTGAATTCGACAATATTTGAGTGCGAATTTGAAGATGTAGCCCAGCAAATTGACATAACATATGACGATATGACGGGTATCTGCCTCATTTCGTCAAGACATGATCTGCATTCCGAACAATTCGCCCCTCATAATCGAAAGAAATACAGTATGGAGGCGCGTTTTGAGCTGGAATATTTGCGTAGTCGGGGCGGGGAAGATCGGTCAGATGATCGCGACCTTGTTGAAATCCTCGGCGCATTACTCGGTAACTGTTGCCGATCATGATCTCTCGGCATTGTCTGTATTCAACAAGCGCGGGATATTAACGCGGCAGATCGATGCCCGTGACAGTGCAAGCCTAGAGCGGGGGCTCAGGGGGTTTGATGCTATTATTTCGGCAGCTCCGTTTTTCCTGACGCCAGCAATTGCCGGTGCAGCAAAAGCAGTCGGAGCCCATTACTTTGATCTGACAGAAGATGTTGAAGCGACCAATGCGGTACGCCAACTTTCGCAGAACAGTGACACAGCATTCATGCCGCAATGCGGATTGGCACCCGGATTTGTCGGTATCGCTGGCGCCGCGCTGGCTTCGGAATTCGATGAGTTGGAAAGCTTACATATGCGGGTTGGGGCACTGCCGCTGTTTCCGACCAATGCATTGAAATATAACCTGACGTGGTCCACTGACGGATTGATAAATGAGTATTGTAACCCTTGCGATGCCATTGTGAACGGCGAGCGGGTTAAGACAGCGCCACTCGAAGATTATGAACTGATCGGCCATGATGGTGTGGAGTATGAATGCTTCAACACGTCCGGTGGGCTGGGCACGCTGCCCGAAACGCTTGAAGGTAAAGCGCGGGCTGTGTCCTATCGGTCGATCCGATATCCGGGACATCGGGATATTCTTCGATTGTTGCTAAGTGATTTGGGATTAGAGCGTCGGCGCGATCTGTTGAAAGAGATCTTTGAAACCGCTCTGCCGCGCACCGATCAGGATGTAGTGCTGGTCTATTGCACTGCCAAGGGAATGATTGATGGTTCCCTGCGCGAGAAGTCCCTGATCAACAAATCCTTTGCCCGCACCATTAATGGGCAAATCTGGAGTGCGATTCAGATCACCACCGCAGCAGGTGTGCTGGGTGTCGTCGATCTGATGCGGACGGGTGCTTTGCCGTCCAAGGGTTTTGTCCGGCAGGAGCAGGTAAAGCTTGCCGATTTCCTGAACACAGAATTTGGTCGGCTCTATCGCGCCGGCGATGTCACCGAACAGAACAAGGCGGCCTGAGATATGAAAGATGTTGTAATGACTGCTGAAGCTACTCTTGCGAAACTGGACCTGACGGCGGCAGAGCTGACTGGTGGATCGCTGCGCGTGACTTCTCCAATAGATGGAAGTGTGCTGGCTGAAGTGCACGAAACGCCTCTGTCCGAGATGAACTCCGTATTTGCGCGCTCGAAGGAAGCGTTCAAAGCATGGCGGGTTGTGCCTGCCCCGCGCCGCGGAGAACTGATCCGCCTTCTGGGCGAAGAGTTGCGTGCGGCCAAAGATGATCTGGGCGCGCTGGTTAGCTGGGAGGCCGGTAAGATCACCTCGGAAGGATTGGGCGAAGTGCAGGAGATGATCGATATCTGCGACTTTGCCGTTGGTCTGTCCCGACAGCTCTACGGTCTTACGATTGCATCGGAACGATCAGGCCATCGGATGATGGAAACTTGGCATCCTGCAGGACCAGTGGGTGTGATCTCGGCCTTCAACTTCCCGGTTGCGGTCTGGTCATGGAATGCGGCGTTGGCGCTGGTGTGTGGCGATCCCGTGATCTGGAAGCCCTCGGAGAAAACGCCTCTGACCGCGATGGCCTGTCAGAAAATCTTCGAGCGCGCATTGGCCCGCTTCGGGGATGCGCCTGACGGCCTGCTGCAAACCTTGATCGGAGGTGCCGCGCTGGGTGAAGCTCTGGTCGCGAGCGAGGATGTGCCGGTAATCTCGGCCACCGGCTCCACCCGAATGGGCCGTGCGGTTGCTCCGATCGTGGCGCAGCGCTTTGGTAAATGCATTCTGGAGCTCGGTGGCAACAATGCGATGATCGTCGGTCCCTCGGCCGATCTGGAAATGGCGGTCCGGGCGATCGTGTTTTCAGCCGTCGGGACGGCGGGTCAACGCTGCACCACGCTACGCCGTCTGATCGTGCACAACTCGATCCGTGAAGAGCTTGTTGCGCGCCTCAAGAAAGCTTACTCGGGCCTGCCAATTGGCGACCCGCTGGCGGAAGGTATATTGATAGGTCCGCTTGTCGATGAAGCCTCCGGCGACGCAATGACCGGAGCGCTTAGGAGGGCGGAAGCCGAGGGTGGAACGGTCTTTGGTGGCAAGCGAGTAACCGAGGGAATGCCCAGTGGCGTCTACATGGAACCCGCCATTGTTGAAATGCCCAGCCAGACAGCAACTGTAAAGACAGAAACCTTCGCTCCGATCCTGTATGTCATGGGTTATGATGATTTCGCCGAGGCGATCGAGATCCAAAACGATGTGCCCCAAGGCCTGTCATCCTGTGTCTTCACGTTAAACATGCGTGAGGCAGAACAGTTCCTGACCGCAGCTGGCTCGGATTGTGGCATTGCAAACGTCAATATCGGCCCGTCCGGTGCCGAGATCGGAGGCGCGTTTGGCGGTGAAAAGGAAACTGGTGGTGGGCGCGAAAGCGGTTCGGATGCCTGGAAAGCCTATATGCGCCGTCAGACCAACACGGTGAACTATTCAGCCGAGTTGCCGTTGGCGCAGGGTGTCAAATTCGACATCTGATTGGCGGGTCTTGATCTTAAGTATTTCCGGCGGTGTTAATATACGCCGCCGGAAATCAATCCGCGAAAAGGTAATCCAAATGCATAATCGATTTGGCCTGGGCCTCCGTTAGGTTCAGAAACTCGGCTATTGCCTCTTCGTTGACCAAGCGATCAGCAGTTTCGCGCAAATGAAACAAACCATCGTTTTTGGAGTAGCGGATCTGCTCAGATTCATAGGCAAGTGCGTTCCGCAACGTCGGAAGCAATCGCGCCATTGACTCGGCCGAGCTGTTCTGACCAGCCAACCCGACACGCAAGGCGTGACCAGCAAGGTATTCGTCGGAATAATCGCATTCGATTTCCAGAACACGCGTCTGGACTTGATCCCCACCAAAGTCCTGAATGACGTCTAAGTTCGCAGGATCAACGCATAAGATCAGTTTGTCGCCGTCGAAATGTTCGAACAGCAATTTCGCGACTGCGCGACGATGTCGGGAGCGTTTGGTCAATGTCGTCTCGATGCCACCTAGATCGGGAAGCGGAGTGTCTTGCTCATCGTATATGTATTCAATGCAGGGAATGCTGGTTTCCGAGGCAATCTGATCAACCAATCGTTTGGCAACGTGCCATTTTTTGCAGACAATCAAGTATATTTCGCGATCGGTTCCCAGGGTGTTTCCCGCTTCCCAGAACCGTTGTGTGTACCGTCGTCCGACGCGCCCACGGCTGGTCAAAAATTGATACAGTTTGCGCCCTTCCCCAGAAATACCAAACGCGACCCCTTCGCTGGCATATAACTGCCCCAACCGTTCCTTCAGCTCATGGGCTTCTGGGCTGATCTTGCGTGCGAAGAGGTAATCCTGACCCAGCAGCATGTCATAGTGATCGTTGTAGAAACTAACGGGCATGCCGTAGTCGGAGAACATTAGAAATGTCAGCGTTCGGTTCTCGATCTCGAGCTTTGATATCAGATGGCGAACGAGAGTTTGAAAGAACGTCTCATCCGGAATCCACGTTGTCTTGAAGAACCGAAGCACGTCCAGGCGTTGTTGCAGGAATTCGAGAATCATCTCGACAGTACGACGGCGAAGACACCACCATTGACTGCCAATCATGATCTGAAGGTCTGACGGTATGTCGCGAGTGAGGCCAAACCGTTTTTGCATCTCGTAAGCGGTGTAGAAGAGGCGCGGTTGATTACGTTCGTTAAAGTAATGGCGATAGATCAGCCGGTCTTCTTTCATCCCGGTCTTGATCCAGTTGCTTGCGAAAAAATCGTGGCTCTCGATGAAATCCACATCGCGATCATCAAGGAAACCGTGCACATATTCAGCGGTCTTGATGGCCATGCAATCGCCAGACAGCATGTAGAAATGGGTGGCCCTGGGGAACTGCTCTACAGCCGACTGAAGCGCATGCAGCGTAGCCTGTACCAGGGACCATTCACCCCATCCGCATTTAATGCGCTTCTTCGAAAAGGTGACATTAGGGTTGTCGCTTAGGGCCTCGCGGATTCGCGCATAATCTGTGTCGCTGGCACGGGCATCAAAATGGATCGCCATGCAATCACCGGCAGCCGTCAGCTGACCGGCCTGCGCGATGATCGCGTCCGGATCTTTGTGACACAGCAAGATAAAGGCAATCTTTGCCATTCTATATTCGTATTTCCCCGTTTCTGCCGTTTGCAACCGTGATACTGAGGATGAGCGATTGAATAAACAGAATATTTTTGGTTCTTTGAGCCAATATGCCGGAGTATCAATACGATAACTGGCTAAGGAGGCACAGCGGATGGGTTTTCCCGGTACATGGATGACCGAAAGTCAGAGCATGGTCTATCGTGTCGTGCCAAAATGTGCTTGCTCGACCATTGGGCAGATAATGTATTTCTCGGATCATGGCCGGTTTTTTGATGGCGATATTCACGACGCCAATGATGGGATGCATAAGTGGGCTTTTAATGCCAGTCAGGACCCAATTGCGCGGAATGTTCAGTCGCATGGGTCATACACTTTTACCTGTGTGCGCAATCCATATACGCGCATCCTAAGTTCGTTCTTCGACAAGATCTGCGGTATACAGCGGAACGGTAAACGCTATCGCGGAAATCTGGTGCCGACGTTGATTTACAACTACGGGATTGAGGTTGGCGGTGAGGACGGCAAAGGTGAGTTTGACCAAATCGCCAGTTTCCGCAGGTTTCTGCTGTTTGCGCGCGATACGATCCGCTGGCGACGCCCGATGGATCCAGACATTCATTGGTCCGCCATGTCCGGTCATGTCTCAACGTTGATCGCTAATGGTGGCCGATATGATCGCATTTTCTGGACCGAGAAGTTCAATGATGGAATGCAGGATGTTCTGGATCACCTGGACACAGCGCATAGGGTGACTCTGTCCGAAATTCCACGCTTCAATGAATCTGAAGGCCATGGGCCAAAGCGTGCGCATCCGGTCGAAGACTATTTTGACGACCTGTCCATGCACTTGGTCTATGAAATCTACAAGCAGGATTTCGAGCTGTTCAAATACGATTTCGAGAATCCCGCGAACAAGATGCCGATCGCTGAGATCGATCTGGACGAGATTCACGCAAAACTGGGTGACTGAGCTAAATCAGAAGGCTACCGCCCATCGTCAACGTCTCTCACGAGACGTTTCCTCTGGTTGAGCCCGGCGCCGCGCATGGCGCGGCGCCGGGCCCAAGTCCGCAAGGGCTATCGGTGCAGCCGATGCTCCGCTGCGGGCGCGGAAGCACTTACGTTTGAAATAGGTCAAACCTGGCGCACTGCGCCTTTTGCGGCACTGGTTGCCAGTTTTGCATAGGCTTTGAGGGCGGTTGAGACCTTGCGTTTGCGTGGGTTGGCGGGGTGCCAGCCTTTTTCGTCCTGTACCTCGCGCCGGGCCGCAAGCTCCTCGTCAGAGACTGCCAAATGAATTGTGCGGTTGGGGATGTCTATTTCGATCTTGTCGCCGGTATGTACCAGACCGATTTCGCCACCTTCAGCGGCTTCTGGCGAGACATGGCCGATCGACAGCCCCGATGTTCCACCCGAGAAACGCCCATCGGTAAGCAAGGCACAGGCTTTACCCAGACCTTTGGATTTCAGGTACGAAGTCGGATACAGCATTTCTTGCATGCCCGGACCTCCGCGTGGACCTTCGTAACGGATAACCACCACGTCCCCCTCATTGACCTTACCGGTCAGAATATCGTTCACTGCCTGATCCTGGCTTTCGCAAACATAAGCAGAGCCGGTGAATTTCAGGATATTCTCATCAACACCTGCCGTCTTAACGATGCAGCCGTCGCGCGCGATATTCCCAAACAACACAGCCAGACCGCCATCCTGACTGAACGCGTGTTCTTTCGAGCGGACAACGCCGCCTTCACGATCGGTATCAAGCTCTTTGAACCGGTTTGATTGGCTGAAGGCCTGCGTGGTGCGCACGCCTCCGGGCGCGGCCTTGAACAGTTCCTGCGCCTTCGGGTTGTTGGCGATCTTGATATCCCAGTTGGCAATCGCTTCACCCATCGTACCCGAATGCACTGTATGGCAGTGCTCGTGCAACAGACCCGCGCGGCTGAGTTCGCCGAGGATAGAGAAGATACCACCGGCACGGTGGACGTCTTCCATATGCACATTTTCGATATTTGGCGCGACCTTGCACAGACAGGGCACTTGGCGGCTGAGCCGATCCATGTCGGACATGGTGAAGTGAACTTCACCCTCATGCGCGATGGCCAGCAGGTGCAGCACGGTATTGGTCGAGCCACCCATTGCGATGTCGAGGCTCATGGCATTTTCAAAGGCATCAAACGTCGCAATCTCGCGCGGCAAGAAGCCTTTTTCGTCCAAATCATAGTGTCGTTTGGTGATCTCGACGATCCGGCGACCAGCCTCGAGAAACAGCTCTTTGCGGTCCGCGTGCGTAGCAAGCGTCGAGCCGTTGCCCGGCAGGGCCAGCCCCAGCGCTTCGGCCAGACAGTTCATCGAGTTTGCGGTGAACATACCCGAGCACGAACCGCAGGTCGGGCAGGCGTTCTCTTCGATATGCTGGACCTGTTCGTCAGTGAACTTGTCGTCAGCAGCAGCGACCATCGCATCCACAAGGTCGATCTTCTTGGCGTCTAGGTCGGCGATGTCGATTTTGCCGGCTTCCATCGGACCACCAGAGACGAAGATTGCCGGGATGTTCAGACGCATGGCAGCCATCAGCATTCCGGGTGTGATCTTGTCGCAGTTCGAGATGCAGACCATCGCATCCGCGCAATGGGCGTTAACCATGTATTCGACCGAATCCGCGATCACCTCGCGCGAGGGCAGGGAATACAGCATCCCGTCATGGCCCATGGCGATCCCGTCATCCACCGCGATGGTGTTGAACTCTTTAGCGACGCCGCCTGCGGCCTCAACCTCGCGAGCAACCATCTGGCCCAGATCCTTCAGGTGCACGTGGCCAGGTACAAATTGAGTGAACGAGTTGACGATCGCTATGATTGGCTTGCCAAAATCGTCGTCGCCCATCCCGGTGGCGCGCCATAGGCCACGGGCGCCGGCCATGTTGCGGCCATGGGTGGAGGTTCTGGATCGGTACATTGGCATGATGCTGTTTCCCTATTGCCCAAGCTGCGATATTGGGTGTGTACGTTATAGCGCACGTATCATATGTACGTTATAACGCACAAGGCAAATCGCAAGGCTTGGGTATGGAATCAGATGAGTTAACGCTGAAACTAAGGGATGTTCGCGCTGCATCGGGGTTAAGCCTGTCTAAAGTGGCCGAACTGACCGGGGTTAGTAAAGCCATGTTGGGTCAGATCGAGCGCGGCGAATCAAGCCCGACCATCGCGACCTTGTGGAAAATCGCGAAAGGCTTCCAATTGCCGCTGAGCGCTTTGATTGGCACCGCCGCAATGCGCGACACGGCAGATACCGATGTGTTCAGTACCGTGACATTCCCGGGAAGTATCGAGGTCAAGATTGTCTTTCCCTTTGATCCGGCATTGGGAGCCGAGACATTTCATGTTGAGCTGTCCCCGAACCAAAGCCATGAGTCGCCAGCCCATGCGGCGGGGGTGACCGAAGAGGTCTTTGTGCTCAGCGGAGTTTTGGAAATTCTGCGCGCGGACAAGTGGATTCCGCTGCAAGCTGGGCAGGGATTGCGCTTCGCTGCTGATTTGCCGCATGGATACCGCGCTGGTGATCAGGGGGCGGCGTTCCTGAACATGCACCACTATTCCCAATTGGTCGAAAATCTAGAGTAGGATCGAACCACCGTGACTGCGTTCTTTGACAGCCTGACATTCGTCGATGCGATCGGCTCCTTCGGGGCATTGATCGTGGTTGTAGCTTATTTTGCCACCCAGATGCGCATGATGAATTCGGACGATCTGGCCTTTCCGGTGGTGAACCTGATCGGTTCGGTTCTGATCGTGTTTTCGCTGATGCAGAACTTCAATCTGGCATCGATGCTGATCGAAGGCTTCTGGATCATCATCAGTGTGATCGGGATCATTCAGTACTTTCGCCTGCGTCGGGCGGGTTAAATCCAATGCTACCGAAGCGCTAGCGCTATCCAGCCTTGAACCCGCATCGCGCCGAGTATAGGGAAAACCCAAGCTCGCTTAGGGGAGGCTTTGATGCAGGACGATCCAAAAACACTCGTTTCTACCGAATGGCTTGCCGCTCATATCAAAGATCCGGATCTACGGATACTGGATGGGTCGTGGTACCTGCCGCAGCAAGCCCGCGACGCCAAGGCAGAGTATGACGCGGGCCACATTCCCGGTGCACGTTTTTTCGATATTGATGAGATTTCCGATCATCGTTCGGATCTGCCGCACATGGCACCTCCGGTCGAGAAATTCATGTCGCGCTTGCGGGCAATGGGAGTGGGCGATGGCCATCAGGTAGTGGTTTATGATGGCGCTGGTCTGATGTCGGCAGCACGGGTCTGGTGGCTGTTCCGTCTGATGGGGCAGGAAAACATCGCCGTTCTGGATGGTGGGTTGCCCAAATGGCAGGCCGAAGGTCGAGAGATTGAGGACCTGCCTCCGGTTATTCGCGACCGTCACATGACCGTGCGGGTGCAGAACCATCTGATCCGCGATGTCACGCAGGTTTCTGCGGCTGCCAAACTGCATGATCACGAGATAATCGATGCCCGTTCGGCATCTCGTTTCGCTGGTGCCGAGGCTGAGCCACGCGAAGGGTTGCGTTCGGGCCATATCCCCGGTTCTCGCAATGTGCCATTTGGAATGCTGCTGAACAAAAACGGCACGATGAAGTCACCCGAAGACTGTCGTGCAATATTCGAAGCTGCAGGTGTGGACCTGTCGAAACCCGCGATCACGTCCTGTGGGTCGGGCGTGACCGCAGCGATCCTCAGCCTTGCGCTCGAGCGCATGGGCAAGAAAGACCACTCGCTTTATGACGGCTCCTGGGCTGAATGGGGTGCCTTCCCGACCCTGCCCGTCGCAACCGGAGAGAACTGATGTTCGAGAACCTCAAACCGCAACCCTCTGACAAGATTCTGGCGCTGATGCAGATGTACCGCGAAGACCCACGTGATCAAAAGATCGATCTGGGTGTCGGTGTGTACAAGAACGCCGAAGGTGTCACACCGGTGATGCGTGCAGTGAAGGCTGCCGAAAAGCGAATTCTCGAAGAGCAAGAAAGCAAGGCTTATACCGGGTTGGCGGGCGATCCGGCTTACGCAGACGCGATGATCGGGCTGATCCTTGGGGACGCCGTGCCACGTGGCAATATTGCTGCCGTGGCGACCCCCGGCGGAACCGGGGCTTGTCGTCAGGCGTTTGAACTGATCCGCATGGCTAATCCGTCGGCCCGTGTCTTCCTGTCGAACCCCACATGGCCGAACCATCCGTCGATCCTGCGTTATCTGGGGATTGAAACCGCCGAATACCGCTATTTTGACAGCGAAACCCGTGGTGTTGATTTCGATGGCATGATCGAAGATCTGAAAACCGCCAATGCGGGCGACGTGGTTCTGTTGCATGGCTGTTGCCACAACCCAACGGGCGCCAACCTGAACATGGTGCAGTGGCAGGAAGTCGTGAACCTGATCAACGAACGCAGCCTCGTGGCGATGATCGACATCGCCTATCAAGGCTTTGGCGATGGTCTTGAGGAGGATGCGCAGGCGACGCGTCTGGTGGCTTCTTCCGTGAAACGCTGCCTCATCGCGGCGTCCTGCTCGAAGAACTTTGGCGTCTATCGCGAACGTACTGGTCTGCTGATGGCGATCAGTGATGATCCGGCTCAGACTGCGTTGAACCAATCCTCTCTGGCGTTTCTGAATCGCCAAAACTACTCTTTCCCACCCGATCATGGCGCGCGCGTTGTGACCACGATCCTGAATGATGAAGCTCTGCGCGCCGATTGGGCCGCCGAGTTGGAAGAAGTTCGCTTGTCGATGCTGGGCCTGCGTCAACAACTGGCGGACGAGTTGCAGCGCCTCAGCGGATCGGATCGGTTCGGGTTTATCGCGCAACACCGGGGTATGTTTTCGCGGCTGGGTGCCGCGCCCGAACTGGTTGAGAAACTGCGCGCGGATCATGGAATCTACATGGTCGGTGACAGCCGTCTGAATATCGCGGGATTGAATGCGACGACCGTGCCGATTCTGGCTCAGGCGATTATTGATGTTGGCGTCTGAACCGCGTCTTTGAAAATGGAAAACCCGGGCGCGAACGCCCGGGTTTTTTGTTTGTATGGGGTTGGCTATTAACCTTTGGAGAACTCCGGATAGGCCTCCATACCAAGCTCAGCCATGTCGAGACCGTTGATCTCATCTTCTTCGCTGACGCGGATACCGACAGTGGCTTTCAGTAAGGTCCACAGGATCAGAGCGGCGACAAAGGTGAATACACCGTAGGCGATGATACCAATCAGCTGCGTGATCAGGCTGGCCTCGCCATAGAAGATCACGGCGATCGTGCCCCAGATGCCAGCGAACAGATGAACCGGGATAGCGCCCACAACATCGTCGATCTTGAACTTGTCCAGCATCGGAACCGCGAAGACTACGATGATACCACCAACGGCACCGATCCATAGGGCGCCGAACAGGGTTGGGGCCAGGGGTTCAGCGGTGATCGAAACCAAACCGGCCAGCGCGCCGTTCAGCACCATGGTAAGGTCAGGCTTTTTGTACAGCAGCTGCGTCAGGATCAAGGCAGCAACCGCGCCGGATGCAGCAGCCATGTTGGTGTTGGCAAAGATGCGCGATACGTCCGAGACATCTCCTACGGTGCCCATAGCCAGCTGCGAGCCACCGTTGAAGCCGAACCAACCCAGCCAAAGGATGAAGGTACCCAAGGTAGCAAGCGCCAGGTTCGAACCGGGCATCGGGTGCACTTTGCCGTCCTTGTACTTGCCAATGCGCGGCCCAAGGATGAGGGCACCTGCCAGAGCTGCCCAGCCACCGACCGAGTGCACGATGGTCGAACCAGCGAAGTCCGAGAAGCCAGCTTCGGACAACCAGCCACCGCCCCACTGCCACGAGCCCGATATCGGGTACATGATGCCGGTCAGAACAACAACGAAGGCAAGGAAAGGCCAAAGCTTGATCCGTTCAGCGACTGCTCCGGACACGATCGAGGCGGTTGCGGCGACAAAGACCAGTTGGAAGAAAAAATCCGACCCGATCGAGGCATAATCGAGTGCTGCAGCATCTGCACCGACGCCCACTGGATCAAGCACGGTTGTTGAGAAGAACGGACCCAGCCAGCCTGAAATGGTCCAGCCATCACCGGGGTACATCAGGTTGAAACCGATCAGCCAGTACATGATCGCAGCAATGGAAAACAGGGCGATGTTCTTGGTCATCTGCATAGCAACGTTCTTGGACCGCACCAGCCCACCTTCGAGCATGGCAAAGCCTGCGGCCATAAAGAACACCAGAAAGCCGCCCATCAGGAACAGCAGCGTGGTGAAGATGTATTGGGTGTGTTGCGCGGGCTCGCCGGTAGCGGCCTCTTGCGCAAGACCCATCTGCGGCAACGCGACAATCGCGGCGGCAGGGATGAGAGATTTCATCAGGTTCATTGTCAGTCCTCGAATGATTGTGAGTGTGCGCGCTTAAAGCGCCTCTTCGTTGGTTTCCCCGGTCCGCACGCGCAGGGCTTGCTCGACATCGAGGACGAAAATCTTGCCATCGCCGATCTTGCCGGTCTTGGCGGTGGTGGTGATGGTTTCAATGATCTGGTCGGCCATCGTGGCGGGCACCACGATCTCAAGCTTGATCTTGGGTACGAAATTCACGGCGTATTCTGCGCCGCGATAAATCTCGGTGTGACCCGATTGCGAGCCGAACCCTTTGATCTCAGTTACCATCATGCCGCGCACGCCTGCATTGGTCAGCGCCTCGCGCACCTCCTCAAGCTTGAACGGTTTGATTGTCGCAATGATCAGTTTCACGTCTTTCCCCTCTATTACCCCGGGTGGCCGGGTATTTTGCACCTGCAGAAAAATGCGCATTCGAGGCTCTGAAGGAACGCTCTCACAGGGGAAATGAGGGGGAATAATCAGCAAATTTGCACATTTTTTGCACGAATAGCGTTATATGATGAAAAAATGGGCAAACAAGTGAGCGGAAATACCAGAAATTCACACCTCTACATGGCCGTTCCGGCGGGGTATGGTGCCCCAAAAGTATAACCGAGCAGAGTTTGAGCATGACTGAGTCCAACCGCCGAAAACCGCGACTGGTCGCAGATAAAAGGTACCCGTCCAAAGGTCGAAAACCTGCGGCGACCAAGCGGGCTGCAAAACCTGCTGGTAAGAAGTCGACTGCCCGAAAAACCGCCCCGCGCAAGACGGCCCGGAAGAAAACGCGGCGCAGTTCTGGTGGGAAGGGCGGTGGCATTTTCCGCCGCCTGTTCCGCTGGCTCTGGCGTCTGTTCTGGGGCGTCACATGGCGGATTGGTGCGGTGGCTGGCTTGCTGTTGGCGCTGGCCGTCGGTGTCGTTTACACATCGCTACCGGATGTGGATGCCTTGTTAGATGGGCGGGCGAAGGGCTCGGTGACCTTGCTGGACCGTGATGGCAAGGTCTTTGCCTGGCGCGGCGATCAGTTTGGTGGCGTGATCACCGCGGATACAGTTTCGCCGCATCTCAAGAATGCCGTGATCGCGACCGAGGATAAGCGGTTCTACCGCCATTTCGGTGTCAGCCCGCGCGGTGTCGCGAGCGCGGTGCGCATCAACCTGAGCGAAGGGCGCGGACCGTTGTCTGGCCATGGTGGCTCGACCATCACACAGCAGACAGCGAAGCTGCTTTGCCTCGGTGTCCCATATGATCCCAGCGCGTGGGAAACAGAGGCCGCATACGAAGCTGATTGCCGTCAGGGTTCGCTTTGGCGCAAAGCGAAAGAGGCAGTTTATGCAATCGCGATGGAGGTCAAATACTCCAAGGATGAAATTCTGACGATCTATCTGAACCGGGCCTTCCTCGGTGCAGGAGCGCGCGGTTTCGAAGCCGCCAGCCAACGCTATTTCGGCATTTCGGCAGCCGAAGTATCTCCCGCCGAGGCCGCAATGTTGGCGGGGCTTCTGGTGGCACCTTCTCGCTATGCGCCCACGAATAACCTGCAACGATCGCAGGACCGGGCACGGTTGGTGGTTGGGCTAATGGAGGCTCAAGGCTATCTGAGCAGTGCGCAGGCAAGCGAAGCACGCAGTCGCCCGGCGCAGTTGTCTGAAGCCGCCGCCGCCCGAGCAGGTGGTTATTTTGCGGATTGGGTCATGGCCAGTGGGCCTGAGTTTTTCACACGTAACACAACAGAGGACGTGGTGATCCGGACCACGCTGGATCAGCGCATTCAAACCTCGGCGGAAGAGGCACTGAAGTTCATCTTCCAAGAAAAAGTGCGCGAAGGGTCCAAGGCACAGGCCGCCATAGTAGTGATGTCTGCCGATGGTGCGGTCCGAGGTATGGTCGGTGGACGCAAGACCCGAGTATCAGGCGCGTTCAACCGAGCCACGCAGGCTCTGCGTCAGACGGGGTCGTCTTTCAAGCCATTTGTCTATGCGACAGCGTTGGAGCTGCGGTACTCACCGTTGGATACGGTTATGGACGAACCGACCTGCTGGGATATCGCAGGGTCGGGCCAGTGGTGCCCGAAGAACTACACCCACAAGTTCTATGGTCGGGTGACTCTAGCGGATGCGCTGAAGAACTCATTGAACATCCCGGCGGTCAAGGTGGCAGATATTTCTGGGCTTGATAATGTCCGCACCGTTGCCAGCGGTTTCGGGCTTTCAAGTGATCTGGCCGAAGGGCTCGCGCTGGCGCTGGGCGCATCGGAAAGCACGCTGATCGAGATGACAGGCGCTTATGCCGGTATCCTGAACGGCGGCTCAGCGGTCGAACCCTATGGTCTGACCGAGCTGAAGCTGCTGGGTGAGTCCGATCCCGTCATGGTCACGACAACCGGCATCGGTGAACGCGTCATCAACGACAAAGCTGCCAAGCAACTGACTTGGATGATGGAGCGCGTGGTCTCGGAAGGCACTGGTGGGCGCGCAAAACTGCCGGGCTGGCAGGTGGCGGGCAAAACCGGAACGACTCAGGCCGCGCGGGATGCGTGGTTCATCGGGTTCACAGCCGATTACGTTGCGGGTGTTTGGATGGGGTATGATGACAATACGCCTTTGTCGGGTGTGACGGGCGGCGGTCTACCGGCGGAAATTTGGAAAGAGACGATGTTGCGCGTCACGGAAGGAATGACGCCAACGCCATTGCCGATGCTGGAGCCGGACCCACCGGTCAGAACCGCTCAGCCTCAGCAGCAGCGCCGTAAGAAACAGACCGGCTTGGATAAGGCGATCAACAATCTGCTGAACAACATTTTCGGAAATTGAAATACAAAAAAGGCGGTGCGCTGGGCACCGCCTTTGATGTCTGAATGATCGTAAGATCAGACGCTTTCGTCGAGTGCCGCCAAAATTGCATCACCCATTTCGCTGGTCGATACCGGCTGAACACCTTCTTCTGCCAGCAGATCTGCCGTGCGAACTCCATCGGCCAGAACCTTTTCAATCGCGGCTTCCAGGCGACCTGCTTCGTCGCCCTGATCGAAGCTGTAGCGCAGCGCCATGGCGAAGCTGAGGATACACGCGATCGGATTGGCTTTGCCCTGACCCGTGATATCGGGGGCGGATCCATGTACCGGTTCGTACATCGCCTTGGGGCGACCATTGGCCATCGGTGCGCCAAGTGAGGCGGACGGCAGCATGCCCAAAGACCCGGTCAGCATCGCGGCGCAATCGGACAGCACATCGCCGAACAGGTTGTCGGTGACGATCACGTCAAACTGCTTGGGCGCGCGCACCAGCTGCATCGCGCCGTTGTCGGCATACATATGCGACAGCTCGACCTCGGGGTATTCTTGGCCCACGCGGGTTACGACTTCGCGCCAAAGGATGCCCGACTCCATTACATTGGCTTTTTCCATCGAGCACAGTTTCTTGTTCCGGCGCATCGCCAGCTCGAATGCCGAGCGAGCAGCGCGCTCGATCTCGGATTCGGTGTAACGCTGGGTGTTGATGCCAACGCGTTCATTGCCTTCCTCGAAAATGCCGCGCGGCTCGCCGAAATAAACGCCCGAGGTCAGCTCGCGCACGATCATGATGTCGAGGCCTGCTACCACATCTTTCTTCAGCGACGAGAAATCCGCCAGCGCGTCAAAGCATTGAGCGGGGCGCAGGTTGGAATACAAGTCCATTTCTTTGCGCAAACGCAGCAGGCCGCGTTCGGGCTTCAGGCTGAAGTCCAGATCGTCATACTTAGGGCCACCAACAGCACCCAGCAGAACGGCATCGACCTCTTGCGCCTTGGCCATAGTCTCATCCGACAGGGGCTTCCCGTGTGCGTCATAGGCAGCGCCGCCAACCAGATCCTCGCTCACGTCAAATTGAAGACCGCGATTGGCACCGAACCAATCGATGATTTTGCGCACTTCGGCCATAACTTCCGGGCCAATTCCGTCTCCGGGCAGGATGAGGAGCGAGGGGTTGGACATCGACAGTCTCCTTGCGTTTTGTCGCACAGGCCCTAGCGTTTGCGGCGCATCGGGTCAATGAGACGAACCCGTCAAATCACGAGGAAACCACATGCTGACACCCGGAAATCCGGCCCCATCGCTAAAAATCGAAACTGTAGGCCATGGCACCTTTGATCTTGAGCGTGACGCGGGCGAAAATGGAACGCTGGTGATTCAGTATCGCGGCCTGCACTGTCCGATCTGCATTCGCCAGATGGGCGAGGTCGAAGCTGCGCTGGGTGATTTCGCCGAACTGGGGGTCGAGGTGATCATGATCACTACGGATACAGGTGAACGTGCAGTTGAGACGGTTGAGAAAGCCGGGGTCTCGAAGCTGCGTGTTGGGTACGGCCTGTCCATGGCGGATGCACGGGATGTCTGGGGTCTGAACATCTCCGTGGCTCGTGAAGGTAGTGCCGAGCCAGCGTTATTCGCCGAACCGGGGCACTTCTATATCAAGCCTGATCAGACTCTCTATTACGTCTGGCAGCAGACAACGCCCTTTGCGCGACCGACTATGTCCGACATCGTCGGCGGTTTGAAATTTACCTTGGCCAATAACTATCCTGCGCGCGGCACCTATACTGGCGCGCTGTAGGCGGCTTTACAGCCGCGCCTTCAACCCTTCGGCCAACAGATCCCAGACCCTGCGGATGCGCGGGGTCTGTCGCATCGCCTGAGGGGCGGCCAGCCAGACCGGCAGCACCGGTATCTCGACATCAATGTCCCACACCTCGACCTCTGGATCAGCCAGCACGATGCTGAGCTGGCTGAACCCGATCCCACATCCTGCGCGGATCAGTTCCCAATATGCCGTCTGGTTATCGCAGCGCGTCGCAAAGCTGTCCCGGCTGGCGGGCCAGCCCTTGTTCCGCATGGCGGTGATGATGTCTTCGTTGGTGTCAAACCCCACAAGGTCGTGCTGCATCAACTCTGTCGGTGTTGCTGGCCGTCCTGCGCGGTCCAGATAGGACCGTGAGGCGCAGAAACATAACGGCACCTCGCCGATATGTTTTGCCACGATGTCGACTTGTTTGGGGCGGTACATGCGCACGGCGATGTCGGCTTCGCGAAACAATAGATTCTCGCTGGCATCCGAGGCGACCAGATCAAGCTGAATAGCCGGTTCAGCTTGACGAATCGCGGCGATTATCGGTGGCAGTAAATGGTGCGAGACAAAGACCGAGGCGGTAATCCTGACCGAGCCCTCCAGCTGCTGCGCCTGCCCGGCCGCCGTCAAACCAAGCGCATTGACCGCGCTGTACATTTGCTGTGCCATCGGCAGCACCTGCTGCCCCACCTCGCTGAGCGTCAACCCACGCGCGTGGCGGTCAAACAGCGACACGCCCAGTTCTTCTTCCAGCGCATGCACCTGACGCCCCAGCGTTGGCTGGCTGCGCCCAAGTCGCTTCGCGGCCGCGGATAATGAGCCCGTTTCCGCAACAGCGAGAAAACTTTGGATCAAGGACCAGTCAGAAAGTTGAAGAGAATTTGCCATTCAAAAACGAATACATAATCTGCGGTTTTTGGCAATTTCCAAATACTGATGAATGAATAGATTGGTGTTGAATGGAGGGACCGATGTCACAAACAGCACTTATTCTCGGGGCCAGTGGCCGCTTTGGTCGCAATGCTGCACAGGCTTTTTCCAACGCGGGTTGGGGCGTGCGCCGGTTTGATCGACGCAGCGACAATCTACACTCGGCGGCACGCGGGGCAGACGTTATCGTGAACGCATGGAACCCGCTGTATCCCGATTGGGCGAAGCAAGTCCCTGAATTGCATCGACAGGTAATAGATGTGGCATCTGAACATGATTTGACAGTGATTGTGCCCGGCAACGTTTATGTCTTCGGCGCGGATACGCCTGGACCTTGGTCCAGTGAAACACCCCATCTTGCACGCAATCCGCTGGGGCGCATCCGCATCGAAATGGAAGAGGCATATCGCGCTTCATCCGTGCGGACAATTATGTTGCGCGCAGGTGACTTCATCGACACCACGGCCTCGGGCAACTGGTTCGATCAGATCATGATCAAACACTTGCAGCGCGGTCGCTTTGTGTACCCGGGCAATCCCGACATCCAGCATTCTTGGGCCTACTTGCCCGATCTGACCCGATCCGCCGTGGCCCTGGCAGACATACGCGGCGAGCTGCCGCGATTCTGTGATGTTCCCTTTGCAGGTTACACTCTGACCGGCAATGAAATGGCACAGATGTTGTCACAGATGACTGGGCAAGACATTGCGCTTAAGCAGATGGCGTGGTGGCCGTTGCAGTTGGCCCGCCCCTTCTGGCGTCTAGCCCCACATCTGCTTGAAATGCGCTACCTATGGGATACACCGCATCGTCTGGATGGAAGTTTCTTTAACGAATTGCTGCCGGGATTTTCGCTGACTGAACCGAACGAGGCGCTTAGAAATGCGATCCCAAAACCTAAAGTCTCTGATGCGGCGCAACGAACCGGTGCAGCTTTGCGATCATGACCGCAGGCGCCTATTGGTTGATGAGATCGACCCAGACAAGCCGGTGACGGCTTGCTGCTTCTGCCGAAGCTCGGGCTTCGGTCTCAGGCCAGTAAATACCTGCATCGTGCACGTGCCAATCGGATGAGGGCAATACGTAATCCACTCTCATTTCGCCTACCCCTGTCCACTGAACTGTTGCGGCCGATCCGGCAGGGTCCAATGGCACAGGGTCTTGGATCAGAGGGTCGGCAAGAAGATCGTTGATTGCAGCCTTGTGCCCTTCGCCGTTGTGCGGGTCCAGATTGGCATCGCCTGCGATGACGAACCGATCTGAAGGAGTAGGCCCCAATTTACCGTCCAGCAGTAGCGACCAGAATCGAACTTCATCCCGGTTGCGTAACCCGTTGCGATCTTCGGGACCATCAAAGACAGGGGGGCTGGCGTGAAATGTCATCAAATTGATACGACCAACAGGGGTGTCGATCGGGACGACCCAATGTGATGTGGATGACAGCCTCTGAATCGCTTGTGCCTGAGGCGAGGGAAATGGATTTCCGTTTATTTTTGGTAACCGGGCACCGGGAAGTTCGTTCCAAAGCATCTCGGTATAGGACTGGACCTCTCTGGCTGCGATGGGATAGCGGGATAAGACTGCTAGGCCGCTTTGGCCCGTGAAGCGCCCCCATCCCTGTGCGTCGCCAGGACCACCAGTTTTTCCGTCCCCATCTAGATCTTCAACGGTTTCGAGCCCCGAATTGGGTTGTTCGAAATAGCTGTTGGGATAATTCAAGCCGTGGCCTTCCAGTGCATCAACCAGAGCGTCGAGCGCAAGCCCGTCCAGATCCCAATCGAGCCCTTGCAGTGCAACGATGTCTGGGCGGGTTGTTACCAACACCTCAATAACCGCCGTAACCTGTGGATCTTCCCGCCGGATGTCGCGCAGTAACAGGCCAGGTCCCTTGCGACTAAGTTCAGTATTGTAACTTGCGATGCGCAACGTCTCTGCATGTGCCGCAAACGGCAGCAGCAACAGAACCAGTAGGCGGATCATGCGATTTGAGTAGACTCGGAAGTTGAGTATGCGCGGCGTTTTTCAACGATCAGGCCAGCAATGCGCAGGGTCGCCATGCCTCGCATGATCATGCTGGCCGGTAGGAAGGCCCATGCGCAAAGGGTCCAGATCAACGTCTGCGGATTGCCAAGCGCTATCGGAGTAATGAATGCAGCCATCAGCTTGATCAGGGCAGGGATGAGGAAGGGCAGCAACGCCCCAATTGCGATGTTCAGCCGCCCATCGCGCTGCAATCGGGCAACAACATCTCCACCCTTGGTCGGGTCAAACAAAGGCAGATTGGTCCAAACGTTGAACGCGCCATTTCCTGTTGGCCATCCTCTGAGTTTTACGGCGTAGGCAAAGCTCGCGATGGTGACCAAAGCCGCGACATAGGCGATGCTGGCTGATATACTGACAAGCTCAATAAGTGGTGCGCTGGCGTTTCCGGGAAGCACAAGAACCACGAGCCGAACAGGCGAATAGGGAAAGTCCACCACATTCGCGACCATCAAGCCAATAGAATAGAATACGCCCGTAAGATCCGTGGGGGCATAAGCATTCTTACAGATCAGCGTTAAAAAGGTGACCATCGACATCAGGCCAACAAAACGCAACCTGTTTACCGGCGGGGCGTCACGGAATTCGATAAAGCTGGGGAAGGCCGAATTATATTCAGAGAATGTTAGAATAAACGCAAGGATCGCCAGAAAGACGATAATCTCAGTCCCGTTAGACGTCGATGTGGGCAGGTATAACGCGGGGGTTAGCACCATTAGTGCCACCAATAATCCACGTATCGCCGCGCCCGTCGTGCGTGCAATCACAATCCGAACCCTTTCCAAACCGGAGCCGTCGATTCTAAGTCGACTTGTCGTCCAACTTGCGCGCGCCACTCGTTCACTGGCGGCAACCTGTTAGGTGCCACCTTGGCTGATAAGCGGTAATTCGCTCAAGTCAGAGAGCAGAAAACACTGAGTTTCGGGCAAAATGATGGCGCAACTGGTGCGGGATTGCATCAATTTTGACGCAAATCCGACGTGTATCTCAAAATGATACCTAGATGTAGTGGATTGGGGCGATTTAACCCCAAGAATGCGAACGGGGCCGCGCTTGCGACCCCATTAGGTTGAGTATCAACAGATTCGTCCCCGGAATCATACCCAGGGACGGGCTTGGCTTGCGTGATCCTCGAACTTGTCGATGTGATGGTCCTTTTCCATCGTCAGACCAATATCGTCCAGACCGTTCAGCAGGCAGTGTTTGCGGTGTGGGTCGATGTCGAATTCGATGACCACACCATCCGATGTGGTGATCTGCTGATCTTCCAGATGCACGGTCATACGAGCATTCTCGCCCTTATGCGCGTCATCCATCAGAATCGCGTGATGTTCCTCTTCCACCACGATGGGCAGGATGCCGTTCTTGAAGCAGTTGTTGAAGAAGATGTCGGCGAAACTGGTCGAGATCACGACCTTGATGCCGAAATCCTTGATCGCCCAAGGTGCATGTTCACGGGATGAGCCGCAGCCAAAATTATCGCCCGCCACCAGAATCTCGGTTTGGCGATAGGCGGGTTTGTTCAGCACGAATTCTTCGTTCTCGCCGCCGTGGTCGTGATAACGCATCTCGTCAAACAGCACGACGCCAAGGCCGGACCGCTTGATGGTTTTCAAGTGCACTTTGGGAATGATCATATCGGTGTCGATATTGATCAACGGCATTGGGGCGGCCACCCCGTGGACTTTTTCGAACTTTTCCATTTCTACACTCCTGCGGGAGAGGGCCGCGCCCATGCCCCGCGTTTAAGCTTCTTTCGCTTCTGTTGTTTCGCCCTTGGGTGCGTTCTTGACGAAGAACGCCATGAAGACCAATCCGAACCCGTTGAACAGCATCTCAATGCCTAGGAAGATCCCCAGTATGCTCAGCAACGCCTGCGGCTCTTGCCCCACATAGCTCCAGATGATGCCTGCGAGGATGATCGACAAGATGCCCGAGATCATCGTGGGCCAGAAAAACTGTGTTCCCTTCATTTGGAACGACAGGATGATCCGCGCGATGCCGCCTGCCATGAACAGGATCAGCACCACAGTCGCGAGCGTCAGCGTGCCCTGTAGTGGATGATCCAGAAAGGACCAGCCCAGGAACAGCATGACCGCACCCATGATGAGTGACAGAATCTTGTTGCCAGTGCCTTCAACCGTGAAGCCACCAACGATCTGCAATCCGCCTGCGATCAGCAGCAACACACCGGTTACTACTGTTACGGCAACGGACGCCACGACCGGCGCGCCCAATACGAACACACCGAATGCTATGGACAAAAGTCCCAGCAGTAGCCATTTGACCCAATCACTCATGTTAGTCTCTCCATCAAATATCTAGATATGAGAGAGTCTTACATCATTTCACGGACGTCTGTCAGCCGTCCAGTGATTGCCGCTGCGGCAGCCATTGCCGGGCTCAGCAGATGGGTGCGTCCACCACGGCCCTGACGGCCTTCAAAGTTGCGGTTCGAGGTCGCTGCACAACGCTCACCCGGCTGCAGCTGGTCGGGGTTCATCGCCAGACACATTGAGCATCCCGCCAGACGCCATTCGAACCCGGCATCTTTGAAGATTTCGGCCAAACCTTCTTCTTCGGCCTGTGCACGCACTAAACCCGAGCCTGGTACGACCATGGCGCGCATGCCGTCCTTGATCTTCTTGCCTTTCAGGATTTCCGCCGCAGCGCGCAGGTCTTCGATCCGACCGTTGGTGCAAGAGCCGATGAAAACAGTGTCGATTTCAACGTCGCTCAGCTTTTGTCCGGCTTCCAGACCCATGTACTCGATCGAACGGCGGGCCGCGTCGACTTTACCGCCTTCGAAATCTTCGGGATGCGGTACGGATGCAGTGATCGGCAGCACATCCTCGGGGCTGGTGCCCCAAGTGACGACTGGTGCGATATCTTCACCACGCAGCGTGATGACTTTGTCGAAATGCGCGCCCTCGTCGGTATAAAGCGTTTTCCACCAGTCCATCGCGGCTTCCCACTGTGCACCTTTGGGGGCATGCGGGCGGCCTTTGACATATTCAAAGGTGGTTTCATCCGGTGCGATCAGGCCAGCGCGCGCGCCGCCTTCGATCGCCATGTTGCAGACGGTCATACGCCCTTCCATCGACAGATCGCGGATCGCTTCGCCGCAATATTCGATGACATATCCGGTGCCGCCAGCAGTACCAGTCTTGCCAATTACGGCGAGAGTGATGTCTTTGGCGGTCACGCCCGGCTGCAATTTGCCGGTGATCTCGACCTTCATGTTTTTGGATTTCTTCTGGATCAGGGTCTGCGTGGCCAGAACGTGCTCAACCTCAGACGTACCGATACCGTGGGCCAGAGCGCCGAATGCGCCATGAGTCGCCGTGTGACTGTCGCCGCAGACAACGGTCATACCGGGTAGGGTCCAACCCTGTTCCGGGCCAACGATGTGCACGATGCCCTGACGAACATCATTCACCGGGTAGTAGTGAATACCAAAATCCTTGGCGTTCTTGTCCAGTGCCTCGACCTGAATGCGTGATTCCGGGTTTTCGATCCCGTTCACGCGGTCCGGAGTGGTCGGAACGTTGTGGTCCGGCACGGCGATGGTTTTTTCCGGGGCGCGCACTTTGCGGCCCGCCATGCGCAGACCTTCGAACGCCTGTGGGCTGGTCACTTCGTGAACCAGATGGCGGTCGATATACAGCAGGCAGGTGCCATCATCGGCTTCATGCGCGACATGGGCATCCCAGATCTTGTCATAGAGTGTTTTGGGGGACATCGGTCCTCTCCCGTATGTAATGAGAAATAGCTGGCGAGTTGGCTTAGGCCGCCGATAGGCGGGCCAAGACCGTGCGGGCAGCCCCAAAGAACCGTTCACGCAACCGCGCGCGATCTTCCAGATTCTGTTCTTGGGCCACATTGAGTCTCATGCGCTCCAGATATAACGGGGTTTGCCGTCAATCAAGGTTCAATCCGGGTAGGGGCTTGCATCCCCTCAAATGGATGGCCAAGCTGACAGGCATGAACCAGGATCTGTTACCAGAAACGCTGTCCGAGCTTTACGGCAATATGACGGCGGCCTTTTCAGAACAGATTGAAAATTTGATCGAGCTGATGGTCACGCCCGGTTGGCGGCAGTATCAATTGGTTATCATCCTGTTCCTATGGGCGTTGGCGTTTCTTCTGAAACTTCTGACGCAAAAAAGATGGGATATATGGGCGCGCGCGCGTACCGGCTGGCCGAAATGGCGGCTGCGCATTCTGATCCAACTGATGCGGCGTTTGACGCTGGTCTATTTCGTACTGCTGACTTGGGGGCTCTACTGGGTCATGCAGCAAACAACGTGGCCTTCGCGTAGCTATATCATAGGTGTATTTGCGACCCTGGCAGCGGCTTGGTTGGCCATTGCGTTGGTATCGCGCTTGGTGCGCAACCGGACACTGCGGCAGATTTTCAAATGGTCCATGTGGGTCTATGCAACGCTAATCGCGCTGAATCTGACGGATGATGTCGCCGGTTTTCTGGACGGTGTGGCGCTCTCGATAGGTGATCTCCATATCTCGGCGCTGGGGATCATCAAAGCCGTCCTGCTGATCGGCATTCTACTAACGCTCGCAAGGATCGGGACCCGCGCGGCTGAACGCGGGCTTAAGAGCAATGATGACATCACGCCATCGATGCAGGTGTTACTCGCCAAGGGAATTCAGGTGCTGCTCTATGGTGCGGTGTTCATGGCTGCGATCCGCACGCTTGGCTTTGATCTGACCGGGATTGCGCTGTTGTCGGGCGCGATTGGTGTAGGGATCGGGTTCGGGCTGCAAAAAGTGGTCTCGAACCTGATTTCGGGCATCATCATTCTAATGGACCGATCGATCAAGCCGGGCGATGTGATCTCGCTGGGCGATACGTTCGGTTGGATCAATGCGCTGGGCGCGCGCTATGTCTCGGTTGTCACGCGCGATGGGCGGGAATACCTGATCCCAAACGAGGATTTGATTACCAATCAGGTGGTGAACTGGTCGCATTCGGACAAGTTTGTTCGGCTGGATCTGGAATTCGGAACCAGCTATGGCGACGACCCTCACAAGGTGAGGGCAACAGCCATACGGGCCGTCAAATCGGTTGGCCGAGTGCTGAGTGGAGGATCCCATGAACCCGTCTGCCACATCACCGGATTTGGCGACAGCAGCGTGGATTACGTGCTGCGGTTCTGGATTAGTGATCCGACCAAAGGGCTGACGAACATCCGGGGCAATGTTTATCTGGCGTTGTGGGATGCGTTCCAGGCTGAAGACATCTCGCTACCCTTCCCACAACGTGAAGTTCGTCTGCTGCCGGACGACGCAGAGGCGCAACAACTCGCCAAAGAGTGAGCCGATGTCACTGCGTGAAGCAGCCCGTTCATTGAAATGTTGCAATCCCCTTGTTACCTTATTAGTACCCCAGCGCCGGGGATTTGGCGGCGCGTTGCAAAGGAGGACTATGTCCTGTCTCTACATACACAGGCGGGTTTGCCCGCCGATGATGGGGCCAAAGTAATGGCCCACTCTCAGTCAATCAGCGATAAGCTGCTTGAACGTATCCTTTCCTCACTTTCCGATGACAAGGCCGAAGACGTCGTGCAGATCAACCTGCAAGGTAAGTCTTCTGTCGCGGATCACATGGTGATTGCCTCGGGTCGGTCCACCCGTCAGGTCTCTGCCATGGCGGAAAAGCTGACGGATCGCATCAAGCAGGAATTCGGTTTCACCTCGAAGGTCGAAGGCAAGGATGCCGGCGACTGGGTGCTGATCGATACGGGCGACGTGGTCGTTCATATCTTCCGCCCCGAAGTGCGTGAATTCTACCAGCTGGAAAAGATGTGGCTGCCTCAGGGCGGCAGCGCCTCGGCGAATTGAGGCGCCATCCCGGCCCGTATTGAGGGGTCGGAGGCGAGAGAGACATGCGTATCAGCATCGTTGCGGTCGGGCGATTGCGCGCCGGACCGGAGAAATCCCTGCTTGATGATTACCTGATTCGTTTCGACCGAACCGGCCGTGCGCTGGGTTTTGGTCCCGTGCGGGTGATCGAGGTCGAAGACAAGAAAAACGCGGGCATGGGGGCCGAGGCCGCGCTGCTGCGGAAAGCTCTGCCCAAGGGCGCGGTGATCTGTACGCTGGATGAGCGCGGACGGGTGATATCCTCACCTGATTTCGCAAAAAAACTGGGTGGATGGCGCGATGCGGGCCGACAGGATCTGGCGCTGATCATCGGCGGAGCGGACGGAATAGACCCTAATCTGCGGGCCGAGGCCGATTTTTCCCTGTCCTTTGGGTCAATGGTCTGGCCCCATATGCTGGTCCGTGTGATGCTGGCTGAGCAACTCTACCGGGCCGCAACCATCCTGTCGGGCGGTCCTTATCACAGGGTCTGATATGGCGCAGCTTTTGATCGTCCACCATTCGCGCACCGGCGGTGCCCGGCAGATGGCCGAAGCCGCTGCCGATGCAGCGCGAGGCGAGGCGAACACCATCCTGAAATCCGCCGATCAGGCCGGGCCAGACGACCTGCTGGCCTCTGATGGATACATCTTCTGCGCGCCCGAGAACCTGGCTGCGATTTCGGGTCTGATGAAAGAGTTTTTCGACCGCTGTTACTATCCGGTGCTGGGGAGGATCGAAGGTCGACCCTATGCGCAGATGGTCTGCGCCGGATCAGATGGTGAAAATGCCGCGCGACAGATGGCACGGATCGCAACGGGGTGGCGGTTGAAAGAGGTGCAACCGCCTCTGATCATCTGCACTCATGCGCAAACGCCCGAGGCAATCCTGGCTGAGAAGATCATTCCTCAAGACCAACTGAATAACTGTCGCGAAATTGGTGCGGCCCTGGCGGCAGGTCTCAGCCTCGGGGTGTTCTGAAGGTCAGTTCAGATCGACCACTGTCGTGTTTTCGCTCCAACCACCGACATTGTCGCGCGCCTGAATTTGCACCTGCGTGGTCCCGTCCGGGATCATCACCCCGCCCAAAGACCGGGTAAAGGGTTGCTCGTCAACATGAGGGTGGTGCAGCACGCGCATCCCCAGTTCGTTTCCCTGCATATCCAGAACTCGCCAGCCGTCGGCATAATCATCCCATCCGGTATCGGGATGACGGATCGTGACATCGAATCGCCAGGTATCACCGTTCGAACGGGCCGAGACCTGTTCGATCGTCGGAGAGTCAGCGAAGGCGGGGCTGGCCAGTAAGGCGCTGAGAATCAGATATCGCATAGGGTCAAACTATGCGCTCGGGCGCGGCATTGCGATCACGACTCTGTGTTTGGTGGCGCTTTCATCATGACGGTTCGCGAATGCGAGGCGAACTCGCGACGATAGAGGACGCCAAATGTAACGGCTGAGCTCAGTATTAATGCCATTGGTCCCAAAATCCAGGCAATGGATGCCAACGCAAAGTAGGTTGCCCGCAACGCGCGATTGAAACTGCGCGCCGCCGTGATGCAGATATCGCCCGCCTGAGCGGCACGGGCATAGGCCTGCGGATGATCAGGGTCGTTTGGAACCGCGGCCATCAGGATGGCGCAATATCCAAACAAACGATGCGACCAGACAAATTTCAGAAATGCGTTCGACAGAAAAAGAAGAATAATCAGTATTTTGACTTCCCACACCATTGCGGGCGCACGGCCAATGGCAAGGTCTTCGGCAACTCCGGCCAAGCGCTCGGTATTACCAAGCAGCGCCAAGCCACCGCCAATTGCAATCATGATCGTTGACGCAAAGAACGTACTGCCCTGACGCATGGCCGAGATCACCTGTGCATCGAACACACGTGGCTGGCGCGTCACCATCTCTCGCATCCAGACCTTGCGGAAATCATCCATCATCAACGATACCGACGGTTTCTGAGAGGATGGATTCTCGATCCTCCACCCAATTCCCAGCCAAGCTGCAAACAGAAGCAGTACGGCAACGTAGTCTAACGGAGAGAACAGCAATGCGCGGTCGATCCAGGTCATGCCGCGACACTATTGCTGGATTCAGAAACTTGCCAGCCGCTAAAATTGGTAATATAATTTTACCAAATGGAGGGTCAGCGATGGAAATGCCCAAGCCAAATCCGGATGTCATGGCGCGTAAGCAAGCTTTGGTTGCGCGTTTGCAGCAGGTCCTGCCGGGGGATGCCGTCATCCACGATGTGGCCGAAACACGTGCATATGAGTGTGATGCGTTGACCGCTTACAAATGTCCGCCCTTGTTGGCGGTACTGCCGTCGACAACACAGCAGGTTTCCGATGTTTTGCGCATTTGCCACGAACTGAGTGTGCCCGTGGTGCCGCGCGGTGCGGGGACCTCGTTGGCCGGCGGTGCTTTGCCGACAGCGGATTGCGTGATCCTAGGCGTTGCTCGGATGAATGAAGTGTTGGAGGTCGACTACGACAATCGGTTTATCAAGGTGCAGACCGGCCGAACCAATTTGAGTGTGACCGGAGCCGTTGAAGAAGAGGATTTCTTCTACGCCCCTGATCCTTCGTCCCAACTTGCCTGCGCCATCGCCGGGAATATCGCGATGAATTCGGGCGGAGCACATTGTCTGAAATATGGCGTGACGACCAACAACCTGATGGGCGTCACCATGGTGATGATGGATGGCAGTGTGGTCGAAATTGGAGGCGCGTATCTGGATGCTGGTGGGTTGGACCTGCTGGGTGTGATTTGCGGATCCGAAGGGCAGCTGGGCGTGGTGACTGAAGCAACGCTGCGGATCTTGCGCAAACCCGAAGGGGCACGACCCGTTCTGATGGGGTTCGATGACAATGAAGTTGCGGGCCAGTGTGTCTCTGACATTATCAAATCGGGCATTCTACCCGTCGCAATCGAGTTTATGGACCGCCTGTGTATCAGAGCCTGCGAGAATTTCGCCCATGCTGGCTATCCCGATTGTGAGGCGTTGCTGATCGTCGAGGTTGAAGGGTCAGAGGCTGAGATCGACAGCCAGCTTTCGAAGATCATCGAGATTGCCAAACGCCACAATCCCGTTGAGCTGCGCGAAAGCAAATCCGCTGATGAAAGCGCGCGTATCTGGCTGGGGCGGAAATCGGCCTTTGGTGCGATGGGGCAGATCAACGATTATATGTGTCTTGATGGGACGATCCCGGTCTCATCGCTGCCCTTTGTGCTTCGCCGCATCGGAGAGTTGAGCAAGGACTACGGCCTACCTGTTGGCAACGTGTTTCATGCCGGTGACGGGAACATGCACCCTTTGATCCTTTTCGACGCCAACAAACCGGGTGATCTTGAGAAATGCGAGGCGTTCGGGGCGGACATCCTGAAGCTTTGCGTCGATGCCGGCGGCTGCCTGACGGGGGAGCATGGGGTTGGCATCGAAAAGCGAGATCTGATGACTCATCAATATGCGGCTCAGGATCTTGAGGCACAGATGGCTGTGAAAGATGTGTTTGATCCCAACTGGCTGCTGAATCCAGCCAAAGTGTTCCCGTTGGCGGCGTCAGCAGGGCGCAGGATGGCGGCGGAATAGGGGCTTTGCCCTCACCCTCAAGAAATTTGTGAAAAGATGAACGCAATGAGACCTGAAACCGAGGCTGAACTTGCAGAAACCGTTGCTGGGCTTAACGGACCCGTATGTATTGCGGGCGGTGGCACACGCGGCGTTGTCGGTGCGGAACCGGAGCTGAGCACCGCTGGACTGAGCGGGATTACTCTCTATGAACCCGGAGCGCTGACTCTGGTCGCACGTGCGGGAACTCCTATTGCTGAAATTGAGGCGGCTCTGGATGGCGAGGGTCAGCAATTGGCATTCGAGCCAATGGATCACCGCGGTTTGTTGGGCACGACTGGTGAACCGACGATTGGTGGCGTTGTTGCAGCCAACATCTCGGGGTCTCGCAGAATTCAGGCCGGGGCCTGCCGGGATTTCCTGCTCGGCGTCCGTTATGTCGATGGCCTTGGGCAAGTCATCAAAAATGGTGGACGGGTGATGAAAAATGTTACCGGCTACGATTTGGTGAAACTGATGGCCGGGTCATGGGGCACATTAGGGGTTTTGTCAGAAGTCTCGCTGAAGGTTTTGCCCAAGCCAGAGACTCAGGCCACCTTGGCTGTCAGTGCCAATGATGTAGGAAACGCAGTTGATCTTATGTCGACTGCCCTGAGATCCCCATACGAAGTGAGCGGCGCGGCGTATGACCCGCAGAATAGACAGGCGTTTTTGAGGATCGAGGGATTTGCCGACTCGGTCGCTTATCGGGCTAGTCGATTGAGCGAAACCCTTGGCAACGAATGCGACGAGTTGGAGGAGTCGCGCAAGCGGTGGGCTGATCTGCGCGATGTGCGTGCGTTCCATGATCTAGAAGGCGATGTCTGGCGCTTGTCGGTGAAACCCGGCGATGCCCCGGTCATTGCGGACCGGATCGAACCAGGAAGAACCTTGCTTGATTGGGGTGGTGGTTTGATATGGGCGCTGGTGCCAAAGGGCACGGATTTGCGTGCGCGCTTGGGGGCCTTCGAGGGCCATGCGAGCCTTGTACGTGCAGATGCCCATACGATGGACGAATTTGGTCGGTTTCAACCAGAGAACCATCAGGTAAAGGCTCTAACAAAGGCAATTCGGCTGAAATTCGATCCGCGTAGCGTGTTCAATCCGGGTCTTATGGGGTAGGCGATGCAGACGACATTTACCGAAAAGCAGCTGCAGGACCCCGCGATTGAGCGGTCCAATGAAATTCTGCGGAACTGCGTTCATTGTGGTTTCTGTACTGCAACTTGCCCCACTTATCAGGTTCTTGGTGATGAGTTGGACAGTCCTCGCGGACGCATCTATCTGATCAAGGATATGTTGGAGAATGAACGTGTCCCGGACGAAAAGACCGTCAAGCACATCGACCGCTGCTTATCCTGCCTCGCCTGTATGACCACATGTCCCTCGGGTGTGCACTATATGCATCTGGTCGATCACGCGCGGGAATACATCGAAGACAATTACAAACGTCCATTCTCGGATCAGGCACTGCGTTGGATACTGGCCAAAATCTTACCTTATCCTATGCGCTTTCGATGGGCGCTGATTGGTGCAAAGCTGGGCCGCCCGTTCCGGTTTTTGATGCCGGATGCGCGCCTGAAAGCGATGCTGGATATGGCACCCAAGCATATTCCACCGGTTAGTCGCAATGATGACCCCCAGAGTTTTGCACCAAAAGGTTCAAGAACCAAACGTGTGGCGTTGATGACAGGGTGCGCGCAAAAAGCGCTGAATACAGACATCAACGACGCCACGATTCGTCTGCTGACACGCTTGGGATGTGAAGTTGTGGTTGCCGAAGGGGCAGGGTGTTGTGGAGCGTTAACTCATCACATGGGCAAAACGGGCGAAAGCCACGCTTCTGCCGCCACCAACATCCGGGCCTGGTCGCACGAAATGGATGGCGATGGCTTAGATGCGATTGTCATCAATACATCGGGCTGTGGGACTACGGTGAAGGACTATGGTCACATGTTCCGCAACGACCCACTTGCTGCAGATGCCGCGCGGGTGTCGGCGTTGGCGATGGATATCAGCGAACTGTTGGTTCAGTTGGAGCTGCCACTCAGTGACAAAAAAGAACTGGTCGTTGCCTACCATGCAGCATGTTCACTGCAGCATGGCCAAAAGGTTACTACTCACCCCAAAAATCTGTTGAAATCCGCTGGATTCACTGTGTTAGAGCCTACTAATAGTCATTTATGCTGCGGCAGCGCCGGAACCTATAACCTTATGCAGCCTGAAATTTCCAGTCAGCTAAAACAGCGCAAAGTTAACTCGCTTGAGGCCAGAAATCCCGATGTGATCGCAGCAGGAAACATAGGGTGCATGATGCAGATCGGGTCCGGAACCGACACGCCCGTTGTCCATACCGTCGAACTGCTGGATTGGGCCACAGGAGGGCCCAAACCGCGCGCGCTGCACTGTGATACCAGCGGCATACCGCAATTACGTTAGCCAATTGCTGCAAGCGGGCATCAGATCAGAGCGAATCCAGGACGGACCGCATTTGCCCTATTTTCGCCGTACCCACAGCATACGACTGTTGATCGGACCACTTGACCGGAGACCTGTGTGCGCAACTGGATCACGGCTATTACGCTTAGCTTGCTGCCTTTGGCCGGGCAGGCGCAGGATTCAGGGCTTAAAAGCCTTGATACCACTGACGCTGGGCGAGAATGGATGGCGGTTGGCCGGCTGGATATTGATGGAACCGGGTTCTGCACCGGATCGCTCATATCTCCAACGCTGGTTCTGACCGCAGCGCATTGCCTGTTCGATAAAGTGACGAAACAGCGAATTGATCCTGCGCGGATCGAGTTTCTGGCGGGTTGGCGTCTTGGGCATGCGTCGGCCTATCGACCGGCACGGCGCACGGTGGTGCATCCGGAATATAAATATGTCGGTGATTTATCGGCGACACGCGTACGTCACGATATCGCATTGATCGAGCTCTGGCAGCCGATCCGAAACACATCGGTCATACCTTTTGAAACCGGACACCGCCCAACGCGCGGTGAAGAGGTCGGTGTTGTCTCTTACGCCCATGACCGGGCCGAAGCACCGTCTCTTCAAGAGGTGTGTTCAGTCATCGGCCGTCAGGCGGGCATCCTGATCATGTCTTGTGACGTGGATTTCGGAGCGTCCGGTGCGCCGATTTTTTCGTTTGAGGGTGAACGCCCTCGCATCGTTTCAGTCGTCGCCGCCAAAGCTGAAATGCAGGGTCAACGCGTTGCGCTGGGCACCGACATGAACGAATCTCTGGAATTGTTGCAGGCCGAACTTTCCCAAGGGCGAGGCATGAACGCGTCTCTGGGCAACAACACCAAACATCTTGGAGCAAAATTCGTTAAGCCATGATCCGGTTATTATTCAAAATTATTTTATGTTTTTCTGTTCTTACAACCACATCGCAGGCCCAAACAGGAAACAAGCGCCGTCTGACGGACCGGGATGATCTGTACGGATGGGAAGCGGTTGGCCGACTGGATTTTGGCGATAAGGGTTTTTGCACGGGCACCTTGATTGCTCAGGATATCGTATTGACGGCCGCCCACTGCGCGCTGGACAAGGCGACTGGTAAACCATACGCCCCTGGCGAAGTGACATTTCGCGCCGGGCTAAGCGATGGCGAAGCGCTGGCCGAGCGGAAGGTTATCCAGATCGCCGCGCACCCGGATTTTGTCGCGAACGCCCCTGTCTCGGCCCCTCGGGTTCGGGTTGATGTGGCTCTAATGCGGCTGGAAGATCCGATTCCCTACTCTATTGCTGATCCGTTTGCCCTTCACAGTGGCCGCGTAACCGACAATGAAATCAGCGTCGCATCTTATGGGCGCGGCAGGGAAGACGCGATCCTGCGGCAGCGATCCTGTCACATTCTTCAGCGTGGACAGGGCCTGATCGTCTTTAACTGCGACGTCACATTTGGATCGTCTGGCTCGGCCATTCTGGCAAAGAAGGGGCCGCGCTGGCAGATATTGTCGGTTGCCTCGGCAATTTCAACGAATGGAGGTCAGAAAGTCGGTTACGGAATGGAGTTGTCGGGAATCGTTTCAGAATTGAAGGCGATCCTGCGCCGTGATGCACCCCGGCCAACGGCCACGATCCGCAGATTGCAGCCCGGATCAGACAAATCCAGCTCGGGTGCCAAATTCATCAGCGCCGGCGGGTCTTGAACCCGAACCAACCGCTTCCCATCTGAATTTTACCGGATCGCCACGATTGGGGTCCGGGAAACTCACCGCCCGTCCATACCGGAGGGCAAATTCGTAAATCGCTCAATGATGAGGATACGACATGCGTACATTTGACTTTGCACCGCTTCACCGCGCCACTATCGGTTTCGATCAGATCGCAGACATGATGGACCGGGTTCTGACCAACGATGTGGCTCAGCCCAGCTATCCCCCTTACAACATTGAAAAGACCGATGCCGACACCTATCGCATCTCGGTCGCTGTTGCCGGATTCTCTGAGGCTGATCTGTCAGTTGAAATAAAAGAAAACTCGTTGGTTGTCTCTGGCAAAAAATCCGCCGAAGACAAGGATCGCAGCTACCTGCATCGTGGCATCGCGACCCGCGCATTCGAGCGCCGCTTCGCCCTGGCCGACCACGTTCGCGTCACCGGTGCGAGCCATGAAAACGGCATGCTGAACATCGACCTGAAGCGCGAAGTGCCCGAAGCACTTAAGCCGCGCCGGATCGAGATCTCTTCAGCTAGTGCGATCGAAAAGGATGTGGTTGACGCAAAAGCCGTGAACTGACGCCTTTGATCACGTCGCGATAATCTTCTCCTCTCTGGGTTATCGCAATACACGCCCCGCGTTCCTCCAGACGCGGGGCGTTGTCGTTCTGGGGTACAATTGTTGCTTTTGTTCCCGTCTCAACCCTGATGCGTTGCACCAGAAGCGCGCCTTAGGCTTTCCGTTCGTCTTAGGGTTGTCCCACCTATCTTTTAATGTCCGAGTTTGCGAAACTCTGCGGGATTTTACCGCTTGTGGGGATGTAAATCTGTGTAACATCCCCTATCTTATTGGGTAGATAAGAAAAAAAGGAATAGGACAGATGTCGAACCAGCAGTTTGAAGCGTTGATTCAGGAAACTCAGGCCAAAGTGCGCGAAAGTCAGTCGCAGATCGAAAGGTTGACTTCGCGGATCGAAGCGGCTCGGGCCAAGATTGGCACCGCCGAGGCGGATATCGACATCGAAAATGCCACGCTCGAGGATGTGCACGCCCATACCGAGGTCATGAACGCCAATATTGCCGAGCTGATCATGGGTTTGGATGATGTCACCAACGCGTTCTCCAAGGATTTCGATGAGATGCGCTCGAAAACCGGATGGGAGTCGTTTGTTGGCATATTCGCCAAGGCCAAATCCGAGTCGATGCGCCAGGAGCGAATGCGCACCGCCAATATCGACGACAAGCTGCAAGACCTGATCGCCAAATCCGACGTGATCGTGAAGCTGCTGGAAGGGCAATTGTCGGTGCTGGAAGAGCAACGTGTGAAGGTTGAGGACAACCTGACCGTCACTTTGGATGACCGCGAGGCGACGGTGGCCGAACTGGAAGCCTTGCGGGCCGAGATCCAAGGTATGGATCCGACGATCATCACGTTGGAAAACAAGATCAGCGTCGAACAGGACGCCGCCGCGCGGACCCAGCTGGAAACCGAGCTGGCCGAGTTGAACAAGCAATACAACGCCAAGGTTCAGGAAGAGCAAGTCAAGCTGGCCAAAAGCCAAACGCTGGAGCGCTATATCGAAAAGGGCAAGACTTGGGTCGATTCCCTGCAGAACCAGGCGGCGACGCAGATGGTGCTGATCAACAAGCTGCAGACAGACACGCAGCAGCGCGTGGTGCTGTATGACGCTCTGACCAAATCGCTGAAAACCGCACAGCAGCAGGACGTCGCCCACCGCATCAACGAGATCGGCGTGCAGACCGACCAGGAGGCGCAAACCGCCATGGCCGCCATCGGCACCGCGACCAACCAGAAGATGGCCGACATGCTTGAGGCGCATGAGGATCACATGGTCTTTGCCCGCGACGTGCTGGAGAAAAAGGCCAAGGCGGATGAACGCTTTGCCCGCCGGTTTGCCTCGATTGTCGAGAAACATGATAAGAATTTGTATGGTGGGTAATGCTCAAAAGCCCTCTCGTCAGATTTGTGTGCGTTTCGCTGGCAATGGCTGTGTCACTATATTTGGCATACTTGGCCATTGAGAATTCTGTATTCTCATCTGAAGGACCAATCCTCGTTCTTTGGTTTTTCTTGGCTGCTCTATGGACTGTTGGGTTCGCCTACCTGTGCGTACGGTATTGGGTGGCAAACATCTGGCTGTTGGCGCTTTGCGTGAAAGGCTTTGGGAAACTCGGATCGGCTTTTTCTCAAACCCACCTATACGTTGTGGGTTTCACAAGCCTTAGAAAAAGAAAAAATGACTAACCCCACCCAAGACCATGTCGGCCTGACCGACACCTTCGCCTCGCGTCGCTATTTCCGCAAATTCGAGGTGATCACCGTCCACCTCCTGCGCGTGGCCGCGACGATGGAGGCGGACGGCGCGATCAGCAAGCAGGAGGTGCGGATCGTGTCGCGGTATCTCTCGGGGTTGCTCTACACCTTCCGCGCACTGTCCATGAAATACCTGCTGGTCGGGCGCGATACGGGGCGGTTTTTTGGCAGCCTCGCCATGGACAAGCGCGACAGCGGGTTTCCGGTGGCGGCCGAGCTGCTGACCATGGCCAATGACGCGCAACAGGCGCAGGTGCATCTGGCGAACATGCCCTCGGAAGATGATCTGAAAACCGACATGGTGCGGACGATCATTGGCGATCAGGAAATCCCCACTAAGCTGCAATTCGCGCTGTCCCAAAGACTCTATTACGAGGAATTGCTGAAAGGTCAGCTGTTTTGGGCCCGCAACGATCCCGAGTGTCACTGGATCGGGAATGAGGGCGACCGGCGCAATTTCCTGATCCATTGGGCGGTCTATGACAGCCAGATCAACCTGCCGGTCATCTACCTGATGCAGTTGGAGGATAGTGGCAAAACTGCCCTACCCAAAGATCAACGCCGCTGGCCTGAGGTGCAGGCGCATCTGATGGCGCAATCCTTAGGCGGGCTAAAACTGGTGACCATCGCCAAGGGGTTCGATCAGGATTTCGACGACCTGCATCCCAAGCATCTGCGCCGTGTTCATGTGGGGCCGATGTATTCCTCGGCCTATACCGAACAATCCGGCCCGCTGCGGCAGGTGCTTGAGGACGCGCAGTCTCCGCAAGGTCAGGACTGGGCGCTGGCCTGGACCACTGAAGAGCTGGAAAGCGAAGAGGTGATCGAGGAACGTGCCGGCTGGTTCTCGACCGTTGAGCGCGAGGTTTTTGCGCTGGACCCGTTCGGCGGGCAGGGGGCTGAGACCGGCGCCACACGCACCCAACGCTCGATCATTCTACCCCAGCGCCCCTTTCAGGTGCTGGCCGAACGCAACCCGCCCGGATTCGCCGATGTGCGCAAGTTCGTGGTCAGCAAGGCCGGGCAGGTGTTGAGGTATTGAGACAAGTGGCGGGTTGAAGCCCGCCCTACAGAATTTGAGTAGGCCGGGCTTCAGCCCGGCATTGCGAGGAAAAAGATGAGTTTGACGTCAGATCAGATGGAATTGCGAGAAGATGATATTCGCAAGCATTACGCAGCAGCGACCGCATTGTTGAACGGGTTCGAGCATGCGCCGCGTATCGCCAAACCTGCTGAGGCTGCCGTAGTACGGTCTCCAGGTGTTTCGACGGGGCGTCGATTCCGGTCTACGACACCGGGGCTGGTGACCCGACGCACAGTGCGCGCTGACGGGGTGCATCTGGTCGAGCGGATTGAGGCGTCTGATGACGGCGATACGCTGGTCTCGCCTCCACAGGCGACTGCGCAGCAGGCGATCCGGCGCGCGATTGCAATCGCTTTGGCCGTGGCCGAGGCCTATGCAGAACAGACCCCGTTGGCCGATCTGAAACGCGCGAACCTTGCCGGGGATTTGCCAGCCGCCCGTAAGACGGAATTCTCGGAGCTACTGACGGCAGAGGCTTTGATCACTTCCCATACGTTCGGCAACGCGCTGGCCTATCTGATGTCCTCTCATCTGGGCGAGACCACCGTCGACATCATTGAGATCGAAGAGGTTCTGACAGACAACGGCCAACTCGCTCTGCACGGCGCGCTTTGGGAGTTGGACCAGACCCTCGCTAAACACGCGCCCGACGATGCTCATCTGATCGCTGCGACCAGCGCCTATGCCGAACAACTGATGGAGAAAGCCGCCCTGCGCGCCCAGTCCGCAGGCCATCTGGCGCCATTCCAAAACGCCGCCTGGCATATCGAAGCTGACGACCTGACGATCCGGGGCTTTGAACCCGCATCCAAAGCCAAATCCACCACCCTGACCATGACGTTCAAGAAACCGAACGAAGTGGTTGGCAACCATATCGCCAAATATCAGGCGATGAAGCTGGCCAAGATGGTGATGGCCTATGACTTCGACCGCCGCCTGAACCCGTTTGCCGAACTTGGCGGGTTCATCTTCACCTTCATGGGCGACGGCAAACCGGGTACCGGCAAGACCACCCTGATCCAGATGATGGCCGGGCTGATCAACGACTATTGCCAGAACGCGGGCTATCCGTTCCGCTATCAGAACCTGAGCACCGACAATATCGACAGCTATCAAGGCAAATCCGGTCAGAATGCCAAGGCCTTTATCAACACGATCATCGACCCCTCGGTTATCGGCTTCGGCACTATCGACGATATCGACCAGTTGGCGGGCAAACGCGGTGACCGGCAGTCGTCAGCCGGGCAGTTGGAAATCACCGCCGTGCTGATGGAGAGCTTTGCAGGCGCCAACACCGTCGTGCGCGGCAACTGCACCTTTGGTATGTTCTCGAACTACCCCGAGAACGTGGACGACGCCCTGCGCCAGCGGGCGGGCGCACGCTTCCTGGTGGACGGGCCGCAGACGCGTGAGGATTACATCGACATCCTGCACCTGCTGATGGGCCGCAACCACGACATTCCGCTGGGCGAGCACGAAGCCTATGCCGCGCAGGAGATCAAAAAAGCCGTCGCCGCCAGTTTCGAAAGCCACTCCCGCCCGCATGAGGATGCTCTGCTGCAGGTCTATGACCGCGTCTCCGGCGAGATCGGCCAGATGGGCACGATTGCCAAACTGGGCACCTATCTCAAGGCGATCCAACAGGCCGATGAGCGCTTTACCGGTCGCGCGATCAAGAACATTACCGACGCGGTCAAGGTCCGCGCGATGGATTTCGAACTGCCGGACGAGTGGATGGAGAACCCCGACCTGTTCCTGTTCCGCGATTACGACACCAAGAAGGCCATGATCGCGGACCTGCGCCAGCCAATCACGGTCGAGATGGTGATGCAAGAAATCAACCGCTACGCCGACAGCGAGTTCCGTTATGCCGACAAGAGCGACGAGGTCGCCATCGAAAACGCCGTCCGCGAGATGGGCCGGATGGAAGAGGCCAAGCGGCGGTATTTAAAAGGAAAGAACTTTGACTAGAAGATTTGTTATTGAAGCAGAAGGCTACCCGGAAATGCCTGGCATGATGCTGGTAACCGTCGAGGCTATGAAACAGGTAGGGGGCTCTGCAAGTATTTACGAACTTGACGAGAAGGTTGCGGAACTTGAAGGCGTTTCTGAGGAAGAACAATCCTTCATGATGACCGGAACTAACCAGGGCCAACCACGATTGAACTACTATCTGGCTTGGGCTCGAACCTTTTTGAAGAAGGGTGGTGCGCTCGAGAATTCCGCTCGTGGTATTTGGGCGTTAACTGAGTTCGGAAGCACCATAGATACAATTGACGATACTCAGCGAATAATCGACCAGGTTAACGAAGAAGAAAAAGCTAGAGCTCGCGAGCACCGGAAGAAGAAACAACAAAACGGGGATGAGCCCGAGTTGTTTTCACCTTCTGATCAGAGTGGCAATATCGAAGAGACGCCTGATACAGAGACGTGGAAATCAAGGTTACTTACCACTCTAAAACAAATGGACCCATACGCCTTCGAACGTTTAGCACAGCGCTTGCTTCGGGAAGCGGGGTTTACCAAAGTCGAAGTCCGTGGAAAATCCGGTGACGGTGGAATCGACGGTGTCGGCGTTCTTCGGGTGAACCTCGTTTCGTTCCAGGTGTTCTTTCAGTGCAAACGCTACAAAGGAAGTGTTGGGTCATCGGAAATTCGCGACTTTAGGGGGGCGATGATGGGGCGAGCAGACAAAGGATTGTTCATAACGACTGGAAATTTCACCGCGCAAGCTTCGGACGAAGCTACAAGGGATGGGGCTACCGCGATTGACCTAATTGATGGGGATCGCCTGTGTGATTTGCTCAAAGAAAATGACCTTGGGGTTGCGACAGAAATGATTGAGTCGGTCACAATAGATGAGAAGTTCTTTGCCAGCGTTTAGTATTAAATCAAAGGAAGGAAGGTCCGCTTAGTGATCCGCCTCATCGAAAAAGGCCTGATGTTTGGCAACCTCGTCCACATCTCCAGCCCGGCTCTGGTCGAGCGGTATAATCGCGCGTTGCAGCATCTGGCGGGCAAGACCACGGAACTGACGGATTTCCATGTCGATATCTCGGGCTATTCGCCTGAGGTGGGGATTGAGCTGGAGGACGAACTCTACCTCAACCCCAACGGGGTCAACCGGCAGTTCATCCTGCTGACGACCGAGCAGAAACGTGCGCCTTTGCTGAACGTCAAATTCTCGAACTCGCGCGATATTCTGCGCGAATTCATCGAGATGAACGAGGCACAGTTGTTTGCCCTGACAGCCACCGATGCGGTGGCCGGAGAGCTGGTGAATTCGGTCATCAAACTCACTACCCCGCGCGACCTGTTGAACTTAAGCAAGATCGAGATTGAGGCTGATACCGCAGGCGGCACCCTACGCAAGGCCCAGCAGCTAGCGGGCATGGTCGAACGCTTTAAAGCCGAAGAGGACGCCTGGTTCGACGACGTGCTGATCGCCAAGATGATCGAAACGGCCAAAGAAACCGGCGACGTTACCCGCAACCCCGTCCGCCTGCGCCATACGGCGTTCGAACAACGTAATTTCTGGACGGCACACTTTGGCGGGCTCTACCTGTTCCCGGATATGGATCACCCGGCGGCGATCTGTATGGGTGACAAGCCTGACGATCTGCCGATCAAATACACCTTTGGCCCATCGCAGCGAAACCAGATTGCAAAGTTTTTGGACTACAACGATCTGGTTGAACCGATTGTCAAAGCACGCGGCGTGGATGCTGCTGCGATACTGCAGCAGAAAATGGATTTTCTGACCATTGCTGCCGCCGCCGACGCGGATGTCGATCTGACCGGACTGGACCGCAGCGACATGCGCCGCCTCGCCCGCAATCACGCGGATCGCCTACCCGAAGCGTATCACGGCCTTGCGCAACTGCTGCGCTGGGCGACGGATGGCGGGCGTTGGCCGCGCATCACTTCGGACCATCCGGCCTATTTCTATACCTTGCGCGCAGCCGATACGCCGAACCGCGATCTGGTGAACATGCTGCTGGCAGAGCTTGCACCGCTGGACCCGCGCCAGCTGTTCATCTGCCACAAGGAGCTGTTCTATAAGACCTACTCGAACTGGCCCGAGGCCAAGAAAGCCTATGTTGCCGATTTCCTTGCGCGCGAGTATCAGGTGGACAAGGCTGGTGCCCGTGCGGCCTTGTTTGGCCATGAGCCGGACATGAGCGGTAGCGACCGGGTCAGCGAAGCGGTGATTGCGCGGGTTGGCCCCTGGGGCGCAGTCGGGAGGGATTGAGATGTTCGGAGCAATGCGCCTGTTCCTGATCCTGCTGGTTGTTCAGACGATCGCCTATTTCGCGCTTTCTTTTTATTCGCGCAGCGTCAGGCGGCAGAAGCTGGAAACCTGGTGGGACGCGAAAGGCAAAACCGGCAACAAAGAAGCGTTTGTCGCGCGTGGTTTGCACGTCTACGACAATTCGTTCCGGCGCAAATTGATTTTGGGTGTCTATATTGTGCCTTGGGTGGCGATTGGCGCGCTGATCTACATCGTGAATTACATGTGAGGGTTAAGGCATGGCCTATGTAAAATGGGCGTTCATTATCATCTTCTGGGGCACGATTGCCGTGATCCTGCAGTATTCCCTGCCGCAGCACGACGTTGTGCGGATCGTCAACACCTATGAGGAACGTCAGGACCTGACGGATTGGACCCGGATTTTCTGGTCTGAACCCGAGGATCAATCCACCAGCCTGTCAAACCGCGATGTGCAGTTCATTCAGGCGGTGCGCGCCAACGGAAAGCCCATTGTCTATCGCAACGAAGACACCGGCTGGGGCTGGCCGCCCTATTTCAAGTTCGACACGGCGAACCTCTATACCGAGGCCAACGACGCGAAATCGACCAAGGAAAACCCCGATTGGGTGGTCGTAACGCATTACGGCTGGCGCAATGAGTTCATGTCGATCTTTCCTAACGCGATCTTCATTCGCCATGTCGATGGACCTGATGTGCGCATCATACCCTGGTTCAATATCATCTTCCTGACGATATTCGCGGCATTGGTATGGGCTATCTGGGTCCGGTGGCGCCGTTTCCGGCAAAAGAAGATCGACCCGGTTTTTGAAAACATGGAAGATGGTCTTTACGCCGCCAGTGATGCGATTGATGAAAAACGCAAAGGTTTACGCCGCTGGCTGGATAGTTGGAAATCCAATTAAGTCGAATTCAGAGAGGTTCTTTGTTGATAGCATTTGCGATACTGCTCATCTGACGATGAACTCAGCATGAAGCGCACCGGCAGCTTTTATGGTTTTCAAAATATCGATCATGTCGCGTGGCGATACGCCCAAGGCATTCAACCCGGCAACCACTTCGGAAAGAGTGGTTGCTTCGGGAATTTCCGCCAGTCCAGTTCCTTCTTCTTCCTCGATTCCGGCAAAAGTTCGCGGAACGACGACTGTTTCGCCACGCGCAAAAGGATTGGGTTGGCCGCCATCAACGCTAGTGCCAGCAGAATGGTCGGAGAGAACAAGGTGCGGGGATCGATACGGGGCACGGTCTGCTCCTAGTTGAACGTAATGAAGGCGGTGGCGGTGGTGGTATCGGGCACCAGAGACCCCAGCGCTTTCTGTTCGGCCGGATGTGCGCTCACGGGTATGAGCGGAGCTGCCGCAGCTGTGAATGGATCGCGTCGACTGACTAGGGGCGATCCGTTCAATTGCGCCAATACAGTTTGAAAGCGGTCTGAATACGCCGCTGCGTGCCGACGGGTCCGCGAATGGTAGGCCCCGGCAGCGGCAGGCCATGATCCAAGCTCCGCATAGAGCTGGGACAGAAATCGAGCTGCGTAAGCGGCGTTTTCGTCCGGATCGAACATTGCATCGATCGAGCGAAAGGCCTTGCCGTGCCAGCGGTAATTAATCTGGAAGCATCCCACATCAAAATTGCGAGTGCCGGATTTGAAGATGTCGAACACGTAAGATTTTGCTTCGACCTCAGAGGCGAACCAATAGCCTTGCCCCTCGCGATTGACGGTTCAGGGCCAAGGTTCCAGTCTACCGTCCAGCGTACGGCCTGTTTCGACCCGAGCAATTGCCCTGAGGACGTCAAGAGGAACGCCCTCGGCCTGAGCTGCACGGCGCGCGGCGTGATCGCACAGCGCGGCTGTCGATGTTGCATGTCCGGTGTGGGCCAGAAAGACATGCGCCAAAAGCGCAGCAATGAGAAGTTTATGAATTGGCATTCTGCCGGTCCGGGATTCTGGTCAGTCCCTCTCAAGCTAGCCAATTATCTGTTTACAGAGGGTTAGCGCATCTCAGTTTCGATCAATCTTGCGGCCGAAAACAACGCTGGTGTTAGTGCGCAAAACACCGGGGATGCGCGCGAGCTCGTCAACCAGAATATCAAGGTCCTCGATTCGTGGGGCTTCGGCCGACAGCAACAGGTCAAACTCACCATTGATCGACAAGCACAGCTTCACCTCGGGATAGGCTTTAAGCCGTTTGATGATGCGCGTGGTTTCCTTTTGCTGTACTTCTAGCAGCACAACGATCTGTACCTTCGGAGTGTCTTCGTTTTCTCGCAGTACGACGGAGTAACCAGCAATAACACCCCGCTCTTCCATGCGATTAATGCGTTCATGCACAGTTGTCCGGGCAACACCCAGCATTGCCGCGATGCGCGTAGTCGAGTCGCGCGCGTTGTGTTGGAGAGCGGCGATGATGCGTCGGTCAAGCTGGTCCATGCGGTCTCCGGGATGAGGCAGGTGTGTCCGGGTTTAAGGTAGATGCCGGGCAAAGCTCAAGGTTCATGAGGAATGCGAGGGTGCAACTCGTCAATGATGATCGGATGGGCATGCGGTTTGGGTCCAGCGAGATGCGGGTGATCCGGCGGCAGTTCCGGATGGTTGTGGACCACAGATTTTGCGTCGGTGCGAGGCCAAACCCTTATCACGAAGATAAGGCCCAAAACGGCAGCGGTGGCCATTCCGGCCATGGCGACCGTCGAACCAAACCAGGTCATCAGCGATCCGGCTAACGGATACAGCACCAACCAGCAGGCATGAGACAGTGTGAATTGAGCGGCGAAGACTGCCGGGCGATCTTCGGGATGTGCAGATCGGGTCAGCAGGCGGCCCGATGGTGTCAGTGTGCTGGAATATCCAAAGCCAACCAGTATCCAGATCGCAGTCAGCACGCTTAGCGTCATCGGTATGGTTGCGGCCAGAATAGCGGCCACCGCCATTGTTCCGGTTGCCATTGTGGCACCACTCAGCATGACACGACGATCAGGGATCCGATCCAGCAGGCGTGGCAGCGCGAACGCAGCCAACATCGAACCACCACCAAAACCGGCCAGTGCAATGGCAACAGCGCTTTCAGACAGGTCGAGATCACCACGCACGATCACGACGGTATTAACGATCACCATCGAACTAAGGGCCGCTGCGCTCCAGCTCAGAGCCAACAGGCCACGTAGGCGCGGGGTCTTGAGGTATATTCTGATACCACGGGTGGTTCGGTCATAGATGCCGCGTGGTTCTTTCGGTTTTGGGGAAGGCAGTGTTGCAGACACCACAAGCAGGGCGGAAGCGACAAAGCCAATACTGGTGCCCAGGAACAGACTGTCGAAACTGACGATCAATAAGAGTGCGGCGGCCAGTATCGGGCTTAGAAGACTTTCCAGATCGTATGCCAGACGCGACAGAGACAGGGCTTTGGTATAGTCCTGTTCGTCTGTCAGAACGTCAGGAATCGTCGCCTGAAAGGCCGGAGTGAACCCGGCAGAAGCCGATTGCAGGACAAAGATCAGCACATAGACCTGCCAAATTTCAGTGACGAATGGCAAACACAGAGCGACGATTGCACGCACAATGTCCAATGCCACAAGCATTCTACGCCGGTCCAAACGTTCGGCAAAGGCTGCGGCAAGAGGAGCCACAGTGACATAGGCTACCATCTTTATGGTTAGCGCGGTGCCTAGAACCAACCCTGCTGAATCTCCGGCCAGATCAAATGCTAAAAGCCCCAGCGCCACTGTCGCCAGACCGGTGCCTGTCAGGGCCACAATCTGGGCAGCCAGCAGATGCCGATAGGTACGATTTGTCAGGACGCTGAGCATTGGTCAGAGGTACTTGGTTATTGTTTTGAAGTCTTCGATGGCAGTCTGATCCGCTTCACCAGACAGGCAGTGATCAACATGATCATGGATCAGCACGCGCTTGGCGTTGGTGATAGCTTTCTCCACCGCAAAAAGCTGCTGAGCGATGTCAGCGCAGGGGGCTTCATCTTCGAGCATGGTGATCACCTTGGCCAAATGCCCGTGCGCGCGTTTCAGGCGCGCGGTGATCTGCGGGTGAGAATTATGGGTATGGGATGTCATGACGTATCCTTATCCCCCCCATGGGGTTATTGTCAAGTTAGTCGCGATGCTATAACTACGCGCGCACCGAGGACGTTGAGTTTGGCTGCGAAACCTCCTATCTCGGGGTCGAGACCGCACAAAGGAAGTCGGCGTGGCGAATTACCTCTATAAAAACGATCTGCCCGAAGGGTTGGATATGGGCCCGGTCGTGGCCATCGATTGCGAAACCATGGGGCTGAACCCGCATCGGGACCGGCTGTGTGTCATCCAGATGTCGGGTGGGGATGGAAATTGTCACATCGTTCAGGTCGAAAAGGGTCAATCATCAGCTCCGAACCTCTGTGCAATGCTTGAGGACCCAAATGTGTTGAAGCTGTTCCATTTTGGCCGCTTCGATATTGCAGCCATGTATCACGCGTTCGGTGTGCTTGCAGCGCCGGTCTATTGCACCAAGATCGCCAGCCGGTTGGTGCGTACCTACACCGACCGCCATGGCCTGAAGAACCTGTGTCAGGAACTGCTGGGTGTCGATATTTCGAAACAGCAGCAAATGAGCGATTGGGGTGCGGAAACCCTGACGGATGCTCAGCTGGACTATGCTGCATCGGATGTATTGTATCTGCACCGTCTGCGCGACGCGCTGGACGGTCGGCTTGCCCGTGAAGACCGTACCGAGGTGGCACAGGCCTGTTTTGATTTCCTCCCCACACGTGCGAAGCTTGACCTCGCAGGCTGGCCCGAAACCGATATTTTTGCGCACTCATGACAGATACTGAGTCCTTTTTGAAAACTGCACGCCAGGTCATCACCGATGAGGCCCGTGCCTTGGACGTCCTTGCCGAAGGCTTGGACGAGCATTTTGCCGAAGCTGTGCAGCTGATCCTGCAGGCCACAGGCCGCATCATCATCAGCGGTATCGGCAAATCCGGGCATATCGGCCACAAGATCGCGGCGACCTTGGCTAGTACCGGTACGCCAGCCTATTTTGTCCACCCGGCCGAGGCCAGCCATGGTGATTTGGGCATGGTCTCGAAAGGGGATGTGGTTCTGGCTATCTCGAACTCAGGTGAAGCGCCGGAACTTGCCAATCTGCTGGCCTTTACGCGGCGCTTCGGAATTCCGCTGATTGGTCTGTCCAGCAAACCCGAAAGCACGCTGATGAAGCAGGCTGACGTGCACCTGCTTATTCCATCGATGGGAGAGGCCTGCGGCTTTGGTATGGTTCCCTCGATCTCGACCACTCTGACGTTGGCGATGGGTGACGCTTTGGCAATCGCGTTGATGAAATACCGAGATTTCAGGCCCGAGGATTTTCGTGCCTACCACCCAGGAGGTAAACTGGGGGCGCAATTATCTACCGTGCGCGATTTGATGCACAAAGATATGCCTCTGGTAACTGCCGGTACTCCGATGAGCGAGGCACTGCTGGTTATGAGCCAGAAGAGCTTTGGGGTCGTTGGCGTTACTGATGAGGCCGGCTGTTTGCTGGGCATTATCACGGATGGTGACCTGCGTCGGAACATGGACGGGCTACTGAACAAAAACACCACCGAGGTAATGACCGAAAATCCTCTGACCATCGCGCCAAACGCAATGGCAGAAGAGGCGGTTTCGATCATGAATGATCGCAAGATCACTTCTCTTTTTGTGGTGGATCCCGAGACAAATGGTCCGACATCGGGGCTTTTGCATATCCACGATTGTCTACGTGTAGGGCTGGGTTAGGGAAATGGCCGAGGTGGATCGCCATTCCCGTTGGGTGCAGTTTCTGAAAGTTCTGCTACCACTGGCGGCGATTCTTATATTATCCTCTGTGTTTTTGCTGTCCCGCAGCATCGACACCAATGTGTCGGTGCCCTTCAGTGATCAGGATATTGGAGAGCGACTGACAGATCAGGTCGTTACCCGCCCTGACTACAAAGGTGTAACCCGCAAGGGCGAAGGGATTCGGGTCGAGGCTCGCCGTGCCAGCCAAAGCGGAGAACTAGAAACCCCAACGGCGTCTGAGGTTCAGGGGCGATTTGAGTTGAGCAGCGGTGGCGAGATTACACTTGAATCGAATACGGGCATGATCCGGCCGGACAAGGGCACCGCGACATTTGTGGGTGACGTAGTCATCACGACGGCGGATGGTATTCAGGTAACGACTGACCTTTTGAATACATCTTTGGATGAAATCCGCGGCGACAGCCCAGGTCAGATTGACGGAACGGGTCCGATTGGCGACTTTACCGCAGGGCGAATGATTTTTGGGACTGTAAAAAAGGACGGTCCGGTCCATATTCTTTTTACAGGCGGCGTGAAGCTGATATACGAGCCGCAAAAAGCAGAAAGATAACTTGTGTTCGATTTACGTGTCGCCGTTTTGTGTTGTGCCATAGCAGTTGGGGCCGCGCCTGCATTTGCGCAGGAGGCTCAGGTTGCATTTGGATCGGTGAACGCGGACCCGACCCTGCCGGTTGAAGTCACGTCCGAGACTCTGAACGTAAATCAGGAAGACGGCTCTGCCGAGTTTATCGGCAACGTGATCGTCATACAGGGTGAAATGCGCCTGACCGCAGATCGCGTTCTTGTCATCTATAACGAAGAACGTTCGGCCATTGATCGGATGGAGGCGACGGAAAATGTCGTTCTGGTCAGTCCACCTGACGCTGCCGAAGGTGATTGGGCGGAATACACCATCGATTCCGGTGTGATCGAAATGAAGGGCAATGTGCTGCTGACTCAGGGGCCCAGCATTATCAGCGGTGATCAGATGATCGCAAATCTGACGTCCGGAACCGCAACGATGTCGGGGCGCGTCAAGACGATCCTGCAGCAAGGTGGCAACTGATGAACCGTCCCGAATTGTCCATCGCTGAAGGCTCTTCCGGTCTGAAAATCGAGAAGCTGCGGAAGTCTTATCGCAAGAAGACCGTCATCCGTGACGTGTCTATGGAGCTGAACCGATCTGAGGTCGTGGCGCTGCTGGGGCCGAATGGATCGGGCAAGACCACCACGTTCTATTCGGTCGCAGGTCTGGTTTTTCCCGAGGCAGGTACCGTGACCATTGACGGGCAGAACGTCACGACTCTGCCAATGTATCGCCGTGCGCGGTTGGGTATCGGTTATCTGCCACAGGAAATGTCAATTTTCCGCGGTATGAGTGTCGAGGACAATATTGCCTCGGTTCTGGATATCACGGTCAAACACGCTCATCGCCGGAAAGAGCGGCTTGAAGAGCTGTTATCGGATTTCTCGATCGAACATCTGCGCCGCGCGCCAGCGCTTGCTCTCTCTGGTGGAGAGCGGCGCCGGGTTGAGATCGCGCGCTGTTTGGCCGCCGATCCGAATTATTTGCTGTTGGACGAGCCCTTTGCAGGGGTCGACCCGATCAGTGTCGGCGATATTCGACATTTGGTCGCTGATCTGAAGAAACGGGGTATCGGGGTTTTGATCACGGATCACAACGTCCGGGAAACGCTGGAAATTGTGGATCGCGCCTACATTCTGCATGACGGTCAGGTTCTGATGTCCGGCACCCCAGACGAGGTGGTGGAAAACGAAAATGTGCGTCGGGTCTATCTGGGCGAAAACTTCCGTATTTCATAAGTTTACGCGGAAATGCGCCGGGCGCATGGCGGAAATCTCGCATAAACACATCTGTTTTGATTGACTCTCCCGTCGTCCCTTGCATCAATTGGGACATGGCATTGCTTCGGTTCCAGTCAGGATCTCGATGTCCCTTCTTGGAAGGGCAGGATCAGCGGCAACCGCAGAAAATGCCGATACCCCCCACCCGATAAAAACAAGTCAGTCGCGTTACGCGGCGTCAGAATGGGTGTGAATTGTGAAGGAGATCACATGCGTTACCAAATCAGCGGAAAACAGATCGACATCGGTGCGGCGCTGCAGACCCACGTGCAGACCGAACTGGGCGAGGTCGTGGGCAAGTACGCCCAGCGACCGACTGACGCCAACGTCGTCTTTTCCCGTTCGGCGCATGAATATGTATGCGAAACCACTGTGCATCTGTCGACTGGCCTGACCGCTCAGGCCAAGGCTCATGCGACCGAGATTTATGCGGCGTTTGAAGGCTGCTGTGACAAGATGGAGACACAACTACGGCGTTACAAACGGCGCCTCAAAGACCACCATAAGGATCGATCCGAGCCGGTTGAACTCTTTGGCGCGTCCTCTTATATCCTCGCCTCTGACGAATCGAACACGGCGGATGAACCCGAATCGCTGCAGCCAATGATTGTGGCTGAGATGGAGACCAAGATCCCATCGCTCAGTGTTGGGGAAGCTGTTATGCAAATGGAACTTGCCGGTGCCCCGGTGCTGGTGTTCCGGAATGAGAACAAGGACGGATTGAATGTCGTATATCGTCGTGAGGACGGCAATATTGGCTGGATTGATCCGTAACAGGCAAGAATAGTCGGAACGCCCCCTCGCAGAGGGGGCACGGCTTAGGAGCAGATTGATGGAGCTTTCGAGTATTCTAAAGCCCGAAGCGGTGCGTGTATTGTCCGCTGCGTCCAGTAAGAAGCGATTGTTTCAGGAAATTGGCGACGTAGGCGCTGCGACGCTTGGGCTGGATGCGCAGGCCATCGTTGAAAGCTTGCTTGAGCGGGAGAGCCTTGGCCCGACTGGCGTTGGCCATGGTGTTGCGCTTCCACACGCTCGGTTGTCGGAACTGGAATCGGTCTCGGGTGTGTTTGTCATGCTCGAGAAACCCATCGACTTTGGCTCGGTCGACCGTCAGCCCGTTGATCTGGCGTTTTCGCTGTTTGCCCCCGAAGAAGCCGGGGTTGAGCATCTGAAGGCGCTGGCGCTGGTCTCGCGCACATTGCGTGAGCAATCAGTCTGCGCGAAGTTGCGGGCAAATCCTGATCCGGTAAAGCTGTATGCTATTCTGACCGAAGCTCAGTCGATGCAAGCGGCGTAAGGTGCTAAGAAACGAAGAATCCGTTGAACGACGGCAAGGTAATCATCTTTGGCGCCGCCTTTTGCTGGCAATACACGGCTGATCAGTCCAACTAAAGATGATCCCAAAGAAAACTGAATATGGCGGCTAGGTAGAGGCCGGCGATCACATAGATTTTGTGTCCTTCATCCACCCATTCCTGCATTGTTAATGTAAAGCACTTTAGGCGACATGCGTCGTGCGAACCTGTAAACTCGCCGCCGAGCATCAGGAATGTCGCGATTCCGCCGAACAAAATCAGCGATATCCATTTTCTGTTTTGTCTGGGTATCTTAATTCGCATTGGGATTGCTTAGAGGAACACGATGGATATCACCGTGAACAATGTCACGCTTTAGCAGATGCCGCGTAAGCAGCGTTAAAACCCAATGCAAGTTGCTATCCAACACCACCACACATATTAGTTCGCTGCAGTAGGCCGTTTGAGCTCACTTTTTACCAAATTGGCCTCTCTGAAATGACAGCACCCTCGCAAGTGTCTGCGAGGGTGCTCGTTTCGCATGGGTGATAGACAGTCAAAGGTTCGTTCGATCCTGTGACCGGATTACTCAGCCGCCGGTGCCCATCTCCAATGTCCACCAGATTTTACCGCCTTTTTCCTGGTGCCAGGCAAAGCCCATCTGTGTGGCTTTGGGGTCCATTATTACCGCACGCGGTCCGGGTTCCTGCATCCAAGCAGCCAGCGTTTCCGTCTCGGTCTCATAGGTCTCCGAGATCGCTTCGCCCAGGAAGGTGCCATAATATCCGACCCGCGAAGCCCGATCCAGGGGGGAAGACCCATCCGAACCAAAATGCCAGGGCCGATTTTGGCGGGCCATGTCCTTAGAGTGAGTCTCGGCGGCAGCGTTCAGCTGTGCGTTCAACTGAACTTGCTGCAGACCTGAGGCTTGCCGTAGTGCGTTTACTGAATCCAGCATCCGGAACTGCAACTTTTCTGGGTTGCCGCGGATTTTATAGACGCTCGGCAATGGCCTGCCATCAGCACCAAGAGTTGTCGTACCCGAATCGGTACATGCGGCAAGTGCGACTAAACAAATCGCTAGAAGAGAAAGAATACGTGTCATGATCGGCCTGAATTTAGTGTCAACCACGGAAATAGCCTGCCTGAGCGCCCAGAGCAAACGCACAAAGGCCCAACCTTGCGTGATTCTGCCGGTTTGATTTGCGACTGAAGCATTCTGGCCATAAAATATCACAGAAATTGCATTTGCTCATAACAAAGGACCGCTCAACATGGTCAAGAAAACTCTTTTGTCTCCGACGCGTCGCGGCTTTCTGGCGGCTGCCACTGCCAGTTTGGCTTCGCCTGCGCTAGCCCAATACATTCCGGGTGATCCGTTGCGCCCTGCGCCCGAACCTGAGCCTCAGGTACGACGCAATGTATCCGGATTCAGGGCGCTGGATTGGCAGCCTTACTTTTCCAATACCAGAAACGGCGCCATTCTGGTCGATACGGTATCCCGAGCGCTGCATTATTGGTCAGATGATCAATCCGTATACAAACTGTACCCCTCGTCAGTGCCATTGACCGAAGAATTGACCCGTCGTGGGCGCACCAGTGTCATCCGCAAAGTCGAGGGTCCAAGTTGGTCACCGACGCCATCGATGAAAAAACGCAACCCCGAATGGCCTGATTATATCCCGCCGGGACCTGATAACCCATTGGGAACGCACGCTTTATATCTGAGTTGGAAATATTATCGCATTCACGGCACCCATGATACACGCAAAATCGGCCGTCGGTCTTCGAACGGATGCATTGGTTTGTTCAACGAAGATATCGCTGAGTTGTTCTCAATGGCCAAGGTCGGTACGCAAGTGTTGCTAATTTGACGACATTTTCGCGCACGAACCTGCCATTTACGTAAGTTGCAATTGCAATCCATGGGGATAGCTGATTAGAAAAACTCACGAGGTAAGTCTTAGATGTGCGGTTTCGCTATTGGGAATCGCGCAAATTCTGGAGGTTAATATGAAGAAACTCGTTCTCGCTGCTGCTCTGACTGCTGCTGCTTCGACCGCATATGCTGGCAACCTGGAAGAGCCGGTTGTTGAAGCACCTGTTGTTGTCGAAGAAACCCAAGGTTCGTCGCAGGGCATCATCCTGCCGCTGATCCTGCTGGTTGTAGTTGCCGCAGCTGTTGCAGCAAGCTAAGTCGACGAGACTTTATCAATTTAAGAAGGCGGTGGTGCAAGCCACCGCCTTTTTTTGTGTGTTTGGTTAAGCGGGCCGTCATTCCAACCAGCCGCGCAAATTGTCTTGGATAACCTTGCTCAGTGCCGCGATATGCGAATCATCATCGTTGAGGCACGGGATATAGGTGAACGATTCGCCGCCCGCGTGTTCGAAGCTTTCCTTGATCTCTTCGTTGATCTCTTCCAGCGTTTCGATGCAGTCGGCAGAGAACGCAGGCGCGATAACGGCGATATTTTTCTTACCTGCCCGAGCAAGATCGGCCACATGATCGACGGTGTAGGGTTTCAGCCACTCTTCCGGCCCAAATCGCGATTGGAAGGTTGAGACAAGCTGGTCATCTGACCAACCCAAACGCTCTTTCAGAAGTCTTGAGGTTTTGACGCACTGGCAATGGTAGGGATCACCTTGCTGCAGATAGCGTTCCGGCATACCGTGATACGAGCAGACGAGGACATCCGGTTTGGTCTCCATCACTGCATAGGCACGCTCGACCGAACTTGCCAGTGCGTCGATATAAGAGGGTTCATCGAAATAGGCCGGCACAGTTCGGCTGGCCGGCTGCCAGGTTTCTTTCATCAATGCACGGAAGAATTGATCGTTCGCTGTGGCGGTCGTAGCCCCTGCATATTGCGGGTAGAGCGGGAAGAAAAGGATGCGATCACAGCCTTCTTCCACCATCTGGCGCACCTTTGAAGGGGTCGAAGGATTCCCGTAGCGCATGCAGAATTCGACCATGACCTGATCGCCATACTGTTCGTGCATCGCCTCGCGTATCTTGGCGGTCTGGTCCTTGGTGATCGTCATCAAAGGGCTTTCACCCTTGTCGTGATTCCAGATCGACTTGTACGCTTCGCCCGAACTGAAAGGGCGTTTGGTCAGGATGATGCTTTGCAGAATGGGCTGCCATTTCCAGGCCGGGTAGTCGATCACGCGCTTGTCTGACAAAAATTCGTTCAGATAACGCCGCATGGGCCAATAGCTATAATCATCAGGTGTGCCCAAGTTGGCCAGCAGGACACCGACACGTCCCGTTTTAACCTTGGGATGCTCAGCGGGCGCGTGGGTAGGACGAGTGGCATCAAACATGTGAAGCTTCCTGAATTTATGTGTCTGGTCTGAGATAACGGGAAAAGGCCGGTCGTCAATCGGGCAGTTTGCCCTCATCCGTGCCCAACGCATCAGCAAGGCGCATTTGGGCCGATCCCGGACGCAAAGGTTTGGGCTGACTGTCATCAGGGGACCAGCCTGTCAGGCAGACCAGTTCGTAAGTTCCCCTCAAACGGCCTTGGGAGGTTGCGAAATGAGCGGCATAGATTTCCTGCGCTTTCTCGAAAACAGCCCGCCGGGTCGGTTGCTTCAGACGATCTTGCAGCGCATTGGTTTCTCCCATAGCGCGCAAATCATGCATCAGATGGTTAAGGTCGCGATATTCGGCAGATAACGTTGCCTTGTCTGCAACGGGCAAAGCCAAACCAGCCCGTTGCAGCAACGCGCCCAGATCACGTAATTCTGCCATCGGTACAATACGCGGGCTTAGACCGCCCGTAACCTCAATCTCCGCCTGACCCAGTGCTGAACGCAACTCCTGTAGGGTTTCGCCGCCCAAGCACATGACCAAGAGCAAACCATCAGGTTTCAGAGCACGATGGCATTGGATTAATTGACCTACCGGGTCGTTTGCCCAATGCAGCGCCATCGCGTGTATAACCAGGTCATGCGCGCTTGGCGTCAGGTCCAGAACCTCATCATCCGGGATGAACCGGGCCTCGGTCCATAATCCTTCCCAGATGTGTGGGAACGGGGTCACGACGACAGGCGCCTTAAAGGTTTTATTAACCATCGATAGACGATCCTGCACCTCGTCAACAGCGGCGCGGTGCAGAAACAGCGCCTCATCCTGCGCGCGGCTGCGGTGGAGCGCGAGGGCAGCGCGGTCAAACAGAGAGGGTGCAGTGTCGGACGGCAGTTTCATAAGCCGCAAGTATCGCATTCGTCGGGGGATTCAAACCGTTGTCGAGATGATCTATCCCCCGCGTTGCCTTTCATGCGGTGCGCTGACTGAATCCGACTTTGGCCTCTGCGGTCCATGCTGGCGAGACACACCATTTATCGGCGGCGCAGTTTGCGAAAGTTGCGGCGTGCCGGTCCCCGGCGCACGGGATGGGCATAGAATCGAATGCGACGACTGCCTCACAAAACCACGCGCTTGGCAGGACGGTCGGGCAGCTCTGATGTATCAAGGGGGTGCCAAATCGCTGATACTGGCGTTGAAACATGGGGATCGTACGGAATTGGCGCGCCCGGCTGCGCGCTGGATGGCACGAGCCGGATCCGAGGTGCTTCGCCCCAACATGTTGATCACGCCAGTCCCGCTGCATTGGTCCCGAATGATCCGCAGGCGATATAACCAATCCGCACTGCTTGCGCATCATCTGGGTCAGGAAACGGGTCTGGCCGTATGCCCTGATCTTTTGGTTCGAACCAGACGCACGCCTGTCCTGGATGGCAAGACAGCCGTTGAACGTGCCGCAGCACTCGCCGACGCCATAGCTGTACATCCGAAACGAGAAAGTATGTCACAGGGCCGCGATATTCTTCTGGTCGATGACGTTATGACCTCGGGTGCGACACTGGAGGCCTGCGCGCGTGTCTGTCGTGCTTCAGGAGCAAATCATATTTTCGTGTTGGTACTGGCGCGCGTTGCCAAGGATGCCTAATTCGCCCAAGAATGTGCGAAACCCAAAGGGACGGAATATGAAGCCGGTAGAAATCTACACCTCGCCGCTGTGCGGCTTTTGCCACGCTGCCAAACGGCTGTTGAAGCAGAAAGGCGTTAAGTTCTCAGAAGTCGACGTGCTGATGCATCCCAAACGCAAACCCGAGATGATCCAGCGGGCGGGTGGGAAACGCACTGTCCCGCAGATTTTCATCGGCCAAACTCATGTTGGCGGTTGCGATGACCTCTATGAGCTTGAACGTCAGGGCAAGCTGGATCGCCTGCTCGCGGCCTGATGCAGACCGCTCTGCTGCAAATCACCTCGTCGGACGACCCGGTCCAGAATCTGGACATGGTGCGCGTCATGATGGCCGAGGCGGCAGAGCAAGGCGCTGGCTTTATCCTGACGCCCGAAGTGACGAACTGCGTCTCGACCAGCACTACGCGGCAGCGCGAAGTTCTGCAGCATGAAGAGGTTGACATCACCCTGGCTGGCCTGAGCAAGCAGGCCGCTGATTTAGGTGTTTGGCTGCTGATCGGCTCTTTGGGGATCAAGACTCACGATGCCGATGGCCGCTTTGCCAACCGTAGCTTCATGATCAACCCGAAGGGGCAGATCGTGGCGCGATACGACAAGATCCACATGTTTGATGTGCAGGTCAGTGAGACCGAGACGTTCCGCGAATCGAAGAACTATCGCCCCGGTGAGATAGCTGTGATTGCTGATACTGATTTCGGTAAAGTTGGTATGACGATCTGCTATGATATCCGCTTTCCGCATCTTTATGCAGCGCTGGCGCAGGCTGGAGCACAGATTCTAACCGTCCCGGCAGCGTTTTCGCCGGTCACAGGTGCTGCACATTGGGAATCCCTGCTGCGCGCGCGGGCGATTGAAACAGGTTGCTGGGTGCTTGCCCCGGCGCAGACTGGCGCGCATCCAAAGACGCGCGGCAAGACCCGATATACCCATGGCCACAGCATCGTCGTGGCCCCTTGGGGAGAGGTCGTCATCGACGCAGGCATCGATCCGGGCATTCACTTTTTCGAATTGCATGATAGTTCTGTGTCCGAGGCGCGCCGACGCGTGCCCTCATTGACCCATGTACGGCCTTTCACAGGTCCCTGATCCAGAACCGGGCTTATGACGGACGAGAAAAATGCCCTGGCGGTCACGCTTTTCAGCGAAATACTGACCGCAGACCAGCTATTGCGCAACCGGCTGAGCCGGGTGCTGCCCAAGGGCATGGAAATCTCACATTTCTCAGTTCTGAACCATCTGGTCTTTGTCGGAGATGAACGCAGCCCGGCGCAGCTGGCCAACACGTTCCACGTCACGCGCGGAGCGATGACCAACACCTTGGCCAAGCTGGAATGGGCTGGATACATTCACATACGCCCCGACTGGGACGACGCCCGCCGCAAAATGGTCGCGATCAGCCCCGCCGGCCGCCGCGCGCGCGATCAGGCGATTTCCTCGATTGCCCCGCTGATCAACCGCGTGGTCGGAGAGCTGGGGCTGGAGCGGGTGCGGAGTACGTTGCCGGTACTGCGGGATTTGCGGTTGCAGTTGGAAGGGGAGTGAAGAGCGCAACTATTTGGTTTTCGAGACAATCGACTCTCAAAGATCTACAGCGCCCATATCTTCAAAGGTGTTCATACGATCAATGAGCCTTGTACCCAACTCTGTGGGGCTGCGTGTGAATATTGAAGGGCACGTTTGAAAGCTGCTCTCGCCTGTAAATCGCGCCCCGATTGATAAAGAGCGATGCCGCGCTCAAGTTCCATCTAAATAGCTTTTGAAGAGTTAATTTTTGTCAGCATTTGGATGGTGTTTACACCCATCCTATCCCGCCTTCACACTCGCCGTCACATAATTCACGCTCAAATCCCGGTCCGAGATCGACCAGCTCCACAGGATCGGATTGAACACGAACCCCTTGCGATCCACCGGCTCCAGCCCGGCCTGGCGCAGCTGGTCGAACAGCTCGTCGGGGGTGATGAATTTGTTCCACTCATGCGTGCCGCGTGGCAGCCAGCGCATGACGACCTCGGCCCCGAAAATCGCCATGGCATAGGATTTCGGGTTGCGGTTGATGGTCGAGCAGATCAGCAGCCCGCCCGATTTCAACAACTGCTGCGAGGCGGTCAGGAAACCAAGCGGATCGGCCACATGTTCGACCACTTCCATGTTCAGCACCACGTCGAACTGTTCGCCTGCGGCGGCCATGTCCTCGGCGGTGGTGTGGCGATAGTCGATATCCAGCCCCGATTGCTCGGCATGGATGCGGGCGACGGGGAGGTTGCCTTCAGCGGCGTCGGCGCCCACGACCGTCGCGCCCAATCGCGCCATCGGTTCGCTCAGCAGCCCGCCGCCGCAGCCGATATCCAGCAGGCGCAGCCCCTCAAAGGGATGTGAGGTCTTGAGATCGCGGTCGAACTCACCCGCGATCTGCTGTGTGATATAATCCAGACGGCACGGATTCAGCATGTGCAAAGGTTTGAATTTCCCATGCGGGTCCCACCATTCCGCGGCCATCGCCTCGAATTTTGCGATCTCTGACGGGTCGACCGTGTTCGGATGCGCTTGCATTCCTGTCTCCGTGTGCTCTTTTACGCTTAAGGACTATATAGGGCCGTAATGGATAAGTACCCGGACCAAAAGCGCGCAGTTCAATATCTTTACCCGCCGATCGATCCGTTCGATCAGCGCGTCGTTGATATGGGTGATGGGCACCGTATTTATGTGGAACAATGCGGTAATCCCAATGGGATACCGGTCGTGGTGCTGCATGGTGGGCCGGGTGGCGGTTGCAGCCCCGCGATGCGGCGCTATTTCGATCCAGAGGTCTACCGGGTGATTCTCTTTGATCAGCGCGGTTGTGGCCGTTCAAGGCCCACGGCCTCGGTCGAAGACAATACGACCTGGCATCTGGTCGCGGATGTCGAACGGTTGCGAACGCTGTTTGGTATCGAGGACTGGATTGTCTTTGGCGGCAGCTGGGGTGCAACACTGGCTTTGATTTACGCGCAGACACACCCGGATCGGGTCAACCGTTTGGTGTTGCGCGGCGTGTTTCTGGCGACACAGGCCGAGCTCGATTGGTTTTATGGTGGCGGTGCGGGCAAGTTTTGGCCGGAACAGTGGGCCAAGTTTGCATCCCTGTTGCCCGAGGCCGAACAATCTGACGCGATCAATGCCTATCACAAGCGCCTCTTTTCGGGCGATCGTGCGACCGAGATCCTCTTTGCGCGCGCTTGGTCTCATTGGGAGAACGCTCTGGCCTCAATCCACACCAACGGATCGGTTGGGGAAAGCCCCGGGGAATACGCCCGTACCTTTGCACGGCTGGAAAATCATTATTTCAGGAACGGCGCGTTTCTCGAGTATGATGGCCAGATCCTAGACCAGATGGACCGTATCGCACATATTCCCGGCCATATCGTGCAGGGAAGGTATGATATGATCTGTCCACCGCAAGCGGCCTGGAATCTGGCGCAACGATGGCCTGGCGTTGACTTGAAAATGGTGCGCCAGGCAGGGCACGCCTTGTCAGAACCGGGTATAAGTGTTGAGCTGGTCCGGATCATGGACCGCGTGGCGGAGGGTACGGCATGACCAGGATCGACCGTCGTGCATTGTTTGCCTCGGGTGCTGCCGCCGCCTTGCTGGCGGCGACGGGCGGGTCGCTGGCGGATACACCAAAGATAGGTGGCAAGCTGCGGCTTGCGGTTCCGCGCGATGAGAGTTTGGAAATATTAGCGCGCGGGGCCGTGTTCGACACCCTGACCGAAGTCGCATCAGATGGGACCTTGCGCGGCGAACTGGCAAAAGCTTGGCAGGCTGAAGAACACGCGCGTGTATGGAGCTTTGATCTACGCGACGACGCGATGTTCCATGATGGATCCGCCATGCATGCAGGCGATGTAGCGGCGGTATTTTCAGACATCGGACGCGCGGAGGCCCTAGCCCCTGATCGCGTTAGGTTGGAACTGGCCGCGCCCAATCCTGGTTTGCCCTTCTTGCTTGCCGACAGTCGGTTTGTCGTGACACGTGACGGGCAGGGAGTTACCCCATTGAACACGGCAACGGGCACGGGGTGCTATCGTGTAGAACGGGCCGAGGATTCTCGCCATTTCCTTGGGCGCAAGGTGGCGGGCCACTACAAAAATGGCCGTGCGGGTTGGGCTGATGCGTTGGAAATCATTGTGATCCCTGATGCGCGTGTGCGGGCCGAGGCTTTGCGGGATGGCTATGTGGACATTGCTGCCCTGCCCGAAGGTGATGAGCTAAAGGATCAACGCGGCCTAAGGTACCATCCAGGTAAGACCGACATGGCGCTGGCGGTGGCCGCGCATGTCGGCATGCCGCGTCAGATTGGCAAGGGGTCGTTGGACGATGGGCGCATCGCCGAGCGGTGGTGGCTAGCCTAAATCCGATCACGATTTTCGCCGGGGGTTGCAGACTCGGAAAAGCCTGCGTATATGCAGTTGCAACAGCGGCGCGTTGGACTTCTGGTCCGGGGCTCCACCGGAAATTTCGACGGGCCGCGCGCCCGTTTTTTTGTGCCCGATGACAGGGTAGAGAACCTGAATGACAAACGACCTGATAGCCAAAGCAGCCATTGACCGGCGACTGGCCGAGATCATCACACCCGTGATCGAGGATCTGGGGTATGAGCTGGTGCGCATCCGCCTGATGAGCGGCAAGACCACCACGATGCAGATTATGGCCGACAAGCCCGATGGCGGCATCGAAGTAGATGACTGCGCCGAGATTTCGAACGCAGTGAGTGCCACGCTTGACGTCGAGGACCCGATTCTTGATGCCTATACGCTTGAAGTGTCCAGCCCCGGCATCGACCGCCCTCTGACCCGTCTCAAGGATTTCGAGACTTTCGAAGGATACGAGGCCAAGATCGAGACCGCTGAACTGATCGACGGCCGCCGACGCTTTAAGGGTGAACTGGCCGGGATCGAAGGGGATGAGGTTCTGATCAACATCCCCGAGGGGGATGAGACAATCACCATCGGTCTGCAATTCGACTGGCTGAGCGACGCCAAGCTGGTCCTGACTGATGAACTGATCAAGGAAATGCTGCGCCAGCGCAAAGACGCCGGCGCCTTGAACGAAAACGCTTTCGACGAGATAGAGACCGAAGGGTCCGAAGAGGAGACGAACTGATGGCAATCACCTCAGCCAACCAGCTGGAGCTGCTGCAGACCGCCGAGGCCGTGGCCCGCGAAAAGATGATCGACCCCGGTCTGGTTGTCGAAGCGATGGAGGAATCGCTCGCCCGTGCCGCCAAGAGCCGCTACGGCGCGGAAATGGATATCCGCGTGTCGATCGACCGCAAAACCGGCAAGGCGACCTTTACCCGCGTCCGTACCGTGGTTGAAGATGAAGAACTTGAGAACTATCAGGCTGAGTTCACCGTTGAGCAGGCCAAACAATATATGGAAAACCCTGAGGTCGGTGATGTCTTCGTTGAAGAGGTTCCGCCGGTTGAGATGGGCCGTATCGCGGCACAATCCGCCAAGCAGGTGATCTTGCAGAAGGTCCGCGAAGCAGAGCGCGACCGTCAGTACGAAGAATTCAAGGATCGCGCGGGCACCATCATCAACGGTGCGGTCAAGCGCGAGGAATTCGGCAACGTCATCGTCGATCTGGGCGGTGCCGAAGCCGTTCTGCGCCGCAATGACAAGATCGGCCGCGAAAGCTATCGCCCGAATGACCGTGTGCGCGCGTATATCAAGGAAGTCCGCCGCGAGGTGCGTGGTCACCAGATCTTCCTGTCGCGCACCGCGCCGGAATTCATGGCTGAGCTGTTCAAGATGGAAGTGCCGGAAATCTATGATGGCATCATTGAGGTCAAGGCCGTGGCCCGTGACCCCGGCTCGCGCGCCAAGATCGCTGTGATCTCGTATGACGGCTCGATTGATCCCGTGGGTGCCTGCGTTGGTATGCGCGGCAGCCGCGTGCAGGCCGTTGTGAACGAGCTGCAGGGTGAAAAGATCGACATCATCCCGTGGAACGAAGATCAGCCGACCTTCTTGGTGAACGCACTGCAGCCTGCAGAGGTTTCCAAGGTGGTTCTGGACGAAGAAGCCGGTAAGATCGAAGTGGTTGTACCCGAAGAGCAGCTTTCGCTGGCCATCGGTCGCCGCGGTCAGAACGTGCGTCTGGCCAGCCAGCTGACCAACCTGGACATCGACATCATGACCGAAGCCGAAGAATCGGCCCGCCGTCAGAAAGAGTTCGAAGCCCGTACACAGCTGTTCATGGAAACGTTGGATTTGGACGAGTTCTTCGCGCAACTTCTGGTTTCGGAAGGATTTACCAACCTCGAAGAAGTGGCCTATGTCGAAATTGAGGAACTGCTGGTCATCGACGGTGTTGACGAAGGCACCGCGCAAGAACTGCAGACCCGTGCGCGCGAATTCCTAGAAGCACAAGCCAAGGCGGCGTTGGATGCGGCCCGTGCGCTGGGCGCCGAGGACAGCCTCATTGAATTCGAAGGCCTGACACCCCAGATGGTAGAGGCGCTGGCCAAGGACGATGTGAAGACGCTGGAAGACTTCGCAACCTGTGCCGACTGGGAACTGGCCGGTGGCTGGACCACAGTTGATGGTGAGCGCATCAAGGATGATGGCGTTCTGGAACCTTTCGGCGTGACGCTGGAAGAGGCTCAGGACTTGGTCATGACGGCGCGCATCATGCTGGGCTGGGTTGATCCGGCCGAGCTGGAGCAGGCCGAAGAAGACGGCGAAGCAACCGATGAGGAGGTCGAGGCCTGATCTCAGGCCTCGGGTGGCTGACATGGGTCGCGGTGGCGTCCAAAAGGATCGGTCGGAAGGCCCTGAACGCAAGTGCATCGCCACGGGCGAGATTCAGCCTAAATATGGCTTGATCCGCTTTGTGGTAGGGCCGGACGGTCAGGTCTTTCCCGATGTTGCGGCTAAATTGCCGGGGCGCGGGGTCTATGTGGCGGCGGATCGCGCCGCGCTGGACAAAGCGGTGAGTAAGAAACTGTTCTCGCGTGGGTTCAAGGCTCAGGTGAGTGCGGCCAAGGATCTAACCGATGAGGTCGAAAAACAGGTGGCGCGCCGGGTGATCGAGCTGATCAGTTTGGCGCGCAAGTCCGGAGATGCGGTCGCCGGGTATGAAAAGGTCAAGTCGTGGCTGGACCGGGAAGAGGCCCAGGTGTTGATTCAAGCCTCGGACGGATCGGGGCGCGGTAAGTCGAAACTCAGCACGCCGCACTTTGGAAAATACATCGGCTGGCTGAATGCGGATGAGCTTGGGGCGGCATTTGGGCGCCAAACCGTGATTCATGCGGCCATGGCCTCTGGCGGACTCGCCAAACGTGTTGTAGAGGAAGCGCAGCGCCTGCGTGGCTTGCGCGAAAAGGATGACGGCGGCAAGGGCCGCTCGGAAGGGTAAGAAGCTTAATGAGCGATAGTGACGGCAAAAAGACATTGGGTCTTCGTGGCGGGGCACGCCCCGGAAATGTGAAACAGAGTTTCAGCCACGGACGTACCAAGAATGTCGTGGTGGAGACCAAACGCAAACGCGTGGTCGTACCCAAGCCGGGCGCGACCAAACCAAGTGGTGGTGCGGCACCTTCGGGTGATCCTTCGCGTCGTCCGGCGGGTATTTCCGATGCGGAAATGGCGCGCCGAATGAAGGCGTTGCAAGCTGCCAAAGCGCGTGAGGCTGAAGAGGCCGCTGCCCGCGAGGCACAAGAGAAGGCGCGTGAAGAAGAACGTGCGCGCCGCCGGGCCGAACAGGAAGCCAAGGAACGCGAACAGCGTGAGGCTGAAGAGCGTGCTCGTGCCAAGGCCGAGGAAGAAGAACGTAAGCGCAAAGAGGCGGAAGAAGCCGCCAAGCGTGCTGCTGCGGCGCCCGCGCCCGAAGAACAACCGCGTACGGCACGCGGTCCGGCCAACAAACCGGCGCCAGCGGCTACACCCCGCAAGCAAGACCGCGAGCGCGAGCAGCGTGGCCGCGGCAAAGGCCGTGACGACAACCGCCGTTCGGGCAAGCTGACACTGGGTCAGGCCACCGGTGGTGAAGGTAATCGTCAGCGTTCAATGGCTGCGATGAAGCGCAAGCAGGAGCGTGCGCGCCAGAAAGCCATGGGCGGCCCGGTCGAGCGGGAAAAGGTGATCCGCGACGTTCAGTTGCCCGAGGCGATCATGGTCTCGGAACTGGCCAACCGTATGGCCGAGCGCGTGGCTGACGTTGTCAAATCGCTGATGCAGATGGGCATGATGGTCACGCAGAACCAGACCATCGACGCTGATACCGCTGAGCTGATCATCGAAGAGTTTGGGCACAAGGTGACCCGCGTCTCTGATTCGGATGTTGAAGACGTCATCAAAGAAGTCGAAGACAGCGATGACGATCTGCAGCCGCGTCCGCCGGTCATCACCATCATGGGCCACGTTGACCATGGTAAGACATCATTGCTGGATGCGATTCGTGACGCGCGCGTTGTGGCGGGCGAAGCCGGTGGCATTACCCAGCATATCGGCGCCTATCAGGTGAAAACCGATGGTGGCACCACGCTGACCTTCCTTGATACGCCGGGCCACGCGGCCTTTACTTCAATGCGGTCGCGCGGTGCTCAGGTCACTGATATCGTGGTTCTGGTTGTGGCTGCCGATGATGCGGTGATGCCGCAGACGATCGAGGCGATCAACCACGCCAAGGCGGCCGAAGTGCCGATGATCGTGGCGATCAACAAGGTCGATAAGCCGGATGCGAACCCGGACAAGGTGCGGACCGATCTGCTGCAGCACGAAGTCATCGTCGAAAAGATGTCAGGTGAGGTTCAGGACGTCGAAGTGTCCGCCATCACCGGTCAAGGTCTCGATGAACTGCTGGAAGCCATCGCGCTGCAGGCCGAGATTCTGGAACTGAAAGCCAACCCCGACCGCGCCGCCCAAGGTGCCGTGATCGAGGCGCAGCTTGATGTGGGCCGTGGTCCCGTTGCCACCGTTCTGGTTCAGAACGGCACTCTGCGTCAGGGTGATATCTTCGTCGTGGGTGAGCAGTATGGTAAGGTCCGTGCGTTGATCAACGACAAAGGCGACCGCGTCAAAGAAGCCGGCCCGTCGGTTCCCGTTGAGGTTCTTGGTCTGAACGGTACGCCTGAAGCGGGCGACGTTCTGAACGTGACCGAGACCGAAGCGCAGGCCCGTGAGATTGCTGCCTATCGTGAGCAAGCAGCCAAGGACAAGCGCGCCGCAGCTGGTGCCGCGACCACCCTTGAGCAGCTGATGCAGAAGGCCAAAGAAGACGAGAACGTCACCGAGCTGCCGATCTTGATGAAAGCTGACGTGCAGGGTTCTGCCGAAGCCATCGTTCAGGCGATGGAGAAGATCGGCAATGAGGAAGTGCGCGTACGCGTTCTGCACTCGGGTGTTGGCGCGATTACCGAAACGGATGTCGGCCTGGCCGAAGCCTCGGGCGCTCCGATCTTTGGCTTCAACGTTCGTGCAAATGCGTCAGCGCGAAACACTGCGAACCAGAAAGGCGTCGAGATCCGGTATTATTCGGTGATCTATGACCTCGTGGATGACGTGAAAGCAGCCGCATCAGGCCTGCTGAGCGCCGAGATCCGCGAGAAGTTCATCGGTTACGCCGAGATCCGCGAAGTCTTCAAGGTCACCGGCGTTGGCAAAGTTGCCGGCTGTCTGGTCACCGAAGGCGTGGCGCGTCGTTCCGCAGGTGTTCGTCTGCTGCGCGACAACGTGGTGATTCACGAAGGCACGCTGAAGACGCTGAAGCGTTTCAAGGACGAAGTGACCGAAGTTCAGTCGGGTCAGGAATGCGGTATGGCGTTCGAAAACTACGACGACATCCGCGCAGGCGACGTGATCGAGATCTTCGAACGCGAAGAAGTGACCCGGACGCTCGACTGATCTGGCTTACCTCGAGAGATTTAAGACAGCGGCTCAATTGGGCCGCTGTTTTCTTTTTGGGGTTATTCGCTGCGCGACGACAAAAACGAGCCCGAGGGCATGATGATGTCGAAGTGATGTTTACCCTGTTGAAGGTCGAAACTGACCGAATGTCCTGCTTTTCGTAGCAAGTCCGCATAGTCACGGCTTTGTCGAACAAATTCTGGTGTATCTCTTTCAGCAACCGTTACCCTGTAGCGCGGCCCCGGCGCGGGCAGATTGAGGCAAGGGGAAAGATCGTGAATCTCGACCTTAGTCAGTTGCAAGGGATCATTTACCGAAGTCAGGCTAATCGGCTCCAAATCGTAAACGCCACTGATCAGAATTACGTTACGCACTCTTAGACCCGCCTGCGCCAACGCGCTGGATGAGGTCGCCATGACCATCGCTACCAGATGCGCACCTGCGCTATGACCTGACAGGGTGATATTTGATGGATCGAAGCCCAATAACTCGGCCTGTGATGCAAGCCACAGCAAGGCATCGCGACATTCTTCGACCATCTGCCCTAACCTAGCTTCAGGGGCGAGTGTGTAATTCAGGGTCGCAAAGGCCTGCCCGTTTTCGTGTAGCACCGGTGCCATCGGGGCGGATTCGCGCTGGCTGAGCGCCTGCCAATACCCTCCGTGAATGAACACATGCAAAGGTGCGTTTGCGTCTGAGGAGGGGAAGAAATCCAGAACCTGCGCCGGACTGTCGCCATAAGCAAGGTTTTCGCGCACATCCATCCGTGCCCGGGCCTGCGCGCTGAGCGCAACATAACTGTCCAGATATGGCGTCAGATCGCCACCAATCATCGAGCTGGGGGAGTATTCCTGTTCAAGTTGATCTTGGGTGAACCCGCGATAAAGCATGCCTCAGTCTCCCGCATACATCAGCTCGGTGCGCATATCGTAGAGGTCGTGGAAGAAGCGCAATTCCAGTGCCTTGCGCAGAAAGGCCACGCCGCTCGAGCCACCTGTTCCTGGTTGCATCCCGATGACCCGTTCGACTGCCGTAGCGTGGTCGAATCGCCAGCGCTGGAACAGCGATTCGACGTCCATCAACTTCTCAGCCAGAGCATAGAGGTCCCAATACTTGCCGGTATCCTGGAAAATCTTGCACCAGATTTTCACGACGCGCGGGTCGCCGGAATAGGATTGTGAATAGTCACGTTCGATCAGGTCTTGCGGTACGTCAAACCCTTGCCGTGCCAGCATGTGCAGCACTTCGTCATAAAGGGACGGTTTGGTTAGCGCTGCGCTCAGCATCTCCATGACCTCCGGATCGTGTTCATGAACCTTGAGGGTCGAAGCATCCTTGTTGCCCAATATGAACTCGATCTGGCGGTAACCGTAACTCTGAAAGCCTGATGAACTGCCTAACGCTTCGCGAAACGTCATGTAGTCGGCGGGCGTCATGGTCAGCAGCGTTTCCCAAGCGGTGATCAACTGCCGCTGGATGGCCTTGATCCGGTCGAGATTCTTCATCGCCGGGCCGAAATCATCTTGCTGCAGGAAGCGCCGCACTTCGACCAACTGGTGATGCATCAGCTTCAGCCACAGCTCGCTGACCTGATGGATGATGATGAATAACATCTCATCGGGCTGAGCAGGATCCTGAAAGGTCTTTTGCAGATTCAACAGGGTTTTGAGTTGCAGAAAGTCGCCATAGCTTTTGCGATGCGTCTCAGCGAAATCGGTGACCAGAGAATCCTCGATTCCTCGTTCCAGCAGTCGGTCATCTTTCGTGCTGCCCATCTTGCTCCTCCGGTTGGTTGCGCGATCCCTGTGTATGGGCCAGTTTTGCAACTATCCAGAGGGTCAGGTCCAGTCCAGAACAACTTTGCCGGACAGGCCCGACTTCATTGCTGCGAAACCTTCGGCAAAATCGTCAACACCAAACTGATGGGTGATCACGCGGCTTACGTCCAAACCGTTCTGCAGCATAGCAATCATCTTGTACCATGTCTCAAACATCTCACGGCCGTAGACGCCCTTGATGGTGATGGCTTTAAAGACAATGCGGCTCCAGTCGACCGGGGATTGGCCCGGCGGGATGCCCAGCAGGGCGATCTTACCGCCCATGACCAGCGCTTCGACCATCTGATCCAAAGCTGCCTGCGAGCCCGACATCTCCAAACCCACGTCAAAGCCTTCTTTCATCCCCAGTTCGGTGATGACATCGGACAACTCTTCTTTGGTTACATCGACCGTACGTATCGACGGCACCACATGTTCCGCCAGTTTCAGCCGATCTGCATTGATATCGGTGATTACAACGTTTCGCGCACCTGCATGGCGTGCGACAGCTGCTGCCATTATGCCGATCGGGCCTGCGCCTGTTATTAGAACATCCTCACCCAGCAGATCGAAGCTCAGCGCGGTATGAACCGCATTGCCCAGCGGGTCGAGGATGGCGCCAATCTCATCCGGCACATCATCTGGCAAAGGAATCACGTTGAAGGCGGGCAGTTTCAAAAACTGGGAAAAGGCACCTTGTTCGTTTACGCCGATGCCTCGAGTTCCAGGGTCCAGATGAAACTTGCCTGCACGGCTTTGGCGACTTTCGGTACCGATCAGATGCCCTTCGCCCGAGCAGCGCTGGCCGATCTCAAGCCCGGTAACGTTGCGACCAATCTCGACGATTTCGCCTGCGAATTCGTGGCCGGTGATCATCGGCACTGGTACTGTGGCTGCGGCCCAGTCATCCCAATTCCAGATATGGATATCTGTGCCGCAGATGCCGGTTTTGTTTATGCGGATCAGTACCTCGTCCGGTCCAATCTCGGGCACTGGGGCCTGAACCATCCAAAGACCTTCCTCAGGCTTGGATTTTTCCAGTGCTTTCATCGTGTTGGGTCGCATCAGATCACCCCCAATTCCTTGCCGGCCTTGCCAAAGGCCGCGAGCGCGCGATCCAATTCATCCTTTGTTAGAGCCGCATTCATCTGCGTTCTGATCCGGGCCTGACCGCGCGGAACGACGGGGAAGAAGAAGCCCGAGACATAGACGCCCTCATCAAACAACCGCGACGCCATGTCTTGCGCAAGCGTTGCTTCCCCCAACATCACCGGGATGATCGGGTGCTCACCGGGCAACAGATCAAAGCCCAGCTTCTCCAAACCGGCGCGCCAGTATTTGGCGTTGCCGAACAGCTGCGCGCGCAGCATGTCACCCTCTTCAACCAGACGGATTGCTTCCAGACCGGCAGCGACGATGGACGGCGGCAGCGAGTTTGAGAACAGATAGGGCCGCGCCCGCTGCCGCAGCAGGTCGATCACTGGCTGCGGCCCGGCGATGTAGCCGCCGATTGCCCCCCCAAGTGCTTTGCCCAGAGTTCCCGTCAGAATGTCCACGTCAACGCCGAAGTGATCCGGCGTGCCCGCACCGTTTGGCCCCATGAAGCCCGTGGCGTGGCAATCATCGACCATGACGATAGCGTCGTATTTGTCGGCCAGCTCGCGTATTTTCGGCAGATTGGCCAGATAGCCATCCATCGAAAAAACGCCGTCGGTGGCGATCATGATATGCCGCGCCCCGTCCTCGCGTGCCTGTTTCAACCAGGCTTCGAGGTCGTTCATGTCATTGTTTAGATAGCGATAGCGTTTGGCCTTGCAGAGCCTTACGCCATCGATGATTGACGCATGGTTCAGACTATCCGAGATGATTGCGTCTTCAGGTCCTAACAAAGGCTCAAACAGCCCGCCATTGGCATCGAAACAGGCAGCGAACAGAATTGAATCATCTTTGTTCAGGAACTTGGCCAGCCGTTGCTCAAGCTCGCGGTGAATATCCTGCGTGCCGCAGATAAAGCGGACCGAGGCCATGCCGAACCCTTTTGGTTCCATGGCGTGCTTGGCGGCGTCGATCAGGGCGGGGTGATCGGCCAGGCCCAGATAGTTGTTGGCGCACAGGTTGATGACCTGCTTTCCGCCCACAGTAATCTCACCGCCCTGAGGCGAGGTGATCATTCGTTCACGCTTGTACAGACCTTCGGATTCGATCTGCTTAAGGGTGTCCGTGATGTGGGACAGGAATGCATCTGCCATGGCGATCTCCTTAGCTCTGAGTCGCGCTTCTAACATAACGGACGAATATCCCAAATAGGGGATTTACGAAATTACGGAAAAATATCCGTGAAGGCGGATTATTGCTGAATTAGGCGTTCTTTACGATTAGGAAAACACGCGCAGGGCTGTCGGCAGAAATGGAATGCGCAACGTCAGCGGCATATCGGGCTGTATCACCCTGCTTGAGTTCGCTCACTGCCGCGCCTGAAGTAACTCGAACTGACCCTTCCAACACGGTCAATTGTTCCCGTGCACCGCGCGCATGGGGTTGGCTGTTCAGGGCGCCGTTTTTGTCGAGCTGAATGTCATAGACCTCGTGACCGCCGGCCTCTTCTGGCGGTGAGAGGATCCGGATGCGGCAGTTCTCTCCCATGTTATCGATGCTGGGCACTTCGGAGTTTTTGAGAATCTCGATCTGGTCGGTTGTCTTCGTGTCTTCCAACAACCCGGCAAAATCCACCTGCAGAGCTCGGGTCAGGTTCCACAAGGTCGAAATTGTGGGGCTGCTTTCTCCCCTCTCGATCTGGCTGACCATGGATCGCGATACGCCGCTGAGATTCGCGACCGCTTCGAGGGAAAGGCCCTGGGCCCGGCGCGCCTCCTTCAGGCGTGTCGGAAGGCGTGTCAGGATATCGTCTGTCTTGTCCGTCATGACGGAATTTCATGCGCCTTGAATCGATAGATGTCAATTCCGTCTGTGACGGGACGTCTCAGGCGACAGAGGGTTTCTGCGGGTGCATACTACGGCCAAACTCAGGAGGAGTGATCCATGACCGATATTGTTATTCTGGATGGCGCACGTACTGCCATCGGCACTTTTGGCGGTGCGTTGGCTTCGACCGCGCCGATTGATCTGGCGACCGTGGCGACCGAAGCCGCGCTTGAACGGTCGGGTGTCGAAGGTGGGCAAATCGGGCATGTGGTTTTCGGTCACGTGATCAACACTGAACCCCGCGATATGTACCTGTCGCGCGTAGCAGCGATGCAGGCGGGCATTCCGAATGGGACTCCGGCGATGAACGTAAATCGTTTGTGTGGCTCCGGCGCGCAGGCGATTGTGTCAGCGGTACAGTCTCTGATACTGGGCGATGCCGATTTCGCTGTGGCTGGTGGAGCGGAGAGCATGTCACGCAGCCCCTACATCGTGCCTCAGGCCAGATGGGGCGCCAAGATGGGCGACGTCACCTCACTGGACATGATGTTGGGCGCGCTGAACTGTCCTTTCGGAACCGGTCATATGGGTGTGACGGCTGAGAATGTGGCCGACGAACATCAGATCAGTCGTGAACAGATGGATGCGTTTGCCTTAACCAGCCAGAGCCGAGCGGCAACAGCGATCGACGCTGGATATTTCGAAAGCCAGATCACGCCTGTGCAGGTGAAAGTCAAACGCGAGATAGTTGACTTTAAGGTGGATGAGCATCCCAAGGCCACCACAGCTGAGGCACTGGCGGGCCTTCGTCCGGTATTTAGGAAAGAAGGACGCGTCACGGCGGGGAATGCATCGGGTATCAACGATGGGGCTGCAGCAATGATTCTGGCGACGGCAGATGCTGCTGAAAAGGCCGGATTGAAACCAAAGGCACGGATATTGGGATATGCGCATGCCGGAGTGCGGCCCGAAGTAATGGGAATTGGGCCGGTTCCTGCAGTGCAGAACTTGTTCAAGAAGACAGGGCTGTCGGCGGGTGATTTCGATGTGATCGAGAGTAACGAAGCTTTTGCCGCACAGGCCCTGGCCGTCAATCAAGAGCTTGGGTTGGATGCCGATAAGGTCAATCCGAATGGCGGTGCGATTGCGTTGGGGCACCCTGTGGGGGCAACTGGCGCGATTATCACCCTAAAAGCGCTGTATGAATTGGAGCGTGTTGGTGGTTCCAAGGCGCTTATCACCATGTGTATTGGCGGTGGGCAGGGGATTGCCATTGCCATCGAGCGGCTCTGATTGAGGTCGAGCGGAGGGGGCTGTCTGCCCCCCATCGCGCCGGTGGCGCGATTCCCCCCGAAGATATTTGTGGCCAGATGAAGCAGGCGGGTTGTTGTTAGCCGAATGTCATCACGACAAGTGTGGCTGCGATTCCAACGGCTGCGCCAATGGCGGCAGGTAGAAGCAACGTTGTCTTGCCGGAAGTTTGCTGGTCATCTTTCGTGGTTTGCGCAATCAGGGCGTTTTCAACCAGCGCAGGCAAGCGTGGGCCGAATCGGGCCAGCACCATTGCGGTCTTTCCAAAATCTCTCAGGGCGGCCCGGGGGCCGATGGAGCTTTTGATATAATCCTCGACGACCGGGCGCGCGACTTCCCAGATATTCATATGATCGTCGAGTGATCGGGCAACGCCTTCGACCACGACCATGGTGCGCTGCAGAAGAATCAGTTCAGTTCGTGTTTCCATGCCGAAGCGCTCGGTGACCTCAAACAAATAGCTGAGCAGTCGGCCCATTGAGATATGGGTCGCGTCCATGCCGAAGATGGGTTCTCCGACTGCGCGCAGGGCGCGGGCGAATTCGTCGACATCCTGGTTGGCAGGGACATAGCCGGCCTCGAAATGGACCTCGGCTACGCGTTTGTAGTCGCGGCGGATGAAGCCGAAGAGGATTTCGGCATAGACCCGACGGGTGTATTCGTCGATATGCCCCATGATGCCGTAGTCATAGGCAATAATATCTCCATTCGCGGCGACCTTCAGGTTCCCTTGGTGCATATCCGCATGGAAATAGCCATCGCGAAGGGCGTGCAGCAGGAAAAGGCGCAACACACGTTCTGCCAGATCGCTGCGGTTGTGGCCTGCAGCGTCCAGCGCGTCATTGTCGCCCAGCGGGATTCCATCGGCCCAGCTGAGTGTCATCACCCGGCGTGCGGACAAGGACCAGACGACCGGAGGCAGCCAGAACCCGGAATCATCCTTGGTGTTGGCGGCGTATTCCGAAGCAGCAGCGCTTTCCAGGCGCAGGTCCAACTCGCCGCGGACAACTCCGTCAAAATGCTCGATCACCTCCATAGGGCGCAAGCGACGAGCACCGGGGGCAAACAGGTCGACAATTCGGGCGGCGAAATAAAAGGCGTCTACATCTTTACGGAAGGCGCGTTCAATTCCGGGGCGCAGGACTTTGACGGCAACATCTTCACCCGTGCTGGCCAGCTTAGCTTTGTGGACCTGAGCGATCGAGGCTGCGGCGATAGGCTCGCTGAAATCGCTGAACATTTCTGTAAGGGGTTGGCCCAGCTCTTTCTCGACCTCGGCCATGGCTTCGGCCTTGGAGAATGGCGGAAGCTTATCCTGCAAGACACGCAGTTGTTCAGCCAGTTCATTTCCGACCACGTCGGGGCGGGTCGAAAGGACTTGTCCGAACTTGATATAGGCGGGCCCAAGAGCAGTTAGGGCGCGAGTTGCGGGCGGCATCTGGGGATCCCCTTTGTACCCCAGCCACTGAAATGGTTTGCCCAGAACATGTGCGAGGATGCGGATAGCCCGAGGAGCTTCGAACGCGTCCAATACCACGTTCATGGCACCCGTGCGCTCGAGCGTTGCGCCTGTGCGGATCAGGCGGATAATGTTGTGTGGGCCGCGCATCTAGATCTTCCAGCCGGAATGCAGTGCCGCGATACCCATGCTGAGATTGCGGTACTTGGCGTTTTCGAACCCGGCGGCGCGGACCATGGTCAGGAATGTCTCCTGATCCGGGAACTTGCGGATCGATTCCACCAGGTATTGATAGCTGTCGTAGTCATTGGCGATTAGTTTGCCCATGCGTGGAATGACGTTGAAGCTGTAGAGGTCATAGAGCTTTTGCAGTCCGTCATTGGGCAGTTGGCTGAATTCAAGCACCATCAGGCGACCACCGGGTTTCAGCACGCGATAGGCCTCGTTCAATGCCTCTTGCGGGCGGGTGACATTCCGGATGCCGAAGGAAATTGTGTAGACGTCGAACGTATTGTCCTCGAACGGCAGGGACATCGCATCGCCCACCACCCAGTTCAGGCAGTCGGACATCTGGTCGGCCTCGGCGCGCTGGCGGCCTTCGACCAGCATAGGCTCTGTCAGGTCCAGAACCGTGGCATGGCCGTGGCCCGCGCGTCTCAGGAAGCGAAAAGAGATATCTCCGGTCCCACCTGCAACGTCCAGCAATCGTTGACCGGGGCGTGGGGCAAGCCAATCCATCATTGCATCTTTCCAGACCCGGTGAATGCCCATCGACATGACATCGTTCATCACATCGTATTTCGAGGCGACCGAGTTGAACACGCCCTGTACGCGCCCGGCCTTGTCGGCCTCGCGCACGGTTTCAAACCCGAAATGAGTGGTCTTGTCGCTGTTGTTGGACATTTGCCTTGCCGTTCGTCGAATTTCGCCTCTGTTATAGGGCCATAAGAGGCGGGCACAATGCGGCCCTTTGGAATAGGAGCCATCTAATGCCTGAATTGCCCGAGGTCGAGACAGTAAGACGCGGTCTATCCCCGGCGATGGAAGGCGTCGTAATCCAAAGGGCGGACGTAAACCGCCCCGATTTGCGCTGGCCTTTCCCCGAGCGGATGGCTGAACGACTGACTGGGCAGCGCGTCGACCGATTGCGTAGACGATCGAAATACATTCTGGCCGATCTGAACAGTGGAGAAACACTGCTGATCCATCTTGGCATGTCCGGGCGTATGACCGTATCTGGTGATCCTCTAGGGCAATTTGCCCACAAACACCCGATGCCGGAAAAGCATGATCACGTAGTCTTTCATATGGCCAACGGCGCCCGTATCACTTTTAACGATCCGCGCCGGTTCGGAGCCATGGACCTGCTGCCGACGGTCACGGCAGAGGATCACAAGCTGCTGTCAGTTCTGGGACCTGAACCATTGGGTAACGATTTCCACGAACAGCACCTCATTGAGGCGTTCAAAGGTAAGAATAGCCCGGTCAAATCCGCGTTGCTGGATCAGGGAATCGTTGCCGGATTGGGAAATATCTACGTCTGCGAAGCGCTTTATCGCGGCAAGGTGTCGCCACGTCGCAAAGCCGGACAAATTTCTGCGTCGCGTGTTGGAGCACTGGTTCCGATCATCCGCCAGGTGTTGCAGGACGCGATTGAAGCGGGTGGTTCATCCTTACGTGATTTCCGCCAAGCCGATGGAGAACTTGGATATTTTCAGCATAGTTTTGATGTTTATGGGCGTGAGGGAAGGCCCTGCAGAACCGATGGATGTAGTGGTGAAATCAAGAGAATCACCCAGTCCGGTCGCTCATCCTTCTACTGTGCGCAATGCCAAAGATAACTTGATCCAGCGAATTCGCGTGGTAAGGAATCGTACTTGAACGGAACAACCGGAAGCTTACACCTCATGGCTTTTGAGACGATCATCGTCGAAATCGAAGACCACGTCACCCTAATCAAGCTCAACAGACCAGATGCGATGAATGCGCTGAACACCCAGTTACTGGGTGAGTTGTGTGATGCGCTGGAAGAAGCAGACAGCAACGACAAGGTGCGCTGCATCGTCATCACCGGTTCGGACAAAGCCTTTGCGGCTGGTGCGGACATCAAAGAGATGTCCGAGATGAGCTATGTCGATGTCTTCAACATCAACCTTTTTGCCGACGCGAATGACCGGGTTTCGGCGATCCGCAAACCGATCATTGCCGCTGTTGCGGGTTATGCGCTGGGCGGAGGTTGTGAGCTGGCAATGCTGTGTGATTTCATCATCGCGGCGGATACGGCCAAGTTCGGCCAACCCGAGATTAATCTGGGCGTCATCGCAGGACTCGGCGGCAGCCAGCGTTTGACACGATTTGTCGGCAAGTCCAAATCAATGGATATGAACTTGACCGGTCGGTTCATGGACGCGGAAGAGGCCGAGCGTGCGGGGCTGGTCAGCCGCGTCGTGCCTGCCAAGAAGCTGATCGAAGAAGCAACCGGTGCGGCGCAGAAGATCGCTGAGAAGTCGCAGATCACGGCAATCGCGGCCAAGGAAGCCGTGAACCGCAGCTATGAACTGCCACTGAGCGAGGGCATGCTGTTTGAGCGCCGTGTGTTCCATTCGATGTTTGCAACTGAAGATCAGAAAGAGGGCATGGCCGCGTTTCTGGAAAAACGTGCGGCTCAGTTCCGCGACAAGTAACGATAACGGACATTCAGTGAATTCAGGCGGGCTTGGTCCTGCCTTTTTTCTACTGAAGCTCTTGCGAAGAATCAGCTTGGCAAAACCTTTAAACTTGGGTAGAGACCGCCGTCATACATGCGCGTGCGGCCCGCTTGGCCCGACTCACACTCGTGATTTCTGATCCGGTGCGGATATGTCCGTGGCGCGCAACCCTAGATAACCGTACCGAACAAAAGGTCAGAGACACATGGCAAATTCGCCCCAGGCAAAGAAACGCGCTCGTCAGAACGAAAAGCGTTTTGCTGTAAACAAAGCGCGCCGTTCGCGCATCCGCACACATCTGCGCAAAGTTGAAGAAGCAATCGCATCCGGTGACAAGGACGCGGCTACCGCTGCCCTGCGCGCCGCTCAGCCCGAGCTGATGCGCGGCGTCACCAAAGGCGTCTTCCACAAGAACACCGCAGCTCGCAAAATGTCGCGCCTGTCGGCTCGCGTCAAAGCGCTGGGCTGATTCTTTGGGAAAACGCGTCAAGCGTTGATTTGCGAAAAAGGCGTCGCGCATAGCGGCGCCTTTTTCATTGTTGCCGGAAAGCCGCGTCTTCACGAAGCGGAGAGATTCTTTCGCCCTGAACCCCGAGTCAATATCAGAGTTTCGTTGCCCGGACCCATGGGCTCTTGCTACGACTGAGTCAGCGATTCACTCGCTTGGGGGGACAGGCTGTTCTGGGTATCTGACTGACGGGCATCAGTAGGAATCCGGAACGAATGTTCGAAAATCGGCTTCGGTCGATTGGACGATCTGCTCTGGGTCTCGGGTTTTCCGATGATCTTGGCCCTGTCGAAAAATTGGATTGTGACGCGCCACCCCGTTTTCGGGGTTGTGCCGACCGTTGGACAATGCGGTATCGGATTGCGCTGAACGTCAAAATGACCCGCCAGACCTTGTGGCCTGGCGCATGGGTATCCTTGTGGGTGGACGCAATAAACCGGTATACCGGACTATTTTGATAAGGCTGACAGGCCAATAAAGAATGGGATGCGTGAGGCGCCGAATGACACAAGAGAAATGGGGACAGTTGCGGAACAAGTTGATGAAGGCTGTTGGTAAGAACAACTTCACGACCTGGATCGAACCTTTAGAGTTTCAGGGATTGCAAGATGGCGTCGCAGTATTTTCTGTGCCGACCAACTTCATGGGAAACTACGTAAGTCAAAATTTTGCTGATCTAATTCTCTATGAACTGAACACGGCGGGCGAGCCTGTTCAGCGCCTTGCCTTCCGCACCGCCGCCAATTCTCCGACCCGTCCGGCGCAGGCCGAGACCCCAAAACCCCAAGCCGTTCCGCAGCCCGCAGTTGTTGAGGCCTCGCATGATGCGCTTGAGGCGTTACAGGCGGCACCGCTGGACGCGCGCTTTACCTTTGACAGTTTTGTTGTTGGTAAGCCGAATGAGCTGGCTCACGCCGCCGCGCGCCGCGTTTCCGAAGGCGGGCCCGTAACATTCAATCCGCTGGTGCTCTACGGGGGTGTCGGTCTTGGTAAGACGCACCTGATGCACGCCATTGCTTGGGAGCTGAAAACCAAGCATCCCGAACTAAACGTTCTGTACCTGTCGGCAGAACAGTTCATGTACCGTTTTGTGCAGGCCCTGCGTGAGCGCCGGATGATGGATTTCAAGCATCTGTTCCGCTCGGTTGACGTGCTTATGGTTGATGACGTGCAGTTCATCGCGGGTAAGGATTCGACGCAGGAAGAATTCTTTCATACCTTCAACGCGCTAGTGGACCAGAACAAGCAGATCATCATTTCGGCCGATCGCGCGCCGGGTGAGATCAAGGATCTTGAAGACCGGGTAAAGTCGCGCCTGCAATGCGGCCTTGTCGTCGATCTTCATCCCACAGACTACGAATTGCGTCTGGGAATCCTGCAGAACAAAGTGCAGCAATACAGCAGCACTTATCCCGATCTGACCATTGCTGATGGTGTATTGGAATTCCTTGCACACCGCATTTCGACAAATGTGCGCGTGCTGGAAGGGGCGCTGACCCGGCTCTTCGCCTTTGCCTCGCTGGTTGGGCGTGAGATCGATATGGAGTTGACGCAGGATTGTCTGGCCGATGTGCTGCGCGCATCCGAGCGCAAGATCACCGTCGAAGAGATCCAGCGCAAAGTCTCGGACTATTACAATATCCGCCTCAGCGACATCATTGGCCCCAAACGGCTGCGGTCTTATGCGCGACCGCGTCAGGTAGCGATGTATCTGTGCAAGCAGCTGACCAGTCGCTCGTTGCCAGAGATCGGTCGCCGGTTTGGCGGGCGTGACCACACCACGGTCATGCATGGCGTCAAGCGCATCGAAGAGTTGAAGCTGACCGATGGCCAGATTGCCGAAGATGTCGAGATGTTGCGTCGGGCACTGGAAGCCTGAATTACGTCTGTTTTAAAAACGCCCCGTGCCACCCGGCCGGGGCATTTTCATGTGCGCAATAATCCACGATCGCGCGCGAACTGGCGGTGGGATGGCCGGTTGGCCTTGACGGTTTAATCATTCCAACCCAGAAATTCACAAAAAATCCTTGTGCCTCAGGGCGGAACCGGTAACTTGCCAGTCCCGCCCATGTGCGCACTCAAGCCAGAGGAACTGAGGGTATGAAGATCAGCATCGAACGCGGCACCCTTCTCAAGGCCGTTTCGCAGGCCCAATCCGTTGTGGAGCGCCGCAACACCATCCCGATCCTGGCCAATGTGCTGATCGAAGCCGAGGGCGATCAGGCGCTATTCCGAGCAACTGATCTGGATATTGAGGTTGTCGACAAGGCACCTGCGCAGGTCGAGAAAGCTGGAGCGACAACAGTCGCCGCCACAACGCTGCATGAGATTGTGCGCAAGCTGCCCGATGGAGCGCTGGTGACCTTGACTGCCGACAGTGCGGCTGGGCGACTGACGGTAGAAGCGGGCCGATCGAATTTCTCGCTGGCGACGCTGCCGAAAGAAGATTTCCCGGTCATGGCGTCCTCGGAATACCAATCGAACTTCACCGCGTCGGCGGCGCTGTTGCGGCGGTTGTTCGACAAATCGAAATTTGCGATCTCGACCGAAGAGACGCGATATTATCTGAACGGCGTTTACATGCACGTAGCGGATGGCTCCGAGGGCGGCAAGGTGCTGCGCTGCGTGGCGACCGATGGCCACCGTCTGGCGCGCATTGATGCGGATTTGCCGGACGGTGCGACGGATATGCCGGGTGTAATTGTTCCCCGAAAGACCGTGGGTGAACTGCGCAAGCTGTTGGATGATGATGAAATGGACATCGCCGTCTCGGTCAGCGAAACCAAGGTGCGGTTTGCAACGCCAGACATCACGCTCACCTCGAAAGTGATTGATGGGACCTTCCCGGACTACACGCGCGTCATCCCTCAGGGCAACACGCGCAAGCTAGAGGTTGACGCTGCCGAATTCGCGCAGGCCGTTGATCGTGTAGCGACGGTGTCTTCGGAGCGCTCGCGTGCCGTGAAACTGCAATTGGATGCGGACAAGCTGGTTCTTTCAGTGAATGCACCCGACAGTGGTGCGGCTGAGGAAGAGTTGGCTGTCGCCTATGGGGATGAGCGTCTCGAAATTGGTTTTAACGCGAAATACCTGCTCGAGATCGCTTCCCAAGTGGACCGCGAGAACGCTGTCTTCATGTTCAATTCCGCTGGTGATCCGACGCTGATGCGCGAAGGCAACGACCAAAGCGCTGTTTACGTCGTAATGCCGATGCGCGTCTGATTGCCCCGACTGGGTGATCTCTAACGAAAGGGAGGGGTCATGGGATTGGCCCTGACCGAGCTTACGGTCTCACATTTTCGGTCTCATAAGTTGGCGCGCTTGTCTTTGGATGGCCGTCCAGTGGCAATCCACGGGCCGAACGGGGCCGGCAAGACCAACATTCTGGAAGCAGTCTCGTTATTTTCACCCGGGCGCGGGATGCGGCGTGCAAGTGCCGCCGAGATGACGCGGCGACCTGAGGCGTTGGGGTGGAAACTTTCTGGTTTGCTTGAAGCTCAGGGCCAGCGGTATGAAATTGAAACGTGGTCCGAAGGTGGCGCAGCACGGCAGGTTCGGATTGATAACAAGACGGCCAGTCAGATTGATCTGGGCAAGTTGGCGCGCGTTGTTTGGTTGATCCCCTCGATGGATCGCTTGTGGATTGAGGGTGCCGAGGGTCGGCGGCGGTTTTTGGACCGGATTGCGCTGAGTTTTGATCCGTCTCATGCCGAAGCCTCACTGATCTATGAAAAGGCGATGCGCGAGCGGAACCGATTGCTGAAAGAGCAGGTTCGAGACGCCCATTGGTATGCGGCGCTGGAAGGACAGATGGCAGAGATGGGGCACCGTATCCACGCGGCACGAAGGGCGGCTCTGGAGCATTTGCGCGCGGCTCAGGATCAAGCGGAAACGGCGTTTCCTTCGGCGGAGTTGGAACTTGTTCAGACCGAAGGAGCGATGCCTGAAGCTACGGAAGATTTGCGCGAAGCGTTGAATGAAAGCCGGTTTCGGGATTTGGCTGCGGGACGTACGTTGGTTGGGCCGCATCGTTCAGATCTTTATGGAGTGTTTGCGGCCAAGGGTGTGCCCGCCAAAGACTGTTCCACCGGAGAGCAAAAAGCGCTGTTGGTTTCGCTGATCCTGTCGAACGCGCGGGCGTTGGCGGGCATGGTCGGGGCGCCACCGATTGTGCTGTTGGATGAGGTCGCTGCTCATCTGGACGCGGACCGTCGCGCCGCGCTTTACGATGAGATTTGTGCGCTGGGCGCTCAGGCCTGGATGACGGGCACCGGGCCTGAGCTATTTGCGGAATTGGGCGACCGGGCCCAAACATTGGTTGTAACCGAGGGCGACGAAGGCTCGGTTGTAACTGCTTAGGCAGGCTCGCTGACTTTACGCTCCCACAGGAAGCCGCGCATAACCTGGTCGACCGGTGTTTTTGCCATGTGATTCACGTAGTTCGACATGGTTTTCTGCGCCAGTCCCAGAACCACGTCCAAAACCGCGCGGTGGGAATAACCTGCTTCGAAGAACGCCTGCAGTTGTTCTTCGGTCGGGTTGCCACGGGTTTCCATCACCTGCAGGGTGAAAGTGCGCAGTGCCTCAAGCTTTTCCGAGGGAAGCGGAGTTTCGTTGCGCAGTGCCTCTGTGATCTCGTCCGAGACCTTCATCATCTTAGCGATTCCAGTGTGGGCGGGCACGCAGTAATGGCATTCGTTTTCTACGTTGATTGTCTGCCAGACAACGGTCTTTTCGTCATTGTCGAAGTCGGTCTGCAGGAAAAGGCCGTGTAGAACCTGATAGCCTTCCAGGTGTTGTGGGCTTTCGGCCATTACTTTGTGCAGACCGGGCAGGCGCCCGAATGCAGCCTGTGATTTTTCAAGCAGCGGCTTGGATCCTTCTGGGGCAGTTTCGAGGTCGTGGGACGGGAAATTGGCCATGTCAAACTCCTGTTTCTGGCGAGATGGGTCGTATTTAGGGTTTCTTGAGTGATCACTCAAGTATATATTTGAGCGAACGTTCAAGTATTGGTGAGACCATGCCCCGCAAGCCCTCATACGACCGAGACGCACTAATCGCGCAGGCTCGTGATATTTTTTGGCGTCACGGCTGGGCTGGAACGTCGCTGAAAGACCTTGAGCGCGAGCTGAAGCTGAAACCGGGCAGCTTCTACGCGGCGTTCGGGTCGAAAGATGCGCTCTACGCCCTGGCGTTAGAGCGGTATGCGCAGGATGGGGTTGCCAGCATGAGGACCTTGGCCGAGGAACTGGGTCCGCTCGGCGCGCTCAAGGCGCAGCCACGTCGTGTAATCGAGGCATCAGAGCTGCCGACCAAAGCCTGCATGTTGGCGAAAACTTTTGCCGAGTTGCAGGCCAAGGATCACGATCTGGCCGCTCAGGCACGTACTCATATGGTTTCGATGAAGACTTGTTTTGCAGACCTGTTTCGCCGCGCGCAGGATGCCGGAGAAATCGCCCCTGATCATGACCCGAACCGCCTTGCCTCGCGCTATCAATCTGACCTTTTAGGGCTGCGATTATCGGCCGAACGCGACGATGTGAATGCAGCAGAGATCGCCGAAGATATTGCAGCAGACCTCGATCGGCTTTGATCTGCAAATAAAGCGGATCAGAACCACAAAATGTTGGGGGATCGCGTGACATTCCCCACCAGAAAACGTATAAGTTACCAAAATAATATAGGTACTAACGGCATGTCCGAAGACGCACAGGCACCCCAGGAATACGGCGCTGATTCCATTAAAGTTCTCAAAGGCTTAGAGGCGGTTCGCAAGCGCCCTGGCATGTATATCGGGGACACGGATGATGGCTCGGGTCTGCACCACATGGTATACGAGGTCGTGGACAACGGAATTGACGAGGCGTTGGCCGGTCATGCCGACCATGTGACCGTGAAAATCCACGCCGATTCCAGCGTTTCGGTCAGCGACAACGGCCGCGGGATTCCGGTGGATATTCACCCCGAAGAGGGGGTCTCGGCTGCCGAGGTCATCATGACTCAGCTGCACGCAGGCGGCAAATTCGACAGCAACTCGTATAAGGTGTCGGGCGGTCTGCACGGTGTGGGTGTTTCGGTCGTCAACGCGCTGTCCGATTGGCTGGAACTGCGCATCTGGCGCGCTGGCAAGGAACATGTAGCGCGGTTTGAAGGTGGAGAGACGGCGGAACATCTGAAAGTCGTGGGCGAATGTGGGGATCGCACCGGGACCGAGGTGCGCTTCCTTGCCTCGACCAACACGTTCTCGAACCTCGAATACTCGTTTGAAACGCTGGAAAAGCGCCTGCGCGAGCTGGCCTTCCTGAACTCAGGCGTGCGGATCATCCTGATCGACGAACGCCCGGCAGAGCGACTGGAAACCGAGCTGTTCTACGAAGGTGGAGTCAAAGAGTTCGTCAAATACCTGGACCGCTCCAAGACCCCTGCGATGCCCGAACCGATCTACATCAAGGGTGAGCGCGACGATATCGGCGTCGAAATCGCCATGTGGTGGAATGATAGCTATCACGAGACGGTTCTGCCCTTCACCAACAACATCCCGCAGCGGGATGGCGGCACCCATGTCGCGGGCTTCCGTGGCGCGCTGACTCGGACGATCAACAACTACGCTCAGTCCAGCGGGATCGCGAAAAAGGAAAAGGTCAGCTTTACCGGCGATGATGCGCGTGAAGGCCTGACCTGTGTGCTGTCGGTGAAAGTACCTGACCCCAAATTCTCATCCCAGACCAAAGATAAGCTGGTGTCGTCCGAAGTGCGCCCAGCGGTCGAGGGTCTGATGAACGAAAAGCTGTCCGAGTGGTTCGAAGAAAACCCGAACGAGGCAAAGGGCATCGTCGGCAAGATCATCGAGGCCGCTTTGGCCCGTGAGGCCGCCCGTAAGGCGCGCGAACTGACCCGCCGCAAGACGGCGATGGATGTGAATTATCTGGCCGGAAAGTTGAAAGACTGTTCCGAGAAAGACCCATCCAAGACCGAAGTTTTTCTGGTCGAGGGGGACTCGGCGGGCGGCTCCGCCCAAACGGGCCGAGATCGACTGACTCAAGCCGTTCTTCCTTTGCGCGGGAAAATCCTGAACGTCGAACGCGCTCGGTTTGACCGAATGCTGTCGTCACAGGAGATCGGTAACCTTGTGATGGCGCTAGGCACCGGCATTGGTCGCGATGAGTTCAACATCGAAAAGCTGCGCTACCACAAAATTGTCATTATGACCGATGCGGATGTCGATGGTGCGCACATCCGGACCCTGCTGCTGACGTTCTTCTATCGGCAGATGCCGGAATTGATCGAAGGGGGGTATCTCTACATCGCGCAACCGCCACTCTATAAAGTTTCTCGAGGTAAATCCGAGGTTTACCTGAAGGACCAGGCTGCGCTTGATGAATATCTGGTTAATCAAGGCGTCGAAGGTGCGGTTCTAAAGCTTGGTTCCGGTGAAGAATTAGTTGGCCAGGACCTGACCCGCGTCGTCGATGAAGCGCGTCAACTGAAACGTGTGCTGGATGCGTTCCCAACCCATTACCCGCGTCATATCCTTGAGCAAGCCGCCGTCGCCGGTGCTTTTGTGCCAGGTGCGGTGGATGCTGACCTGCAAGGCGTGGCCGACAAGGTTGCGGCCCGTTTGGATTTGATCGCACTGGAATATGAACGCGGCTGGCAAGGCAGGATCACACAAGATCACGGCATCCGCCTGGCCCGTATCCTGCGCGGCGTGGAAGAGGTTCGCACCCTGGACGGCCCCATGCTCCGCTCGGGCGAGGCGCGCAAGACCGGCAGCTTCACCCAAAGCCTGCAAGAGGTTTATAACACTCCGGCGACCTTGATCCGCCGCGATCGGTCCCAAATCATCCACGGCCCGCTGGATTTGCTGCGCGCGATTCTGGAAGAGGGCGAAAAGGGCCTGTCGCTGCAACGCTACAAGGGTCTGGGTGAGATGAATCCGGACCAATTGTGGGAAACCACACTCGATCCAGATGCCCGGACACTATTGCAGGTTCGAGTTGACGATATGGTTGAGGCCGATGACTTGTTCACCAAGCTTATGGGCGACGTTGTGGAACCACGCCGAGAATTCATTCAGAAGAATGCGCTAAGCGTCGAGAATCTGGATTTCTGATCTAGTGTAGGGACGCGCACAAACCTTCACGCACCTCATAAGTTTGCACGATTTGCCCATAAGTTTGCACTGTTTCACGATAATAGTGCAGAGGAGAGCAAGTAAATCGCCTTATGCGGGTGTCGAAGGATAGGTTTCAGTTGCTCAAGGATTGAACACCTGATCGCGATACCAGATCAGGTTCCCCTTGTGCCCAGCAGTTTGACCAGAGACCTGCTTGGAATGTCCAGAAAACGAGCTCATTGCCGGTGCGGACAATTTACTAGAAAACCTAGGTGTCCCGTCGTCCTTGAAAGTCACCAGACCCTTGTCAAATGCTGTATCCCATGATGCTGACAGCAAATAGCTTTATTCGGATACCCTAAGGTCTGTAGCTCGTTCAGCTCTCTTTTCGGGCAGTGTCGCAAAGCGAATACCCTTTAAGGAGAGCTTGTCGCGCAGGTCGTTCATCCTATGCAAGTCATATGCGCTTCCTTCGGGCACAATCATGAGAATTTCGGGCACAAGTTTTTGAATTAACGCCAATTGCCCCAGTATACCGATAATATCGCGGCGGTTGACTTGACTACGATATGACTTTGTTTCGATTGCAAACCGGCGTCCGTCTGCACAGTCCACGACAAGATCGGGTTTGACCGGTTCGATGACTTTGCCTGAGAGAATGGTGACATGACTGGTGTTGAACAACTTCGCCCCAAAGCGTTCGAAGTAGTCGGTCACGATGGTTTCGAACTGCTGAGCTCTTTCCGGTGCAGAAATCGCAGCGCTGGTGACTGAATTAGGCGCCTGCTTTCTCTTTTTTCGTAGTTCGTCATACTTTTTCTTGAGCGCAACCTGACTGGAATGGCCCGCAAAGACTTCGGCGGCCGATTTTTTGGCTTCCGAAGGGTCCAATTCATTCATTTTCATCAGGAACATCACCAGGGTCATGCCGAGCCATGGAGGTCTCGCGGCAAAGATATCCGGGTAATTTTGCTTTAACCAAGCGCTTACATTCACTGTCTAGCCCCCGTGTTCTGGGCCATCTCGGACTAGAGTTTCGGGGACTGGTGGGCGCATGTTGAGGGCCTGATGCGGTCGGGTGTGGTTGTATTGCCTGAGCCAGCAATTGATCACGATCTGTGCCTGCTTGGTCGTTGTGAACCATTCGGAATTGAGAACCTCGCGGCGGAGCGTTCCATTGAACCTCTCGTTGTATCCGTTCTCCCAGGGAGAGCCCGGGTAGATCCGGATCGGGTTCACACCGACCTTCTCGAGCCAACTCTGGGTTGCCCGTGAAGAGAACTCTGGGCCGTTATCGCTTCGAACGAAATCAGGCTTTCTGTGGCGCAGGAACAGCCCGTAGAGAACCTCCAGCACATCTTCAGAACCCATGCGGGTCCGAACTTCCACTGCGAGCGCCCGGGTGTATTCATCCAAACCGTGAGCATCTTGTAGCTCCGCCCATTGCTCAGCTTGTCGTGAACGAAATCGACGCTCCAGACATGGTTAGGATGCGTCGGTCGGAGTCGAATGATCGAGCTGTCCTTGTGGTACAGGCGACGCTTCTTCTTGTGCCGCTGCGGGAGTTGCAGACCTTCCTCCCGCCACAGCCGTTCTACCTTCTTGTGATTGACACGCCAGCCCTCGACCCGAAGTAGCTGCGCCACCTTACGGTAGCCATACCGGCCATAGCTCTTGGCCAGACGGATCATGGCCAGTCGAAGAGCATCATCGTTCTTCTCTACGGCCTGGTATTGCATGGAGCTGCGTGCAAGGCCGACCACCTTGCAGGTGCGACGCTCTGATGTGCCAAGCTTCTGGCGAGCATGAATGACGGCCTGACGAAGTTGGCTCGTCGTCAGGCCCTCGGTTTTAGGTAGTTCAGACTTTCTTTGAGGATCAGCTTGTCCAGTTCCAGTTCGGCCACGATCTTCTTCAGCCGGGTATTTTTTCTCCAGGCTGCGCAACTCCGACAGTTGCGACTTGCCCATGCCACCGAACCGACGCCGCCAATTGTAGTAGGTCGCATCGCTGACACCGACACCACGACAGGCTGTCCGAACATCGTCGCCATCTGCCAGCTTCAGTTCAATCTCACGCAGCAGCTTCAGAATATCTTCGTCCGAGTATCGCTTCCGAGCCATCCCTTGTTCCCCCTTCTCGGCCAAAGTAGTGGCCCAAGTTTAGGGGGCAAAGACAAGGGCATCAGCGTCTGTCTGAGCGTTAGCTTCAATATCTCTAGTCCTGTTCGCATTATTCGCGCTGACGGCTGGATTGCGATGCAATAGAGGTTTTCAAGGGCTTTAGTCGCAAACTCAAAGGTTTGTATTGAAAGTGTCGATACCTTCTGCATCAAATGGGCAAGTCCAAGGCGTTCAAGCGACAAAAACCTCTGCCCGTTTCCGCACCCAAAAAACTGTGCACCCCAACGGGCACAAACGTTTCGATTGCAACTTAGAGCGACGTAATCGCACTGATTACTACTTCTCGGCTCTGAACAGCGCCAGTTTGTAGATATTCCATTGCTTTGAGAGCAGCTTCATGGGCTTGGACAGATGACCCGCCAACGCAGTCCTCTACAACGCGGCAGAAGTAGTCTGATTGGTGGCCATCGACGAATGTGTAGTGCACACAAACATCCGTCAAACCGCCGCATAACAAAAGTGTGTCTACCTTTAAACCGCGCAGCAGGATTTCGAAATCGGTGCCAAAAAACGCAGAGTACCGTCGCTTCGGTACGATGTAGTCACCTTTGCGATATCCCATCTCATCTTTTGCAACTTCCGTTCTTGGATCACCTTCGAGACAGTGTATGTCTTCGTCACCATCCAGTTCACGGCCGAAGTCTATCCTATCGGGACGATGGACTTCTTGGATGAAAATGACTGGCACATTGTAATCATGTGCGGCATCAACCAAATCACGCGCAGCGATCATGCGCTCTTTGTAACCCGGCATGTTGTCGATGGAGCGTACTTCGCTGTCATCAATAAAAGTGCTCTTTTGAATGTCGATTACGATTAGGGCAGGTCTACCCTCGATCAGTTTCCTGGCTTGTTTGGTTTTAGTTGTCATGTTCGACCTCTAATTTGCCAGGTCGTCCTGAAAAAAACGCCCTTGCTTGGCCGGGTCGTCCCAGCGGGCAGATCAGTTTTACTAGATGTGCTAGTGAGTACGGTCAAGAGCGCGCTGCGTTGTTGTGGAATGAAAAGCATGTGTTCGCGCCGTAGAGAACTAGTAGGACAGTCCTCACAATTCCGGTTGCTCAAAAACATAAAGCCGCGATTTCTTGGCATCGTCTGTCAGGATATAGAGAAGCCCTCTGGTCTCATCGAGCGCGATCCCTTCGGGATGTTTAACTTCTTTTTGTTTTCCATCTTCTGTGAACGTCAAACTGATAGACTTTACGGACTTGGACTCTGGATTGTAGACGAAGATCTGACGGCTTTTGTCACTCACAATCCAAAGAGAACGCGAGGACCCGGACCATGCCAGGCCGCTCAAATCCAGTTCATCATCATCTACACGCTCGGAGATAAAACCTGCATCGCGGGCTAAAGGAATGATCTCAATAATTTCGTCTAGCTCTGGCGATAACACCATTAACAACCTTGGTTGTCCCTCAATGCCAACGAAGACCCGCCCGGATTCCGGGTCAACGGCGATGCCTTCGGGTCCCTTGTTCAAAGGGTTGCCGACGAGTAATGCAGCGGCGGTCTGGTAACCTTTAAGAGATGCGAGAGGTATTGTCGTCAGTTGAATGGGGTCAGTTGGGTGAACGACTAGGATTGATCGGTCAGTTTCTTGAAGCACCAAAACAGACCCATCTTTTCGAGGTGCAACACCCTCCAAATCTGATCCTGCCAATGCTGGTAACTTGAAAGAGTTTCCTAATACCCCGTCGACTCCCAGTAGGTGCAGTTTAGGTTCGGCATCACTTACAGACCACAAAAAGCCTTCAGCGTTAGACATTGCCAAACCGGAAGGCTCTGAAAATCCCTCTGATTTGTCTGCCACCTTGAATTTATCGACCAGAACCAAACCAGCACTTTCAGCGTAGGCAAAATTGGTCCAAGGCAAGAAGGCTGCCGCAACCAAGCTGGCCGCAAAAGCGAGTCGTCTAAGTTTGCAGAAACACCGTGAAATTTCAGCTTTTGACGAAAACACTCTGTTTTCTGTCATTGGATTCTCTCGCGCTTGGACCACATTCCTGTATCAGCGTTCGTATCACAGTCCGGATACGATGTCCGAGGAATGCACTGTAATCTCTTTACCTGATCCCGCCTGTTGCGATTGAATTGAATAGGGCACGATGTGCCTTTGGTTAAGCGTAAGCCTTTGGCGTGAGCAGGAAGGAAGACAAGTTGAATACGACCCTCACATTTGTGACCGTGTTGTTGATGCTGCTGTTGCCAGGTGCTGCGGTGTCACAAGTCGACCCTGCGACGATGCTGGCCGGGGCTTCGGGGTCGGAAATAGTTATCGAACGCCGGTGGACGCAGTTTCGTGGCAAACAGGAACTGTATTTCTTTACTCTCGATGTGATCGTCACGATCATTCTGGCTGGCTTGATCGTCTATCATCCGGTGAGACGTAAAGCCCGTAGAAGCGTCCGCGACATAGTTATGCCAAGGCTTTTCTTCCTGTATGCGCTTATCGGCATGGCGGTTGGTTTCCTGGTGGTTCAGCACGGGTCAATGATCGGTTTTGTCATATTTGGTATCGGAGCGTTGCTCAGGTTCCGCTCCAATCTCGATGATCCGGTGGACACTGTCGAAATGATAATCGTGACTGTTCTTGGTCTTGCGGTCGGTTTGGGTTTGCCGCTGATGGCCACACTAGTGGCGGTTGTTTGTTGGTGTTTCATTTGGCTCGGAGGGCGAAACAAGGGTGTGGAAATTTCGCTCAAAGCTTCGGACGAAGAGCACTCATTGAAAGTCACCGGAGCCATTGAAGCCATGGCCACAGAAGCTGGCTGGAAGCTGGTCAGAAAACACCACGTCCCCGGAAAATCTCGGGTTTCATTGCTTTTCATCACCTCGGGTGGACTTACAGAAGCCCGGATAGAAGAGATGATAAACGATCTGGTCCCTGATAAAGTTGAGCTGAAACTCAACCTCTAGTCATTTCACAAGGTCTAAGCGTTTCAACACCGCATTCGGGGATCTGATCTCTTTCGGGAGCGACTTGAAGTTTACCGACCTTTCGAAGTCAGGGCCTCGATATACTGCTATCCCAAACTCTCCGTTCGGCTGGAACGTAACATGAGTGAAGCTGTGAGGTGATCTGGCTTTTGAGCCGATAAGCCGTCGGGGGCCACCGCCCAAACAAGCTTGGGAGACGTAAGCTACACCGTCTTTCCAACCAGGATAGAAGGCATGATGGTGGCCCGACAGATGCAGAACGACACCGCTTTCCAGATAAATTTTTTCAAGCGTTGGGTCACCGATGATTTCGCGTTCGCGCTGGATCGCGAACGGCCAAAGTGGGAGGTGACTGAAAGTGACAATCGGGTCCCCGTCTGCACCCAGTTCCTGTAGCCGGTCCTGCTGGTCACCGGATAGCGGACCCAGGGTCGTTGCATCCAGAGACGCAAACACAATGCCCTGCATCTCAAACGCGTAGAAGAACGGGTAGTCATCTGAAACTAGGAAATCAACGTCTGGTTTTCTCGGAGCCCATTCCTCTGCGTATATTTTTCTTTCGCGCTCGAACCCACGGTAAGCAGAGGCATCATGGTTTCCAGGCGTGACCGCAAATGGAATGCCGGCAGCCTCTAAGGGATCTGATACCGCCTCGTGAAACGCCTTCCACATCTCCCTGACCTGTTTGTCGGACAAGTTGGGAATGCGCTGTCCCGCAACCATATCTCCGGTCGAAATAACCAGATCTGGATCAATCTCGATTATCCGCTCAATCGCTTTGTCGACGCGGGCATCGTACTTTACCGAGCCGTAGCTGCCGTTCAGATCCGATGTGACGATCACATCCAATGCCGCCGCTTTGCAGGCGAGCAGAACGGTCCAAATGAACACCGTAACAATGACGGAACACCTATGGGTCATTACAGTCCACAGCCTCTACCTCGGTGCCGTTTCTCAAAAAGAATGCGACAGGATCCAAGTCGAACATCAAATCGCCATTTGAACAATTGCTCTGGAGAATGGACGTTGCCAGCGCAGTATTTTTGACAACTTGTGCAATCTGACTGTCTGACAACCCAAAGCTTTGCGATAGCCAGTCATAGACTGGGCCTTGGGATTGGAGGTCACTATTCAATGCAATCAAGCGCCGATACGTGCTTGGAGAGAAGTGGCGAATTTTCTCCAGCATTTGAGTAGATTTCGCGAAGTTGGCGTATTGGACACGCCCGCCAGCATCGTTGTCGTTTAGATTGCTGCGACGGATCAATAATGCGTCGTCGGGAACGTCTCCATCGTTTGGCTCATGGTGCTTGGCTTTCTTATGCTTCAGCTTTCCGTCTTCGACCCAATACCAATAGGGTGTGAAGTCTATGTTTCCTACACGGTCCTGCTGGCTGAAGATGAAGTCGAGTAGAACAATTTCGGTAAGTTCTTGCATCCAAAATGCCATCTGTTGGTCACTGACATCGGGGCCGAGATCCTTGTTGATGATCCGGTCTTTTCGGCCTTCTTTGACGCCCTCTGCAATGGCCTCTGAGATTGGTTTTGAAGACCGCAAAGCCAAAAAAGCTGGCGTTTCCTGAAAATCGAGGTTTTGGCCTTTCCCCCAACCAGATTTGCGGGTGCCGTTGATTTCCGAACCGTATCGATGCCCAGGACTATCAAGCAATACACCGTATATTTGCGTTCGATCTGCGGTGAATAGATCATCGGTCGGTTGGTATGAGTTCGGATCGGCGTCCGCAGCTGCAAAGACCCGCCAGCCTTCATGGTTCATGCGCCCGCCATGAGAGCCACCAGAAATCGCAAGGCCAGGCTCTGCAACCTCGGAAAAATGCGCCTGGGCGTCCATGCTACGCCAAACGGCGACTGGAACTTTTACAGTCGCGTCGAAATATCTGGAGAAATGATAGTAAAGCAGCGACGAAGTGGAAAACGTTCCACTGGTGCCCTTTTGGTTCATCGTGGACTTGAATTTAGCGACCCTGTCCTTGGCCAGATCTTTCGCCGCCTTCCCCTCTTTGCAAGCGTTTCTCTCGAATTCAGAACGGTTCCCCGTGTAGGGTCCTTCCGAAATATCGTAGACTGCCATTCCTGGGCTGGTGCTCCAGGTTTTTGGGCAAATAGCAATTTCGGAGGCATAGAAATCGATCTCGCAATAGGCCGTTTCTTCCTCAAGATCGCTTTTCTTATACTCGCCCGCTGGAACTTTTTCGATCCGAATACAGCGTTCAGTAACGCCGTTGGGACTATCAAATGTCGTGGCTTCACCGAGAACATCGTCGTTCGCCCACAAGACAGTGGGTGCAATTAAAGCAAATGACCCCAGAAGATTGAACTTCATTTGGATAGTCCTCCCAATATCATTTGGGGCAAATCGCTGCCTGTTGCTCGTTGGAGATCTTCAATTTTGGGTCGACACTGAAGTTGGAAAATTTTGAGTCAATCCACTGGTCGCACCCGCCTGAACAAGGGGCTCCGTTTCGGGCATCATTCCAATATTCCTTGGCCCTTTCTTCTGTCCAACCGCAAAACTGAACGAGCGCCATCGCCGACAATGCACCTGAGGAATGAACGCCCCACATGCAGTGCACCAGAACAGGGCCCTTTCCAGGGTTTTTAATCACCTCGTGTATGGACGCCATGACAGCATCGGGTCGAGAGGATCTGGCGCTCTGATAGTCAAAGGATCCGTTTCCGCAGCTGGTGCGACCGTATTCAGTGTTTTTGCCGAAGTCGGCATAAAACCCGGTTGAAAACCCTTCGCCGCACAGAGTTTCGCGTTGACCTTCACTTAGGCCAGTTCGATCCTTGTCGCCGCCCTTGAAACCGGATCGATACAACACTCCGCTTAAGACTGGGCGAAAGAAAGCGACACCATCAATGCCTCCGTCACCACCCTTTGAAAGCATTTGACTGTTGCTTGGACCGCCATTTCGACTGGTCACGTCAGAATTCGCAGCGGTTGCGAGAACACCAATGAATATGAGGGACGCCAAAAACCGCATGCCAAATCCTTTCTATTCTTGAACCTTTAATGCTCAAACTCTTGCGACCTGATAGTCTCTCGGAAAGGCTAGTTCATGACAACCATATCAAGTGGGCAAATAGCTTTCCGCTGTGAAACTTTAGATGGGCCACACGAGATTGATGATAACGACGACTACGAAGTAGGCTAGAACAACTTTCCAGTTCCATTGGTGCTTGTTTTCTTCGTTGATCACGCCAGCCGATTTCAATGCCAGGTTAGTGATGATTAAGGCGACAACGATGACCGCCGCGTGTGCCAGGTCGAATTGCAAGTTTGGGCTCCTTCTCTTGGATTTGGGATTGATGGAAATTTGTCAGCAGTCACCAGATGGCAGCATAGCTACATCTGAGTACCTTCCCTCAGACGTCGTGATCTGAGCACATGCACCTGTATCCTTGTTAAACCAGTACGAGGTCAGCCCTTCGCTTCGGATGAGTTCAAATCCGAGACTTTGGATGCCCATTTCAGCTTGGCCCGCTCTTGCCCCTTCAAATGGCGAAAGATCGCTAGAGCTGCCCACAGTTGGTGCACTTGCATCCACCGATCCGCCACTCTCTTCGCATGCTGCAAGTGCAGAAATACATACCGCGCCGATCACCATTAGGACATTGGTTCTCATGTGTTTTTCCTGGCTGTTTTGGGAACGTGTTCAAGGGCTTCTGGTCGATCACCTATTCAATTCCGAAAATTACGTTGTAGCCGACGGAAGAGTTGCTGCGATTGATAACCTCCACAACATGATCACCAGATTGCCAAAGCTGCCCTCGATACTCCTTGTCCGCCGACATTAATCCCAACAGTTCAGAACCATCGGGGTTACGAATAACGTAGTCTAAGGAGCCATTTCGCGGAGCAACGCGGACGTAAAGAAACTGTTCGTTTTTTGCCCCGAGAACATATTGCTGTGACGCTCCGGGCGCGAGTTCACCAACGAGTTCGGCGCCGGTGGAACCAGCATCGAATTTGACACGTTGGCTACCAGTAGACCCGGCGGCGCCTGCCATGGCTCCACCGCCATCATCCATCGCCTCGACAACCGACATCTCTCCAATGCTTCCATCCTTGTACGCAATGCAGCGCCAAAGTGTTCCACCTGCATCACGCAGCATGACGAGCGTACCAGCTTCCGAGAACTGAGAGCTTTCAATCGTTCCGGATTGACCGTCTGGTCCACCAACCTGCCGCAAATGGTCGATACAAGCGTCGTCGGCTTCTGACATTGCAAAAGCAGCTGTGCTCGCGATTGCGAACATGGGTGTGAGGAGCTTGAGTAAAACGAGTTTCATCAGATGGTTCCCTGTTGGCTTGTCCTTACTGTTTTGTTCCGTACAAAGCGGAACCTCATTTAGCTTCTCGTAACTTTGACAGAAACTCATCGCATGCCTGTGCGCTGCCGACGATCTCGCCTGTCGTTTCAATTCCTTGCAGAGATGCCATCTCGGAATTTACGCGATTGAGGATCTGATCCGCTTGCTCGGCGGTGATAAGGTTCTCGGCTTGTGCTCCTTTCAATGTGGTGCAGACACCGGCGGACAAGCCTGTCGCAACACCGACACCCACCGCGGCCCCGCCACCCAAGGTCATAGCCCCAACCACGCCAAGGATGAGCCCGATCACAATTCCCAAGATCACTTTTCCCATGTTTTCCTCCCTTTTGGTGAGACAGAGTTCCGCCTTCATTTCTGGTGTAAACTGCGAGCCCACCTGCAAATGAAAACCAGCGCCAAAATGTTGAGCACCGGTGCAATCGCCGCGAACCATGGCATGGCGGACTCCGAAACTAAGTCCGCTACAAGTATCCAAGGTAGTCCCAACGGCAGTAGGAACGCTCCGGACAAAGGGTCTCGTTCCTGTCCCAACCAGCCAAATGTGCCCGTCAAGAATGCAACCAACGCCAACAGGTAGAGGACCGAGAATACGATGATGGTGGTTCTACAAACCAAGTCGAGCCTCAGAAGACCAAGCCTGTGCTGCGCAGCCGATTTCAGCTACGCAGCAGACAGGTCACAATGCGCCTTCGTCGCCCAGGAACTCGATACCAGCTGTCGCGCCATCACTGTAAGCAATGCAATTCCAAGGAGCACGATCCTCGCCAACGCCGACTGTGACCTGTGTTCCCGCCTCGCTAAATGCCGATGAGAGCACCACGACTTGTGAATTGTTCGTCGTGTTGGCTACATCTCGCAAACACGCCTGCTGAGCGGGTGTGAGTTCGGCGGACGCACTGGATGTACTCGTGTCGTCACAGGCCGCAAGCATTGCGAAACAAGTTGCGCCTGAAATCATCACCATCTTGTTGGTCATTTTCTTCTCCTCTGGGTCCGTTGAAATTAGTGAAATTGGATGCGTTTATTTGAAGCTCTCGCGTCTGCGCAGCCAATAGAACTTACCTCGATCCTGTGACTACCTTTCCCAAAACTTGCCGCGTGGGGCTTGGTCGGCGGAACAACATTTCGTTGACTATCGGGGCCGCCAACAACGTGTGAAGGCCGAATGACGACACTGGCAGAAGCTAGAGCAAACTCTGGAAAGAGGGGGAGTACGATAAGTTTCAGCATCGCGTCCTCCCAATGCTTGATCCTTGTAAGAGGACTTCCGACCGCTAACACTCACTCCAGCGGCCGGAAGGGCCCGACAAATCGGGCGACAGCGACAACAACGGAGGTAAAATAAAGTTGCGTCAAATTCGCATGTTTGAATCTAATTTTTAATAAATCAATATTTTTTCCGCGCGTAAAGTTCTTTACGCTCTCCTGCGATAGGCTTCTGCTTTCAAACAAAAAGGTAAGAGGGAGCATCCTTAGGGGCGAGTGCGTTCTCCAGAGCGGCGAAGCGTTTGAGGCCGCAAAGAAAGTAAGAATGGAGTGAAATATGGGATTTGGCGAAGCAGTTAAAACGTGTTTCTCGAAATACTTCCAGTTCTCCGGTCGGGCTATACGCTCAGAATACTGGTGGTTCTTCTTGTTTGTGGTTCTCGTGAGTGCTGCCTTAGCTGTGCTGGATACGATCATATTCGGGACCAACCCCGAAACAGGCCAGGGATCTCGGGTCCTGTCCTCTGTTTTCCAGCTGGCTGTTCTTATACCTATGCTGGCCGCCGGTTGGCGAAGGCTGCATGATACAGGACGACCTTACTGGTATTTGCTGCTGCCGATGGCGCTCAGCATTACAACGCTATTTGTTATGCTGGGTGGGGTGGCGTTCTTCTCGGTATTGGAGCAAGGGACCGAAAACCCCGATGCATTACGAGGACCCGCGGCAGTACTGGGCGTGACCGGTATTGTTGTTGTCTCAATTCTTCAATTGGTTCTGTCTATCCTGATGATCTGGTGGCTGACACGACCTTCCCAAGAAGGCGCAAACGAATACGGCGAACCTGTTTCCTGATCTGGCTGTCCGGGCAATTGGCTGGAACTTCTGCTGAACCACAGTGCGAACCGTAACTCAATGGAGAGAAAAAAATGAGCTGCAAAACCATTTCCATTGGAATGCTACTGATGGCAGTGGCGACCACAGCATCAGCGGAGTGGTCGTTCAGCTCCGGGCCCAACCCCAATGCGTTTATTCAGACAGGAAACATGACGCTGGAACTTCAGTGTGACCGTATTCGCTTTGCTCCGGCTGGGTACGAGGACAGTCAGGACATTGTAGAGAAGCAAGGGCTTTCCATTCGGTTTTTGAAGAATAGCACCACCGAAGTTGGGGCATTTCAGGTTGGCGCAGAAAACGCTGCCGTGCAGATCGTCGACAATTATCCTGTCGAGGTTAGTTTCAATAGCCAGCAGGACTATGGTTTTGTGCTGGACCAGCTTGCGGCCAATGCATCGGTTAATTTGTCGATGATTGATCAAGATGTCAGCTACGGAATCTTTGACTTGAAAGGTTCCAGCGCGGCAATTCGGTCCCTTCGTTCTGCGTGCGTTTCAGAATTTAGCCAAGAGACCTCCTACGAAGTGCCCGAAGGCATCGTCTATTGTGGTGGCGGGGCGATGGAGCGCGTGATCGAACCCGTAATTTTGGACAATCCAGAGGAGGAGTGGGACGCGAGAGTAACGGTCAACGGTGAGTCGATCAGAGCCATGACGGCCTACAGTTACTTCGGGAACTCTGAGCCGCCCGCTGGATTTGTCGTCGCCCTGCTTGGGGAAGACAGGTCCGAGTTTCTGATTTTTAGCGACGGCTCGGCAAACTGGTTGGAATATGGGGACTACAGGTATGATCAGTGCAATTGATATCTCCTTCCAACCAGCTGCCAAAGTAGTGCGTCAGATGAAATGTTTGGCTTCCGGTATGGTGCTGGTTTCGGGTCTAGGAAGCGTGTGGCATTTCAATTCTCGGGTGGTGATGTCGCCCATGCTCATGCGCATCTGATACCGCTTCTCGACAAGTACGATGTCACCTCGCGACGCTACATCGAGCAAGAAGTAATCACCTTCAAACCAATCCCGAATCCGGGGAACAACGAGCTCCGAACCTTTGCCAAACTAATTGCGGATGCTCTCGACCGATGATGTAACTTTGGGCTCTTACCGATATTCTATGCCAAGGCCGGTCAGTTGTTACTCAAGTCAGACTGAAGCACCAAGATACATTCCGCTACGTCGTCTTTTCTCATTGATCTGGTACTGACTTCGACAGATAGAGAGGTGTGCGGTGGCTGTCTTCCTTCGCAAGTGGCGCATGTCAAAGCGCTGCCGGAGGACCTCCGGTGGCCTTTATTCATGGCTCACGCACCAGCCACAGGCCCTATCAGAGGACGTCATGCCCTTTTCACCTGACGGTCAAGACCGCGCTACTCGCGCCATTGACCCATTGCCAATACGCCTTATCAAGCGCGCTATACTGGTTCTTGTCGGCCTGTTTTATTTCCTCTTCGTGGCCTTTGCCCCTCTTCTTTGCGTTCGGCGCAGAGGGTTTCGGGGTTGGTATTGGCGCCTGGTGAAACGGTCATGTTCCCGCCTGCTGTGGCTCCTCAGCATCCGCGTCGAGATGCGTCCTGAGGAAAAGAATGCCCTCGCCGCCGACACCAACAGCATCATCGTGGTTAACCACCGTAGCCATCTCGATGGCTTCAGTCTCATGCATGTGGTGCCCGACACCAAATGGTTCACTTTCGCGGCGAAATCAGAGTTCTGGAACAGCAAACTCCTGCGTACTGGTTTTGATGGAGCGGGTCTCGTCCCTATCAACCGGGATTCCGGTTCAACGGCCATGGATACGCTGACAAAGGCTGTCAGGGAAATGCCTGCCCGTTGTTCCATTGTGCTATTCCCAGAAGGCACCCGGTCCAAAACAGAATCGCTCGGGGATTTTAAAGCGGGTGCTGTATTAGTAGCCCGAGAAACCGGCCGCACGATCACCCCTATTGTCATCCACGACAGCGATAGTCTACTTCCACGCGGCAAACATTTACCGCGCAGCGGGACGATCCGTGTGGAGGCTTTGCCAACATTTACGTGCGATCCTACCGCTAGTGTGGATGAGGATCTGGCGCGATTGCGCAGGCAGATGATGGCTGTATTTGAGCGGTGAAGTCTGTTTGACAGAAATTTGCAGAAACCGAGCTTGTTGAGTTTCCGCTACGCGTAGCGGCAGATAACAGATTTGCAGAGCAGTTGCACTTGTTGGTGGGATTTTCTCCAACGGGTATCGATATTCGAAGACCTAGCTAGTACCCGTATTTCAGTACGCTCTTGGCCATTCGTATTTATGGATGGGCTGCTTGGTATTGTCTCTGAATTCTCAGAAGAGAATGGACATTTAAGTGCCCTGATCTCGCTATTCTTGCCGGAGGCAGAAAAAGCAGGGGAGACATGAATTTGCCAGATGCTGTACGACGTATGACTGACCAAAAGCTAACACTAAGCTGCCATCAGACCACCAGCATCGCCTGCGATACCGACTATGCAATCATCGCCGGTCTGAATGCGATTTGCCGGGCTTTCCCCTCCGAGTTCCAGTTTGGGTGAGGTTAACCAGAACGCGCATTGCCACGGGGTCATTTCACGTGGCAGGGCTTTCAACACTTTTTCCATCAAAGGAAGCGGGGTTCCATCCTGAGCAAACTGGAAAGATGGATAGGCGTTGGCTCCTTTGTAAGGCAAAGAAAGTACCTTCCCGGTTCGTGTCCAGATGTCGGCTATCCGCGTGATCTGCCAGGAGCCCTTCTGCCATCGTGCGTGCACGCCTACATCGTCCAGCAACGGATACTCACGCGCAAAATCATCCATCCAGATGTCATTGACCGCGCAACAATGCCCCTCGAATTTATGCAAATACATCTACTTACTCACTGAACTCACTAACAACTCATGAAACGATACTGCCAAAAAACCGTTCTAACCAAAGTTATGAAGTTCACATTGGGCAAATTAAACTTCAGCTAACCTCGCTTTTTTACCTAGCGCGCTGAAATTATTGTTGGTTTGCTTACGATGACCCGCCGTTCTGATGCTCGTAAAACCAGTTCTGAATTCCTGGCTTTGTTACTCATTGTAGTAGTAATCCTCACAAGCTGAGGGCATTGGCCATGAATCTACCGAACCAATCTCTGGTTTGTGAGTGATCAACATCAGCGCGTTGGACAAAGCCGCCAGTCACTCTGTCCAGTGTTGGAAACTAGTACCGAGCGCGGGCTCTCTTTTCTACGATCACGATCCTCCTCGTCTGACACTCTCGCAAAAAGACAAACAGTCCTGATCCTAAGATTAGCGTGACACCAAGCGGGATGGGGAGGATTTGTATTTCTACCGACCTAAATTCCTTTCTCTGGTCACAATACGGACTGACCATTCCAAAAATTTCCTACCGCCACCTTGAATTTCTGGACCAATCATTCCAAATCATGCGCATGAGCAAAAAAACTCTCCCAAATGGCGACATCAAATCATCCGCAGGTCCAGGTAGACCTCGTGCCTTTGACGAAGCTGAGGCATTGGAAAAAGCCTTGTGCGTATTCTGGCACAAGGGCTACGAGACCGCGTCCGTGGATGATCTGACCAAGGCCATGGGTTTGAGTCGGTCCAGCTTCTATGGAGCGTTCGGCAACAAGCAGGCTTTGTTTCACAAAGCCCTCAGCCACTATTCAAGGCGTGGTTTGAAAGAGCTGCGTGACGTTGCTGATGCAGGCGAAGATGACCCTGTTGGTGCGATAATGGAAGCTTTGGCGAACCCGCAAGGCGGCCGTGATGGCTGCATGCTTATCAACTGCCTGACGGAACTTGCTCCTCATGATGATGAAGTGGCGGCTCTCGGGCGGCAGCATTTGGAGAATATTGACGAGATTATTGCGAGAGCGCTTGAGCCTTCGGATCCGGGACAGGCCCTCGACAAGGCACGCGCCTTTGCGTCCCTTGCAATCGGAACACTAGCCTTGCGCAAGGCGGGCGTTCCCGCTGAGCAGATATCGCAAACCCTGAAACAAGCCCGGTTGGTGATTTCGCCATAAGGCCTCCCGCCACCATAAGGAAATGAAACCTAAAACAAACTCAATCATGAGACAGTGACCCTAATATTGGACTGATTGGTCCAATAATATCTGAACGAAGTTTACCAAAGAAGGAAGCAGCAATGGCTGATGAAAAACTGTTCTCCGGCATCAAAGCTGGTGCAATCGAGCTGAAAAACCGCGTTGTCATGGCGCCATTGACCCGCAACCGGGCAAGAGCCGAGGATGACAGTGTCCAAGAATTGCAGGCCAAGTACTACGCCCAGCGGGCGGGTGCAGGTCTGATCATCACGGAGGCTTCGCAAATCTCGCCCCAAGGCAAGGGCTATGCCTGGACGCCCGGCATTTATTCCGAAGCGCAGATCGACGGCTGGAAAAAAGTGACTGAGGCCGTCCATGCCAAGGACGGGAAGATTGTAATCCAGCTTTGGCATGTAGGCCGGATTTCGCATTACAGCTTGCAGCAGGATGGTGGCGCCCCTGTTGCACCATCCGCAATTGGAGCTAAGGCCAAGACGTTTGATGGTGAGCAGTTTGTTGAAACATCTGAACCGCGGGCTCTGGCCATCGAAGAAATTGCTGGCATCGTTGCGGACTACCGGAGGGCCGCGGAAAACGCCAAAGAGGCCGGTTTCGACGGTGTCGAGGTCCACGCAGCCAACGGATACCTTATCGATCAATTCCTGCGAGACGAATCCAACAAGCGTGAAGACGAATACGGCGGTCCTGTCGAGAATAGAGCACGGTTCCTGAAAGAGGTTATGGACGTGGTTGTCGATGTCTGGGGCGCCGACCGCGTTGGTGTGCGCCTCAGCCCATTCTCGGACGCCAACAACATCTCCGACAGTGACCCGCAGGCGACATTCACCCATGCGGTCAAATTGCTGAATGGCTATGGGTTGGCCTATCTCCATCTCGTGGAGGGACAGACCGGCGGCCCGCGCGATATTCCGGAAGGTGGCGATCTGAAGGCGCTCTATGAATTGTTTGACGGTGCGAAAATGGGCAACAACGCTTATGACCGGGAAATGGCGGTTGAAGCGGTTGAAACCGGAGCCGTCGATCTGGTGGCCTTTGGCCGGCCGTTTATTTCCAACCCTGATCTTGTCAACCGGTTGGAGAAAGGCGCCGCTCTGAATGAGCTCGATCCAACTACCCTCTACGGCGGCAATGAAAAAGGGTACACCGATTACCCGGCACTAGTAGAGGAAGCGGTTGCCGCAGAGTAATACATCGCTCTAGCCTCCGTAGTGACAGGCAATACAAATAGAGTGAGCGCGCCGATTTGGACGCGCTCACTTCGCGGGTACGGCAATATCCTTTCTTGAAGCGGGGTTCTGTCACAAGTCTACGAATGGACTGCTTCCCTATGATCAGGGTTGAATATTTCCAATCAGAATGCACTTTTGATTGAGAGGCGCCCGGTTTTAGTTGAAGAAGATGTGCGGTGACTACCATCAATTGAACGCGATTCTCGAACAGCGCATTGTTATGGGCAAATCGTGCAAACTTATGCGCAAATGGCGCGCAATATTTTGGGCGAATGTCTTCAATTTTTGTGAGTAAAATCAATGGCGGGGATGCAGCGTTATGAGCGCCCCTACATCTAGTGTAGGGGCGCCCATAGTTTTGCATTTCGCCTAAAGATTTGCATCTTTGGCCCAAAGCCTTGGGCGCAATAGCCACCCACTGATTTTCGAATTCAAAGCTAATTTCGCACAGTGCAAATTTTGGTTGGCCCAATGCTATGGTCGTGGCCCCCGTGAAGCTTGTCTGCTTTTGAGCACTACTGTTCGTCTAAATGGCGAAGTAGAGCAAACGGGATATCAAGTGCGGTTGCCAATCAGATTACTGATTCGTCGACTGATCGATGGTTTTTTGTTTAAGTGGTTCTGCCGCAATCTATGACGAAAGGAGCGTGATATGAAAAGCGTTGCTGATAAAAGCAAAGGGCGCAGCGCCGCTGTTCTTATTGTTGCCCTGGCGATGTCAATTGCCCCACTCGGCGCGTTGGCCGAGGAAAGGCCAGCATCCCAGTTTCTTCCGAACACCGAAATGCTGGGCGTCGAGGAAATGCGGATAACGGCTCTAGGCACCGGATTGCCTACACCGCTCACCGTTGCTCAGAAGTCGTCCGCCTGGATGGTGGAGCTTGGAAATGGAGATGTGTTTCTTTTCGATCTCGGAACTGGTTCTATGACGAACCTTTTCGGTTTACGGCCCGATTTTTCCCGGATCGACAAGATCTTCCTTAGCCACCTCCACACAGATCATTTTGGTGATCTTGACGCCTTCATCGTCGGAAGCTGGCTCAGCGGCAGATTTACGCCGCTTCACGTCTACGGACCAAACGGCACAAGCCCAGAACTTGGAACAAAAGCCGCGGTCGATGGCATCATGGCGGCGCTTGCTTGGGATATATCGGGACGTACGGGGTTGCTCCCTGATGCAGGTGGAAGGGTCGAGGTGCACGAATTTGATTACCATAAGGAAAATGAGATCATCTATGAGAATAACGACGTGACAATCCGCTCTTGGCCTGCAATCCATACTTTGGATGGGCCGGTAAGCTATCGGTTGGATTGGAACGGCTTGAGCTTTGTTTTTGGCGGTGACACGCGGCCAAACAAGTGGTTCAATAAATACGCCAAAGGGGTCGATTTTGCGATCCACGAATGCTTTCCAACCCCGGCTGGCCTAGCGAAGTTTAACGATTGGGAACTCAAAGAGGCGACTTACGTTTCGTCCTACATTCACACCCCGCCGGAAGCCTTTGGAAAGGTAATGTCGGAAATCGAACCGCGGATGGCTGTCGCGTATCACACTGTTTTGACCCCGGATATACAGCAGGGCATGGTCGACGGGATACGTGCGACATATGACGGGCCCTTGACCGTGGCAACGGATCGAATGGTTTGGAACGTAACCAAGGACTCGATCACCGTCAGAATGGCGGTCTTTGCTGACAGGGTTACGCCTCCAACAACCACAAAGGCCTACAAGGAAGCCCCGCGAAGCGATGCAGTAGATGGGAATATGTCCGATTTCATCATGGACGGCGTTTGGGAAGGCTTCCAGCCGCCTCCGTTGCCCAAGGAGTGAACGGTGGCTGGTTCGCGACGGAACTTGTTTGGGCCAGACCGACAGAAAGCACTCGTTGTGTAATGGATTGAGCCCCGTTGCGTGCGTGCGCACTTGGTGATTGTTGGTCGAGTTATGTCTCGAAAATGCAAATAGATAAGCGGACATCCAAAAGAACTGGCCCTATGGTTGCTTTGTCCCGTTCAGCCTACCTTGGCTCCTTATTGTGAACTTCGGTTGTCCGGTTTGAGCCCATTCTGCCTAATGTTGCGGAACAGCAGAAAGTTCGCTTTCTTTCACACGCATTCATCACGGCACGCGCCATCGCAATGACCTTAAGCCAACGTGGAATAAACCTCGGCAACTCGCTGAAAGGTCCAATAGCAGGCGATAGCCGCACATCCACCGGCTAAGCCCACTCGTAGGGACATCCACAAACTGGAGTTCACGCGCCGACACATTATTAAGGCAGGCCAGAGCACAAGAATAATGGCGACCTGGCCGAGCTCGACGCCAAGATTGAATGCAAGCAGGCTTTGCCAGATGTTTGGGGATGTAACCTGCAAAATCTTGTGCAACACAAAGCTAAACCCAAGCCCGTGCAAGAGGCCAATCAGCGTCGTCAGAAGCACCATCGTGACCTCAGAGCGCGCGCTGTCCTTAAAACTCATAAACGCTGCGACAGCTGCAAATATGATAGAAAGCGCGATTCCGGTTTCGACGGCAGGAACAAACCACGCGCCCGATGGTACAAACCCGAAAAACCCCAGAGACAGCGTCACGCTATGCCCAACGGTAAAACCGGTTGCACGCAGCAATAGCGCCCTGAGGGTCTGCGCTCCAATGACCAAACACACAACAAAAAGAACATGATCCAATCCTTCGAGGATATGTCGTATACCTTCCAAGACAAAACTCAGGAATCCTCCATACCCCTCTTGCTGAACCACCAATGGTTCAGTCATCAGGCCCCGAGATCGGAATATCTGTGGTGTGTCCGACGCGTAGTCGAGAATGAGGTTGGCCGTTTGGTCCTGATCGGGCAAGCCGGGGTCCAGCACGTTGGTAATGCTGTAAGATTGGACTGGGCCGTCAGTGTCATAATGCAGGACGAGATCGACAATTGTGTCACCAACAAAAAGCGGTGGCGTTAAGGCCGTTTCGGTGTCCACGGCCTGTTGAGCTTCGGCCAAAGTTGCAAATCCGGGCTCATTTCCAACTCGATGCAAGCGAACGGACTTAACTGTTCCTCTTAAGCGCTGATTGTCGACCAACAGATGCAACCCACCTTCGGCGAATTGCCCCAGCCCATTGGGATCGCTCATGACAGCCTGCAAGTCGACAAAGTGCGCCAACTGACCGTCGCTCAAGGCATTAGTCGTGAATGGTGCAGCATTCGGCAAGGCGTCACCATCCTGATCACCGACCTTGTCTGCAACCAGATAAGGCATGGGCGTACGGATGTAGACACGCAGACCGCCTTCGGAATGCTCGACATGCGAAATTCGAACGTTAAGGTTTAGCAAAAAATGCGCCGAGGCTGACAGCGTCAGTGACAAAAGCACTCCGACAAACAGAGCGCCGAAAGCAAAAACCTTTGGTCTTAAACGCTCATACATTTGGATCTCGGGCCTCGATTACAGTTAATCCATCCAGCTTCCATTGCCCTGAATCAGGTACAACCTCGGCTAGCACCCGGAACGTGACCGCGCGTATATGGGCGTGTCCCCAATGACCGCCTTGGGCTTTCACTGTCCATTTTGCCAGAGTGCTAAATCCACCCGGTTTAAGGGTCGGGTCAACGCGCTCTACTTTCAGGGCACTAATACCTGTAACTGTAGCAAGACTGCCTCCCGGCGTTCGGATTACGAGACCACGTTCGACCTCTGTTGCGATGTCACCCAGAGATGCTGCCGTTACAATCTGTGCCAGCTCTGACTTTCTTGTGGCCGGCGAAACTTCCAGAGTCACCGTGCTCAAGTTCTCGACCATTGAGCGCAGTATATCTTCCGCAACCTGCAGCTCAGGGGGCTCGGGCTTGCTCCACGGTGATTCCTGCAAATATCCCGAAAATGCCAGAGTTGCAGAAGCAGCGGCAATCATGGCTACGCAACTGACACGCTTTGCAACTTTGCCCTCGCACAGCAGGAAAAAAACAAGTGAGGCGGCACTGATCATCCCGGAGATCAAAGTCATTGCCGGGTTCTGTCGTGTCTGCTGCTCAACTGGAATCTGAGTAACAGATGCTCTTTCGTATTTGAGCAGGTGGTTCTGCCAATGAAACTGAGGGTCTGCTGGAGTGACAGCTCCAAAGAATGGCCCGGCGATATCGTTTGAAATGGTCGCAACGCGGGAAATTTCCTCGTCAAACATATCCCATGTGACCGTCACCTGATCGGGAAGATCTGCCGATGAGAAAGACAGGATAGCTCCGATAAATGCATTGTTCACGGACACTTGCTTTCCGGGCTCGACAACCTGAAAACCCTGCGATGTCAGCTCCAGGAGTTTTGCTGTAGTGTTTGACGGTTGCACTAATTTGCCATCAATTGACACGGGGTTACGAGAAGTCAAAAAGGACGCCGCCTGGTTTACGATCAAGGCGCTATGCTGTGGCGAAAGCGTTTGCCCCACTTCGAAAGCTTCACCAATCCAAGGCGCCAGTTCACGCAAGCGGATCAGTGTTTCATGCCGAACTTCACGAGGTTCGATGTAAAGAAACGTGGATGTCCCGTCCTGAGCTTTTCGATTCAGGCTTTGAGCAGAAAAGCGGCTATCCCACGGATCAGGCCAGTGAATCTTTAGCTCTGCCGGCTTTGACAAGAAGCTGAAATCCGTGACCGGAACCTCGCGGTCAAAAACCTGCATCCCGATAGTCGCCAGTGGTTCACCATCCCGCGATGGCGGCACTAAAGTCAGCTCCTTGGGAACTGAGTTTTGAAACGGAAAGAACACTTCCGCGAATAAAACGCGCGGATCTTTTGGCGGGCTGGGAACAGCTTGCCCCGAGAATGGATCGCGCTGACCTGCAAGCGGCGAGGCCCGGTCTATGCGCGTTCGGTATTCCACCTTTCTGATATCAGCGTTTAGGGCCCGTTCGTCGCCTGCAACAATCGAAAGCGCCCGGCTTTCGGCTTGCGCATAACCTTGATTGGTATCTTGTTCAGCCTCCGGCTCACCCCCGACGAAATCTGATGACCATCCTATTGGCAACATATCCGCAAAGAACGGAATATCTTCGACATAGATCTCAAGGTCGACGTAGACCCCATCCTCTTTGACATGAAGGACAGCAATATTGGGGGCAACTTCTGAACCGTTTGTCAGAACGACATCCGCCGAAACGGCCAGTGCACTCGAGGCCATCACACTCAGCATCAGGAATAGTCGGCAGAGATACCGCCAAATTAGAATTTTGTTCACCCCTGAACGTTAATTTTCCGGCATTGGCGGTGGCGTGTAACCATCCCATTTGCCGGCTTGAACTTTTTCAGAAGGCTCTTTTTCTTTTGAGCGCGGTGCATTGATGTATTCGTCGCTCACAGCTGGTGGCAGAGCGTATTCGTCAACACTCGCTTCCCGAACAACGATCTGATCCTTAGTTACGTTTATCACCTGTAGATCGCGCGCCAGCGTGAGCGGTCCATCGTATGTCGAACGGACACCTTCCAGGATTGCCTGATAGTTTTCGGGTGAAAGAACAGAGTGATACCCTAGGGCCATGCGTGGCTCGACAGCGGACATAACTTTGCCGAAAGCCGCAGGTTCCGTATGAACGCGCGTAGCTACATAAGTCGCCTGTTTCATGTCCCAGCCAAAATAAGGGGCTAGCGCATCCGGAGGCAGGAAGGCCTCGTGAGACGCGATGTCCGCCCCTTTGGCATATTCTACATACCATTTGTTCGGGTATGTATCGCCACCAAAGACGTATTTCAGCCCATTCCATTCTAGAGAGTAGCTTACCGAGCCATCCAGACTGTGGATCGCAGGCCAGGAACGGATAGTTACGTCGTTCTCCTGATAAACAATCTCGTTTTCCTGCATGTAATCGAATTCAGTGACTTCAAGCTTGGCGCCATCATCCGGCAGCGCGCCCGTTCGCGTGGCCAAGTCCCAGGCGTAAGCTTTGGACATGCCCTCAACATAGGCTTTGGTGCCCAGTTCATCTTCTGATCCGGACGGGCCGAAGATGCGGAGCGGGGTATATCTGCCCGAAAGCCAACCTCCGACGTGGAGGCCCATGAAGTCTCCAACGTGATCAACATGCAAATGGCTGAAGAAGACCTTGTCGATCTTTGCGAAGTCCGGTCGCAGCGAAAACAGGTTTCCCGTTGCGCCAGTTCCTACGTCAAACAGAAAGACGTCCCCATTCCCAAGTTCCACATAAAACGAAATCGAAACGGCTGCCTTGGTTTGGTTTGGCATCCCCGTACCCAATGCCGTGATACGCATCTCATCCTCGCCGAGGATTTCAGTGTTGGGAAAGTAAGACGCGGGATATACACCGTTTTCGATTTCAGTGGCACTCCGACCCGTCGGCAAGGCGTTTTGGGCCGTGGCAGTGCCAGCCAGTGTCACGCCTAATGCCATCAATGTACCGGCTGCGGTTTTCATTAAGTTATTCATTGATCCCCCCTTCAAAGCGAAGCCTCGTAAGAGAACACGAAACCGTGAACCTCTCGTTCACCATAGACTTATCTACGGTAGAGCCATAGACTGCTCTATGTCAAATAAAGAATGCTATAATCTGAATGTCAGAATCCATCACTCGAAACTCACCAAAAAACGCCGCGACCAAGGAAGACTGGATATTGCTGGCCTACAAAGTTCTCAACGAGGGCGGCGTTTCCGCGATAAAGGTCGTGCCAATGGCAAAGCGAATGAACCTGACAAGCGGTAGCTTTTATTGGCATTTCAAGAATGTCCGTGAGCTTTTGGATGAGGTTCTCAGATATTGGGAGCAGGAACTGACTGACAAAGTGATCACACATGCAAAGACATTTGGCGGCCCCCCGGAAGACCGCATTCTTCTTCTCATGAAAAAGGTCATTGAAGAGGACGCCGCGTTGCCAGATCACGCTGTCTCAGTGTGGGCGAATACCGATGAGAAGGTAAGAGAAGCTTATCAAAGAACCATTGGCAAACGATTCCAGTTCGCCGCCTGGATGTTTGAACAGGCCGGGTTTTCGAAAGAAGATGCGAAATCGCGTGGAAGATTGATGGTGACTTCGCTAATGGGAGACTCTTCGACAGGTCTGAAAGCGCGAGGCGATTGGGAAAAGGTTGTAGAGCGGGAACATGCAATTCTTGTCGGAAAGTAGAACATAGAACAAGAAAGTTGCGCGGCATTGTAAGTTTGCTCGAAGCGGACAGCTAGTTTTTAATTGCCCCGTAGAAACAGCTCACGCAACAATGCCAGAAGCTGACGTTCAGTCTGTTACCATCAGGGTCCGCTTCGTCCGCATCTCGGCAGTTGCACAGTCTTGTTGCGAATGTCCGGTTTGGTCTGGTTGCGGTCAACCATGCTCATCACAGAGACTGATAGTACATGGTTCCGCAGAGCAGTGTTGGGGATGTGCTTATCCGGGGCGCTTTGGTTCCTAGCAGGAGAGGCGCTTAGAAGAAGCGCGCACTACTACAACGACAGTCGCCATATAATACTTCGTATGTTAAATATTGGGTAATGGCGGCAGGTAAGCTTTACTAGCGGTCTGGGTCTGTATCGAGTTTGCCCCAGAGATCATCAACCAGATCTGAGAAGCCATCATTCGAGACCTCCTTGGGCAGTAGACCGGCTCTTCGCCGGCGTTCGACCTCGGCCATTAGTTCTTCCTCTGTGGCTGTCTCAACCAAATCACATCGAAGAGTTTCAATCTCGTCCGCTGTCCACGACTCAAATTTGTCAGCGTAGAAGCCCAGGGAATACGGCTCGTCATCAGAAATCTGCTTGATCACAGCATTCCAATCTTCGCTTTGGTTCGTTTCCTTTTCGACCCTCTCATCTAGTTCGCGGATTGACTTGCGGATCATCGGCAGCAGCTCTGCCTCAACACCTTCTTCGCCCGCGCCGATCCCCGCAAGCCAAAGGTCTGCGATCTTGCGGACGAGCGCCCAAACCGTCAGATTTCGAGGGTGGCCTTTAATCCGGCCGCCGAGACCTCTTTCTTGAATGCCCAGCTGTTTAGCGGCCCGTTCGTTCATTCGGATATTGTAATCGGACACGTCCGCTAGTTCTGAATCGTTCTCAGCCACAGCTCGGGCGACCTCTTGATCACCAACATAGACAACCACCTTCAACATCCCGCTACCTCTTCCTTCGCCAGTTCATCACTCGGTCCAGGTGGCTGTAGTCCAGATCTCGTATGATCCTTTGCACTTGCTCTGGATCGACTTCGCGATCTTTTCCAGCGGTGCGGACGATGTGTCTGACGTAGACCGCCAACGCGACAATGATCACTGCGGATAAGATCAAGCTGAAATGCTCAGGCCCCATCACTAAGTCTTCTTCCTTGGGTCTTCGATCCCGAGGTCGTCGAACACGTTGCCGCTGCCATCAGTGATCTCGACATCATCGGTGTCCGTCACTAGATCCCAGGTGTTCTCTTTGACCCATTCATCCCGCCATTTGGGCGCATCGGTCGGACGCTGTGCAAAATCGGCGATTTGCTCGAAAATCATTTTGCGCAATGCAAGCCAGACCTCCGGACCCTCTTTGCGACGAGCTTGCAACTCTGCGATCAAGTCATCCAGAGGAACATCCTGTAACGGGCGTCCGAAGATTTCTTTTACTGAACAAACTTCGCCTCTTTTGTTCTCAGCGATCCACTCGTCTGTCCACTCGGGAACCTCGTCAGGCTTTGGCACGACTTCCACCACGTGCTCTTGCACAACCTCCAGCAATGCTGGCCAAAAATCTTCATCCGCTTTCAAACGCGCGCGAACCTCGGTAATCAGGTCATCGCTAGAAAGTTCGTCACTCATCTGTCTTGTCTTTCGGCTCAGTAACCTTTCGCGCCCGGATCTCATCCGCTGAGATCGGCTTGGTTAGTTTCGCTCGACCGGCCGCAATTTCAGCCTCCCGAAGCCTAAGCAAACGCAAGGTTTGTTTATCCAGCTCAACGTCGTCGTCATCACCCATCAGACTTCTCCCGAGTACAGTAACAGTGAGAACAGAGCACTTGAGACCCGTCGGCTGTCCGAACGATGTCACCAACGTGGCCACACTCTTCACACGTCACACCGCATCGAAATTCCATCCAGTCAGCGTACTCCTGAATGAGATCGTGGTATCGACTGAAATCGATGGAAATCTTGCCATCCCGGCCTTTCCTAATTTCCGAGATCTGAATAGTTCCAAGGTCCAGTGCCCTGAAATCCTGACTGAAGGAAAGCTTGTGGAGTGCTTGCGAAATCATGACGAGCCAGCCCTTTCCGACAGCAGGAACAAGAGATGCGCAATCCGGAGAAACGAGGTCTGGATAGTTTTCTACAATGTCCAGCCTCAGGCTGTCGGGCCAGGATTCTTCAGCGCCCTCAAATCGCCGCCGCAGAGCATCATTGTAGCACCAGCTGCAAAGCGTCGTCACAAACCCAAGGAAGTTCTGGCGTTGGGCAGAATTAGAACAACCTTCACAGGTTTGCTCAATCTGATCGACACGCCATTGAATCTCTTCACTCGCAGCCTGGTTGCAGTCCGGGCCCTCATAGACGCGCAAGCCTCCCCATTTCTGTTTGATCTGAACGATGGACGGGTGTTCATCACCAAACAGGTCGGGCTGCTCGTCGATCAACCTTTTCACTTTCTCAAGTGCAAGCGTAAGCTGCTCCACCCACCCGGCACGATACTCACCAAGCTGCTTGAAGACGCTTCCATGAATATCGTTCCAGTCGACAACACTGCTCATCACTGACCTCCCGGCCCGCGCCTCTTTTAGATCATGTGAAACCTCCGCCATAGCAGTCATCATACGGTCGACCACTTCGCGGTCATCACACTCGACATGCAGAACCTCGGTCGACCATGTGACGTCAGAGACGTGCGGAGCTGGGTAGTTGTGCGCCATCACCAAACGCATCTCTTCGGCGTACCAGGCGTCAAATGAGCGGAGATCATCTGGCGCTCCATGGTTCTCGATCACACCTCGGACCTTTTCCCGAAATTCCTTCCAGCTCTTTTCGACATCATCCATCATTCACATTCTCCAGAACTTGGTCTTGTTGAGATGGAAGACCCCTCCCGGGATATGGCAAAGGGCAATCGGCGGGACATGACCGGTGGCCAGTGAGCCCGTATTCATGAGCTTCCGGGCGTAGTCCTCATCGTCATAGTCTTCCATAATCTTATCGAAGTTCACTTGTTGTTCGGCGGTCATCACCAGTTCTTCTTCACGCACGCGGGGCACCGATTACGGTCATCCGTTCGGTCGATCTGACCGAAAAAGCCACAGACCGAGCACGTCATTTGATCTCGAATGGGCTTCTTTCGAACGCCAAACAGCCGGTGCCGTTCCGGATGGCGCTTGCTCGCGACATCATGTGCGCACCAACAGCACAGGGTCGTGTACCAGCCGTCCAGAAGTTGGGTCTCGGCACTATTCCCGCATCGTTCACAGCTGTGATTTGCACGCGCAATCGTCTCAGAGATCATCGACTGGATGTGTCGATCATTACACCTGTGGTAGATGCGGAGCTCTCCCAGCCTCTCCTTGATCTGGAGGACAAAGGGGTAGGTGGCACCCTTCAGTTCGCAGTATTCCTTAACCTCTGTGAAGAGCTTTGTGGTCAAGCCGGACCAGCCTTCGGGTGTGCGTCCGAGGCTCTCCTCGACCGATTGCTTGATGTCGTCGAAATCAATCGCGTTCGTAACTTCGTCCGCCATGTCGGACACCTCCTGAGGATGGTAGGAGGCGTCGGAATCGAACCGACTCGTGCACTCTAATCTGGAGCAATTACAAGGATATAAGCCTCGCCCGCATACCAATACTGCCTCCCACGGATTTCGCGTGGGTTATCGACCTCAGGCCGATATTCGATGGCAGTGGATGCGTGTATACGTCATGACCGGAAGCTGAACCAGTTAGGGCCACTGTGTCAAGTCGGAGCGCGCGGCAGCCCGAGATTCACCGCGTAGTTCTGGGAACCTTCTAGCTTAACGTGTGCCCAAATGACTGAAGCAACTTATTTGGAGGGTTGGTCAGCATGCTGTAGGTCTCACATAGTGAGACGATTCGATACTCGATGTTCAAGGTTAGAACGGTACAGCCACGCTTGTTCAGAATCTCCGGTGGTTCGCGCCTAGATATGCCCAGCCGATACCGCAAATGCAGAAAGCGTCCGAACGGACAAGTAAACACCTCAGTTTTGCAGAAGATCTGATCATTGTTATTGTGGATGCGGAGTAATGCCGGTGTTCGAGGGGGGCAAAATGGCGCGGAGACTTCCAGGCGAGGGTGACAAGAAATTTTTGGTTTATGCAGGTACAGGTACGGACCTGATTTTTAATCACGGTATCGAGCTTCCGGGTTTTGCGTCGTTTCCCTTGCTGGAGAAGCCTGACACCCGGGCTGTTCTGGCCGGACAAATGCAAGCGCTCGTGCAATTGGCCGGCGATATGGGTGTTGGGTGCATTCTCGACGCACCGACATGGATGGCCAATGCCGACCGTGCTGCACCTTTGGGCTACGATGCTGAACGTCTTCGTGAGGTAAACAAGGATGGTGTCGCACTGATGGAGGAGGTGCGCAATGCTTCTGGGCGGGAAGACGTTTTGGTTTCCGCCTGCGTTGGCCCAAGATACGATCCTTACGCTGACATCCCACCCATGACAGTTGAACAGGCGCGCAGCTACCACAGTGTGCAACTCGCTGTTCTGAAAGAAACCAGTGTTGATCTGGTGACCGCGTACACGTTCAACCGCCTAAGCGAGGCTGCTGGCTGTGTTCTGGCTGCAAGAGATATTGGTTTACCCATCATTTTGTCATTGGTCGTCGAAACCGATGGCTGTTTGGCTGACGGCACAAAACTTGTTGATGCCATAGACCAGATCGAAGCAGAAACAGACGGCGCAGCTCTGTTCCACATGGTCAACTGCGCACACCCGACGCACTTTGCCGACGCGCTCAACGCGCATCCAAGGCTCAAAGGTGTTGTTGCCAATGCATCAAGTTGTTCGCACGCAGAATTGGATGAGGCCGATACCTTGGATGAAGGAGATCCCGCGCAGCTCGGCCAAGAAATTGCGGATGTCCTGCGGGAAAACCCGTCTATCAGGGTGTTTGGCGGTTGCTGCGGTACTGATATGCGACACCTGAGGGAAATGGCTTTGGAGGTAGGTCGCAGATAGCGCTGCTATTTTACTTACGGCGGCGTATCACCGTATGCGTGAAGCTTGATGATAGGCTTTAACGGGAAAATCAGTGATCAGAGAAGTAATTCCGATAAAATGCAGGCGAAGCGTCAAGACAGGTGCTTGATTTTGCTTTGATAGACCGTGGACCAAACGCGTTCTACGGTCTCGATCACGCAACTCAATTTGAGAAGCTCAACTGATACCTTCAGGATGGAGACTGACGATGTTTGCCTCGAGGATGAAAAGCTTTCGCACTCATATGCAAGAAGCCGGAATCGACGTTGCTCTCATCACCGATGACGACAACGTTTATTATCTGACAGGCTATTATGACTACCTCCATATGGAGTTCGGACGCCCAACCATTCTGGTTGTGCACAGGTCTGGCGAAAGCCTGCTGATCACGCCGACAATAGACCTGAATACGGCACTTTCAGCGGCACACGTTGATCGTATCGCGGCCTGGAATGACGGTATGGGTGAAGAGTGGCGGCTGGAGTTACCCAAAGCAGTCAAGACTGCAAAGCGCGTCGGGATTGAGCCTGATCATATACCGCCTGTTGTGCGGACATATCTGGATACGTTGGTCTCGGGGGAAAATCTGGTCAGCGCCACACCGATATTGGCTGAAATGCGAATGATAAAATCCGCCCAGGAACTTCAATTGGCCCGGCATGCCGGGCAAGTTGCAAGCGCTATGATGGACGCCGGACGCAACGCCATTGCAGACGGAGTGCCGGAGTTCGAAGTTGCGCTTGCCACGTCCCGGGCCGGAACACGAAAGGCCGCGGAGCTTTTAGTGGCGCATTACGATGACGCGGATATGTCGCCCAACACTCATTTTTTGCAAATAATGGCGTCGGGCGATACCATCACCAAAACCCATCATCGCGCCTCAACCCGGATTATGAAACGGGGCGAACCGGTGTTTTTGTGCTTTTGCGGTATGACCAATTTTCACCGCTTCAAACTTGGCTTTGACCGCACCTTTTGGATCGGTGAGATGGCGGATAAACAACAAGAGCATATCTATGAGGTTGCTGTAGCAAGTCAGGCCGCCGCACTGGCTGAGCTGCGCCCAGGTGTGACCGCCGAAAGTGTCCATGCGGCCTATGCCGAGGTTATTCAGGGGGCGGGGTTTGAATACCCGTTCCGGTGTGGCCGTGCGACTGGCTATAGCTTTTTGGAAAAGCCGCAGTTGGTCACCGGCGACACGACAGTATTGCAGCCAGGGATGGTTTTCGCTGTTGATGGTTCAGTATCAGTCGATACATTTCGTGCGCAGGTCGGCGACAGTTTCATAATCACCGAAGATGGCTGGGAAGCAATAACAGAACATCCAAAGTCCTTGGATGCAGTTATCCTTTGACTTTCCAACCAGCGCCGTCTTTTGAATGCACTTACACAGCGAATGGTCGAGATGGCGAGCCGGGCCTCAACATTTTGAAAATTTTACTCTACGATCTCGCGATTACGTTGCATCTTTAGACATCCGCAACGCGAATGGGTGCGCGAAGTTGGAAGGACAATCGGCACCTTCGAAAATGCAATTTCAGAGGGGAACAAGCTACTTTGGGACCCGGCGATTGGAATGTATAACTGACAGGGCATTGGAGAAAAAGGCGTAGCGGAAAACTTACGTTAACAGCCATTGCTCGATGGGGGGTAGAGGGAAAATGAGCGGCGATTCTGAAACCTACCAAGGAATCTGCTATTGCGGCGCATGTAGTGTTTCTGCTGCCGGTAAGCCGATGGTCATGGCATATTGTCATTGCCACTCTTGCAGAAAATGGCATTCGGCGCCGGTTAATGCATGGTGTCTTTGGTCGGCAGACAATGTCTCTTTGTCAGGACCGACGGTTCAATCGGACAAGAATGATGAAAGCCATCGTGTTTCCTGTGGTAAATGCGGGGGTGCATTGATGAATATCAAACCCGGTAAGGACATCGTCGCGGTTTACGCGATGTCGCTGGCCGAATCCGCGTTGAGCTTTGAGCCAACCTTTCACATCTTCTATGGCGAGCGTGTTTTCGACATGGCCGACGGCCTGCCGAAGTGGAAGACGGTTCCGACATCGTTCGGAGGGGATGGTGTCGCTATGCCCGAACCAGACAAAACCGGTTGGATTTCCTTGAACACGCGAGCCCAAGGGTGAAGCGCAAACTTACCTCGATCTTGGCTGCCGACATTGTCGGCTTCTCGCGGCTTGTGGAAGCTGCCGAGGAAGCCACACTGGCGCGTCAGAAAGAACTGCGCCTGTCCGTGTTCGACCCCGGCATCAAGCAGGCTGGGGGTAAGATCATCAAGTCGACAGGCGACGGATTTCTGGCCGAATTTTCAAGCGTTGTGGAAGCGGTTCGGTTCGCGATAGCGGCGCAAGAAGCGGTTCGCGCAGAGGAAGAATCCGTGCCTCAAGATCGGCAGATCAGTTACCGCATGGGCCTTCACATAGGCGATGTGGTTGTGGATGACGGTGATATCTATGGCGACGGTGTGAATCTTGCCGCTCGCTTAGAAGGTGCCGCCCCAACGGGCGGGATTTGCATCTCCGCTGCCGTCCGTGACCAGATCGTTGGCGTAATGGACGAGCTGTTCGCTGATGTCGGTGAATTGACATTAAAAAACATCTCGCGCCCGATCCGCGCCTTTGTTTGGCCCCCGGACCAAGATGGAGCGCAGGACAGTGTCAGCACACCACCCATCGGTGGTACATCCAGGAAACCGACCATAGCCCTCGCGGCATTCGAAGCCCTTGGCAGCAATGATGATGCCAAGATGCTGGCAGAAGCCTGCAATCACACCGTTGAGGCGGCGCTTGCCAATCTGACGGGATTGGATCTGATCGCTCTCAACGCGGACCCGGACCATATCGCTACGGCGGTGTTTCAGGCCTCTGGAAACCAGGTCCGCGCCACACTCAAGCTGCGTGAGACGAGTACATCGGCAACCTACCTGACCCAACGGATGAACGGTGATCTTTCCGATCCTTTCGCGGCAGAAGATCTGTTGTCAGGGGAAATCGCAACAACGATCCGATATGGAATTCTGCAACGAATTGCTGAGCACGCAGCTGAGACAGAGACAAACGACTCCGAGGCAATGCTGAATCTTGCGGGGCACTTCATGATGGGATCGCAGCCTGAAGAATGGGAGGCTGCGGGCCGTCTGTTGGACAGGATCCTGACACTCCAGCCACGCAATTTTATGGCCGTTGGGATGAAGGCGAACACGTTGATCGGCGAATTGGTATGGGGTTACCGTCCGATACACCCGGAGGATATCGAAGCGGCCGACGCCGGGTTGAGCAAGGCGGTATCGTTGAATGATCAAAGCGACTACTTGCACCTGATCCGGGGGATTTTTCACTACGGTATTACTGGCGATCTGGATGCGGCGGTGCGGTGTGTTGAACGTGGGTTCGAAATCAGTCCGCAGTTTGCCCAGGGACATATGGTACTGGGCTGGATTCAGAACCTGATGGGCCAACCAGAGCTAGCGCTAAAGTCCATTAAGAAGGGCTCGTTTTCTTTGGCCAAGAACCGGATATATCACCGTGTTCCACAAGCTTTGGCACAAACCTATCTGGTTATGGGTGATTTTGAGAATGCCATCGCCAACGCCAACCGGGCTCTACAAAACTCGCCAGGGTTGCCGGTCGCTCAATTGTATCTTGCCAGCGCTGCGGGTCAGGCTGGTCTACATGATCAAGGAGCGAGGGCACGGGAGGCCCTTTTGGCATCAGATCCGGACTTCCGGGTTAGTGGTGTGCGCAGGTTCCATTTTCAGGACCCCACACGTTGGGACGCAATCCTGAATGGGCTTCGTTTGGTGGGACTGCCCGAGTAAGCTCTCTCGGGAATTTCTGTGTTGAAGTGTGCTAACATCAATCCCCGAGGGGGACATGATGCACAACAAAGTAATGGCCGTTTTTGTTTTACTCGTGAGTTCAGGGCAGGCAATCGCCCTTGATTGTGGTGACAAAACAAAGTCGTGCAAAATTGAAACTGGAGAATATCATATCGTCCTTCCGGACGATTGGCAGGGTGGACCTGCTGTGATGCACCTGCACGGTTATGGGGGTACAGGTGAGAATATTGTCGGGAACACGGCGTTTGTTGAAGAATTTACCAAGCGAGGATACGCATTTATCGCGCCGACCGCGCTCCCTTGGTTGGATGGTAAACCCACCGACTGGTCTGTTCGAGACGGTTGGAACACCTACCCCCGCTCAGACGTAAGGTTTCTCCGTGAAGTTTTGGCTGACGCTGCCCTTCATGCAAACGTGAATGTGGGCCGGGTGTTGCTGACAGGGTTTTCCAGAGGCGGATCAATGGCCTGGGAAGTTGCTTGTCATGCACCGGATTTGGCTCTTGGTTACGCGCCGGCGTCCGGTGGTTTCTGGCTCCCGGCGACCGAAGATTGTCTAAAGCCGGTACACTTGCTCCATACCCACGGGTTTGCCGACAAAGTTGTTCCGCTTGAAGGTCGCGCAATACACAGCGAGGAGTTTGACGTTACCATCACGCAAGCAGATATCTGGCAAGGCCTGTCGATGTGGCGGCAAGAAAACAAATGCCCACCCAATGCTGCACACCACGAAATGACCGAAGGTCTGTGGCGCAAACGCTGGAACTGTGAATACGGTAGTCTCGAAATCATTCTGCACGACGGAGGGCACGGTTACCCAAAAGGATGGAGCTCCATAGCGCTTGATTGGTTTGAAAGTCTGGAAAACTGACACACCATCAATTCCAATGAAATTTGGTTTTGCCACGGTGAGACTTAGGGTCAGGACTCATAGCCAATAGATAACGAGTGCTGCGAGGGCGATTGCTGACAGGAAAACCTTCGGGCACCTGTCGTAGCGGGTTGCCACGCGCCGCCAATCCTTCAACCTGCCGAACATGATCTCGATCCGGTTGCGCCGTTTGTAACGACGCTTGTCGTACTTAACCGGTTTCTTCCGCTGCTTCCGGCCAGGGATGCAGGCGCGTATCCCTTTGTCTTTCAACGTTTCCCAGAACCAATCGGCGTCATAGCCACGATCCCCGAGCAGCCAATCGACATCCGGCAGGCTGCTCAGCAGTGCCCGCGCACCAATGTAATCGCTGACCTGACCGGCGGTGATGAACAGGTTGAGCGGACGTCCCCGACTGTCGCAGATGGCATGCAACTTGGTGTTCATGCCGCCCTTGGTGCGACCGATCAGGCGTCCACGCCCCCTTTTTTGACGCCCAAACTGGTTGCGGTACGGTGGGCCTTCAGGTAGATGGCATCGATCATCACAGTCTTCTCTTCACCGTGTTCGGCAGCCAGACCGGCCATCATCCGGGCGAAGATGCCTTTGTCGCTCCACCGCTTCCAACGGTTATAGAGCGTCTTGTGTGGGCCATAAGCCGAAGGGGCATCGCGCATCTCAACCCATTGCGATTAATGAAGATAATGCCGCTCAAAACACGTCGATCATCAATGCGTGGTTTGCCGTGGGACTTGGGGAAGAAAGGCTCAAGACGCGCCATCTGCGCATCCGTCAGCCAGAAAAGACCAGACATGGTCACCGCTCGATTTTCGAACCGTGAATCACGCAGCCAAGCGGAAATCAATGGGTCCTGACCCTAATGACCGCACTGCAGACTTTGCGGCCGAAGACATTTCTTGCACCAAGGTGCTGTGCCCAAAAAGTTAACAAATTAGACTGTTCCTCCAAGCCGATGTTTTTCCTATCGTTGGTGAGAAATTGCGTGTCGGGAGGTCTTAATGAACAAGCTTATCTCAGTAGCGGGTGCGGTCTGCTTTGCTTTCACTGGAGCTTGGGCCGACGAGCATGCCCCGCCCAACATTCTTGTCATCATGGCAGACGACGTGGGCTGGGCGAGCGTCGGCGTTTACCACGGAGGTGTCAAAAGCATCGAGACGCCGAACTTGGATCGCCTCTCATCTGAGGGCGCTCGTCTCACAGATTATTATGCCGAGCCAAGTTGTACTGCTGGTCGATCAGCTTTCATGACTGGACAATTGCCCATTAGGACGGGGATGCACACTGTAGGGCTTCCGGGCGATCCAATAGGTTTAAACCCAGATGACCCAACGCTTCCGATGTTCCTGAAAAAGTTGGGGTATACGACGGGGCAGTTCGGAAAAAACCACCTAGGCGACCTCAATGAGTTCCTACCGACTACAAAAGGTTTCGACGAGTATTGGGGCTGGCTGTATCACTTGAATGCTATGGAATATACGTCTGATCCGGATTGGCCAGACGACCCAGAGTTCAATGCGCAATTTGCGCCTCGCAACATCATTCATTCTTTTGCAACAGAAGAAGAAGACGAAACGGTCGACCCGCGATTTGGAAAAGTCGGGAAGCAGCGCATCATTGATGACGGGCCTGCGCCTCCGGAGCGCCAAAAGACTTTGGATGACGAAGTGACATCTTACACGAAGGACTTCATTTCCCGTGCAGTAGAGTCGGACACTCCGTTTTTTGTCTGGATGGCTCCTGCCCGTGCACACGTCTGGACCCATCTCAGCCCCGAATACGAAGCTATGTTGGGCAATGGGCGCGGACTTCAGGATGTTGTCATGAAGGAGTTGGACAACAACGTTGGTAACGTTCTCAGCCACCTTGAGGATCTGGGAGTTGCCGATAATACCATAGTGATGTTCACCGCCGACAATGGCCCGGAAACACTGACGTGGCCTGATGGTGGTACGACACCGTTTCATGGGGAAAAGGGTACTACCTGGGAAGGTGGCTTTAGAGTTCCTGCGATTATTCGCTGGCCGGGCAAAATTCCTGAAGGTCAAGTCTTGAACGGCATCTTCAGCGGAATGGACTGGATGCCAACATTTGTAGCTGCGGCTGGAGGTCCGACAGATCTAAGAGAAAAGCTCCTAGAGGGATATGAAGGCTATAAAGTGCATCTCGATGGCTACAACCAACTATCTTACCTGACAGGTGAGGATAAAGAGAGCAATCGCCGCGAGCTGATTTACTATCAGGGTACGGACCTCCAAGCAGTACGCTACAACGATTGGAAAGCGCATTTTGTCGTTCAAAACCATGGCTGGTCAGGCCCGAAGGAAGAGTTGGTCGCCCCCTTGCTTTTCAACCTTCGCCGCGATCCTTATGAGAAAGCTGCGGATGAAAGCGGGATGTACGTCCGCTGGATGGGCGAGAAAATGTGGGCATTCGGTCCAGCCGCCCGTCTAGTGCAGGCACATCTCGCTACCTTCGAGGAGTTCCCTCCGCGCGGGAAGCCGGTCGCCAATCAAGACCATGTTGAGGAACAAACATCAACCGAAGGCGGCATCTCTCAGTAGAAGAAGCGAGGCATTCAATATGCTTTTCTGACAGTGGCGTGGGCATCCGGCTCGGATCATCGGATGCCCCAAAAACCGATTGGTAATTATGCAAAAAAGCAAAACCTCTACCAGAAGGAGTCCTCCATGAGTGCTAGATTAGTCCTTTTGCTTGCTGCCGTCGGGCTCGTGCCAATTGCGTTATCATACGGTCTGATGCCAGGCAGTTCGATCCCAGTTTTGCTGGCATTTCCGGTGGAAGGGACGAACCAAACCCACGTGTTCCGAGCGATTATGGGTCTTTACCTGGCAAACGCGTTGTTTTGGTTGGCGGCCGCTTCGAAACCAGAATTACAACGCCCCGCGCTGTGGGTTCTATTTTTGTTTATGTCGGGACTGGCCGTTGGACGCATACTAAGCATTCTTATCGATGGAGTTCCGAACGGGATACTTCTCTTTTTTCTTGCAGCCGAGATAGCTTTTGCAGCTCTGGCGGCGGTTTCTCTTAAAAACGTACGATGAAACAGGAAGTGGTAAAATGCTGAGGTTTTTCTTCGTTCTCTCGTTGGTTGCGACTTCATCTGTGTCAACATCCGCTCAGGCACAATCGTCATCCGTCCAGACTGCGGTGGACGAAAACTTCTTAGCGCTTGAGACTGTCGTTGCCGAAGCGGGAGTTACTCCAATCGCATCGATAGATCACTCGCGACTGGCCAAAGCCGAAGGCGTAGAAATGCCAGCGTCTCGTGTACTCATTTTTTCTGATCCTGAGATAAACACGCCAATTCTGGAAGAGACCGTGCGAGCAGGTCTGGACCTTCCTTTTCGCGTACTTTCCTTCGATCAGGATGGTAGCCCACAGATCGCTTACACAGACTCTCAATTTCTCAAAGTCCGGCATGGGCTCACGGACGCTTCTTCGTTGAGTGCGTTTCAGAGCAAGATGCTCGAAGTTCTAAACGACTTGGATGCAACACCAGCGCCGACCAACGGGTTGTTTACCGACTACGGGATCATCGAGCTGCGATCTCAGCTCAGCGTACCAGAGGCAGTCGAACGTCTCAGGACAGCCGTGATGGGGCAGGACGATACTGTCTGGTTTGGAGAAATCGATTTTGCGACCGAAGCTTCCCAACTGGGGGTGGCGCTACCGGATACGGTTCTCTTGCTGTTCGGCGGACCAGCACCCGGTGGCGTGGCAATGGCGGGCTTTCCAGCAATTGGTTTGGATGCCTTTTGCCAAAAACTACTGGTTTATGCGAATGAAGAGGGCGGCTCCGTAGTCATTTTCAATGACATCGCTGCCTTGGCGGAGTTGCACTACGGTTCTTCAGCCGAACCTCACCACGGTTTGAACAAACGGCTTACCGCAACATTTCAAAAAGCAATTGAGTAGCCGCTGTTAGGAAAACGCAATAGAAACCCTATGCCGTCGTGGTCTGGCCTAGCTTGCTTCAATATCAGGACTCGCGCTTCACAGCGGTCTAATCCAAGACTTCTTGTAACACTTCACCGCTCGCACCATTGGGACGCGCCGTGCTCAATAATGCAGACAGTGTGGATGCGAGAGCAGTCGTACAAACACGGCGTGCGACCCGTTGCGGTTTTAAGTTCGGTCCAGCGAAGATAATCGGCACATGTGTGTCACCGCGCCACGGTGACCCGTGGGTGGATGTGACGGACAGACCATCGAAGTCTGCGATGAACCAGCCGGGTTTGAAGACTACGTATATGTTCCCGGATCGGGTCGGATGATAGTTGTTGCGGATCAGGCGCATGATGTCGGTATCGGGCAGGAGGTTTGCTTCGATAGCCGTACTGGGGACGGCGAATGCCACATCGGGAAAGGATAGAAGCTCTTCTGCAATAGCTGACTCCAGCGTGGGTAAATCAATATCACGGCGAGCCAATACTTCGGGGGCGATATTGAGATAGGGGTGATTATAACCTCAAGCAATTTCCCGGTGATCCCAAACCGCTCCCTAAGGCTGGCTATCTGTTCCGTCGGGTCCCATGTGTCCGGAGCAACAAGGCCAGTTTGGATGCCAACACTCTCCAAATAGCCCGGCGCATCGGTGGTGCCGTGGTCCGCCGATAGAACGATCAAAACGTTTTCCAGCCCAATCCGTTCGTCGATAAACACGAAGAGATTCATGAGAGTCTGATCGAGGCGGTATATCGTGTCCTCGGCTTCAAGACTGGAGGGGCCAAACACATGGTTGACGTAATCCACGGACGAGAAGCTAATCGCCAGATAATCCGTTACCGCGTCTTGCCCGATATCCTCGGCATCAATCAATCGTTTGGCAAATTGCGCCGTCAGATCGTCGCCAGCGGGACTAAGCGTTAAAAAGGTCGTAAAGTAGGGATTTTCTAGCGGGTCAAACCCATTTTGCATCGAAGAATAGCGATGAGGAAAGGTTATGCCGAACCCGGCGACATCCGTCTCCCATGGCTGGTTGTCACGGTCGCCAAAGAGATAGGCTTCCTTTGGGTGCATCAATTCCCAAGAGGTTCCTTCAAAGGAGGCACTCGGCGATGCGTCATTCCAGACAGAAACCCAATCAGGGTATTTGTCGTAATAATACGAGCTTGTGACGAAACGATTTGCGGCTTTCGAGAACCAGAAGGCTTTGCCGCTTTGTCCCGCCATTGTAATAGCCCCACGGTCTTTGATTGAAACTCCAAAGACCTTGGCCGCTCCAGCAGTGGAAGCGTTTAATTCGTCCGAAAGCGTCGTAACAAGCATAGCGCGTGGTGACCGCCCATCTGTGCCAGCTGCCGCCTGTGTTGGGTCAATTTCAATATCGTCATTGACGCCAGCGCCATCTCCAAGAAGCGGAGCGGTGCTGTCTTCAACGTTGTAAACAACGCGGTCCAAGGTTCTGTCGAACCATATGTTTCCGATCATCCCGTGCACTGCCGGTGTTGCCCCGGTCGCCAATGTGGCGTGCCCGACAACAGTCTCTGTATTGGCATGGCAATGATGGGCGTCCACATAGTGTACACCGTTTTCAAGTAAATTCTTAAGGCCACCCTCCCCAAGATTCTCAAAGTAACGTGTCGGCAGATCGCCCCGCAACGCGTCAACGGTCAGCTGCAAAACAAGACGAGGAGGTTCTTGCGCATACGCAGGAGCGATTGCAGCCAACCACAAAGAAAAACAAGCTCTCAGTGATTTGGTCATAATGCTTCCTTTCGCTGTATTGCGCAGCAGGTCTGTCGCGACCGCAATTGCGTGCTAGAACAACCCTCTTCAATACCAAACTTATAGCAAAAACGCTTCACGTCTACTTCTTACGACCTATCGCGAAATAGCCTGCAACACCCAAACCGGTGTTCATCCAAACAATTGCTTGGAACAGAGGTGCCCGGATCGGTTTTGATCCAAAACAAGGCTTTGAGTCTTTTGAGACACTAAACTCTGCGCCAGAAACCCTGTTTCAGGTGAAACGCTATGACCAAAAACCTATCGGTTTTTCTTATTTTGGCTGGTTTAGTAATTGCTGGTGCGTTGCTGTATGTCGTTGTTGCCGAGGATGGCAATGAATTACCGGTTGGATTTGTGAAAGGAAACGGGCGGGTTGAAGCGGAACAAGTCGAAATAGCACCAACTAATGCAGGTCGGGTTGCGACGGTAACGGCAACAGAGGGCAGTATGGTTGCAGCTGGTCAAATCCTGGCCGAAATGGACATAGACGAGCTATCTGCGGCCCTGGACCGGGCTAAAGCCGAAGTAGCCTTGGCAAATCAGACAAGGGCCGAAGCAGAAGCGCTCGTTGTGCAACGCGAAAGCGAACAGCGCAGGGCCGAGCAAGAGCTTGATCGTGCCACGGCGTTGCTGGCAGGTCAAAATATCTCCAAAACTATTTTTGAAGATCGCGATACCACTCATAAGGTTGCTACAGCAGTATTGGGCGCCGCCAAAGCCCGAGTTGCAACCGCAGAAAGCCGTATTGCTGCCGCTGAGGCGGAAGTACGCAGGATCGAAGCACAGATTGAAGACAGCGCTTTAGTGGCACCTTTGCCCGGCCGCGTGCTTTACCGGCTTGCAGAACCCGGAGAGGTCGTTGGCGCAGGCGAACCAATCCTGACTATTCTTGGCCTTGAGAATGTTTACATGGAAGTTTTTCTTCCGGCGCGTGAAGCCGGACTTTTGCCCATTGGAGCTGAGGCTCGCATCGTGCTCGACGCTTTGCCGGAATATGCGATACCTGCATACGTGAGCTTTGTTTCTCCCGAGGCACAATTCACCCCTAAACAGGTCGAGACCTTGGATGAGCGAGAGCAACTGGTTTTTCGCGTTCGCGTCCGTATCCCAATAGACTTGGTCGAAAGTCGGATTGAGCACGTCAAAACCGGTCTGCGCGGTGTCGCGGTGATCCGGCTGAACCCAGCCGCTGCTTGGCCTGAGGCGCTTGAACAACGCATCCCAGAAGAGCTGTTCGAATGAGAGTAGAGGATGACGCCTGCGATATTCACATTTCAGGTGTTACGCACCGTTATCGCAAGCATGTTGCATTGGATTCTGTTTCGTTGGAACTACCAGGCGGCCAGCTTGTTGGCTTTATCGGGCCGGATGGGGTGGGAAAGTCTACACTGCTTGGTTTGATCACCGGCGCAAAGAAACTGCAATCCGGCAATATCGACGTTTTAGGCGGCCCGATTGGCAATTCTGGCCATCGACACAGCATTTGCCCAGCCATCGCTTTCATGCCGCAAGGGTTGGGTCGAAACCTGTATCCGGAGCTGTCTGTACGCGAGAACCTCGAGTTCTTCTCAGGTCTCTTTGCTCAAGGGCATTCAGAGCGGGACGAACGTATCGCAGCGCTATTGGCTGCGACAGGGCTTGCGCAGTTTGAAGACCGTCTGATGGGCAAGCTCTCGGGTGGGATGAAGCAAAAACTAGGTCTTTGCTGTGCGTTAATCCATGACCCCAAACTTTTGGTTTTGGACGAGCCAACGACCGGGGTCGACCCGTTGTCGCGTCGGCAGTTCTGGGCTTTGATTGATGCAATCCGAGAAAAAAACCCTGAATTGTCGGTATTGGTTTCAACGGCGTACATGGAAGAAGCCGACGGTTTTGACCGGATTGTCGCGATGGACGCGGGTCAAGTCATCTTTCAGGGGAAGCCCGCTGAATTGAAAGGGCGTGATGTCGACCTCGAAATTGCATATCGGCGTCTGAGAGCACGGGAGTTGCCCGTCGAACCGGCGCGGAAAAAAGAGAAGAATGAACAGATAGAAGCTAGCCCAGTGATAGTTGCGCGTGGACTTACACGACGCTTTGGTGATTTCACGGCCGTAGACAACGTCGACTTCACAATCAATCGCGGAGAGATATTCGGGTTTCTAGGATCAAACGGTTGCGGCAAGTCCACGACAATGAAGATGTTGACTGGCTTGTTACCTTCCAGCTCAGGTGAAGCTCTGCTGTTTGGCAACCCTGTCGATGCATATGACCGAAAAATGAGGCGTGAAATAGGCTACATGAGCCAGGCCTTTTCCTTGTATGGCGAGTTGTCGGTCCATCAGAACCTACAATTGCATGCGCGGATATTTGCAATTGCCGACCGAGAACAACGTGTTTCGGAACTCACTGAGCGCTTTGGGCTCGAGGAGCACCGTCATACGTTGGCGACGGCACTGCCCCTGGGGATCAAACAGCGACTGTCGCTAGCCGTAGCCGTGATCCACCGTCCGCGAGTGCTAATACTCGACGAACCAACATCCGGTGTGGATCCAGAGGCGCGCGATTCCTTCTGGGACTTGCTGATTGAGCTCTCTCGAAATGAGTCGGTTACGATCTTTGTGTCCACTCATTTCATGGGTGAGGCGGAACGCTGTGATCGCGTTTCTTTTATGCATGCTGGTAGAGTTCTAGCGGAAGGTACTCCGGCTGAACTGATCGCTGTTGAAGGGGCGGAAAACCTTGAAGACGCCTTCATTTCGATATTGGAAGCAGCAGAAAAACCAGTCTCTGTTGTCGCGCCAGAGGTGGGTTTTAGGACCAAATCCCACGCCGGGGGAGGAGCGTTTTCTCGTGTATTGGCATATGCGCGGCGCGAAACCGTTGAAGTAGCTCGCGACCCGGTGCGTTTGGCTTTCGCGTTTCTGGGTTCCGCTATTCTAATGTTAGTATTTTGCTTCGGCATAACGCTGGATATAGATGAACTTGAATTCGCGGTACTTGACCTTTCTCAGGGGCCGGAGAGTCGTGCTTATGCGGCTGAATTCGCCGGATCGTCTTATTTTAAAGCCACATCGCCGCTGCAAAGCGCCAGCGAAGGGCGCGACCGTCTAGTAGCAGGTGAGGTCTCTCTGGTTGTTGAGTTGCCACCTGACTTTGACCGAAAGATGAGTACGGGTGAACCGACCCAGATACTTGCGACTGTGGACGGTGCTATCCCATTTAAGGGTGAGACGGTTGAAGGCTATGTTTCCGGACTGCACCAATCATTTCTCGCGGAATATGCCCTTAACAACGGCAAAAGCCAGATAGATATCGCCAGGATCGAACCCCGGTTTCGCTATAATCAGAGCTTTGAAAGCATCGCCGCGATGGCTCCGGCAATGCCTGCTATCCTATTGATTATGCTGCCAGCTGTTTTGACTGCCGTAAGCGTAGCAAGGGAACGAGAGCTGGGGTCAGTTGTCAATTTCTACGTGACACCAACCACGCGGCTTGAATTTCTAATTGGCAAACAAATTCCGTACATTTTGATCGCCTACGCAAATTTTCTGCTTTTGGCCGGAATGACCGTTTTTCTTTTCGGGGTGCCGTTAAAAGGAAATCCTTTCCCTTTGGCTGTTGGTGCCCTTCTTTACGTTTGGGCAACAACCTCCTACGGGTTGTTGATCGCTACAATGACATCCAGTCAGGTGGCCGCCACATTTGCAACTGCCATCGCCTCAGTTGTCCCAACAATCCAGTTCTCAGGTCTGTTGCAACCTGTTTCAACGCTCGAAGGAGGCGCACAAGTGGTGGGCTCTCTTTGGCCTTCCTCATATTTCCTACACCTGAACGTTGGTGCCTTCACTAAAGGTTTGGGTTGGGAGGCCCTTGCGCCAGACATTCTGGCCCTCGCCTGCTTCGGACCAGTTCTGACACTGATCGCAGCCCTATGTCTTCGGGCGCAGGAGAAGTGAATGCAGCGCTTCTACTGCATATTCTGGCTAGGCTTGAAGGAAGTGATGAGCCTGCGCCGTGATTGGGTGATGATGGCATTGTTGGTTTGGTCTTTTACGCTGGCCCCGATCATGGAAGCAACGGGAGTGGCAAGCTCTGTAAACAACGCCTCGATAGCGTTTGCGGATGAAGACGACTCGCCACTTTCTCGAGCACTTGCCACAGCGTTTTTCCCACCAGAGTTCCAACCGGTCGTCCAAATCGAACCCGGAAAAGGACCTGCGTACATGGATGCTGGGCGCTTTATTTTCGTTGTGGCTGTGCCCCCCGGATTCGAAAAGGATCTGCGCGCAGGGCGCCGTCCGGAGATTCAAGTTCTTATTGACGCAACCGCCATGGAACAGGCCGGTATTGGTGCAAACTACATCACCAGTATCTTGAGCGCTGAAATACATCGCTATGCAATTGGTATCGATCTAGTAGATGCTCCCTCAATCAGTGTCATTCTAAGAAGCGCCTTCAACCCAAACAGAGACACCGTACGTTTTGCTGGTATCGTTGCCTTGATTGGCCAGATCATGTGGCTCACAACTATTTTGACCGGAGCTGCGATGATCAGAGAACGAGAGCACGGGACTATTGAACATCTCCTTGCCATGCCGCTTGCTCCTTTTGACATTGCCATTGCCAAAATTTGGGCGAATGCAGCAGTGGTTTTGGTTGCCGCTGGTCTTTCACTAACCTTTGTGATGCAGGGTTCTTTGGGCATCAGTATCGCTGGATCCAAGATGTTGTTTTTGGTTGGCACGGCGTTGTTTCTTTTTACTGCGACGGCGCTTGGGGTGTTTCTGGCAACCATTGCACGCTCTATGGCGCAGTTCGCGCTTCTGGTCATGTTGATTGTGCTGCCAATGCTAATGCTGTCAGGTGGAGAGACCCCAATTGAAGGTCAGCCGGCGTGGTTGCAGGCAGGTACTTTGGTTTTGCCGTCACGCCATTACATGTCAGCAAGTCAGGCTATTGTTTTCAAAGGCGCTGGTATTGAGACTGTCTGGCCGGAATTCGTTTGGATGACGTTGTTAGGAGTCGCTTTCTTACTAATGAGCCTACGGCTTTTTCGGCGTTCTCTTGCGCAGATCAGCTAGCTCTTTAATCCGTTGGCAGTAACAGATTGGAGCGATAGCTGATCTGCCTCTGAAGTCAGTTTGGAAATCTGCTGGGCAGAAGTCAGGGCATCAGCGTCTGTCTGAGCGTTAGCTTCAATATCTCTAGTCCTGTTCGCATTATTCGCGCTGACGGCTGGATTGCGATGCAATAGAGGTTTTCAAGGGCTTTAGTCGCAAACTCAAAGGTTTGTATTGAAAGTGTCGATACCTTCTGCATCAAATGGGCAAGTCCAAGGCGTTCAAGCGACAAAAACCTCTGCCCGTTTCCGCACCCAAAAAACTGTGCACCCCAACGGGCACAAACGTTTCGATTGCAACTTAGAGCGACGTAATCGCACTGATTACTACTTCTCGGCTCTGAACAGCGCCAGTTTGTAGATATTCCATTGCTTTGAGAGCAGCTTCATGGGCTTGGACAGATGACCCGCCAACGCAGTCCTCTACAACGCGGCAGAAGTAGTCTGATTGGTGGCCATCGACAAATGTGTAGTGCACACAAACATCCGTCAAACCGCCGCACAATAAGAGTGTGTCTACTTTTAAACCGCGCAGCAGGATTTCGAAATCGGTGCCAAAAAATGCAGAATACCGTCGCTTCGGTACGATGTAGTCACCTTCGCGATATCCCATCTCATCTTTTGCAACTTCCGTTCTTGGATCACCTTCGAGACAGTGTATGTCTTCGTCACCATCCAGTTCACGGCCGAAGTCTATCCTATCGGGACGATGGACTTCTTGGATGAAAATGACTGGAACATTGTAATCATGTGCGGCATCAACCAAATCACGCGCAGCGATCATGCGTTCTTTGTAGCCCGGCATGTTGTCGATGGAGCGTACTTCGCTGTCATCAATAAACGTGCTCTTTTGAATGTCGATTATGATTAGGGCAGGTCTACCCTCGATCAGTTTCCTGGCTTGTTTGGTTTTAGTTGTCATGTTCGACCTCTAATTTGCCAGGTCGTCCTGAAAAAAACGCCCTTGCTTGGCCGGGTCGTCCCAGCGGGCAGATCAGTTTTACTAGATGTGCTAGTGAGTACGGTCAAGGGTGCGCGGCGTCGTTGTGTAATGAAAAGCATGTGTTCGCGCCTAGGGCAACATTGTCCGCAATGCTGCCGCGAGGGGTATGTGCAGAGAAAGTCTGCGCCGAGCGCAGATTGAACAATGGTGCGAGCAAAACCGACGGCGGCTATACAACTTGACCTATCGTTCATAGTGTAAATGCATGAGCCGAATTCGAAACGCCCAACCCTCTGATGCAATTCGATGCTTTGAGATCGAGACTGATGCCTATGAAGGCGACGAAGCGGCTACCCTCGAAAAGATAGCAAAGAGAATCGAGGTCTATTCCGATGGTTTCCTTGTTTTTGAGGTCGAAGGCGAGATCGTCGGCTTTGTGAATTGCGGATGTGCATACAACGTCGAAATGTCTGACGAGGAATTCAAAGAACTTGCTGGGCATGACCCCGACGCGCCAAATGTCGTTATTATGTCTGTCGTCGTGGATCCGGAGCATCAAGGAAAAGGCCTATCGCGGGCATTGATGACTGAATTCGTCGGCCGCATGAGGAAAATGGGTAAATCCGCGATCTACCTTATGTGCAAAGAGCATCACGTCCCGCTTTATCAGAGATTTGGGTACAACTATCTTCGTCCATCAACCTCTGATCATGGAGGAATGACCTGGCACGAAATGTCTATGCAACTTTGAACCGTTGTTTGGTTGAGCCACGGTGAGTGTACATGCAAGGCCGACCGAGCCACGCTACATTGAACGGGATCTGCCGCGACCTCGCAATTGAGTTGTGTTGTTCGGTTTTGGGTTGAATTATACCATTCAGAATGCACGTTTGATTGAGTTTTGATGCGTTAAAGTTGATCGAATTACGCTACGACAATCGAAGTTTGAGCGAGTATAGTGAACCGTGCAAACTTATGGGCAAATGCTGCGCAAAATTATGGGCGAAGGCCCCCAGATTTTCTGAATAAAATCAGTGTTAGGTATGCAGCGTTATGCGCGCACCTACAATCAGTTAGTTGCGGATTTCATAAAACCTTCCCGACTCGGCAAGCAAAACTGACTGAATATGAATGAAGACGACACGGCAAACTAATATGTTTATAATCTTGCAATACTGAAAGTTCGTTTCGGATTGCGGTGTCTAAGTGAAGCCTATGGGTTTGTCATCAGCGTCTCTTTTAGTTGGCTGATTCCAGAATTCAGCAGATACCATATACAAGAAACCGAGCCGCTTGAGGCGGTCTGATGGATTTTGGCCTTATCTGCCGCGCAGAGTTGGTCCTTCGTATTTGCAGGTTGTCAGGTAACGTCAGGTTGGGAGCGCGATATGGAATTACCAGCACTGACGTACGAAATGATAGCCGTATTGAGTCTATTGTCTTTTACGGTCTTACTTTTTGTTACCGAGATTATACGGATCGATGTCGCAGCAATTCTTGTAATGGTGCTGCTTGGCGCACTGAGCTATCTACCGGGGCTAGGTAATCTTGCCGATGTCTCCAGGCTCTTTGAAGGTTTTTCCTCGAACGCTGTGATGTCCATCATCGCAGTTATGGTAATTGGGGCTGGGCTTGATAAGACCGGACTTATGTCAAAGGTTGCGGCCTTGATCCTCAAGAATGGAGGCACGACTGAGGCCCGGATTATCCCAATCATTTCAACAACGGTTGGCGTCATCAGCTCCTTCATGCAGAACGTCGGAGCTGCTGCGCTTTTTCTGCCTGTTGTCAGCCGCATCTCAGCACGTACAGAAATCCCGATGAGTAGATTGCTGATGCCTATGGGGTTTTGCGCGATACTGGGTGGTACGATTACATTGGTCGGGTCATCGCCCCTGATCCTGTTGAATGACCTGATTGTTTCAGCAAACTCATCCCTTCCGGCTGACCAACAAATGGAGACATTTGGGTTGTTTTCAGTCACGCCTATCGGTGTGATGCTCGTGCTGACAGGGGTGCTTTACTTTGTGCTCTTTGGTCGTTGGGTCCTTCCGGCGCAGCGGGAGCGTGGAGAAGACGCAAGCTCGGCTCGGTCCATGCAGGCCTATGTCGAAAACACATACGGACTTAGGGCCGATATGTTCGAGATACGTGTTCCTGAAGGCTCGATCATCATAGGGCAAACGCTTGCAGATCTAATGGTCGCCCATAACATGTACATTCTTGGCACATCCTATCGCGGCCACAAGGTCATCGCGCCGATGGCTGATACCAAGATCGAAGCCCCGGCGCGGCTCGCAGTGCTTGGCCTGCGTCGGGTGGTTGAGCATCAATTCGCTGAGCCCTACGGCTTGGAGATCCTGCCCCAACTAGATGTCTTTGCGGATGATTTCGCTGCGACGCAATCGGGAGTGGCCGAGGTTGTTATTCCTCCCGGTTCTTCAGTGATCGGCCAGACTCCGATTGATTTGCGTCTTCGTCAAACGCATGGTTTGTCTTTGTTGGCCATTCAGCGTGGCGAAGAAACACTAAGCCACGTTGAGACCGAGGATCATTCAGCCACGCATATCGGGCAAGTCCCTTTGCAGGCCGGTGATACGTGTGTGGTTCATGTGCAGTGGAACCGTCTGACACGACTGAAGTCGGACAGGGATTTTGTCGTCGTAACTTCAGATTTTCCCCAGGAAGAGTTACGGCCACACAAGGTCGGATGGGCGCTCGCCTTCTTCCTAATAGCGTTGAGCTTAATTCTATTCTCTGATCTGCGCTTGTCATTGTGCCTGTTGATCGGCGCTATTGGGATGGTGTTGAGCCGTGTGCTCTCGATTGACGAAGCCTACGAGTCGATAAGTTGGAGTACTGTTTTTCTACTCGCTTCACTGATCCCGCTAGGTCAGGCGGTTCAGAACACCGGCACTGCGGATTGGATTGCAGCGCATGTGTTGGCCCTTCTGAAGGGGTGGCCGATCTGGTCTTTGCAAGCAGGGATCGCCGTTTTGGCAACGGCGTTCACGCTGGTCATGTCCAATGTAGGCGCAACTGTCCTGCTGGTGCCACTAGCAGTTTCTATTGCCGTATCCGCGGGTGGCAATCCGGCTGTGTTTGCTCTCACGGTGGCAATATCAACGTCCAACTCATTTTTGATCCCAACACACCAAGTGAACGCGTTGATCATGGGCCCGGCAGGCTACCGGGTGGTCGATTTCGTTCGCTCAGGTGGAATCATGACTCTCCTTTTCTTGGTTGTCTCAATGAGCGGACTTGCGCTCTTCTTCTGATGCGCTTCTTGGCGATCCGCATTGATGAACTCTGCTTCAGCTCAGGAGAACTGGCAAGATGAGGTCTTTGAGACCAATCCTTTTGTTGGAGCAGAAGATCCGAGATCTATACAAATGGACCTTCGCTGCGAGCAACAGAAGAAGGGCGGCGAACAAATGCAAACCTGACGTCGACATACGCTGGTACTGGACCGTCTTTGTTTTATCGATCACTGTTGCTTGGCCAATACCTTCGGCATATTGGAGAGTTCACAATGAAGTTCCTTCGAACACCTGACCATCGGTTTGACGGGTTGCCAGATTTCGCATTCGGCCCGAATTATCTTGATGTGGATGATACCGAAGGCGGTCGTCTCCGAATGCACTATTTGGACGAGGGACCGGAACAGGCACCGCCCGTATTGTTGATGCATGGAGAGCCAACCTGGTGCTTCCTGTATCGGCACATGATTCCGTTATTCAAAGATGCGGGCCATCGAGTTCTGGCTCCTGATTTGATTGGGTTTGGACGGTCGGACAAGCCAACCGAGCGGTTCGATTACACCTACCAACGCCATGTAGACTGGATGTCCGAGTGGTTGCGGAAAGTTGACCTAACGGGCATCACATTGGTTTGTCAGGACTGGGGCGGTCTAATAGGCTTGCGGCTGGTTGCGAGTATGCCCGAGCGTTTCTCTCGTGTAGTTGTGGCGAACACGGCCTTGCCCACCGGTGACGTGCCTTTGGGGGAAGCATTTCTTTCATGGCGGGAATATTCACAATCCGTGCCTGAATTTAATTCGGGCCGTATTGTATTCGGCGGTACAACATCGAAGATTTCCGATGAAGAGGTCGCAGCCTATAACGCACCGTTTCCGGATGCGCGCTATCTGACAGGCGCTCGAGAGTTTCCAATGTTGGTGCCCGATACAGCTGATAATCCAGCTTCTGAAGCCAACCGAGCCGCATGGGAAACCCTCAAGACCCTAAACACCCCGTTTCTGACTGTTTTTGGAGAAGATGACAGGGTCATGGCGGGGGAAGACAAACTGTTCCAAAAGTCGATCCCTGGGGCAGTTGGTCAAAACCATGCCGTTGTGCCTAAAGCGGGGCATTTCATTCAAGAAGATACTGGCACAGAGCTGGCACAGGCGACTTTGAAATTCATTGAGCAAACACAGCTGCTGTCAGATTAGTGACTTCCCCTGCGGCTTTAACTCACACCAAATTTGCGACGCAAATGCTCAGCTAAGGCCGTTATGCGACGTGGTTGGGCTCGGCTCGGCGGAAACATCATTTGCAAAGGTTTCGGCGGTGGAAGGAAATCGCGCAAGACAGAAATAAGTCTGCCAGATCGAACATCGTCGCCGACATCCAGCTCGGACTTCAGTACGACCCCATGGCCTGCAATCGCCCAATCGCGGATGAGTGAACCATCATTGACTATTCGGTTTCCTTTTACCGATACCCGCTGGGCATTTGGTCCTGATCCAAACTCCCAAACGTTGTCGATCATGTCGCCAAACCTCATGACCAAGCAGTTGTGGTTTAACAGATCTTCTGGTTTTTCGGGCGTTCCGAATGAGGCCAGGTAACTTGGGGACGCACATACGAAGCGTAGGTAGCTTCCTAGATTTCGCAACCTGAGCGAGCTGTCCGTGATGTTGCCGAAGCGAACTGCGAGGTCAAAACCCTGGCCTACGAGGTCGACGTAGCCGTCTGAGAGGGACAGTTCGATTGAGACGGCTGGGTTCTCTTCGGTGAATTCGGCAATAACTTCGGAGACAAAGCTCCGCCCCAAATCGATAGGCGCGCTTATGCGAATTGGACCAGATAGAGTTTCGGCACCATGCCGAACAAGTGTGTCCAAGTCCGCAACCTCACCGAGTACACTTTTTGCACCGTCGGCTAGTACCCGGCCTTCTTCAGTCAGGCTGATGGAACGGGTGGTTCGGTTGAATAAAACCACTCCGTAATGTGCCTCGAGAGACGCGAGCCGCTCGGACACTGTCGTGCTCGACATCCCTGTCTCCCGCGCCGCGGCCACAAGGCTTCCTTTCTCGGCTATAGTGAGAAACAAGCGAAGATTGTCTAAAAACATTAAACGGAATTTCCGGATTATATGTTCGATCTCGCCCTGTTTATCCCGAAAGGACTGCGGCGTAAACTTGGCACATCGCTCTAGAACACAAGGGACCTATTCCAATGGCCAAGCTGACAATCGTCGCCAACATCAAAGCCAACCCCGACAAGATTGACCTCGTAAAGGCCGAGCTGACCAAGCTCATCGACATAACCCGATCCGAAGAGGGTTGCATTAACTACGACCTGCACCAGGACAACGACAACCCGGCTCATTTCGTGTTCTACGAAAACTGGGAAAGCCGAGAGCTTTGGCAAACCCACATGGGTGCTCAGCACCTTGCGGCTTATCTGGAAGCAACAGAGGGCGCCGTTGCAGAATTCACGTTGAATGAGATGACAGTCATCGGTTGATAGAGAACCGGACAAAGGAGCACGTTATGAAAGCCGTGGGATACCCTGAGACAGGGTCGATTGATCGGGCGGACGCCTTAATCGACTTCGAGGCCGACAAACCTACGCCGAAAGGGCACGACTTGTTGGTGAAGGTGCAGGCCGTGTCAGTGAACCCAGTCGATACGAAAATTCGTCAAAAACGTGCTCCTGTAGGTCCAGCACCTGATATTCTGGGGTGGGACGCAGTAGGGATCGTCGAAGCAGTTGGCGAAACGGTTGAGACTTTCAGTCCGGGAGATACAGTTTGGTATGCCGGGGCAATAAACCGACCGGGAACCAATGCCGAGTTTCATCTGGTAGATGAACGTATCGTCGGGTCAGCGCCAAAATCCATACCTGCAAAAGCAGCCGCGGCGATGCCGCTAACGACACTTACTGCCTTTGAGATGCTGTTCGACCGCTTGCGAGTTCAAGATGCCGTTTCCGGCGGGACCAATACGTTGCTGGTTATTGGTGGCGCAGGCGGTGTCGGGTCAATCACCATTCAATTGGCGCGGGCTCTTACTGACTTGACGGTGATTGCCACTGCGTCCCGACCCGAGACACAAGACTGGGTTCGAGAGCTTGGCGCACACCATGTCATCAACCATGCGGAACCTTTTGGCTCACAACTCGAGGCTCTCGGTATCGACAGCGTGGATTTCATTTATTCGACAAACCATTCCCAGCTTTATGCTTCCCAAGCTGGAGAGGTGATGACACCTCAAGGTCGCTTTGGGTTGATCGATGACCCTGAGACCTTCGACATCGCGCCGTTCAAACCCAAATCGATCTCATTGCATTGGGAGTTCATGTACACTCGGTCGCTTTTTGGGACTGGAGATATGAACCGTCAAAGCGAAATCCTGAATCAGGTCGCCGGGTTGATAGATGACGGAAAGATCAGATCCACAGCAACCGATACACTTGGTACAATCAATGCTGCAAACTTAATGAAAGCGCATGCTATCCTCGAAAGCGGCAAGGCCAAAGGAAAGCTCGTGCTTGAGGGGTTTTAGATGAGAATTGAGCGGCTGGATCATGTGAACATCGTGACGACCAGGTTGCCTGAGATGGTTGCTTGGTATGAAGAGGTCCTGGGTTTGATACCTGGGCCCCGCCCTGATTTTCCGTTCCCCGGAGCTTGGTTATACGCGGGTGATGACGCCGTGGTCCACCTTGTGGGTCATGAGGGAACGCCAAATGTCGGCTCCGAAGTGAAGCTCAAGCTCGAGTCAGATCAAGTACCGCAAAACTGACGTCCCGGGCGCTCGAATGGTCCAAATCCATGTTGCCGATCCTGATGGAAATCATATTCATATAGACTTCGAAGAAGTCGAGTAAGGGACAAACCCTCGAAATAGTCTGAACGCAAAATCACGCGCGTAACCTCTTGCCGATTAGTGATTGAGATCTTTGCCAGGTTGCTTCCAAGAATTACGCGGACCAACGTTTTTGGGCGGCACAAACGTCGATTAGGAGATCAGCATGCCGGACCTCGGAACAAACAAGAAAAACGTCATAGCTTTCTACGAAATGATGTTCAACGAGTGTCGACCTGCCGAGGCCATAGCAACCTTTGTTGGTGATACCTATACGCAGCACAACCCGCATGTTGGCGACGGCAAGCAAGCCTTTGTCGAGTACTTCGAGCGCATGGCCGCCGAATACCCGGGAAAGCGTGTGGACATCAAACGTGCCTTTGCTGAAGACGATCACGTTATTCTGCATTGCCATCAAATCTGGCCCGATGGTCTAGAGTACGCAGGGATCGATATTTTTCGCCTAGATGTCGACGGGAAGGTTGTCGAACACTGGGACGTTCTTCAGGAAGTTCCAGCAAACAGCGAGAATGGCAATGGCATGTTTTGACTTCGCCGTTCTGACTGCGGAGTCATTGAACTTCGAAAGCTCCTGTCTGCTAAACCACTATAGTCAAAGTGTATTAGTCTGATCCAAGAAACCCGCCGACGCGTATTTATCAAGAACCGTTTAGTTAGGAGATAAATATGTTCTCGAAGAGTATTCTTGCGGCAACCCTTGGATTATTTGCAGCTACTTCGCTTCAAGCTGGTGTACAAATTCGCTTTATAGAAGGCGCACCCAAGGACCGTTTTGTTTTGACAAATGTCGGAGCTTGCGAAGTACAAGCCTCGACTCTCAAAATTGACTTGTCGCAATCTGCCGGGCGTCTGATTTTCGACGTTACCGAAAAAGGCGCGGGTGTAGAGGTCTTCCAACCTCTCGAATTTGTTGAGGGTGCGGATGCTCTGCGTCAAATTCCAGCGGTCGTGGATGGGCAAGATACAATTGAACTTGAAATCGCCTCCCTCGCAGCCGGGGACAGGTTAGCTTTTACCATCGATGTAGACGACACCATTGGGCAACGCGAAATCACTGTAACGGGGTCGGAGATCGAAGGTGCCACGGTGTCATATACCGATGCCGATGAGATCAGTACTGCGACCTTCTCTTCCGAAGCGCTTGTCAACGTGACGACCAAGGATTGCTGAAAGCTATCCCACAATGTCGAATTGGATGGTCCGCATAGCATTTCTTGCGCTCGTGTTGGGAGGCGGCATCCTGATTGGAATATTGACCGCGCCCGGGGATTGGTATGCGCAGCTTTCTAAACCTGCTTTCAATCCACCAAATTGGATTTTTGGGCCGGTTTGGTCGGTGCTTTATGTCTTGATCGCTATGGCGGGTTGGCGCCAGTTAGAAACAGACCGAAGTGCGACCGCCATGAAGCTGTGGTGGGCACAGATGGGGCTGAACCTTTTGTGGTCCCCGACCTTTTTCGTACTGCAACTGCCGTGGGTTGCCCTTTTGGTCATTGTCGCGTTGTTGGCTGTCATCGTGATGTTCATCACTCAGGTTAGGAATTCAGACCCCGTCTCCGCACTTTCTTTCCTGCTGTACTTTGTATGGGTTGCATTTGCCACGGCGCTGAACCTTTCCATTGCGATACTGAACTGAGAAGGAACAATATGGGTGCCAACTTCATTGGGCTTGTTTCTGGTCTTGTTATCATCGGATGCACAATGGCTCAGGCTGATGAAAAATTAACCGAAGACTTCTCCAAGTCTCCAGAGACGCGTTGGGACTACGTTGCCGACACCGTCATGGGAGGAGTTTCCTCAGGACAAGTGCAGTTTCGTTCGGAAGGTGATGTTGCATTCGCGCGGCTGACCGGAACCGTCAGTACGGAAAACAACGGCGGCTTCATCCAGTTCCGGCGCAAGTTGTCTGATCGACCAGATGAGGGTGTATCAGGCGTCAGGCTATTGGTACGGGGGAACGGTGAGCAATATTTCGTTCACCTCAGAACACGCGGCACGGTGCTTCCGTGGCAATACTATCAGGCCGCTTTCGCAACTTCTGACGAATGGACCGAAGTTCACTTGCCTTTGTCAGGTTTCAAGGCTTCTGGTGCCATATTGCGCGCTATTCCCGTTGCTGACGAAATTACCTCAGTTGGAGTTGTAGCCTTCGGGCGCGATCATGAGGCCAGCGTAGATGTCAGCGAGATTGGTTTCTACTGAAGGTCGCCTGGGCGCAGCGCTCCAATCTTCTTTGAACCAGCCAGATCAGGCGACTCAAAAGAAGCAAGCGACGTTGCCAATCCAATAGTCTTTGCTCATCGTTTCCATGCGACTAACTTGGGTCCATGGAAGAAGTCACTCGACTAACCGAATGGATGATCACAGAAGGTCGTCGCTCTGGCGATCCTGTAAAAGTGGTGTCACAGTTTTGTTCCTCCTTGGTCGAAGCCGGAGTTCCGCTTTGGCGAGTAAACATTGGCCAACGCTTTGCCAATCCATTGCTTATTGCTTGGGGTGTGGTTTGGACTCCCAACGGCACCGACAGCTACGATGTCACCCATGAGACGACATTGACCGATGGTTATGTTGGGAGCTCATTTGAGTATATTCTGGCGAATAGAAAGCCGCTTCACAAAAGTCTCCAGCAACTGGACTCAGAAACAGAGCATTCATCCTATTTGGAGTTTGCAGAGCAAGGCGGCACCGACTACTACGCTACTTTGCTTTATTACGGTGATGGATCGCTGCATGGTTGTACGTTCGTTACACAGGCGCCGGATGGATTCTCGCCGGAACATTTAAGGCTGATTGAAGCGGTCTTACCGGCCCTTTCTTCCGCTTTGGAACCTGTGACGATGCGAAAATCGTCTAAAGGTCTACTTCGAACCTATTTAGGAGATGGCCCTTCTGAGGCAGTCTGGAGCGGCAACATCAAGCGCGGTGAGCGAACAACTCTGGATGCCGTGGTTATGTTCTCTGATCTGCGAGGCTTTACGGCACTTTCCGAAACCTCTACGGAAGAAGAAGTCTTCGACACGCTCAGCGACTATTTTGATCTGTTGGTCAACGCCGTGGAAGACAACGGTGGAGACGTCCTCAAGTTCATGGGTGATGGCATTCTGTCGATCTTCACTATTGAAGCTCAAAAAAACCATGCCGACCGTTGCAGAATGGCGGCTCTTGCAGCGCAGAGTGTGCTGAGTGGTTTGAAAGCTCTCAACACTAGACGAGACGAGTTCCAAAAACCGCCCTTGGATATTGGAATTGGGATCAACGTTGGGCAGGTCAGCTACGGTAACATCGGCAGCCCCGGCAGGCTTGATTTTACAGTTCTGGGCGGTGCGGTGAACGTCGCAAGCCGAGTTGAAAGCTTAACAAAATCAATTGGTCAGAGAGTGTTGGCGACGTCAGCCGTTGCAAGTGCTGCACCGAACATGTTCTTTAGCTGTGGGGATCACGAAATACGTGGCCTTGCTCAACCCATTGAGCTGTTCTTTCTCACTGAAGGGGCGCAATAATCTAGGTATAGTTTTCTAAAACAACATACCTTTCCGGGAGCATCCGGAGTGTTTGCAAGAACCATAGCCTTACTGATCTGCGCTGGGGCTTCTCCGGCCACGGCATTGGAGCTTCGCGAAACTGGGCGCTACGAGCTCAACCAACCCGCAAGCCTTGACTACGATCCAACGTTTTGTGGCTTGTGGATTGCCAACGAAGGGCCCGAAGCAATTCTCGTTACATTGCAAGGGGATGAGTTGCGCCGAATATCCAGCGATCTCTTTCGGATCAAAGCAATTGCTGTTGAAGGGGATCACTTGTTGCTGGGGGATGGTCTCGGCAGTCTTCAGCGTGTCACCAAGGATGGATCACCCCTGGGAGCGCCTTTCGAATTGGAAGGTGGGTTCGCGGATACGGAAGGAATTGCAATCAACGCCGCGGGACAGATCGTGACTGTCGAGGATGACCCTGAACGGTTGTCCTGGTTCACCACCGAGGGCACTCTGGCGGCGAGATTGGATACCATGAAGCTCTCTCCGCCCTTGAGCGAGGCGCAGGGCATCGCGATTGATCCGCGTACCGGCCACATGCTAATAGTTGACGACTGGGAAGGGTCAAACAGCCTGTATGAGTTCACGGCAGATGGCCAGTTTCTCGCCCAGCAAAGCTTGTTGGAGTTCGGAACCGACCCAGAAGGCATCGCAATTAGGCCGGGATCCAACCAACTGTTCGTGGCATTCGATGGCGGCGCGAAGATTGTGACATTTGACTACACGCCCACCTTGCCAGAAGGATCGCCGCCGCTGCCGCCGGGCGCGGATTGCGTGATGTTCTGAGAGCTTTTCTATTTGCTTGGGTCGACGCTGGCTTCCGCTAGTCGCGCTCACTGTCCAAAGTTTCGCGAATGAGCGCCAGATTAGGCAAAGACTCATGAAACGGACCTGACCCGAGTTCGGACAATACTGGAGCCAGGGCTTCCGACATCCGCTTCGTACAAGCTTTCAAAAACTCCGCGCCTTGCGGAGTGGACCTGGCGATTTTCGAACGCTTGTCATTGGGGTTGGCTTCAAGGGTAATCAGGGTAAGATTTTCAAGGCTCGCGAGCATGTGCGTCATCGACGTCTTGGGCACTTGAAATGCGTTCGATAGCTGTAGTGGCGTTTCTCCCTCGGGGCGCCGGACCAGGTGGCCTAAAATTCCAAATTGAGTTGCCGTCATTCGACCAGGTAAGAACGTTTCCAGCTTGGTCGAGATCAGTTGATTTATGATCCCGACCTCGGTGAAGAACCGGTAAACTTCGTTGGTCTCATCTTCAGGCTTCATTCAGAATTCGTGTCTCCAGCGGCCAGCGGGGTGTGGCAATTGGCTCAGGTCCATACCCCAAACGCAGCAACATTTGCACCGTGTGGCCCGGTGACGCAAGAAGCTCATGCGCAATAGCGTATTCATCGGCCATCTCGGGATATTCCTGAAGGGCCTGACTGACCGGATGCACGCCTAGCCCCATTTCGGTTGTCTTCAGATAGAAACGCATCAATTGACGTCCGGCTTCGAGTTGATCACTTCGCGTATTTGTAGCTGTCGTGAGGACTGCGTATTGAGGCGTCGCGTCTAGCATAGCGAAGTAGCCTCGCATGTGAGACTGAGTGCCTGGGTGGTCAACATTCATAAGGGTCTCATTGTCCAATAAGCCGGTAAGTCGCAGCGTTTCCAGTATGGGATCGCGTAACTCAATCCCATCCGGGTTGGCGTTGATTTCTGCTTTCCCGATCCGCATGAGGTCGACGGATTCTTTTAGGGTCTGGGGTGTTCGCATTTCGATTTCGAAAGCGCGTTTTGTGAGGTCTCGAACACGGCCCACTAGATCCTCATCAGCAATCAAAGATGCATAGTTGGCAAGCGTAGACACTTGGTCGGCTGAGAGGCGCTGTTCAGTGTACGGTTCCTTGTTGGAATGTCGGTTGAGGATTTGATCTGAGAGTGGATCGGGCGCTCCGCCAGGAACAAACACTGCTTCTGCGATAGGTCCGTCATCTCCATTTGGCAGTAGTTTGACCTCGGTATCAAATCCCTGTGCACCTGCCGCCAGGATCATAGTCTCAACAAATGCGCCGAGGCCAATAAAAAGCTGGCGGTGGTAAGGATCGGTTTCTGGAAGCTCGCGATCAGGATCACGATGGATGCGCACCTTGTCTTGCCCAACCAACTCAACGAGCCAAGGTTGCAAGTTGTGTGGATTGGGGGCGAGAATTGCGTAGGACAAAGCAGCTTTGCGTGGGTCGTCATACGGTTTTGGCGTCCACGGAGCCAGCGCGTCATGCGGCGTGCGTGTAGCGAGGAACGCAACCGCGCCCGTTGCCGCCAGAATTGTGCCTCCGCCTAGAATCTTGAGAAAACGTCTTCGATTTGGCATCTTGAGTCTCCAGTAGTACGATATCGTACTAAATTAATACGAAGTCGTACCATTTCAACCCCAATCGATGTAGTGATTGTTTGAGCGACTAAAAAAAGAAAATCAGCGCAGCCGGAGGCAACTGCGGGTTGCCGTGGTAGACAAGAACTCGGAGCGCCTTCAATGCCGAAAACAGGCAGTTACTCTAGTTGACTAACGACCGGATACGAGAAGATCAGAGGCTGTTGAGCCGATGCTTTTCGAGTATCCCGCAAAGCATAGCCTGTGCTTGCAGCCTGTGTTCTCGATGACGTTCACGGGCAACATCCGGTCGACCTTCACTAATCGCTTGGAAAACAACCCGATGATCTTCATTGGATTTGACGGGCACGGGCCTGATGAACAACGTCGTTGCGCGAGCGCGGCGCACCTGGTCGCTCATCATGGCGACAATCGCTTCGACTCGTTTGTTGCCGCCCAACCGAACGAGTTCCTGATGAAACCACTCGTCGGCCTCGGCCCAGGCTTCTAGGTCTTCGGCTTCGATGGCTTGGTCCATCTTTGCAATTGATCCAGCAAGGTCCGCCAGTTCATCTTCTGAATAACCCGCTTCGGCAGCGCGCTGTGCTGCGAGGCTCTCGAGTTCCGTCAATATGTCGTAGATTTCACGCATATCATCTGATGAAACAGGCAGTATCCGAACGCCCTTCCGGGGTCGCATTTCCAGCAACCCCTTACTTTCCAACATCAGCGCGGCTTCCCGTATCGGGGTGCGGGACATACCAAGGGTTTCGGCGAGTTCCGATTCCAGATGGTCAGTTCCGGCCGCAAGTTCGCCGGACAGGATCATCCGCCGCAAATCTCTTACAGCGCGTTGTGTATTGGAAAGAGTTTTTGCGTCCTGATCCTTCACGGCGTCTCCAGGTTGATTTTTCGTCCTTCCGCAGCCGAGAGATAGATATTCTCTTCGATGCGGATCACATCCAAATAATCTCGGGCCGTGTTTTCTAACGGCGTGCCTCGTAGAAGGCCCGAAATGACGTGACTTTGCAAGGCGTGGACGCAGTCTCCTCCAAATCCATCATGATCGCTTGGAGGTAGAATCTGCTGTCGCTCCTGTTTTCCAAAACCGCGGAGTTCTACTGAGCCGTCGCCGTAAAGAACCAGTGATCCTTCTGTTCCTTCGATGAGAGCTTCGCCCATGGTTTGGCGCAGGTTTTCGGCACTGTGGTCAAGGCATCTGTTGCCATCGAACAGAGCTTTCAAACCGTTGGGGTGGTCAAACAGGATGTAACCTGCATCCTCGCCCGAGATAACGGGGTTAACTTGGCGCAAGTCCGCATAAACTGCACTGGGCGCATCGAACAAAAATCGGAATGTGTCTACCCAGTGAACCGCTGTTTCATGCACCAGAAAACGTGGCATGTCCTGAAAGTACGGCTGCCGGTCAAGGTAGGCGTGCGGTCCCTGTCCGTCGCCAGGCCGAAGCCGGAAAGTCGCTTGTAGAGGTGTTCCAATTCGACCCTCGGTCATCGCTACCTTGATCGCACGATACCAGGGCTGGAAGCGAAAATTCTCATGCACGACAATGGTTGCGCCTACTGCTTCAGCCTCGGAGACGATCTTCTTAGCTTCTTCTAATGACATGCAGAAAGGTTTTTGGCAGATCAGCCACTTTATTCCAGAGCGCAGTGCCGTTCGGATGGCATCGGCCTGCGCCACAGGTGGAAGGATGATGTCCAAGAGATCTGGTTTTTCCACCTCCAGCATTTTTGACAGATCATCGTAAGCGGCCAGTCCTGTTTCCTTCGCCTTGTTGATATCACGGTTGCAAGATGCAATCGGAACCGCTCCGGGCATTCGGGACCAGCTTTCGTAGTGGAACCTACTGAAATACCCCGCTCCCACACACGCGACCCTGATGGCTTGTTGTGTATTCATGCCTGCAATGCTTCCATTACTGAAGAGGCTGCGGCCTGCGTTCCAGCGGTGCCACCAAGGTCACGCGTCAGGTTGTTGCCGCTTGTCGTCACCTTTTCCACGGCTTCGCGCAATCGTTCGCTGTCGTTGGACAGGTCTGGGTGATCATGGGTCAGCCCCAACCATTCAAGCATCATTGCTGCGGACAGGATCATCGCAAAAGGGTTGGCAATACCCTGTCCCGCAATGTCAGGAGCGGAACCATGGCAGGGTTGGAATACAGCGTGATTCAACCCGATATCCGCTGATGGCGCCAGTCCTAGACCACCCATGAGACCCGCGCCAAGGTCGGAGAGAATGTCTCCGAACATGTTCTCGGTCACCAAGACATCAAATTCCCAAGGCTTTTGAACCATCCAGAGGGCGGTAGCATCGACGTATGCATGGTCTGCCTGCAAATCCGGATGGTTGGCAGCTTCGGCGTCAAACATTGATCTGAAGAACGCAAAGGCCCTGAATACATTGGCTTTATCGACGCAAGTAACCCGTCCTGGCCCGCGTCCGGATGCTTTCCGGTTTTTGGCCAAATCAAACGCAAACCGAAATAGTTTTTCGGAAACATCGCGGGTGATCAGAAGAGTTTCGCGCGCCTCATCTTCTAAGACTTCTCCCGTTCCTTGCGTGAAAAACAATCCTTCGGTGCTTTCACGGATCAAGACAAAGTCGATCTCTTTTCCACTGGGGAGCGACAAAGGGGTCGTTTGCCCGTTGCTTACCTTTACTGGCCGCACCCCAGCGAAAAGTCCCAGTTGCTTTCGCAGATCGATCTGCGGTGAAATCTCGGTTCCATCAGGGTAGCGAACATCCGGCAAACCCATTGCAGATAGCAGAATCGCGTCAGCGTTGCGTGCAGTTTCGAGTGACCCAGCCGGAAACGATTCTCCAGTTTTGGCGTAGTGGCCTGCGCCCGCCGGAGCGTCTGTAAACACCAGTTTGTAGGAAGGACTGCCGTGCGAGAGCTGACGCAGGATTTCAAGCGTAGGGGCCATAATTTCAGGGCCGATTCCGTCCCCATGGAACACTGCCACATCATAACTTTTCTTCATCTTAGCCCGCTTCCTTCCCGTTTCGCATTCATAGCGCGATAGCAACTTTCACTACAGTCCGTTGACAACGCATTCTTTAATGTATACGCAAATAAATGCAATAATAAACGCAAAGATGTTTGGGAGGACTTGGAAATGAAACTGAAGCTAGGGCGGTTGGCGGCCGCGGTTGCTATGGCGACGGGGATTGCTGGGGCTGCTGCTGCGCAGGATTATCCCTATCGTGATATCACCACAGCTGTGGTCTGGGGGGCCGGTGGTGGCACGGACACGATCAACCGAATGATCATGGCCGAGATGGAAAAACACCTTCCGGTTTCGATCAATGTGATCAATCAAACAGGTGGGGTCGCAGGCTCTAACGGCATGGTCTACGTCATGAACCAACCAGACGATGGCTACACATTGGTTGGTCTGTCTGAATCGAACGTCACCGCTGCTGTGCAGGGTGGTTGGGATAAGAAATTCGACTTTTGGTATCCGTTTATTGTTGGCGGCTCACCCGATCTGATCTCGGTCCCAGCGGGTAGCCCTTACAATACTCTGGAAGAACTGGTCGACGCTGCGAAAGCTGCTCCTGGCACTATTCCAGCGGCGGCTTCCGGCGCAGGTTCGATCCACCACTTGAACCTTCTGGCCATCGAAAAAGGGTCCGGTGCAGAGTTCAAGTTTGTTCCATACAAAGGCTCCGCGCCAGGGCAGGAAGCAGCGATAGCGGGTGAAGTTGCGTTGGTTGTGACTTCTCTAGCTGAACAGGCCCCGTTGATCGAAGGCGGTCAATTGAAGCCTCTCGCGATGCTGACGCCCGAAGAAGCGCAGATTGCAGGGGCAACGGTGCCTTCCGCCTTTGGGATTTATGACGGTCTCGATCAGTATTTACCGCTCAAACAGGCCATCGGGTTTGCAGTTCACAGTTCAGCCGGGGACGACGTAAAGGCCGCACTTGGTGATGCCTTCGAGCAAGCGATTGCCTCCGACACCGTCGCTGAATGGGCCGTGGCAAACAATTACGATGTCGGTGGTCAACACGGCGAAGAAGCTCAAGAGCTGTTTGCGAACCTTGAGGCGACATTTGCCTACACCTTGCAAGATCTGGGCGCAGCGACCGTCGATCCGGCGTCGCTGGGTATCGAGAAGCCATAATCCGATCACTTTTGAAAGGGCGCGCCTGATCGCGCCCTTTCCGACAAGAGGCAGGCAATGGACAAACCTGACGATACACTGATCATGCGGACGCGCGATTTCTGGGCATCGATTGGTCTGATAGCAATTTCCACCTTTTTCCTTTGGAAGACGTTGGACATCCCTCTTTGGGGCGAAAACCGCGCAGGTGTAAGTGGATCGGATTGGTACAACTCGGCTGCAATTGTGCCGTTGTTCATCTTCGGTGGACTACTTGTTTTGTCTTTCGTTTTGTTGGCTATTTCGATTCGTGCCGGTGCAGCCCAACACGCGCTCAGTGCTTTGGGCATCGGGTGGGATAAGTCTGAAGCCTATCGAGCTTCAACCATAGGACTGATCCTTCTTGCATATGTCGTTGGGTTGGTTCCAAGAGTGGACTTCATTCTGTGTTCTGGCTTGCTAATCACAGCTTTGACTTACGGCTACTACGGCGGTCACGCGCGGCGTGCTTTGGTGGCCTGTGTCGCAGTTGTCGTCACCGGTTTGTTTGCGTTCGCCGTGTTCCCTGCTCAGGCGGATTGGAATGCACACGGTGATGATTGGTTCACACTGGCCTTGTGGGTCGCGTTAACACTAGTGGTGTTGACCAAAGCGGCTTCCGAACGCGTTTTGCGGTTCGTTCCATTGGTGGCAATACTTGCCCCGCTCATCCTCGTTTGTGCGATGGCCTTTGTTTTCCGGCAGAACGTGCCCGCGCGCGGCGGGCTGATCTTCAAGCAAATCGAATACCACTACTACGTGACGCTTCGTCCGCTATGGAAAGACTGACCGGATGGACTTTATTCTTTCGCAACTGGCTGGATTTGGGACTGCATTCGTGGGCCTGGCAGTGGACCCGCTGACCTATCTGTATTTGATTGCATCCGTGTTCCTGGGCATCACGTTCGGCGCATTGCCCGGCCTTACGGCAACCCTGGCCGTGACGATCCTGACGGGCTTCTTCGGCAACAAAATCCCGCTCGACTATTCGCTCATCGCTTTGCTCGGGGCCTATGTCGGCGCGATTTACGGCGGCTCTTACCCGTCTATTTTGCTGAACATTCCGGGCACGGCAGCCAGCGCGGCGACGGCCATGGATGGCTACCCTTTGGCCAAAGCGGGTCGAGGGGGCGAAGCACTAGGGCTGACCACGACGGCCAGTTTCATTGGCACAGTTATCGGAACCATCACGCTTTTGATTTTTGTCTGGGCGCTGCTTTTGGTTTCAAAGAACATCGCAAGCCCGGAGAAAGCATTGCTGGCCCTGTTCGGCATTCTGCTTTCTGGTACTTTGATGAGCGAAGACCTGGTGATTAAGGGATGGATCGCCGGTTTGATCGGGCTTGCGATGTCCATGGTGGGCCTCGACCCTCTGTTGTCTGAGCCGCGCTATACCTTCGGCTGGTCTTACCTGATGAGCGGGTTTCAGGTCGTGCCAGTTTTGATGGGGGCCTTTGCCATTCCCCAAATCATTGACGGTTTGAGGCACGTTGAGGCCGGGAAAGTTCTGGCCCTGAAAGGCCGCATTCTTCCGAACCTTCGCTCTATTCGGCGCTACCTGCCCACCATTGGCCGGTCAGGCGTGATCGGGACAGGGGTAGGAGCACTTCCCGGAGTTGGCGAAGATGTCGCCGGTTGGGTCAGCTACGGTGTTGGCAAGACCGTATCTACTGAGGGCAACAAGTTCGGCAAAGGGTCATTGGAAGGTCTGCTGTGTTCTGAGACCGCAAATAACGCCTGTATTGGCGGCGCGCTAATCCCACTTTTGGTGCTGGGCATTCCTGGCTCACCACCAGCCGCCGCTTTGATGGGGGCTTTCAAGATCAACAACGTGATTCCCGGCCCGACGATAGATCCAGAGATCATTCTGCGCGTGGTTGCAATCCTGGTGCTGGCCTCCCTCACGATGTTCCTGATGGGGCTTTTCACCGCTCGGGTATTTATCAAAATCCTTGCCATCCCGCAGACCATCTTTTTGCCCGTCGTTATGGTTCTGACAACAATTGGGTCTTTCAGCGTTGGCGGGGGCATCAATGATCTCTACCTGATGCTCGGCGTCGGCGCCGTTGCCTATTTCATGAACCTGATGAAGTACCCAATCGCGCCGTTGGTGATCGGGGTTATTCTGGGCAGCCTGTTTGACGAAACCTTCCGCCGGTCGCTGTTCTTGTCGGACGGGGATCTTTCGGTCTTCTTTTCACGACCCGGTGCGGCCATTCTGCTGGTGCTCAACATTGGTCTGATCCTCAGCCAACTGCCCGTCGCAAAGCGCGCATTCTCACGTTTGAAAGGACTTTCTGTCTGATGATTGTAGTCACTGTCACTTTCACTCTCAAACCCGGTAAGAGAGACGCTTTCTTGCCGCTGATGGTCGAAAACGCTTCAACTTCTTTGCGTGAAGAATCCGGATGCCATCAGTTTGACGTTTGCCTTGGCGACGATCCCGAGACAGTTTTTCTCTATGAGGTTTATGATGACAGCGTGGCGTTCTCTGCCCACCTAGAAAGCGCGCATTTTCAGTCCTTCGATAAGGCAGTGGTTGATATGATTGCAACCAAGACAGTTCACCAATATTCCGAGGTCATACGATGAACGATTGGGAAATCCACGCTGTCAAATACGCGGATCGCAATGCCCGCACTCGACGCGATAGCTTCATCTTGGATGACAATCACGACGCGCCTCATGCAATGGACTATTTTGTTTGGGTGCTCAAACGCGGCAACAAAGTCATTCTGGTCGATACTGGCTACGACTCCGATGAGGCCGCCGCTCGTGGTCGTCCCATCGCGATGGACCCTCGCGAAGCTCTGCGGCCCCTGGGCATTGCGCCAGAAGCGGTGACTGAGGTCATCGTGACCCACCTTCATTATGACCACGCAGGGGGGCTGCATATGTTCCCTAACGCGAAATTGCACATGCAGTCGGCGGAAATGGCCTTCGCCACAGGTCCATGCATGTGCCATGACCACCTGCGTGCGCCTTTCACGGCTGGCCATGTCTGCGAGGTCGTAAAGCGTCTCTATTCAGGCAAGGTGGTGTTCTACGATGGAGAAGCCGAGATTGCAGATGGGGTAACGGTGCACTGCATCGGAGGGCATTCGCGCGGGTTGCAATGCGTTCGCGTAAGAACGGCAGCCGGGTGGATGGTACTCGCCTCTGATGCCTCGCACTATTACGAGAATTTCATGGCGCGCAAAGCCTTTCCCATCGTCGTCGACCTGCAAGACATGATGGATGGTTTCGAGACACTTGAGAGGTTGGCTTCGCATCCTAGGCTTATCGTGCCCGGCCATGATCCACTTGTGCGTGAGGTATTTCCCGTGGGCGTGGCACCGCATATCCATAGGTTGGATCCAGGGCCGGCCCGGGACATTGAACTATGCTAATCGGTGTCATAGCGGACGACTTTACTGGTGCGAGTGATATTGCGAACACCTTAGCAAAGGGCGTTGAGCCGGAAGGTGGGTTACGAACGGCTCAATTTCCAGGTATTCCGACGACCCCAGCCGACGAGGAGATCGAAGCGGGTGTGATCTCACTCAAGAGCCGCACCGCACCGACTGAGGAAGCGGTAGCGGACAGCTTGCGCGCTCTGCGGTGGCTTAAGGATCAAGGATGCAAGCAGTTCATCTTCAAGTATTGCTCCACCTTCGATTCCCTGACGGAAGGAAATATCGGCCCCGTTGCGGAATCACTGGCCAACGACCTGGGTGCGCAAAAGGTGGTTTTCTGTCCGGCCTTTCCGACAACGGGGCGCACTGTCTATTACGGTCATCTCTTTGTACTCGGTAAGCTGTTGCATGAATCCGGGATGGAAAACCACCCTCTCACTCCGATGACGGATGCCAACATCCGGCGATGGTTGCAGCATCAGACCGAAGAAACGGTCGGGTTGGTGTCAGTTGACACCGTGAAGCAAGGACCAGAGGCGATTGCTGATGCGTTGCAGAACGCAAACGAACGCTTTGTGATCGGTGATGCGATTTCGGATGAAGATTTGCTGGCCTGGGGCGAAGCTCTAAGGGATGCCAAGCTCATTACTGGGGGATCGGGTATAGCGCTGGGTCTACCAAGAAACTTCCTGAGAGAGACTTCATCCAAAAGTGCTGGCAGAGTGTTCCCCGGTATCGCTGGGCCTGCCGCGATCCTTGCCGGGTCTTGCTCGGGTGCGACCCGTGGGCAGATTGATGTTCATTCGCAATCCCATCCGTCCTTCGCCATTGATGTGCCAGGTGTTATGTCCGGGGATGTGACCACGCAGACGCTTCTGGAATTCTTTGAAACGCATTTGGGTGAGGCCCCTCTCGCTTACTCATCAGGAAGCCCGGATCAGGTGCGAGCGATCCAAAACAAATATGGTCAGGAAGCGGTTGCGGACAGGCTGGACAATCTCTTTGCAGATACCGCGCGCGAGCTTGTTCAGAAGAGCTACAAGCGATTGGTGGTGGCGGGAGGAGAGACGTCGGGAGCTGTCGCCAATGCTGTCTCTGAGGCACTGGGGTCACCAGCCATGTCAATTGGGCCAGAGATCGACCCGGGCGTGCCAGTCCTGAGCGTTGGGAAATCTGAACCGATTGCGCTGGCTTTGAAGTCTGGGAACTTCGGCGCTCCGGACTTTTTCGCCAAGGCTCTCAGAATGATGGAGTCCGGTAAATGAGTTCTGAAGAACAGACACTGCGACGGCAGATGTCAGAGCTGTGCGCCTCGCTGTTTGCACGTGGTTTTTCCGTCGGCACGGCGGGCAATGTCTCCGCGCGTTTACATGACGGGATCCTCATGACACCAACCAATTCCACCTTGGGCGATATCGACCCCGAGCGCATCGCCAAGATTAGTTTGGATGGGCACCACGTCTCCGGCGACAAGCCGACCAAGGAGGTTTTTCTGCACCAAGCCTTTTATGAAACGCGGCCAGAAGCTGGTGCAGTGGTGCATCTACATTCGACCTGGGCCACCGCACTGTCGTGTTTGGAAGACACCGATCCCAATGACTGTATTCCGCCACTGACACCATACGTGGTCATGCGCGTTGGAACGGTCAAACTGGTTCCATACGTCAAGCCGGGTGACCCGAAATCTGGTGATTTGATCAGTGAACTAGACGGTAAGTATAGTGCGGTTCTGTTGGCTAATCACGGCCCCGTCGTTTCAGGAAAGGACCTCTTCTCGGCGGTCTGTGCAGCAGAAGAGTTGGAAGAAACCGCCAAGCTGCTCGTGGCCTTGCGGGGCATGCCAACCCGGATGTTGGATGCAGCACAAGTCACAGAACTCAAAGAGACTTTCGGAAGGATGTAATCGGTCACCTTGGGGGAGTGTGCAAACTTTTGGGAAAATCGTGCAAAATTATGCGCAAACGCCGCGCAAAGTTATGGGCGAGCACACTTGAATTTCATGAATGAAATCAATTACTGGAACGCAGCGTTATGCGCAGACCTACACTAGTGTAGCGTTGAGCAGAGAACACAAAGTGCTTCTCCGTACTGTAAGGTCAGCGATGCGCAGGAATCCGGACTTTTCAAAATTCAGCGGACGGCCCAATTCGGACGTTGCCCAATGGGCGTCGTTGCTGCGGTGCAGCCCGCAAAGCCAGCCATTCGCCGCAAGCGCAACGCTAGAAACCAATTCGACGCGAGCACATGACCTTGCCGAAACCACCTGCCAAGAGGCCAGAGATTGTTCCATTATCGATTTCCAGATCGATTTTTATTAGGCTCGGGCTCGCCGGGTTCATAAAAACCCCTTGTTCGATTTGAAATGATCGTTGAGATGATCCGACAAAGTCGTGCAATACACATGCTAAGGGCCCCGCAGCCATCCCCGTCGCGGCTTCTTCCTCAATCGCGTATCGGGGCGCAAACATGCGGGTTGTAGCGTCTCGGTCGGTCGCCGATGGGTCTCTTGTGAAGACGTAGTAGCCGATCAAATCCAGTCGTTCGCTGATTTGCGTGATTTTGGCAAAATCTGGTTTCACATTGGCAAGACCATCGGCATCAGCGAGGCCGATGACAATGAAACTGTTACCCGTATTGACTAAAATCGGTGGTATTTCCTGATCAAGGTGATGGCTGCTGATCCCAAGGGAGTTCAGTACATCGTCGATGCTTACACCTTTTTCCACCCATTCCTCTGGTATCGCGTATTTTGGGGCTAGCTGTTCCATATAGGCGGCGCCCTCTTTCATTAGTATGCGCCTTGGCCCATCAACTGTCTCCTTCGAGGTGTTGGGATTGGGAATCCGGCCCAGCGCGTCAAGGTGAGAGAAGGCGGCAATTGTTGCATGACCGCAATGAGCGATGCGCCTGTTCGGTGTGAAGAAATCCAGTTTGAAGCCCTCTGTCTTGGACTGCGACACAAAGGCCGTTTCGGACAATCCAACCCTTGCCGCGACGGTTTGCATATCCTGTTCGCCCAATTCATCAGCATCCAGGACGACGCCTGCGGGATTTCCACCGGCGCCACCGTCGACAAAGCCGTGTACGATTTCAACCGTTACCTTTCTGACAGTATTTGCTTGCGTATTCATTGGTTTTCTCCATGCGTCGGCCGCACCTTTGAGCATGGTGCGGCCAGTTTTACGTCAGTTGCTGGCGGCGGTGATGCGATTCAGAAAGGCGGTCATTTGCGCCGCAATCTCGGGCCCATATTCTTCCAGCGCGAAGTGACCCGTATCGAGCAGATGAAAATCGAGATCATTCAGATCGCTTTCATAGGGATAGGCGCCTTCGACCGGAAAGATGTGATCATTCTTACCCCACATCAGTAGCGCCGGGGGTTGATGCTTCCGAAACAGCGCTTGCCATTTTGGGTACTCGGCAACATTGGTGCCGTAGTCTAGGAAGAGTTCAAGTTGCACCTCTTGATTACCTTCGCGGTCGAGCAGGTATTGGACATGCCAATAATTGTCGGGACTGATCAGTTCCGGTTTTTTAACGCCGTGGGTGAACTGCCATTTGGTTGCATCCAGAGTGAGGAATCCACGAAGCTGGTCGCCGTTCTCTTGCGATGGGTCGGCCCAATAAGCTTTGATTGGATCCCAGAACTCGCGCAGCCCTTCCTCGTAAGCATTCCCGTTTTGAATGATGAAGCCGGTTACCCGCTCGGGCTGTTCCGCAAACATACGGAAACCAACCGGGGCACCGTAATCCATCAGATAGACCGCATATTGATCGACACCCTTCCGGTCGAGCAGAGACGTCATAATTTCGGCAATGTTCGCAAAGGAATACTCGAAATTCTCGGCTTTTGGCATGTCCGACGCTCCAAATCCGGGAAAATCGGGTGCGATCACGTGGTAGTGCTTGGCCAGTTCAGGGATAAGGTTGCGGAACATATGTGATGAGGTCGGAAAGCCATGAAGCAGCAGGACAGTAGGTCTGTTTGAGTCTCCGGCTTCACGATAGGCGATAGCTATGTCGCCGATTTCTTCCGTGCGGAAGCTGACGGCTTGCGTAGCTTCAATTCCAGTCTCTGCGGCAATGGCAGGGACTGGTGCCCATGGCCCAGCAATGGAAAGTGCGAGAATGCTGGCGCTCAGGACGGATTTCAGATTGCGCGACATGGATGTTTCCTTTCTTCAGGTTACGGCGTGCGTGCTTGTACGCGCGGGGCTTGATATCGGTCAGATTTGCTGACCAGTGCCTCTTCGAGCCTTGCGTTTCGAGCTTTCAGTGCTTCCAGCTCAGTGCGAAGCGGGACGAGGTAATCTTCAAATTCTTCAAGGGTCAGGCGTTGGGGGATGTGCTGCGGGCAGTTCCAGTCCATTGCGTCAAGCTTGATCACAATCGCCCGCTCAGGATGAGCGCGATAGCCCGGCTCACTCAGGCGTTGCATCAGCGCCGGATCGGCATCGGCATCAATGAGTTTCGCCCGACCCCAGATCTTGAGGCGTCGCTGATTGGGATAATCCATCAGGATCAGCGAGATTCGGTCATTGCCCAGCAGATTCCCGGTGCTGAGATATTGCCGGTTGCCGCGGAAATCGGCGTAGGCAAGTGTCCGTTCATCCAACACTTTCAGAAAACCCGCAGGTCCACCGCGAAATTGTACATAGGGCCAGCCGGTTTCCGAGACTGTTGCCTGATAGAAGCCGTCTCTTTGCTCGATGAACCTGGCCTCGACCGGGCTGATACAGTCCTCCTGACACGTGCCGTCCAGAAACTTCGCGTAGCCGTTAGCTGACCCGTTTTTGGCCTGCGTTTCGCGAACGGAGGGCGTGAAGCTGATCTCTGCAAAGGGTCGTGCCATTGAATTCTCCATCTCGGCCTGGGCGATGCCCTGGGACTGAGGTGAAGTTAATTGGAGCTTTCAAGTTGCGGAATTTGGATACTTGGCAATATATTATTCAAAAATATGGAATAATGTCTTGGACAGATTTCACGCGTTAAAAGTCTTTGTGAAGGTCGCCGAACTAAAAGGTTTCGCTGCTGCGGCCCGCGACCTCAACATGTCACCACCGACAGTGACCCGAATGGTTTCTATGCTTGAGGACAGCCTCGGGCTACGTCTTTTTGTACGCACAACGCGCTCAGTGATGCTGACTGATAGCGGGCAAAGGTTTTTTGAGGATGCCAGACGTATTCTGGCTGACCTTGAAGAGGCCGAGCGCGCCGCTGTCGGTTCCTATGCCGAACCGACCGGGGAAATTAGTGTTACTGCATCAGTCCTGTTTGGCCGTATGTTCGTCACTCCAATTTTGGGCGATTTTCTGGATCTGTATCCAAAGCTCTCGGCGCGCACGCTCTATGTGGACCGCGTGGTCAATCTGATTGATGAGGGTCTCGACGTCGGGATCAGAATTGGCAACCTCGCTGATTCCAGTTTGATGGCTGTCAGGTGTGGTACGGTGAGGCAGGTCGTGTTTGCTTCCCGTAAATATCTTGACCGATATGGCGAACCAGATACGCCCAACGATTTATCCTGCCATGCAATCATTAATTCAACTGCCTTGAATGCATCGGCCCAATGGCATTTTCAACGGGGCAGAAAGACTGTCACCAAACGCATGAGCCCACGCATCAGCATGAACACAAATGACGCTGTGATCGAGTTGGCCTTGCAAGGTCATGGTGTCGGGCGGCTTCTGTCCTATCAAATCGCACCCTACATTGCAGATGGGCGGCTCAAGACTGTTCTAAAGTCGTATGAACCACCCGAAGTCCCCATCCATCTTGTGCATCAAGAGGGACGAACCGTGTCTGCGAAGGTGCGCACTTTTGTTGACTTTGCTGTCGGACGTCTCAAATCAGATCCCCTTCTTGTCGGGAACCAAACACAGGTCCAAAAGCAAGATTAACATATGGGCGGGCGTCGCGCTATTCAGCCACCACCGCGACCGGGGCGATCCATGCATTTGGCACAAAGGCATCATCCAACGCGGTGTCCGCCACATGGTTCGTATAGTTCGACAGGGTTTTCAACGCTGTGCCAAGGATGACTTCCAGCATAGATTGGCGTGTGTAACCAGCCGTCAGAAACGCCTCGACTTGCGCGTCGCTGGGCCAGCCTCGGCTTTCGTTGATCACGATGGCGAATTTGCGCAGTGCTTCCAATTTGGGGTTGGCAATGGGCCTGCCATCGCGCAATGCCGCGATCACGTCTTCGGGGACACCGGCCATCTGTGAAAGAGTGGTATGGGCGGCCATGCAGTACTTGCACCCGTTCAACCGGTTGTTGGTCATCAGGATTATCTGGCGCTCGGTCTCTGACAGGCTGGTCTTTCCGAAGATGCTGGAAAGTGTCGTGTAGCCTTCCAGAATTGCGGGAGCTTCGGCCATGGCAGCATAAAGGTTGGGTACAAAGCCATACCCTTTCAGCGATGCTTCCAGGATTGGTTTCGCGGCTTCAGGGGCAGAGGCGATTGTATAGGTCTCAAAATCAGTCATGTCTGGTTTCCTTTGGTCTGAGCTTTCGACGCACGCGAATTGTGTGCGAGCGTGGCGTTTTGGAGAAATACCGGTCTTTTGGGGAGGCGCGAGGCAGCGGTGGCTCCGACCGGCAAAAGCCACCAAATTCCTCGATCAAAGGCTGCCGACAGGCGTGTGGTGGATGTCTGCCCACTTGGCATGGGCGCCTTGAATCACGGTCTCTTTGTCCTCAAGGTACTTCTTGAAGATGTCCTCATTCACAAAGAGATAGAGCTTGTTGTCCACGATATCGGCATACCGAACATCGCCATCAAGCTTCTTGCCTACATAGACGCCAAAGGCGCAGAACCCGCCGAATTGAGGCAGATGTGCCGTCGGATCCGCTTCGAATGTAGCTTGCGCCGCTTGCGACGCAAAATAGTAGTCCACACCATCATGGGGCGACGTGTAAGTGGCGTTGCCCATCTCAGGATTCTCGGCTTCAAACATCGACACAGGATCGACGCCGTGCATGCCGAGGGGGTGTCCAGTCAGGGTAAGACTGTTCGAAACGTTGTATTCATCGTCGGCCAATGCCGCCGCCGCCAAGGCGAGAGTCAACGCTGTTGTAAGTGTGGGAAATGTAAAGATGCGTGTCATGATATGTCCTTTCAGGATTTTAGGATCAAATTGGAAGATCGGTTTGGGTCAGGCCGATTGGCCAATGCGCTCAACCGCGTCGTCAGTCCACCAGACGCCGTTGGCGACCATGCGGAAGTTGATGATGGCTGCGAGATACCCGTCACCTTCAGGCACCTTGGCTCCGGCCGTGGCATCGCGAACGACAGCAACTTCGTAGCCCAGCTCCAGCAGTTCGTAGAGATGCGCTTGCGTACACAGGTTCGCCGACATCCCCGCAAGGATCACCTTGTCGATCTTGCGCTTGCGCAACTGCAGGTTCAGGTCGTTCTGAGCAGGGCTATAAACCTTGTGGGGCGAACAAATGATGGTTTCGCCATCCTCAATGTACTTTTTGTACTGCGGCATCCAGTCGGCACCTGAGCCCTCGAAATTGTCCAGGTTGAGCGGTCCCAGGCGGTCAAACATACCGATGCTGTGCATCGTGGCTTCCAGAGTGCCCTCGAACTCCCACTTGTGATCATGCGGGTAGTAATAGTGGGGCGAGATGAAGACCGGCATCCCGACTGCCTTAGCGGCGATGAAAAGCCGTTCGATATTGTCGACGGTGCCCTGTTCGGTCACGCTTTCGCCAACGACGCCCCACGTCACACCGTCCTCTGACAGAAAATCAATTTGGGGATCGGTCACCACAAGCGCGGTACGCCCCGGTTCGATGGTCATGTCGATTTGGGGAAGGCCTGGATTTTCCGGGTCAGCGTAGTAGGCGCGGGCCTCATCGGTCGCCGCAAGGGCCTGCCCGCCAGCCGCGATTGTTGTCCCAGCTGCGGCCGCACCGGCGGCTTGCGTCAGGAGGCGGCGGCGCGCCATATCAACGCGTTCCGGCGTGACGTCGCAGCCGCAGCCGTTTCCATGTTTGTGGTCATGATTGCTCATTGCAAATTTCCTTTGTCTGAGTGGGGCAAAGCGGTTTGCCTTACTCGGCAGCGCCCCAAGTGGATCTGACAAGGAAGAAGTTAGGCACAACATTGGCCGAGGTATTGGCAGGCCCTGCCAAGGTTTTGACCGAACCTGCCATGTGGTCTTGAGGTGTGCGCCTAGTCGGAGGTCGCTTGCTGTCGGAAACGAGCGGGAGCCTGTCCGACCCAACGCTTGAAGGCGCGGCTGAACGTGCTCTGTTCCGAAAACCCGGTCATAAAGGCGATCTCGGCTATGGAAGCCTTACCGTCACGGAGCAGGTCACGAGCGAGTGCAACTTGTGCCTGACCAAGAACGTCGCGATAGGTCAGCCCTTCTTCGGCCAACCTGCGGTAAAGAGTGCGCTCGCTCATTCCCATCTCTTGGGCGACATGCGCCGCCTGCGGTGCGCCGTTACTCAGGGCTGGCGTAAGTCGATGAACAAGTACGTTGCTCAGTGAAATATCATCATCCAGAGAATTGAATTCCTCATCCAGATGTTTCGTCATGAAATCTGACAAGCCCGGATCGCCAAGACGATTTACGCATTCGAGCATAGCAGGGCGCATCGCAATGGCGTTGTGGTCGCTCACAAATCGAACCGGGCACCCGAAATATTCGGCGTAACGTTCTGGCTCTTGTCTGCATGCATGCTGAAATGTGACATATGCGAGCGACAACCCATCACCCACAAACCGATGCATGTTCCTTGCAAAGGCAGCAAGCGCGCATTCGTTGCGCAGTTCCAAGGCGGCGCGATGTGGTGTTTGTCCTTCAAAAACCCAAAGGACCGGATCGCCAGTTTCATCAAGTCTGTAAACTGCGGTGTCCGTCACGAGGCGAAAATAACGCTCGATCCGTTGCAAAGATTGCCTCAAGGTCGGAGCTGTCTTTACGGCCAAGCCAAGTACGCCGAGATCATCGGTCGCAATCGCGTTCGCATAGGCCTCAACCAACGCGGCCTCGTCCGCTTGTTGCGCACGAATCCAATCGATCAGATCGAAATACGCATCATCCGCCAATTGGCCGTCTTGAGCTTCTGGTAAACGCAGCACGACAGCGCCATTCAAAATCAGGGCGCCATCGTCGTTCAGCGTCATCCCGGCGGCGTTGGCCATCGCGCGGGCGAATGCGTAAGTTACACTTGCCATACAGTGAGATTAGCACTGGAAAGCTCTTTCACGCCAGATCGTCCAACCCTGTGATAGGTATAATAAATAAAGACAGCCTCGATCTTCGGGCGCTTGAGGATAAATGCGCCAAACTGATAAACCTCGTCATCAGATTTTCTGAACGGTATCGTCCGAGAACGTGCGCGAAGCATGCAGTCATCGAGGTAATGATAGATGGGCGAAATTTTCATATCTGTGCTGCTGCCGCTCGCAGTTGTTGTCATGATGTTCTGCCTTGGCCTCGGACTCACAGCGGCTGACTTTCAACGCATCGGACGACGTCCACGGGCCTTTTGCGTCGGCGCTCTCAACCAGATAATTTTGCTGCCTTGCATTGCTTTGATGGTGACTTTTATCTTTGGGATTTCCGCTGAGACAGCCGTTGGCATCATGATTTTAGCGGCCTGTCCGGGCGGGGCGATCAGTAACATCGTGACCAAGCTTTCGAATTGGGATGTCGCTTTGTCCGTTACTCTTACAGCAGTCTTCAGTCTGACTTGTGTCGTTACCGTACCGCTCATCCTGGGGTTTTCGATGCAGATGTTCATGGGGGCAACTGCGCCCGCTATCGACATTTCGTCGACGGCTATAGCGATGTTTTTTTTAACAGCTTCACCGATCCTAGTCGGGGTGATCGCGCGATCCTTGGCGCCGCGAATTGTAGCCGCTGTCGAACCAATCTTTAGCAAGGTCTCTATGCTACTTTTTGCGATGGTCATCGGAGGCGCGATCATTTCAAACTGGGTGGTGGTCGCGGATAACTACCTTAGGCTTGGACCCGCACTTTTTGTTGTAGGTGCGTCACTCACGTTTATTGGCATCATGAGCTCAGGGATGCTCGGATGCACAGACATCGAGGCGAAGACGATTTCAATTGAGACCGGCGTTCAAAACGGAGCTTTGGGAATCGCAATTGCCACTTTGCTGTTGCCTAACACCAATGGGTTAAGCGAATATGCCATCCCATCCGCAATATATAGCGTGGTCTGGATCGTAACAATGTTGCCTGTCTTCGCTTTCCTTGCGCGAAGAAGCCCAATTTCATGATCCTGACGCCTATTTGCTAGCTCTGGTTATGCGCTGAGCCAGGCCCCTTTGTTTCCATGCCAGAGCGCCATCTAGTCAAAGAGCGATCAAGGAGCTCCCAAGCCCTCTGTGCAACGGCCGCTTTGGCGATTTTCCCTGTTGAAGGAAAAAGCTGTTGCTGCCAGTGCGGTGGATCCTGCGTCAGCGAAGGTGTAGGCTCCAAGGTCAGTTTTGTCCCGCAGTGCCGTCATTTAGGCCTGGAGCAGCTAAGGTCCGCTTTGAGCCCAGAGCAGACTAAGTGATACTTAGTCTTAACCTAATATCACTCATCCCTGAGGTGTGTACCAAATTGGTGATGTGTAGGCCCGCTCCTGTATCGAGCGCGGCGCTTCGTCTGGGATCTCCGTTCCGAACACCTTTGCATCGTATGTCGTCCAACGCGGCGTTGGTATTGCCAGCACTCTGACATAGTAAAACGCGCTTTGCGTCGGGTCGAAGTTCGGGTCTTTCCAATATCCGGCGAGAATTGCCTGGCCGATGTCATTTGTCCAATACGCGTTTTCTACATCCACCGTATTGCCAACCGGGCCGTCACACGCCGCGTTTACAAGTTCACGCCCGCCACAAGCAACATCATAAACACGTTCCGAAGTTGTGCCGTCACTGTTCAGCCAGCCTTTGACAATCTGAATACGGTCGAGGTTGGCCCCATCGGGGTCACGGAGCGCACGGATGAGAAGGCGCGGAGACCGACCGTCACTATCCGCTGGCAAATCCGCCCCCATCGGGACGCCATTTTCATATCCATACGCGGCAAAATCCGCACGTGGCAGGTCTGTTTCGTCGAATTCAAATCCGGCAAAAACGCGAATACGCATGTGCGGTCCCGTGGTCGCATAGACCTCCTTCCGAGCAAAAGCATCCCAAATGGCCTCGCGGGTGTTTTCCCTTGCCCAAACGGCCGCCAAACCCGACGCCGAAGTCTGCCATGCATATTGGGCAACACTCTCGTCACCACCAATGCCGCCGACGACTTCTTCAAATCGGATCGGGTCAGCAGTAGGTTCAACAGCCGCGACTTTCCCGAAGAAATTGTCCTCGCCGACCGTGGACATCGATGTATGAGCATCGGTTGAACCGATCACGCCAAATTTGAAAGGGTTTGTCCCTGTTTCCGCCTCGTATCCAAGCCCCCGCCGCAATGCTGCCCGCGCATACTCGCGTGGAAGCATCTCCGGTGTCTTGGGCTCTGGTCCAAGTTGTCCTTTGTCCCACGTTTCGAAGTCAGCAAATTCATCGTCTGGTGACAGCATGGGATGTGCTTCGCCGTCACCTTTCATTTGCGTGATTTCGTAGATCGGTTCCCACTTGGCACGCTGTTTGAAATACTCAACATCGAACGCTTCGCCGGACAAGCGCACTTCGTCGAACATCAACCCGTTGGACAAATTGCCATTGTGCGGGATCGCGAGCAGCTTTTGGCCTGTTGTCTCTTCGGCTTGTTCCATCCATGCCCAAAGGTCTTCGGGGTCGAAGCTATCAAAGTTCGAGAACGGGATGATCTTGTCAGCGCCCTCTTTGTCACCGTTGAATATGACATTCCTGTGCAGATTGTTCCGCTGTGGGTTTGAGGTCCACTCGAACCCGATAAGCGCAGTAAACAAACCCGGTTGATTGTGTGCCTCAGCGGCAGAGGTAATGTTGCTCCACGCCGTTTGGTAAATCTCCTGATAATCCGCCAATGGGTCTGTGCCAGTGGACTTGGCTTGGCTCCAAATCGACCATGCGCCAACGGGATCACCGGCCTCGACAGCTGCGTTCAGTTGCTGGCCAAACGCCGTGGAGAGCAGCGTGGCATCTTTGGCTGAGAGCAGCGGCGCAAGACCAAGGTTCTCGGCGTGATCGGCAATAACCAGAAAATCCAATGGTCGGCGCAACCTCGCTTCGACACCGGTGCTGGATGTAACGACTTCGCCTTTGGCAAACCTGTACGCTTCATCAGGGCCAAGTACATTCCCGATCATGCCGGCATCAGCAGAGTACGATGTGTGCAAATGGGTGTCACCGAAAAAGACCTGATTAGGGAAGTCTTGCTGTGGGTAAGGAGAATACTCTCTGTCGCCAGGTTGAGTGCTTGGGACGTCCTCAGCGTGCGCACCAGCCGCAAGTGCGATAGTCAGAATAGATGCTAAACGGATCATTTCCTAACCTCATGTTTTGTTCAAACCTAACAACGCTCAATACAAGTAACTATGACGCATAATCTGAACTCTATTCGTTCAGCACAGCCGCCGCTCAATAAATCTCTGCGAACGATGGCTGCGACCCCAAAGCGGCGTACACGTAATAACTAAAGCACACACCTGTATCGAAGTCTCAAATTAAAAAGGTATTTTAGCGTGGTTTGCTTGCGAACGTTGAGGTTTCATCAACTTTTTGCAGTTTGACGACGCGCAATCTCCTGTCGAATTAGGTCTATGTGCAAACGTGCATCATATGCTCCCCGGCGGTATGCGAGCGGCAGATTCAGATTTGCAAGGGCGGTGTCCACGTTTTCGATATTTTTGGCGACTTCTTCAACCTCAGTTGAAGTCTGTGCCTTGCTGAGTTCCTGCTCAAGCGCCATGATACGCTGATAAAAACGCCAGACCCGGCGCTTTTGAAACCACACGTAACTGGACGGGACTATCCGCAAAAACGGTACTAAGAACAACAAAGGCAACAACAATAACAGTACGCTGCCAAACTGCGCTGCGATCCAATATGGCAAGACGCCATGCAAAAAGTTTGGCCCAGAGTTTATGAGTTCTGTGGCAATTTTGTTCAGTGGTACAGGCGGTGAAGCCGTGTTCGGATACTCGCGCGCACTTTGCAAAATATTAGGTTCGCTATGAATGTTCTTTGCTGCATTCACTAACCTATCGGTTACTGCAGGGTGCAGATCGGATGCGGCGATAAGTGAAGCTCGCAATGCTAAGATCTTGACGTCCTCTGGTGGTCTCGGAGGGTCAAGTGTGATTGATCCTGCCGGTACAGTTACCGAATTCGCTCCGGAAAGTTTCAATGCAAGGGCATCGACCAAAGCCATAGGGACGAAAATGATTTCTGGATCAAAAATTGCATCCATAAGGTAAGGTGCATCGAGTGGAGCGACAAACAACGCCGCATCCGCTTCGTTGGCATATAACGCCTTTATCGCATCATTGCCCCCGACATCGACGAGGTTTATGCCGACATTTTGCAACTCGGCGGCCTCAATTAGCGCTAAAGCGGCGGCGCGAGTACCGGACGCCTTGGTTCCTGCAGCTAAGCGAATGTCTCCCCATTCTCCTGCATTGGTCCCGACTGGACTAGACTTTCCGCGGAACACCACCATGGGTTCAAGAAAAATGGCGCCCAAAGACTGTAAGTTTTCGTCCTGAGGTAATTCCAGGCCACCCTGAACAAATGCGGCGTCCACTTCGCCAGAAACAAGTTTCTGAATGTTCTCGACGGACCCCTCAGTTTCAACTAAAATTACCTGAATGCCGTCACGTGCAAGTTCTGCTTTGTAGAGTTGTCCAACTTGCCAATATCCGCCGCCGCTTATGCCAGCGGCCAGCTTAATACTGTTGGGCGGTTTCAAGCCAAAGATCAGAAAAACAAGCAACCCGATAAACATAATCGGAAAGAGAATGAAAAGAGCTAAGCGCATTTATTCTCACATTCAGATGATCGGAACCGATAATTCGTTCTCATTTGATAGCAGTCTTTTTGCCAACGAGAAACCGATCACAGTGGGTAGCACTCGAAAGTTCGAGTTCTTCGGTTCAAGTATCCCTGAAGAATAAGTTGGTTGCGCAAAAAACCAAGAGCGCTTGAACGAGGTTGAAATCAAAAACTGGCCGTCTAAGCAACGGTTTATCCTATCGTAAACCAGAGTTTTAGTTTTGTCTTTTTGTCGGCAATGTCCCGCATCTCGGAAATTGCAAAGTCTTGTTGCGAATGTCCGGTTTAGGCTGTCTGCGGTCCTTCGGTGAAAGCGGGCCAATGGCGGCAAAGTCCGCAACTCAGTCGTTGCCCCGATTATGTCGAACATCCGCTGATAGTAGAAACTGCCGTTTAAGTTCGAGACACTTCATAGGTCCTGAACCTAGACTTAGGCGGAGATCACCATCCCGGTTCTTCAAAACCTCGCTTGCATCGCAATCCGGCGTTCGGCGCGTATAATGCGAATATGACAAGAGATATTGAATCTAACGCTCAGAAAATCGCTGATGCCCTGAGCTCTGCCCAGCAGATATCTAAACTGTCTTCAGAGGCAGAACGGCTAACGCTGGATGACGCATATTCGATTGCAAGTCGCGTCCGAGAGCTTCAGGGCAAAAAGAGAGTCGGCCGAAAAGTCGGCTTCACGAACCGCACGATTTGGCCTGTTTATGGTGTGGATCAACCCATTTGGGGAGAGGTCCACGCAGATGGGCTGTTTTCGACTGATCAGCCGGTAAACTTGGCAAGGTATTCAGAACCGAGAATCGAACCAGAAATCGTACTAGGCCTTGGCTATGTCCCGACGGCTGAAATGAACAATGAGCAGTTGGCAGGTTGCGTGGAGTGGGTCGCTCCGGGATTTGAAATTGTTCAATCGATTTATCCCAAATGGAAATTCTCGGTCGAAGACTCAATCGCAGCACAAGGACTGCACGGCTGCCTTGTTCTTGGCGACAAAATCGCGGCGACGCATGATGTTTTGATCGGCTTGGCCGAAGTGCCACTAGCATTGTTCAAGGGCACCGAGGCTATCGAGTCCGGCAAGGGGGAAAACGCGCTTGGAGGCCCAATTGAAGTCCTGGCTCATCTTGTGTCTCTGCTCTCCGAAGCCGACCAGCTTCAGGGAGGCGAGCTGGTTACAACCGGTACTTTGACAGACGCATGGCCAGTGTCTCCGGGTGAAGAATGGTCAGCTGGTTTTGGTGGCGTGATGGACACCGAGCTATCAGTACGATTTACATGAGGCTTTGGTAGAGTGGTGACGCCGACTGCACCAAAGAAAAGTTACTCTCAATAGCTGACCATGATGGTCTTCCACTGGTTTCATCAATTCTGGGATGCAAGTTACACCATGCTATCCAAATCAGATTACATGATGTTTCTCAGGCACCCCGCCTGGCTATGGATCAAGAAACACGCCAGGCATCTGTTGCCGCCGATTGACCCTTCATTGCAAGCGCGTTTTGACGAGGGGCACGCGTTTGAGCCTTATGCTGAGGAGCTATTTAGTGATCTCGTTCGCCTCGGTTTTTCAGATTTTTCAGAATACCAAGCTCTGCCCGCGCGCACTCTGGATGCTTGGAGAGATGGTGCGAACGCCGTGGCACAGGGGCGCTATGAAGATGGAACCATAACTTGCATCTCCGACATCGTGAGCCGCAATGGCGATGGGTACGTTCTGACAGAGATCAAGAGCGGGACATCTGCAAAGCCCGAACATACTTTTGATCTCGCATTCCAGCGTGTCGTGCTTGAGGCAGCCGGGTTCCCCATTGTGCGCTGCGAAGTGGCACATGTGAACCGTGATTACGTCAGAAACGGCGAAATCAATCCGCGAGAGCTTGTCAGCATCACCGACATCACTGGTGCGGTGACTGAGCAGCTCGAAAAAACACGCACGCGTATCGATCAGGCATTGAGCGTCGTTGCCAGTGGTACGATGCCTGATCCGTCCCCCGTACGTGCGCGATTAAAATCCTACGCTGAATGGTTGGACATTCGCGAAAAACTTGACCCTCCAATCGTGCAAGACAGCATCCACCGCCTTCCGTTCATGAACGCGGAAAAAGCCTCCGAACTAATCGCACACGGGATCACAAAGATTGACGAGATCAGTGATCCATCTGTGTTGGGCAAGTCGACGCAACGCTACTTGAGAGCAGTGGCAAACGGTGCACGCACTATCGATCATCAGGAGTTAAGCAGGTTTCTGAGCGAGATTGTCTATCCGGTTTATTATTTTGACTACGAGACGTCTCAGAGTTTGCTGCCACCCTGGGACGGAACGCGTCCCTATCAGCAAGTCGCTTTCCAGTACTCCTTGCATATCCAGCATGAGCCTGGCGGAGAAAACGAGCACAGGGAGTATCTCCACCGTGACTCCAGTAATCCGATGCCAGCCTTGCTTAAAAGACTTCGTGAGGACATGGGAGACGTCGGTTCTGTAATGGTTTGGTATGCGCCGTTCGAGAAATCGCGCAATACGGAGATGGCGGAGACTTATCCAGAGCACGCAGAGTTTCTGGAAGGTCTAAATGCACGGGTTGTAGATCTTATGAAGCCGTTTGCGGATGAAGTGATTAACGATCCCGCGTTCAAGGGAAGCGCCTCTATCAAGGCCGTTCTTCCTGCGTTTTTGCCAGAACTTTCATACGATGATCTGGACATCACAGAGGGGGCAAGCGCGTCTCGCCTTTGGAAGGACGTAACACTGACGGAACAGGATGATCCAGCGCGCGAGAAGGTCTATTCTGATCTTGTGGCGTATTGCACGCGCGACACCTGGGCGATGGTCGCAATTCATCGGGAATTGCTGGCGATGTGAGCTGTGGGAGAATTGAATTTGATGTGTCCTTGAAGTGAATTAGACTAAGATCCAACTGTTCAGATAGCTCATTAAGAGGACATCATGGCAGCTCCTTTAGTCCAAAACTGGGAACTGACCGCCGCCATCCAGGACATAGCAGATTGGCTGGTTCAACAGGGCTTAGAGAATGCGCCTGTGGAGCTCTGGCTTGAAGCATTCTGCAACCGTCTTGTTTCGGCAGGAATTCCGCTTCAAAGAGCAAACATCACTGTTCGCGCTCATCATCCCGAGATTGGGACTGTCGCTTTTCGCTGGCACAGGGATGGCGGTCATGAGCGAGAGAACTTTGTCCGAAGAACGGATGCACCTGAGGAATACGTTCTAAGCCCAATTTACTATCTTTTGGCAAACAACGTTGAAGAGATCAGACAAGATCTGACAGTCGAAGAACCCGCGCTCAACTTTCCGATCTTCGACGAATTTCGCGAGCGCGGTGCAACTGACTACTTCGCTGTTAAACGGTTTTTCCTTATTCAGGACAATACTACGCCAGTCGATCCAATGCAGGCCTATGAAGGTGCTATAATCTCGTTGACAACCGACGCGAGCGGGGGCTTCACAAGCGAGCAACTTGATGGTTTGCGTCAACTGATATCTCCACTTTGCCTGACGCTGAAATGTGGGGCGAACCGATTGATGGCTGAAGATATTACAGCCGCATATCTGGGCAAAGACGCCAGTAGGCGCGTTCTTTCCGGGGACATCACCCGAGGTTCATCGGAAACTATTTCAGCGGTGATTTGGTATTTTGACCTGCAAGGATTTACCAAATTGTCAGAGGCGCTTCCGGGGGACTCAATCATAGAATTGCTGAACGACTACTTCGCCGAAGCTGTTGACGTAGTCGAACGCAATGGCGGTAACGTTCTGAAATTCATGGGAGATGGAATGCTTGCCATCTTCGATATCAATCAAGTTCCGGACGCTCGCCGCGTCGCAATTCACGCGGCCGCGGTGTTGCGAAATACCTTTGAGGAGCTCAACCAACGACGGCAAGCTGATGGTTTGCCAACGACCGGCTTCACTCTTTCGTTGCACGCAGGCGATGTTCTTTACGGTAATATTGGCGGTAGGTCTCGCTTGGATTTCACAGTGGTCGGCCCAGCGGTAAATACAACTTCGCGCATTTTAGGCATGTGCAGCGCGCTTGATCAGAACATTGTGGTTTCCGATAAGGTGGCGGGCGACTTGGTGGGCTCCATTCCAAGTCTTGTTTCCCTGGGGCAATACAGATTGCGCGGTGTTGCTGAAAGACAGGAGCTGTTCACGATAGACTAGACAAAGCTCGATCCAAAAGTTCTGGCCGATTAGGCAAGGCGCGTAAAACACCCGCTAGCGCTGCGCGGGCTTACTCTGGCGCCGAACCAACGGTTAAAATCTTCCCATTGCTCCAAACCAGAGCCTCATAACAAACCTCGGCTCCTGCGCCTCCGCACCAACCACCGTCTCGTCCAATAAGCAGTATACGGTCAGGCCCCCAGTCAATAAAACGCCAACCCGTTGCCTGCCACGACATGATCTCACCGTCGACGATAAGATTGAGCATGCACCCCCCTGTTCCGCAGTACATAGAGGCAGCAGAAGAACAGGAATACTGGCTTTCATCTACGAGTTCAGCCTTAACCGTGCCAAACTGGGAGCGCAGCTCGATCTCGGTCACAGCGTCACCCTGATCGAACTCTCCATTCTCGAAGTCTTTGCAATCAGCGGCTGCTCTTTCGATGATCTGTTGTGCTTCCTGGGAGGCGGCGAAAACTGTTGTGGCGCAAAACATTGCGGCGACCATCGATGCCAGAAGCGCTGCAAATAAAGATTTCACTCTTTTCATGCTTTCCTCATCGTTTGAATTCAGTGATATCCTGCCAAAGTAGCTTCGTAAGAGGCGGTTTCGCCGAAGTTTTCCATCACCCATTCCGGATCGTAGTAGGTGTCGAGATAACGGTTTCCGTCGTCACACAGAATAGTGACAATGGAGCCAGATCGTCCGGCAGCCTCCATCTCTTGCGCAACTTGCAAAGCGCCCCAAAGGTTTGTGCCTGTTGATGGGCCTGCCCGCCGCCTGATCCGATCTTCAAGCCAGAGCATTGTCGCAATGCTTGCCGCATCGGGCACTTGGATCATACGGTCGATTACATCTGCCAAAAATGACTTCTCCACCTTGGGACGTCCGATACCTTCAATACGACTTGAACAGGGGCGGGTCAGGGTCCTGTCTCCAGTTCGAAAGCTATCAAAAAACACTGAGTTTTCGGGGTCCACGACAACCAATTCACTGTTATAGCCCTTGTAGCGAATGTACCGCCCCAAAGTTGCTGAAGTTCCGCCAGTGCCCGCGCTCATCACAATAACCGATGGAATTGGATGTGGCTCTCGTTCCATCTGACGAAAAAGGCTTTCTGCAATGTTGTTGTTGCCTCTCCAATCCGTCGCCCGCTCGGCGTAAGTGAACTGATCCATGAAGTAGCCGCCGACTTCAGCTGCCAGTTCAACCGAGGCCTGGTGCATGTCCGGCGCCGCATCGACGAAGTGGATTTCCCCACCTTGGAACCGGATTAGGTCGATTTTGCTCTTGGCGGTAGATTTTGGGAGAACCGCGGTAAAAGGCACTCCGATCATACGGGCGAAGTAAGCTTCTGAAACGGCGGTGCTGCCAGACGAGGCTTCTATTACACGTGTCTCTTCCCTTATTTTCCCGTTTACAAGCGCATAAAGGAAAAGCGAGCGTGCCAGCCTGTGCTTGAGGCTGCCAGTGGGATGTGTACTTTCATCCTTGAGATAGATGTCTACGCCCTTCAGCCCCCGGACGGGAAGCTTGAAAAGGTGCGTATCGGCAGAGCGGTGAGCATCTGCATTGATCTTGGCAATCGAATCCGAAATCCAACGGTCCATGCCTCTACTCAAACGCCCTGTTTAGGGCCCGTCAAGCTTGGGAAAATCGTCTTTGCAATTCATGGGGATGCAAGCATGCGCCACCAATTGATCAAACTGTCCATCTAATGGGCAGGAATGCCTATCGTGCCAGAACGTGTTTCAATGAACAGCCAATGATTAAGAGGGAAAAATGTTAAGGTACTATAGGCGACGACTTGAACCCCAAGGAGAACCAGGCCGAATACCTGGATGAGTTCACGCATTCGATCTTCATAAACAAGCATGAGAATTGACACGATCTGGCCGATGCAAATTGCAGCAACAAATATTCCAATATCAAAAACCAAAAAGTTGCGCTCAAGTATCGCTGTGTACGCTGTGAATACTGTCACAATCAAAATAGCAGTAATTGCAAGGCTAAATCCCTTAGCGCTAAATACGTCCCTTCTTGTAAGTCGGGGTGGAAGCGGCATTAGGCAGGCCCAAAACAATCCTGGCCAAAAAGCCAGCTTTAAGTGTTCCCAAATTGACTCGTTGACAGCTGCCACAAGCGCCATTGGCGTCCAACTTCCAAGCAAAACAAATGCAAAGTGCAGCCCGGACCCAAGTAGGATCATTAGGATCGCCCCTATCGCTTCGAGCCAAACAATTCGGGACGAAGCTTTCAGCATGTTTGGATCTCCCAATCCTGATTGTTGAATACTCTGCTTAGATTCTCAAAAGTGAAATGCCCGCAGACATAAAAGGTCTAGAAATAACTTTCACCCCCCCCTTGGTGAGCGGCAATGTCCAAGTTCTTGTAAGAGTCTGTAAAGTTGACCCTTCCTGATTTTTAACCCCAGTTGCTGTCATTGCCATGTTCTAAATTGGATCGTAGGCTGAATAAAAAACGGGGTAGAGCATGCACGCTACAAGGTGGGTTATTTTATCGGCTGGATCTATCGCTCTAGCCACAGCGTCGTGTACAGATTTGTATCCTGACGCCGATGTCATGCCCACTCGCGCTGATGGGGCAGCCTTTTTCTCAGAAAACTGTACTTCTTGTCATGGTGTGGATGGTAGAGGCGGTGGCCCGGCAAGCAGCGGTCTTTCCGTTGAGCCAACAGATTTGACAACATTGAGCGCGAAGAACGCAGGCACTTTCCCTCAAGCACGGGCCCTAAGCTACATCTATGGCGACCCGGGAAACAGCCATCTTGCTCGGGTTATGCCGGAATTTGGCGGGGAAATGGCGGAAGACCTGGTTCCGGTTGAAATCGAGGGTGTCTTGACGCCCACCCCGCGCGAGTTAGCAGGGTTATTGTTTTTCTTAGAAAGCATCCAACAGTAGATTAGTGTTCTTGGCGCTAGGTCAGCAATTGACCGTTTGCCGGTTTTCTGGACTTACACCTTTTTTTGATCCGGTGACTATTGCAGACCTAACACTGTGAAGCGCAGTGTTCTGCAGCGCGTAAGCAGTCTCTCGAATTCCTTTGACCGAATTGGGGTGTCGAACCCAACACTGGCAGACTGCGACGCGACATATGATTTATGTCAAAGAGCTGAGCGCTTTCACATGCTAAATTTCGAATGTTAAATGGTAAAGCTGTTCTGAGCTCGTTGCTGCCTGTCCCCATCAATCGGTTTTGGGCCACAGGATAGCAGATGTTATATGGTAAAGGACCGACGTTGACCGGGGGGAAGATGTCGGTCCATTTTTGTTGTAGTGAACTCTCGTTTAGCAAAGGACCTCCGGCTTATGAGGTACTTCATGATTGTTGCAAGCATGGGCATTTCTTCGGTTGCAACGATATCTGCGGCCGAGGAGTTTTCGGACCTTGGTAAAGACCTCTTTGTTGAGCATTGCGCCAGATGTCACGGAAACGATGCATCCGGGAAAGGACCTGACGCAGCTGACTTGAAAACAGTGCCTGCTGATTTAACAAGGATTTCCGAACGCAGAGGGGGTGTGTGGCCCATGTTGGAGGTCATGTCGATCTTAGACGGTTACTTGAAAGTACAAGAACCTCGCGATGACATGCCGATAATCACCGAATTGAATGACGGCCCTGCTGTCGAATTCGATACGGGCAACGGTTTGGTTACGCAAATTCCTTCCAGACTTATCGAAATTGCTGAGTATTTGGAGAGTATTCAGTCTCCGAAGCCGGAACGATATGTTCCGTGAAGTTCTGCTCCGCATTTGTGTACGCTAAAGAGTGCTGCGTTGGGCGGTTTCCGTAGTCGCCAAGAAGCAACGAATATGAGGATCGCGTTGTGGACGATGCCGTCGCGGTCTGGCCTAGCTTGCTTCAATATCAGGACTCGCGCTTCACAGCGGTCTAATCCAAGACTTCTTGTAACACTTCACCGCTCGCACCATTGGGACGCGCCGTGCTCAATAATGCAGACAGTGTGGATGCGAGAGCAGTCGTACAAACACGGCGTGCGACCCGTTGCGGTTTTAAGTTCGGTCCAGCGAAGATAATCGGCACATGTGTGTCACCGCGCCACGGTGACCCGTGGGTGGATGTGACGGACAGACCATCGAAGTCTGCGATGAACCAGCCGGGTTTGAAGACTACGTATATGTTCCCGGATCGGGTCGGATGATAGTTGTTGCGGATCAGGCGCATGATGTCGGTATCGGGCAGGAGGTTTGCTTCGATAGCCGTACTGGGGACGGCGAATGCCACATCGGGAAAGGATAGAAGCTCTTCTGCAATAGCTGACTCCAGCGTGGGTAAATCAATATCACGGCGAGCCAATACTTCGGGGGCGATATTGAGATAGGGGTGATTATAACCCTCAAGCAATTTCCCGGTGATCCCAAACCGCTCCCTAAGGCTGGCTATCTGTTCCGTCGGGTCCCATGTGTCCGGAGCAACAAGGCCAGTTTGGATGCCAACACTCTCCAAATAGCCCGGCGCATCGGTGGTGCCGTGGTCCGCCGATAGAACGATCAAAACGTTTTCCAGCCCAATCCGTTCGTCGATAAACACGAAGAGATTCATGAGAGTCTGATCGAGGCGGTATATCGTGTCCTCGGCTTCAAGACTGGAGGGGCCAAACACATGGTTGACGTAATCCACGGACGAGAAGCTAATCGCCAGATAATCCGTTACCGCGTCTTGCCCGATATCCTCGGCATCAATCAATCGTTTGGCAAATTGCGCCGTCAGATCGTCGCCAGCGGGACTAAGCGTTAAAAAGGTCGTAAAGTAGGGATTTTCTAGCGGGTCAAACCCATTTTGCATCGAAGAATAGCGATGAGGAAAGGTTATGCCGAACCCGGCGACATCCGTCTCCCATGGCTGGTTGTCACGGTCGCCAAAGAGATAGGCTTCCTTTGGGTGCATCAATTCCCAAGAGGTTCCTTCAAAGGAGGCACTCGGCGATGCGTCATTCCAGACAGAAACCCAATCAGGGTATTTGTCGTAATAATACGAGCTTGTGACGAAACGATTTGCGGCTTTCGAGAACCAGAAGGCTTTGCCGCTTTGTCCCGCCATTGTAATAGCCCCACGGTCTTTGATTGAAACTCCAAAGACCTTGGCCGCTCCAGCAGTGGAAGCGTTTAATTCGTCCGAAAGCGTCGTAACAAGCATAGCGCGTGGTGACCGCCCATCTGTGCCAGCTGCCGCCTGTGTTGGGTCAATTTCAATATCGTCATTGACGCCAGCGCCATCTCCAAGAAGCGGAGCGGTGCTGTCTTCAACGTTGTAAACAACGCGGTCCAAGGTTCTGTCGAACCATATGTTTCCGATCATCCCGTGCACTGCCGGTGTTGCCCCGGTCGCCAATGTGGCGTGCCCGACAACAGTCTCTGTATTGGCATGGCAATGATGGGCGTCCACATAGTGTACACCGTTTTCAAGTAAATTCTTAAGGCCACCCTCCCCAAGATTCTCAAAGTAACGTGTCGGCAGATCGCCCCGCAACGCGTCAACGGTCAGCTGCAAAACAAGACGAGGAGGTTCTTGCGCATACGCAGGAGCGATTGCAGCCAACCACAAAGAAAAACAAGCTCTCAGTGATTTGGTCATAATGCTTCCTTTCGCTGTATTGCGCAGCAGGTCTGTCGCGACCGCAATTGCGTGCTAGAACAACCCTCTTCAATACCAAACTTATAGCAAAAACGCTTCACGTCTACTTCTTACGACCTATCGCGAAATAGCCTGCAACACCCAAACCGGTGTTCCGGCAACCAGTAAAGCTGCCGTTAGTCTTCAATCGTCAACTTTTCATGATTTATTGTCTATGGCGATGATCAGCCAGGCTTCGCCATGAAATCCGCGAACGCTTCCTTATAGTCTGGATGCCATCGGCTGAGAGGTGGGCGATTTTCAATGATGTCTCCCAAGCTCCAAGCAATGCGTTTCTCATCAGTATCGCGTGAAACGTCATTGTCGGGGCAGAGGATGTAGAAATCCCCGCGGTTCACGCTTTCAACAAAGAAGTCGACAGTCTGCTCAGCGGTCCAGGCAGAGGCAGGCTTCTCGGGCGCGGAGATCATGCCGGTATAGACGAATCCAGGGACCAGAAGATGCGCGGTAATCTGATGACCTGGACCCGTTCTGAGCTCGTGGGACAGTGCCTCGGTAAAGGCTTTGAGAGCCGCCTTTGAGACATTGTAAGCCGGGTTACCTGGCGGGGTAGTTATGCCTTGTTTGGACCCTGTATTGATAATTGCGCCTGGTCTGCCACGGGCGATCATGTTTGGCGCGAAGACCTGGGTGCCATGGATCGGACCCCAAAGGTTCACGCCCAGCATCTTATCCCAAGCCGTGGCGTCCCCAATGGTCGATGATTTGCCGCCGACACCAGCGTTGTTCATTAAGATGTCTGCCCCGCCGTGGCGGTCTGCTACCATCCGTTCCAACGTCTCTAACTGCGCGCGATCACTGACATCTGTCTCAGAAGTCATCATGTCGGCCGCGCCAGCGGCTAACGCCAAGTTTGCCGCGGTAGCCAGTTTCTCGGTGTCTCGATCAACAATAACAATGCGCATGCCCATCTGAGCGAACTTCACTGCTGCGGCGAGGCCAATGCCGGAAGCACCCCCGGTAATCACGGCCACAGAGTCCGAGGTGAATGCGGGGTGTGTCATCGGCTAAGCTCCTCCTAAGCCTGTGTTGGATCGAAAGGTCCGGAAAATCCAGAACGGCCTGTTGATATTAGGCAGCGTCGGCAACGTTAGTCTTCAGCTTCATCATACCTTCCATACCGTAGGCGGTGAATAGCACCTCGGTTGTCTTTTCCGCTTGTACGCTTATCGGAATGACAGGGTCTGCGATGCCGCTCTTGTCCACTTCACTGCGGAACTTCCGCTGCCTAGGCGCCGTGTGGGTTGAGTTTTGCCAATTGGAATGCACTTTTGATTGAGTTTTGGTGCGTTCAAGTTGATCAAGCCATGCTACGACAATCGACAATTGAGGGCGTATAGCGAACGGTGCAAACTTATGGGCAAAACGTGCAAAATTACGCGCAAATGCTGTGCGATATTATGCGCAAAGACACCCGGATTTTCTGAACAAAATCAATGATGGAGATGCAGTGTTATGCGCGCACCTACATCTAGCGTAGGATTGCGCATAACACTTCGCGCGCATCATAAGTTTGCGTAGTTCGCCCATAGTTTTGCGCTACGCGTTTGTCTGCATTAGCAACGAATTCAATCTAGTCGTCGCGTTTATGGCCCTTTGCATTACTCAATCCCGCAAAGGGCCTCCCGGAGGAACCTGGGGTTCACGCGAAGGTCTGAGATGCGCAGAAAGCGGACTTTGCAAACTTTGAAGAACGATCATTGCGAATCTTTGCCGAGACCTTTTGGAGCAACCGCTATTGGGAACTAACTGGATATGCTTTTGATCTAATTTGCTGCTCTACCGAAATCTCGCGCCTGTTGCAGGTCGCTTTGATTGCAAAGTCAGGCGATGGTCACTGTCCCGAACTGGTTTTCGCGATACTGCAAAGCAGATCAACATGTCGATCCAACCAATCCTCGTCCAGTGCTTCGTGACGTATGAGTTTGCGGAAATAAGGTGCCGCGACTGCTAGTTCTATAAGCTGTTCGACCGGAACATCCGCGGCGATCTCACCGCGGTCTATTGCGGCTGCAAATACTGCTTCAACACTTGTGAACCTGTCTTTCATGAATTCAGTGATCACCAACCGCGCTTCTTCGTCGGTGGACGCAGCAGCGACCACCTGAGGCGCGATTTGGCCCCATGGTGTGTCATTCAAGGCTCCCATCAGTACGCCGAGTAACCAGCGCAGGTCAGATCGCAGCGGCCCATCGGTTTTGGGCGGTATGTTCGGCGGTGTTGCGATGCGCCTGAACGCTGCATCACGCAGACAACGCGCATCTGGCCAGTGCCTGTAAAGTGTGCTGCGCGAAATGCCAGTTGCCTTCGAAACTGCACCATGAGTTACGTGCAGTACGCCCTCATCCCTCAGTATCCTTTGCGCCGCATCAAGTGCGGCCTGCCGTGTGGCGATCAGCCTAGGATCTTCTTTCAATCGCCTCTCCTATAGAACATATTGTTGCGCAGCAGAACATTTTGTTCTATAAGTATGGCCAGCTAAGAACTAAAGCTCAATACTCGATTTCGCGAACAGTCTTGTCAAAATAGGAGCGTATCAATGTTCAAAGTGGCAGCAACCCCGCTGGCGGTACTCTTAACGATGGGCGCGACAACCGCATTGTCCGAGAGTGGTACCTACGAGCTGGATCCTGGACACAGCCAGGTATTGTTCAGCTACGACCACATCGGTTTCTCAGAAACGTTTGGAATGTTCTCAGGTTTTAGCGGCGAGATAGAGTTCAACGAAGATGATCCGTCTGCGTCATCTGTCACAGTGTCTATGCCTGTAAAATCCATGATCACGGGCTGGGATGCCCGTTTGCAACACTTCATGTCCGATGACTTTTTTAGCGCGAGTGACGGTGACGTGGTTACATTCGCCTCAACCAGCATTGAAGTGACCGGGGAAAACACCGCGGATATTTCTGGCGACCTGACCATGAATGGCGTCACCAAACCTGTTGTTCTGGAAACAACGCTTAACAAGTCAGCGCCATACCCGTTTGGTCCGAAAGAGGGCACGCCGACCTTGGGGCTGGCTGCCACGGCGACTATCGTGCGGTCTGAATTCGGACTTGGGGCATTTGCGCCAGCGGTGAGCGACGAAATAGAGCTCTTGATCAATATCGAAGCATTAAAGGCTGAGTAATGTGTGCAAGGGCGCTGATACTGCGCTGAGCGCTCATTCTCAACTATTGACGGGCTGGCAACAAAATGAATGTGTTCCTTAGACTACTGGCGGTTGCTGCGATAGCGGTGGCGTTGACGTGCCCGTTGGCATTCGCACAAAAGCACTCCTTGCCGGAGCGCACCTCACCCCGCCCTGAAACGACAAGCGGAGTACCGCATACTCAGATTGGTGTCGAAATTGATGCCGATTTGGCCAAGCTATTGCTGGAGCGTGTTGCGCAATTACCAGGGGTCACGCTTGGCCCGACACGCATATCGCTTCCTGGCGCGATTGGCTTTCAGCTTGAACCCGACATGTTGTTGTCCCAACCGAACTCTATCGTCGGTGGGTTTGAGTTTGCGCACATGCATCCTGATGGCAGCTTGCACGCCTCGCTCGACCCAGAAATGGCTCGAAGGGCAATTGAGGCTGGCTGGGCCGTAGCTCACCCTTGGGCCAAGCAACGTCCTGGGTGGAGCGGCTTTGTCATGATCTATACTCCAACCACACCCGAAGAGCTGGATGTCGTCATCGATCTGGTTGAAAGCTCGTACACCTTCATCACCGGCATCACTCTGGGCTAAACACCAACCTGCTGACCTTTCCGTTGCTGACTAATGCGCAGGTCAGTCAAAATTCAGTTTTACCGGAATTTCAGATGATTCATGTACCACCGCTCTAGACGGGCCGGATCCAGAGTTGTGGGGCAACTTCAATGGATGCAACTAGGATCGTTTGCTTCGACACATCCTCGTAACTTGTCAAAACTACATACCCCCAGTAGATATTTGGTATGTTTCGCTTGATCCTGTCGATACTTCTTGTTGTTGCATTCTCTGGCGCATCCGCAGCGTCCGTGAAGCATGGCTTGATCCATGGATCGGATCATTCTGGTCATCATGCTCAAATGGCGGACGACGATCCGTTGGCTAATGCCGAGAAAGCTGTTGCGGATTGTTGCGACACCACCAGCGGCATGGGTTCAGCATCCTGTTTTAGTGATCTTGTCGCCACGGCGGGGATTTCGCCGATTGCTCTATTGGTGATCTCAGAGGGTGGTGTGATGCACGCTGATTCCGATTTTTCGGGCCTCGCAATGGGCGTCCCCACCGGTCCTCCAAAAGCCTGAACGGCAACGGGCGCCCGCCCGCAATCCGTTCAAATTTCACATCAAAGGACCGACAGACATGATCACACGTCGTCACTTCACCACACTGTCCGCAACTGCTCTCATCGCGACCGCTCTTCCCGTCCGTGCAGGCGCTCCAATGCACGTGCTCAGCTCACCAGGTTGCGGATGTTGTCACGCATGGGCCGACTTGGCTCGCGCACGTGGCTACGCCGTAACCGTTGAGGAACTGACAGACCCCGAGGCACAGAAGTCAGCGCGGGGTATCCCGCTGAACCTCGCATCCTGTCACACTATTGAAGCCGATGGTTATGTCTTTGAAGGCCATGTGCCGTTCGAAGCACTGGAAACCGTGTTGAAGGATCGGCCTGACATCACAGGGCTAGCTGTTCCTGGCATGCCAATGGGCTCTCCTGGTATGGGCGACGATCCTTCCGCCCGCTACGACGTCATCGCATTTGGGGGAGAGGCCGGGACCGGAACGGTGTACTACCGCGCGGGCACAGCTCAGCCGTTCGACACCTGATGGTAGGGCGCACAACACTCTTGGTTACCGGTGGGCTTGCGCTCGCCGGTTTCACCGTAGCGTTCGTTCTGGCCCAAGCCTCTTAAGCGGTCGGTCTCTTGACACCTGATGACGGGGAAGTTGTCGCCATTGGCCAAGATATTTACGCGGACCAATGTGCTGCCTGCCACGGTGAGAACCTTGAAGGACAGCCAAACTGGCGGAAACGCGGCGAGGATGGTTTGCTACCAGCACCGCCGCATGACGCCACAGGGCATACGTGGCACCACGATGATGAAACGCTCTTCACCTTGACCAAATTTGGCCTGGCCGGACTGATGGAAAATGCGCCCTCAACCGGTATGCCGGTCTATGAAGGTGTGCTCAGCGATGACGAAATCATAGCGGTCCTTTCTTATATCAAGTCAACATGGCCCAATGACCTTCGTGAGTACCACGACGAGCTGAATGCCCATTCCGAATAGAGGAAAACTCAGATGATCAAACAACTCTTATCGGCTTGGTCGTAGCAATGGCTCCAATACTTGCGGCCGCGCATTCCAAGTCCGAAGAAACGACGCCGGCTGACGGCGCGACTGTCACGGACGTGCCGGAGCTTACCATGCGGTTCGATGATCCGATGCGCATCATCTCGGTCACGCTGACCTCACCTGATGGCGACGTCGAAATTGACCGCGAAACGGGTATGGACCCCGCTACAGAATTCCGGGCTGTGCCGTTGGAAGAGCTTGCACCCGGAAGCTACCGCTTCGACTGGCGCGGTATGGCTTCCGACGGTCACCCGATGCAGGGCAGCTTCTCTTTCACAGTCGCTAAATGACTGGACTGGCCCCCATTGACGGTGTTGTCGTCTTGGCCATTCTGGCGAAAGCACTTGGCTACGGTGCGGTGTTGCTAGCGATGGGTAGCGTCCTGTTCACGGCCCTCTTTGCCAAGCGCGCGGAAGAGTCTGTTTTACGCCTTGCGCGGCACCTCGCGGTCGGAGCTGCGATTGTCGGTTTGGCCGTACTTGCTCTACGTTTTGGCATCAGAGCAGCGCGGATATCTGGGATGGGCTTTGAGGGCGCGACGGACCCAATGATGCTTGGTTTTGTTTGGGATAGTCCGCTTGGCACCGCCGCGATTTGGCGAGGGGTGGGTGAACTCGCAATATTGGCAATCCTGCTCCCCCGTGTAGGTCAGTGGGTCGCTTTGGCGGGTTGCCTCGCCATTGCGATTTCATTTGCCCAGGTGGGGCACTCGCTCGGAGAGCCTAGAGCGGCTCTCGCGGTCTTGCTGGTTCTTCATCTGCTGGCTGCCGCGTTTTGGGTCGGTGCTCTCCTGCCCTTGCGCAAAGCAGCTCTCACTCCCACAGGGGCCGATCTACTGCACCACTTTGGCAGTGTCGCTGGTTATGGAGTCGCCGTCCTGATTGTTGCGGGCGCAGCGCTCACGTGGTTGCTTTCGGGCTCCGTAGCCGCCTTGTTTGGGACGGCATATGGATTGGGGCTTTTGATCAAGGTCGTGATCGTTTCTGCCCTTCTTGGCCTCGCGGCGCTGAACAAGCTGAGATTTGTTCCGGCTCTCAGGGCTGAGAAGCGCGGCGCGGAAATTGCTCTCCGGCGGTCGATTTCAATGGAGATGTTGGCTGTTGTCCTGATCCTGTTTGCAACGGCGACGCTAACCAGTGTGGCGACACCTCCCATCAATCTCTGATGGCTTATAGTCCGAAGCCGGAACTGCAAAGCCTTGTGACGAATGAACGGTTTGGGCTGGGGGCAGTCATTTACTTGGAGTACAGAGATGGACGGTCATGATCCCTGCGTTAAGCCAACTATCCCTCTGCTGTTTCAATTTTCCAAGCCGCTAGCAGCCTCGGAAGCGCAATATCCCAATCCATAACACCTGTCCGTTTGGCCCAGTTATTGTATTGACCAATCAAGTCTGCCTCCAATTCGGTGTTGCTCCCTCGCAAATCCGTTAACTCCGTGCGATCCGCTTCGATGTCATAGAGTTCCCAGTCTTGCCTGTGCTGCCTGACAAGTTTGAACTGACCCAGCCTCACCGCGGAATTTCCTTCATGTTCGAAAAAGATAGGCTCTTCTCGCGCCCAGTCCTTACCGCGGAACAGGTCCATCAATGACTGCCCTTGCAGAGGCTGAATTTCGTGACCACCAACCTCACTTTGGTACTGGCATCCTGTTGCCTCTAAAATAGTGGGTAAAACATCTACGACATGACAGGCGGCGTGCGCGTTTGCTTCTGAGGCAAACCCATTGGGCCAATGCGCGATGAGCGGTGTCGAAATCCCGCCTTCATGAACGTAGTGCTTAAACAACCGAAACGGCGCATTCGAGACATTCGCCCACGGCTTGTCGTAGCTCTGGTATGTCTGGGCACCGCCCGGCATCACGTCAGGGCGGTTTCCCATTTCAATTGATCGGCCGTCGTTAGTGGTATCTGGGAAAAATTTTGCCCATCCGTCTTCCGCCATGAATTCAGCGCAGCCACCATTGTCGGACAGAAACAAAATCAAGGTGTCTTCAAACTGCCCCAAACGCTTTAACGCAGCGATAAGTCTACCGATAGATTGATCCATCCGGTCTACCATCGCAGCATAGGTGGCCATTTTTCGTGCCTCCCAATCGGTATTCTGTTCGGCCTCCCAGGGGTGAACGGCAACATCACGTGGAGAAATTTCCCAGTTTCTATGAAACAGGTTCATGCTGTTCATGGTTTCGTGCCGTGCGGTACGGATTGTGTCCCAGCCGCCTGAATACACCCCGTCATAGCGAGCGATGTCCTCGGGATGGGCATGCAGGGGCCAATGTGGTGCAGTATGCGCGAGATAAAGAAAAAAAGGCTGGCCGTCGGGTGTTTCCTCGATCATTTCAATTGCTTTGTCCGTGATTGCATCTGTGAAATAGAAGTCATCCGGGAATGTCATGACACGGCTGTCATCTTCGAGCATGTAATGCGGCGAGAAGAAGTGGGTGACGCCATCGACGATCCCGTAGAAGCGATCAAACCCGCGCTGTCTCGGCGTCGGATGCTCAACATCTCCGACCCGCCAGCTGTCGACTTCGCGCGCCATGAAGTCACCGGCGACATGCCATTTGCCGGACATCAATGTCCGATAGCCACCTGCACGTAGGTGTTCCGCTATGGTGGCGCTGTCATTACGTAAGAACCCCTGGTATGCGGGCGTACCCAGGTCGGCCCCCATGTGACCCACGCCGGCGTTGTGCGGATACAACCCGGTCAAAAGAGATGCCCGCGTCGGACAACAGCGAGCGCAGTTATACATTGCTGTAAGCAGCACACCATCTCTTGCAAGGCCATCGATATTTGGGGTGCGAATTTCCGATCCGGTGGCACCCAAATCTGCAAAACCCAGATCATCGGCCAGGATCAGTATCACATTCGGTCGTTTTCTTGTCGGCATTCGGAGGCTCCATTGCTGCACTTATGAACTTACCTCATTATCGGTGATGATCTTGTCTCCAAGCGACGCGACGATAGTGGGGAGAGGGAGGTTGCTGACCACGGCCGTCGGCACAGAGGCTTCGAAAGCGAGAATGGAAGCGGCTCCGGATACGCGTCGCGGATATTTGAGCGAACCGCCGTGTCGCAAAGCGACGTGACCTATTCATTGACCCATGGTAGTGGCCCAATGAAAGGGCACTTCATGACAGCGGAACAAAAACTACATAACCCGACAGCTGGTATTGCGTTCGTACTGATCGGAATATTGGCGATTTCTATCAATGATATGCTGATCAAATTCCTGTCTGGCGGTTACCCCTTGCACCAGATGGTGTTTACAAGATCGTTGATCGGGATCGGGTTCAGCTTTGCCCTTGTCCAGATGGAGGGCGGTTGGCGCATCCTGAAAACCGATCAGCCGGGACTTCACCTTCTGCGGGGGCTGCTGATTGTCATTGCCAATCTGACATTCTTTACGGCTCTGGCGGTAATGCCGCTGGCAGAAGCCACCGCTGTTTTCTTCGTAGCCCCCTTGATGATCACATTGCTGAGTATCCCATTGCTTGGCGAAAAAGTTGGGCCGATGCGGATTGGCGCCGTGCTTGTCGGATTTTTGGGCGTAGTGATCATGACTCGCCCATGGGAGGCCGGTGGAGAGCGTGAAGTTGGTCTGTTGATGTATGCCCTGCCGGTTCTTGCTGCTTTCACTTATGCCCTCAACAACGTGCTAACCCGTTTTCTTGGCGCAAAGTCCAAGGCCTCAGCAATGGCTGTTTACATTCAGGCGTGCTTTATCGTTGTCAGCCTGTTGTTCTGGTCAGTGGCAGGGGATGGGCGCTTTGCGAACGAGTTCGAGAACGAAAGCTTGATCTTTTTGCTGCGGGCTTGGGTTTGGCCCGAAGGGTCTGATCGCTGGTTGTTTATCGGCTTAGGATTCAATTCTGCAATCATCGGGTATTGCCTTGGCCAGGCTTACCGCATGGCAGACGCGGCTACAGTGGCACCGTTTGAATATGTCGGTCTTCCCATGGCCATTTTCTGGGGATGGGTCATCTGGGGCGAGCTCCCAAACCTGCCTGTCGCTATCGGTATCGCACTGATCTTGGGGTCAGGATTGTTTGTCTTTTTGCGTGAGCGTCAAAAAAAGAGGCATGTCGTTACTGAAAAGAGAGTGCACCGTCGGTATTAGGTGCCAAATCAAATCAGGCCAAATCCCGCCCAACAATACCTTGGGATATTGAATATCAATCGTAATTGAGCGCTGATGAATCTTGTAGTTAATGAGATGAGAATTTTGATGCGATACACAGTCATTCTTGCTGCGCTATTTATTACCGCTTGCGGCAAGGAACCCGCAGAGCCAATTACCCGACTTTATCCCGGTGAGACCCCTGAGCTGCGTCTGATGATCGACGAAACTGCGGACGCAAACGGTGTGCCGAGGAGCCTAGTACACCGTGTGATCCAACGAGAAAGCGATTATCGTCCCAATGCTCGAAATGGCCCGTACTTCGGCCTGATGCAGATTCTGCCTGCGACAGCGCGCCAGATGGGATTTCGCGGACAGCCTTCCGACCTCTTGGACGCTCAGACCAACCTGACATACGCCGTGAAATACTTGCGCGGAGCTTGGATGGTTTCAGATGGAAACGAGCCCGAAGCGGTCATGTGGTATGCACGTGGGTACTATTATGAGGCGCGAAACAGATGCATGCTTGTGGCCACCGGGCTTAGGGATACTGAGGTACGAAAGTACTGCGGCTGAAGCCCTTTCCACAGGAGCTAGATACAGTTTCAAATTAACCGTAAACAAGCTCCTCCAAACAGAGTGGGCTCGCACTACGGAGCCATGTATTTGCGCGTTTTGCAGAGTTGCTGAAAAACTTGTATGTCGCCAAAGTACTAGTTGGCTGCCTGCGAGAAGGCCGACCGAGCCACGTTACGATAATCGACAATTGAGCGCGTATGGTGAACCGTGCAGACTTATGCGCAAGTGCTGTGCAAATTATGGGCGAAGACACCCAAATTTTCTGAATAAAATCAATGATAGGAATGCAACGTTAAGCACGCACCTACATTGCTTCTTAGACGCGTCCGTAGTCGTTCGCGGGTGGATCTACAGCAATTCAATTAGTTATGGCAGGCTACATGGCCTCTAACGTGTGTGCGAGGCCGTTCCGGATATGATCCACTAGCAGCTTCTTGGCGGTATCTGCGTCTCTGGCCAAGGCGGCATTGAACATGCCTTTATGTTCCTCGACGGCTTCTTCGCCGCGATAGGTTAGTACAAGCATTTGATAACGAAGGTATTTATCGTAGATGATCGAGTGCAGCGTCAGAAGGTTCCTGGAGTTGCACGCCGCGATCATGGCTTGGTGAAACTCCCAATCATACCGTTTCCAGGTTTCTTTCTCAGAGTCATCTCCCTTTAGCAGCTGCTGTTCCATCAGGTGCAGCTTATGGTGCGCGGCGACAAGGTTGCCTTCCCAATCCGTGTCGCCGTTTGCAATCGACAATTCCAATGCGTGGCATTCCAACAGGGCGCGCAGCTCTGCGATCTCGGTCAGGTCTTCACGGGAAACTGGCGTAACCAGGAAACCCCGTTGCTCGGGAGCTTCGACAAACCCGTCGCTGGCAAGCCTGTTCAGCGTTTCACGAAGCGTCGAAAGGCTTGCTGAGTACCGCTCTTTCAAAGCGTCCAGCTTAAGTTTCGAGCCGGGCTGCAACTCTCCGAAAATGATATCCCGTTTGATGCGCTGATACGTGCTTGCACCTATCGTAGACGGCTGCTTCGCCATACATTTCACCCGATATTCTTGGTTTCCTCGTTCATCTATCATTATTGAAGGTCATCAGCAATCCAAACTGATGTATGGTAAAAATAAAAATATCATACATTATTGCGGAATCGGAAAAACCCCAATACGGTCGTGTTCAAATTGGGCGTTGCAACCTAGTCGCAAACTTAGGATCCAGAGATTTTTGGATCCTCCGAAAGGAACCAAAGTGCCTCAGAACTTTCGCATTGCCATCGTCGGCATTGGCCTTGTTGGGCGTCGCCACGCAGATGCAATACGTGCGTTGCGTCATGTCGATCTTGTTGCATTTGTCGATCCCAGCGACGAAGGCCGGGCGTATGCTGATGAACATGGGGTCGCGTGTTACGAGACTCTTGAAGAAATGTTCGCCAATCAGACCCCGGACGGCGCTGTGCTGGCGACCCCAACGACACTTCATGTCGAGCAGGGCCTCACGTGCATACGGCACGGTTGCCCCATACTCGTGGAAAAGCCGATCGCCGTAGAAGCTGCTGCGGCACTAGAGCTTGTTCAAGAGGCGGAGAAGGCAGACGTACCGCTAATGGTTGGACACCATCGCCGGTACAATCCACTGATCAAATCGGCCAAGGAGGCGATCTCGGATGGGCAGATCGGTGATGTTCGTGCAATCCATGCGAATTGTTGGTTCTATAAGCCCGACGAGTATTTTGACACTGCGCCCTGGCGAAAGAAACCTGGCGCGGGACCCATCTCGGTTAATCTTGTCCATGACGTTGATCTTCTGCGGTATCTGGCCGGAGAGGTTGTAACCGTTCAGGCGCAATCGGCTGCATCGCAGCGCGGCTACGACAACGAGGATGTTGCTGGCGCGTTGCTGACGTTCGAAGGCGGAGCCATTGGCACCATAAGCGTGTCTGACAGCATCGTCGCGCCATGGAGTTGGGAGATGACGTCTCAGGAATATCCAATCTATCCATCAACCACTGAAAGTAGCTACATGATCGGAGGCTCTCATGGGTCGCTATCAGTCCCAGACCTCCGGCTCTGGAGCTATCGGGGTGAGCAAAGAGACTGGTGGACCCCCATTTCGTCCACAGCGCTCAAGAAGGGCGCCTCAGACCCTTTGGTTAATCAACTTAGGCATTTTGTTGAAGTGGCCCGGCACGAAGCCGAGCCTATTGTGTCGGGATGGGAAGGTTTCAGAACGCTTCAAGTCATTGAGGCCATTCAGAATTCTTGCAGAACAGGCGAAACGATCAGGATAGACAGGTTTCAGAAAGCACCGATCGCAAATGTATCGGCTGTATAAAATATCAGATATTTTGTAAAAAATCTTGCAAAATGTCCAAAATAGGTCAAAACTTGGAATCGTCAAAAAAGAAGCATCAATGATGTCTTAGGGAGGAAAAAAGTGACTTTCAAACTTACACGCCGGGCTGCTGTGTCAGCCTTGGTCGCCACCGGTGTTCTGTTCAGCGCAACAAGCGGTGCGCTAGCGCAGGATAAAGTGCAACTTCGCCTGGCAACCTCGGGGTCGGAAACCGATCAGCGTTCGGTCGCCATGGCCGAAGTTTTCGCACCGATGGTCGCCGATTTCGCGAGTTATGAGCCCAGCTATAACGGCACCATCTTCGCACAAGGTACCGAGTTGGACGCGATCAGCCGCGGTAACTTGGAAATGTCGATCACGTCGGCGCAGGAACTGGCACAGTTCTTCCCCGAGTTTTCGATCTTCACCGCAGGCTATGTCCATCAGGACGCCGCGCATCAGGTTGCTGTCTTCAACGATCCCTTGATGGATGCCTTCAAGCAGAAGGCTGAAGAAGAGCTGGGCGTCAAATTGCTGTCGGTGATGTATCTGGGTCGTCGCCAGGTAAACCTGCGCCAGCCCAAAGATGAATTGACGGTTTCGACACCGGCCGACTTGGAAGGTGTGAACCTGCGGATGCCGGGCACCGACGCATGGCAGTTCCTGGGTAAGGCTCTGGGTGCGGCTCCGACACCAATGGCGTTTTCGGAGGTCTACACTGCGTTGTCGACCGGTGCTGTTGACGGTCAGGACAACCCGCTACCGACCGTTGTGGACGCAAAGTTCTACGAAGTGACCAACCAGATCGTTCTGACGTCGCATCTGGTGGACCTGAACTATATTGCCATCGGCAAAGAGGTTTGGGACAGCCTGACCCCGGAACAGCAAGCTAAAGTTCAAGAAGCTGCAGATGCAGCTGCTGAATCGGGTCGCCAAAAGCAGCTTCAGAAAGAAGAGGATCTTGTAAGCTTCCTGAAAGAGCAGGGCATGGAGATCTACGAACCCGATCTCGCAGCGTTCCGCGATCAGGTACAATCCATGTATCTGGACAGCGAATTCGCCGGTTCGTGGCCCGAAGGCGTTTTGGATAAGATCAACGCTCTGGGCAACTAAGCCTGCATTGCAAGGGAGGGAGAACCGCAATGAAAGACTTCATAAAGGGGTTCTCCCGACTGACCGAAGCGATTGCCGGCGGGATGCTGGCGGCAATCTTCCTGATATTTCTGCTGCAAATCCTGCTGCGGTACTTCTTTACCCCTGCAGGATGGACGCTGGAACTGATCGGCATCCTCTGGGTTTGGGTAATCTTTTTCAGCTGCGCTTTCATCGTGCGCGAGCGGGATCACGTAAAATTCGACATTATCTATCTGTCTGTGCCCCGACGCGTCCGTCAGGTCTTTGCGATGCTGGCAGCCGCGGCAATCGTGGTCGGGATGCTCTACAGCTTTCTGCCAACTTGGGACTACATCGACTGGATGAAAATCCGCAAGACCGCGACCGTTCGCAATCCCTTCTCGGGTGAGAAGATACCTCTGCGCACCGTTTTTTCGATCTATGCCGTGTTCATGCTGGTCGTTGCTGCGCGGTATGCTTGGCTGTTCTTTGACATCATGCGCAACGGCCCACCAAAAACCGAACTTGAAATGGTTGTGGGATACAACGTGGTCGACGATCACCCTCGCGTTGACGTGGAAGACGACGAGGACGCAAGCAAATGAGTTTTGAACTTCTTTCCTGCCTGCTAACCCTTTTTGTTCTGGCAGGCATCGGGACCCCTATCGGCTATTCCATCCTTTTGGCGTCACTGATGTATCTGGGTGTCGCTGGTCTTGACGTCGCGCTGGCGGGTGAAAAAATCCTGCAAGGTTTCTACAAAAGCACGATCCTGCTTGCCGTGCCTTTGTTCATAGTCGCCGCCAATATCATGAACGCGGGGTCGATCACCGACCGCTTGCTGAACTTCTGCGTCGCTGCGGTCGGGCGGTTCAAGGGCGGCCTCGGACACGTCAACGTAGTTGCGTCGTTGATTTTCTCAGGCATGTCTGGCTCGGCTGTCGCGGATGCCGCCGGGATCGGCAAGATCATTATTGAGATGATGACCAAGGATGGCCGCTACAGCCGGGGCTATGCAGCCGCAATCACTGCGGCGTCGGCGACGATCGGCCCGATCATTCCGCCCTCGATCCCCATGGTCTTGTATGCGCTCGTTTCCAAGGCCTCTATCGGGTCGCTGTTCTTGGCCGGTATTTTGCCGGGCCTGATCATGGGCGTTGTCCTCATGGCGATGAACTACTATCTGGCCGGTAAGCGGAACTTTGCTTTGGAAGAACCCATTCCTCTGCGCGAATTGCCCGCAAAAACCGCGAACGCATTTCCGGCGCTGTTGATGCCCGCGATCCTGCTCTACGGTATCTACGGGGGTGTCACCACACCGACCGAGGCCGCCGCCGTGGCTGCATTCTACGCCCTGCTGCTGGCAGCGTTCTTCTATCGCGCCCTGTCGTTCCGTGGTCTCTATCAGGTATTCGTTGACAGTGCCCGTTCGTCGGCAGCCGTTGGGGTAGTCATCGGTGGCGCGTTCATTCTGAACTTCATCGTCATTCAAGAGCAGATTCCACAGTCGATCTCGGCCTTGCTGGAGGGTTCGGATGTTAGCCCAATTGTCTTCCTGATCCTTGTCAACCTGCTGATCCTCGCGCTGGGTTGCGTCTTGGATGCGACGACGATCATTCTTGTGATCGTGCCCCTGTTCATTCCAACCTGCGAAGCGCTTGGGATTGATCTGGTGCATTTCGGAGTATTGGTCGTCGTAAACTCGATGATTGGCCTGATCACACCGCCCTACGGAATTCTACTCTTTGTGATCAACGCCGTGACGGACATTCCGCTGCGTGAGATCATCTCGGAAATCTGGGCCTTCCTGGCGGTGCTTATCTTCGCCTTGATAATCATGATGCTGATGCCTGATCTGGTTCTGTGGTTGCCGCGCATGTTTGGGTACCAGGGGTAATGTGCCTGTCGGTTTCGACAACATCCATCCCCGGCGATTTGGCAGAGAAACTGCATGCCATCGCCGGGGCCGGATTTGACGGGGTTGAACTGCATGAACCGGATTTGATTGCCTTTGACAGGTCACCATCGCAAATCCGGGACATTGCCTCAGACCTCGGGTTGAAAATCTGCCTGCTGCAGCCGTTCCATAACCTTGAAGGTCAATCTGGCGGAGGTAGACAGCGCGCTTTTGATCGGTTGAAACACAAACTCGATCTGATGGGTGAGTTGGGCACAGAACTGCTGCTCATTGGGTCTGCCTTTGAGATGGACGCCGACGCCACCGAAGATCAGGTGATCACGGACCTCGGGGAAGCGACCGAGATTGCAAAGGCGATGGGGGTACGTCTGGCCTATATGGGCTTGCCCTGGTCCGACCTCATCCACTCGGACGCACAGGCGCTGCGCATTGTCGAGGCGATTGACAGCCCGCATTTCGGGTTGGCCTTAAACTCCTTTTTCTCGCTGGCTGACGGGTCCAAGCCCGCGCGCCTTCGAGACATTCCCGGAGAGCGCCTGTTCCATGTGCAACTGTCCGATGCACCCCGGCTTGAAATGGATATCCGCAGGCTCAAGCGGCATTTCGGGCTCTTGCCGGGGCTTGGATCGCTGAACCTAGCGGGCTTCGTACGGGTGCTGTCCCGCGCCGGATACACGGGGCCTTGGTCCATTGCACGTGTCAACGAAGCAGCGCCGCAACCCGGTGGTCAAACGCTTGCGCGTGACTGTTACAGATCGCTGTTGAACCTTCTGGATGAGGTATCCCGGACCGAGCCGGGAACCGATTTCGGCATCCCGGATCTACCGGAACGCGTCTATGCGTCAGGCTTTGAGTTCGTCGAATTTACAGCGGATGAAACAAGCGGCGCGCAGCTGGCAGACATGCTGTCAGCAATGTGTTTTCGAATGGAGCGAAAACACGTCACCAAGTCCGTCGAGCTGTGGCGGCAGGGCGCGATAAACATCGTTGTGAATACCGAAAAGGAAGGTTTTGCCCATTCGGCGTTCCTGGGCCATGGTCCCTCGGTTTGTGACATGGGATTGCGCGTCAAAGACGCGGATCAGACGGTTCAGCGCGCGACCGCGCTGGGCGCTCCTGATTTCTCTCAGCCGGTGGGGACCGGAGAGTTGGATATCCCAGCCATCCGAGGTGTCGGTGGCAATGTCGTTCATTTCATCGACGAGAAATCCGATCTGCATCGGGTATGGGACATCGAGTTTGAGCCGGTTGCGAAAACCAAGGCGACCCAGCCTGCTGGTCTGCGCCGTATCGACCATCTGGCACAGACAATGCGCCATGATGAGATGCAAAGCTGGCTGCTTTACTACATTTCAACTTTTGAGATGGCAAAGTCTCCTATCGTGAACGTCGCCGACCCGTCGGGTGTCGTGCAAAGCCAGGCTATCGAAAGTCCCGAAGGCGAAGTGCGCCTGAACCTGAACGGGGCCGTTGGGCGCAGAACTCTGGCAGCGTCATTCCTTGAAGATGGGTTTGGGGCCGGTGTTCAGCACATCGCCTTCCAGTCGGACGATATTTTTGAAACGTCGGATCAGCTGCGTAAATCCGGCTTTCCCAGTTTGACGATCCCAGAGAACTACTACGCCGATCTGCAAGCGACCTTCGGATTGGATGATGATCTGATCGCCCGACTGCGTGAGGGCAACATTCTCTACGACCGGGCAGCGGGTGCTGAGTATTTTCAGATCTACAGCCGCCCGATCTTTAACGGCTTCTTCTTCGAAATCGTCGAACGCCGTATGGGCTATGCTGGTTATGGCGCGCGCAATGCGCCCATTCGCCTTGCCGCGCAAAGCAAAACCCAGACGATGAAAGAGGTGCAAACATAATGACGAGCGATGAAAAAGCTGTGCGCCAATGGTGGCGCACCTCCATCATCGACATGAAGCCCGGCCAGATCGCGTTTCGTGGCCATCCCATCGAGGACCTGATCGGGAACGTTTCCTTCCCTCAGATGATCTGGCTGATGGTGCGGGGCGATCTGCCCAGCGATGCGCAGGCACGCCTGTTCGAGGCTGCCCTGGTCGCAGGCGTGGATCACGGTCCACAGGCCCCCTCAATCGCGGCTGCGCGTATGGCGGCCACTTGTGGGGTAGGTCTAAATAATGCGATGGCGACTGCGGTGAACATGCTGGGCGATGTGCATGGCGGAGCAGGCGAACAATGCGCCGAGCTGTACTATGATATCGCGGTCCGCATGGATGCGGGAGCTTCGCTGAATGACGCTGTTCGGGTCGGCTTGGACAGCTGGCGCGAGAAGTACGGCAAGATCGTCTCGGGCTTTGGCCACCGTTTTCACAAGCCCGTCGACCCACGCGCACCACGATTGATGCAACTTGTTCGTGATGCGGCGACAGAAGGCACAGTTTCTGGCCGGTTTGCCGATATCGGAGAAGAGGTTCAGGCCGAACTCGGCCGTCAACGTGGCGGTCGACCCATCGCCATGAATATCGATGGCGCGACAGCCGTGATCTTCTGTGAACTTGGCTTTCCCGCGCCCTTGTCGCGGGGCCTGTTCTGCCTGTCCCGCTCGGTTGGTATTCTGGCCCACGCTTGGGAGCAGATGAACCAGGGTGGCCGCAACAAAGGACCCATGCCCCCGATTTACTTACCCCTCTACGAAGACAGGAATGATGATACGTGAGACATCGAAATCCTTCCGGGTCGGCCTTATCGGCTGTGGTCGTATCAGTGATATCTATCTAAAAACACTATCCAAATTCTCAAACGTCGAGGTCGCGGCCTGCGCGAGCCTCGATCCATCAGAAAGCCGCGCCAAGGCGGATCAATATGGCATCGTCAAGGCCTGCTCACCGGATGAGGTGTTCGACGATCCGACAATTGACTGTGTTCTGAACCTGACTATTCCGGCAGCTCATGCCGACATCAGCCTGCGCGCTTTGGAGGCGGGCAAGCACGTCTATTCGGAAAAGCCATTGGTCATGAACCGATCGGATGGAAAAGCGATCCTGCATATGGCCACTGAAAAGGGGCTACTGGTCGGTTGCGCGCCCGACACGTTTCTAGGCGGTCGCTGGCAGACTGTTCGGCGCTTGATCGATGAAGGTGCTATCGGGAAACCAACTGGGGTTTTTGCCCATGTCGGAACGCACGGGACGGAACGCCATCATCCCAACCCGGATTTCTACTACATGGCCGGAGGTGGGCCTTTGCTGGACCTTGGGCCATATTATCTGACCGCGATGATCTGCTGTCTTGGACCAATTGACCGTGTCGCCGGAATGGCACGGCGCACGTTCGACAAAAGGATGATCGAAAACGGCCCGCGCAACGGCGAATGGATGGATGTCGAGGTCAACACGCATTCCCTAAGCCTGCTGCAGTTTTCCTCCGGCGCTATCGGGACAATGACAATGAGTTTTGATGTCTGGGACAGCGAAACGCCTCGGTTCGAGATCTATGGTGAAGATGGGACCATCAGCATCCCTGACCCTGACCCGGTTCATGGGGCCAATATCTTTCAGGGCGATGCCTGGCTGAAAACGCGGGAGACCTCGCGCTGGTCTCATCAGCCTCGCCCAGCCGGTCGCGAAGACTGGCAGGTGGTCGAAAACAAACACGGGTTTAACGAAGACAGCCGTGGCCTCGGTCTTTTGGACCTGGCCCTTGCGGCACAAGAAGGGCGCCAACCCCGCGCAAGTGGAGCGCTTGCCTACCATGTGTTCGAGGTCATGGACGCAATTGAACGGGCACCGAAATTTGGTGCTTACCAGACAATAGAAAGCAGTTGCGCAGCACCGGAACCTCTGGCGGTCGATTTCCTGAACGATGAGAGGAAGGAGTTGGCGCATGCCAATTGAGACACTCGACTTCGCCCAGCCATTTTTTCGCGTCCAGCACATCACCGATGAAGACAGAATGTCTGTCGAGGGTCGTGCAATTGTTTTGAACCTTGGGGGACGAGACCTTTCGGTCGTGGATCAGACCGTTGCACCGCTTTCGTCTGTCATCGTGCAAGACAGCACGCTTAACAGCGTAGAACGCGCGGTAATTGTCTACGGTTTCGACGCCCATGCCGATGACAACGAGCTGTTCGCATGGGTGAAAGATACGTGGCCATCTGCTTTTGATATCCGCCAAGAGGAGCGTCTGCGTGGCGTTAGCCACTACATGTCACCAAAGGTCTTCGTGGGTAACGTCGGCCTGACCATGTACCATTCCGGCTCGGTCCCACTGAATGTTGGATTGCACAAGGATCATCCGTTCTGCCCGGTTCCGGGGTTCCGCGAAGTGCACACGCAAATCGTTGGCTTCGGTAAAATGCAGCAATGCCGAGAACGGGACGTTGAGACGCTTTATCTAGAAGAATTCATGGCCCCGGGCACGACCCACAAGCCGATGTATGACGCAGAAGGCAACTATCCCTGGCATCAATACGAGACGATTACCCCCAGCATCTTCATGGCGGTTGAAATTCTGCCCGAAGGCACGTGGGTTCCCGGAATGGAGGTTCAGAATGGCTGAGAGACTTTTACCCCAAGACCTGAACTTTGACGGCCCCTTTCCTCGCTTGTCTCGCCGTTTGCGGTTGGGCGTTGTTGGCGGTGGACGGATCTCGGTCACGCAAGCGACGGCTGCGCGGATGACCGACCGGTGGGAGGTCGCAGCAGGCGCGCTCAGTTCTGACGCTGCGCGCAGCAAGGTGCGCGGGGCTGAATGGTTCTTGCCGGCCGACCGGTGCTATGCGTCGTTCGAGGAGATGGCACAGGCCGAGGCGGCGCGCCCTGATGGCGTGGATGCCGTCATGATCACGACCCCAAACCACGTTCATTTCGGCGCGGCCAAAGCGTTTCTGGAGGCGGGCATTGACGTACTGTGCGACAAACCCCTGACCAACGAAGTCGCCGAGGCCGATGGGCTTGAGGAGATCACTGCGCGTACGGGGCAGGTCTTTGCTGTCGGCTATGCGATGTCGTGTTTTCCTGTGATCCGTCAGGCCAGGCAGATCGTTGCAGAAGGCGGCATCGGCAAGATCAACCAAATCCATGTTGAGTTCATGCAAGACTGGATGACGCCCGACGATGTGGCTGATGCGCCTCATGTAAAGTGGCGGCTGGACCCAGAGATTTCAGGCCCGACTAGTTGTGTCGGCGATATCGGCACCCATGCCGCGCATCTCGCCAGTTTTGTCTCGGGTCTGCCGATGACCGATCTGCGGGCTGAATTCCATGTTTGCGGAGCGCCAAAGCCTTTGGAAGACACAGTTTTCATGTTCACCCGTTACCAAAATGAAGTTCCGGGAACCCTGATGGCGACGCGCCTTGCCCCCGGAAATCGGGGTGGGTTGCGGTTGCGGATATTCGGTAGCGAAGGAGGCCTCGAGTGGGACTTGGAGAATTCGGAACAGCTGAAGTTCAATCAGTTCGGTGAGCCGGATCGTATCATCAGCCGAGGTCACGGGCACGGCGTCGGCCCCTACGCGGAACGCCTGATCCGGACCGCGCGCGGCTTCCCCGAAGGGATTATTGAAGCCTGGGCCAATCTCTATACGGAATTTGCGATGGCCGTCGCCGCGCGTCGGGATGGCGTTGCCGTTCCGGCCGATTGGCTCTCTTATCCCAGTGTCGATCAAGGCGCAGACGGTGTTCGATTCATTGATGCCTCTGTGCGCTCTCACCAGTCAGGAGGCGACTGGGTCACTATCTAAAGCATTGCCAATACGAAGGTTAAGCACGCCCGGGCTATTGCCCGGGCATTTTCATTTCCTGCTCAGTATTAAAAGTTGATATTTTAAAAAATATCAGATATTTTTCACTACGTGTGATGAATTTTAGATTCGCAGACACGTGGAGCTGTCGTTCATGGTGAAACCCGAAGAGGCTGGCACAAGCCCCTCTCTCTATTCCTTGGCGCATCTGACGCTGATTGGCTGTACGCCGCCCGAGCTGGTCTATATCGCCGCGCGGGCCGGTTACGATGCCGTCAGCCCTCGGTTCATTCCGATGCATGTGCCCGGCGAATTCACCCAATCCCCGATCGACAGGACCCTGGTGCAGGCAACCAAAACGGCTCTGACTACTACCGGTTTGAAGGTCCTTGATGTCGAACTTGCGCGCATCACCGAAGATGTCGATCCGCGCAGCTTTGAGCCCTCGTTGGAAATTGGCGGGGAACTCGGCGCCAAGCGTATGATCATGAGTGCGTGGACCAACACCCGCGATGATCGTGACTTTCTGATCGACGTCTATTCTGAGACCTGCGAACTGGCCGCAGCTTACGGGATATCTGTGGACCTTGAGTTCCCTAGCTTCTCCCGCTTGCGCACTCTGGATGAAGCACTGGATATTGTCCGCGCCTCTGATCAGCCGAATGGCGGTATTCTGGTCGATACGCTTTATCTGCACCTAAGCCGAGTAGATCTCGGAGAGCTTTTGCACGTCCCTTCGGACCTGTTTCACTTCCTGCACATCTCTGATTGCCTGCCCGGCATCGCTGATACGCGCGAGGGCATGATCCAACTTGCCCGCGATGCGCGGCTCTATCCTGGCGAAGGCTGGATTGACTTCACCGGCATCATCGAACGGATGCCACCCGTCGATTATTCTATTGAACTGCCCAACCAAAGTCGCGTTGCCGAGTTGGGGTATGAAGAACACGCGCGTCGCTGTCTCAGCCACGCCAAGCGAACATTCGGCGAGGCGCGGTCACAGCGCCGTATGCCCGATGCAGCAATTCCAAAACACCAAGAGGATTATCATGGGCAAAGAGCTCACTGAAAACGACCGCAATATGGCGGCCGATATGCTGGCACGCGCCCGCGCTGCCATGGCCGAGATCGAGGATTGGGATCAGGACAGGCTGGACCGCCTGTCTCAGGCCATTGCGTGGTACGCAGGAAACGAGAAAACCTTCACCCGCCTGGCCCAGCAAGGCGTGGACGAAAGCGGTATCGGAGATCGTGCGGGACGTCCAGCAAAGCGGTTCAAGATTCACATGGTGCTGCGCGATGTCCTGCGCACGCCATCGACCGGTATCGTCGAGGTGGATGAGGAAAAAGGACTGGTGAAATATGCCAAGCCTGCTGGCGTCATCGCATCCCTGATCCCGATGACCAATCCTGCGATGACACCACCGGTGACCGGCGTGTCCGCCGCGAACGCCAGGAATGCCGTCATCTTTAGCCCGCACCCGCGAACCGCCCATACCACCTTTGAGATGGTCGAGGTCATGCGCGCAGCATGCCGCGCCGCCGGTGCCCCCGAAGACCTGTTCCAGTCGATCCGAAAACCATCGATCCCGTTGACGCAGCATCTGATGGAGATTTGTGACCTGACGCTGGCGACGGGCGGCAAGCCGATGGTCAAAGCGGCCTATAGTTCAGGGCGTCCGGCCTATGGCGTCGGCGCGGGCAATTCGTCCATTGTCATCGATGAGACAGCCGATCTGGATATCGCCGCCCAGAACACGCGGATTTCAAAGACGTCGGACTTCGGGTCGGGATGCTCCGCTGACGGCAACATCATCATCCAGCGCTCGGTCTACGACGAAATGGTCAAGGCGCTGCAGGCCGAAGGCGGGTACCTGTGTTCGGACGCAGAGAAGTCGATGCTCGAAGCGGCCATGTGGGATGAGAAGGGCAACCGTACTTTCCCGACCATCGCCTGCCCGCCGCAGCAAACGGCCAAGGTCGCCGGTTTTAGCATCCCCGAAGATCGCAAGTTTCTGATGGTTGAAAATCATGGGCAAATCGGACCGCAGCACAAGTTCTCCAAGGAAAAACTGACTACGCTGATGGCGCTTTATCACTTCGACACGTTCGATGACGCGCTGGAAACGGTCAGCCAGATCTACAACACCGGGGGCAAGGGCCATTCCTGCGGTATCTACAGCCACAATGACGATCACATCGACCGGTTGGCGCGTCTGGCTCCGGTCAGCCGCATGATGGTTCGACAGCCTCAGTCCAAAGCCAACGCAGGTGCCTGGACAAATGGCATGCCCATGACCAGCAGCCTGGGCTGTGGCATCTGGGGCGGCAACATCACAAATGAAAACGTCACCATGAAACACATGATGAACTACACCTGGGTCAGTCGTCCGATCCCCGAGGACCGTCCCTCGGAGCCGGACCTGTTCGGTGAGTTCTACGGACAGGAGGTCGCGTAATGGACGGAGCGAAACTGGAAGGCAAAACCGTTGCCGAACATATCGTTGACTTTCTCGAACGCCGTAAGGTCAAGCATGTGTTCGGTCTATGCGGCCACACGAACATCGCGGTTCTGGCTGCGCTTGCCGAAAGCCCCATCGATTTCGTCACAGTACGACACGAACAAATCGCTAGCCACGCGGCGGATTCCTATGCCCGCGTGACGGGCAAGGCCTCGGTGGTCTTGTCTCACCTCTCCCCAGGTTTGACAAACTGCGCCACCGGGGTCGCCAACGCGGCGCTGGACTGTATCCCCATGGTCGTGATCGCAGGTGACATTCCCACGCATTACTACGGCAAGCATCCGCATCAGGAGGTGAACCTGCACGCGGACGCCGCCCAGTGGGAGATCTATCGACCCTTTGTCAAACGCGCCTGGCGGGTGGATCGCGCAGACCTGATGGCCGAAATCCTGGAGAAAGCATTCCATCTTGCCGAAAGCGGCCAGCCTGGACCGGTACTGGTCAACGTGCCCATGGATATCTTCTCGGAAGTGATCCCCTCAGACAGCTTCGACCGTATCCGCGACAACACGCGCGCGCTCAAGAAACCGTCAATTGACGATGAAACCGCGCGTGAAATCATTGAAGCACTGGCGCAGGCCGAAAACCCGGTCGCTTATGTCGGCGGTGGTATTCTTCTGGCACAAGCCAGTGAGGAATTGCGCGAGTTCGTTGAACATATGGGGCTGCCCGTTGCGCATTCACTGATGGGTAAAGGCGCGTTGCGGGACGACCATCCGCTAGTGTTAGGCATGACCGGGTTTTGGGGCACCGAATTGGTCAACCAGTCCTGCCTGAACGCGGACTATATCTTTGCCGTGGGTACCCGGTTCAAAGAGGCCGATTGCTCCAGCTGGTATCCCGGCTACACGTTCAACATTCCCGGATCCAAAGTCATTCACATCGACATCGAACCGCAAGAGATCGGCCGGAACTATCCCACCGAGATCGGCGTTGTTGCGGATGCCAGGGCCGCGCTGCGAGTTCTGACCCGCGTTGCCCGCGAGATGTATCCGGACGGTTTCAACCGCCCCGCACTGGAACAGCAGATCAAGAATTTCCGGACGGACTTCAAAGCGCGTAACTTGGAAATGGCGACCTCATCTGCCTTTCCGATGATGCCTGAGCGTATTCTGGCGGATACCCGCAAGGCACTGCCTGAAGATGCGATCATCACCACTGACGTTGGATGGAACAAGAACGGAGTAGGGCAACAGTTCGATATCCTGACTCCCGGCTCGATCCTAACACCGGGCGGCTTCGCTACGATGGGTTTTGGACCTCCGGGTGCAATCGGTGCGAAACTGGCGGCACCTGATCGGGTGGTGCTTAGCCTGGTCGGCGATGGTGGGTTTGGTCAAAACCCGTCAATGCTAGCAACAGCTGTCGAACTTGATCTGGGCATCATCTGGCTTGTGATGAACAACAACGCGTTCGGGACCATCGCAGGACTGCAAAAAGCGCATTACGGCCTGACCTATGGAACGACCTTCCCCGGATCAGCCGAGGCGCCCGCAAACGGGCCGGGCTATGCCGACATAGCGCGGGCCTATGGTGCAGAAGGACACAGGCTCAGCGCTGCTGACGAATTGTTGCCCGCATTGGAGGCGGCAATCGCCAGTGGCAAGCCAACGGTTTTGGATATCCCGATGATCAACAACCCGACGCCAACAACCGGACATTGGAACATCTTGGATATTTATTCGCCGGACAAAGACGTTTCTCACGTCGCTACATAAATAGGCTGCGCGCGGCACACTCCACCGAGGGTTCCAGTTGACCCGCTAAGAAATGGTGCGGACTTGCTGCCACCAATTGCAGATGGCGAATAGCAACGCCACTCGAATGCGTCAGCAGTGCCGTTCTGCAAGTGGTGCTACCCGCTCCACTGTTGCCAGATAGCGCGGCCCGGGTATCGAGATGCAGTGACCGCCTCATTTCGGGCAATGGCACAGGCGGATGTGGGGTTCCATGGCTTGGAGTTCTTGCGTGGCGGGATGATGGCGTGGGCATTGCGGGCGACAATCGCGCCGTAGCATTTGCGCGCGTCGTATGCCTCGTCTGCGGTCACTGACCCGATGTTCTGATCTAGTAGTTTTGATCAAGCAACTCGGGAAGTAATGGCGCGTGTCCGGCGTTGCTTGTGGTAACTTCAACGGCGTGCACTTCCAGTGTTTCCTCGTAGATGCCTACGTGTATTTTACGCCAAATGTGCCGCTTGGGGCTACCATGCTTGCGGGACTTTCATTCTCCTTCGCCCTCAGATTTGATGCCGGTGCTGTCGATCAGCAGATGCAGCGGGCCGCATCCGCCACGATACGGAAGGCTCACGTTCAACGTTCTTTTACGGCGGCACAGGGCACTGAAATCAGGCACGGCTCAGTCCACAAGCCAGTCAGCCGCAAGAGACTGCCCACGAAGCCTGCGGTTTGCCTAAGCCGCATCCCGAACAGAACAGGGTCAGACACGCTTGGATCACGGCGTTGCTGAAACTCTGGTGACGGCCGCGCCTGGCTGAAGGTGGCGGTGTCCAATCCATCTCAGGATCAAACCAGATCGAAAGCGATCCTCGTTCTTTCAATGCGGTATTGTACGAAGGCCAGTTCCCGGTCTTGTACTTCGTCCGGGTCCAACGGGTCGTGTCTCTCGGTTACCATGCTGGATTCATGAGGTGAATCCTTCAGTCCATTTGTGCAGCAAAGCCGCCTGGCACCGCAATTAGCGGCCCGTCAGTTGGGAAAGAATCACAGATCTGGCCATTCAGATTCCGTTAAGGAAACGGGCCAATTTGCGGCAAAGAACCGGCCAAACTGCCAAATCTTACAATCTTGACGTGTATTTCTCCGTGGTTTGGAGGATGCGGTGCCCCGATGGCGGGACCTAACCTTGTGGAAGGCTCCGTCCATATGGGGGGGTTAGAACGCCGCGAATTTGGGCGGCATCCATGAGTAACTAGTGAGTTAACTAGGAGAGTAAAATGTTGAAGCTTTATGTAAAGATGAAGACCATGGCACGCGACGAAAGCGGCGCGACCATCGTGGAATACGGCGTCGCCCTGACCATTGTCACGGCGATTGCAGTGGCCACTCTGACCGCTTTGGGCGCCGACGTTAACGGTCAGTTCACCAACGCGGAAACCCTGATTCCTTAATTAAGACAAAGCACGCGGTGCACCCAGCTCCGCGTGCTTATCGCCCAGGATAAATTTTTTGATCCGCTGGCAAAGTGCAACCGTTCAGATCGGTTCATTCGAAAAACGCCAGGAAATAGCTGAAGGAGCACCAGATGAGACTCTCTGCCATTTTCACTGCATTGACGGGCCTGGTCGTAGCCGGAGGGTCGGTTTACGTCGCTCGGGATTACATTCAATTTGACGCTCAGTCCGCAAATGTCGAGGCCCAGAGCGAGATGGTGAGCGTGGTCGTTGCATCGCGCGATATTTCGTTTGGTGAAGAAATCGAGCCCGGCGCGCTGACAACCATTGACTGGCCCCGTGGTGCTGTACCCGTGGGCGTCTTTACAGACTACGACGACCTGATTGCGGCGGCCAGCATGCCGACCCGTCGCGCTCGTCGCGCAATTGCTCAGGGTGAACTGATCCTGAACAGCAAGGTTTCCGACTTTGGTGAAAAGGTCACCATCGTTCAGACGCTGGGCGCAGATCATCGCGCCATGGCCATTGAGGTTGATGCCGAAACCGCCGTAGGGGGCTTTGTCACCCCAGGTGATCGGGTCGATGTAGTAATGACCACTGGCGAAAAAAGAGACATGCACGCCGTCACAATTTTGCAAAACATCAGGGTCATTGGTGTTGATCAGGAATCTGACGAACAGACCGACCAACCCGTTGTTGCACGTACGGTTACTGTTGCCGTTACCCCGGATCAGGTCCAGCGCCTTGCTCTGGCGCAACGTGCCGGTCGGCTGAGCCTCACCTTGCGGTCCATTGATGACACCGAGGACAAGACGCTGACCATGACGCGACTTAACGATCTTCTGATTGATGAGCCGGTTGTTGCGCAGGACATCAAAGAACCGGTGCGTAAAACCATAGTCCGGGTCCGCCGCGGCACCGAAGTGACAGAATCCATCATCAACTGAATCGACCAACGAAGGTTTCGACCGTGTCCCTCGCTCAATTCATACGTCAATTCCGTAGCTCCGAAGACGGCGCGATCCTGGTCTTTGTTGCGGTGGCCTTGTCGGTGATGGTCGGAATGGCCGCCCTTGCATTCGACATTGGTCGGGTGACCACCACTCAGTCGGAATTGCAGAGCTTTGCGGACAATGTTGCCCTTGCGGCTGCGGGGGAACTTGATGGTCGCCCGGATTCAATCACCCGCGCCACAAATGCGGCTGCAAACATGATCCGCGACCGTCAAAGCTTTGGCATTCGCAACAAGGATCAGCTGTTGTCCGGTGCAACGGATTACCAGCTGCGGTTTTACGAAAACCCGCCGACCACTGCAACCGATCCCGCTCAACCCGCGCAGTTGCTGGATTCGACCGATCCTGCCAGCGGGCCGATTGCGGCATATGTTCGGGTGACCGTCGACACGCATGAGGTCGGCACTCCGCTGGCGGCGGCAGCGGCGGCTCTTTTGGGCAATGCGCAGCCTTTCTCCAGCGTCAACGCCGATGCCGTAGCAGGCTTCACCCTGATGGCCTGCGACATCACCCCCATGTTCATCTGCCTGCCGCAACCTAGCCTTGATCTGACCGAAGGCCAGTTGATTAGGATGGTAAGTCAGGGCGGCAATGGCCATTGGGGTCCTGGAAACTTTGGTTTTTTGTCTTCTAATCAGAATTTGGCCATCGACACGTCCGGCGCCTGCGAACCTGCACCAAACGGTCAGGAAGATTCATGTGCTCTGGCCGCATCGCGCGCTGTATCCATGTGCTTCAGCCAAAGAGCCGTTGAAACCAGACCGGGTCTGAGCGTGGGCAACATGGTGGCTGGCTTTAACACACGTTTCGACCGATTTGAATCCAGCGCCATGCAGTTCAGCAACGGCTCGCGCTACGACGTCGACAATTTCGCCTCTTCCCCGCATGTCCTGGACGGTTGGATCACTGCAGGTAACGGAAACAACTGCACCAGCCAGCTGTCGCCCACTTATGATGCGAACGGGATCCTTGATCCGGCTGCGACCGTTGGGCTGCCACTTGACGATTGTTTTGCCAGCGGCACTTGCCCGACACCTCGCATAGGCAATGGCGTCTTTACTACCGGGCTTACTGAGTATCTTACCATCAACTATGGCGCAGATTTCAGCGGCCCTCTCCCAACCGGCATTCCGCCTTGGTTCCCGACTGGTGGCACCCGGTACGACATCTACAATGCAGAGGTCACCAACCAGGCCGCTCTGGAAGCTATCCTGACCGCCGGTGGTAAAGCTGAAAGCAGCATGCCTTCGTGCCAACCCCCCTCTGCCGGTCGTGCCGATCCCACGCGTCGTGTCATCACCGTCGCCGGTATCGATTGCGCGACTTTTCAGGATGAGCTGAACGGCGGGTCAGGCGCCATTCCGGTCACCAGTTTCATCGAGATGTTCCTGATCCGCCCCTCGGAATCCGGAAGCACCGGTGCCAACGCGGTCATCTATGGTGAGGTCATTCAGACCGTATCGGATGGCATCGGCGGCGCCGGAGTCGGCGGCATCGTTCACGATCTAGTTCAGCTTTACGAGTAATGATCATGTTTGGTGCCTCCCATCATATCAGCAATACCCTTAGCCGGTTCCGCAACGACCAGTCCGGCGCGGCGTTGGTCGAGTTTGCGATCCTTTTGCCAATCCTGTTAGTGACATTTGCCCTGATCGTCGAAGGGGGGCGGATTTTCTGGTCCTATCAAAATGCGATCACGGGGGTTCGGGACACTGCTCGTTATGTTGGCCGGATCGCTCCGTCGGACCTGTGCACCACCTCGCCAAGCGCTGCAATCGGCGATTTCCAAGCTGCTGTCTCAAACACTCTGACATCGCTTTCGACCACTGACATTGCTGTTGGTCTAGACTCGCTGTCCCTCGAATGCGTTGGCAACGCAGGTGAATACCGCGTTTCGCCCACACCGGTTGCCGTCCTGACCGCGTCACTGACGATTTCAAATCTGCCGTTCACGCCCCTGTTCCAACTGGTCGGAGGTTCGGCGACGGCGCAGATCCAAACCACGATCACAGATCGCAGCCGGGTGTTTGGACCATGACCCGCCGCATTCACAAGATAACCCGCGAAATGTCGCGACTTGGCCGTCACGAAGATGGGTCGACGGTCACTGAGCTTGCCTTTGTCCTGCCGTTGTTCCTTTTGATTTTCCTGGGCCTGATAGATTTCGGCAGATTGGCCTTCCACTATGTTGCTGCTGAAAAAACAGCACAGGTCGCCGCTCGGATGGCTGCAGTGATGCCACCCGCATGTGGCGGCGTTCCGACAACCAACAGCCGAGGCACCTATACCGATATCACCGGCCCGCGGTTCGGAACCAATTGCAGTTTCGCATCCGGCGTTTGTGTCGAACCGGCCACCACCATATGCACCGGTGCGGCCCCCGCGAATGCAGCTGCCCAGACCACCGTGACCGACATCTGGAACATGCTTCAGTTTGCCGTTCCCAACGATCCCACCGCAACTTTTGACGAAAGCAACATCACGTTCACTTACGACTTCGACCCGGAAATGAATTTCCTGGGTGGCCCTTATGTACCGATGGTCACAGTGACAATCGAAGAACTTCCGTTCCGGTTCGTCTCTCCGTTGGGTTCGATAGCAGCGCTGGTTCTGGGCGGCTCAACGCCAGAAACCGATGCGCTGACCACCGCGACAACGGGCTTCAAAATATTTTCCGACTTTAGCGCAACCCTTCCTGGCGAAGACCTCGCCAGTGGAGTCAACGGTTGAATTTCTAATCATGGGAGCTGAAAAATGACTCAAAAATCATTAGCCCTAATCTCTGATAATGAGGCGATTAAGGATTCAGTCGCCCAGGCCGTCGACCGGTTCGACGATCTTTCGCTAGAGACACATTTCGGGACCTTATCTTCGGTAAACGGTCGCGCCTGCGATCTGATGGGTGAAAATGACCTGCTGGTGTTCAGCTTTTCAGGCGAATTGGATCTGGAAACTGTCAGCGATCTTCGTCGTAGCACCGGTTCGCGCGGCACCTTGCTGGCACTTAGCGACCGTGACATCTCATTGACCGAAGCGCGTGCGCTGAACAAATCGGGAGTAGATGAGATTCTGCCCTATCCCATCGGGCAGGACGAACTGGCCGAACAGATTCAGCGTCTGACGGTCGACAAATCCTTGCTGCCGACAATTTATGCGCCGCAACCGCAGCGACTGGGGCAGATTATCAGCGTATGCCCGGCCCGTGGAGGCATCGGCGCGTCGACAATGTCCATCAACCTGGCGGACCAATTGCAGGGTTATTCCGGCATCTTCCGGAAAAGGACGCGAAACAAGGTCGCTGTCGTAGATCTGGATTTGCAATTTGGCACGGTCGCGACGTCCTTAGATTTGCAGCCTTCCTCGGGGCTTTTGAGAATGGCCCAGGATGGGGTAATGCCGGACCGGACTTTCCTTCAGCAATCTTTGGTGCAACATGCATCCGGTTTGGAAGTCCTGAGCGCGCCCGAAGAATTCATTCCTCTGGATGTTCTGACACGCGAACAGGTCAGCGCGCTGATCGAGACTTTGCGTCTGGAATTCGACTTTGTTGTTATCGATCTGCCACGTGTGCTGGTCGATTGGCTGGGCGCAGTTGTTGCTGCGTCAGACCGGATGCTGATGGTGGGTGACAGCTCGGTCTCTTCGGTGCGCCAAGCCTGCCGTTTGATCGAATTCTTCACAAAAGAGCGGCTCGAACCTCCGGTTGAGATCGTCATCAGCCAGGAAACGAAACCGACATTCCGGTCAAGCCAACATGTCGAAGCTCAAAAGGCGCTGGAACGCGAATTACGCTTCTGGCTGCCCAGCGACGCGCGCCGCGCAAAACAGGCGCTGGATCGGGGTCAATTGCTATCGCAAGCCTCAGGCAGCTGTGCCTTGTCCAAGGCGATCCGCACGATGGGTCGGAAAATCATGAATGAAACAATGGTCGGCAAAACCGGCCTGAGAAACAACGCAGCCTAATTGGAGTCTAAGGGATGTTTGAAAAGTTTACACGCGCCGGGCGAACCAATGAGGCCGAAGTAATCCAGCTTAACCAGCATGCAGAGCAACTGGCCCAAGAAATTCAGCCTGAGACCACAGCAGAAGATACCGAACTGGCCGACTGGCTTGAGCTCAAAAGCACTTTGCACGAGGCTTTGCTGGAACGGTTGAACCTTTCGGTGATCGAAAAGGTTGAGAAAGACGTGCTGCGGCGCGAAGTCGCCGGGGTTGTTGGCGGTGCGTTGTCCCAAACCGGCAGGCCGCTGAATACCGAAGACTTCAACCGCATCGTCGAAGAACTTCTGGACGAAATTCTGGGTTTTGGCCCATTGGAGCCATTGCTGGCCGATCCAACGATCAACGACATTCTGGTTAACGGTTATCAGACGGTCTATGTCGAACGCTCTGGCCTGCTGGAGCGCGTGCCGGTGCGGTTCCGCGATGAAAAGCACCTGCTGCGGGTTATCGACAAGATCGTCAGCAAGATCGGGCGTCGTGTCGATGAACGGCAGCCTTGGGTGGATGCCCGGCTGGAAGATGGCAGCCGTGTCAACGCAATCATCCGCCCCTGTTCGATTGATGGTCCCAGTGTTTCAATTCGAAAATTCGCCCAGTCGAAGCTGACGATGGAAAAGCTGGTCGCAAATGGCGCTCTGAACGATGCCGCCGCGCGGTTCCTGCAATCGCTGGTATACGCGCGCCTGAACGTTCTGATCGCCGGCGGGACGGGATCGGGTAAGACAACGATGTTGAACGCCTTGTCTTCGTATATCGACCATGGCGAGCGTGTCGTCACCATTGAAGACGCAGCAGAACTGCAACTCCAGCAGGAGCATGTTGTGCGCTTGGAAACACGCCCGCCATCTCCGTCCGGCGACGGCCAGGTCATTCAGCGTGATCTGGTGCGCAACGCGCTGCGTATGCGCCCCGACAGGATCATTGTCGGTGAGGTTCGCGGAGCGGAGACTTTCGACATGCTTCAGGCCATGAACACGGGCCATGATGGTTCGATGACGACTGTACATGCGAACTCGGCGCGCGATTCATTGGGCCGCCTGGAGCAGATGGTCACGATGACGGGTATCGAATTTCCCGCCGCAGCCATTCGATCCCAGATCGCGTCGGGGCTGCACTTTATTGTGCATCTGTCGCGGTTGGCGGATGGATCACGCCGCGTCACCAGCATTTCGGAAATAACCGGGATGGAAGGTGAGATTATCACCATGCAGGACATCTTCGTGTTCCAGAAAAAGGGACGCGCGGAAAACGGCGAAGTGCTTGGTCAGTTTGTTCCCACTGGGATTCGTCCGAAATGCTATGACTTGCTCACAGCTGCTGGCGTCGATCTCGAACCCGAGACTTTCCGAGTATCAGGAGGCTGAGGCATGACCAGTATTAACACAGCCGAACTTCTTAACTATCTGACGCTGGCTTGCGTCTTCGTCGGAATTTTCATGCTGATTACCGGTGTGTTCCACTTTGCCCGTCGCGGTGAAAACCACGCCGAGGCTCGCAACCGCCGAATGCGCATGGTCCGGCAAGGCGTTACCGATGAAGAACGGCTGGCCTTGCTGCTTCCCGAGACCCAGACAGGGTTTTTTGCAAAGATCCCGTTTTTTGGGAACTTGCCGGATACGCTAGTTCAGGCGGGGCTGCATGTTTCAGCGAAAAATTTTGTGCTGCTTTGCCTGTTTGGCACCTTGGCGATCGCAATCGCCGGTATGATGTTTCTACCGCCCTGGCAGGCGGCCCCGATCGCACTCATCCTGGGTGTGCTTATGCCTGCATTGGTGGTGAAATCGCGGCAGGCTGAACGCCAAAAAGCTTTGACCAGTCAGTTGCCCGATGCGCTAGAGCTGATGGCGCGTGGCCTGAAAATTGGCCACCCGGTCAACACCTCGATCAAAGCCGTTGCGGACGAGATGCAAGACCCTATCGGGTCCGAGTTCGGCATCATTTTCGACCAGATCAGTTTTGGCGACGAATTGCCCGACGCGGTTCAGGACTTTGCTGACCGGGTCGGTTCGGAAGATGCACAGTACCTGGCGGCAAGCATGGCAATCCAACACGGCACTGGTGGCGATCTGGAGCGGATCGTGTCCGTTCTGGCCACCGTGGTCAGACGGCGCATTGCATTGCGTGCGCGGATCAAGGCCATTTCCGCAGAAGGGCGCCTGTCCGGGTTTCTTCTGTCGATCATTCCGCTGGTGATCATGGGGTTAATGACGATCAACGCGCCTGGATATTACACCGACGTCAGTGACGATCCCGCATTCATCAAACTTGCAGTGTTGGTTGTCGTTCTGATGGTCTCGAACGTCATCATCCTGCACAAACTTGTCAATTTCCGTATCTGAGGGCAATTTCATGGAAAATATTCTGGAAATTATGTCGCTTCGTTTCGGGCTGCCAGCCGAAACAATTCTGCTGACCGTCTTTGGTCTTGGCGTTTTGCTGGTGTTCGTCGCCGTAACCTCGGCGTTAAGCCGCCGCCATCCAGCGGCTGTCCGTATCGCCAATCTGCGCGCCCAAAGGTATGAGGCCCGCAATGACCGTGGACTGTTGCGCGAAACTCTGGTCACCCCTAAAGGTCTTTTTAAGGCCGCACTGCCCAGTAGGGAAGCTGAGCGGCGCAAGATCGAGGATCAGCTGATTCAAGCCGGGCTGACCGGTCGAAATGCCCTGCGGATCTACACGCTGACTCGGGTTTGGCTTGGGATTTTCGTGCCGATGATTGTGGGTCTGCTCATCGTTGCCTCAAGAACGCCTGGCATCCCCGTTCCCAGCGCGATTACGGGCATTTTTGAATCCATCAGCAAAGCCAACGCTATTCAGCTTATCGGTTTGCTGACGGCCGTCGGATATTTTGTTCCCGCGGCCTGGCTGAAGCATCGCCGCAAAGAACGTCAGCAGCGTATCCGCGATGCATTCCCAAATGCTCTCGACCTGCTGCAGATCTCGCTTCATGCTGGGCTGGGCTTTGATGCCGCTATGACACGGGTCGGGAACGAACTGGCGCTGGCCTCCCCTGACCTAGCGTTTGAGTTTCTGAACACTCAGCACGAGATTCAGGCCGGACGACCCCGCGCAACTGCGCTGTCTGACATGGCGCGGCGTACAGGGGTTGATGAAATCCAGTCCTTTGCCACGGTTGTCCAGCAATCCATACGCTACGGGACCAGTATGTCCGAAGCTCTGACTACCTATGCGTCTGAAATGCGGGACTCACGCGAAACACGGGCACAGGAACTGGCAAACCAGCTACCGGTAAAGATGTCCGCTGTTCTGGCCGCGCTGATGCTGCCGACGCTGATCATCATTACCGCCGCACCTTCGATGATTCGATACTTCCGGGGCTTTGGGGCGTAGAATTCCCGCCCGTATCCGCCGTAATTGCGTGTTCGGGCGGGTCATGTTTCCAAAACGAGGACAAACGGGCGTCTAGTTTCGGCAGATTTTGCCCAGTTTAGAGAGAAAAGAGTAAGCTTTTAGGTAGTTAAGTGGAGTCCGGCCACACAAAAAATCGCGACGCAATCGACGGGTGGGGGTGTCTGTCGAAAGGGTTGATCGGGTTTCGGTCAATGTTAAACGGTATGAATAGTTTGTTTTCGGCGCATCGTTTCGCGCCCGGTGCAGGGGCACCAACGTCAGAACTTCTAAAAGTCGTAGCTGTCCTTTGCCAGGCGACTCAGGGGAAAGTCCCACTGCTAAATGCACTGCGCGAAACAGCTCGCGCAATTGATGCGGAAGTCGTTTCAATCAGCCGGGTGGACCTGCACGGCAATCAGAATTCGGCAAAAGTGCTGAGCTACGACGCCAATCACAAGACGCTGGACAGTTTCAGCGGTTTCGATTTCTGCATCGCGCCTGCCATTTGCGGAAACAACATGAGCCGGGCCAAACTCGGGTCGGCTTGGTTCGGTGGACAGGATGACCTGTCCGAATACGAACATCTGTCAGAGTTCTATGCGTTCCGCAGGTTTTCCGAGTCAGTTTCCATTCTGCTGGAACGACAAAATGGTGTCGCCGACTTTCTGGAATTGCATTTCAGCCACCCCATCTCTTCGGCCGTGGTAGATATTCTGAGCGTTCTGGGCCCTGTTCTGTCGGATTGCTGGAAGAAAAGATCTCTTGGTCGGTTTTCCGAAGCGAAGCTGAAAAACACGCGCCGAAAGCTTATCAAGAAAGAACCAAAAAGCATTTTGTCTATGGACAACCCTTGTCGGCTGAGTCGCTCGGAATATCGGGTTTGCCTCTTATTGGCGCGGGGATTGAACAACAACGCCTTGTTGTCCGAGCTGTCGATTTCAATTTCGACACTGCGTACGCATCTTCGCAATATCTACGTCAAAACAGAAACGTCATCTCAACCCGAATTGATCCATGATTTGCTGACCCCGATGGTCAAGCGCCAATCGCTGAATGCGGGTAGCGAAAATGTCGCCTGAAGTCGCGCAGTTCGTCCCTTTGATCGTCATTACTCCGCTTTTGGCTGCAATGGCATGGAATGACCTGAAGAACCTCAGGATATCCAATAAGCTGGTGCTGATAATGCTCGCAGCTTTTGTTCTCTCCGCGCCCGTGTTTCTATCCTTCCACGAGACGGTATACCGCGCGGTCTTCGGCGTCGGCGTATTTGTCGTTGGTTTTCTTGGTTTCACGCTGCGCCTGTGGGGTGGAGGCGACGTAAAGGCAATCGCCGCGCTGACATTGTTTGTGCCCAGCTACTTTCTTTTGCTGTTCTTTTACACTTTCACCCTGTCCATGGTCGTGGGCATGCTGTTTGTGATCACAAGCCGCTCGATAATTGGATTTCCGGAATGTCGCTGGCTCGCATTGCGACCAAAAGCCAGCTATCCGATGGGTGTATCGATAGCCATGTCGGGTGTATTATTGCCCTTGGTTGCGATGGGTTTGGGGTAGTACTTCCAGGGTAGTCTTAGGCCTCATAGCCAATATATAACGGTTGCTGGAGTGCTATAGCAAAAAGGAAGGCCTATAGGTATCTGTCGTAGCAGGTGGTAACGCGTCTCCAGTCTTTCAACCGGCCAAACATGATCTGGGGTGGTGTGTTGAGCACCACATCGCTTTATGAACTGTGAGGAAAATTCATTTTTGCGGTTTTCAGGTTGTTGGCGACATCGCTTAGGCGACTCTGATGTGTAAGAAAAATGAGCGTCCGCTGCGAACCCAAAGGAAATTTCTTTTGCCAAAAAGGAAGAACTATGGGTGTTGGATCATGAGGAGAAAAATGGTGGAGCCTAGGGGAGTCGAACCCCTGACCTCTTGCATGCCATGCAAGCGCTCTCCCAACTGAGCTAAGGCCCCATGCAGGTACCGCCAAAGCGGTGGACGGACGTTTATGAGACGTCGCCGTAGAGTGCAAGTCCAAAAATCGGATTCGGTGAAAAAGTGCGAACCAATCCGGTGGACTGGGATGAGGCAGCCGGGGCTGCCTCGAAACCCATCAGTTTTCGTCTTCTGACGACATGTCCTTGATATCGTCCAGCGAAACGTTGTCGCTGTCGTCATCATCGTCCAGCAGATCGTCATCCAGTTCGACATCGACGTTGTCGTCATCATCCAACACGATATCTTCGTCCGACGAAGCTTCACGTGCTTTAACCGAAGCCGCATCTTCGGCGTCTGCCGCGATCATCCGGCTTTTGCCGGTTTCCAGTTCAACGATCTCGCCGGTATAGGGGCTGACGATCGGGTCCTTGTTAAGGTCGTAAAAGCGTTTACCAGTGGTCGGGCAAACACGCTTTACGCCCCATTCTTCCTTGGGCATATCAAATCCCCTTGATATCAGGTGAATCTCATCAATGATTCAGGTCACCTGCCATAAGCGGCAGGCACTGTCAAAGCCTTTGCGCGAAGGAGATCGGCCCATGGGGCGACACGCATTGCCTGGAACCCCTCCGGTGCCGCTGACATTGCGCAAATCTGCGCAGGCAAGACGGATCAGTTTGCGGATTTCCCAATTGGATGGGCGGGTTACGCTGACCTACCCGAAAGGTGTCGCCGAAGCCGAGGCTTTGAATTTCGCGCATCAGAAAGAGGATTGGATTCGCGGTCATCTTCAGGACAGGCCAGACCAGGAAACCGTTGAGTTCGGTCAATCCATATCAATAGAGGGAAAAGCACGGCGAATCGTTCAAATCTCAGGTCGGCGGGTGCTGCTGAAGGGGGACGAGATCGGTGTTCCTGCTGGGGCGGAGGCGCGGAGACTCGTCCGGTTTCTCAAAGAACTTGCCCGCGATCGTTTGACCGGAGCGTGTGATGACTATGCCGCAATGTTGGGTCGTCCGTATAGTAGCATTACGCTGCGTGATACGCGTTCGCGTTGGGGATCCTGCAGTTCAGCTGGTGCGTTGATGTTTTCATGGCGACTGATCCTCGCGCCGCCTGAGGTGCTGCACTACGTGGCCGCTCATGAGGTGGCGCATCTGATCGAAATGAACCATTCTCCCGCCTTCTGGGCGCAGGTCGAGCGGATATTCGGCCCGTACAAAGAGGCCCGCCGCTGGTTGCGCGACAATGGGGCTGAACTTCACCGCTATCGCTTTGAACCCGCCGCTTGACGCCGGGAATGTTTGTGATCACATAAGCTCATGCTGACCACACGCCCCGCCGAGTCCCACACCGCCACCCATGATCGAGTATATCGAACGCTCAGATCTCGGATCATGCATGGTGAGATGGCTCCGGGGCAGGCGCTGACATTGCGCGGTATAGGCAAGGAATTCGGTGTGTCGATGACGCCTGCGCGCGAAGCAGTGCGGAGGCTGGCGGCGGAAGGCGCGCTGTCACTGTCCACCTCGGGTCGCGTGTCGACCCCTGAACTGACAAGGGATCGGATCGAGGAGTTGGCGGCATTGCGTGCGCTGCTTGAGGTTGAATTGGCCAGTCGCGCCCTGCCGCGCGCGCACATGGCACTGATTGACCGGCTGCAAAGCATCAACATGGCAGTCGCCGAGATGGTCACTAAACGCGACGCGGTTGGCTATATCCGTTCCAATCTGGAATTCCACCGGACGCTTTACCTGCGCGCACAGGCCCCCGCGATGCTTGCAATGGCCGAGACCGTTTGGCTGCAGCTTGGTCCCACGATGCGGGCACTTTATGGCCGACTGCGACGAACTGAGCCGCCGCATTACCACCGTTTGATCATCGCAGCGCTCAAGGCTGGGGATGAGCCAGGTCTTAGATTGGCGGTGCGCTCGGACGTGACGCAGGGATTGCGCCTGCTCGTAACCTGAGCGGCTTGTTGCCCATCTCATTGACAGGTTGGTTTCAGATGCTGCTCTGCTGGTCTGAACGGGCGGGCTGCGTTATCCTGAAAGCAAATCACAACAAGAGCAGATTTCAATCATGATCAATCGAAGAACTTTTTCTATCGGGCTTGGGGCGACGCTGTTGGCAGCCTGTTCAACTGGCAGCGCACCAACCAGTGCTCCAGCGTCGCGAATGCGTGCTGTCCCGAACGCTGGATGGGATGCGTGGGTTGCTGGTTTCAAAGGCCGGGCAGCGTCGCAGGGCATCTCTCAATCTACCCTGAATCGCGCCTTTCAGGGGGCGGGATATTTGCCCGACGTGATCGAGCGCGACCGCAATCAGGTCGAGTTCAAGCGCTCGCTTGAGGATTATCTGGCCATCGCCGCGTCGGACGAACGGATCAGCACCGGCAAACAGATGCTTGTGCGGCACGCAGGGACTCTGTCGCAGATCGAAGCGCAATATGGCGTCGACAAGGAAATCGTTGTCGCAGTGTGGGGGCTAGAAAGCCGCTATGGCGCGCGGCGCGGTGATGTGCCGGTGATCTCGGCGACCTCGACGCTGGCCTATGATGGGCGGCGCGGGGCGTTCTTTGAAAAGCAACTGGTGGCGGCGCTGAAGATCATTCAAGAGGGCGATACAACCCCGGCCAACATGACCGGCAGCTGGGCCGGAGCGATGGGACACACCCAGTTTATCCCTACCTCTTATCTAGCCTATGCCGTTGATTTCACCGGTGATGGACGTCGCGATATTTGGTCCGAAGATCCGGCAGATTCGTTGGCCTCAACCGCCGCGTATCTGTCGCGCGCCGGTTGGGTGCGGGGTCAGCCTTGGGGTGGGGAAGTCGGTACAGTCTCGGGCTCTCCGGTGGCTGTGTTACAACCGCAGACGCCCGGTCCACGCATAGCGGTGTTCCGCAATTTTCAAGTGATCAAGCGCTATAACAACTCGGACAGCTACGCGATTGGTGTTGGCCATCTTGCGGATCGGATCGCGGGCGGGGCACCGTTCCAGGCCTCATTCGGGCCGGACGCAACCGGGTTGACGCTTGACGATCGCAAAGAGCTACAGCGCCGCCTGACATCTGCGGGCTATGACACGCAGGGTGCAGATGGAGTGATCGGGAAAAACACCGAGGCCGCAATCAGCGCATATCAACGCGCCAACGGGCTGTCCGTAACCGGTCAGCCTTCAGTGGCGTTGTTGCAGAGTTTGGGAGGCTGACGGCTTAAGCCGCCAGCCCTTTTGAGCCGATATCCAGGAATTTCTGACGGCGGTCCTTGATCAGGGCTGCCGCATCTTTTCCGTCAAGCTCTTTCAGCATCGAAGCAATTGCAGTCCGCACGGATTCAACCGCTGCAGGGCGGTCGCGATGCGCCCCGCCTTTGGGTTCTGGAATGATGTGGTCACAGATACCCAGTTTGTGCAGGTCCTGAGCCGTCAGACGGAGCGCTTCGGCGGCTTCACGCATCTTCTCGGCATCCTTCCACAGGATCGAGGCGCAGCCCTCGGGCGAAATCACCGAGTAGACCGAATGCTCCAGCATCGCCACGCGGTTCGCTGTCGCAAATGCAACCGCGCCGCCCGATCCGCCTTCGCCGATGATGACAGAAACCAGTGGTACTCCAATCTTCAGGCACATCTCGGTTGAACGCGCGATGGCCTCGGACTGGCCGCGCTCTTCCGCGCCTTTGCCGGGATAGGCGCCTGCTGTATCGATCAGGGTGATCACTGGCAGGCCAAAGCGTCCCGCCATCTCCATCAATCGAACGGCTTTGCGATAGCCTTCGGGGCGGGCCATGCCGAAATTGCGCTCGATCCGCGATTTGGTGTCGCTGCCTTTTTCATGGCCAATCACCATCACCGGTTGATCGTTGAACCGCGCCAGACCGCCAATGACTGCCAGATCGTCGGCAAAGTTCCGGTCGCCGGCCAGAGGCGTGAATTCGGTGAACAACGCATCCACGTAATCGTTGCAATGAGGCCGCTCAGGGTGCCGCGCGACCTGGCATTTCCGCCACGGCGTGAGGTCTCCATAAAGCTCGTCCAGCAGCTTGGCGGCCTTGGCATCTAGCGCGGCGGCCTCTTCGGTCACATCCATTTCTTCATTTGCGCGGGCCAGCGCGCGCAGCTCTTCAGCTTTGCCTTCGATCTCGGCCAGCGGTTTTTCGAAATCCAGATACTGGGTCATGACGCCTCTCAACGCGGAAGTTCCCTGCTATATGACTAATGCTTGTCCCGGATGCAACTCAGCAAGATTTGTGGTTTCACAATATGCGACGACAGGCGGGCGAAGATTTAGGAAGGATACCGATGGCTGTCAGCTATGAAGATCGCGTGTTGCGCGTGTTGGCTTATATCCACGATCATCCCGCCGGGGATTTGTCGCTGGATGCCTTGGCCGACGTCGCGGCGATGTCACGATTTCATTGGCATCGCGTGTTTCGCGCAATCACCGGCGAGACCTGCGCGCAGGCTGCCCGCCGGATACGTCTGCACCGCGCCGCCTGTTGGTTGGTGCAGTCGGAAAGGCCTGTTGCGCAAATAGCGACCGATATTGGTTATCCGAACCTGAAATCTTTTGCGCGAGCCTTTTCCGAGGCCTACGGCAGCAGCCCCACCGTGTTTCGCAAGGCGGGGCAGATTCTGCCGGCTCATCCAAAATTCAAAACCGGAGAATACCCCATGCATCCTGTGACAACCCGCACCGAACCGTCCCGCCGCGTCGTAGCACTCCCGCATAAAGGGGCTTATGCCGAGATTGGCCGCAGTTTTGAGGCCTTTGGTGCCCTATGCGAATCCCGAAAACTGTGGCCACAGGTCGGCCCGATGATCGGGCTCTATCTCGACAGCCCCGAAGACGTGCAGGAAGATGAATTGCGCAGCTTTGCCGGGGCTCAATTCTGCGGCAAAGATATTCCGGAGGGGATGGAAGACCTCAGCATCCCTGGCGGCAAGACGGCGGTTCTGACCTACAAAGGCCCGTATTCCGGCATACACGCCGCCTATCAGACACTGTTCGGAAATTGGTTGCCCGATTCTGGCGAAGAGCCTGCGGATCAGCCTTGCTATGAAATCTATCTGAATGATCCGCGCGAAACTGCGCCCGAGGACCTGCTGACCGAAATCTGCCTACCGCTCAAATGACTTAGTGCGGCCAAAGAACAGGGTAGAGCGAGGCAACAAGAAGTACGGCCATTGTCCAGTTAAATATCAGCAAGCGGTGCGGGTTGGTCAGGACCCGCGCCATTTGTTGGCCCAGAACCGTCCACACGCTGACCGATGGCAGATTGATCGCTCCGAACACCAGCGCAACCAGTATGATGGCTTCAAGCGTTTGTCCCGGCGCATATGCTGCAGTTGCCGTAAGCGCCATGGCCCAGGCCTTTGGATTGACCCACTGAAAGCTGGCAGCCTGAAGGAACGTCATCGGCGTACCGCTTGCTGCTTGTCCCTTTACAGGCGCTGCATGCGCGATCTTCCATGCCAGATACAGCAGGTAAATGACGGATGCGATCTTAAGCACCGTATAACTAACCGGGAAACGGTCGAAAACCTGAACCAGCCCTGCGCCCACCAGCAATACCATGAAGGTAAAGCCCAACCCGATACCCAACATATGTGGTATCGTTCGCCGGAAGCCAAAATTCGCGCCTGACGCCATGAGCATGAGGTTGTTTGGCCCCGGAGTTATCGAGGACACAAAGGCGAACACGATCAGGGCCATCAGAATCTCGTATGTCATGACCGCATTTTCTCGCCGATCTCGGCGAATGAAATTGCTTTTTTTTGCGGCAATAGAATATTATTCACAACAAATGGCGAAGATTGATCGAATAAATCAACATATATTGCGAGAAGTGTCGCAAGATGGTCGCATCAGCAACCTTGATCTTGCCGACCGCGTTGGCCTGTCGCCGTCTGCCTGTCTGCGTCGGGTGCAAGAGTTGGAGCGCGCGGGTGTTATATCGGGCTATCGCGCAGTTCTAAACCCGACAGCCTTGGGCATAGGCTTTGTTGCCTATATCGGCGTCGGGCTGGGTGAGCATACCAAGGCCGCCCAAGAAGGATTTGAAGAAGCGCTGCAGCAAGCGCCCGAGGTGGTCGAATGTCACAATATCACAGGCACGATCGAGTACCTTTTGCGGGTCGAATGTGCAGACCTCGCATCCTACAAGACCTTCCATACTGAGGTTTTGGGAACGCTTCCGCATGTAACCTCGATTACCTCATACGTGGTAATGGGGTCGCCTAAGGATATGCGCGCGTAAAGGCCAAAAAAGTGAATTCTAACCATCTTGCAGGTCAAAAATTCACAGCCTAAGGTCTTTGCAACAGTGTCGTCGGCAGGGATTGATCCCCAAGCGGGCGCGAATTCAGGGAGAAGACCATGAAATTTTTCCGGACCGGAGCGCTTGTTGCCGTCTTAGCAGTTTTTGCGGGTGCGGCGACGGCTGCACCTTTGAAGTTAACGCCTGCAAATCCTCAACCCAGTCCAAAAGCGGGGTTGAATGCAAAGTATAGCTGGGAAGGTAATCCGCCTCGTAAAATCCAAAACCTCGCCAAAGTTAAACAACTATTGAGGAAGGCCAAGCCCGGCGCGCCACTTAGAGGGCTGGACTACCGTGATACGAATGAGGGCGATCCTGTCCTGACTTTCAACGAAGCCTTCAATGTTGCCGCGGAAATCACGGGTTATATTCGTTTTGATTCACCCGGGATATACGAGCTTGAAACCTGGTCAAATGACGGGATCGATGCGTGGGTCGGTGGCCAGCAAATTGGATATGTTAATGGTCGCCAAGGCTGTGAGGCCAACCAACGGACCGAAGTCGAAGTACCGAAAGCTGGTTGGTATCCTCTCAACATCAAGTACTTTCAGAAATACGGTACGTCCTGCTTGATGATGAAATGGGGTAAACAGGGTGAGAGGATAACCTGGACACCCAACGACGTCTTCGGCCGCTGATCATATAAAATAAAAAGGCGCTCGATGGAGCGCCTTTCTTCATTGTAGGTTAGCCACCTGCCGCGATCAGCTCGGACTGCGCTACGATGACTTCGGCCTGCTTGATCGAAGCGATATCCACCAAACGTCCTTTGTAGACGGTTGCGCCTTCACCGTTGGCCTTTGCCTGTTCCATTGCGGCTAGAATTTCGCGCGCTTCAGACACCGCCTCATCTGACGGAGTGAAAACCAGATTAGCCAATGCAATCTGCTTGGGGTGGATGGCCCATTTGCCAACCATGCCCAGTGTGGCCGAGCGTTTGGCTTGCGCGATATATCCCTCATCATCCGAAAAATCGCCGAACGGGCCATCGACCGGCAGCACGCCATGGGTTCGGCAGGCGGCGACGATGGCGGCTTGCGCCCAGTGCCAGGGGTCGGACCAGTGCTTTTCGCCTTCGCGCAGCATGTAATAGTTTTCCTGTGTGCCGCCGATGCCGGTTGTTTGCATGCCCATCGAGGCTGCAAAATCCGCAGCGCCAAGGCTCATGGCCTGCATACGCGGAGATGATGCTGCGATCTCTTCGACATGCGCCAAGCCAGCGGCGGATTCGATGATCACCTCGAAAGAGATGGGTTTGGTTCGGCGCTTGGCCCGCTCGATGGCAGTAACCAGCGCGTCTACCGCATAAACATCCGCCGCACACCCGACCTTGGGGATCATGATCTGATCCAGCCGATCGCCTGCCTGTTCCAGCACATCGACCACGTCGCGGTACCAATACGGTGTATCCAGTCCGTTGATCCGGACCGACATATATTTGTTGCCCCAATCGACCGTATTGAGCGCTTCGATGACATTGGCGCGGGCGGTATCCTTGTCGGACGGGGCCACCGAGTCTTCCAGATCCAGGTTAATGACATCCGCTGCCGACGCGGCCATCTTGGGAAATAGCTTAGTATTCGAGCCCGGGCCAAACAGTTGACAACGATTGGGGCGCGCCGGAGCGGCGGGTTGGATGCGGAAACTCATCTGAACCTCGTCTGAGTAATGAAATTGCGTTCTTTCTTGAGCCTGAGATATTAAATTGCGTGGCGCTGTGCAAGCTTGATTGTGCAGCTGCGGCAATGCGTGTGCAGAATGTTCGAATTTTAAACCGACAAAAGAATGCTTAAAGATTGATCAGTTTGAAAACTTCGAATAGTTTTGCGAGTTTTAAAATTATTGTGCAAGTTTATCCTGTCAAAAGGCGGATTGTAAGGAGAGTTTGAGAAATCCTCGTCAAATCGGTTCTCTAGCTTAGGCCAGAATCAAAGGAGTGCAGCGCGATGATCGAGACACCGTACCTATTGTTTTTGGGCGATGCGCCCGACTTGTTGGCGGCCAAAGTGGCTATTGGCATCCGGGACTGGCGTCCTGAGAATGCTGTTGGTCAAATCAAGCTGGAAGGTTGTAAGGCCGACCTGGGTCTGACGGAAATGACTCTGGCCGAAGGTAAAGCGGCTGGTGCCAAGACACTCGTCATTGGTGTTGCAAACCGGGGCGGGATCATCAGCGAAGCTTGGAAAGAAGTTCTGATTGAAGCGTTGGAAATGGGTTATGATCTGGCATCTGGCCTGCACAACCTGCTGCGTGACGAAGGTGATTTGGTTGCGGCTGCGCAGACCCATGGATGCACATTGCACGACGTCCGTGTGCCGACTGTTGGTTACCCGATTGCAAACGGCCGCAAGCGTACCGGCAAACGGTGCCTGGCCGTTGGAACCGATTGCTCTGCCGGTAAGATGTATACGGCGATGTCGATGGATGCCGAAATGCGCAAGCGCGGTATGAAATCCACGTTCCGTGCTACAGGTCAGACGGGCATTCTGGTCACGGGGCAGGGTGTACCGCTGGATGCCGTTATCGCGGATTTCATGGCAGGTTCGGTCGAGTATCTGACACCGGACAATGATCCGGATCACTGGGATCACATCGAAGGGCAGGGTTCACTGTTCCACGTGTCTTATTCGGGTGTGACCATGGCGCTGATCCATGGCGGGCAGCCCGATGCGCTGATCCTGTGCCACGAACCAACCCGGACCCATATGCGCGGACTGCCTGAGTATTCACTGCCGACGCTGGAGCAGTTGCGTGACACAGCATTGCCGCTGGCGCGCGTGGCAAACCCAGAGTGTCAGGTTGCAGGCGTGTCGATCAACACCCAGCACCTGAGCGAAGAAGATGCGCTTGCCTATATCACTAAGGTTGAGACCGAGATGGGCATCCCGGCGACCGATCCCTACCGCTTTGGAGCCGGTAAACTAGTGGATGCGCTGGCGACACTGTGATCTAAGCACTCTCGCTGGAGGCGGAGCAATCCGCCGCCGGCGGGCGTATTTATCAAAAAATAGAGGAGCAGGCGCGTGCAAATTGAAGTTTCTCGCGATGTGTTTCGATTGGCGCAGGTATTCACCATCTCGCGCGGCTCACGTACCGAGGCAAAAGTTTTGACTGTCCGTATCTCGGACGGTGTGCACCATGGTTGGGGCGAATGTGTACCTTATGCCCGCTATGACGAAACACTGGAGTCGGTCGAGGCCGAGATAGCCGGGCTACCCGATGTGTTTTCGCGCTATTCCCTGAGGGACCTGTTGCCTGCTGGCGCGGCGCGGAATGCGGTGGATTGTGCACTGTGGGATCTGGAAGCGAAACGCGCAGGTAAACGGGCATGGGAGCTTGCTGAAATCGCTGCGCCAGGGCCTGAAATAACAGCCTATACGCTGTCATTGGACACGCCCGAAGCGATGCGGGCTCAAGCGGCCGAGAACGCTTTCCGCCCCTTGCTGAAGATTAAGCTGGGAACACCCGATGATATGCCGAGGCTCGAGGCTGTCCGGGCTGGGGCGCCAAAGTCGAAAATCATCATCGACGCTAATGAAGGCTGGTCTGCCGAAGTCTATGCAGATCTTGCCCCGCATCTCGTGCGCCTGGGCGTGGCTCTGGTCGAACAGCCTTTACCAGCTGGTGAGGATGATGCCCTGATCGGGATGGATCGCCCCGTGCCAGTTTGTGCTGACGAATCCTGTCACGATCGGGCAAGCCTACCCGCACTCAAGGGCAAATATGATGTGGTGAACATCAAACTGGACAAGACCGGCGGTCTTACCGAGGCGCTAGAATTGCGCAAGGCCGCATTGGCTGAGGGCTATGATGTTATGGTTGGCTGCATGGTCGGAAGCTCGCTTGCGATGGCCCCGGCAACACTGGTGGCGCAGGGGGCGATGGTCACAGACCTTGACGGGCCGCTTCTGTTGGCCGAAGACCGCGATACACCGCTGATTTTTGACGATGCCGGAGTACACCCGCCCAAAGCGGCGCTCTGGGGGTAAGGAACGGGCGAAGCCCGGAAACAAAAGGAAATGACATGACCCGTACCGTCTATGTGAATGGCGAATACCTGCCTGAATCCGAAGCAAGTATTTCGATCTTTGACCGGGGTTTCCTGTTTGCGGATGCCGTGTACGAGGTGACCAGCGTGCTGGACGGCAAGCTGATCGACTTTGAAGGCCACGCCGTACGTCTGAAGCGCTCATTGGATGAACTTGATATCGTTCAGCCTTGCAGTATGGACGAATTGTTGGAAATCCACCGCAAATTGGTTGAATTGAACGGAATCGATGAGGGGTTGGTTTATCTGCAGGTCACTCGTGGCTCGGACGGGGATCGGGATTTTGTTTTCCCAGCCGCTGATACAAAGCCAAGCCTTGTTCTCTTTACCCAGAATAAACCGGGTCTTGCCGACAGTCCGGCAGCGCAGAAGGGTGCCAAGATCATCTCGATTGATGATATCCGCTGGGGCCGTCGTGACATCAAGACCGTGCAGCTGCTTTACCCTTCCATGGGCAAGATGATGGCCAAAAAGGCAGGTTGCGATGATGCGTGGCTGGTTGAAGATGGCTATGTGACCGAAGGCACCAGCAACAACGCCTATTTCGTCAAGAGCGGTAAGATCGTCACCCGTCCGCTGTCTAACGACATTCTGCACGGCATCACGCGCAAGGCGGTATTGCGCATGGCGGCCGAGGCGCAGATGGAGATCGAAGAGCGCCTGTTCACCATCGACGAAGCAAAAGAAGCCGATGAGGCCTTCACCACTTCGGCCAGCGCGTTCGTGATGCCCGTGGTTGAGATCGATGGCGTTGCGCTGGGCGATGGCACACCGGGTCCGATCGCCAAACGTCTGCGCGAGATCTATCTGGACGAAAGCCGCAAGGCGGCGATCTAGAAGAGGCAGCTATATCTAGTCTCGTTGCCAGCAATGGTATGAACTCAAATGCGACGCGCGGCGCAATTTGCCGCTATTCCTGCACCCTCGCAAAATATTGCGAGGGTGTTGTCGTTTCACAGGATGTTGGTGCCGTGAACAAACCGTCATGTTGGGTTTTTACGGATCACTGAGGTGTCACTGATTATGAACCCGTATTCGAATGATCAGCAAAATCCCCGGTGGAAGGTTTACACAGAGAAGGCGGTTTCTTCCGGCGTCGAGCGTCAGCTCTTCTTCGTCACATTCTCTTCAAACGCAACCTTGAATGCGGCCTGTTTTTCGGCGCTGGCATCGGTCTGATAGTTGGCCTTCCATTCATCCATGGACATGCCATAGAAAATCTCGCGCGCTTCGTCCTTGCCCATTTCAATGCCTTTTGCATTGGCGGCTTCCTGATACCAGCGCGACAGGCAATTGCGGCAAAACCCGGTCAGATTCATCATGTCGATGTTCTGGACGTCTGTGCGGTCTTTCATCAGGTGCTTCTGCAAACGACGGAACGCAGCGGCTTGCAGTTCGATTTCGGTTTGCTTGTCCATATTCTGGCTCCGAGTAGATGTTTTTACATTCTGAGGCTGAACTAGCAATCCGCAGGCTTCGATACAATGAATACAAAGGCCTTTGAATTGGCCGATCCGGTATTTAGGAGAGTTTCAGTGCCAACCATGGCACCAGGCAAAACACCAAGGTCAGGATCTTGTAGTTCGCAAGATATCGGAAGTAAGCGCGTTTTATGTCGCCACGTTCCATCTGGAACATTCTGCCATGTACATCTGCAATCCAGTTTTGCAAAGCCAAGACCATCATGGTGCTGAAGATCAAAACACCGATGTTCAGAACCGTCATCCAACCGAAGACAGTCGTCAGGAATTCCTGCGTCATAGTCGTCTCCTTTCGCCTGATATATGGGTATTGGCCAATGCGCTCCCAACATTAGGAGGAACAAAAAACAATTTGCGACGTCACTGTGTCACAGTCTGCTTTCGACGAGCGCGTCTTGTAGTGCAACGGCCAGACGGTTGGCCCAATGGCGCTGCCCCTCGTGATCCGCAATCAGATCGTTGCGCAGCTCGATCAGTGCATTGGGTCGACCAAATGCTGTGCAATGTTTGTCAATCGCATCACCGGGTAGAACGCCGGTATAGGGTTCATTTACACCGACGCACAGATCACACTCGGCATTCAGTCGGTTGATTAACGGACGTGAGAACCGCTCATCCGGAGTGTGCAGGACGCCGATATGCCAGGGTCGGGGATCGCGACCGCGTAGCTGGCGCGTAAAGGAGTGCATTGAGACGATAACCGCATGAGGCAGGCCTGCAAGCTGTGCCAACGCATCATGATAAGGACGGTAGCACATGTTCAGGCGCCGCTCCTTCTCAACTGTATCGGCGTGGCGATTGCCGGGGATGATCGAACCATCATAGAGCTTCATCAGAAGCGTCGGATCATCCTCACCGCGATTGGGGTCGATCACCAAGCGCGAAAAATTGGCTGCGATAACTGGGGCGTTCAGAATCTCGCCCAGATGCTTCGACACCTCGTAGGCGCCCACATCGTAAGCGATGTGCCGTTCCATGTCTTCGCGCGGCAGTCCCAGGTCCCCGTCATTGATATCGGGTGGGACCATGTTGGTTGCATGGTCGCAAGTAATTAGCCAACGCGACGGCCGATCCGCGCCGTGAACAAAAAACGGAGAATAAGTCATGAGCCTGTCATCTTGTTTGTCGCAGGTGTAGGACAGTTGCGTTGGAAAGGGAATTGCGCAATAAGCGGCCCAAGCAATGTTTGCGGTAACATTCGTGCGTTTAAGGAGAGCCTGATCAATGCGACGCCTGAGAAATGTGAAAATCGTGGCGACGCTGGGACCGGCGTCTAACGACTATGACACCATCCGCGCTCTGCACGAGGCAGGGGCCGATGTGTTTCGCCTGAACATGAGCCATGGCAGTCATGATGAAATCCGCGAACGGCATCGGATCATCCGGCAGATCGAAAAGGATCTGGACAGCCCGATTGCAATTTTGGCCGATCTTCAAGGACCGAAGCTGCGCGTTGGAGTGTTTGCCAATGACGCAGAAGAGCTGGAAGAGGGCGCAGCGTTTCGTCTGGACCTTGATCCGGCAGCGGGGGATGTCACCCGGGTCTGTCTACCGCACCCCGAGATTTTTGCTGCTTTGGAGCCGGGTGCGCGCCTGCTGGTCAATGATGGCAAGATTCGTCTGATCGTGCAGGATTGCGGTCAGGATTTTGCCCACTGCACAGTTGAAGTAGGTGGCACGATCTCAAACCGAAAAGGTGTGAATGTTCCGGACGTGGTTCTGCCGCTGGCGGCGCTGTCTGACAAGGATCGCGACGATCTGGAATTTGTTTGCCAATTGGGCGTGGACTGGCTGGCGCTGAGTTTTGTGCAGCGCGCCAAGGATGTTTTCGAAGCACGTGCGCTGGCAGATGGTCGCGCATCGATCCTGTCCAAGATCGAAAAGCCTGCCGCAGTGGAAGCCTTTGATGACATCCTTGATGCCTCGGACGGGATCATGGTTGCACGTGGTGATCTGGGTGTTGAGTTGCCCGTTTCTGCTGTGCCGCCGATTCAGAAGCGGCTGGTGCGCAAGTGTCGTACTGCAGCGAAGCCCGTGATTGTTGCAACACAGATGTTGGAAAGCATGATCGAAAGTCCGATGCCAACGCGGGCCGAGGTTTCGGACGTGGCAACCGCCATCTATGAAGGCACCGATGCGATAATGCTTAGCGCTGAATCCGCAGCTGGATCCTATCCGATCGAAGCGGTCCAGACCATGAATAAGGTCGCCATCGAGGTTGAAGCGGATCCGACCTACCACCAGATCATTGCGGCCTCACGAACTGCCAAGGGCACGACCATCGCGGACGGAATCGTGGCGGCCGCGCGCGAAATTGCGGAAAAGACGGACATCAAGGCCATCTGCTGTTTCACTCAAAGTGGTACAACCGCGTTGCTTACTGCACGCGAGCGTCCCGGTGTGCCGATAATTGCGATGACTCCGGCCACTGGCACCGCACGCAGGCTTTGCTTGAGCTGGGGCTGCCATTGTGTTCTGACCCCCGAGCAGGAACGGTTTAAGGGCGCGGTGGTCAGTGCGGCTCGCGCGGCTCGTTCGGGCGGCTTTGCGGCCGAGACTGATCAGATCGTGGTCACCGCTGGCGTGCCGTTTAATGTCCCTGGAACGACCAACATCTTGCGTATCGCTCCGTGTGATGAACGGCTGATTTACAACACCGATCCGGGTTAAGTTGCGACCCAATATCAACAATTTATATTGATACCTTACAATCTGCCTAAATTTTAGGCGGAAATAAATTAGCAATTTCAACTAGATGAGCGATTGTTGGTTGCATTTCAAAATTACTTCTCTGTTTTTCCGTGTTTTTGGGGATACTTGCCTCTAGGGCAGTCTACTCAAACAAGTTCCAGGTTCCGGCTGCTCTGCCGGGGGCACGGGCCCCGGTCAAACAAACCACAACGGAGGAACGACATGACAACGAAAATTGTCATTGGACTGGACGGGACAGAAACCGGAGAACGCGCGATCGCCTTCGCCAAAGACTTGGCCGGACGTATCGGAGAATGCGAGCTGCTGGTTGTTTATGTCATCGAATGGTCGCCTTTCACATTCCAGACACCGGAAGAAAATGCTATGCGCCACAAGAGGCGCGAGGAAGAGGTAGAGCTGGCTACATCGCGGATCATCGCGCCAGCGGTCGAAGCGCTAAAGGCAGCAGGATTCGAAGCCCAAGGTATCGTGCGTCACGGAGATGTCGCCGAAACACTGAACACGATCACGGTCGAAAACGGTGGATCACAGATCGTTGTTGGTCGGGCTTCGGCTGACGGGTTCAAGAAGCGCCTGTTTGGCAGCTCCACGCAGAACCTTGTCATGCATGCCGACGTTCCCGTCACGGTCGTGAATTGAGGGGAGAGTAGATGATGAGTATTCAAAACAAACTTGGTTTGGCTGCGCTCACCGCTCTGGCTGCGAGTCCTGCCGCCGCTCAGGAAGCGGTTGGGCTGGACGACAAGATCAATCAGGCGTTTGCAGACTTCACCGGGCCATTTGTAAGTTTTATTTTTGCACCTTTCCCCGGGACAGGTTTCCCCTGGATCGTGGGATGGCTGGTTGTAGCTGCGACTGTGTTTACGCTGTATTTTGCCTTCGTGCAGTTGCGCTTTTTCAGCCATGCGATCAGCCTGGTGAAAGGCGACTACTCTGACCCGAACGATGCGGGTGAGGTCAGCCATTTTCAAGCGCTCGCTACAGCCTTGTCCGGTACGGTTGGGCTTGGCAACATCGCCGGTGTTGCGGTTGCCGTTGGCATCGGCGGGCCGGGTGCGACTTTCTGGATGATCGTCGCGGGTCTGTTGGGTATGGCGTCGAAATTCACCGAATGTACGCTGGGCGTGAAGTATCGCAACGAATACGAGGATGGCACCGTTTCCGGTGGTCCGATGTATTACATGTCCAAAGGGTTCAACGAACTGGGCCTGCCGGGTGGTAAGATCCTTGCGGTTCTTTTCTCGATCTTCTGTATCCTCGGTGCCTTGGGCGGGGGCAACATGTTCCAGGCCAACCAGGCGCACCAGCAGATCGCAGGCATCGTTGGAGACTATCCCGGTTGGATCACCGGTCTGGTGTTCGCGGGCATCGTGTTTGCAGTGATCGTGGGTGGCCTGAAATCTATCGCACGCGTGACCGAGAAAGTCGTGCCCTTTATGGGCGTGATGTATGTGGCTGCTGCGCTGGTAATCATCCTGATGAACGCGGATCAGATCGGTTGGGCCTTTGGCCAGATCTTCGCGGGTGCCTTCACTGGTCTCGGCGTGGCAGGCGGTATGGTGGGTGCGCTGATCCAGGGCTTCCGTCGTGCGGCGTTTTCGAACGAGGCAGGCGTCGGGTCTGCAGCGATTGCACACTCTGCTGTTCGGACCAAAGAGCCGATTACCGAGGGCTTTGTATCTCTGCTTGAGCCGTTCATCGATACGGTCGTGATCTGTACCATGACCGCGCTGGTGATCATCATCACCCAGCAATTGATCGTTGATCCGGAAACCGGCAATTACATGCTGAACGAAGCGGGTAACGCGATTGCAACTGTTGATGGTAACACCGGTGTCAGCCTAACCTCGGCGGCCTTCGGCAGCGCGTTCAGCTGGTTCCCGTTCATTCTGGCCATTGCCGTGGTGCTGTTTGCTTTCTCCACCATGATCAGCTGGTCCTACTATGGCCTCAAGGCCTGGACTTACCTGTTCGGTGAGGGCCACACGAAGGAACTGGTGTTCAAGGTCATCTTCTGCATCTTCGTTGTCATTGGCGCTGCGGCCAACCTTGGTCCGGTCATCGACTTCTCGGATGCGGCGATCTTTGCGATGGCGGTTGTGAACGTCTTCGCGCTCTACTTCCTGATGAAAGTGGTGCGTCAGGAGCTGGCGTCCTACGCAGAACGGTTGAAAAGCGGCGAAATCCGCAAATTCGAACATTAAACCATACCACCGGGGCGGCGCGCGTCGCCCCGGTACTCAGTCTGCCCGTGAAAATCGCAGATTCTGACCCAAACCCCCTTGCCAGTATGACCGAACTTGCGTAAACGGCGCTTCTGATCGCGTGACCGGCCGAGATGGCATGCCGAGTCGCGTCTGAAACCGAACCCGGAAAAGGAGACGGAAATGCCTAAGATGAAGACCAAGTCGAGCGCCAAAAAGCGCTTTAAGGTGACTGCGACCGGTAAGGTCCTTGCTGGCCAGGCCGGCAAACGTCACGGCATGATCAAGCGGACCAAGAAGTTCATCCGCGATGCCCGTGGCAACACCACCCTGTCCGCCCCCGACGCCAAGATCGTCAAGGGCTACATGCCCTACGACCGCTAAGAGGAGATTTGAGAGATGTCCCGCGTTAAAGGTGGAACCGTAACCCACGCCCGTCACAAGAAGATCATCAAAGCCGCAAAAGGTTATTATGGTCGTCGCAAGAGCACATTCAAAGTTGCGTCCCAGGCCGTTGACAAAGCCAACCAGTATGCAACCCGCGACCGCAAGAATCGCAAGCGCAACTTCCGCGCGCTGTGGATCCAGCGTATCAATGCTGCTGTGCGTTCGCATGACGAAGCACTGACATATTCCCGCTTCATCAATGGCCTGAACCTGGCCGGTATCGAAGTGGACCGCAAAGTTCTGGCTGACCTGGCCGTGCACGAACCGGAAGCGTTCGGCGCGATCGTCGCCAAAGCTCAGGCAGCCCTGGCCGCCTGATCCTCGTCTCAGAGACAGTGAAATCAGAGCCGCTCCTACAGGGAGCGGCTTTTTTGTTTTAACAAACCGGGTCGTAAGCCCAACCGCCTCATAAATTTTTATCGGAGAATGGGTCCGATGGCGTGTTTAGCCGAAGATGTCGCATGAATGCGCGGGCGATTCTAGGAACCGGTCTTTGATCCGAAATGACGAAGTGACCACGATATCGCATGGGCGCTTCAAACGGGACAAAAGTCAGGTCCGGTGATCGATACATGTACACCGGAAAGGGATTGATCACAGCCAACCCAAGGCCCTCCCGAGCCATATCGGCTGCTGCGAACGAGGTCGAAACCTCGGCGACAATTCTGGGTTCCGCTCGTGCCTGATGCAGTAATCGATCAAGCTGCCCGCGTCTGCCGTGGCGATATGTCAATGCAATCAGATCTTGTTCATGCAGATCTGCGGGGGCGAGCGCACTGCGTTGGGCAAGTGGATGTTCGGGTCGCATTACGCAAACTGCTGGCGATTCCCTGAACGGTATCAGTTTGATCCCCGCGCGGCTTTGCTCAATCCCGGTTACCGCCAAGTCGAAGCGGTTTTCCAATACGCCCAATGTCACCATGTCTGAGGTCGTCACCTCCAGGTTCACAAAAAAACCCGGATTTCCACGTATGAAACTGGCGATGAGCGTGACGATATAGCGGTGGGCATAACTTGGAGGAGCGACAAGGCGTAACGTTTCCTGGACGGTTTCACCCGGTCCATCGATCCGGTCGAGAGCTTCGAACAAGGGGTCGAGACGCATGTTCAATCGCACGGCCTCTTGCGTCGGGCGTAGTCTGCCCGCGTCCCTTTCAAACAGTATTTTCCCAAGTCGGGATTCAAGACTGCCAACAGATCGGCTGACGGCTGATTGAGACAGGCCCAGTTGTCGTGCAGCGGCGGCAGTGGTTCCTGCCTGCATGAGGGCCCGCAAGGCTTGATACTCCGGTAGTGAGTGCCAGTTGCGTGTTTTCTTCATCGACTTGCACCCTCATGAATCCGACTAGCTCTATGAGTAAAACTCATTGAATTTTTTTACAATCATGACGATAACGTCTGTTAGCGTGTATCGGATTGATACTTAATTCGGGTGATACGGCTTTGAACACCTTCCCCCTCATTTTCGATGGGCACAATGATGTGTTGTCCAAGTTGGCTTCGACCGGTGGTGTTTCAGAAGCGGGTCAATTTCTGAGCGGCCTGGAAGGCGCAATCGATCTGCTCAAATCCAAAGAGGGTGGGTTTGGCGGCGGGTTCTTTGCCGTGTGGGTGCCGTCGCCAATGGATGTCGACGCCAAGATGGAAGAGATGGTCCAGCCCAGATATGACCTGCCGCTTCCCGATCAGATAGATGCTGAAGACGCCTTTCCGGCAGCACTGAGCCAGATTGCCATATTGTTGGAACTGGAAAGGCTGGGCGCGTTGAGTGTTGCACGCTCAGTCGCAGATATCCGGGATTGTCTGGCGCAGGGTCGGATGGCAGCGATATTTCATATCGAAGGTGCCGAAGCGATTGATGCCGATCTGCATTCGCTCGACGTTTTTCATGCTGCGGGGCTGCGCTCGCTTGGTCCGGTCTGGAGCAGGCCAAACATTTTCGGGCACGGTGTGCCGTTCAGATATCCATCAGGACCAGACACCGGCCCGGGGTTGACCGATTATGGTCTGCGACTTGTCCAACGCTGCAACGCGCTTGGTATCATGCTGGACTTGTCTCATCTCAATGAGAAAGGTTTTTGGGACGTTGCGCGATATTCAGATGCGCCTTTGGTAGCAACGCATTCGAATGCGCACGCCATTTGCCCGCACGCTCGAAATCTCACCGACGATCAGCTTCGCACAATTGCAGAAAGCGACGGGATGGTCGGACTGAATTTTGCCGCCGCGTTTCTGCGCGAGGATGGGCGAATGCTTTCTGACGTGCCGCTGACACAGGTTCTGAAGCACCTAGATCACCTGATCGGGATCTTGGGTGAGGATCGGGTCGGGCTTGGGTCGGACTATGACGGGGCCGTGGTTCCAGACGATGTGACCGACGTATCGATGCTGCCCCGATTGAGAGATGCCATGGAAACCCATGGATACGGCGAAGAGCTCATTAAGAAGCTCTGCCATGAAAACTGGTTGCGTGTACTTGAGAAGACTTGGGGATCGTAACCGATAGTGAATAACTTGATGACAGAGAGGACAAAATGAACGCATTTAATAGATTGCTTACCGGTGCGGCGCTGGGATTGGCGCTGGCTGTGACCTCGACTTCGGCAATCGCGGAAACGCCGCCAAACATGTTGGTGATCGCGAACCGTATTGACGACATCACAACACTGGACCCTGCGGAAAGCTTTGAATTCGCCGGGTCCGATGTCAGCCGCAATGTTTACCAAAAGCTTGTCAATTTTGACCCTCTGGATCTGGATGCAGGATATCAGCCGGACGTCGCGGAAAGCTGGGATGTTTCAGAGGACGGCAAGTCGATTACCTTCAAAATCAGGGAGGGGTTGACCTTTCATTCCGGTAATCCGGTGACCGCCGAAGACGTTCAGTTTTCGCTGCGCCGTGCAATCATTCTGAATAAGACTCCGGCTTTCATCCTGACGCAGTTCGGGTTCACGCCGGAAAATGTCGAACAAACGATTGTTGCAGATGGCAACACTCTGACGATCACGACCGACAAGCCCTACGCGACATCCTTTGTTCTGAACTGTCTGACCGCGACCATCGGTGGCATCGTCGACAAGAAGACGGTGATGGAACACGACAAAGATGGTGATCTGGGCAACGAGTGGCTCAAGACCAACACGGCGGGCTCCGGTGCCTATAGCTTGGTGAGCTGGAAGCCCAATGAAAGCGTAACTCTGAAGTCCAACCCTGATTTCTATCTGGGTGCCCCGGCGATGGAGCGTGTTGTTGTCCGTCACGTTCAGGAAAGCGCCAGCCAGCGCCTATTGCTCGAGCGTGGGGATATCGACGTTGCCCGCAACCTGAACCCCGAAGACGTTGCAGGTGTGTCATCGGTCGCTGGCGTCAAGATTGCAGATGAGCTCAAGGGCCGTCTGATGTATGTTTCGCTGAACCAGAAGCACCCTGAGCTCAGCAAACCTCAGGTGCGACAGGCCTTCAAATACTTGATCGACTATGAAGGGATGCGCGACAGCTTCCTGAAAGGTCAGTACACAATTCACCAGAATTTCTTGCCGCAAACCTATCTTGGCGCATCGGATGAGAATCCGTTCAGCTTCGATGTTGAAAAAGCCAAAGCGCTGCTGGATGAAGCCGGTGTAAGTGGGCTGGAGATCGAAGTTGGTGTACGCGAAGCGCAGGAACGTATTGAGATCGCTCAGTCACTTCAAAATGCACTGGGTCAGGTTGGTATCACGATGAACATTACTGTCGGTACTGCCAAACAAATTCTGGCGCGGTATCGTGCACGGGAGCTCGACGTCTATCTTGGCGCATGGGGTCCGGACTATCCTGACCCGCAAACCAACGCGGGGACATTTGCCTATAATCCGGACAACTCGGATGCGGCCAATGCAACTGGGCTGCTGGCATGGCGGAATTCATGGGATACTGGTGGTTTGACCGAGAAAACAGACGCGGCTGTGGTTGAGAATGATACCGTGAAACGTGCCGATATGTACAAAGAGATACAGGCTGAGTTCCGTGAAACATCACCATTTGTCGTGATGTTCCAGCAAATTGAGCAATCGGCATTGCGTGAAAACGTAACGGATTTCTCGACGGGTCAGGCGATCACATCGGCGTCGTATTGGCAGGTGACCAAGTAAATGGCACTAGCCGAAAGACCATCTGAGGGGCGCCGCTCGGCGCCTCTTATCCATTGGATCAAGAGTATCCTGAAAACTCTTGGCACCATAGCAATCACGATGCTGGGTCTGCTGTTTGTGACCTTTATCATTGGTCGCGTCATGCCGATCGATCCGGTGCTGGCGATCGTCGGTGAGCGCGCCTCGCAATCGACTTATGATGCAGTTTATCAACAGCTTGGCCTCGATAAGCCGCTGCTGGTGCAGTTCGGTTACTATCTTTGGGATGTCCTGCACGGAGACTTTGGCAACTCGCTGCTGAATGCGCGCCCTGTATCCGAAGACATCGCACGTGTTTTCCCTGCCACGCTGGAATTGGCGACTTTGGGCGTGCTGATCGGCATCTTCTTAGGTGTTCCGCTGGGTGTGATTGCCGCCGTGAAGCGGGGTTCCTGGATCGATCAGATCGCCCGTGTGGTCGCGCTTGTTGGCTACTCTATGCCAATCTTCTGGCTGGGGCTCATGGGGTTGCTGGTCTTTTATGGAATTCTTGGCTGGGTCGGTGGGCCGGGCCGGCTGGATATCTTCTACGAAGATATTGTGCCCACGCGTACCGGTTTGATCCTGGTGGATAGTGCCATCGCCCAGGATTGGGACGTCTTCCGCAACGCGCTGTCTCACATCATCCTGCCCGCTGCTTTGCTGGGGTATTACTCACTGGCTTACATCAGCCGAATGACGCGATCCTTCATGCTGGAACAGTTGTCAGCGGAATATGTCATTACCGCCCGCGTCAAAGGCCTGTCAGAACGGCAGGTGATCTGGCGTCACGCCTTCAAGAATATTCGCGTACAACTCATTACAGTCATCGCACTGAGCTACGCCAATTTGCTTGAAGGCTCGGTTCTGACCGAGATCATCTTTAGCTGGCCGGGGATCGGCAGCTACATCACGACCGCTTTGCTGAGTGCCGACATGAATGCCGTCCTCGGAGGAACAGTCGTGGTCGGGCTGATCTTTATCTGCCTGAACATATTCTCCGACCTTCTCTACCGTTTCTTTGATCCGAGGTCGAAATGAGCGACATGACTTTGCGTCAGTGGCTGCTGACCGACGAACCCACATCCCGACGCCACGCCAGACTGGCCAGCCTGTACAAAGGTTGGCTGACACTGCGATCAAACTCGATGGCAATGGTTGGGTTGGCGATCCTAGTAATCCTCGTACTGACTGCGGTTTTTGCCCCTATTATCGCACCGCAAGATCCTTTTGTTCAGGATCTGTCCAGCCGACTGCTCCCGATCGGAGCCGAAGGACACTTGCTGGGGACCGATAGTCTGGGGCGGGATATTCTGTCACGTTTGATTTATGGCGCGCGGATAACGCTGTACATTGTGGCGTTGGTGGCGCTTATCGCTCCGGTCGCGGGCCTTTTGGTAGGAACCGTCGCGGGATATGCCGGGGGATGGGCAGATGTGATCCTCATGCGCATCACCGATATCTTCCTCGCCTTTCCGCGCCTTGTTCTGGCATTGGCTTTTGTAGCAGCGCTCGGGGCAGGGATTGAAAACGCGGTTCTGGCGATCTCGCTGACAGCCTGGCCACCGTACGCGCGCATGGCGCGGGCAGAAACGCTGACGATCCGGTCAACCGACTATATCAATGCGATCCGGCTTCAAGGCGCCGGGCCACTGCGGATCATCACCCGGCATATCTGGCCGCTTTGTATCTCGTCACTGATTGTGCGGGTCACTCTGGACATGGCCGGGATCATTCTGGCTGCCGCGGGCCTGGGTTTCTTGGGCCTGGGGGCACAACCTCCAAGTCCAGAATGGGGTGCCATGATTTCCGAGGGGCGTAGGTTCATCCTTGATCATTGGTGGGTTGCCACGGTGCCGGGGCTTGCAATTTTCACGGTTTCGCTGGCCTTCAACCTGTTGGGTGACGGGCTAAGGGACGCGCTTGATCCAAAGGACGGTGGGCAATGAACTTACTCGACATCGAAGACCTGTGGGTTCGCTTCCCAACCCGTCAGGGCGTATTTGATGCGGTACGCGGTGTCTCGTTCTCGTTGGGGCGCGAACGATTGGGGATTGTGGGTGAAAGTGGATCCGGCAAGTCGATGACGGGGCGCGCCATCCTGCGCCTGATCCGAAAGCCCGGTATCGTTGAGGCCAACCACATCAATCTTGAAGGACGTGACTTGCTGAAGCTTACAGAGCGCGAGATGCGCGAGGTACGCGGAAAGCAGATTTCCATGGTGATGCAGGACCCCAAGTTCTCTCTGAACCCGGTGGTCACGGTAGGCGAACAGTTGATGGAAGCGTATCTTCAGCACAATTCCGGCTCCAAATCGCGCGCCAAAAAAATGGCGATCGAAATGTTGGAGAATGTTTCGATCCGCAATCCCGAACGGGTAATGCGGGCATACCCGCATGAAGTGTCAGGAGGTATGGGGCAACGCATCATGATTGCGATGATGCTGATCCCGAACCCTAAGATCCTGATTGCGGATGAGCCGACCTCGGCGTTGGATGTCAGCGTTCAGCGGCAGGTGCTGAACATCATGGATGGATTGGTCAAAGAACGGGGCATGGGCCTGATCTTCATCAGTCATGATCTCAACCTGGTGTCCGAGTTTTGCGACCGTGTCCTCATCATGTACGCGGGACGGATTGTCGAAGTCTGCGAAGCAGATAAGCTGCACCAAGCGAAACACCCATACACTCAGGGGCTGCTGAACTCGCTTCCGCGTCTTGACGAGAAATGTACGCATTTGAGTGTTCTGACCCGCGATCCCGCCTGGTCAGATGCGCCCAGCGTGAGGGGTTGATATGACCGCATTGGAAATCAACGATCTGAACGTCTGGTTTGGTCACGCGCATGACCGCGTAGATGCGGTCAAGGGTGCTTGTCTTAGTGTTAACCAGGGTGAGAGCTTTGGTCTCGTGGGTGAAAGTGGCTCGGGTAAATCTACCATCCTCCGCGCGATAACCGGTCTGGCACCTCAATGGTCTGGTGCTATCCGAGTCGAAGGTGAAGCGTTGTCCGGGGCCAGGCGAGACCGCAGGTTTTTTAGAGCCGTGCAGATGGTTTTTCAGGATCCATACGCCTCGCTTCACCCGCGGCACACCGTCGATCAGGTGCTCAGTGAAACTCTGCATCTGCACGGACTAGATAATATCGATCAAAGGGTCAAAGGTCTGCTGAACGATGTTGGGCTCGGGCAGCGCTTCCGGTTTCGGTATCCACATCAGTTATCCGGAGGGCAGCGTCAGAGGGTCGCTATCGCCAGAGCGTTGGCAGGCGAGCCGGACATCCTGCTGCTGGATGAACCCACATCAGCTCTGGATGTCAGCGTTCAGGCAGAAGTATTGAACTTGTTGACGGATTTGCGAAGACAACGCGGGCTGACATATTTGATGGTATCCCATGATCTTCCGGTTATCGCGCATATGTGCGATCAACTGGCAGTTATGCGAAATGGTGAGATCGTTGAGGTCATGTCCTCCGAAACGCTGCGTGTAGGCACACCCGAACACCCGTACTCGCAAGAATTGCTGCAGGCCTCGGTCGCCGTTTGACGAGATACGAACGCTGGTTGGCGTACATCTATCTGGCGAAGTGCTTTGAGTGTATTTGCGGCTGATTTCACACGACTTCTCGGAAACCTAAAGGGTCTTGATTGTCGTGTAGATTATGGCGGAGACGAAGGCAGCCATTTTACCGACGCATCGGATGTCAAATACTATCACAACCAATTAATAATAAACAAATTTACTGAAAACTGCGCTGTAACCCATTGCACCTCGTCGCAACTGCTGTCAGTAGTTTTGGCGGGTAAATAGCGGGGTAGGAATGCCGAAAGTAGCGAAAGAACTAACAGCCCTTGATGTGAAGAGATTGAAGCATCCGGGGTGCGCTGGAAACTCGACTTTCGCGGTGGGTGGAGTGTCAGGGCTCTTGATGCAAATCACCCCCAATGGTGGGCGTACGTGGCTTTTACGGGTTTCTGTAGCGGGTAGACGGCGAGAAATAGGCTTGGGCGGGTATCCTGATGCTTCGCTAGCCCACGCAAGAGAACGGGCACGGGAAGCGAAGGATCAAATCCGACGAGGGATTGATCCTGTGGAAGAACGAAAGTCTGCAAAAAAAGCGTTGGTCATGGCCCAAAGGCGCGGGTTGTCTTTTGCTGAAGCAACCGAGAGATGCCTTTCTGCAAAACTGGATGCATTCAAAAACGAAAAACACCGCGATCAATGGCGCAACACCATCAACACCTATGCGATTCCGGAACTTGGAAAGTTACTCGTTGACGAAATCACCGTGCAGGATGTTCTTCGAGTTCTCCAGCCAATTTGGCAAACAAAAACTGAAACTGCCTCTCGGCTGCGCGGGCGCATTGAAACGGTTCTATCTTGGGCCACCGTGGCCGGGCACCGTACTGGTGACAACCCTGCGCGCTGGGCGGGAAACCTGAAAGAACTTCTACCCGCCAAGTCCAAGATTGCAAAACAGAGCAACCAACCCGCTGTCAAAATAGACGACGCACCCAATTGGTTTGCAGCTCTTCGTGAAAGAGATGGAATGGGTGCTCGCGCACTTGAGTTTGCGGCATTGACCGCGGCCCGCTCGCAAGAGGTTCGTGGCGCACGCTGGGAAGAAATCAGTTTTGAAACGAAGCTCTGGGTCATTCCAGCGGAGCGGATGAAAATGGATCGGGAACATCGTGTACCCCTGTCAGACGAAGCCACCGCACTTTTGGAGGCATTGCCCCGGTTTGAGGGCAACTCTTTGGTTTTTCCAGCCCCGCGTGGAGGTGAAATGTCAGATATGACGTTGAGTGCAACAATGAAACGAATACACACAAACGAGGTCGCCAATGGCAGGGTCGGTTTCATAGATAGGAACAGTAAACGACCAGCAGTACCGCATGGTCTGCGCAGCACGTTCCGTGATTGGGTCGCCGAACGCACGCATTTTCCCAGCGACATGGCTGAAATTGCGCTGGCTCACAAGATAGGGAACGCTGTGGAGGCTTCATATCGCCGCGGCGACATGGTTGAGAAACGGCGCAAGCTAATGACTGAGTGGTCAAATTTCCTAAATGGAGAAACGGCCGTGGATGGCAATGTCTCCAGATTGGTGATCCAATGATTGATTGGCGCGATCTCTACCAACGACGCGATTGGATTGCCATTGAGAATTGGTGGCGCAGTTCAGACGATACCGCTCAGTCAAAAGAGCTGTTGGAATGGCTGAAGCGCGACGTACCAGAAGTTATCCGTCAAAACGGTATAGAAGAAAAACCAGATTACGCACGTCCCGACGAAGCTCCAGAAGAGTGGAAGGGTGCGGCAAAGATCCTGTACCTGGGCGAGCTGGAGGCATTGGTCGAAGGTGAACCTGAACCGGCCAGTGCGGAGTGGCAAAGAGAACGCGATAAGGTGGTCGGGCAGCTCGAAAAATTCACTTCTTTGGAAGAAGTTACGGATGGCGACCCAGAATTATCGCGCCGCTCTCACGCTGACAAAGCTCTAAATTTCTTAAAGCAGATCGAACTCGATTATGAGTGGATGAGCCACGAAGTTGACCCTGATGAACGTGAGTGGCTTTTGGAAGTAATCGCACATGCTGCGCACAATGCGTTTTCTGCCGGCGTTCACGCATTCGCCGCCGCAGGAAAGGAGATTGAAGTACACGCACTTCGGGGGCAAAAAATTGCAAAGGGCGCCTCGGCGGGAGGGAAGTCAAAAAACCGCGAAGGAAAACCGGAGAGGGAAAAGATCCTGGCGCACATGCAGGCGAGCATTGAAAAAGGCCACTCTGTTTCGGCAGCGGCGAAGCACGCTTACAACGCTGGTCTGGGAACCTCTCCAGGGGCTGTCTAGCCCCCGTGTTCTGGGCCATCTCGGACTAGAGTTTCGGGGACTGGTGGGCGCATGTTGAGGGCCTGATGCGGTCGGGTGTGGTTGTATTGCCTGAGCCAGCAATTGATCACGATCTGTGCCTGCTTGGTCGTTGTGAACCATTCGGAATTGAGAACCTCGCGGCGGAGCGTTCCATTGAGCCTCTCGTTGTATCCGTTCTCCCAGGGAGAGCCCGGGTAGATCCGGATCGGGTTCACACCGACCTTCTCGAGCCAACTCTGGGTTGCCCGTGAAGAGAACTCTGGGCCGTTATCGCTTCGAACGAAATCAGGCTTTCTGTGGCGCAGGAACAGCCCGTAGAGAACCTCCAGCACATCTTCAGAACCCATGCGGGTCCGAACTTCCACTGCGAGCGCCTGGCGGGTGTATTCATCCAAAACCGTGAGCATCTTGTAGCTCCGCCCATTGCTCAGCTTGTCGTGAACGAAATCGACGCTCCAGACATGGTTAGGATGCGTCGGTCGGAGTCGAATGATCGAGCTGTCCTTGTGGTACAGGCGACGCTTCTTCTTGTGCCGCTGCGGGAGTTGCAGACCTTCCTCCCGCCACAGCCGTTCTACCTTCTTGTGATTGACACGCCAGCCCTCGACCCGAAGTAGCTGCGCCACCTTACGGTAGCCATACCGGCCATAGCTCTTGGCCAGACGGATCATGGCCAGTCGAAGAGCATCATCGTTCTTCTCTACGGCCTGGTATTGCATGGAGCTGCGTGCAAGGCCGACCACCTTGCAGGTGCGACGCTCTGATGTGCCGAGCTTCTGGCGAGCATGAATGACGGCCTGACGAAGTTGGCTCGTCGTCAGGCCCTCGGTTTTAGGTAGTTCAGACTTTCTTTGAGGATCAGCTTGTCCAGTTCCAGTTCGGCCACGATCTTCTTCAGCCGGGTATTTTCTTTCTCCAGGCTGCGCAACTCCGACAGTTGCGACTTGCCCATGCCACCGAACCGACGCCGCCAATTGTAGTAGGTCGCATCGCTGACACCGACACCACGACAGGCTGTCCGAACATCGTCGCCATCTGCCAGCTTCAGTTCAATCTCACGCAGCAGCTTCAGAATATCTTCGTCCGAGTATCGCTTCCGAGCCATCCCTTGTTCCCCCTTCTCGGCCAAAGTAGTGGCCCAAGTTTAGGGGGCAAAGACAGACGGCGGTTCTGTCCGCAAAGCAGCCTTTCGACTGACTCAACTTAAGGTCTGCTTTGAGCCCAAAGTTGCATATGCTGCAATTTGCACGGAGGTCAGCTAAGCACTGATAGTTGACATAAATTGCAGCTCAAACTGAGTTGGTGCGCAAGGTCGTTTTGCGGGCACCAATCTCAGCTGAAACTTAATCACAGCTCCACTACGACTTTTCCGACCTTAGACCCATTCGTCAGGTGCGCATAGGCTAAGCCGACATCAAACCACTCAAACTTCTGTTCGTCGACAATCGGTTTGAGCGCTCCATCATCCGCCAGTTCCGCCAGTGTCCTCAGGATGTCGCCATGTGTTTGCCGCCCGACATCGTGCATCATCGGGATCAGCATGAAAACGACATGCAGAGACAGACCTTTGAAATGCACAGGCGTCAAATCAATCTGGACCATCGCGACCGTTGAGGCGACATGGCCATTGAGCCTGGCGGCTTCGAACGAGTTCGTCATGTTCGGACCGCCAACGCTATCAAACACCATATCGAAGCCCACACCGTCGGTGTGCTCAGCCACGTAGTCCTGGACCCTTTGCGTTGTGAAATCTATCGCGTGCGCGCCCAGCTCTTCGATCAGGGCCAACTGATCCTCGCCGCGACCCGTTGCGGACACTTTGGCACCAAGGTGGCGGGCGATTTGGATGGCAATATGACCAACGCCACCGGCGCCGCCTTGTACCAGCACGGTCTGCCCCTCGCGAACACCAGCGCGGGTCAGCCCTTCGTAGGCGGTGATGCCGACGAGAGGTAGCGCTGCGGCTTCCCGCATGCTCAGCGTCCTGGGTTTGTGGGCAATCAGGCGGGCATCGGCATTAATGTACTCTGCTATAGCGCCCGGGATATCCATCAACCCACCCGCGCAGCCATATACATCATCACCTATCGCGAAGCCTGTCACGCCTTTGCCAATTGCAACGACCGTGCCAGCGAAATCCATGCCAAGCACGGCGGGCAATTGGGGGGACAAAGGCAGGTCCGTGCCCATGCTTCGGATCATTGTGTCGACGGTGTTGACGCTGGTCGCGGCCACTTTGACAACCACATGTCCAAAAGTCGCGACCGGGTCGGGTATTTCAGCAAGCTCGAATAGCGCATCGGGTCCGTAAGAGTTGAGAACCATTGCCTTCATTGAGGTTTTCCTTTTGTGAAATGGTGTCAGACCTACGTGGAAACCGCGCACGCCTGACGAGATTTTTGTCTTGGGGGTGGTCAGTTGATGTCCTGCACCTGCATCACCAGATCGCCCCATTTGCGCTGGTTTTCGATTTCGTGTTCCAAGCCTTGCTCATCTGCGATGGTGAACCGTTTGACCGCCGGGGTTTTGCTGGTGGCCTGATACAGCCAATAAGCTTCTGCCTTCAGCGCCTCATCAATCGGTTTGTCGATGGATTCATGGACCATCTGCTTGCAGGCATTGATCGACTCTGCCGGGAATTTCGCAATCCGTTCAGCCAGAGCGGTCACATAGGGGCCAATTTCATCCGGCTCCAACGCCTTGTTGATTGTGCCCAGACGCTCGGCATCATCCGCATCGTAGTCTTGCGCACTCAGGATGATCTCAAGCGCTTTGCCAAGGCCGGTCTGGCGCGCCATGCGCGAGGCGCCGCCGCCACAGGGCAGGATGCCCATGCCAACCTCCATTTGCATGAACTTGTATTTTCCTCGCGCCGCAAAGCGCATGTCGAGCGCCAACGCCAATTCGTGACCGCCGCCGCGTGCAAACCCTTCCAGCTTTGCGATGGTGGCCTGTGGCACCTTGCTGATCCGCTCGCAGACCGCCTGCAGATCCAAAAGCTGTGCGTCCTCGCGGGATATGGCCTCAGTCGACATGTCCTTGAGCAGGTCGGTGTCGTAGTGGCAGACCCAGATTTCCGGATTGGCGGATTGAAAGATAACGACCTTGGTGTCGCGGTCCCGCTCTAGCCGCATGGCCAGACTGTTGAGGTCGGCCAGCATTTCCTGGCCCTGCACGTTCACGGAGCCAAAGTTGAAGGTGACCGTGGCGATGCCGTTTTCGACGGCTACGTCAAAGGTTTGGAAGTTCTCATACTTCATCAGGCGGTCCTTTCTTGGGCCTCAACGCGGCATGCGTGAGGGGTAGAGACGAGTTGAAGGTGGAAGTGCTCGGCGTTTTCGCGCCGGATTGGTCAGCCTGTCTGGCTGATCAAGTCTTTGATGGCGTTCATGACATCGGCAGCGTGGTTTTCGTCAAGCGCTGCGGGATGGGGATCAGCGAAAGCCCCGCTATCATTGTCGAAATAGGCTCCTGACGCGTCAGCAAACCGCGCGCCCAAGGCCGCGTCAATCAAGATATCAGCGCCGATGTTCATATCGTTTCCGGCGAGGCCAAAGCCTTCTTTCACCATCTTTGATGCCAAAAGAGATCCGGGATTTACGGCAACCATCACGGGCGCATTGGACAGCGATTTGGCCCATTCGCGGGTCCAGATAGTGATCGCCAACTTGCTCTGGGCGTAGGCTTCCATATCCGCCATTGGCACATTGCCCTGCATGGCCTTGAGGTTCACCGGGGCCTGTGCCGCCGATGACAGGTTCACGACACGTCCGTCGGCAGGAATGATCGGCAACAGCAATTTGGTCAGCAGATACGGTGCAAGTGTGTTCACCACAAAGCGGATGTCCTGACCATTTTCAAGCACGGCTTGCGGGGCTTTCAACACACCTGCATTGTTGATCAACACATCCACTTTGTCATGTCTGGTCCTTATGCTTTCGGCGAGTTTTCGAACTGCGGATAGATCGCTGAGATCAGCGGCATAGGTTTCGACATCGCCTCCGACGGCGGCAGCCGCGCTCTCCAATTTGGATGCGCTGCGTCCATGGAGGAGCACCTTGTGCCCATTGGCTGCCAGCTTCTGTGCTGTCAGCAGGCCAATGCCGTCGGTTGAACCTGTAATGAGAATAGTCTTGGTCATCAGTCTGATCCTTCAGGAAAAGTCAGGCAGCACAGTATCCGCCAGATGTTCGAGGGTCGTATCGATAGGCGCTTGATTGAGCCTTAGGTTCAGCGCGACGTGATTGACCCCAAGCGTTTCAATCTCGCGCAGATAATTGCGAAGGTAGTCGGTGCCAGACTGAAACCCAAGATGGATCGGGCGCGGAGGTGCGGCAGGGTCGGCAACAACATCGACATATAGCGATTGCATAACAGGCTTGTCCGGTTGGCCCGCCGCCGTCACACGTCTTCGATATTCCGCAATGACTTGACCCTGAGCCCCCGCATTGCGCGGATATGTCATCCAACCATCTCCGTTCTGCGCTACCCAATCAGGTGTTTGTTGGCTACCACCGGTAATGAGCATCGGCAGGCGCGTTCCATGCGGCTTTGGCAATAGATCAATACCGCCACGCAGTTTGCCCTGTGCATTTTCATGCTTGGGGTAAGCCGATCCAACCGCACGGATGTAGTTAACACTATCGCGGAAACGTGCCCCCCGGTCATCAAAGCTCTGGTTCATCGCCGGGTACTCCTCGGGCCGGTCACCGGACGCGACACCCAACAACAACCGCCCGCCCGAGAGCACATCTGCCGTTGCCGCCGCCTTGGCCACATGAGCGGGGTGACGCAATGGCAGGATCACGCTCGACGTTCCAAGCGCAATCCGATCCGTCGCCGTTGCCAACGCCCCCAGATAAGCAAATGGATCGAAAACTTGCCCGGGATCACCGAAGCTTGGAACATTGAAGGGTACGTCCCGCAGCCAAAGTGCCGCAAACCCAAGGTCCTCGGCTTTTTGAGCCGCTTCCAAGTGCCCCCGCAGAGTCGGCTCTGCGCCGATGGGATAGGCTTCAAGAGGCAACACAAGGCCAACGCTCAGTCGTCCGGGATGGAACACCTGGTTGTAGGCCAAATTGATCTGCTCAAACTTAGCCGGCTGCGTTTTATCCAACATGCCTGACCCTCCTTCAATAGCGCACCAAAGTGCGGCTTTCGATGCTTTTGCGAATGGTAGTGATGTTTGGATCCTCGACCATATCGAGAGCGCTATGAGCAATCGAAGCCAAGCCTTGATTGTCATAGATGTTGAAGATCGCGACCTCATCCGGCGTCATCTTGGATTGATAGATCCACTCATGTTTGGGGTTTCCCACCAGCCCCATGATTTGCCCTGTTCGGTCGGGGTAAATCAGGTCCAAAAGAATCCAGTCAGATGAATCAACCGACGACGGGCGAACAAAGCCCAGAGGTGCCGAATTGATTGGATAATCCACTGGGCGCCAAACATTGACAAAAGCGTAGTGACCTTGCGCCCATTCCACCGCGGCCTCGGCGCCCAGCAAGTCGATAAGCCGTTGTTCGGCTCCGTCCTTGCTGTAGTCGCTATGAACATTGCGCGCCGGTTTGCGTATTGCTTCGGGATCGTCCACCCGAACAGTGTGATCAAAAACCACGACCTCTCTCGCACCCAGCTTGCCCTGCAGCATGGCCTTGAGCTCCGCATCGTAAATCGGTTTCCAGCTGCCGCCTGCAAAGTCTCGGACCTGCGTTTCAAAGGGCACGATTTCAACGGCATCACGCGCAAATGAAATCGACGACGTCGTTGTGCGAATGTCCGCTAGCACAACGGATGTCGCGACCAGTTCAGGAGAAATCAGGTTGCCAGCGACCCCGCCAGCATCAAGCTCAAAGGCTTGCCGGTAGGATTTGTGAGCATGGTAGTTGACTATGGCTGTCCGTGTCATGTGTGCCTCCTGCCTAAACGTTGCTGTCTCTGTGAAAGGGATTTAACGCCGATCAAATTGCAGATAAACTGCCCATTCATGTATTGATAATTCGGAAAATAAATATAATGGGCTTAGATACAGACGCGCTTCGCTTGTTTATAAGGGCGGCAGAAATGCTGAACATCAGCGCGGCGGGGCGTGACCTGGGCATGGCCCCAGCGGTCTCCAGCGCAAGGCTTGCCAAGTTGGAGCAGAACCTCGGTTTTGAGCTTTTGCACCGCACGACACGCAAAGTGTCATTGTCGGTGGAAGGTGCGGATTTCCTGCCGTTCGCCCGTGAGATCATTGCGCAGGAAGAGGCGGCATTTGCTGCATTGGGTAAGCAAACGACAACGATCAAGGGGACATTACGTTTTGCGGCGCCAAGCAGTTTTGCACAGCTCTACATCGCGCCAATCCTGCCAAGGTTCCTTGAACGGCACCCAGATCTCACGCTCGATCTGCGCCTTTCTGATGTACAGTTCGACCTGATCGAAGGAAGCTATGATTTAGCACTCAGGAACGCGCCACTTGTCGACACCAGCTTGAAGGGCCGCAAACTGGCTGATGATCAGCGTATTCTTTGTGCTGCGCCACACTACCTTGATACGCACGGCGTTCCCGATACACCAGCCGATTTGACAAACCACCGTCTGATCGCATTCCAAAACCTCCAACCACGGTCACTGATAGGACCGGCAGGCGAAAACTCTGTTTTCGATCCTACGTCCGCCAAAGGCCAATTGATTATCGATGACGGTCAAAGCCAGGTCCGCGCCACACTGGCCGGGGCCGGTATTTCCTTGAATGCTAGATGGAGCGTGCATGAACAACTGAAGTCAGGCCGTTTGGTACGGGTTCTTCCAAACTTTGAGGCCAGCGAAGACAATGTCTTGTGGCTGATCTATCCCAAGTCCAACGTCCTATCCCCAAAAGTGCGGGTGTTTATGGACTTTCTAGTCGCAGAAATTGGCGCAAAGCCTCCTTGGGAAACATGAGCTCAAACTAAGTTTAGCGCGCTGTCAGACATCCTGACGCCAATGTCGAAGACAGGCGTTGAGCGGACATGCCTTGTACAATCGCAAAAGTCTGGTTTGTCCGCACAGCAGGCATTCAGATGAAATCCGCGAATGACCGCATCGAGTCCAAAGCGGACCAGCACCAAAACCCGAATGTTCTCGCACGGACGAAAATTTCAAACGCTGGTCAATTTTACCATAGTAGCAGGCTTGCTTTTTGCGCCTCGAAACCTTTTGGCGTCGGAAAAAGCGAGCGCATCCTGGCAACAAGTTCGATCTCACCATCCAGCATCTTTCGGACAGTGGTTAACCAGTTATTGAAGGTTTCAGATTCCCAATGATCTTGGACCGCGGCTTCGTTCCTGAACACTTCGTAGAAATAGAAACGATTTGGGTTTGTTTCATCCACCATAATATGAAACTGGAAAACTTCGGGTTCTTCACTGACAACATTTTGCGCTTGGAAGATGCTGGCGTCCAAAAAGGGCTGCCGATACTCAGGTTTTACGTTGATCACGAAGAACCCACCAAACATTGCATCGTCCATATTTGTCTCCTTCATTGACCTAAAAGCGGCGAAGGTCGCAAAACACACCTGTCCTGCTGGAAGGCGTTAACCTACAGCACTGCGATACCCATGAACCTAAGCGGGTATCCTTTCTTTATCTGCTTCACCCCATCCTAGCGCGCGTGCAAGTTCGTGTGACATTGTGGTAAGTGTATGGCCAATCTTTTCTCGCTTCGAAGGTGTAAACACCCGAAGAGACGCCGTAGCGCCGATTGAAAGCGTCGCACCAACACCTGTCTTAGTCAGTGTTGTTGCGACAGAACTGATCCCGCGCTCGAGCTCTTCAACACACATAGCATACCCTTTGGCTCGAATGACATCGAGTTCCGCGGCCAGTTCCTTAGGGTCTGTAATCGTGCGATCTGTGTACCGCTTAAGCTGTCCATCCAATCGGTCTTGAGACAGCAGCTCAGGCGACACGGCGGCGATTGCCTTGGCGCAAGAGCACGCATGCATTGGTCGTTTGCCCATACCTGGATGAAGAAAAGACACGCCCGTCTGCGGTGTCTCCACATGAATAATCTCAACCCAATGGCCCCGTAGCCGAGACAAAAAAAACGCAGCGCCATAGTCATTCGCGGCGCCAGATAGGACAGGCGCAATCACTTGCAAAAGAGCGGGATCAGAGTGATCGCTCAACGTGATACGCTTTAGCCTGGTCCCAATCGCGAACTCACCTCGGGTTGGTGATTCAAGGAGGCCGGATGAAACAAGGTCTTGAACCAGCCTGTAGGCCGTCGGTTTAGGTATATCGGACTGGGCGCAGATATCCGCTACGGACGCACGTCCTTTTTGACCCACGATTTCCAAAATCAGCGCTAATCGTTCGAGATGCATTTTTCTCACTTTATGATAACTAAGTTTTCGATATACGATACAATTTAGAGAATCAAGGGAGGAGCACTCGATGGATGGACAATGCTGTGGACCGGGCTTCAAGAGTCCGCAAGAAGCCATTAAAGCCCCCCGAGAAAAGCTACTCTACACGATCGCTATCTACACCGGGACAGGGATCCAGAAACCTGATTACCTTGCTACAGTGGATGTCGACCCTGACAGCCCGACCTATTCTCAGGTAATCCATAGGCTGGAAATGCCGGGGATTGGGGACGAGCTTCACCACATGGGGTGGAACGCCTGTTCGTCCTGTCACGACGACGGCTCGATGTCACGCAAATACCTGATCCTGCCGGGCGTACGCTCTAACAACCTTCACATCGTTGATACAGCCACTGACCCGCGTGCGCCGCGGTTGCATAAGATCATCAACGGGGCCGAGATCAAGGCCAAGGCAGATTTGTCGGGTCCGCATACGGTGCATTGTTTGGGCTCGGAAATCATCATTTCCTTCCTTGGAAATGCCAAGGGTGAGGCTCCTGGAGGCTATCTGCATCTCGACAAAGAGTTCAACATCGTCGGTCGCTGGGAAACCTCGATGGGCGATATCAAGTTTGGCTACGATTTCTGGTACCAACCGCGCCACAACGTGATGGTCAGTTCCGAATGGGCTGCGCCCAATACCTTCATGCCGGGCTTCGATCTGGAAGAAGTGGGCCATCTGAAATATGGGCGGGAACTGCATTTTTGGGATTTCGAAAAGCGCGAACCGGTCGAAAGCTTCTATTTGGGTGAAGACGGGCTGTTGCCACTGGAAGTCAAGTTCCACCATGACCCCGACAGCACGCATGGGTTCTGTGGCGCAGCTCTTTCGACCAATGTGATCCATTGGTGGCAAGACGATGCTAAAAAGTGGCGGTGGGAAAAGATCATCGACGTGGAAAACGAGATGCACCCCGAATGGCCGATCCCGTTGCCGGGGGTTATGTCGGCGATCCTGATCTCGATGGACGACAAATACTTGTACCTGAACAATTGGCTGCATGGAGATATGCGCCAGTATGACATCACCGACCCGCATAATCCCAAGCTGACCGGCCAAGTGTTTATGGGGGGCCTTTTGGGTAAAGCTCCGATCGTTAACGATGTCGAGGTCGCGGGTGGACCGCAGATGTTCCAGCTCTCTCTCGACGGACGAAGGCTTTATGTCACGAACTCGCTGTTCTCGACTTGGGATAACCAGTTCTATCCCGAGATCCGCGAAAAGGGCGGGGTTATGGTGATGATCGATTGTGACCCTGAAAACGGTGGTATGAAGATCAACGAGGATTTCATTGTGGACTTTGGCAAAGAACCGAATGGTCCATCGCGCTGTCACGAGAGCCGGTATCCGGGCGGTGATTGCACAAGCGACATCTGGCTATGACTATGTACACCGTGACGATCGCGAACAGAGATGGCGCGCAATACTGTGTGGATGCGCGGCGTCCACTTCTGGAAACGCTGAGAGAACAGGGCGTCGACTTGCCTTTTGGGTGCAAGTATGGCGGCTGCATTACCTGCGCGGCAAAACTACAGACCGGCGCGATCGATCAACGCCGACAGGTTGCGCTGAATAATCGGCAAATCGCGAACGGCTATGTGATCCTTTGCGTGGCACGCCCGACATCCGACATCACGCTTGAGATCGGGGTCGAGAGCCATGACAAGCTGTACCGCAATCCGTTTCTCGACCCTCTCAAACCCCACGAACTCAAGGCTGACATTGCGACGCCGAAGGAAGGTTAACCGATGCCCGAAGCAGATATCGACCGCATCTACGATTACGACCCCAAATACCTCGCCGAAATCCTGCAGTCGGTTAAAACCATTGCAATTGTGGGGGCTAGCGCGGACAAAACGAAATTCAGCTATGGCGTTCTGCGACAGCTGAGTGAAATCGGCTATGATATTCTACCGGTGAATCCTAACCCGAATATTTCGGAAATTAGAGGGCTCAAGGTCTACCACTCGCTGGAAGAGATCGAAAAACATGTTGATATGGTAGACGTTTTTCGCCCGAAGGAAGAGTTTTATGCCTTTGCCGAGAAGGCTATCGCAATCGGGGCAAAAGTTCTTTGGGGTCAAATCGGTGTGTACGACGACCAAGCAGCGCAACTCGCCGAAGCGGCGGGCCTTAAAGTCGTGATGAACCGATGCCCCAAGATTGAACTCTTCCGCCCTTTTTGGAAGCCGCGCCTGGACCTAAAGATATGATGAAAATTCGATTGGTAGCGGCCTCCTCAGCATCCAATGAGGGTGCAAATTGAGATATTGCGCTTACGGAAGATAAGACCAGTAATCCTGTCACTCTACACAACCGCCTAGTCTAAAAACAAAAATGTCCGATTTGTTCGGAGAACCAAAGGCCGCTTTGTCCGCATGGCAGTCGTTAGAGCCATGATCGCTATGCGGTTGCTTTTGCCCAAAGCGATCGATGCTGCTGCAAAAACTACAAAGCACCGACCAAGTGTGTTGTTGCCACTTATTGAAGTGCCACGAGGCTTCTTGCTCTGTTTGGAGAAAGATCCAGCGTCGCCTGATAAGCGACCGCAGCTTCATTGGGTTTTCCAAGCTCCATCAGCATGTCCCCGAGAAGTTCTCGTGCCGGAAGGACGTGGCCGGGTGTAACCGGGCTTTTGCCAATCTTATCCTCGAGATCAGCCGCGGCTGCCTGCTTAGCAACTGCGATCTCAGAGCCCCCACCGGCCAGTTCAATCCAGGCTTCCACCGACATGATCTGTGCTTCGGTCAACTGCGCCCAATAGCCCTGCCCACGCTCCTTCATCACAGCGTGCAAAGACTTGAGCTCGGCAAGCGCGCTCTGCGCTGTATCGACATCACCGCTACGGGCCGCGCCGATACCGATCGCGAACCACCGCATGGCAACAGTTTGTGGAAATTTCTCCCATGGAATGACCGGATGCATCTCAGGCGACAGTGCCGCCGCGACGTCCCATTGTCCCTGCTCAAGAGGCAGCCGAACAGGCGCAGCCGCCAGTGCATAAGCGCTGCCGAAACTGACCTGATGATTTTGAATTGCGAGCATTTCGCCGACCAGCCCTGCAGCTTCGTCTGCATTCCCAAGTTGTAGGTGGCCGTAAACCATGTAGTCGATCGCGTGCGCATAGTGGCTTTGTACCACGTCTTTTGATTGCTCAAGAGCGGCTTCAGCGGACCGGCTATTCAGATCAATTGATTTTTCCCACTCTCCTGTTCGTGTAAAGATATGAGCGGGCATATGCAGCGCATGTGGAGCGCTTGGAGCCGTTTTATCGTATATCTCGGCGTACGGCCTGCCTCGCTCCTTGAGTGGCGGATTGTCATAGGCGTGGATCGCGTAGTGTATGACACCGGGATGTTCTGGTGCCTTTGATGAAGCGCGTCGAGCGTATCTCCCACCTGCGACTTTACTTTGATTCCGTCGGAGCCCCGCGGCGCGGTTGCAAGGCGCGCCAGCGATGCGAAAGCCGCAGCGTCTACGTCGTCCGAATGTTGGTCCGCAGCAGCGATTTGTGTCTCTGCCCAAGAAGTAAGCTGAGCGCGGTAGCCTTCTTGGTTCGGGGCGTAGAAAGCAGCAGCAGCATCCATCATCGCTTGTTCAAGGGCGCTTTCGGTGGACATTGACGCGAGTTTTCGGCTGCAGCAGACCCTCTCTGTTTCGGCTTCACTTGAGTGCTTACCAAAGAGGATGAAAGTTCGACATCGCGATACCCCATTGCGCCATAGCACATGCTGGATCTGCCGCCGCTGCCATATTGAACGCTTCTTCGGCTTGAATATACATCATGTTGTGAATGAGATTCAGACCTTCGTTGAAAGCCTGGTCCGCTTTTGGGTTGCATGTCGTCTGGAAAATAGCCTCCGCTGAGACTGCGGGCACGAAAACAAAAAACGAGCTAATACAGGCGACAAAAGTATTGCGGGCTTTGGTATGCAAATGCTGCATCTATCATCTCCACATTAAATATTGTCCGAAATTGTTTGAGCGTATGGCTCGGCGGCATCATACACAAAATTGCGTGATATGTCCGAACTGTCATCTGAGCGGCGATGCGCTCTGTTCGATCGAATATTTTCTTACGCGGCGTGTCCGTGTTATCCGCTGAGCAGTCGTTCAAGCAAAGCAAACGTGCCGCCGCGCAGTTAAGGGCAGCTTAGTCCCGCCAAGCGGTCAATCGCGACAAATTCGTGAACGTCTGCCCTGAGCCCAAAGCAGAAACGCCATGCGATTACGTAGAAAAACCTGCTCGCACCAAAAATCAGTGGTCAACAATCTTACTCAATTTCCGAGGATCGCGCCCAGAGATTGATTTCCTCTTCCGAGCTGACCTCGTCAATCTTAGCGAGTTCCGCTTCGGTAAATTCCAAATTCCGGACCGCACCTACGCAATCCACGATCTGCTCAGGTCGCGAAGCGCCAATTAGGGCTGTCGTAATCCGGTCACCTCTCAGCACCCAAGCAAGCGCCATCTGAGCTAATGATTGACCGCGTGACGCGGCTATGTCGTTTAGAGCCCTGACACTCTTCAATGAACGTTCGTTGATCATGCCGTCCAATAGAGACTTGCCTTGGGTCGCACGACTGTCTTCGGGAATGCCGTTCAGATACTTCGATGTCAAAATACCCTGGGCAAGTGGCGTGAACGCAATCGATCCCACGTTCAATTCGTTAAGCGTATCCAACAGCCCGTCCCGCTCAACCCAACGGTTGAGTAGGTTATACGACGGCTGATGAATCAGGCACGGCGTGCCAAGGTCTTTCAAGATGGCCAGCGCTTCGCGCGTTCGTTGCGAGTTGTAGCTTGAAATTCCGACGTAAAGTGCGCGCCCAGAGCGCACTATATAGTCCAAGGCTCCCATAGTTTCTTCCAGAGGGGTATCTGGATCATAGCGGTGGGAATAAAAGATATCTGCGTATTCTAACCCCATCCGCTTGAGCGACTGATCACAAGAGGCCACAAGATACTTTCGTGATCCCCACTCCCCATAGGGGCCCGGCCACATATCGTACCCTGCCTTGGTAGATATGATGAGTTCGTCCCGATAGCCTGCGAAATCAGTTTTTAAAATTTCACCGAATGCTTCTTCCGCCGATCCCGGTGGTGGGCCATAGTTATTTGCTAAATCAAAGTGCGTTATACCCAAGTCAAAAGCAGTGCGGCAGAGATCGCGCTTTGTCTGGTGCGGGGTATCCCCACCAAAGTTGTGCCATAGCCCAAGGCTTATCGCGGGTAGCTTTATGCCAGACTGTCCACAACGGCGATAGACCATTTGCTCGTAGCGGTCCGGATTAGGAAGAAATGGGCGCAGCCGAGGCTTTGGGGGGCGTTGTAATTTGCTCATCTTTCCATAATCCGAGATCATCACCCCGTGTCAATTCAACGAGATAGAAATCGGCAATCGGCGAAGCCTGCCGTATAGACGGAACATGCCTCAGGCATTGCCAGCGCAGATTGTCAAACTGCAAACTAGTCCTCGAATAACGCGCGAACCTTCGACATGTCATAGGCATGTTCCGTCAGGTTTTCAGGATCCCATTCGCTTCGCTCAGCTTCAAAAAAATCCCCGCCGTATACGTGGATTGCTCCAGTCAACTTGGGGATAGGGTTTGTAACCGAGTGAATGAGGTCCTTACCAAGCGGAGCATATTCACCCGTCGACAATGCTCGAGCCCCCACCGCTTCAATGCGTCCGTTAGGGTCATCTGCTACGCGCCGCCAAAAAATGTTATCTTCTCGGCCACCATAAATACCAATCACGGCCCACATTTCGTGATTGTGGGGCATTATGGTCATTCCCGGCTTCCAGACGACGTTAACAATTGTCAGATCACTTGACTTGTAAATGGGAAAGATACCGCTTTCGGTCGGTTCTCCCAAGGCTTGCGTCACGCCCGCGGGATCGCGCAACGCCCGGTCCACCACTTCAGCCACCGATTTGTGAGACACGTCCTGATCCACTGCGGTCCGGCAGTCCGCTACAAACTGTTCCATGTTCCACATATCTTCAGCCTCCAATTGCATACTATAAAAGCAACAGGGTAGCACAGGCTGTAAAATAGACGAAATTGGGACCCAGATTGCAGCTGCATGTATCGGGTATCTAAGACTTCCAATGACTGCTTGGCCTGCTTAGCGTTCGTTCGCCAAATCGAGGAGATGTCTACTTTGCGGGACATCCGTCGATTGCATCGAATACATTAGGCTGTCTGTTTGCTTAATCGAAAATGCGTTCGCCCTGCTCGTCAATCACCTGTTTCGCCTTTGCGATGCTGAAGCTTTCGCCCTGATCCCGGGTTTCAAATACATCCGCCCGGATCACTGTATGGGTCTTGCGATCTCCGTCGATGGTCTTTTCGATACGGGCTAAAAGGCGGTATTTGCCACCTTCGGGCATCAGGTCCGGAAAGATTTCGAACCCTCTGTAAGAGACCGGCTCCAGCTCCGACTTTTCACCACCACCGAAGAGTTTAGAGAAGAGGGACATTGGGCGGCTCCTTTCAGCGTTGCTATGACGGGAGACTAGCGCCGCTTAGGACAGTCGTGAAGCATGTCGCGCTATCAGAACATTTGTCTTCGATCCATTGTCGCGCTCTTTACGTTGCCTAATACGTTCAGACCCGCGGTAAAAGTCCATTCCCCCGCACCACGCTCCCTTGCACGGACGGTCCAAGATCGCCATTCTGACACGCCGCCGCCAACGCCCGCTTTGAGCCCAAGACGGTCGTCTCTATATGTTATTATTGTTGAGGCCAAAGAATCCGGAGAAACCGAAATGCTGCTCCGCCAGTTCCGATTAACCGTGCACGAAAGCAAGGCCGAAGAATTTGAGACGATTTTTCGCGATCAGATACTGCCTCTGGTGAAAAGTCAGGACGGCTTGATCTGGGTGGCGGCTGGAAAACCTTGGAGAGGCGACCCGAATGCGTTCTGCATGACCATGCTCTGGCGCGACTTGGCTTCGATAAAAGCTTTCGCAGGCGACAACTGGCTCGAAGCGCGGGTCGAGCCCGAGGAGCGAGATTTGATTGCCTCGGCCAGCATCGAGCATTTTGAGTTGCTAGGAGAAGTAGGGCCCTGAAAGATTTAAGGTCAGCTTTGTCCCGCAACTCGGTCGCTGCCTTGATTTTGTTTAACGTCCGCTGCGTACAAGAGCCGCCGTTGATGTCTGTGCCTGATTACAGGTCCTGACCCTAATGACCAGCTTGCCCATTTGGCCGGTCGACCGAGCCATTGCGCAAGCATGAGAATGCGCCCTGAAGGTGTGGCTATGCGTACAACCCATCCCTCGTGCGCGCGGTTTTTTCGGTCCAGCTGTCTGAATTGCACGTATCAGGAGTATCACAAACCACAGACAGATTGCTTTGTCTCTTGATCCCGTAGCTCCGCTGGCAGCGAACAGACCATTTATGCTCAGTGGACCCGAGATCGCGCGTGTGATTGGATTTGGGAGGAAAATCATGACCAATAGTTTCGACGCGAAAACAACGTGGGCTTCGGTAATGGACGAAACCAAGAACCCACTTAAAAACCAGTCTTTACCCACGGCCCATTTGCTGATGCAGATGTTGGCTTGGATGTGGAGTGCGATTTTCTCGCTTATGGTCGGTAGCTACTTCGTATTCGGCGTGACTGCAGCCGCGCATATGCTGCTAATAGGCGGCCTGTTTGTAACACTGCTGGTATTCAGAAAGTCGGAAGCGACGAATGCCAACTAGTTAACATCTGGTGCTGGCGCGACCGTCAACTGTGCCCGACTGGGCCATCAAGTTCCGGCTCGACCGGCAGCATGTGGTCTGGCGGCTCGATGCCGTGCTTGTTCAGCTACTCAAATACCGCACCCCAGTCGTCCTGCAATGACGGCGCGCTGCGGTATTCCCGCAGGCTTTCCAGTTTGCGCTTGAGGTCGTAGTGGATGGTGCGGGGCCAATTCTTCATGACCAGATTTTCTATTCCCGTTCTCTCTTGGGTCAAGGTAGATTTCAGTTCTCCTGACGTGGCAATCCGAGATCGTCTCTCAGATTCCCTACGGCCAGCAGAGCAACACATCTGTGGGCCTTCCGTCGTATTCCTCACCGTTGGCCATGGTTTTGATAACATTGTCAATACGATCCAGTCTCTCTTCCACATTCCGTGCGTTGAAGGTTCTCTTGGGTTTCCTTTGACAGCTTTGATTTACCCTGAGCGTCCATAGCTAGTTCTGATAGTTTTGCGGCCATACATGTTTCGACCAATTACTTTCGTCTGCCTTTTTGCAACACCTCTTGCTGCTGAACAGGCCGACCCGGAGCAGGCTATCGTTCCACTCTATGTCCGGTGCTGTCCGCATCCGTTGCGGCCATCTGGCAAAGACCCGGCCACGGTATTGGCGCTAATTCTTAATTATCCCTCTGTTGGGACGGCCCGCGCTGCACCTCCAGCAGGTTCCCCTTGTCAGCAGCGCGGGTTCGTTAATCCGATCAGCGCCACGCCACGTATCTCTTTCATCCCCTACTGCCGCCCGCGCTCACCGTCCCATGAAGTAGTAACGCGGGCCTTTTTTTGGTCTGGGTTATGAGTTGGTCCGTATCCTCAATACCCGGCGAGCAAAGCCCTCTTTGCAATTCGGGCGTTCCCGCGCTGCGAGTGTGCAAGCTTCCGACGGCGCGGGAGCTTTGGTTGGTCTTACGACGTCACAGGCTCGTATCCAAGCTACACGGCGCAACAACCCCATTTTCAACCACTGAAGTCTGAACTCTGTAACCGGACGTTGTCGCGGCAATATTGGAACAGCTTGGATAAGGCCCGGCATTTAGCGTTCGGCATAAATAGAAAGCATGGACCAAAGGGCATGTTGCCATATTTGCGAACGTGTTGACCCGTCGCCGCCGCTATTACAGTGTATCGTTATGAAACACCTGCCTGGTTATACCTTTCGTACGGAAGCTCTATCCAAGGTGTACGGGGAAGGGCAAGCCGCCGTTCACGCTCTGCGGGGCGTCGACCTTGAAATCCCGAAAGGTGAGATGATCGTCCTGCTCGGTGCATCCGGCAGCGGGAAGTCCACTTTGCTCAATATACTCGGAGGCCTCGATCGTGCATCGGGCGGGCACGCGTGGTTTGAAGGTACAGAGCTGACGAGCCTTTCGGATCGGGACTTGACGCGATACCGGCGCCATCATGTCGGATTCGTGTTTCAGTTCTACAATCTCATGCCCAGCCTTACAGCCGAAGAGAATGTGGAATTGGTCACCGAAATTGCACAGAACCCGATGCTACCCGCGGATGCACTGGGCCTTGTCGGGCTGGACGCAAGGAAGGATCACTTTCCAGCGCAGCTTTCAGGGGGTGAGCAGCAACGCGTAGCCATCGCGCGTGCCATCGCGAAAACACCCACTGTTTTGTTCTGCGACGAGCCGACCGGAGCGCTCGACAGCCAGACAGGTCGGGCCGTGCTTCGGGTGCTGAAAGACGTCAATGAACGACTGAATACTACTGTTCTCATTGTAACACATGCGGCTGCAACAGCAGATATGGCAGACCGAGTAATAAAGTTTGCAGACGGCATGATCCAAGATGTTCAGGTCAATTCCGAAAAGCTTACACCTGACGAGATCAACTGGTGAGCCCGATTGACAAGAAAGTAGTTCGGACTTTGCGCCGCTTGAAAGGGCAAGCCGTCGCGATAGCCAGTATTATCGCATTGGGTGTAATGACCCTCGTTATGATGACCGGTTTGGTTGGTACGCTTTCCGAGACACGCAACACGTATTACGAACGCTACCGCCTTGCGGATGTCTTTGCTCCAGCCGCGCGCGCGCCGCAAACGGTGCTGCAGCATTTGGCCAATCTGCCCGGCGTTACAGCGGTTGAAGGGCGGGTGATTGGCGGGGCTCTGATTACGTTGGAAGAGGCTGGCAGACCCGTGCGCGCCACGGCACTTTCAATACCGCGGGATGCTCGTCCGCTCCTCAACAACTACATGCTTACAAGCGGTCGCGCGCCTCGTGTCGGGCGCAATGACGAAGTCTTGCTGTTGCAGAGCTTTGCCGACGCCGTTGGTCTGGCACCTGGTGATAGTCTGTCTGCGACGATGAACGGCGCTCGCAGAACCTTTGTTGTTGTCGGATTGGCGCAAAGCCCGGAGTTCATCTACATCGCCGCTCCGGGAGAAATTGTGCCGGACGACACACGCTTTGCCGTCTTGTGGATGTTGGAGGATGCCATGGCAGCAGCCTTCGACATGAAGGGGGCTTTCAACGAGGCGCTGCTCTTGCTCTCAAGATATGCCAATACGCAGGAGGTGATCGCCGGGGCAAACCGCCTACTTGACAAATATGGAGGTTTGGGCGCTTACGGATTGGAAGATCAAGCGTCCAACAGGTTCGTGACAGAAGAAATCGCTGGTCTTCGCGCAACAGTTGGGGTGGTGCCGTCGATCTTTCTGGCTATCGCGGCGTTCCTGCTCAATATCGTGATTGCCCGAATGATCCAATCCGATCGAGAACAAATAGGAATACTAAAAGCCTTCGGGTACACCAGCCTTGAAATAGGCGTTCACTATTTCAAGCTTGTCTTGGTGATCGCAATGTGTGGTGCCGTTTTCGGCGGGGCGCTTGGGATCCTGTCGGGGCGCCTCTTATCGGGTGTTTACCAGACGTACTACAAGTTTCCGTTCCTCGTTTTCCAGATCAGTGCGGGTGCCTATGCTCTTGGAGTGTCAGTCAGTGTCTTGGCGGCATCCGTAGGCGCAACTCTCGTTCTTAGATCGGTATTCAGTCTGACACCCGCGATCGCTATGCGACCTCCCGCGCCTGTGGATTACAGCAAGACTGGGGCCTTCGGTCCGCGCATGAAAAGACTATTGGACCAGCCAACCCGAATGGTGATGCGTCGCATTGTGAGGCAACCCGGCCGTATCCTTGGCGCGATCGTCGGAATTGCCTGCGGAATGGCGCTGTCTGTTGGCATGGTTAGCATTCTGGCCGGCTTCGACAAGACTATTGATATGACGTTTTCCGTTATTGACCGCAGTGATGCCATGGTCAACTTTACACATCCGCTGTCCGATACGGTTCAGTATGAGCTTGCATCGCTTGACGGCGTTCATGCCGTTGAGCCCGTTCGTGTGGTGCCTGTGGAGTTTCGGCATGGATTGCGCCAGTATCGTGGTGCCGTAAACGGGTTGCAAGAAGGCGCGCGTTTAAACCGAGCTTTGAAGTCAGACTTGGAACCGGTAGAACTTCACACGAATGGTATTGTGCTTTCGACTGCTTTGGCGAAAGTCCTGAATGCGGAAATCGGTGATAACATCGAAATTGACGTGCTGGAGGGGCGGCGCCCGAACTTGACTGTACAAGTTACGGGTGTGGCGGAAACTTTGCTTGGATCTCCTGCGTATATGTCCCTCGAAGGGCTTAACCGCATACTCAAAGAACCGGGGCGTGTCTCGGCAGTCTATTTGTCGGCGGAATCCGATCGGCTTGAGGCCTTGCAGCTTTACTTTGCAGAACTGCCGCGGGTGGCCGGGATCTCGGTCAAGCGTGATGCGGAGCAGGCGATGCAAAAGATCATGAACGAAGGCGCAGGGGCCACCCGTTATCTGATGGCGCTCATCGCGGCTGTGATCACCTTTGGGATCATCTATAACACCGCGCGCATTTCATTTGCTGAAAGCATGCGTGATCTGGCAAGCCTGCGCGTCATCGGGTTCACGAAGGGCGAAGCATCTTATGTGCTTTTGGGGGAGTTGGCGGTTGTCGTACTCGTTGCTTTGCCTCTCGGAGCACTCATGGGCTACTTTTTGTCGTTTGCGATATCGGCGGGTTTTAGCACCGACATTTATCAGGTCCCAAGCGTGTTTAATCCCAGCGGGTATGGCACTGCGGTGCTGGTGGTTCTGGCCGCTTCAATAGTTTCTGGGTGGATTGTAAAGCGAGATGTGGACCGGGTTGACCTGGTTGAAGCGTTGAAAATTAAGGAGTAGTCCTGATGGCGCAAAAAAAATCACGGTGGGTGCTTTCGATTGTCACCATTGTGATAATTGCGATCGTGTTGCTTGTAGCGTTCTGGCCTCGAGCGGTGGCGGTGGATCTGGCTCAGGTTGAAGTTGGGGACCTAATCGTCACGGTTGATGAAGAGGGGCGCACGCGTGTGCACGATTCATATGTTGTGGCGACACCAGTTGCCGGACGACTGCTCCGCGTTGGTGTGGAACCGGGTGACCCAGTTGTTGCGGATCAAACGGTCATCGCACGCATGTTGCCCACCAATCCCTCCATGCTGGATGTACGGACGCGCGAACAGGCCCGCGCGGCGGTCACTGCTGCAGAAGCTGCTCTCCGCGTGGCCCGCGCCGATCTAAACAAAGCGGTCGCAGATCTGGCGCTGGCGGAAGAAGATTTGGAACGCGCGGAGTCGCTGATGAAAAACGGCCGCATCAGTGAGGCGGCGTTGGCCCGCGCTGAGCGCGAAGGCCGAGTCGCACAGGCCGTAGTCGACAGTGCCGAGGCTGCCATTTCGGTTCGAACAGCGGAACTGGCGAATGCGCGTGCTCAGCTGATCGGATTTGATGACCGCGGCATTGCATCGGCACTTATATCACACTCGGACGAAGTGATCCCGCTGCTGGCTCCTGCAACTGGGCGGGTTCTGCAAGTGATACAGCAAAACGAAATTACGCTGCCTGCGGGGGCCCCCATCCTGGAAATTGGCGACATCGACGGAGACCTTGAGGTCGTTGCAGAACTTTTGTCTTCTGATGCTGTTCAGGTGTCCGTGGGCGATCGTGTCATTATTGACGAATGGGGCGGGGGGATGCCGATTGACGGAGCGGTAGAGCGCATAGATCCGCTTGGATTTACGAAGTTCTCGGCCTTGGGGGTCGAGGAACAGCGTGTAAACGTTGTGATTTCAATGGAAACACCCGGTGTATCCACCGGCCGATTGGGCCACGGGTACCGGGTAGAAGTACGGATTGTCATTCAGGAAGATCCGGCAGCGTTGATTATTCCTGCCAGTGCAATGTTCCGGGCGCAGCAGGGCTGGTTTGTGTTTCTGGTCGAGGATGGAAAAATCTTCGAACAACCGATCGAAGTCGCCGCGACCAATGGCGTGCAAGCCAGCGTCTCCAGTGGTTTGAACGCGGATGACTTAGTTGTGCTCTACCCATCTGCAGGATTGGTCGACGGAACGCGGATCACAAAACGGTAGACATGTCACTAACCCGACCCACTCAGCTTAGTTGACCACGATGATCATGTCACCAAATTGAGGTGCGCAGATCTGTGAACATTGTTCGGAATCTACCGCCTTGGCATGAAGAAAGTTTGAGTTCGGCGGTTCTTGTGGTGAGCAGTGAATGACTCAGATTGCCTCATGCCCGCAAGGGACCTGGAGTTGTTAAGTGCGCTATGAATGATGCGCAAATCCAAAGATTCGGAGTTTGCTGCCGATCGGTTGGTTTGTCCGCGCAGCAGAACTTGACGAACCGTGCGGCTAAGGTTCGCTTCATGCGAGCAGTGATGGCTGCACAATCCTTTTGGGATTGGGCGGCAGTGGTATGGGGAAAGGTGCGGCAGTCACATTGGAATACGCAATTTAGATACGATGCATGAAGCGGCCAATGGAATGAAGTTGAGCATAACTGATTCATCCGTCGCATGCGGTGGCAACCAAGCGTATCTAGGATGGCGGGTTCTTTGGCGGGTATCGCGATTATTTTCGAAAAATATCATTTAATTTCAATGATATATGGCGGAGACGAAGGGATTCGAACCCTCGAGACGGTTTCCCGCCTACTCCCTTAGCAGGGGAGCGCCTTCGACCACTCGGCCACGTCTCCGCCGACGGGTATATCCTTGCAAGCGCCGGGAATACAAGGCGAAATTTCCTTTTTGTGCGTTACTCCGACAAAATTGGTGAACCCGTTGAAATCACGGTAAAACACACCGACTTACGTGGATTATGGGCAAGAATTGGATTTGTTTTCTGAACCCATTCCCAGCGACACACCACTCATCCATCAGGTTCGAAACTCCACAACACATCGAATCCCCGTTCGGCATCGCCGTGTCTGACGTCAGCGCCCATGGGACAGATTAGGTTGATTTGATAAGAGAGGGTTTTTGGCTCATCGTAGCCGCCAAGGAGTGGAGATGAGAAAGAAACCCGGAACCAAGCAGAGCCAGGGTGAGAAGGTCGTAAGAGACATCCGCCGCGCGATGCGCAAACAGTATTCTGCGGAAGAGAAGATCGGGATCGTTCCGGACGGCCGGGCGTGCGCCCGGGCGGATGGCGTGCAGGTTGCGCCCAGCCGCAATGCGTTTTTTGCCGACAGCGATATCTTCTCGGTCCATGTGCGCCTGAAACCGGACACGTAAGGGATCATTACCGCAGCGGATTTAGCACGGATGCACCCGGGCGCGCTGTTTGTTAACACGTCGCGGGCCGGGTTGATCGCTCCAGGTGCCTTGCTTGGAGCGCTCAACGCCGGTCGCCCTGGCTGAGCCGCAATTGATGTGTTCGATACCGAACCACTAACCGACCCGAACGATCCGTTGCTGGTACATCCCAAGCTGATCGCGACGCCGCATATCGGTTTTGTGACCGAAGATGAGTTTGACCTGCAGTTTGCTGACATCTTCGATCAGGTAAACGCTTATACTGAAGGTGCGCCGATCCATATGATCAACCCCGAGGTTCGGACCAGCGCAGAATGAGATTTGCGGCGATGGGCGCACCGATGATCACCAACACGATCCTTGTCAGATGGTGAGTGATCACAAAGCCCAGATCCGCGCCTGAGACGATGGCCAGAACCGTCATTTCGGCTTGCCCGCCGGGTGCGAAGGCCAGAAACGCTTCGACCGGTTTGCCAAACCCCAACGTGGTGACAACAGCTGTGAAGGCCGCTGCCAGCACGGCCAGCACAACCACGTAAGCGCAGCCCGCGGCCACGACCTTGCGCAACTCCACCCAGGTAACACCGACAAACTTCACGCCAATTCCGCACCCAATGAAGAATTGTGCAGCCAGGATGGCCTCGCGCGGTGGTCGTGTATGGATGAAGTCTTCGAGAGACAAAGCAGCCGTCAGGATCATCGGCCCCAGGATCGATGCGCCGAACAGGCCAATACGCTCGCCACCCTTCCAGCCGATAAAGGCAGCAAGCACCATCAGGGCCAGCTCGTGCAGCGGCAGTTCGCGTGCGGGTTCTCCGATCGGGTTTGTCAGCTCGGCGCCGTAAATCATGGTCAGAAACAGCGGGGCCAGCGTCACGATGATCAGCACGCGCGTGCCATGGATCAGCGACAAAGTGCGCGGGTTGGCTCCAGCTTCGGTCCCAAAAATGATCATGTCCTGCAAGCCGCCGGGCATGGCGGCATAGAATGCGGTTGTCGTATCGAAACCCCAGACCCGGCGGAAGAATGGTACGCCGATCAGCGCGATCAACAGGATGAAAAATGGGACCAGTGCAATCGACGCGGCCATTTTAGGCAATTCCGCAAATAGGGCAGGTGTAATTGATGCGCCCACCGCCACACCCAGAATGGTGCGCGCTGCCACTGACACCTGCCCGAACCCTTCCATCGGCGCATGCGCGAGGGCCGCAATCAGACAGGCGCTCATCGGACCAAACAGAAAGGGCAGCGGCAGATTCAACGTCCAGAAAGCTCCGGTGCCAAGAAGTGCAAGGCCGAGTGTTACGGCCCGCTTTGTCAGAAGAGGCATTGTGTTGATCAGCGTGGGCAAGGAACGTTTTCCAGCGTCATTGACTCGTTGTGTATTCAACTGTATACAACAGGATGCAATATGACAAGTGAGCCTAATGTGACCATACAGGACGACCCCTTACAGCCCGGCCCGCAAGGCTATTCCGCGTACCAACGTCTTTTGGACGATATTCGCGAAGGCAATCTTCTGCCCGGTGAACGCCTGCGAGAAATAGAGTTGTCTGAACGATTGGGAGTTAGCCGCACCCCGGTGCGCGAGGCGATCCGTCAATTGGAGGCTGATGGATTGGTGACCCATGTTCCACGGCAGGGCGCAACCGTGCGCAGTCTGGATTATGCAGAGGTGATGGAGCTCTATGAAATGCGCGCGGTGCTTGAGGGGACAGCTGCCCGTTTGGCCGCCCGCGCTGCGTCAGGTGTCGAACTGGATGAGCTTGAGGTTCTGAATGATCGACTAGCGGAGGCAGGCACGGGCCCGGACGCTGTGCGGATCAACCGGATTTTTCATGCGACACTGCTGGATGCAGCCAAGAACCGGTTTCTGGCAAAGTCGATGTTATCCTTGCAAAAGGCTCTGCTGGTCCTTGGGCCATCTCAACTGTTGGAGGGTGACAGGGCCGAGGCTGCGGTGGCCGAGCATCGGCGCATTATGGCGGCTTTGAATGCTCGCGACGGTGCAGCTGCTGAGACGGAGATGCGTGCGCATATTCAGGCCGCACAACGGATGCGCATCCGTGCATTGCAGGAACGCGACCGCAGGAGAGACGAAACCCAGTAGGTAATCTCGATATGGCCGCTCAAAACGAAGCTTGCGGTTTCGCTTTGGTCGAGAGCGGGAACGTAGCTCTCTGCGATGCGATGACTGTCGCCGAGGCAAGGGCGGGAATTTGATCCTCGAGACAGCAGCGAAACGCTATCGTGGTGGCAATACGCGCTACACATTCTAATTTCTCGGCATGCACTCCGGACCGCTGAGGCCTCTGACCGAGGGATACAACAGCACGAATTTCTGTTTGATCTTTTCAAGTTCGCTGACGGGAAAAATAACGAACATCTGGCCCGCCCGGCGATCCGCGCGTCCGAGGAATGCCTGTCGTAGGTGGAGGAGCGGGTTGTCCGGTTCCTACCTTCGCTCTCTGGAGCCTTATCATTGTCCCGGAGCAACACGCTCTTCATGGGGGGCGGAAAGTCTCTGGAGAATGCAGATTACCGGACCGCGGTTGGTCTGGCGGTAGATATTCTGTGTAAAGCCGCTGTCACGCATTTGGAGCTGACTGACGATAAAGTCCAACGGGTGGATTACACCTAAGTAGGTGAATCCTGCCGGATTTCGCCAAAAGCAGTGATCGCTGTTTTGGGCGGTTTTCAGGCGTATACCTACTGGTTGATCCGCGTATGGGGTGAGCCTGCAAAGAGCTTACTGATCAAGGGAACGCCTTATAACTGCGGCGTGGTATTGCCGACCTTCTGGGTCAAGGCGTGGAAAGTGTAGGAGATCCGGCCAATGACACGCCTTTGCCATCGACTGGCGCGCGCCAAAGTTCGCCGGAGGCATCGTCACCGCCTGGACTGCGTGCCGATTTTCATCGTCGTAAACAAGCGCGCCCAGCGGTTCTATGACGAGGGCGAGGATGTCTGGTCCAAGCATTGTGCGATTTGGGGATGTCTTGCCGCTGCGCAGACGTGACCCCGTACAATTTGCGCCTGAAAAGTTGTTCTGAGAACTGTTGATCAAATCCAATGATGTGGCTGTACCAAGCCTTGGATAAGAGATTTCAAAACGCGGGAAACGCAGGCAAATACCCCGATGCTTGCCAAATGCACCGGTTTGAGCGCATATTTGTCTAGATTTAATGGGTTGAATAACTAATCAGATTTAGCTCTCTGAGGCGACAGATATCGGGCGAGGGGTGATTTAACATCCCAGTGGGTACCTTTTGGGGGAAGGGGACTTGGGTTTGGCCTGGTTAAGATTGTTTTTTGTTTTCATGGTTCTGGCTGCATTACCGGCATCGGTCACGGCCTCTATCGGAAAAGTATTGAGTGCCAAGCAGGGCGCCGATGTAGTTCGCGCTGGCAAAAAGATACGTCTGCGTGAAGGGATGGAAGTTGTTTCCGGAGATACCATTTCTACCGACCGATCCGGCGTCGTACAGTTGTTGTTCGTAGATGATACCAAGATCGCAATCGGCCCAAATGCACAAATGGTGCTGGATGTCTCAATGTTGCGCGGAAAAAAGAAAGCAAAATCTTTCGCGGTTCAGGCCTTGGGTGGCAGTTTTCGATTCATTTCGGGTAAAAGTAAGAAAAGAGCCTATTCCATACAAACCCCCACAGCGACCATGGCTGTACGTGGCACAACCTTCGACATGTGGGTTGTACCGGGTAAGCAAAGTGCCATGCTGGTATTGGAAGGTAAGGTCCGCATGTGCAGTCGATCGGGTAGGTGCCGCTCGACCGGGCGCCAGTGCAGCCTGTTCGCGACTTCACTGGGTGGGAATGTTGGTCGCCCCGTCGACCAGGAACAATATGAGTTGGCCCTTAAGAATGGCTTTCCCTTCGTTCAGTCGCAAAGGGATCTGCTGAGTCCGCTTCAGGTCGATTTTGGCGGATGCGCTAGGGAATCTGTTCCTCTTGCGGTTCGGCAATCAGACATTCCGGTTCAACGAAGCGCGGCACCTCAAAGGGTCATTCAGACCCAAGTTGTGAGGGTGTCCAGAGCTGAAACTTCTGAACCGGAACCTGAGCCTGAACCTCCGACACCGGAACCCCCAGCGCCAGAACCTGAACCAGATGTCAGCTCAAATCGTTCTGGCCAAGGGGACGGTTCAAATCCTGCTGGTCGAACCGGACCTTCAGGCGGAACAGGGAACCCTGGCAAAGGTAAAGGTCCCGGGCATGGCAAGGGGAATAGTGGTAGCCCGGGTGATAGAGGCAACGCGTCCGCAGCCGCAAACAGGTAGGTGAAGACATCGCAAGCCTATTTTTCCCCCAGCGCCAAGGAGGCGAATGTGGCGGGTAAGATCAAAGCCAGAATTAGTCGACGACTGGGTTTTCGCCTGGCTGGTTTGGCGCTGATCTTGTTGGGTTGCTTCATAAGAATTCTAGACCCCTACCCCGTACGTATGTCTCGCCTGATCTACTTCGACGTGCTTCAGCGCATCTCGCCAAGGGAATACAACCCCGAATTACCGGTTAAGGTTCTGGATATAGACGAGCAGTCATTGGCTAACTGGGGTCAATGGCCCTGGCCGCGCACACTATTGGCGCAGATGGTTCAAAATCTAGGTGAATACGGCGCGGCGGCCATAGCATTTGATATGCTGTTTGCCGAGCCTGACAGATATTCCCCCGCGCGATTGCTCAAAGACCCGTCGCTTGCAGGGGTTCTGACCGTTGAGAGTAATGCGCAAAAAACCGACTACGATGTCGTGTTTGGGCTAGAGGCTGCTCGTTGGCCAGTCGTACTGGGCACCGCCGCCCGAACATCCCAGGAAGGAAGTCAGATCAGCTCCAAGGCCGGCATCGTCGAGATCGGAGAAAACCCGACCGCGGGGTTGGTCTCGGTGCCTTACTGGACACCAATTGCACCACCTCTTGACCGCAGCGCCGCGGGAATTGGCGGCGTTAATGTCTCACCGATTGGGGGGATGGGCGTCGTACGACGTGTTCCAGCCTTGTGGGGTGGACCAGACGGGGCGCTGCCGGGGTTGGGCATCGAAGCTTTGAGAGTTGCTTTGGATGCGCCTTACATTCTGGTCGAGGGCTCTTCTGAGGAAGAAGGGATCGTACTTGCGGTCGAAATCGGAGATTTTCGACTGCCAACAACTGAAGATGGCGAGGTTTGGGTCAGGTATCGAAAAGATCAGCCAGATTTATATCTGTCGGCAGATGCAATCATGCAAAACCCTGATGATCCGGCGCTTCGATCAGAAATCGAGGGCCATATCATACTGGTGGGCACGTCTGCGGCCGGTTTGTTCGATATGCACCAGACAGCGTTGGGTGAGTCCGTACCAGGCGTTTCGATTCACGCGCAGATTATCGAACAGATTTTAGTTGGTGATTTGCTCAGCAGATCTGATGTGACCGCCGCGCTGGAACTGGTGGCATTTGTGATTCTTGGCATTGTTGTCACCGTGGTGATGTCCAACTTTGGAGCGGTTGCATCATTTGTCACAGGCGGCGTAGCGGCAATGGTGGTGATCCTTATCAGCTGGCTTTCATTTCAGAATCAATCGGTTTTGTTTGATGCGACCTTCCCTTTGGCCGGAGGAATGGCAAATTTCGGGTTGTTGGCAGGCTACCTGTTTATCTCAACCGAACGGGAAAAGCGGGTGATCCGTCAAACCTTTTCGCATTACGTAGCGCCCGAGATTCTTGATGAGATGGAGGCCAATGGGCATCAACTGCAATTGGGTGGAGAATCTCAGGAGATCACAGTGATGTTCTCGGATATTCGAGGATTTACCCCCTTGTCCGAGTCGGTATCCGCCACAGATTTGGTGGCTTTGCTAAACGCGCTTTTTTCTGAAATCGGGGACCAGATTCTTGTCGAACGCGGAACCATCGATAAGTTTATCGGCGATGCGGTCATGGCCTTCTGGAATGCGCCACTGCCGGTCGATGATCATCCGTGTCGCGCTGCATTGGCCGCATTGAAAATGCGGGTGGCGTTAGAGAATTTTAACTCTTCCTCCATTATGCGCGATCGTCCTCCGATTGCCCTCGCCACCGGGTGCGCGACCGGAGCCGCCTGTGTCGGCAATATCGGTTCGCGGCGTCGGTTCAACTATACGGTTATCGGGGATGTGGTGAATGTGGCGGCGCGGATCGAGCAGAATTGCCGACATGTGGATTACGACATACTTGTCTCACACTCGATACAGCAGGCCACAAAATCTGATCTGGCACTGCTCGAGGCGGGATTTGTTGATCTGAAGGGCAAGAGTGAACCAGAACCAGTTTACCTTCTTGTCGGTGACAGGAATCTGATGGGCAGCGCAGAGTTTAAAGCATTGGAGGCTGCGCATTTTAGGCTATTGGAAGCCGTTCGATCGCGGGCGTCACAGTTTGACGTTGCGAACCTAAGCAAAGAATGCGCAGCGCTCGCTGCGACAGTCGAGCCGGGTCTGGCATCATTCTATGGCACATTACCCGGCCGTGCTGCGGATTTTCGGTCAGAGATGGTGCATGCCCAACCGGTATTCAGTCATCATAATGGCCTGCGCGAAAACGCGACATAGTATCATCACCCGATTACTTTGGAGAAAGAACGAGGCGCAGCTGATTTTCAACTGCGCCCCGCCAGAAAGATCAATCTCGCCCCCTCGAATACTATCTAAAACAAAAACGGGCTAAAACTTTCGATATATTCGAGACCGACCTTCCATCCTCATTGGAATAAACTCATATTTAGACAATCCAACAGAAGATACAGTGAAGAAGTTCACATTACCTTGAAGTTGTATAAATTTTTTTCTTATCGCCAATCGAAGAAACCTGGACCAGCTTGTTTCAGAAGAGATGCTGCCATGGACTGGCCCAGTTCGATCCCGTCATCGACCGATGCGGTTACCTCATCGTTGATGGCCTCGGACCCGTCCGGGCGCAGAACTTCGCCGCGCAGATGTAACTGGCCATCTCGGATTTCAGCCAATCCAGCTATCGGAGTTTCACATGAACCGTCCAGCCCGGCCAGCAAGCTGCGCTCGGCGGCGAGCCGCTGGCTGGTTTCAACGTGATGAATTGCGGCCAGCATTTCTGCAGCGCGCGTGTCATCGCTGCGTCTTTCAATGCCGATCGTGCCCTGAGCAATCGCGGGTAGCATGTCGACCGTGGAAATGGCGGTCGCTGGGACGTCTTTCATGTCCAACCGGCGCAAACCGGCCATGGCCAGAAACGTACAATCGGCCACGCCATCGGCCAGTTTCTTCAACCGGGTTTGAACATTGCCGCGAAACTCAACCACGTTCAGATCGGGCCGACGGTTCAGCAATTGCGCCCGGCGGCGCAGCGAAGACGTCCCGACAACAGCGCCTTCGGGCAGATCGTGAATCGAGCTCAATGACGGCGAGATAAACGCATCGCGCACATCCTCGCGTGGCAGGAATGTATCCAGCACCAGCCCGTCAGGCTGTTCCACCGGCATGTCCTTGGTCGAATGCACGGCGATGTCGATCTCGCCTTTTAGCATCGCCTCTTCGATTTCCTTGGTGAACAGACCCTTGTTGCCAATCTCTTTCAGCGGTCGGTCCGCATCGATCATCGCGCGGTTGTCGCCGGTGGTCTTGATCACCACGATCTCGAACGCGTCCTCAGGCAGGTCGAAAGCGGCACCAAGCCTCTGACGGGTTTCATAGGCCTGCGCCAGCGCCAGCGGGGATCCACGGGTGCCGATTTTCAGAGGCGATGCGGGGGTAGGCAATATCAGACTCATGTGCACAGCTTTAGTCGCGTCACATTGCCCTGACAATGGGGGCAGAGCTTGACAAATTGCCACTGAGGGCCGACCCGTTGCACCAAACCGGAACACTGGGGGCACGAATGGCCGAGACAAAGAAAATACTGCGGGCGCTGGCGGGTGAAGTTCAGGACGTTCCACCGATCTGGATGATGCGGCAGGCCGGGCGGTATCTGCCCGAATATCGCGCCACGCGTGCGCAGGCCGGTGATTTCCTGTCCTTGTGCTATAATCCCGAGCTGGCCGCCGAGGTTACCCTTCAACCCATCCGCCGTTACGGATTTGATGCTGCGATCCTGTTTGCCGATATCTTGCTGGTGCCACAGGCGCTGGGCGCGGATTTATGGTTTGTCACTGGTGAGGGGCCGCGTCTGTCCACGATCACGCAGCAATCGGAATTCGATGCGCTGAAGCCGATTGATGCGATCCATGAAACTCTGTCTCCGGTTTATGAGACCGTGCGTATTCTTTCGCGTGAGCTTCCTTCTGAAACTACATTGATCGGATTTGCAGGCGCGCCCTGGACAGTGGCGACCTATATGATCGCCGGACGGGGCACCCCGGATCAGGGGCCAGCCCATACGCTGCGCGAAGAAAACACTGCGCTGTTCGAGTCGCTTTTGCATCGGATCACTGCCGCGACGATTGAATACCTGTCAGCTCAGATCGAGGCCGGGGCCGAGGTTGTCAAAATCTTTGATAGTTGGGCAGGATCATTGAAGGGCGAAGCGTTTCAGAAATACGCTGTTGAACCCTGCCGCGTGATTACCGCAGCCATAAAGGCCCGTCACCCGGGCATACCCGTCATCGGGTTCCCGCGCGAAGCGGATCAGGGCTACATCGGGTTCGCCAAAGCCACCGGAGTGGATTGCGTCGCACTGGACAATTCTGTGTCGCCCGAATGGGCTGCTGCGAATGTACAAGTCGATGGGTGTGTGCAGGGCAATCTGGCCTCATTGCATATGGTCACGGGTGGTCAGGCGCTGGTTGATGAGACACGTCGAATTGTTAAGGCCTTCTCGAAGGGGCCGCATATTTTTAATCTGGGACATGGGATCACACCGGATGCGGACCCGGAGAATGTTCAACTGATGATCGATACGGTGCGCGGGCGGTAAGCCGGGCTAAGGGGCCAGCCCCCTCTTGGCCTTCGGCCAATTCACCCCCGAGATATTTTTAGCCAGATGAAGCGGGCGGGAGATCGTTCAGAATTTCATCTGTGTGCTCTCCGCGTTTTGGGCTGGATCGAGGGTGCCAATCGTAGGTTGAGAATCTTGGTGCGGCTGCGGCTTGACGTGTTTCGTCGTGGTCGATCCATGTTTGGCGAGCCGTGTTCATGCGGTGATCTAGCGCTTCTTGCGGGCTTAGGACCGGGGCAACGCAGGCGTCTGTATCTTGGAACAGCGCCGCCCATTCATCGCGAGGTTTCTCGGCAAATATTTTGCTCAGGCGTTCCGTCAGGCCCGGCCACGCAGCTTGGTCATATTGCCGAGCGAATTCAGCATCATCGCCAAGCCCGAGGATATCCAGAAAGCAGCCGTAAAACTTTGGCTCCAGACATTGAACTGAGATGAAGCCACCGTCTGCGCACGTGTAAGTGCGGCTCCAATGCGGGCCGTCCAGCAGGCTTTCACCCCGAGTGTCGGACAGGTTACCGGTCTGGCGCAGGCTCATCAGCAGATTCATCATATGGGCTGAACCATCGTAGATGGCGGCATCCACCACCGTGCCTTTTCCTGTGCATTGGGCATTCAGAAGCCCGGCTAGCAGACCTGCGGACAGATACAGTGCGCCACCGCCGATATCTCCGACGAGCGTTGCAGGCGTTAACGGTGGTTGGCCAGGTGGGGACGCGTAAGACAACGCCCCCGAAAGCGCAATATAGTTAAGATCATGGCCTGCGGTGTTGGACAAAGGGCTTTGCTGGCCCCAACCAGTCATTCGGCCATAGACCAGTTTCGGGTTGATCTGATGACAATCCTCAGGGCCCAGCCCAAGCTTTTCCATCACGCCAGGGCGAAAGCCTTCGATCAGCGCATCAGCGGTTGCGATCAGACGTTTCGCTATCTCTAATTCCTGTGGGTCCTTGAGGTCCAGCGCAATGGATCGCTTGCCTCGGTCCAGAAGGGAACGCTCAGGCATTCCAGGTGTGATCGCAGATCCCTTGCGGTGAATAGTGATGACGTCCGCACCCATATCCGCCAGCAGCATGGCGGCGAAAGGGCCCGGGCCAAGCCCTTCGACTTCGATGATACGAATTCCGTTCAGCATGGTCCCTCCTGCGACGCAGGGTTTCTGCGTGGCGCAGCGAATGCAAGCGAAGAGTTTGTTTTGCACCTGCAATTGGGTTGCTTGCATCGACAATTCAGGGCTAGGTCTATGTCGGTCTGCCGTAGGTATGAAAGAGGTTCTCAGATGCAGCTAAGCGATACACGCGAAATTCAGGCGTCACCCGCCGAAGTTTATTCTGCCCTGCTGGATCCTGAAGTGTTGAAAGCTTGCATCAGCGGTGCACAAGAGATCACGGGCGATCCGACTGAAGGATACCATGCGACCGTGGTGCAAAAGGTCGGCCCCGTGAAGGCGACCTTCAAAGGCACCGTTACCATGTCTGACATGGTTGAACCGGAACGTCTGACCATCGCGGGTGAGGGCAAGGGTGGGGCCGCAGGCTTTGCTAAGGGCAGTGCGAATGTAAGTTTCGAGCCAAGTGAGTCTGGTGGCACCCTTTTGACGTACGAAGTCGAGGCCAAAGTGGGGGGCAAGCTAGCGCAGTTGGGAAGCCGCCTGATTGATGGATTTGCCAAGAAGATGGCGGATCAGTTTTTTGCCAATCTGCAAGAGCACTTTGAAGGGCCACCGCCGGAAGACGATGACGCCGAGGAAGAAAACAAAAAGGGTTGGCTAGGCCGTTTGACAGGGCGAGATTAAGCCCCCTGCATACATGCGCATGAGCCTGTGCGGAATTGGACTGTTCCATGATGGTCCTCCGCGATAGGTTGCACGGCCAGAACGAGGGAACGCATGACCACCATTTTGTCCATCCGCGATTTGCGGAAATCCTATGCCGATGGTTTTGAGGCGCTGAAAGGCGTGTCTCTGGACATTGAAGAAGGTGAGATTCTTGCGCTGTTGGGTCCGAATGGTGCTGGTAAAACAACGCTGATTTCCACCGTTTGCGGCATTACTACTCCGACATCAGGATCGGTTACCGTGGGGGGGCATGACATCCAGACCGAGTTTCGCGCGGCGCGAAAGATGATAGGACTGGTGCCGCAGGAGATCGCGCTGGAGCCGTTCGAGAAGGTTTGGAATACTGTTCGCTTCTCACGAGGGCTGTTCGGCCACGGGTCTGACAATGCCCGGATCGAAGAGATTTTGCGCAAGCTGTCCCTTTGGGACAAGCGCCGCAATTCAATCAAGGAGTTATCTGGCGGCATGAAGCGCCGCGTATTGATTGCCAAGGCTCTGGCGCATGAGCCACGGGTGCTGTTTCTGGATGAACCCACCGCTGGCGTCGATGTCGAACTGCGTAAGGACATGTGGGAGATCGTGGCCGAGTTGAAACAGGCCGGTGTCACCATCATCCTGACCACCCACTATATCGAAGAAGCCGAGGCAATCGCCGACCGTGTCGGCGTCATCGATAAGGGTGAGCTTTTGCTGGTCCAGGATAAGGACACATTGATGGCGCAGATGGGTAAAAAACAGATCGAGGTCATGCTGACCGAGCCTGTATCGACCATTCCCGAAAGCTTGTCCGAGCATAACCTGATTTTGAATGGGGCCGGAGACTCGCTGATCTACACTTACGACACCCATGCGGATCGTACCGGGATCACCACTCTTCTCAATGATGTGGCGCAGGCTGGTCTGGTATTGCGCGACGTTCAGACCCGTCAGTCGAGCCTTGAAGAGATATTCGTTAATCTTGTATCCGGAGAGCCCGCATGAACTGGTCCGCAATCGCCGCCATCTACCGGTTCGAAATGGCCCGGTTCTTCCGTACGCTCGCACAGAGCTTTCTGTCGCCAGTGCTGTCGACCTCGCTTTACTTCGTGGTGTTCGGCACCGCGATCGGTAGTCGCATTCAAGAGATTGAGGGCGTGTCCTATGGCGCCTTTATCGTGCCGGGTCTCATCATGTTGTCTGTGGTGATGCTGTCGATCTCGAACGCATCTTTCGGAATATATTTTCCGAAGTTTCTGGGCACGATTTACGAGCTGTTATCGGCGCCGATCAATTTCATTGAGATTGTGATTGGATATGTGGGTGCGGCGGCAACAAAGGCGCTTTTCGTCGGCCTTGTCATTCTGGCCACCGCGACGTTCTTTGTCGATATTCGCATAGAACACCCCATTGCCATGGCGGCATTCCTAGTCCTGTCCTGTCTCAGCTTTTCGTTGCTGGGCTTTATCGTGGGTATCTGGGCCGGGAATTTTGAGCAGATGTCGTTGGTCCCTCAACTTGTCGTAACGCCCCTGATCTTTCTGGGCGGAACGTTCTACTCGATCTCGATGCTGCCGCCCCTCTGGCAAACGATCACACTGTTCAACCCTGTGGTCTATCTGATTTCAGGCTTTCGCTGGTCATTCTACGGAATCGCCGATGTACCCATTTTTTGGAGCCTTCTGGCTATCCTTGCGTTCACCGGAATCTGCCTTGCAATCATTGGTTGGATCTTCAAAACCGGCTGGCGCATCCGTAGCTAGGGCGTTGCATTTTTGCCCATCAAGTGTGTGAAATTGGTTCACGTCGCGTTTATGGCGCTTCGGGTCTCTTGTTTACAGCCTCGGCGCCCTCTACATCGGCTTCCATGAAACTCAGCCTGCCCTTCCTGAAAAAGCAGCCCATGGTGGCCGTTGTTCGCCTGTCCGGTGCCATCGGAATGGCTGGGCGCGGGTCGATGAATGCCACCTCCCTAGCGCCGGTACTGGAAAAAGCTTTTCGCAAAGGAAAGCCTGCCGCCGTCGCGCTTGAGGTCAATTCGCCGGGCGGGTCGCCTGTTCAAAGCTCATTAATTGGTGCGCGTATCCGGCGGCTGGCGGAAGAGCTTGATATTCCGGTCTATGCCTTCGTCGAAGATGTGGCCGCCTCAGGCGGATACTGGCTGGCGGCGTCGGCAGATGAGATTTGGGCCGATGACAGTTCGGTTCTGGGATCGATAGGCGTGATCTCTTCTGGCTTCGGCGCGCACGTTTTTCTGGCACGCCAGGGCTTTGAAAGACGTGTGCACACAGCGGGTCAGTCGAAATCGATGCTCGATCCGTTTGCCCCCGAAAAGAAAGACGACGTTGCACGGCTCAAAGTGCTGCTGGGCGATATCCACGAGAATTTCATTGATCACGTAAAGTCTCGCCGAGACGGCAAGCTGGATACCAGTGCTGATCTGTTCAATGGCGAGGTTTGGCTGGCGCGGCGTGCGCAAGAGTTGGGATTGATCGACGGGATTGCACATCTGAAGCCCAAAATGCAGGAGAAGTTTGGAGATAAGGTCAAATTCCGCCGTTACGGCCTGCGCAAACCGATCTGGTCCCGTTTTGGGGCGACGATTGCGCAGGATGCCTTTGCCGGGCTTGAGGAGCGTGCTGCCTACGCGCGTTTCGGGTTGTGACGTGATCATCAAAATAGTCACACTGTTTCTGGTTGCCATGGGTGTTCTGGCGATGTTCGGAAAGCTCCGCTTTCCGGGTCAGAAACGGTTGAGTTCTGCAAAATGTCCACGTTGTGGGCGGTTTCGGATCAGTAAAGGCCCCTGTCCTTGTGAAACAGGAGGCCGTGGATGAGCGCGTGGCTGTTCTCTGGCCTTGGATTGCTAATCCTGCTGTTGGCAGGTGATGCGCTGGTCCGCGGGGCCGTGAACCTCAGCCTGCGATTGGGTGTGCCTGCGCTGATAGTCAGCCTTACGATTGTTGCCTTTGGCACCTCGGCACCTGAATTGTTGATCGCGATCAGTGCGATCAAAGAAAATGCTCCGGGGATAGCGCTGGGCAATGTGGTGGGGTCGAACACGGCGAATATTCTGTTGGTCCTAGGGCTTCCGGCGCTTTTGGCGACGTTGCACACAAGCGAATGTGACAGCAGAAAAAACTATATCTTCATGCTGCTCGCTTCGGTTCTGTTTATCGGGTTGGCATTTTGCGGGGTCTTTAATCTGCTCAGTGGGGCGATCTTGCTGGCAGCTTTGGCTCTGGTTCTCGCCAATGCCTTTCGCGAGGCGCATGCCCACCGCAAAGCCTGTGGTGAAGCCTGTGCTGATGACGACGAACTGGACGGTCTGGAGGAAGCAGACCCCGACATGCCTTATTGGAAGGTAGCAGTTTATTTGATCCTGGGCCTGATCGGTCTGCCAATGGGTGCCCATTTGCTGGTCGACAATGCAACCATCATCGCCCAGAGCTATGGAGTGAGCGAAACTGTGATCGGCCTGACCTTGATCGCGGTTGGCACATCCTTGCCGGAACTGGCGACTACGGTCATGGCGGCATTGCGTCGGCAGGCAGATGTGGCGCTGGGCAATGTTATCGGATCGAACATGTTTAATCTGCTGGCCATTGTCGGTATCGCAACTCTGTTTGGGCGTATCCCGGTTGATCCTGAGTTTCTACGCTTTGATCTCTGGGTGATGCTGGGTGCATCGCTTTTGCTGGTCCCGTTTGTTTTCTTCAAAAAGGACATCACGCGGGTCTGGGGTTTGGTCCTGACGCTACTTTATGTGATCTATGTGGTTAGCCTTCTGGCCTGATCAGACCTGGGGAGAGAGCCCATGACCCAAGCACTGGTGACCGGAGCGGGAAAACGTCTTGGCCGCTCAATGGCACTATACCTGGCGCGGCGCGGGATGGATGTGGCTGTGCATTACGCAAGCTCGGAACGGGAAGCGCTTGAAACAGTGAATGAAGTGCAAGCGCTGGGGCGAAAGTCAGTCGCTTTGCGGGCAGACCTGCTTGACGAAGCACAGGTCAGCTCGTTGCTGCCCCGCTCGGTCGAGGCGCTTGGCGGGCCGATAACTTGCCTCGTCAACAATGCCTCGATCTTTGAATATGACAATATTCATACCGCTACGCGCAACAGCTGGGATCGCCACCTCGACAGCAACCTGCGCGCGCCATTTGTTCTGACGCAGGCCATGGCCGCACAGGGATTGCAGCCGACATTGGATGAACAGGGTGAGCCCCAGGCAGTGGGTCTGATCGTGAACATGGTGGACATGCGCGTACGCAAACTGACGCCCGAGTTCATGTCGTATACGATCGCCAAGATGGGTCTATGGACCCTAACCCAAACCGCAGCTCAGGCATTGACACCTGCGATCCGCGTAAACGCAATCGGCCCGGGACCGACGATGCAGGGTCATCGACAAAGCGAAAAGCACTTTAACGCTCAACGCCGGAACACGATTCTTAAGCGCGGCGCGAATCCGTCAGATATCACTGCCGCGCTTGGCTATTTTCTGGATGCGCATTCGGTCACCGGTCAGCTTTTGTGCGTGGATGGCGGGCAGCATCTGGGCTGGCAGACACCGGATGTATTGGGCGTAGAATAGGTAAAACTGCGGTAAGTTTTGCACCGCTCTCATTTACGTTACATGCACGTTACAAAAATGTCTTAATTTTCATACACTTGTCTCACATCAGAAAAAGTATCGTTTGAAAACAAATAGTTAAAATACTGCCTATTTTTTGTGCAGATCAACGAATAGGCAATGATTCAAGGGAAAATCACGATGCCCCAAAAGTTATCTGCATACTTATCCACAGAAGTCGTGGATTTGTTTTCTCTTGATCTAATGGGCTCAAGATTGCAGCCATGGTCAGAGAATCATATCTCAGAGCCATGACAGCCAGCACCGACCCCGATTCATCAACACAAGCCACCGGCTATGCCTGCATACAGCGCTATGTGAAAACGCTGGACAGCTCGCCGGGTGTTTACCGGATGCTGGATGCGGACAGCCGTGTTCTGTACGTGGGCAAAGCGCGCAACCTGAAGGCACGGGTGTCGAACTATACGCGACCCGGGCATTCGGGCCGGATCGAGAAGATGATCGCAGCGACCGCTTCGATGATGTTCCTGACTACGCGGACAGAGACCGAGGCACTGCTGCTGGAACAAAACCTGATCAAGCAGCTCAAGCCAAAATACAATGTGCTGCTGCGGGACGACAAAAGCTTTCCCAATATTTTGGTCGCCAAGGATCATGCCTTTCCGCAGATCAAGAAACATCGCGGGGCCAAGAAGGAAAAAGGCGCCTATTTCGGGCCATTCGCCAGTGCTGGAGCCGTAAACCGGACGCTGAACCAGTTGCAGAAAGCATTCCTGCTGCGGAATTGCTCTGACTCAATGTTTGATAGCCGCACGCGGCCTTGCTTGCTCTACCAGATCAAGCGTTGTTCTGGGCCATGTGTTGGGCTGATTTCCGATGCGGACTATCGTGAAAGCGTAAAGGACGCCGAACGGTTTCTATCTGGCAGATCCACCAAGGTGCAGGAAGATTTGGCCGATCAGATGATGGCCGCGTCCGAGGCGATGGAATTCGAGCGCGCCGCTGGTCTGCGCGACCGAATCCGGGCATTGACGCAGGTGCAGACCAGCCAGGGCATCAACCCGCGCGGTGTGGCTGAGGCGGATGTGATCGGCCTGTATATGGACGGCGGGCATGCCTGCGTACAGGTGTTCTTTATCCGCGCCAATCAAAACTGGGGCAATAAGGACTTCTATCCGCGCGTTGGTGCGGACGTGTCTCCGGCAGAGGTGATGGAGGCGTTCCTGGGGCAATTCTACGACAGTAAGGAACCGCCGCGTCAGTTGATCCTGTCTGATGCAATCGAAAACGCCGATCTGATGCAACAGGCGCTAACCGAAAAAGCCGGCCGTAAGGTTGAAATCAATGTGCCCCAGCGTGGCGAGAAACAGGAATTGGTGGCTGGTGCCTTACGCAATGCGCGTGAATCACTGGCCCGACGGATGTCAGAAAGTGCCACGCAGGCCAAATTGCTGCGGGGTGTGGCCGAGGCATTTGATCTGGACGCACCGCCGAACCGGATCGAGGTTTACGATAACTCTCACATACAAGGAACTAACGCAGTAGGGGGCATGATCGTCGCAGGTCCTGAAGGGTTCATGAAGAACGCTTACCGCAAGTTCAACATTCGTGGCGACGATCTGACCCCGGGTGATGATTTCGGCATGATGAAAGAGGTCCTGACCCGCCGTTTCACTCGCCTGCAAAAAGAAGACCCGGATCGCGATAAGGGACTATGGCCTGACCTGCTGTTGATAGATGGCGGAGCTGGACAGGTGAGTGCTGTGCACGAGATCATGCAGGTACATGGGGTCGAAGATATTCCAATGATCGGTGTCGCCAAAGGCGTGGATCGCGACCATGGCAAAGAAGAGTTTCATCGCATCGGCCAACGCCCCTTTGCCTTGAAACGCAATGACCCCGTATTGTACTTCATCCAGCGCCTGAGGGACGAGGCCCACCGCTTTGCCATCGGGACGCACCGTGCGAAACGGGCCAAAGCGGTTGGTGCTACGCCCTTGGATGAAATTCCCGGCGTCGGAGCCGCACGCAAACGTGCTCTGTTGGCTCATTTTGGCAGCGCCAAAGCTGTAAGCCGAGCCAATTTGGCAGACCTAAAAGCTGTCGAAGGTATCTCAGCCGGGCTGGCGCAGAAGGTCTATGATTTCTTCCACGACAAGGGTTAGGCTTTTCGCCCGCGCCAGAGAATATAAAGACCGGAGGCCACGATCAGGGCGCTGCCAATCCACATTGTTTGATCCAATTGCTCTTTGAACAAGAATACACCCAGCCCGATCCCGAACAGTAGTCGGGAGTACCGAAAGGGCGTCACAGCTGAAACTTCGCCCGTCCGCATCGCTTTCATGAGTGACGCATAGGCCATCGTCCCAATCACCACTGCGGTCGCAATGTAGGCACCAGTACTGCCCGTCAAGGCTACCATCGGCGCGCCCTCGTAGAATCTATAGGCGATCCCAGCAACCACGACAGAGAGGAACCCGTAGAACCCCAGCACGTCTGCACCCAGTGTCGCGGGCGCGGCGCGGCTCGCCAGATCGCGACCCGCAAATCCCAACATCCCGAACACCGCCAGAAGTGACAGCATCGTAAAACTATCGCCTGTTGGTCGGATGATGATGACGACACCGACCAGACCAATTGCAATCGCGCTCCAGCGTCGCCAGCCGACGGTTTCCCCAAAGAACAGCGCCGCACCAGCAACCACGACCAGCGGCGTGGCCTGCAAAATCACTGTCGCAGATGAGAGTGGCGTCAGAGCGATTGCCAGCAAATAGAACATCCGTCCGAGGATCTCGAAAAAGACGCGAATTTTCATGGGCCGAGACAAGACATCGGGATGGAATATCCGCCCGCCGCGTAAGGTTGTGACGCAGGCAAAAATCATTGATCCGCCCATGCCAAACAGAAGCAAAACCTGCCAGATCGGCAAGTCAGCCGATGCGCCTTTTAGCAGCGCGTCTTCGATCGCGAACAAAGCCATGGCGGCGATCATCCAGGCGCTACCGATCAGGTTCGACCGGGGGTCGGTTTGGATATGCGGTGTCATGTGGGGTTCAGGTGCTTTCAGGTCGGGCCATCCGCCAATCTGACTTCAATGTCTTGCGATGCCAAGATGAATCTGAAGACTTCTCTACTGTTGCGACTCTGTGACGTGCCATGTGCCAAACGCTTGTGTACTGTGAGTTTTTCGCGACCTCATCTTTTATGTCCCGGGCCGGCGATGTAGGGTCCAAGCCATGAAATGGAACCTGCCGAATATTCTGACCGTCCTGCGCCTCGTGGCCGCGCCAGGTCTTGCCGTGATGTTTCTGTATTTCACGCGCCCCTATGCGGATTGGTTTGCGCTGATCCTGTTCCTGACTGCGGCCATCACTGATTGGTTCGACGGCTATCTTGCGCGGGCTTGGAAACAGGAAACCAAAATCGGGGCCATGCTGGACCCAATCGCTGATAAGGCTATGGTTGTGATCGCGTTGATGATCCTGGTGGGCTACTCGACCGAGCACTGGACGCCATGGCTGGTGCTGCCCGCAACGGTCATCCTGTTTCGTGAAGTCTTTGTTTCAGGTCTGCGGGAGTATCTGGGTGACGTGGCTGGGACGTTGAAGGTCACGAAACTGGCCAAGTGGAAAACGACGGCACAGATGGTGGCAATCGCGATCCTGTTTTCGCAGGGCATATTCGAACACCACTTCGTGATGGCCACGTTCGGAATGGACGCCACGACCATCGATCAGGTGTTGACCGGGCAGGTGGAGGATCTGGGCCACGTGCGCTGGCATCTTGAAGGCATGTTCTGGTCTGGCCGTATTGGTCTGTGGCTGCTGTGGATCGCTGCGACGCTGACATTGATCACCGGCTATGACTACCTACGTAAAGCCATGCCCCATCTGAAGGAGAGCTAAGCAATGGACGTGCTGTATTTCGCCTGGGTGCGTGAACGCATCGGTCTGCCGAAAGAAAAGGTTGAGACGCAGGCCGCAACGGTGTCTGATCTGGTCGCCGAGCTTAGCGCGCGAGAGGATCGCTATGCGGCGGCCTTTGCCGATCTGTCCGCGCTGCGGGTGGCTCTGGATCAGGAATTGTCAGATTTTGACGCGTCACTGGCGGGAGTGCGCGAGGTCGCGTTTTTCCCACCCATGACCGGTGGTTAAATTGCGCATCTCGGTTCAGGAAGAAGAGTTCGATCTGGGTGCCGAGGCCAGTGCTTTTGCCGCCGGAGATGACGCCAATGGGGCCATCGTGACCTTCACAGGCGTCGTCCGTGATCTTGCTTCGGGCGATCTGGACGTGATGGAGATCGAGCACTACCCCGGAATGACCGAGCGCGCCTTGACCAAGATCGCCGAAGAGGCTCAGAAACGCTGGTCTTTGGGGGATGTGCTGGTGATCCACCGCCATGGGCGGCTTGCGCCGGGCGACCGGATCATGATGGTGGCCACCGCTGCACGGCACCGCAAGGATGCGTTCGAGGCGGCGGAATACCTGATGGACTACCTGAAATCCCGCGCTCCATTCTGGAAAAAAGAAATCACCTCGGGCGGGGCCGAATGGGTCGCGGCCAAGGATGAGGACGAGGACGCGCTGACTCGGTGGTAAAGACTGGGTCCGGCACCCGTTGCCGGATGCCGAGATTGGGTTGATCGACTTAACTGCTTTGTTCCGTGTTGCAGGTCCGAGCAGCTTCGATCGCCTTCAGAGTGCCATCAAGGCTTACGGTGAATCCGGTTTCTTTTTCCGGGAAAACCGTCATCTCATATTTCTTCATGACGTCTTCGACAAATTGCGGATTGTTGGCCAGAATGTAGCCCCCTGTGTATCCTTCAGCGAGGTGCTTTGTCTTCTTGCGCGCTTCGGCCGAGTAAACGTTGCCGTCCAGCGATAGGATGATTTCCTCCTTTTTGCCTTTCAAGCCGATGTCGTTTTGTGTGAAGACGCCGAGATAACCCATCTCCTGATCTTTTGTCAGTCCCATCTGAACGACGTTGCTGTTACCGTCGACACGCTCGATCAGGCAGGACCCACGGGTTTCATCCACATAGATGGTCCAACCGGACTCTTCGCCCCATTTTGTAAAGGTGTCATTCTCTGACGGGATCACATCGCTTGAGGCGACTGCAGCGGTCGTCACAAACATCCCAAGGATTGCGGCGGTCTTAAAAGTTGGATTGAAAAACATAGTACACTCCAGTTTCTTGGATCGTGAACAGTTCAGTGCGCAGGCAAAAACACACCAATTCATATTATTGAATAAGTTGTGGAAATGAAGACAGTGCTCGCCTATCGGCCAAAATACGCCGATCTAAGCGTAGAAACAGGATTAGCTTTCTAGGTTGCCAAGATCAGTCTGCGTTGTTGATCCTACCACGCAGCTCTTCAGCCTCTTGCCTTGCGGCGCGCAATCCGTCCATGGCGGCGGCCAGTTCGGCCTCGGCCTGGGTCAGTTGGTTGGTCAATTCGGCCTCGCGCTGTTGCAGGTATGTGATCGCCTGATCGCGCGTTTCCTCGGCCTCGTGCAACTCCTGGCTCATGCGGTCCAGATCAGCCACGTCGCTTTGACGGACGCGCGACAGTCGATGTGCCAGCCAGTTCGCAAACCAGCCCATGCAGAAGGCAGCAAACAGGATGATAGCGGTGGCGATAACGAATTCGATTCTGTTCACTTTATTGGTCCTCTGAGCCTGCATCCTGGGCTTCGGCGTCCGGTGTTTCTGCTTCTACGGCTTCAAGCCCGGTCTCAGTATCTGGCACAGGTTCAGGCCGGATCAGATGAAACTTGATGCGGCGGTTTATTTCACGGCCTTCTTCGGTGTCATTGTCCGCAATTGGCTGCGTCTCGCCATATCCGACCGCTGAAAAGCTTGAGGTCGGGACACGCCGATCACGTAGTTCGTTCAGGATAGATTGCGCACGCGCCTGGCTGAGTTGCTGGTTCATTTCCTCGCGACCCTGACTGTCGGTATGGCCCTGTATTTCCAATCGTATCGGGCCGCATTCGCGCAGGATGTCCGCGATCTGATTCAACGCATCGCGCGAGTCGGAGGCGACTGTCGCCGACCCTGGTTCGAAGGCGATTTTACTATTGCTTTGAACTTCGGCGATCTGTTCTTCGCAAACCTCCGGATCTGGCAGCGCATCTTGAGGCGCCGGCGGTTCAACATAGGTGATCGACAGGTTGAAATCCTGAGCATCGCCCAGCTTGTCCGATAGCAATCCAGCGATCCGCGCCTTTGCATCGGGATCGTGGCTGACCCCTGTCAGCGAAACGTCGTCTGGCGTTACAGTCAATGCTCCGTTGTGTAGATGCGACAAGGCATCGAGCCCGGCCAGAACCCGAACGGGCCAATCGGTTGGCAGGTCCTGAACCACACGGGTGGCGGTGTAAACCTGCGTTGATCCAAAGGCGGCGCGGGCGAAACTGTCGGTCATGTCGCGTAAGGTCTCGTCACTGACACGGCCACGCAACTGCACCAGACCTTCAGGGCTGAGGGTGGCGTTGAATTCAATCGGTCCAGCGGGATCGTCGGGCTCGGGTTCGGGCAGTACTGCATGAAGGGCGAATACGTCGGGAAGCGCGTTTTCCAATTCCCCCACAACACGATCAAACAAGATGGGGCTGGTATCTTGGGCCGCTACCAACGTGATGTCGGCATCCGACATGGTGACCGACCCCTGTCCAATCTCGGCCAGTGCCAAGATGCTTAGCTGTGCAGCATTAGACCAGCGAGGCGAAGGAACCCCCAGCCCGATTGTACAGGAATATGGCCCGGTCAAACCAGCCTCGCGCGCGGTGGCGACGATCAGCTCCCGCGCGTCTTCACTCTGAGCAGAGCAGGCATCAAACTGTCCGCCGTTTTCATCTATCAGGTAGCGGAGCGTAAACGGCGTGATAACGGGGCGGGGCGCCGAGATGGAAAGGCCGATTCGCAGTCCGGGCGGTGCGGCACGGCTCAGGTCTTGTTCCAGCCTGTTTTTCTCCTGCTGGCTATCGGCGATGGCGGTGATACGTACCAATCCAGGGCTGGCGGAAATCTTGGCACGGGGCAGGCCAGAAAGTGCCTCGATCGCATAATCTATGGCTTGATCCCATCCCTTGGGTTCGGCGTAGTCCGCGCTTTCCATCAGATCAGAAACGGATGAGTTCTGATCAAGTCGCTGCAACCTGTCGATCAGGTCGTCGCGATCCAAGCTCGCGGGCACGAGGCCGATGATTGTTATGCCGCTGTCATTGCGCAATATCTCGGCCGAAAAACGGGGCGGGGTCAGGTCGGCGGTGGGCGCGACCTCCATCTCATCGATTACACGCGAGGTATCAACTTCGGTTCCGGCGGCGGTCAGTGCGTTGAACCGGGTAGCTTCATCCGGGGCAGTACCAGTCAATACAACACGCAACCCATCGGACTGGACCTCGGCCCAGTCATGGCCCTTGAGATTCAAAGCCCGACGTACTGCAAACTCCGATGCATCTTCTATCTTTGTCACTGCATAGCTCGCCGCCACCAGAGACAGCACGGCGGTCACCGCAAAGATCAACGCAACGGCAAGAGCGTAAGGCATGCGCATAGGTGGGATCGAAACTCCTCGGGCGGTTGGTTCCGGACTCATACAGAGCCCATCACGGAGGTGCAATCAGAGCAAAAGGGCGACGCAGAGGAAGATCAGCGGAATCAAGCCGGTGTCGCGATTGGCCCGAAACAGTTGCAGCAATTTGGCGTTGTCTTCCGTGTCCAACCCCCTCAATTGCCAGGCAAGGTGCCATCCCATCGCCCAAGGCCCGCCAAGCGCAACGACCAATGCAAGGACCGACGCCACCGGCAATGCCGCATCGATAATCGCAAGTCCCATCAGACTGACCGTTCCTATCAGAAAATATTTGAGCCAACGCGTGGTATCGGTTCCGAACAGCCGCGCAGTGGATTTAATTCCGATCAGTTCGTCGTCCTCGGCATCCTGATGGGCATAGATCGTGTCATAAAACAGGGTCCAGGCAATGCCTGACAGATAGAGCATGATGGCGGGCCAGCCCACGGTGCCAGTATGCGCTGCCCATGCCAGCAATGCGCCCCAGTTAAAGGCCAGCCCCAGAAAAATCTGTGGCCACCAAGTAAACCGTTTCGCAAATGGATAGATCGTGACGGGAAGCAACGATAATACACCCATTGCTATGGCGGCCTGGTTGAAAGTCAGAAGAATCGCCAGTGCCAACAAGCATTGCAACACCATCCAGAACACCGCCTGACGCACACTGACCTGACCCGATGGTATTGGGCGCGAGCGGGTGCGCTCGACCTTCCCGTCGAACTCCCGATCGGTGATGTCATTCCACGTACAGCCCGCGCCGCGCATCAGGAAAGCTCCAATGGCGCAACCGAGGGCGATCCAAAGATCCTCCCATCGTGGTTGCCCGTCGCTGAGGATGGCCAGTGCCAGACCCCACCAGCAGGGAATCAGCAACAACCATGTGCCAATAGGCCGATCAGCCCGGCTGAGCCGCAGGTAAGGGCGCGCAAAGGTGGGTGCGTACGTGTCGACCCAGTTGCCGGTCGCGGCATCAGCGACCTGACCGTCTGGTGTTGGGGCATTGCCTTGCATATGTAGGGTCTCATGACTGCGAAGATCAGACTGTATGTAGAGCACCCTTTAGGTCCGGGGCAATCGGTTCCTTTGACGCGCGAACACGCACATTACCTGTTCGGTGTCATGCGCTTGTCGGTTGGCGGGCAGGTCGCCCTGTTCAACGGGCAGGATGGCGAGTGGCTGGCCGATGTCGCCGAGGCGAGCAAACGTGGCGGCCTACTGTCCTGTGCAGAGCAAACGAAGCCGCTGCAACTGCCGCCCGATCTGTGGCTGCTCTTTGCGCCGATTAAAAAGGCGCGGACCGATTTTATCGTTGAAAAAGCAGCTGAAATGGGCGCTGCGCGGATTATGCCGGTGCAGACAGGGTTCACCAATTCCGAGCGAATTCGGCAGGATCGGCTGCAAGCGCATGCGGTGGAAGCAGCGGAACAATGTGGCGGGACCTTCGTGCCAGACGTCACTGAATTGCAGCGACTGGATCGCGTGCTTGATGCATGGCCTGAAGGTCGTCAGTTGATGTTCTGTGACGAGGCCGAGGTTGGCTCGGCCCTGCGATTGGCCGAAAACGAACCAGGTCAGCCATGGGCCATCCTCATTGGCCCGGAGGGTGGTTTTTCCGACCAAGAACGCAAGCGACTGAAGGCGTTGTCCTATGCTCATGTGGTCAGTCTCGGCCCCCGTATCCTGCGTGCCGATACGGCCGCTGTTGCTGCGATGACCATGTGGCAGCAGGCACTGGGGGATTGGTCTTGATGTGGCGGCCGGCACAGGAAACGGACCTGCCGGATATTGACGCATTTCTATCCCAGCACATCCAGACATCCATGTTTCCCTTGGCTAATCTACGAGATTTCGGTCTGCGTAAAGCGCATCCCCGGTCGTTGAAAGCGTGGGTGCTTGGCGATCCGTTTCGCGCTGTCTTTGCCATCACAAACGAAGGTATGATCCTGTCACAATGCCCGAACTGTTCGGATGATGAGCTTTCTGAGGCCATAAGCCTGATCCGAGGGCACGCTCTGTTTGGCATAGCCTCGGAAGCCACGCAGGCGCGGCGGCTCATGAAACTTGGCGGCTGGGAAGACCGACCCGCGACGCTTAACAGTGATGAGCCGGGGTTTTCGCTGGAGCTGGATCAGCTTCGCATGCCAGACGTTTCAGGCGCCCGTCTGGTTCCTCTGGATGAAGTCGACAGGGCAATCACCGAGAACTGGCGGCGCGACTATCTGATCGAGGCCATGGATTTTGCTCCCGACAGGGCAAAAACACAGGCAGGCGAAGATTTCGAAGCTTATTGCACGCGCGATTCCCACCGGGTTCTTCTGATCAACGATCGGCCCGTCGCCATGACAGGCTTCAATGCGCGCCTGCCCGAGATCGTACAGATCGGAGGGGTCTACACACCCCCTGAATTGCGTGGCCGAGGTTATGCGCGTCTCGCTGTTGCCTTGCATCTGACCGAGGCACGGAGCGCAGGGGTTTCACGTTCAGTTCTGTTTGCCGCTTCCGATTCCGCCGCGCGTGCTTATATGGCTATTGGGTTCCAACCAGCGGGCTATTTCTCGCTGATCTTGTTCACAAACCCGGAGGACACAGCATGAGTTTCATCCGACCAGAAGCCAAACTGGCCATGTGGCGCTGGCGCGAAGTGCTGGTTGCTGGATTTGTCCTGCTGCTGGGCCTGAGTTGGATCAACGGACCGGGTGGATTGCTGGGCTGGTTGGGTTGGATTCTGGTGGTCGTTTCGATTGCTCTTGCCGTAATCGGATTACAGCGTGCGCGCTTTCGCACCGGTGCAGGTGGTCCGGGCGTTGTGACCATCGATGAAGGCCAGATCACTTATCTTGGCCCTTTAGATGGCGGGATCGTTGCTGCGCGCGAAATCGAACGACTTGCGCTGGACCCAACCGCGCGCCCAGCTCTTTGGGTTCTGGATCAGCCGGGGCAACCGACTCTTCACATTCCGGTGAACGCCGAAGGGGCTGAGGCTCTGTTTGATGTGTTTTCGAACCTGCCAGGGTTGAAAACTGAACAAATGCTGTCGGAACTCAACGGTGGATCAGCGCATCCTGTCGTGATTTGGGAACGCACGCCCTCGCGCCCGGCTCATCTCAGGCTGCATTGACACTGGCGCGGTTTGCGCTCAGGACTGACCTTCAAGACAGACATATCAGGATCGGAGCACGGGTAACATGTCCATCCCCCAGTCCGGCGGCGGACCGATCGAACGCCATGAGCAACTGGCCGAATATCTGGAATCGGGCTGCAAGCCCAAGGATGATTGGCGTATTGGCACCGAGCATGAGAAGTTCGGATATTGTAAAGACACGCTGAAACCGCTGCCGTTTGAAGGCAAACGGTCCATCGTGGCTGTGCTGGAAGGCCTGCGCGACCGTCATGGTTGGGCCGAGGTACGCGAAGCCGGGCATCTAATCGGGCTTGAAAAGGACGGTGCCAACGTTAGCTTGGAACCGGGTGGCGCTTTGGAGCTGTCGGGTGCCCCGCTCGAGACGATCCATGAGACTTGCGATGAGGTGAACGTCCACCTGCGTGAGGTGAAGGATATCGCGGACGAGATCGGAGTGGGTTTCATCGGTCTGGGCGCCGCCCCGATCTGGACCCATGACGAAATGCCGTTGATGCCCAAGGGCCGTTACCGGCTGATGAACGACTACATGGAAAAAGTCGGCACCATGGGCCGCGCGATGATGCGGCGCACTTGCACGGTTCAGGTCAATATCGACTTTGGATCCGAGGCAGACATGGTGCAGAAACTGCGTGTCGCGCTGGCATTGCAGCCGGTAGCCACTGCGCTGTTCGCGAACTCTCCGTTTTTTGAGGGCAAGGTGAACGGCCAGAAAAGTTGGCGCAGCTATATCTGGCGGCATCTGGACGATGCACGGACGGGCATGCTGCCATTTGTGTTCGAAGAAGGATTCGGGTTCGAGCGCTACGTTCAATACGCGCTCGATGTGCCAATGTATTTCGTCTATCGCGACGGGCAATATGTCAACGCGCTGGGCATGTCCTTCCGCGACTTCCTGCAGGGCAAACTGCCTGCATTACCCGGCGAGACGCCGACTTTGTCCGATTGGGCCGATCACCTTACCACAGCCTTTCCTGAGGCGCGGATCAAGAAATTCATGGAGATGCGCGGCGCCGATGGTGGCCCATGGCGCAGGCTCTGTGCGCTGCCGGCCTTCTGGGTCGGTCTGACCTATGATCAAACCGCGCTGGATGCCGCTTGGGATCTGGTCAAAGGCTGGGATACCGAGACGCGCGAAGCGCTGCGGGTTGAGGCCGCCAAGGATGGTCTGCAAGCGCAGGTTGGCAACATCAATATGCATGATCTGGCGCGCGAAGTGGTCTCGATCGCAGAGGCAGGACTTGCGTCCCGCGCGCGCCCCGGTGCGGGTGGTCTGGTTCAGGACGAGACGCATTTCCTCAACGCGCTCAAGGACAGCATCGATACGGGCAAGGTGCCCGCAGATGAGTTGCTGGATCACTACAATGGCGACTGGAATGGCGATCTGACCCGGATTTATCCCGAATACAGCTATTGATCCCCACCGTCCCGCTTGCATTCGCGGGGCGGGGCCGATAGCAGGTTGGCGACCAAATTCAGAGGGCGTCATGGACGATCTTAAGGCAAAATATCTGGGCCAAATCGCCGATGCGGGCGATGAAAACGCACTTGAGGCGATCCGAGTCGCTGCCGTGGGCAAAAAAGGCGAAGTCGCGCTGAAGATGCGCGAGTTGGGCAAGATGACCCCCGAAGAGCGTCAGGTTGCAGGCCCAGCACTGAACGCCCTGAAGGATGAAATCAACTCGGCGCTTTCCGCCAAGAAGGCTGCGCTTGCCGATGCTGCGCTGGATGAGCGTCTGCGCACTGAGTGGCTGGACGTCACCCTGCCGGCTCGCGCGCGCCGCCATGGTTCGATCCACCCGGTCAGCCAGGCGACCGAGGAATTGACCGCGATCTTTGCCGAACTGGGTTTCTCGGTGGCCGAAGGGCCGCGGATCGAGACCGACTGGCATAACTTCGACGCCCTGAACATCCCCGGCCACCACCCCGCGCGGGCCGAGATGGACACGTTCTACATGCACCGCGCCGAGGGGGATAATCGCCCGCCGCACGTGCTGCGCACGCATACTTCGCCGGTCCAGATCCGCTCGATGGAACTGCAGGGCGCGCCGATCCGCGTGATCTGCCCGGGCGGCGTCTACCGCGCCGACTATGACCAGACCCACACACCGATGTTCCATCAGGTCGAGGGGCTGGCCATTGACAAGGACATCTCGATGGCGAACCTGAAATGGGTTCTGGAAGAGTTCGTGAAAGCGTTCTTCGAGGTCGACGATGTCGAACTGCGCTTCCGCGCCTCGCACTTTCCCTTCACCGAGCCGTCGGCCGAGGTCGATATCCGCTGTTCGTGGGACAACGGCCAGTTGAAGATCGGCGAGGGTGACGACTGGATGGAGATTCTGGGCTCAGGCATGGTCCACCCCAAGGTGATCGCCGCCGGTGGGATTGATCCTGAGGTCTATCAGGGCTTTGCCTTCGGCATCGGCATCGACCGTCTGGCGATGCTGAAATACGGTATCCCTGATTTGCGGGCGTTCTTTGATTCCGACCTGCGCTGGCTGCGTCACTACGGGTTTGCGGCGCTGGATATGCCGAACCTGCATGGTGGTTTGTCTCGGTGAGTGAAGCCGAAGTAATCACGGCGTGTGAAAACGTGTGCCGTGATTTTCCCTTCTTTAGCCAGTTGGGAGAGTGGGTAAGCAGTTTTGGCCCTGCGATTACATTTCTCGGCGCGATTTGGTTATTTTTCTTGCAGCGCAAGGCTGACCGGTCTGAAGCGCTGAAAGCTCGCCGCCTCGAAGTTTACCAAGAAGCTATTGCTACGTTCAGGGATGTGACAACAGCAATTCGGTTCAATTCAGAAGTATTGGAAATCGGATTGTCGTTTAAGCAGTTCGAACTCAGCTACGCTAAAATTTTAGTTTCGGGCATTGATGAAGTAATTGAAGTCACGACAAATGCCAGGGCATCCCTAATAGATTTTATGGAAGCATACGCTTCCGACGAGCAGGAACGCATCACCAGAGCCGACGCAGAAACGGAACGCTTGTTTCTCCAGTGCATTGATAGAATGAGGCAGGATATGCACTTGGGCACTGAGTTAACTTCTGAATATTCTTCTGACGAAGTTGGAGAGCGTATAAGAGACCTGATCCTCAAAAAAGGCGTTGACCCTTAAGTTCGATATAATTCGCGCGGAGCAAAGGCCGATAGGCCGCCGCGCTATCGCCAGACCGCCCGCACGGGCTGGCGATTTGCCTCCGTGAGCGCTCCGTTTGAACGTTTCGCGGATTTGGCTGACTTAATGTGCTCGACACAAACCTCTGATCGCCATCCCGCGGTCTGGCGATAGCGCGGCATTGTGATTTGATCCGTTGTAGGGTGGGGTTTCACCCCACCGTGGGGCGGTTGGCGGGGTGAAACCCTACCCTACACCAATATGTTATGTGACAGTGCGGCAGACGTCGCTAGGCTCCGGCTTATGATCTATCGACTGCTTTTTCTTCTGCTGACCGCGACTCCGGCCTTTGCTATGGGCCCGTGGAAATCTGACTGCCACGGCGATACCGCCTGTGAGATCGGCGACCGCTCATACCATGTGCTGGAACCTGGTGGCTGGGATGGCGAAACGCCTCTGCCGGTGCTGTTGCATTTTCATGGCTGGGCGCGGCAGGGCGATGTGGTGGTGAACCATGAACGCATCGCCGGGGCGACCAAGCTGCGCGATGTGTTGCTGGTGGCTCCGAACGGGTTGGGCAAAAGCTGGAATTTCTGGACCGCTGATACCGCAGACGTGCCGTTTGCTGATCGGGTGTTAGAGGATGTTGCCAAGCACTATCCCATTGATCCTGAACGCATCTATGTCTCGGGTTATTCCTATGGCGGCGCGATGGCATGGCGCTTTGTGTGCCAGTCGGGCAATGACATCGCCGCTCTGCTGGCTGTTGCGGGATCAATCCGCCAAACCGAGGACTGCCCGGAAGCCCCGCGAGAGGTGCGCCATGTACATGGGCTGGACGATACGGTGATGGATTTTCCCTTTGCGCCGGATGGCGACACGACCTATCCGGTGGCGCTGTGGAAGGCCAAGTTCGACTGCAACGGTGCCACTCCGCGCGGGGATTGGAGCGTGAAGCCGTTTCTGACGCTCAGCCGGATAGAGTGGACCGATTGCGCGCAGGGGCAGGTCACGCTGGATACGCATCCGGGCGGGCATTTCATTCCTCACGGCTGGATCGGCTGGCAGTTGGACGAGCTTTTGGGCCGAACGCCAACTTATCCATAACCGTTGACTTCGCTGCCGCAGCGCGATCACTTGCCCGCACAACTAAACAGGAGATGACCCGTGAAACCGCTTCTGCTGGGTGCACTGATCCTTGCCGCCACTAATGCCCAGGCAAAGGATACATACCCGCCGGTTGAATTGCTGTTGCAGACCGATACCTCGATCATCGGCGAGCCACTGGAATATCCGACAGGGCAGGCTGAAATCACTATGGCGATCGTCACCATGCAACCGGGACAGCAGACAGGCGACCACCGTCATGATGCACCGTTGGCGGCCTATGTTCTTGAGGGCGAGATCACCGTTGACTATGGCGACGCTGGTACGCGTGTCTACAGAACCGGGGATGCCTTTGTCGAAGCCTTCCGCTCGACCCATGCCGGGGTGAATACGGGTAGCGGGATCGCGCGTATTCTGGCTGTATTTGCCGGGTCGGACGCTGTTTCGAACACGGTTGCCGAAGACTAGGCCAACGGCCTCTTTCCCCTGTGTACAATATCCGCTACATGCGGTCTGACCCGAGATTTACTGGCGGATGACGACCGATGAAATTCACTCTTTCCTGGCTGAAAGACCACCTCGATACTGATGCTTCGGTGGATGAGATTGCCGAGGCGCTGACCGACCTCGGACTTGAGGTCGAAGATATCCTCAATCCGGCGGACCGGCTGGCGGGCTTTACGCTGGGCCATGTGAAACATGCCGAGAAACACCCCGACGCCGACAAGCTTCGAGTTTGTACGGTTGAGACCGACGAGGGCGACCTGCAGATCATCTGTGGCGCACCCAACGCGCGCGAAGGCATCACTGTCGTCGTGTGTAAGCCGGGCACGTATATCCCCGGTCTGGATATCACCATCAGCGTTGGCAAGATTCGAGGTGTCGAAAGCTTTGGCATGATGGCGTCCGAACGCGAGCTGGAGCTGTCGGACGAGCATGACGGAATTATCGAGCTGCCTTCGGGCGAGGTCGGTGACAAGTTTATCGACTGGCTGGCCGAGAACGAGCCGTCGAAGGTTGACCCGATGATCGAGATTGCGATCACGCCAAACCGCCCGGATGCGCTGGGTGTTGAGGGGATTGCGCGCGATCTGGCTGCTCGTGGTTTGGGCACGCTGAAGGTGCGCGACTATGTGCCGGTGCCAGGTGATTTCGAAAGCCCGATCAAGGTGTCGATCGACGAGGATACGCTGGACGGCGCACCGCATTTCACCGGTCGGCTTATCAAGGGTGTTAAGAACGGTCCTAGCCCGCAATGGCTGCAGGATCAGCTGAAGGCGATTGGTCTGCGTCCGATCTCGGCTCTGGTGGATATCACCAACTATATGACCTTCGATCACAACCGCCCGCTGCACGTATTCGATGCCGACAAGGTGCAGGGTAACCTACGCGTTCACCGTGCGAACGGTGGCGAGAAGTTGGTTGCTCTGGATGAGAAGGAATACACACTACAGCCCGGCATGATGGTGATTTCGGACGACAAAGGCCCGGAATCAATCGCCGGTATCATGGGCGGTGAGGAAACCGGCTGCACCGAGGAGACGGTGAACGTCTTCCTTGAAAGCGCGTTCTGGGATCATGTGCAGATCGCCCTGACGGGTCGGGCGCTTAAGATAAACTCGGACGCGCGGTATCGCTTCGAACGTGGGGTCGACCCGGAATACACCCGCGAAGGGTTAGAGCACGCGACGCAGATGATCCTGGATATCTGCGGCGGTGAAGCCTCGAACGTGGTTGAGGCGGGCAAAGCGCCGAACCACGCGCGGGCCTACAAGCTGGATGCGGCGCGAGTGCAGTCTCTGGTCGGGATGGAAATCCCGGAAAGCGAGCAGCGGCAAACCCTGACCCGTTTGGGCTTCCGTCTGGATGGAGAGATGGCGCACGTGCCCAGCTGGCGACCAGACATCATGGGGGAAGCTGATCTGGTGGAAGAGGTTGCGCGGATTGCTTCACTGACCAAGCTGCAGGGTATTCCTCTGCCACGCACCACGGCGGGTATCCCCAAACCGGTCATGACGCCGACGCAGCGCCGCCAGTCGATGGCGCGACGGACCTGTGCCGCACTGGGGTATAATGAATGTGTATCCTACACCTTCATAGATCAGGCCTCGGCTGCGCTGTTTGGCGGTGGCGACGCGGCAACCATGCTGGAAAACCCAATCTCGTCCGAGATGAGCCATATGCGCCCTGATCTGCTGCCTGGTCTGCTGCAGGCGGCGGCGCGTAATCAGGCGCGGGGTTACGCAGATCTGGCTCTGTTCGAGGTCGGTCCGGTGTTCCACGATGGCGAGCCGGGGGATCAGCAGACGCAAATCACCGGCCTGTTGGTTGGGCGCAGCGGCCCCAAGGATGTGCACGGTGCGTCCCGCCCGGTTGACCTGTTTGATGCGAAGGCTGACGCCGAGGCGGTGCTGGCCGCAATTGGCGCGCCAGCTAAGGTACAAATTCTGCGTGATGGCGATGCCTGGTGGCACCCGGGTCGTCACGGCAAGATTTGCCTTGGCCCGAAAAAGGTTCTGGGTGTCTTTGGTGAGTTGCACCCTCGCGTCTTGCAGGCCATGGACATCAAGGGTCCGGCAATGGCGTTCACCATTTGGCCAGATCAAGTTCCGATGCCGCGTAAATCCGGAGCAACCCGTTCCGCCTTGGAACTGCGTGACCTGCAGGCGGTTGAGCGAGACTTTGCGTTTGTCGTTGATGCCAATATCGAGGCGTTAACGCTGGTGAATGCAGCTGCAGGGGCCGACAAGGCACTGATTGAAGACGTTCGGGTGTTTGACGAGTTCATCGGGGGTAGCCTTGGTGAAGGGAAGAAATCCCTGGCCATTGCCGTTCGGCTGCAGCCATCTGACTCGACCCTCAAGGAAAAGGACATCGAAGAGGTCAGTGCAAAGATCGTCGAGAAAGTGGCGAAAGCGACTGGTGGCGTGCTGCGCGGCTGAGGATGTTTCCACCCAGGGTGGGACATATATGATATCACGAAGGGGCGGGCGCGCCCCTTTTTTGCGGGAGGAATAGGTCATGTTAAAAGTTTATCTTTCGGGTGAGATTCACACGGATTGGCGGGAACAGATTATCGCAGGTGCCGAGGGGCTGGACATAGAGTTTAGCAGCCCAGTGACAGATCATGATGCGTCGGATGATTGTGGCGTCGCGATTTTGGGGGCAGAGCCAAACAAGTATTGGCATGACCACAAGGGTGCGATGGTGAACGCGATCCGAACCCGCAAGGGGATTTCAGACGCTGATGTGGTCGTTGTACGCTTCGGGGACAAATACAAGCAATGGAATGCAGCCTTTGATGCCGGCTACGCGGCGGCCTTGGGCAAATCGATCATCGTGTTACATGGAGCCGATCATCAACACGCTTTGAAAGAGGTGGACGCGGCCGCGCTTGCGGTGGCGGAAGAGCCCGCGCAGGTTGTCGAGATTCTGCGTTACGTCGAGACAGGCCGATTGCCAGGCTGAATGGCCCAAGGGCGTGCGGCACTTTGGCGCCGCCGCCCTGTGGTTCAAGTTAATCCCGAGGCGGGATGGTCAGGCCCTTCTGAACTGCAGGCCTTTCCAGAAAACGGTCGAGATAGGCCGCTACATTGCTGTAGTTGTCCCAACCGAGAACTTCTTTGACGCCATAATAGTCGAGACCACGTAGCCAGGGTGCGATGGCTATGTCCGCGATCGAATAGTCTCCGGCGATCCAATCCCGGCCGTTCAGCTGTGTTTCCAAAACATTCAACAAGCGTTTGCCCTCGTTCACATAGCGTTCGCGGGGACGGGGGTCTTCGATCTCGCTGCCAGCGAACTTGTGGAAATACCCCAACTGACCGAACATCGGCCCAACGCCGCCCATCTGGAACATCAGCCATTGGGTGACTAAATGTTTGTCCGCCTTGCTCTGCCCCAGCAGCATGCCGCTTTTCTCGGCCAAATACAGCAGGATCGCTCCGCTTTCGAAAAGCCCCATCGGGACCCCATCGGGCCCGTTCGGATCAATGAGAGCCGGGATCTTGTTATTGGGATTTAGCGACAGAAATTCGGGACTTTTGACATCCGCATCTGCCAGCGTAACCAGATGTGCCTCGTAGGGTAGTCCGGTTTCCTCCAGCATGATCGACGCTTTGACCCCGTTGGGCGTTGCAAAGGAATAAAGTTGGATGCGATCAGGAAATTGCGGTGGCCATTTGGCCATGATCGGGAATGAGGTGGTGTCCAGCATGATATGCTCCTGCGAGTTATAGGTCTCAATGTGGTGGCATGAGCGCAGATTGTCAGGTGTTTGAGTGTGCAGGACCGGACAGTGACTGTTTGCTGGGGAACAGCAGGGGGAAAACTCGGAAATCCCGCACCTAGACCTGAGCGCAAAATTAGCCCAGACTTTTTCGCATTCCCGCGCCAAAGGCGCGGGTTTGTTGTTGGCGCAAAGGAGAAACGTGTGGAAGATGTCGTAACACAGGTGGGCGCATTTGGTCCGCTGATCATGAGCGCGATCAAAGCGCTGATCGTTCTGGTATTGGGTTGGATCGTCGCCGGAGCCATAAGTGGTCTGGTGCGGCGGCGGATCAACGCGACACCGCATATCGACCCGACTTTGGGGAATTTTGTTGCGAGCCTGGTGAAATGGGTGCTGCTGGCGATAGTCTTTGTCGCCGTTCTGGGCATCTTCGGTATCGAGGCAACCAGCATCGTGGCCATTCTGGGTGCCGCGTCCTTGGCCATCGGTTTGGCGCTGCAGGGAACACTCAGTGATTTAGCCGCAGGCGTGATGCTGGTCGTGTTCCGGCCCTATAAGCTGGGCCAGTATGTCGATATTGGTGGCACAGCAGGTACTGTGAAAGACTTGAATCTGTTCACGACTGAGCTGGTGACGCCGGATAACGTACAAATCATCGTGCCAAACGGTCAGGCTTGGGGTTCGGTGATCACCAACTATTCCGCCCATGACACGCGCCGGGTCGATCTAGTGTTTGGCATCGACTACGGCGATAGTGCGGATGAGGCGATGGGTATCATCCTGGATGTGGCCAAAGCTGACAGCCGTATTTTGGGCGATCCTGAGCCTTGGGTGCGCGTGACAAACCTTGGAGACAGCTCGGTTGATCTGACAGCGCGCCTGTGGTGTGCGGCGGCTGACTATTGGGATGTGAAGTTCGAACTTACCAAAACGATCAAGGAAGCGTTTGACGCCAAGGGTGTATCCATCCCGTATCCGCATTCAGTGGAGATTCACAAAGAGGCGTAAGCCTCCCGCCCGTCGCTCGCGCATTGAATTGCCCTCCTCCGATTGGGCCGGGCACCGCGCCAAAGCGCGGTGCCTTTTTTGCGCGACCGTTGGTCCAGAAAACAACAGCGCCGCGCTTTTGGCGCGGCGCTAGGCCCAAGTCCGTAAAGCGTCCTTTGTAAAGGGACGCTTTCAGAGGCGGGAGTACTCTTAGTTCAGCAGAGTTGCCGGATCGACAGAGTCGATGTTGAGGGCAGTACCTACCGCTTCGTAAGTCAGCTTGCCGGCGTGGACGTTCAGACCTGCCAGCAGGTGTGCGTCGTCCCTACAGGCCTGCTTCCAGCCCTTGCTTGCCAGCGAAAGCATGAACGGCATGGTCGCGTTGCCCAGTGCGATGGTAGAGGTCCGGGCAACCGCGCCGGGCATGTTGGCGACGCAGTAGTGCATGATGCCGTCAACTTCGTAAACCGGATCGGCGTGGGTGGTGGCTTTCGAGGTCTCAAAACAGCCGCCCTGATCGATCGCAACGTCTACCAGAGCCGCTCCGGGCTTCATGGTCGACAGTTGTGCGCGCGAGATCAGCTTCGGAGCTGCTGCACCCGGGATCAGAACCGCACCGATGACCAGATCGGCATCCTGGATCAGTTCAGCGGTGGCACCAGCTGTCGAATATTGGTTCTTGAACGTTCCGCCGAATACATCGTCCAGATACCGAAGACGCGGCAACGAGCGGTCCAGCACGGTGACATCTGCGCCCATGCCCGCTGCGATCTTGGCAGCATGGGTACCAACCACACCGCCACCAATGACGATCACTTTGGCAGGGCCAACACCCGGAACGCCGCCCATCAGAACGCCGCGGCCACCGTTGGCCTTCTGCAAAGTCCAGGACCCGACTTGCGGTGCCAAACGACCGGCAACTTCCGACATCGGGGCCAGCAGAGGCAGGCCGCCGTTCGCGTCGGTGACAGTTTCATACGCAATCGCGGTACAGCCGGATTCCAGCAGGTCATGGGTCTGGTCTGGGTCGGGTGCCAGGTGCAGATAGGTGAACAGCAACTGGCCTTCGCGCAGCATTTTACGCTCGACCGCCTGGGGCTCTTTGACCTTGACGATCATGTCGGCAGTGGCGAACACTTCTTCTGCGGTGTCGACGATGCGAGCTCCTGCCGCGACATAGGCATCATTGTCAAAGCCCGAGCCCATCCCGGCACCGGTTTCGATGATGACTTCGTGGCCACGAGCCACAGCTTCGCCAGCAGCGTTAGGGGTCATCCCGACGCGAAATTCCTGGGGTTTGATTTCCTTGGGGCAGCCGATTTTCATGTGAGACTCCATTCATAAACTGCCTAAATTATGGGCATAAACCAGCGCAATTTTTGTGAAACCCCACTTGCCAAACACAGAGAAAGCGGGAAAATATTCGATTATCGTGGCTACTGACGCAATAGGTGTGCGCCAATGACGATTGATGCAACAGATCGTAAGATTCTGGCCGCCCTTCAGCGCAAGGGGCGGATGTCCAATTCGGAACTGTCCGAGCAGGCAAATTTATCACCTTCGGCTTGCCACCGACGCGTTCAGCGTCTTGAGGCCGAGGGCTATATCAAGGATTACGTCGCGCTGCTGGATGCGCGGAAGATGAATGTTCCGACAACTGTGTTTGTCGAGATTACTTTGCAGGGACAAGCGGAAGAGGTGCTTGAATCCTTCGAAAAGGCAGTAGCCCGAATTCCCGATGTACTAGAATGTCATCTGATGGCCGGAACAGCGGATTATATTTTGAAGGTGGTTGCTGAAAATACCGAAGATTTCGCGCGCATACATCGGCAGTACCTGTCTCGCTTGCCCGGCGTGGCGCAGATGCAAAGCTCTTTTGCTTTGCGCACTGTTTTCAAAACGACGGCCCTGCCAGTTTGAACTCTTCCGCACCCGATGGCCGCGTTTCATCCTGACCGCTTGTATCTGCCTTCAGACCGGTTCAAAATCTATAGTTCCGACCATAAGTGAAACATTGGCAATGCGCGCTGACATCCGATGGTTACACTGGCCCTGTATGGTCCGAACCCGAAGACGATAAGGAGCAGACTTTGGTTTACGAACATGACAGCACCCCTAAAGATTGGCTGGAAGCCGAACTGGAAGATTCGCTGGATGAAGATTTCGAGATCGAATTCAGCGAACCAATGCTTTCGGTCGAGGTGCGTAAGATCTACAAGGATCAGCATCCTGATATGCTGGATCGCAAGGTCTATTTTCGTAACCTTTTGCGTCTGCAGGCCGAACTTATCAGGGTACAGGATTGGGTGGTTCACACCGGGGCCAAGGTTTGCATCCTGTTCGAAGGCCGCGACAGTGCTGGCAAGGGTGGGGTGATCAAACGCATAACACAGCGCTTGAACCCGCGGGTCGCGCGCGTGGTGGCGCTGCCAGCACCCAGCCGCCGCGAGCAAAGCCAGTGGTATTTTCAGCGTTATGTGCCGCATCTGCCCGCAGCGGGCGAAATCGTGTTCTTTGACCGGTCCTGGTACAACCGAGCGGGTGTGGAACGCGTGATGGGGTTTGCCAACGAAGATCAGGTTGAACAGTTTTTTCAGGACGTTCCCGAATTCGAGCGGATGCTGGTGCGGTCGGGGATTATTCTGCTTAAGTACTGGTTTTCGATCACAGACGAAGAACAGCAATTGCGATTCCTGATGCGCATTCACGATCCGATGAAGCAGTGGAAACTGTCACCCATGGATCTGGAGTCTCGCATCCGCTGGGAGGCATACACCAAGGCCAAAGAGGATATGTTCTTTCGCACCAACATTTCTGAGGCGCCGTGGTATATCGTTGAAGGTAATGACAAAAAGCGCGAACGGCTCAATTGTATCGAGCATCTGCTAACCAAGATCCCCTACGAGGATGTGCCTCAGGAAAAGGTCAATCTCCCGGATCGGCGCTACAACCCCGAATACGAACGGCGCATCCTGCCGGACGAACTGCACGTGCCAAAGATTTACTGATTTGGCAGGCATGTGGTGCGGGAGAGTGATCCCCCGCACCTGAACGGTTTGATTAGCCCCAATCAAATCCGCAGTTCATTTCAAATACAAACATGCCGCACATATCGCCATTCGTGTCTTCGACTGTGGTTTCAACGGATTCAATCATGTCGTCAGCGACGTCGGTGTCGAACACAAGATCGAAATCATCCATTTCCGGGGTCGTATCGGCCTGCTGCACCGGAGACCAATCGAACTGGTCAAAATGGGCCTGCAGTGCGTTAACAAACGCTTCGATCCCGGCAAGGAAGGCCTGAACGTCAAAGCAGTCCGCACCCGATGCACCATTGTCAACGACAACCTCAGGTAATTCTGGCTCTTCGACCTCGGTGATGTCGGTATCCGGCACTTCAGGTTCCGGGTCTTCAACTTCAGTCACATCGGTATCAGGCGTTTCCGGCTCTTCAGTTTCGGTGACATCAGTTTCCGGTGTCTCCTCGACTGGGTCGTCGGTCTCAGTGACGTCAGTTTCCGGCGTTTCGTCCGCAGGTCCCTCGGTCTCTGTCACATCGGTGTCCGGAGTTTCGTCCGTTGGTTCTTCGGTTTCAGGAACTTCCGCCACCGGTGTTTCGTCAACTGGTTCCTCAGTCTCGGTGACGTCGGTATCCGGCGCTTCAGGTTCGGTAGGAGTGGTGACCTCTTCTTCCTCCGGCTCAACAACCTCTTCGGCCGGTGGGGCCACTGGCGGGGTGGTGCCGCCGTTATCAAGATCGACCTCGCCTTGTGTCGCGGCAAAGTTCTGCGTCACCATGACTGCATCGAACCCCTGCATGTCGCCTTCTTCGATCCCGATGCCGATATACTTAAAATCGGGGTTCAGAATGTTGGCTCGGTGGCCGGGGCTGTTCATCAGGTTCTGGTGCAATTGCGCGACATCATCGCTGATGCCTGGTGCGCCGCGCTCGGATTGCCAGGCGATGTTTTCTCCGGTGCGCCAGCTGCCGGACAGGTCAAATCCTGCGGCTTGCATCCGTTGAGTTGCAGATGAGCCGCCCTGCCCGGTGTGGCTGAACCGGTCGGTGTCCAGCATCCAGGTGCTGTGGTCCTCGGATGATTCATTCAGGTTGCGTTCAAGTTCCAGGGGATCAAGACCGCGGGATGTGCGCTCTTGGTTGATCAGCGCCAGCATTTCGCGCTCAACCGTACTTGCTGTCGACATCAGTGCCTCCGTTTTTGGTTATGTCTGAGTGGACGGCCTCACTTACAGACGATCAAAGAACGCTGAACAGGGTAGGTACGGGGGCGGGCGATTTTCGGCGGCAGAATGCAACCGAGCGGCGATTCGCTGCGCTGTAAAATGCCGACATAGGCGATTGCATCAAAATCGGCAGGTTGCCGCGAGGGTAAAGCCGGGAATGGGCGAGAATATCCGCCCTAAAAAACGACAAACCCCCGGGCGGGGCCTCGGGGGTCGTCAAATAGTGTCATCCAAAGCTGGACGAGTCGCGGTAGGCTCTTAGAGCAAACCTTCGCGCTGTGCTTTCTTACGTGCCAGTTTACGGGCACGGCGGATCGCTTCAGCTTTCTCGCGCGCTTTTTTCTCGGACGGTTTCTCGAAATGTTGCTTCAGCTTCATTTCACGGAACACGCCTTCGCGCTGCAGCTTTTTCTTCAGGGCACGAAGCGCCTGATCGACGTTATTGTCGCGAACACTAACCTGCATGTGGTTGTCACCACCTTTCTAGATAGAGTTGCAAGGAAATTGCAGGAGGTGGCCGTATAGCAAAGCGCGCCTAACTTGTCTAGTACTGGACCCGCAGCCTCGGAGAGCCGAAATGACCGCTACCTATGAAGATACCAAAGAACAACTTCTGAACGCGATTCTCGACCATGTGCCTTTTGACGGTTGGTCGGAAACAAGCTTTCGCGCAGCGATTTCCGATTGCGGTCTGGATGCCGGACTGGCCCGCGCCATCTGCCCGCGCGGCGCTGTCGATCTGGCACTGGCCTTCCATGCGCGCGGTGATGCGGCAATGCTGGATCGTATCAAGACTGAGGATCTAAGCGGGCTGAAGTTTCGTGACAAGATCACCGCCGCTGTCCGCTTTCGTTTGCAGGCAGTCGAAGACAAAGAGGCTGTGCGCCGGGGTGTGACTCTGTTCGCGTTGCCGATCTATGCCGCAGATGGGGCCAAGGCGGTCTGGGGCACCTGTGACCAGATCTGGACAGCGCTTGGCGATACTTCGGATGACGTGAACTGGTACACCAAACGTGCTACTCTGTCGGGCGTCTATTCTTCAACACTGTTGTATTGGCTTGGCGATGACAGCCCAGATTATCAGGCGACATGGGAATTCCTCGATCGCCGAATCGAGGGCGTGATGCAGTTCGAAAAGCTCAAGGCGCAGGTGAATGACAATCCGCTGCTGAAGCCGTTTCTGGCTGTGCCCAACTGGCTTGCGGGTCAGGTGAAGGCTCCGGTGAAGGTGCCAGACAACTTGCCCGGTTCGCTGTCATCGGGGAAATAGTCGCAACGTTTCCACTTGTTGCTGGGCCTCTGCGCTACTGACTGCTAGGCAAGAGGCAAAGGAGATATGCCCATGACCCAGACGATGCGCGCTGTTGAGATTACCGAAGCGGGTGGCCCGGACGTTCTGCAATTGACCGAACGCCCGATGCCGGAACCGGCGGAGGGTCAGGTGGTTCTGAAAGTAGCCTATGCCGGGGTGAACCGTCCTGATGCGCTGCAACGGGCGGGGGCCTATGATCCGCCTCCGGGTGCGAGCGATCTGCCAGGGCTGGAAGCCTCGGGCGAGGTCGTCGCCATCGGTTCAGGTGTCGAAAGTCTGGCCGTAGGCGATCAGGTTTGCGCCCTGTTGCCAGGCGGCGGTTATGCCGAATATGTCGCCACACCCGCCGCTCATTGCCTGCCTGTGCCTGCGGGCATGGGACTGAAAGAAGCCGCCTGCTTGCCTGAGACTTTCTTTACCGTCTGGTCCAATGTCTTCACCCGTGGAGGCTTGAAACCGGGGGAGCGGTTTTTGGTCCATGGCGGCTCCAGCGGAATCGGCACGACGGCAATTCAGTTGGCCAATGCGTTTGGTGCCCGGGTCTTTGCAACCGCCGGCTCGGCTGAGAAATGTGCGGCTTGTGTCGAATTGGGTGCTGAGAAGGCGATCAATTATCGCGATGAAGACTTCGTGGCTGCGATGCGTGCGGAGGGTGGCGCAAACCTAATCCTCGATATGGTGGGCGGCGATTACATCCCACGCAACGTCAAAGCGCTGGCCGAAGATGGTCGTTTGGTTCAAATCGCATTCCTGCAAGGTCCGGTGGTCGAACTGAACTTTGCGCTGATGATGGTCAAGCGTCTGACCCTGACCGGCAGTACTCTGCGTCCGCAAAGCGATCTGGCGAAGGCACGCATTGCGCAAGACTTGCGTGAAGCCGTCTGGCCTTTGCTTGAGGCCGGGAAGGTTGCGCCTGTGATGGATTCCGAGTTCGATTTGGCTGATGCCGCCGCTGCGCATGCGCGGATGGAAGGATCGGGCCACATCGGCAAGATCGTACTCAAGGTCGCTGGTTAAGCTGCACAGTACGGTCAGGCGACCGCCCGGCGATACAGATGCCAGGTGGCGTGACCCAGAATGGGCATCACTACGATCAAGCCCAGCAGAATCGGTATGGCGCCCAATATCAGAAGCGTCGCCACTATCGCACCCCAAGTCAGGATCACGCCCGGGTTTTGACGCAAGACCCGAACGGAGGTCACCACGGCCACTGGAACGCCCACTTTGCGATCAAGCAATAATGGAAAGCTGACCACGCTCAGCGCCAACGCGACCAGTGCGAACAGGAAGCCGATGGCGGTGCCGATGATGATCATGCTCCAGCCAGCTCCGGTGGTGAATACCTCGGTGATAAAGGCTGTTGCCGAGGCTGGGGCCTCTGGCCCAAGTGTCTGCGCATAGATGCCCTGTGCGACCATCAGCCAGATCAGCAACAGCATGACCAGATAAAAGCCCAGTGCCAGGATGGCTCCGAAGGAAGGCGAACGGAACACGCCAAACGCATCCAGCCAATGGACGTCTCCGCCTTGTTCCCGCTTGCGACTGATCTCATAAAGCCCAACGGCGGCAACAGGCCCAATCAGGGCAAAGCCCATTACGAGCGGGGCCAGCAAAGGCACCATGTCTTTGTTGAGCCCAATACCGAACATCAGAAGGCCAGCGATCGGATAGATCAGAACGATAAAGATCGCATCGGCCCGAGTTTCGAGAAAATCGTTATATCCGGCTTTCAGGCATTCGCGTAGATCTTGAAAGGTCAGCGTATGCACTGTTGGCAGGGTGCGGACATCCGCGCTGCCGATTTCGGATACTGATTCCGACACATGATCGCTGGTCGCCCGCAGATTACGGGCGACCCAGGTAATTGGGTTACCGATTGTCTTGTCCATGTTCATCCCCTTCTCTGGCGTGGGTGCGCCGCGGGATGCATCCGGTACGGCAAATTCGTGTGACCGGATCAGCCGGCAACGTCTGCCCATTTACAACGTCCACCCGCATTATAGCACATATTGCAAAATCTTGCCCGAACATGCTTGAGGGATAACAAAGATTGCCCTGTCGAACAGGCATGTTAGCTTTGTTTCAACAGGCAACGGAGGGTATCATGCAGCAAACAGCGCGCACTGTCGTCATTCACGAACACGGCGGGCCGGAAGCCCTGCGGATTGAGGATCGTCCGCTTGGGGATCCGGGGCCGGGAGAAGTACGCATTCGCCACCATGCCTGCGGATTGAATTTCATTGATGTTTATCAGCGCACCGGTCTCTATCCGCTTGAATTGCCTCACGCATTAGGGATGGAGGCAGCGGGTGTGATTGAGGCTGTGGGCGAAGGTGTCACGCACCTTTCCAATGGCCAACGCGCGGCCTATGCCGCTGGCCCGTCCGGGGCTTATTGCGAAGCGCGCGTGATGCCTGCCGCGCAGGTATGTCCGCTGCCCGAGAGTATCTCATTCCGCACCGCAGCGGCGATGATGCTGAAGGGCATGACGGTCGAATACCTGTTTCACCGCACAACGCCTTTGCGGCGCGGGGACACCGTTTTGTTTCACGCCGCTGCAGGCGGGGTTGGTCTGATCGCCTGCCAATGGGCCAAATCCGAAGGCATCAAACTGATCGGAACAGCGGGAACGGATGAAAAATGCAGCCTGGCGCAGTTCAACGGCGCGTCGCATTGCATCAACTACCGAACCGAGAACTTTGTCGAACGTGTCGCTGAGATCACCGGCGGCAAAGGGGTCGATGTGGTGATGGACTCCATCGGCGCGGACACGTTTGAGGGATCGCTGGATTGCCTGAAACCCTTGGGCATGATGATTTCATTCGGAAACGCGTCGGGGCCAGTGCCACCTGTCGATCTGGGAATGTTGGCGCAGCGGGGATCTTTGAAGATCACCCGCCCAACCCTGTTCACCCATATCTCGGATCACGCTACTTGTCAGGCAATGGCGCGGCGTCTGTTTGGCAAAGTGGACGGGCGCGAGGTTAAGATCCACGTCGATCAGGAGTTTCCACTGGATCAGGTTGCCGATGCACATCGCGCATTGGAAGCACGTCAGACCACTGGCAGTACAATCTTGGAGCCCTAGAAGGAGAGGCCCGGTAATGACTACCGGGCCTGTTGTATCTGCTTAGAACCGGTACGCGACACGAAACTGGAGCGTCGTGGCATCAACATCGACGCCCGATGAATTGAAATCATCAAACTCATGATACAAAAGTTCGCCGCCTACGCTGATGTTGGGGGCGACGATCTGTTCATAGCCAGCACCAATAAACCAGCCATTGTCGCTGCCTAGATTGTTTGTGTCCGCATCGGCATAACCTGCAGTTCCGTACAGCAGACCCTGTGGGTTCACCTTGTAGCCAGCGCGTGCTTTGATGCGCCAGACCTTCTCGACCGTGGCGGCGCTACCCAGGTCGATGTCGCTCCAATCATAATCAAAACCACCGCCAACAACCCAGTCGCCCAGATCATAGTCATATCCAAGGATGATACCGCCAATCGCACCATCGCCGTCTACGCCTGAGATGTTGGTGTCGATATCCGCATAGCCGATCTGTGCCCCGCCGTAGAAGCCGGTCCAGCTGCCCGAGGATTGTGCCATCGCTGATCCTGCCGTCAGTACCACGACAGAGGTAAGCAGTGCCAGTTTTCCTGTCATCGTTTGTTTCCTTTCGCTCGAAATCTGCTGCGATGCCTGTTTGCCCGCAGCACTGTGCTTGAATCTGCGGCCCGACCGCAGGGCCGGATCAGTGATGCTTGGTCTATTCCGAACTATCTTCGTGCCTGGCCGGTGTCCCCGGCGCGGGCCCATTTGATCTGGGCGCTTGTCTTTGATTCTAAATAGGTCGCGGCACGGCGCCTTCAAACGAAGATCGGCGGCAGATACGATCTGCCGCCGATATACAAAGGTCTTGTCAGCGAATTATTGCTGCAGTTCAGCCGGGTCTTTGTCGGCGATGTCTTCCCAGTTTGCGCTGGCTTGCTCAACAAAGCCCGGAATGTCGCCTTCCCAACGCTCCTGAATGTCCTGCGACAGGTTCAGGTACAGCTTGTTGTCGACGATTTTCCAGTAGTTCGGGTCACCATCGAATTTGAAGCCCATTGCGGTGCCAAATGCACAGTAGCCGCCATAAGCAGGCAGGTAGGCCTCGGGGTTCGCCTCAAAAGCGGCTTTGTTCTCTTCCGATGCGAAACGGTACAGCGCGTCGTTGTGCAGGGTGGAAATGCGGTAGTCGCCTTTGGTGGCTTCACCAACGGTAAAATAGGCAACCGGGTCATAGCCCTGCATTGCCAAGCCGGTTGAGCTTGCGTTGATTTCAACACCTGCGGCCATGGCCGAGCTTGCAATGGCAACAGACAGCGCGACTCCGCTGATTATGGATTTGAACTTGTTCATGACTTCACCTTTCGTGAATAGGCTCGCTTAAGAGCACGGTAATTTTGCCCGGGCGAACCGGATTTGATTGTCGCGACGCCGGTAATTGGCCGTCACAAAATCCCAGTTGGGGAATGGCCTGTTCACGTTCAAAGCAATCAATTGTGATTGTGCGGTCACAAAGACCTGTTGTTCATTCCTGCACGTCAGGCACGAGCGCCAGAACAAAGGCAACCACTTTCTCAGCGGGCATCTCACAGGGGCGCAGCAGCGCACCGCTCTTGCGGGTGAGATAAAGGTTTAAGCTGATATAGTCCGGTCCGCCCAGTTGATAGGCCACGAGCTTGTGTGATTTCCCACCTGCCATGATCTGATGCGAAACCAAATATCTGCGCGGGCCAGCGGCCCCCGTGAATGTGCCGATGGGCAGATCATCGATCGCCTTCAGGAAAGCGCTGGACGCCGTCACGATTTTCCGATTTTTGGCTCGGTTCCTGCCTTGATACGCGCGAGGTTGGCGCTGTGCCGCCAGTAGACCAGTAAGGTCAAAGCAATCCCGAGGAAAAACGTACTGCCACCTGTCAAAACCATAATCCAAGTTGTGGACAGAGCGGCGGCGGCCAGCGCCCCAACAGATGAAATACGCCAGATCAGCACTGCAACCAGCCATGTCAAACAACAGGCGACACCCACGCGCCAATCAAGCGCGAGCCAAAGGCCCAGAAAGGTTGCTACGCCTTTGCCGCCTTTGAAGCCCAGCCAGACCGGGAAGCAATGACCAAGAAATGCGGCAAGCGCTGCGATTTGCGCAGCGTCTTCACCGGCCAATGCGCGCGCCAACAAAACGGCAGCGGCGCCTTTGGCCGCATCAAACAGCAACGTCAGCGCCGCCGCCGCCTTGTTCCCGGTGCGCAGGACGTTGGTTGCCCCGATATTGCCCGACCCGATTTGCCGCAGGTTTCCCAGACCCATCACGCGCGCGACGATCATGCCAAACGGGATTGACCCAAGCAGGTATCCTAACGCGGCCCACAGGATGAGCTGAGTTATTGTGCTATCGATCAAGGGCATCAGGCTCTCCGGTACACTTCTTGTCCAGCGACATAGGTTGCGGTGACCTTACCCTGCATCCGCTGGCCGTCAAACGGTGTGTTCTGCGATTTCGATTTCAGCGTAAAGCGGTCCAGAACAAAGGGAACATCCGGGTCGAACAGGACCAGATCAGCGGGCGCGCCTTGGGACAGGCGACCACTCTCCAAGCTCAGCCGTTTGGCCGGGTTCAGGGCCATGGCGCGGAACAGGGTCGGCAAGTCCAGCTGTTCGGAATGGTATAGGCGCAGCGCAGCAGGCAGCAGCGTTTCCAGCGCCACTGCGCCCGAGGCCGCCTCTTCAAACGGCAGGCGCTTGCTTTCCTCATCCTGCGGGGTGTGCATGGAGCTGATCGTGTCTATCAGACCGGTTCGCACTGCTTCGATCACGGCTTGCCGGTCATCTTCGGATCGCAGTGGGGGCTTGATTTTGAAGAAGGTGCGATAATCGGACACGTCCAATTCGTTCAGTGTCAAATGGTGGATCGAAGTGCCTGCCGTGATGTCCAGCCCGTTGCGCTTGGCGCGTTCCAGTGCGGGCAGGGCGCGGGCCGTGGTGATCTGATCGGCGTGATAGGCGGCTCCGGTCATTTCAAGCAAGGCGATGTCACGATCCAGTCCCATCCGCTCAGCCATAGGCGATACGGCGGGCAAGCCTCGCAGAGCGGCGAACTTGCCGCTGGTGGCTGCAGCCCCAGCGCTGAGCCCCGGCTCCTGCGGATGCGCAAGGACCAGTGCGCCGCAGGATTTAGTGTAAGTCAGAGCACGAGAAAACACCTTGGTGTTGGTCACGATATGATCGCAATCGGTAAACGCCACGGCGCCTGCGTCCTGCAGGAACCCGATCTCGGTCATCTCACGCCCTTCGCGTCCTTTGGTCAGGGCGGCCATCGGCAGGACGTTGACCGGAGCGTCCGCTTGCGCGCGGCGGGTGGCAAACTCCAGCGTCTCGGGTGTGTCGACGGCAGGTAGGGTATCAGGGCGCGTGACGATGGTTGTCACACCCCCTGCGGCTGCTGCAAGACCTGCAGATTTATAGCTTTCCTTGTGCCGTTCACCGGGCTCGCACACCTTGACGCCAATGTCGACAATGCCGGGGGCAAGGCATTGCCCACCGCAATCGACCACCTGCGCGTCAGCGTCTGGGGCCGCGCCTTCACCAAGCGCCGCGATCCGACCGTCGGCAACCTTCAGCCAGCCGATGCTATCTGTGTCCGCTTCGGGGTTGATCAGGCGGGCATTGGTGAAAATCAGATTGCTCATGCCATGGCCCTTTCGATTGCGGCTTTGGTGGCGGCGGGGTCCGCCTGGTATTTGATAAGGTGTTTGTCGCCGCCTTTGGTGACGATCTGGACAAAGCTGCCAATCGTGTTGACCGCCTGAATCTGGTTCAGCGCCACCTTGCGCGAACCGGGACCGGTGAGGGTGATGTCTGTCATTTCCCACGTGGCGACCAGTTCTTCCGAGGCCAAATACCACGCGCGGATCCCGATGGCAGCCAACCCGGCAGGCGCGCCGGTCCAGACGTAGGGATTGCCGATCAACCATAGCACAACCATCGCGGCTGCCATTGCAAAGGCGGCGAGCCATGCATTGGTGCGGACATAAGCGCCCTTGTCCGAGGAGAATGTCACAGGATCAGCCACAAGGCACCTCCGATGGCGATCAGAATTAGCAAGGCAATGACTGCTGATCCGATGCGGCTTGGTTTGGTATCCGCTGGCGGGCTTTGCGGGGCCGAGTATGGCTTTGCGCTTTCCGTCTCGATCACGTCGCCGGTCCAGTTCGTGGCCTCTTCTGTGAACAGGCCAATCAGATGCAGGCGTGGATCGGGTGAAAGGGTTACTGATCGATCGCCGAAAGCCGCGCTGCGCAGGACCATCACCCAGCCTTCGATGGCCTCCAATTTGGTGCGGTCTAACTGGTCTACCGAGACACCGCAGCCTTCGCTGAGATAGCCAAAAAGCCCAAGGTCTTCGAGGTCGGATACCGGAAAAATGTCGATCTGTTCGGGGTTCAGTCCTTCGACACCAAGTACCTGTTCAACAGCCCCCGGTTCGCGCAGGAATTTCACCTCTTCCGGGCGCATATCCAGCGAGAACAGGCGGATCACGCCGCACTCATGGGGGGCGATGATCAGATCGTTCATGCGGCTTCTCGCACGTTGCGCGCCAGCAGGTCCATGGCGGCCATGCGGACGGCAACGCCCATCTCGACCTGTTCCTGAATGACGGACCGGTTGATGTCATCGGCCAGAGTGCCGTCGATCTCGACCCCTCGGTTCATGGGGCCGGGGTGCATGACGATGGCGTCGGACTTTGCCAGCGCGAGTTTCGCGGCATCCAGCCCATAGCGGTGGTAGTATTCGCGTTCTGAGGGGATGAAACCGCCGTCCATGCGTTCTTTCTGAAGGCGCAGCATCATGACTACGTCGACGTCTTTCAGGCCTTCGTTCATGTCGTCATAGATTTCGGCCCCGAATTCGGCGAACTGAGACGGTACCAGCGTCGGCGGGCCGATCAGGCGGATGCGGTTCTCCATCTTGCCCAGCAGGATCAGGTTCGAGCGCGCGACGCGCGAATGCGCCACGTCTCCGCAGATCGCGATGTTCAGCCGGTGCAGTCGGCCTTTGGCCCGGCGGATGGTTAGCGCGTCCAGAAGGGCTTGCGTCGGGTGCTCATGCCGCCCGTCACCCGCATTCAGCACGGCGCAGTTTACTTTCTGCGCCAGCAGGTCCACCGCGCCGGAATGAGGATGCCGTACCACCAGCAGATCGGGATGCATCGCGTTCAACGTCATTGCCGTATCGATCAGTGTCTCGCCCTTTTTGATCGAACTGGCCTGCATCGCCATGTTCATCACATCGGCCCCCAACCGCTTGCCCGCCAGTTCAAAACTGGCCTGCGTGCGGGTCGAGTTTTCAAAGAACATGTTGATCTGAGTCAGGCCCGACAGCACGTCCGAGTGCTTAGTCGATTGCCGGTTCAGATCGACATAGGTTTCGGCCAGATCAAGGATAGCAGTGATATCGGATTGCGACAGATGCTCGATGCCAAGAAGGTGACGATGGGCGAAACGCATGGGCGGGCTCCTGTCTGACAATCGGACCGCTTATAGGAAGCCATGCAGGCCAAGGCAACCTAAGGTTCCGACCCTTCGGGCAGTTTCTCGCATCCACCTTCGGGCAGGCATTGTTCGCCAGGTTTGCACCACTTGCCATAGCCGCAATCGATAGCCTTGATCGGCACGCAGCCCTGATGAGCCGAGCATTTAAAGCCGGGCCGGCATTGCGAACCGGTTTCCCCACACAGAAACCAGCCGGGGCGTGAGCATCCGCCGCCCGGCAAGCAGGAAGAGCCCGCTCCGCAGGACCGGCCATCCGCGCAGGTTGTCGATGGAGCTGGGACCAAATCTGGTCTGCTGCGCTCGCATTCCCCGCGCCCGTTGCAGAAGCTGCCACCTGGGCAATCCAGACGCGAGGTGCACTTGTTCACCCCCGCAGGGGCGCAACGCGTTCCTCCTGCCACGCAGCGCTCGAACGGGCCGCAGGTGCGCCCGCCTCCACAGTAGGTGTGCCCGGGCGGGATACAGCGGCCATCAAAGCTGCAGCGCTGGCCTGCGGGGCAGCAACCGCGCCCGCATTGCAACTGTCCGGGGCGGCATTGAGTATTCCGGTCAAACAGCTGTGCGCTCGCCGAACCGCCAGAGGATGCCAGCAATAGAGCAATCAGAAGGAATCGCAGAAATGACAGCATGACCCCGCCATGGTCGGTGCGACCCTGTGCCATGGCAAGGTCTATTCGCTTTCCCTCGGTCAAAAGCTGGTTAGATTGAGGGTTATGGAATCGGGCTTGGACCATCATACCGCGCGGGCGCTGCTGGAATGGCAGATCGAGCTGGGCGCAACTGAGGCGATCGGCGATGCGCCGGTGGATCGCTATGCGTTGCCGGACAAGGTGTCCAAGGCGAAGAAACCCGCTGCGGTCGAACCTGCAAAAAAACCAGAACCCGTCGACGCCGCAGCAGTTGCAAAACAGGCGGCAAAGACCGCCGGATCGCTCGTCGAATTGCGTGCGGCGATGGAGGCGTTTGATCTTTGCGACCTCAAACGCGGCGCGCGGCAGTTAGTGTTTGCCGACGGCACCCCCGGCGCACGGGTAATGATCATCGGCGAAGCGCCCGGCCGTGATGAGGATCGCGAAGGTAAGCCTTTTGTCGGACGCGCTGGGCAATTGCTGGACCGGATGCTGGCCGCGATTGATCTGGATCGTCGCGAGAATGTCTACATTACCAACGTGCTGCCGTGGCGCCCTCCGCAAAACCGTGATCCCAAGCCGGAAGAGATTGGCATGATGAAGCCGTTTCTGGAACGGCATGTGGCCTTGGCCAAACCCGAGGTGCTGGTGGTGATGGGCAATATCAGCTGTCAGGCCGTGCTGGGCAAACGCGGTATCACGCGGCTGCGCGGGAAATGGGATCAGGCGCTGAACCTGCCGGTCATCCCGATGTTTCACCCGGCCTACCTGCTGCGTCAACCGCAGATGAAGCGACAGGCCTGGGCCGATTTACTGGACCTGCAAGCGCGGCTGAGGGGCGGGGCATGAGGGTGTTGGCGTTCTCTGACCTGCACATGGCGCGCAACCGCGCCTCCGACTTGGTGGCCGCCAGTGCCGAGGCTGATCTGGTCATTGGGGCCGGAGACTTTTGCAATGCGCGACGGGGATTGAATGAAGCGATGCAGATGCTTTCGGGCATTGCGGCTCCGCTGGTTCTGGTGCCGGGCAATGCGGAAAGCGCCGAGGAACTGACAGAAGCCGCGCCTGATGGTGTGCATGTTCTGCACGGGACAGGCATGACACTTGATGGTCTGCGCCTGTTTGGGCTGGGCTATGGCGTGCCGGTCACGCCTTTTGGCGATTGGTCCTGCGACCTGACCGAGCCTGAGGCCGCAGAACTGCTGGATCGGTGCGAGGCCACAGATATCCTGATCGTGCATTCTCCACCTAAAGGGCATGGCGATACTACCTCGCAAGGCCAATCGGTTGGCTCAGTCGCCGTTCGAGACGCAGTCGAACGGCTTCAGCCCAAATTCGTCTTTTGCGGGCATATCCATGACAGCTGGGGTTACCGAGGCACCATCGGCCGTACACAGATAGCCAATCTGGGGCCCAAAGTGCATTGGTTCGAGGTGAGTTTATGATCGACACGGTAACGCTGCTGGCTTTTATCCCGGCAGCGCTGGCGCTGAATTTCACACCCGGCGCGGATATGATGTTCTGTTTTGGTCAAGGCTTGCGCGCAGGTCCGCGCCCTGCGATTGCCGCAAGTGCCGGGGTCTCTGCAGGCGGTATGGTGCACGTTCTGATTGCCGGTCTCGGCCTTGGCGCAGCGGTCGCTACCCTGCCGTGGCTGTTCGACGTGATCCGCTGGGTCGGGGTGGGTTATCTGCTTTATCTCGCATGGGGTGCGATCAGGAATGGTGCAGTCGCCGCCGACGCACCGAACAGACCCACCCGTTACGCGTTTCGGGACGGGATGCTAGTCAACCTGACCAACCCCAAAGTCATTCTGTTCGTGCTCGCTTTCATCCCGCAATTTATCGATCCAGGGAAGGGTTCGGTATTGGCGCAGTTCCTGATCTATGGCGCAATTCTTGGTGTCGGCGGGTTTGTAGTGAATGGGCTGGTCGGCATTTTTGCTGGCGGCGCAGGTCGGATTCTAATCGGCAATCCGCGTGCCTCGCGTATTCTAGGTTGGGTGTCAGGGGGGATCTTCACCGCTTTGGCCCTCCGGCTTGCTATTATGGAAAGGGCCTGACACCGCATGTCACGCATTGACGAAAGCAAGAAGTTCATTCCCGTCCGGATCGCTGTCCTGACTGTTTCTGACACGCGGTCTCTGGACGAGGATCGCTCGGGCCAGACGTTGGTGGATCGGATCGAAAAAGCGGGCCACTCAGTGGCGGATCGCAGGATTATACAAGATGAGCGCGCTGAGATAGCAAAACAATTGCGTGCTTGGATCGCTGATCCTGAGATCGACGTTGTGATCTCGACCGGCGGCACAGGTCTGACGGGTCGCGATGTTACAGTCGAGGCACATCGGGATGTTTATGAAAAAGAGATCGAGGCGTTTGGCACCGTGTTCACCATCGTGTCTATGGAAAAGATAGGTACTTCTGCCGTGCAGTCCCGCGCCACAGGCGGTGTGGCGGGCGGAACCTATCTGTTTGCGCTGCCGGGCAGCCCGGGCGCGTGTAAAGACGCGTGGGATGCGATTTTGGAGAAACAGTTCGATTATCGCCACCGCCCCTGCAATTTCGTGGAAATAATGCCCAGATTGGACGAACATCTGCGACGGAAGTAGACTGGTCCTGCGTTTAACGCATCATAACCGCTTTGTGGCTTGGCATTTTTTGCGACCCGGCTACCTTTGCGGAAGACAGCATGTGCGACCAAAGGTGAGTGACCGATGCGATTTCTGCGGCAAAGCCTTGTAGGTGTGTTCCTGGCGTTTCTGACGCTGGGCCTGTTGATCGTGGCTGTACAGATGATCTCGGGTGCGGTGCAGGATGTGCTGACGCGGGACAATCAGACCCCCGAGGCGCGGGAACGCATTTTCGCCGTCAGTGTCCGCGCCGCCGAACCAGAAACCGTTACGCCCTATCTGGAGGCATTTGGTCAGATCCAAAGTCGCCGTCGGCTAGAGCTGCGCGCAGCCTTGGGCGGGCGCGTTGTGTCGCTGGCGGATGACTTTGAAGACGGTGGCACCGTGACGGCTGGTGAGTTGCTGGTTGAGTTGGATCCAGCTGATATGCAGTCAGCCTTGGACCGCGCCAAATCCGATCTTCTGGATGCCCAATTTGAAGAACGAGACGCAGAACGCTCGCTGCTGCTGGCGCAGGATGAATTGAAATCAGCCGAAGCGCAGGCCGAGCTACGCGACCGGGCTCTTCAGCGTCAACAAGACCTACAGACACGAGGCGTTGGCGCGGCTGCCAGTGTTGAAGAGGCGGAACTGGCTGCAACATCTGCTCATCAGGCAGTTCTGGCGCGCAGGATTGCGTTGGCGCAGGCTGAGTCTCGGGTTGATCAGGCCACCACACTGTTTGCCCGCGCCCGCATCGCGCTGGAAGGGGCCGAGCGTGATTTGGAAGACATGACGCTCCACGCCGGCTTTGACGGGACGTTGACTGAGGTCACTTTGGTTGAAGGCCGGTTGGTCGCGGCCAATGAAAAGCTGGCTGAACTTGTGGACCCCAACGCGCTTGAGGTCGCGTTCCGGGTCTCGACCGCGCAATATGTGCGATTGTTGGACGCGCAAGGCGGCTTGATTTCCGCACCAGTTACCGTGTCGCTAGAGGTCACTGGGACCGATCTGATCGCCAAGGGCCAAATCAGCCGCGACAGCGGTGCTGCGGGTGAAGGGCAGACCGGGCGTCTGATCTATGCCCGCCTCGATGATGCGCCAGGTTTCAAACCAGGGGATTTCGTCACCGTTTCGGTTGAGGAACAACCGCTGGAGAATGTTGTGCGTCTGCCGTCCTCTGTTCTGGATGCAGCGGGCAACGTGCTGGTGCTTGGTCCGGACGATCGGTTGGAGCCTTTGGCGGTACAACTGATCCGTCGTCAAGGAGATGAAGTATTGCTGCGCGGTGAAGGTCTGGAGGGTCGAGAAGTAGTGATCGGACGGACGCCTCTGTTGGGTTCGGGCGTTCGCGTCCGGCCTCTGCGGGTTGAAGCCAGCACCGAAGTTGATCCCGGCATGGTCGAACTCTCCGACGAAAAGCGGGCTCAACTTGTCGCACAGGTCGAGGCCAGCGATGGGATGTCACAGGCGGATAAGGACCAGGTATTGGGTCAACTGAGCGAGGTAAAAGTACCTGCCGCTCTTGTACGCCGTCTTGATGACAATCGGGCCGGGGGTTAGGCGCCATGATCCGCGAAATTCCCAGCGCGGCAGGCGGTATCCTGAGTTATTTTACCAGGCATCGGACAGCGGCCAATCTGTTGCTGCTGGTCATGTTGGTGTTGGGCATCGCGGCGATCCCCAACATGCGGGCGCAGTTCTTTCCTGATGTGATCCTTGAACGCGTCGATGTGAATGTCGAATGGGAGGGCGCCGGCCCCGAGGATGTCGACAATGGCATAATCCAACTGCTCGAACCTGCGCTTTTGGCTGTCGAGGGTGTGGCCAGTACCGAATCAACTTCGCGCGAAGGATCGGCACAGGTCCGGCTGGAATTTGAACCAAACTGGGATATGTCCCGCGCAGTCGAAGAGGTTCGGACGGCCGTTGACAGTGTCACCAACCTGCCCGAAGACGCCGAGGAGCCGACAATTCGGCGCGGGGCCTGGCGTGATCGTGTCACAGATGTGGTCATCACTGGCCCCATCGAGGCCGAGCAATTAGCTAAGTTCACCGATGAACTGATCAGCCGTCTCTTTGCCGCCGGGGTCACGCGCACGACGATCCGCGGCTTGGCCGCACCGCGCGTGGTGGTCGAGGTGCCCACAGTACAGCTGATCGCCAATGACATTTCACTCTCGGATATCGCGGCGGCCATCGCTGCCGAGGTCACGGCTAACCCTGCAGGCGATGTCTCGGGCGCCAATGCGCGCATCCGAACGGGGGTAGAAAAACGCACCCCGGAAGAAATTGAGGGCATCGCCCTGCGCAATTTTGCAGACGGCTCGAAGCTTGTTGTAGGGGATGTGGCTGAAATCAGGGTCGAGGGCGTTACGCGCAATCGCAGCTATTTCGTGGGTGAAAATCCTGCAATGTCGATCCGCGTAGATCGTTCCAATCTTGGCGACGCCATTGGCATCCAGCGCGATGTTGAGGATGTAGTGGCCCAGATGCAGGCGAGCCTGCCCGAAGGCATCACGATTGAGCTGATCCGCACACGGGCGCAAGCCATCACCGACCGTCTGGATATTCTGGTGGACAACGGTCTTTTGGGTCTGGGACTGGTGGTGTGCCTGCTCTTCCTGTTCCTCAACGCGAGGATCGCATTTTGGGTGGCCGCCGGCATTCCGGTTGCGATGTCAGCGGCTATTGCTCTGATGTATCTGGGCGGGCTGTCACTGAACATGGTGTCTCTGTTTGGTCTCATCATCACGCTGGGCATCGTGGTCGATGACGCCATTGTGGTGGGCGAACATGCCGATTTTCGTGCTCGCCGGCTGGGCGAAGCACCGATGGTTGCTGCCGAACGCGCTGCCCGGCGGATGGCGATGCCGGTGTTTGCCGCAACCGTCACAACCGTCATCGCATTCTTTGGGCTAACCGCGATTGGTGGCCGGTTCGGAGAGTTGATCCGCGACATTCCGTTCACCGTCATTGCAGTCCTGATTGCCTCATTGATCGAGTGTTTTCTGATTCTGCCGAACCACATGGCCCATGCCATCGCACATTCGGCCAAGGAACATTGGTATGACTGGCCAAACCGGGTCGTAAACAGGGGATTCCGCTGGGTGCGGGATCATTTGTTCCGCCCGCTGGTCGCGTGGGTGATCTGGGCGCGCTACGTGGTGGTTGCGTTGATGGTTGTCGTTCTGGCCAGCCAGATCGCTCTGTTCATACGGGGGGATGTGAACTGGCGTTTCTTCAATGCGCCAGAACGCGGCTCGGTCACTGGCAATTTCATCATGGTTGAAGGTGCCACACGTGCGGAGACGCTTGAAATGATGCACATGGTCCAGCGGGCCACCGAAGAACTGGGCCAGATCTACGAAGAGCGTCATGGCCGCAATCCCATCGATTATGTTCTGGCAGAAGTAGGTGGATCGGCCGGATGGGGGTTGCGTGCGGCGGATGGGAAGGACAGCGATCTGCTGGGCGGTATCTCGATCGAGTTGATTGATGCCGACCTGCGCCCCTATTCCAGTTTTGAGTTTGTGGGTGAGCTACAGGACTTTGTCCCCCGCCATCCGAAGGTCGAATTGCTCAGTTTCCGCGGCTGGCGCTCGGGCCCCGGTGGCGATGCAATTGACGTGCAATTCTACGGCGCCGATGTGAACACGTTGAAATCCGCGTCCGAAGATTTGCAGGCCGAGCTGTCGAAATACACTGAAGTTTCGGCGCTTGAGGATAATCTGGCGTATGACAAGGAAGAGTTCATTCTGGATCTGACGGCACAGGGCCAGGCGCTGGGTTTCCGCATCGAAACACTTGGCCGCGTATTGCGAAACCGACTGAACGGGATCGAGGCCGCTACTTTCCCGGATGGACCGCGCAGCACCGAGATTCGGATCGAACTGCCCGAGGGCGAACTGACAGCTGATTTTTTGGAACGCACGCTGATGCGGACGCCTGATGGTGTCTACGTTCCGCTGGCCGATATTGTCTCGGTCGAGCGAAAGTCGGGATTCTCGACGGTCCGGCGCGAAAATGGCCTGCGCGTGATCTCGGTGAACGGCGACATTTCCGAGGATGATCCGGCGCAAGCCGCCGAGATTGCTCGTGCGATGCAGGAGGAAATCCTGCCCAACATTGCCTCCGAACGTCAGGTTGAATGGCGCATGGCAGGTCTGAGCGAACAGGAGGATGAGTTCCTCTCAGAGGCGCGCACCGGGCTGATCCTGTGTCTGACCGGGATTTTTCTGGTTCTGGCATGGGTCTTTGCCAGCTGGACGCGGCCCTTGGTGGTCATGGCGATCATACCCTTTGGCCTCGTGGGCGCGATTTGGGGGCATTACCTTTGGGATGTGCCGCTGAGCATGTTCACCGTTGTCGGTCTGCTGGGTATGACCGGGATCATCATCAACGACTCGATTGTGTTGGTGACCACGATCGATGGGTATCAACAGGAACGTGGGCTGGTACCGTCGATTGTTGAAGGCACCGCTGACCGGCTGCGACCGGTGATGCTGACCACCTTGACCACTGTGCTGGGCCTGACGCCTTTGATGTACGAAAGCTCACAACAGGCGCAGTTTTTGAAGCCAACGGTGATCACACTGGTCTACGGGCTGGGCTTCGGGATGGTGCTGATCCTGTTGCTGGTACCCGCTCTGCTGGCGATCCTGAACGATGTCTCACGTCCGATGACTGCGATGCGGCGTGCCTTACGAGCGCCGGATCGAGTGGTGCGCACAGCCGTTCGCGCAACAGGCGCAGCGCTGGCGGTTTGGTTAGGGCTATCAATGATCTGGCCCGCCGTTACGGGTGAACCGATGGTGCTGCTTTCAGACTTCTACCCAGCCCCGGATGGGCCAATTGTGTTGCAATTGGGCTTTGGCGTCTTTGCCGCCGGAGCGACGGTGATCCTGTTGTTGGGAGTGCTGCTGTCGAGCTTGTTATACGCCCGATTGTCAGGTCGCGCCGAGGCTTGATCGCAAGACCGCAAGCTGCAGCAGGTCGGGTACGCGGCTACTCATGGGAAGGTCACAGGCTTTGATCTGATCGACGGGGAACCACTGCGCGTCCCGCGCGTCATCTGCAGCAACCGGCGTACCCGACGTGTATCGACACGCGACACCAACCAACAGATAATGCGCCCGGATCAGCCCTTCGCCGTCGTGCAGAAGCAAATCCAGATTATCGAGATACTCCATCGGTTCGGCAATCACACTCGTCTCTTCCCGCAGCTCACGGGCGGCGGCGGCCAAAACGGTTTCACCCCATTCCACATGGCCACCGGGAAAACCCCACAACCCTGCGTCGGGTTGCTTGTTGCGCTGAACCAACAGCACCTGATTTTCATGAACAACTACGGCCAACGCGCCAATCTTAGGAGTTTGACTCATCCGATCAGCCTGCGCTGCATCCCTGTATGTCTACAGCGTGGTTCGCCCCGAGCACAGTGATTCGCACTTCAGACCGATCCAGCGCAAACGGCCCACCCGAGGCGCTGATGACCTCGGAACTGGTGATTAAGGTTTTGCCCTGACGATGTGTTTCGGGTTGCGAAGCCCAGAGCATCGGGTTTCCCGGTTCGATTATGGCGAATTCGGACCCGCCTGCAGAGGGCATGGTGATATGCGCTTCGATCCTCATTCCATCCGAAGTGGGTGTCAGGTGGCAGGTCGCGTTCGCTACACCAGCCTCACGCTCGGAAAACGGGCGCTGGGCAAGGGCTGCTGCGATAGCCGGATGGCGACCGGCCTTTGCATCCAGTGTGTGGTCAAAATCCAGCTTACCCGGTACACAGACATCTTTGCAAACACCCAAATCCATCTCACCGCGCAAACGAACGGGTTTTGCAGGGTTCTTAGGTGTGATCTCAACGGGAAGTACCAGTTGATCCTCATACCCGACCGAGCGCAGCCCATTTTGATCGAACACATGCGGTGCGGGCCACGTGATCGCGATATCCGCTATGTTGCCAGAGCCTGTCCAATTGAACTGCGGCGGAATGCCCGCATCACCCGGCGCACGCCAATAGGTTTTCCAGCCTTCCTTCAGCGTCAGATGCAAAGCGCCTTGATAGGTGCCCTTGGCGGTCCGGCCACCGTCCAGAACCTCAAGCTGCACCAGGTTACCAACCCCTTGAGCAATCGCAGGCAAGCCAAAGCAAAGAGTGGCCGTCAGACCGGCTGCGGCGGATTTCGAAAGCAGTTTCATGTGCAGAACATGCGCATTCTGAGCGTAAATGCCAAGTCACGTTCCGGTCACTTAGGTGAAATGCCCAGAAATCCCAGCTGGTCCCTTGCCATTCCCCGGCATGCGGGTTCATTCTGGTGTCATCCTATGGCGCAAGAGAAGTTTGCTGATGGACCTTACGGGAAAACTGTTGATTGCTATGCCCGGCATGGGCGACCCACGATTCGAACATTCGGTCGTCTATATCTGCAGCCATGGCGAAGATGGCGCGATGGGTTTGATTGTCAACAAGCCTTCAGATTTGCGGATCAAGACCTTGCTGGAACAGCTCAACATCCCGTGCCGCATTCCGGTTATTGGGGAGCGTCTGGTTCAATTCGGCGGCCCGGTCGAGATGTCGCGTGGCTTTGTGCTGCACAGCGCGGACTACGATGCGAATCTGCATTCAATGCAAATTGCGGAAGATTTCAGCATGACCGCAACGCTCGATGTGCTTGAAGATCTGGCATCAGGCAAGGGGCCGCTGAATTCGATGCTGACTCTGGGCTATTCTGGTTGGGGGCCGGATCAGCTTGAGGATGAGATCGCCATGAATGGCTGGTTGACGACCGAAGCGTCCTCGAAACTTGTTTTCGATGTTCCGGATGACGAGAAATGGGAGGCCGCTTTGGCCACGCTGGGGGTTGATCCTCTGACGCTCTCTGCCAGCGCAGGCCGCGCCTAATCGCGGGGGGCCGCCGCGCGGCGAAGGCGGTCGTTGATGGCTGCACCCAACCCATGATCTGGGATCGGTGAAACAGCAATCGGTCGGCCTGTTGCATTCAGCTTGTGTAGCGCCGCGAACAGGTTGGCGGCGGCTTCAGCAAGATCGCTGCTATCTGAAAGGTTCAGATCACAGGTGACATCTCCGAATCCCAGCAAAACTTCGGCGCCTTGTGTGGCTTGTGCGTTCAGGCGAACGGGCGCATCCGGCGCGTAGTGGGATTGCAATTGCCCCGGCGCAGTCAGCAGATCACCCGGCTGGTGATGATGCAACTCCGTTTGCAAAACCTCTTCGATTCGTTCCAGCGCCACACCACCTGGCCGCAGCAGAGCAGGGGCTCCGGCCAGACCGACAATGGTGGATTCAAGCCCAACCCCGCAGGGCCCATCGTCCAGAATGGCAGCGATGCGCCCCTCCAGCCCGGTTCGGACATGGGCCGCTGTGGTTGGGCTGATCTGCCCAGACGGGTTAGCCGAGGGGGCCGCCACTGGGCCATCAAATGAGGCCAACAAGGCGCGTGCGGTGGGATGGGCAGGCACCCGAACAGCCAAAGTATCCAGCCCCGCCGTGACGAGTGATGAAATCCCGTGATCATCCTGCAAGGGGAGAACCATTGTAAGTGGACCGGGCCAGAAGGCTTGTGCCAATTGCTCGGCCTGATCGGTCCATTCAACAAACCTTTTTGCTGTTTCGGTTGAGGCTACATGGGCGATCAGCGGGTTGAAGCTGGGCCGCCCCTTGGCCTCATAGATCGCAGCCACAGCCTCGCCATTCCGCGCATCGCCGCCCAGACCATAGACAGTCTCGGTCGGGAAGGCGACCAGCAGCCCTTGCCGCAACAGGTCGGCGGCCTTAGCGATGCTGTCGGCATCTGCTGATAAGTCTTGAGTGCCGAGAATGGTCATAGGTCGTGACGCCGCGTTTTGGTTGCTTGCAGTTCAGGTCACGGTAGGTAATCGTGCCAGCCCAGATGAATACCGGCGTGGGGCCAGGATTCCAACCCCACGTTGACAAACTGCCAGACTCAGAGGGAAACCATGCCCTATCGTGCCCCGATCTCAGACTATGAATTCCTGTTTCGCAACGTGATCGGTTTTGACCAGATCGCCGCGACCGAGAAATTCTCGGAGGCCAGCGATGACGTTGTCAGCGCAATTCTGACCGAAGCCGGGAGAATGTGCGAAGAGATCATGGCCCCGCTTCAACGTCCGGGCGATTTGGAACCCGCGCGGTTGGAGAACGGCGTATTGCGTACGCCTCCGGGTTACGCAGAAGGGTGGAAAGCGATTGCCGAAGGCGGATGGATCGGGATGAGCGGCGATCCCGAATATGGTGGCATGGGCCTGCCCATGACCATGACCACCGCCGTGAATGAGATGATGAGCGCCGCCTGCCTGTCGCTGCAACTGGCCCCGCTGATGACCCAAGGCCAGATCGAGGCGCTGGAGCATCACGCAAGCGATGCGTTGAAGGCGCTCTATCTGCCGAAGATGATGGCGGGTGAATGGTCGGGCACCATGAACCTGACCGAGCCACAGGCTGGCTCGGATGTCGGAGCGCTGACTTCGAAGGCCGAAGATAATGGCGATGGCACATATTCGGTGACGGGCCAGAAGATCTATATCTCATGGGGCGATAACGACTTTGCCGAGAATGTCTGCCATCTGGTTCTGGCCCGTCTGCCAGATGGTGTGCCGGGGACCAAGGGGATTTCGCTGTTTCTGGTGCCGAAATACATCCCCGATGAAAATGGCAATCCTGGCGTTGCCAACGATTTGAAAGTCGTCTCGCTGGAACACAAGATGGGCCTGCACGGGTCCCCAACCTGCGTGATGCAGTATGACGGTGCCAGAGGCTGGCTGGTCGGCAAAGAAAATGGCGGGATGGCCGCGATGTTCACCATGATGAACAACGCACGTCTGGGCGTTGGTGGTGAGGGCGTCGGTGTGGCCGAAGGGGCCTATCAGCACGCGCTTGCCTATGCGTTGGAACGCAAGCAAGGCAGGACGCCCTCGGGCACGATCATCGACCACGCGGATGTACGGCGGATGCTGATGTCGATGCGTGCGGATGTATTTACCGCGCGAGCAATCATGCTGGCCAATGCAGCTGCGATCGACATGGCGCAGGCCACGGGTGAGGCCGATTGGGCTGCACGGGCCGCTTTGCTGACGCCAATCTGCAAGGCCTTCGGGACGGAAACCGGGATGCGCGTGTCTGAGACCGGGGTGCAGGTGCATGGCGGCATGGGCTTCATCGAAGAAACCGGCGCTGCGCAATATTACCGCGATGTCCGTGTGACTGCGATTTATGAGGGCACCAACGGCATTCAGGCAATGGATCTTGTGGCGCGCAAGATGATGGATGGGGGTGAGGCGGCTTCGAACCTGCTGGATGAGATCGAGGATCAGGCCGAAAAAGCCCGCGCCACAATGCCCGAGCTTGCCGGCCCAGTGTGGGAGGCATCTGAGTCACTGCGTGAAGCCACAGAGTGGATCGTTGCGCAATCAGACATGAATAACCGCTTTGCCGGGGCGTCAGCCTATCTCAAGGCCTTTGCGCGGGTGCTGGGGGGGCATTACCACCTGTCGGCGGCTCTGGCCGATCCCGATGGACCGCGCGCAAAACTGGCGCGCTACTACATCAACGCGCTGTTGCCCGAGCATACAGGCTTGCTGGCGCAGGCGCAGAACGGGGCTGATGACCTTTATGCGCTCAGCGCTGAGGAGTTGGCGGTTTGATGGATGGCGAGGGGCCTCAGGTGATGCGTTATCCGAGGGCTGAACCGCCTGCACCCGGCGAATGGGTCGAGGTTGCAGAAGGTGTTCTGTGGATCAGGCTGCCTTTGCCCATGGCGCTGGATCATGTGAATGTATATGCGCTGGATGATGGCGATGGCTGGACGATAGTCGACACCGGGCTTTCGTCGAAGAAAACACGTGCCATCTGGCAGACCCTGATGGAAGGGCCTCTGGCCGGAAAGCCAGTACACCGGGTTGTGGTCACCCATCATCACCCCGACCACGTCGGCAATGCAGGCTGGTTCCAGACCGAACACGGGGCCGAGCTTGTGACCAGCCGCACCGCTTGGTTGTTCGCCCGCATGCTGACGCTGGATGTGCAGGAGAACTGGCCGAAGGAAACGCTCGATTACTACCGCAGCGCCGGGATGGATGCGGATGTGCTGGCGGGCCGGATGGCTGAACGTCCCTTCAACTTTGCCGACACCGTCTACCCCATGCCGCTGGGCTTTACCCGTGTCAAACAAGGCGACGTGATCCGCATGGGCGGGCGCGACTGGGACGTCCACATGGGCAACGGCCACGCACCTGAACACTGTACCTTTTGGAGCCGCGACGACAATCTGGTGTTGACCGGAGATCAGATTCTCAGTTCGATTAGCTCGAATCTGGGTGTCTATGCGACTGAGCCGATGGCAGACCCGGTTGCTGATTGGCTGGAAGCCTGCGAACGCCTGAAGCCTCTGGCCCGACCCGATCATCTGGTTCTGGGCGGGCACAAGCTACCCTTCACCGGGTTGCCGATCCGGATGCGTCAACTTATCGACAACCATCACGGCGCGCTCGAACGTTTGCTAAGCGATCTAGATCAGCCCAAGACCGCAGCCGAGTGCTTTGCCCCTCTGTTCAAACGTCAGATCAAAGGCGGCGAATACGGCCTCGCGCTGGTCGAGGCGGTTGCACATATGAACCATCTCTACCACATTGGAGCGGTCACCCGGACGCGCCGCGCGGACGGGGCGTGGGAATATCAGCGCAAAGGGTAACGCAATGGACAAGATCGAAACATCGGCGGAAGCCGCCGAATCCGCAGCATTACCCCGTTGCTATGAGGTACACGCCAACCCCGATGCGGCATCGGGTAACAAAGATTTGCCTAAGCCGTTGCAAAAGCCGGTCGAAACCAAGAGCCCTGCTCAATGGGCCTATGAGCGGCTGATCATGTATATCCAGAATTTCGAAAAGACGTTGGATGGCGATCACGAGGTTGCCATGGGCTTTACCGGGGGCGACGCGGGTGTCATGCGGATCGAGGGCATGGGCTACTTTGATCCCGATATCATCACCTTTTATGGCTCGGACGGCGGCGGGGCCAAAACCCAGCTGGTTCAGCATGTCAGCCAGTTGAATGTGATGCTGCGCGCATTGCCCAAGACGGTCGAGGACAAACCGGCCAATCGCATCGGATTCCGGCTGGCGGCTGATCTGGAAGACAGCTAACGCGCACCCTTGCAATTCACGCTTTCGCAGCCTTGAATGAGTTCACCATTCAGGAGGGCGCCGCGTGACCAATTTCTCAGCCGTAACAACCGCCTATCGCGGCGCTTGGGCCCAGCGGCGTGTTTTTGTGCCTGTCTATGTTGCTGTGCGGTTGTTGCTGGTTGCATTGATCGCCCCCGGCGTTGCCATTGCCGTCAATCTGGCCGTTTCACTGTCGGATCAATCCGCATTGACAGACCAGGACATTGCTATGTTTTTGCTGTCGCCTGCAGGGTTCATCGCGGCGGTTGCGGTGCTCAGCCTGTTCCTGCTTGCTGAAGTCTTTGTTTTCTCTGTCATGGCAGGATCGCTGCGAATGGGTGAGAACGACCCGTGGCGCGCGGGCAGCGCTTCGATTCGCCTGATTTTGACGCGTGTACCTGCGCTTTTCGGATTTGCTGCGCGGTTCATTCTGCGTGTGCTGGTTCTGGCGCTGCCTTTCGTCGCTGTGGCAGGCGTGATCGCGTGGTGGACGCTGACGGAATACGACATCAACTATTACCTCACCTTCCATCCGCCCTCATTCTGGGTTGCAGTGGTGCTGATCGGCTTTGTGGTGCTCTGCCTAGCCTGGGTTCTGATCCGCAGGCTTTCTGCTTGGGCGCTGGCTCTGCATCTGGTGTTGTTTGAAGATTGCAAACCTGCCGAAGCCTTCGCGACTAGTACCGATCGGATGGAGGGCAAACGCGGCCGCCTTAAGATCGAACTGGCCCTTTGGCTTGCGATCCGTCTGGTCATTGCGGCGCTCATCGCGGGTGCCGCCGGGGTGCTGTTTGATCTCGTGCCGTTGCAAGAAAGCGCGAACCTGCGTTTTGCGCTGATTTTCAGCTTCATTGTCGCGGGCTTGTGGTCATTAGCAGGGCTTGTGCTCGCTGCAATTGCGCTGGGTGCACTGGCGGTATTGTTGGATGGGTTCTTCGAAACGCAAGCCAACGAGCTTCCCCACCCGGAGCCGAGCAACCTACGCGCGCCGCTCTATGCGGTTGTGGGTGGCGCAACTATTGCTTTGCTGATCGGCCTATGGTCCGGGCAGGAATTGCTCGAGCGTATTCAAGCGCCCGACCATGCCGATGTCATCGGGCATCGGGGCGCGGCGGCGATACGGCCGGAAAACACCATGGCTGCGGTGTTGAAGGCGATCGAAGATGGCGCCGACTGGGTCGAGATTGATGTTCAGGAAACAGCAGACGGTGTGGTTATCATCGCGCATGACAGTGATTTTATGAAATTGGCCGGTGTGCCGCTCAAGGTCTGGGATGCGACGATGGAGGATGTGGCCGAGATCGATATCGGCAGTTGGTTCGGCCCGGAATACGCCTCGGAACGGACGCCGACGCTGTATGATGTGCTTGAAGCTGCCAAAGGTAAGTCCAAAGTCATTATCGAGCTGAAATACTACGGCCATGACGTCGATCTGGAAAACCGCGTCGCTGCGATTGTCGAAGAACTTGAGATGCAGGACGATATCGCCACCATGTCCCTGAAGTATCCTGCGGTGCAGAAAATGAAAGCGCTGCGCCCGGATTGGCGCGCAGGAGTATTGGCCGCCACCGCGATTGGCAATTTGTCGGGGCTTGAGGGCGATTTTGTAGCTGTGAACGCGGCAACGGTTTCGCCGGGTCTGATCCGATCGGTCCACGATGCGGGCAAGGATATCTATGTCTGGACGGTGAACGACCCATTGCAAATGTCGGCCATGGCCTCGATGGGGGTCGACGGGCTGATTACCGACCGTCCCGCGATGGCCCGCGAAGTGTTGCGCGTCCGCGCTGAAATGGGGCCGGGGGAGCGGTTGATGTTGTGGCTGGCAACGGCCTTTGGCCTTTCGATCGAAACCTCTGAGATGCGCGATGCAAACCCATAGACTCGCCGCCCTTTTGGCCTGCTGCGTACTTCCCGCCAATGCGCAGGACTTGATGCGCAGCGTTGAAATGCCCGCGCACAGGGCGTTAGTCGAGTCGATGGAAGGCGCTGAGTTGACCCCGTTTGAAACCGATGGCTGCTCGGGTGGATTATCATCAAGTTGGCGACTAGTCGCTGAGACCTTCCCCAAGTTCAGCTTGCTGTACGAAGAGCATCCTCCGTGGGAGTATTGCTGCGTCACACATGATCGCGCCTATCACAACGCGGGTGGTGCATCACAGGCCGAAGTCAGTTTTGATGCGCGTCTTGCTGCTGATGAAGGACTGCGCCTTTGCGTCGAAGCCCACGGTGATACCCATGCCGCGGACTATGCTGAGCGCTATGATATGACGCCGGATCAGATTCGCTCGGTCCATTCGATTACGTCCGAGGCAATGTTCCTTGCAGTACGCTTTGGTGGTGGTCCGTGCAGCGGTCTGCCCTGGCGCTGGGGATTTGGTTATCCCGGCTGCACGATCTTTGGTCCAACTGCGCGCGAATGACGTCGTGACAGGCCCCGATTTTTGCATTATTCAGCATTCCAAACACGCGAATTGGGATTCTTTGAAACATGGCTGAACATAAGCACGGCGAGATGGACATCACCGTTCAAACCAAAACCTTCGACGGGTTCATCAAATTCACCACCTGGTTTGTGGTGGCATGTATCTTCCTTTGTATTTTCCTGGCGGTATTTGCGGCCTGATCATTTTCTGCGGCGTACCACCCATGTTCAGGATTTTGATAGCCTGTCTGCTTGCGGTGACAGTTGCTGGGTGCGCTGGTTCACAGCGCCCGCAGGCAGAGTCCTTTGAAATCGTATCCCGGTCTTATCGTGATCCGGGGCCATCGACACTGACGCTCTATACAATGATCAGCACGCGCACCGGGTCGGGGGCGCATACGTCGCTGATGATCAGTGGTAGCGAGAGGGTGATTTTTGATCCTGCGGGATCCTTCCGTGCCGACGTAGTACCGATTAAGAATGATGTGCTTTACGGCATTACGCCAAATGTCGAGCGTGCCTATCGCAGCAGTCACGCGCGCGAGACGCATTATGCCCGTATCCAAACTATCCAAGTGACGCCACAACAGGCGGAAATTGCGCTTCAACTGGCCAAACAGATGGGCCCAGTTGCCGGGGCATTCTGCGCGAATTCAACGGCACAGCTTTTGCAGCAGGTTCCAGGGTTCGAGCAGATAAGCACCACATTCTACCCGGTGAAACTGTCCGACCAGTTTGGCCAGATACCGGGTGTTGTCACGACGGAGTATCGCGAAAATGACTCGGCCGATCTGCAGCAGGGTCTAGCCGAAAATAACGCGCGCCTGAACCAGATTGAAGCAGCCTCAAGCAACTAGGTAGAGCAAACCATAAAGCGTGGCGGCGCCCGTAAAAATCGCCGCCAGAACGTTCTTTGTGACGTACCCAACTGTTAACGCAACAGCAGCAGCTGACATGCGCGGCAAATCAGGCTGGCCGTTGGTGGCGGATGGCCAGACCACAAGTGGCGCAATCAGGGCAGGAATAATCGCCACTGCCGTATAGCGCAGGTGGCGCAGCAGCCAGGGCGGCATCGGGCGATCCCCAACCAGACCGATAAATGTGAATCTTAGAAGGTAGCTGCCAATCGCAAGGCCGATGATTATGATCCAGATGGTGGTGCTATCGATCTGCGTCATGACTTATTCCGTTCCAGGATTAGTTCGACCTGTGCACCTGCGACCATTCCTGCGGCACCTGCGATTAGAAGGCCTAGATTGAAGGGCACCGCAACCGTCAGCAAGGCCACCACGATCGCAACCAATGCCGCAACCACATGGGCCAACGTGCGCATCATTGGTCCGATCATGGCCAGAAAGGTGATTGGCAAAGCGAAATCCAAGGCCCAACTATCTGGTATCTGCGTTCCCAGAACCGCGCCCAGATACGTTCCCAAGACCCAAAGCGGCGTAATCGGTGTGACCGAGCCAAAGAAATAGATCATGCGCTGTGGCACGGTCATATCGGGTTCTTTTTCAAATCGGATCATCGAGCAGGCATAGGATTGATCGACGATCAGATAGGCCGCGCAGGCGCGCTGCCACAGTGGCGCTGCGCCCAGATAGGGCGTTAGCGAGGCCGAATACATTGCAACCCTCAAATTCACCGCCAGTGCAGAAATCAGGACGATCACGGTGGGTGTATTGTCCTGCAGCAATTGCAATGCGGTGAATTGCGCAGCGCCCGCAAACACGGTGGCGGAAAAGGCCATGGTCTGAATGATGTTCAACCCCGCCTCGGTAGCAAAGACCCCGAACAGCAGGCCGAACGGCATGGCGACGAAGACGAATGGTGCCCCGTCGCGAAAACCTTTCCAGAAGTATGACTTGGTTGTGGCAGAGGCCATGGCTAAATCCTATGGTGTTGCGAGCAGCAGTAGCCGTCTTGGGAAGGGGTTGCAATTGGCCAAGGAATTCGACCTGTCAGACTACCTTATTGCCCCTGATCCGGGTGCGGCGCGACTGACCCGCGCGGTGGCAGGCGTAGATCAGAATGGAGAGGTCAGCCAGATCTCGGTAGTCGAGGAGCGCCCGTTGACGATCTTTCTGAATTCGCAGGAAATCGTGACCGCGATGACCATCGGAGACTACCCCGAATATCTCGCACTGGGGTTTCTGCGTAATCAGGGCATGCTGCTGGCCGATGATCAGATCACGCGGGTCGATTACGACGATGATCTGGAAACCGTTGTCGTGCGCACAGCGCGTGAGACTTCGTATGAGGACAAACTAAAGAAGAAGACGCGGACAAGTGGCTGCGCAGTAGGTACCGTTTTTGGCGACATGATGGAGGGGTTGGAGAACGTGCTTTTGCCGCAGGTCTCGGTGCGCACCTCGTGGCTCTATGAGCTGGCCGCCAAGATCAATCGCACGCCGTCGCTGTATCTTGAGGCCGGGGCGATCCATGGCACCGTGCTGTGCCGTGAGAGCCGCCCGCTAGTCTATATGGAGGATGTGGGCCGCCACAACGCCGTCGACAAGATCGCGGGTTGGATGTTGTCCGAGGGAGAGGGCGCCGCAGACAAGATCCTCTACACAACCGGTCGCCTGACCTCGGAGATGGTGATCAAAACGGCAATGATGGGGATCCCGGTTCTCGCTTCGCGGTCGGGTTTCACCGCCTGGGGCGTTGAAATCGCGCGCGAGGTCGGCCTGACGCTGATCGGTCGCATGCGCGGGCAGCGGTTTGTATGTTTGTCTGGCGAAGACCGTTTGGTACGTGACGTTGATCCGACATCCGTGGCTGTCGAGGACAAGAAACATCGTAGGAAAAGTGCCAATGGCTGAACGGACACCAAAACTATTGGGCGTTATTCTGGCAGGTGGCCTGGCGACCCGCATGGGGGGAGGCGACAAGGGGTTGTTGCAGATCGGTGGGGTTAGCCTGCTGGATCGTGTGATCAATAGGTTCTCGCCTCAGGTCGAGGCTCTGGCTCTGAATGCCAACGGGGATGCATTGCGATTCAATGAACTGGGATTGCCTGTGATTGCGGATTCGATCGATGGCTTTGCGGGACCACTTGCCGGTGTTCTCGCTGGACTTGATTGGGCTGCAGACCAGGGTGCCCAGTCCATTGTGACAGTCGCCGCTGATACGCCGTTCTTTCCGCGAGATCTGGTGGCGCAACTGGTGCGGGCTTCCGAAGGGCAAAAGCACCCTCTTGTTCTGGCAACCACTCCGCGAACTGGCGAAGAGGCCTTGAAATCGGGCGGGTCCAGGCGAGTGAACAGGCACCCGACATTTGGTCTCTGGCCTGTTGCATTGCGCGATGATCTGCGGGCGGCACTTGAGGGTGGTTTGCGCAAGGTTGTCCTTTGGACTGACCAGCATGACGGGCGAGAAGCGCTGTTTTCGGCCCAGCCGTTTGATCCCTTCTTCAACGTCAACACACCCGATGATCTGGTACGCGCTGAAACCCTGTTGGAGCTGGCATGAGACTCTACGGCGTCATCGGTTGGAAAAACGCGGGCAAAACCGGGCTTGTGGAGCGACTGGTGGCCGAAATCACTGGACGTGGGTTTACCGTCTCTACCATTAAACATGCCCACCACAGTGTCGATGTCGACCAGCCGGGAACAGACAGTTACCGGCATCGCGTGGCTGGGGCGTCCGAAGTGCTTTTGGCATCGGGTCAGCGTGTTGCTCTGATGCAGGAATTGCGCGGAGCACCAGAGCCAAAACTGGATATCTTGTTGGCACGCTTGTCTCCGGTTGATCTGGTGCTGATTGAAGGGTTCAAGCGTGAACACCACCCCAAAGTGGAGGCATTTCGTACAGCGCCTGGAACCCCGCTGATCGCGACGGAAGATGACTCGATCCGTGCGGTTGCCAGTGATACGCCATTGAAGCTGGATCGCCCTGTTTTTGATTTGAACGATACGGCGGCAATTGCTGATTTCATTCTTGGGGAGGTCGGACTTTGAGCAAGCCGGACATATCGCCTCCACCCCTGCGCAATGATTGCTTTGCCTTGCCCGCCGGGGTGAATTGGACGCCGGTCGACGACGCACTGGCATTGCTACGGGACAGATTGACCGTCGTAACCGGGGTCGAAAGCGCACCGCTGATGCAGGCCGCCGGTCGCATTCTGGCAGAAGATGTGCAGGCCAAACGGTCAAACCCACCACAGCCCAACACCGCTGTTGATGGATACGGATTTGCCGGACCAGTGGCGGATGGCCCTTGTGTCTTGCCTTTGGTTGAAGGTCGCGCAGCGGCCGGTGTTCCGTTTGGCGGTAAGGTTCCCTCGGGCCATGCCGTACGCGTGTTGACCGGGGCTGCGCTTCCGGAGGGTGTTGATACGGTTATTCTGGAAGAGGATGTGACCCTCGATCAGGGTCACATTGCGTTCCGAGGTCCATTGAAAAAAGGTGCAAACGCACGAAAGGCTGGCGAAGACGTGGTCGAAGGTGCGCTGGCCTTGCCTGCAGGGCGACGGCTGACACCCGCTGATTTGGCACTTTTGTCGGCAATAGGGTTGGCCGAAGTGCCGGTGTACAAAGTGCTGCGCGTCGGGGTGCTGTCGACCGGGGACGAATTGGTCGAGCCCGGTGACATTGCCGCACCAGGGCAAATCTACGACGCCAACCGTCCGATGCTGTTATCGCTGGTCGAACGAATGGGGTTTGAACCGGTTGATCTTGGCAGCGCCGAGGACAGCCGGGAGGCGTTGGAGGATCATCTGGATCAAGCCGCTCGGCGGGTGGATGTGATCCTGACCAGCGGTGGGGCCTCTGCCGGGGATGAAGATCACGTCTCAGCCCTGTTGCAAGAGGCCGGGGCGATGCAGGAATGGCGCATCGCGCTGAAACCCGGTCGGCCTTTGGCGTTGGGCATGTGGGATCAAACGCCGGTGTTCGGCCTGCCCGGCAATCCGGTGGCCGCAATGGTCTGCACGTTGGTATTCGCCCGCCCCGCGCTGAGCTTGATGGCCGGAGCAGGTTGGCAGGAACCGCAAGGGTTCGACGTGCCTGCCGCATTTGAAAAGCGCAAGAAACCGGGTCGCCGCGAATATCTGCGCGCCCGCATCCGTGAAGGACGGGCCGAGGTGTTTCATTCAGAAGGGTCCGGCCGGATAAGCGGGCTGAGCTGGGCCGAAGGGCTGGTTGAAATCGAGGACGGTGCGCGTGATATTCAGCCGGGTGATCCAGTACGATTTATCCCCTACGGAAGCTTTGGGCTCTAGTCAGTCGAACGTCCCTGCAACCCGTCCCAGCAGCATAAAAGCGCGCGCGGTACGCGTCTCACCCAATGCGTTCAGTTCGGCGTCGCTGGCGTCGGGTTCGAACTCAACGATCATGTGATCGAAGCGCCGCAGGAAATGGTGTGCCGCATCGCGAAAGATCGGATCCTGTTTCATCCGCGCCGCCGTCAGCGCCAGCGAAGACCGGTCCCGGATACCGCCCAACGCAGCCACCGAACGCCCGCGGGCGCCTTGCGCAAACTGCCGCCAGATCTCGGGCCGGGCCATATCGGGGCGCAGGTCATCCATATAGATGCCTTCCTGACTAAGCAGGGTCAGAACATCCTGTGAGGCCTGAACAAGTTGCGATGCCTTGCGATCCTTCAACGCAAGACGCAGCGCGTCGAAACCCGCCTCGTCGCTCTGCGTTTCGGGGAAGTTCAGGGCGCGGATGAAGATGTTGGTTGGCAACGGGGCCGCAATCTCTTCCGCAGGCGTGCCAAGTTCCAAGGTGGTTTGATTTGCAGGTTCGGATGCAGGCTTGCTGGCGCGTGCAGGTTCGCTGCGATTGGTTGAGAATGTGGCTAATGCGCTCTCGGTCTTTTTGGCACTTTCGGCGATTTCATCCAGTTTCTTGCCGACCGTCGGTTCATAGGTGCTGGTCGCGCGCTGTTGTTGCACCACATAGCTGTTGCGGATTGCGTCGATAGCGGTTTGCAGACGCGCGCTTTCTTCGCGCATAACGCGACTGGCGCGCATCGCCAACGCTGCAACCCAGATCATCGCCACTGGCATAAACACCGCCAGAAATGTGACGATAAATCCGCCTTCCTGTGCCCCGGGTAGCACTAGAAATACTACTGACACCACCAGCCAGATTAGGCTGAGCACAACAGCCGCGATCTCGATCTCGGTAATCGAGGGATGCGCGGGCCGATCGTAGATTCCCAGCGAGGTCGGTTTCTCGGGTTCTTGCTCGGGCTCAGACCCTGACATGATAAATGCTCCGGTCAGGCGTATTTGATACTCAGAACTTCGTAAGAGCGTACACCGCCGGGGGTGCGAACCTCGACACTGTCGCCTTCTTCTTTGCCGATCAGGGCGCGGGCGATCGGGGATTTGATATTCAGGAGGCCATTTTCAATATTGGCTTCATACTCACCGACGATCTGCCAGGTCTTTTCTTCGTCGGTATCTTCATCAACCAATGTCACCTTGGCGCCAAACTTGATCGCACCCGACAGCTTGGCGGGATCGATGACGTCGGCAAGCGACAGGATGCCCTCAAGCTCTTTGATGCGGCCCTCGATAAAGCCCTGCTTTTCACGAGCGGAATGGTATTCCGCGTTCTCTTTCAGGTCACCGAGTTCGCGGGCTGAGGCAATCGCCTCGATGATCGCCGGGCGCTCGACGGATTTCAGGTTTTTCAGCTCTGCCTCGAGCGCGGCATTGCCCGAAGGCGTCATGGGGATCTTTTCCATAGTCTTGTCGTCCACGCATAAATGTTACGCCCCGCCGCACAAAAGCGTCGGGGCGAAGGATGGGTTGGCAATTACCTGACCCAAATGGAGCGTGAATTGCAAGAGGGGAGGCGCGGGTTGTCAGTAAACTCGCAACTTAGCGCCGCCGTTTAGGAGGTTGATTGCGCCGGTGGCGCTGCCCCAACAGCTCCCCGCGTCGCCAACGGCTGGCATCGTGCCCAAGCCACAACATCTCAATCATACTGAACCACCTCGAATTCGATGCCGTTGTCGTCGCGGAAATAGAAGCGCCGCCCGGGCTCATAATCAGCGTGGTTGTGAGGTTTGAACCCTGCTTTGCGAACCTTTTCTTCGGTGGCTTCGATATCTTCGACCAGCACGCCCACATGGTTCAATCCACCCACGATATCATAGCTGCTTTCACTTAATGGCTTAGGATCATCGGGGGCGTAGAGTGCCAGATAGGTGTGAGCGCTGCCCACATGCACTGTGTAGCCACCGGCAATGGCCGGGCCTTCCCAGCGTGTTTTCCAGTCAAAGACTTTCTGCATCCACGCCGCAGATGCCTTTGGGTCGCGGACCGTGAAGTTGGTATGTTCCAGAGTCGCCATCATAGGATCTCCTTCCTGATTTAAAGGTTGTCCCGACTCACCGTAATTTCTAAACCTAACTTTAGGTCAAGGGATTTTTTTTTTGGAGAATGTTATGGCTGTTTCCGAAGGATTGGCGATTGGTGCTTTGGCTCGACGGACGGGGTTAGCTGTGTCGGCTATCCGGTACTATGAGGCGCAGGGTTTGATATCTCCGTGGCGAAACGCGGGTGGGCAGCGACGGTATCAGCGTGCCGATATTCGACGGCTAAGTTTTGTGATGATCGCACAGCAGTTCGGCCTGACCCTGCCAGAAATACGAGAAGTGCTTTTGGAACTGCCCGGTAATCGAACGCCGACGCCGCAGGACTGGAAAAACATCAGCGAAGGGCTGTGCACCCGGCTGGATCAGCGAATCGATACACTGATGCGGTTGCGCGACAATCTGGACGGCTGTATCGGCTGCGGCTGTCTCAGCTTGCCTAAATGTAAGCTTTACAACCCCGATGACAGGGCAAAATCCCACGGTAGCGGTCCCAGATACCTGATGGGCGATGCGCCAGAGGCTTGATGTGTCGAATAGCGTCATTGTTACGCCGTGTTTCGATTGACCAAAGTCTTTCCGACCATGTAATCAGCCGTGAAACAATATTGCGCCGACCAAGCGGTGAAAGCGCCAATTCGGAAAGTTAGCTAAGGAGCCCGCGATGGCCGAGATTGAACGCGAAGCGATGGAATACGACGTGGTGATCGTGGGTGCAGGCCCCGCGGGCCTGTCAGCGGCCATCCGTCTGAAACAGCTGGATGCCGACCTGAATGTCGTGGTTCTGGAGAAGGGCTCGGAAGTGGGTGCACATATCCTTTCGGGTGCTGTGCTGGACCCTTGTGGTCTGGATGCGCTGATCCCGGACTGGAAAGAAAAAGGCGCGCCGTTGAACGTGCCTGTGCATGAAGACAACTTCTACATGCTGGGTGAGGCGGGTCAGATCCGTATCCCCAACTTCCCGATGCCGCCGCTGATGAACAACCACGGCAACTACATCGTCTCGATGGGCAATGTCTGCCGCTGGATGGCCGAACAGGCCGAGGAACTGGGCGTCGAAATATTCCCCGGCATGGCCTGTTCCGAGCTGGTCTACGGTGAAAACGGTGAAGTCAAAGGCGTCGTGGCCGGTGTTTTTGGCCTAGAGGCCGACGGTTCTTACGGTCCTAACACTGAGCCGGGTATGGAGCTGCACGGTAAATACGTCTTCCTGTCGGAAGGCGTGCGCGGTTCACTGTCCAAGGAAGTCATCGCCAAATACGACCTGTCTGCCGGTAAAGAGCCGCAGAAATACGGCGTCGGCATGAAAGAGATCTGGGAGATCGACCCGGCCAAGCACAAAGAAGGCAGCGTCACGCACACCATGGGCTGGCCACTGGGCAGCAACGCGGGTGGCGGGTCGTTCATCTATCACCTTGAAAACAATCAGGTCTATGTCGGTTTCGTGGTTCACCTGAACTACAAGAACCCACACCTGTACCCCTACATGGAATTCCAGCGCTTCAAGCATCACCCGATGGTGGCCGAGCTGCTGAAAGGCGGCAAGCGCGTGGCTTATGGCGCACGTGCGATCACCGAGGGCGGTTATCAGTCGATGCCGAAGCTGGTCGCGCCGGGTGTGGCGCTGCTGGGCTGTTCGGCGGGCATGGTCAACGTGCCTCGCATCAAGGGCAACCACAACGCCATGCTGTCGGGTAAAGCAGCGGCTGAGGCCGCTTATGACGCCATCAAGGCCGAGCGTTCGGGCGATGAGTTGACCGCCTATGAGGCTGACGTTCGTGAAGGCGCAATTGGCGCCGACCTGAAGAAGGTGCGGAATGTCAAGCCGCTGTGGTCGAAATATGGCCTGACTGCCAGCCTGGTGCTGGGTGGCATGGACATGTGGACCAACACGCTGGGCTTTTCGCTGCTGGGCACGCTGGGCCACGGTAAGAACGACGCGGAATCGACGGAAGATGCCAGCAAGCATCAACCGATCGATTATCCGAAACCAGACGGTACACTTTCCTTTGATCGCCTGACGAATGTATCGTTTGCGGCCACCAATCACGAGGAAAGCCAGCCTTGCCATCTGAAACTGGCCGACCCGGAAATACCGGTGAAGGTCAACCTGCCTAAATTTGATGAACCGGCGCAACGTTATTGCCCCGCAGGCGTCTATGAAATGGTCGAGGATGAAAACGGTCCGCGATTCGTCATCAATTTCCAGAACTGTGTTCACTGTAAGACCTGCGACATCAAGGATCCCAGCCAGAACATCACTTGGACAACGCCGCAAGGCGGCGACGGACCGAACTACCCCAATATGTAGGCAAGAACATGGGCGTTGGCAGGGTCGTGAAGGCTCTGCCATTGCCCTTCGCCCACCAAAGCCCTAGCTTATCCTTCAGTCAACGACAGTAAGGCAGGCAATCGGTGGTTTCCCTGGTAAGACGTACGGCATTGGCCGTCATTCTCATCTCAGCAATAACGCTCCCGGCGGCAGCCGATACCGGGTCGGGGTCGTATCTGGCGGGGCGGCAGGCGATTTATCAAAGCGACTATCCAGCCGCCGAGCGCTATTATTCGCAGGCGCTTCAAGCAGATCCTAAAAACGCAAAACTGTTAGAAAACGTTGTTGTAGCGCGGTTGGCTCTGGGTGAAATCGAGCGTGCCTTGCCGGTTGCGAATGCCATCGAAGAACAAGATTTACCCAGCCAGGCTGCCCGGATGGTGATCTCGGCGAATTTGCTTGCAAGCGGAGAGCTGGATGAATTTCTGGCCCGTGACCCTGAGACACAGGGGGTTGGTCCTTTGGTCGATGGTCTGTTGATCGCCTGGACACACATGGCGCAGGGTGCCATGTCCAAGGCGATGGAAGAATTTGATGCGGTTTCCACGCAGGAAGGGCTTAAAGAATTTGCGCTCTACCATAAGGCTATGGCCTTGGCATCGGTCGGGGATTTCGAAGGGTCCGAAGCGATTTTTGAGGCCGATAATGGTGCTGTTGCCCGCTTCTCGCGCCGCGCGGCGTTGTCGCGAACCGAAGTTTTGTCGCAACTCGACCGCAACGAAGATGCGCTTCAATTCCTTGATGATGTGTTCGCTGCAGGAAGTGACCCGACCATTGAAGGGTATGTAAGTCGCCTGGCTAACGGCGAAACGTTGCCGTTTACACATGTGCGATCTGCACAGGACGGCATGGCCGAAGTGTTCTATTCAGTGGGTGCGGCACTGAGCGCCGAGGCCGCGCCCGACTATGTACTCCTCTATATTAGGGCCGCGACGTTCCTGCGCTCGGACCACATCGACGCCATCCTGTTGAGCGCAGAGCTGCTGGACGGGCTGGAGCAATATGATCTCGCCGTCGATGTCTATCGGCAGGTGCCGCCGACAAGCAGCGACTATCACGCTGCCGAGTTGGGGCGCGCCGAAGTGCTCAGCCGTTCCGATCGCAAAGATGCGGCCGCTGAAGTGTTGCAAAACCTCGCAGCGCAGAGCCCCGATTTGCCGGGTGTACATGTGGCTTTGGCAGACCTTCGGCGTCAGCAGGAAGATTATGCGGCGGCGGTTACGTCATATGACAAGGCCATTGCTTTGACTGAGGAAGGTGCAGGCAGCAACTGGTTCCTGCACTATGCACGCGGGATATCCCATGAACGTCTCAGGAACTGGGAGATGGCCGAGGCCGATTTCCGACGCGCGCTTGAGTTAAACCCGGATCAACCGCAGGTGCTGAATTACTTGGGGTATTCGTTGGTTGAACGAAAAGAGAAGCTGGATGAAGCGCTGGAGATGATAGAACGCGCGGTCGCTGCGCGGCCGGACAGCGGCTATATTGTCGACAGTCTTGGGTGGGTGTTGTTCCGCCTGGGCCGGTATGACGAGGCGGTTGATCACATGGAGCGAGCCGTTGAGCTGATGCCTGTCGATCCGGTGGTGAATGATCATCTGGGCGATGTTTATTGGGCTGTAGGTCGTGCTCGCGAGGCGGAGTTTCAGTGGAAACGTGCCCTGTCCTTCATCGACCCCGAAGACACCGATGGAGAGGCCGATCCTGAGCGTATTCGTCGTAAGATTGAGGTAGGGCTGGATACTGTCTTGCACGAAGAGGGCGCTGAGCCATTGAAAGTCGCCAATGAAGGCTGAGGCATTCGCCCCCGCCAAAATCAACCTGACCCTACATGTAACCGGCCAGCGAGACGATGGCTATCATATGCTGGATTCATTGGTTGCCTTCGCAGATGTCGGGGATCGACTTAGCTTTTCTTCGGGACCCAAGCTGGCGTTGTCGGTAGAAGGCGAGTTCTCGAACGGTGTGCCAATCAACCATAGCAATCTGGTCTGGCAGGCTGCGGAGGCGGCTGGCTGGACCGGCAGCATTGTTCTAGACAAGCAACTGCCCCATGGCGGCGGTATCGGAGGCGGGTCTTCGGACGCAGCCGCGGTCCTGCGCACGGCGACCGCTCAGGGGTTCAAAAACGCCAATGATATTGCGTTGTCGCTGGGGGCAGATGTCCCGGCATGCCTATACGCTGCCGCGGCGCGAATGCGAGGTATTGGTGAGCAGATCGAACCGATTAATTTGCCGCCATTGCCAGCTCTTCTTGTTAATCCGGGGATCGCAGTTCCAACCGGGCCGGTGTTCTCTGCGCTTCAAAGTCGAGAGAACGCGCCTATGCCAGCGAGAATTCCTACGTTCAAAACACCAGAAGATTGCGCGGCGTGGCTACGGGATCAGCGCAATGACCTTGAAGCGCCAGCGATGACGGTAGCGCCGGGAATTGCAGCTGTCCTTGATGCACTGAGCGATACACGCGGCGTGTTACTGACCCGCATGTCAGGTTCAGGCTCTACCTGTATCGCGCTCTATCCAACCCTGAAAGCGGCCCATTTCGCCGCCTACGAGATCGGAGCCGCGCAACCCAACTGGTGGTGCCGCGCGACAATGCTTAGTTGAGGCGCGAAACAACATAGTCCGCCAGATCGCCTAGCAATGTGCGGATTTCGTGGTCAGGAACGGCTTCCAATGACGCCTTCGCCTTGGCTGCCCAGCCGAACGCATCTGCGCGGGTAACTTCCAGCGTGCGGTATTTGGCCATCAGCGATAGGGCGTAGTCCAGATCGCCTTCTTCCTGACGTCCGCGCCCTATCGTGCGTTCCCAGAAAGCATGTTCATCCGCTGTGGCTTGCGCCACAGCTTTGATGACGGGCAGTGTTAGCTTTCGCTCGCGGAAGTCATCACCGACATTCTTGCCGGTGACCGCGCTATCACCTTGATAATCCAAAAGATCATCAGCGATCTGGAAGGCAACCCCAAGCGCATCACCATAATCATAAAGCGCTTTGACTTGAGCATCGTTTGCGCCGGCAATGACACCACCAACTTCGGTTGCAGCCGAGAAAAGCGCAGCAGTCTTCCCGCGTACAACTTGCAGATAGACACCCTCATCCGTGCCCAGATCGGTGGCCGCTGTCATCTGCAGCACTTCACCTTCCGCGATCGTGGCCGACGCGTTAGCCAGAATATCCAGAACCCGTAGCGAGCCTGTTTCAACCATCAGCTGGAAACTGCGGGAAAACAGATAGTCGCCAACCAGAACGCTGGATTTATTGTCCCATAGCAAGTTTGCGGTGGGCCGCCCACGTCGCTGTCCGCTTTCGTCCACGACGTCGTCGTGCAAAAGGGTCGCGGTGTGGATGAATTCGACAGTCGCGGCCAGCTTAACGTGATGGTCGCCGGAATAGCCAAATAACTGTGCAGCAGCCAGCGTCAGCATTGGGCGCAGGCGTTTGCCACCTGCCTCAACCAGATGTGCAGTCACTTCGGGGATACGTGGGGCATGTTCCGACGCCATTCGGGTCCGAATCAGCGTATTTACCGCTGCCATTTCACCCGCCAACATCTCAGCCAGACGCTCATGCGGTTTCGAGATCGTGCTGACGCTCATCACACTCCTGATACAAGGCTCGACATCCCAGTCACCTTGCCCTTACATCCATCCCCATGAAAGAACTATTGCGCAGCACCGATCCGACAATCCTGGCTTTTGCAACGGCTCTCCTTGAGGGCGAGGATATAGACTGCTTTCAGATGGACGTAAATATGAGCATCCTCGAAGGGGGCATAGGAATTTTCCCTCGTCGCTTGATGGTGCGCGCTGATGATCTGACCCGCGCCGAGCGCGTTATGCGTGATAACGAGATACCGCTGGGGCGATGAGCTTGTTTTCCGACAATGAGTTGACGCTGAATGAATTTCTGGGTGGTCGTGTGCGATTATGGCAACCAAAGACTGGGTATCGCGCGGGCGTTGATCCTGTCTTGCTGGCGGCTTCGGTTCCTGCCCTCAAGGGTCAGTCAGTGTTAGAGCTCGGATGTGGCGCGGGAGCCGCTATTTTGTGTTTGTTGGCGCGTGTTCCACAATTGCAGGCGACAGGGATCGAACTGCAACCCGCTTATGCGGAACTGGCGCGTCGAAATGCCACTCAGAACGCTATGGACCTGTCGGTGGTCGAGGCTGATCTGAGCGCGCTACCCAGAGACCTGAAAAAAGCACAGTTTGATCATGTCATCGCTAATCCGCCTTATTACAGGCCGGGTGCACATAGCCCATCGACCGATCCGGGACGGCAGATTGCTTTAGGTGAAAACACCCCACTAACAGCGTGGATAGATGTCGCGGCCCGGCGGTTAGCACCACGAGGATACTTGCACATGATCCAGAAAGCGGATCGCTTGCCAGACATACTGGCTGCATGCAGTGGCCGCTTGGGGTCGGCCGAAGTGTTGCCTCTTTCTGCACGCTTGGGCCGCCCGGCCGAGTTGGTGATTCTACGAGCTCGTAAGGGAGGTCGCGCCAGCTTTCGGTTACAATCTCCGCTGATAATGCATCAGGGGGATCGGCACCTCAAAGATGGTGAAAGCTATACTCCCGAGGTTTCGGCGGTGCTGCGCGATGGCGCCGCATTGGCCGGATTCGCTTCAGATCGGCAATGACCAGCCGAATTTGTCGGATTTATTACAGATTCTGTGCGTCTGCAGCGTGACAGGCTGGAAATGATGTGATCAACTTCTTACGTCATACTTACCAAACCAGAGAAGGAGGACCGCCATGAGCGTGAGCGCGCATCTGACGGAGTTGAAGAAAAAACACGAAATTCTCGGTCTTGAAGTAGAAGAAGCTCAACGCTCACCTGGTATTGACGATCTCCATATTGCACAGCTCAAGAAGCAGAAACTGAAGCTGAAAGAAGAGATCGAGCGCCTGTCGGCCTAAGCCTTCAGGCTGGCGCGGGCAGCGATTGCAGCGCCACCGGTGACAAGCAAGGCCGCGATCGCCAATCCCCACGACAGGGCGGCGATCCCGGCCAGAACCAATACAAGCGTCGATAGCAAAGGTGCCGCATATGAGGCGGTGCCGAGGATTTGAATGTCCCCGCGTTTAACTCCGATATCCCAAACATAGAACGCCAGCCCGACCGGGCCCAAACCCAAGGCGAGCGTTGAGGCCCAGCCTATTGCGCCCTTCGGCCAGACTGTTTCTTCAATTGCAAAATGCAGCGCCCAAGAGGCTATTGCTGTGATGATGCAGAACACCGCAACCGAACTTGTTGGTACATCGCCCAACCTTCGCGACAGAACCGAATAGCCTGACCAAGTCAGCGCACACAAAAGGGCCAGCCCATAACCGGGCAGATGTTGCGCCTGAAACCCTGCACTGCTGCCACCAGTAATGATCACTGCAGCCCCGGCAAAGCCAAGGCTAGCACCGATCAGGTGGCCAGGCTTCAGGTGTTCGCCGGGGAGCAAGCCGGACAGCAAAACAATGAGCAAAGGCCAGAGATAAGCGATCAGCCCCGCCTCAGCGGCGGGTGCCATGCGCAGGGCTGAGAAATACAGAGCGTGATATCCGAAAAGCCCAATTGCACCGAACAGATACGTGGTCCATGCGATCTGGCCCAACTGCCTCAGGCCTCCATTTGCTATAGTCCAGATCAGGCCCAAAGTTCCACCGATCGTAAAACAAATTGCGTTCAGCAACAGAGGTGGTGTGGGGGCTGAGCCCACGGTAAACAATGCCAGCAGAGACCACAGCAAGACGGCGACAAAGCCGATTGCGGTCGCACGGGAACGAGTCATGGGCGTCCAAGTTCCTTTTCTGGGATGATCTCGAAGTCGTCCCACATATGCGCGGTTTTTTCGATCTCTGCAAAGAACCATTCTCGGAAAGCTGCTATTTGTGGGCGGTCTTTGGCTTCGGACAGGCAAATGAATCGGAACCGCGCTTCGGTCTGCACCGCCACTTTGAACGGGGCGACAAGTCGGCCCTCGCTCACATCCTTGATGATTAAAGGCCGCCGCCCCAGTGCAACTCCCAACCCGGCGCAGGCTGCATCTATCGCGTGATCAGGTTGAGAAAAATGGGTGCCCGTTGCAGGTGAATACGACATACCAACGGCGCGAAACCAGGACGGCCAATCGCAACCAGGGGCGACCTTGAAGAGGGAATCATCAAATATCAGCGGTGCGTCACGCAGCGATTCCGGTGTCTGGAACCTCTCATGCAATTCAGGTGTCATAATAGGCGTCACCCAATCTGGTCTGGCGGCGTAGGAAGCTAGGTCAGCGTCGTCAGATATTCCAAATCGGATCGCCGCATCCACATCATCCCGCCGCAAATCGACAACCTTTAGTGATGCGGATAGCCGCAGTTCGATGTCCGGATGTAATCGTGCAAACTCGAACAAGCGGGGGGCCAACCACTTCGCGGTCAAGGCTGGTCCGGCAGTGAGAGTCAGCGTCCCGCTGCTTTGCAACCTTCGTGTTGCAGCCCATGCTGTCTGTAGAGTCGTAAATCCCTCTGCTGCGCCGGGTGCTAATGTGCGACCGGCCTCGGTTAGTTCAACGGCGCGGTTCAGGCGGCGAAACAGCGGTTGCCCGAGGTGCTCCTCAAGCGATTTGATCTGAAAGGACAGTGCAGCGGGGGTGACGTGTAGCTCTTCCGCGGCCTTGGCAAAAGACATGTGCCGCGCGGCGGCATCAAAGGCACGCAATGCGGTCAATGGTGGCAGGCGGTCGCTCATCCAGTTAAAATTTCCTTAACTGACTATACGAAAAAGCTCGTTTGTAAGCCCGATAAATAAGCCTCATCATCGGAGCAAGTCAAATGAAACTGATCTGAGAAAGAGGCAAACATGATTGAGATGACAACCCATCCTTCGGTTCAGCGTGCCTTTCAAAAGGCGCATTGCGAGCGCGGTAAAGCGGTCAGGAGCATCTGGCGAATGATTTTTGGTTCCCGCTGACCGCAGCGCGCGCGGACTTACGGGATAAAAGAAGGGCCGGTCCTTGATGGACCGGCCCGTTTTCGTTCCAATGCCGTTGGTTCAGACGAAGAACTGTGCACCGTTGGCCGAAATGGTCGAGCCGTTGATGAACTGCGAATCGTCCGAGGCAAGAAAGGCGACGCAACGCGCAATCTCTTCCGGCTCACCCAGGCGACCTGCGGGAATCTGGCCAATGATCGATTCGCGCACTTTTTCCGGCACTGCCATGACCATTTCGGTCGCGATATAGCCGGGGCAGATTGCATTGGCGGTGATACCGGCCCGCGCACCTTCCTGTGCCAGCGATTTTACAATACCCAGATCGCCTGCTTTTGTTGCGGCATAATTCACCTGGGCGAACTGACCTTTCTGGCCGTTGATTGAGCTGATCACGATGATCCGGCCGAACTTACGCTCGCGCATGCCCGGCCATACCGGGTGAACGGTGTTGAAGACACCCGTCAAGTTCGTGTCGATCACCTGATGCCATTGCTCAGGCGTCATCTTGTGGAACGGCGCATCGCGGGTGATACCTGCGTTGGCGACCACAATGTCGATCGGGCCGACCTCGGCCTCGACTTTTTCGATGCCCGCTTTGGATTCGTCGTAATCCGCAACATTCCATTTATAGGTGTTGATACCGGTTTCTTCGGTGAACTTTGCGGCGGCTTCGTCATTGCCTGCATAAGTGGCGGCAACATTATATCCTTCGGCCTTCAACGCCTTGGAAATTGCTGCGCCGATGCCGCGGGAACCGCCGGTTACGAGTGCTGTACGTGCCATTTAGGACTCCTCCAAATTTAGTCGTCTTGGTAATTCTGTTACTCTGAGAGTTAAGGTTGCGCAATATCGTTTCGCGATCGAATTAATCTTTCTGTCCGGCGATATTGTCGCAGTTTAGGGATATGATCCGATTGTAACAAAAAAGGGCGCCCTGTGGACGCCCTTTTGTAATTAGTTTTCAGCGCAATTAGTCGCGCTCCACGCACAATGCGACGCCCATGCCACCACCAATGCAAAGGGTCGCAAGACCCTTCTTCGCGTCGCGGCGCTTCATTTCGAACAGCAGGGTGTTCAGAACCCGACAGCCGGATGCACCAATCGGGTGACCGATAGCAATTGCACCGCCGTTGACGTTCACAATCGACGGATCCCAGCCCATGTCTTTGTTCACGGCGCAGGCCTGTGCAGCAAATGCTTCGTTGGCCTCGACCAGATCCAGATCGTCAACCGACCAGCCCGCTTTTTCCAGCGCTTTGCGCGAAGCGTAGATCGGGCCGACACCCATGATTGACGGGTCCAGGCCGGCGGTCGCGTATGAGGCGATACGGGCCAGAGGCTCAATTCCGCGCTTTTCGGCATTCTCGGCCGACATCAGCAGGGTGGCTGCGGCACCATCGTTCAGGCCCGAAGCATTTGCCGCCGTGACCGAGCCATCCTTGGTGAAAGCCGGGCGCAGTTTGGCCATCGCCTCCATGGTCGCGCCATGACGGATGTATTCGTCCTTATCCATCACGATTTCGCCCTTGCGGGTCTTGATGGTAAAGGGCACGATCTCGTCGGCGAATTTTCCAGCGTTTTGGGCCGCTTCAGCCTTGTTCTGCGAAGCAACAGCGAATTCGTCCTGCATGTCGCGGCTGATCTGCCATTTCTCGGCCACGTTTTCGGCAGTCTGACCCATGTGATAGCCGTTGAAGGCATCCCACAGACCATCGCGGATCATAGTGTCGATGTATTTCATGTCACCCATCTTGTGACCGGCGCGTAGGGCGGCGGCGTGGGGTGATAGGGTCATGTTTTCTTGTCCACCTGCAGCCACGATCTCGGCGTCGCCCAACTGGATGTGCTGAGCGCCCAGAGCGACAGCGCGCAGACCCGAGCCACAAACCTGATTGATGCCCCAGGCGGCGCTTTCCTGCGGCAGACCCGCGTTGATATGCGCCTGACGGGCGGGGTTCTGGCCCTGAGCGGCGGTCAGAACTTGACCCATGATGGTTTCGCTCACCTCGCCCTTGTCGATCCCGGCGCGTTCGACAACGGCCTCGAGGACGGCAGCGCCCAGATCATGTGCGGGGGTGTTCGCAAACGAACCGCTAAAGCTACCGACGCCCGTACGAGCGGCGGATGCGATTACTACGTTGGTCATACAGTCAATCCTTTACCGTCATGGTCTTTTGGGAAATCTGACGGCGCAGGTCGTGGAGAGGCTTTCTCCGGATACAAGAGCGCCTCGGGTTCCCCGCTCCAGCACCTTCTGCAATACCGCAATGCTGCATCTGCAGCAACGGGCAGCTTGTCTCAGAGTTGACTGCGGTGTATCTTTGCGCGGCTTCTTTCTATCAACTGCCTGTTTTTGAGGATTTTTCTTTGACCCAAGGTGAGGAGACCGAAGGTGCGCCGTACAAGAAGCCCTGCAGGCAATCGACCCCATTTTCGATCAGAAAAGCAGCATCTTCAGCGATCTCGACCGATTCGGCGGTCACGAGAATTTCAAATTCACGTGCCACGGCGATCAGCGCGCGCACCAGCGCCTGATTGTCAGAGTTCTTACTGACGCCACGTATGAACTGCCCGTCGATCTTGGCGGCGTCGAACAGAAACTCGCGAAAATGGCGAAAGCTGAAGTTGCTGGCTCCGAAGTCATCCAGCGCGAAGGCGATCCCGCGGGCTTGTTGCTGATCCATGAAGTCAACCACCAGCTCGGGCACCTGCATGGCTGACGCTTCGGAGATTTCCAGAATCAACCTCTCGCCCAGGCTTGCGTCTTTTTTCAGGAACCTATCCAGTACACGCGACCAGTTGGAATAACCGATGGATCGGGCGGACATGTTGATGGACAAGCGAATGCCGGGATTTCGGATCAGGGTGCGCAATCCCATGTCGAGCGCTATGCAATCCAGATCACGACCGATAGGCGTGTTTTCTACCTGTGGCATGAACTCGCGTGCGGGTATGACGCGACCGGTTTCATCCAATACGCGGATGAACCCTTCGTAAAAGGCGATCCCTTGCGGGGGGTGAGCCTGAATAACGGGTTGAAACGCCAGCCTGCATTGCTTGTGCTTTACCGCTTCAGTGGCCATCTGAACGACGGATTGGTCCCGAGAGGTGACGGCGGCGCTCAACGGGTTGTCCGACCCTTCAGGCAGGTCCGCGCGCTTCCTGTTTCCCATTTTCTACCATTCCTCTGATCCCGACGATTACGGTCCGGACAACAGTTTCAGGCAAGACAGGTAAAACCGGAGTTAATGAGCGTGTATTTATCTGCAGGTGTTGGGCCGGTGATCAGTGTGTGGACTGCCGGGCATGCCGCAGCGAAGCCGCCGCGCCAACCAGTGCTCCGAACAGTCCAAGCGCGGCCATAACAAATCCGAGACCCAAAATAGTCGGGACAGTTCCGTTGAGCGCGGCGGCCATGGTGATGACAAGACCCAGCAAACCAGTAACGGTAGAAATTCTCAGCAATTTTGACATGCGGGTCTCCGGAGAATGCTTACTTAAATCACCTCTCGGATATGGAGCAGCTGTGCCAAAAATCAAGCAGAGAAAAGGTCTTTTTGAGACTTAGGCCCGCTTTGGCGCGGTGGCGGACGCCTGCGGGTCGAATTGCTCAAACCCCGGTGTTCCGCTATCTTCCGGATGGCGGACAAGATGTTTGGCCTTGATCTGCTCGGAATTGTCTCGGCTACCATCATGGCTGTAGCCCGGAGGAGCAAAACAATACGCTAATCGCTGGCGCAATGTCAGCCCAGGCTGGGTGGCATCCTTCCAAATTCCGACCCATTCATGAAACGCCACGCGCAGTGGATTGAAGGTGCCGATATTGTGTACGAGGCCATAGTCGACCTTGTCATCTGCTTGCTCGGGAACAAATGTGCCAAACAGCCTGTCCCAGATGATGAACACACCGGCATAATTGCAATCCAGATAGCGTGCATTGCGTCCGTGATGGGCACGGTGGTGGCTGGGGGTGTTCATCAAGGCCTCGAACCAGCGGGGCATTTTGCCAATGGCTTCGGTGTGAATCCAGAACTGATAGATCAGGTTCAAGCCGCCGACAAACAGCACCATTGCGGGATGAAAGCCCAGCAGGATCAACGGCGCACGCACCACCATCATGAAGGTGAACGTATAGGTCCAGGTTTGCCGCAGCGCTGTTGTAAGGTTGTAATGTTGCGAGCTGTGGTGGTTCACGTGGCTGGCCCAGACCCAGCGGATACGGTGCCCGAACCGGTGGACCCAATAATAGCGCAGATCATCCAGCACAAAGCAGAGGATGATGACCGGGATCGAAGTGCCCAGGTTCAGCGGCGTGATTTGCCACAGCCACATGAAAAACGCATACGCGATGAAGCCCAGCAAAAAGCCTGAGGCAATGTTGCCCGCCCCCATGATCAACGAAGTCACGGCATCGCGCGTCTCATACCGACCGCCCTGACCTTTGACGGCGATCCATAGAAATTCCGCCAGAATGGCGGCGATGAAAAACGGTACGGCCCATTGCACCGCGTCGGGAAAGCTTACGTGATCAGTCATGCGGGTTCCATCAGATGTCGCCAGTGGCGGCACTCGGTTTCGTCGAGATGGATGAGTACGCGCGGAGTGCTGAAATCGTGAAATTGAACCTCAAACCCATCGGGATGGTCGATCCTGTCGAAATCCAGCAGATGCCGGGCTACGGTGTCAGCCCCGAAGGACCACAGCAACCCGGCGCCTGTCTCGGTTCGTACAAGGGCGGCATGACCGTCATGGGCGACCGTGACATCAATGACTGTGTCATCAGGGAAGTGTCGAAGCCATTGGATTTGTGCGGTTTCAGGCGTCAGTAGGCGCAAACGAGATCTACCCGTCAGATGCAACAATAGCGCGATCCCGGCAATGCCGCCGACAACAAGTCCCAACAGAATTTCCAGCGGCATTCGATCCTCCTGCTGACAAACTGCAAGAGGTCGAATTGCCTGTCAAAGGTGGCGTGGCGTCAGCCGTGCTCCAGGCCGTCCAGAACTTCGTGTTGCACCACCCGTTCGACAAAGGGCACCAAACCCTCGGGGCCCGATGTGCGATCTTTTAGATGGATGCAGATATCGGGGCGGCGCGCGGCAATGATGCCGACCATTTCACCGCGTATGTTGTCGTCCAGACCGGCACCCATGATGGCGCAGGCGATGCGGGGTTCGGTGTCCAGTTGTCGCCGGACCTCATTCTGATCATGTGCGCCCAGCCATTGGATAGGCAAATGATCCAACTGCCGTGCAACGTCACCGATTACATTCGGCAAACGGCCGATCAGTAATACTACTGGCTTCATATGGCCTCCATTTCGCTGATCACAAACGAAAACCGGCCCAACGGGGCCGGTTTCACTCTAACACAAAATGAAGCGGGCGGCTTTAGCTATTGGCCTCAACCAGAGTCGATATGATTGACTTCGCGCTTTCCGAGTTCCATTCCGCATCGCCGATCAGGCGCGCAATTTCCTGCCCTTCGGGGTTCAGAATGACGGTAATCGGCAGAGCGATGACACCGAATTCGCGTGCGGCGGCAGAGTTGGGGTCCTGATGGCGTGGCAGGTTGTCGATGCCGTTCTCGTCAAAGAACTTCTTGATCCCGGCAGGCGTGTTACGGCCAGTGGCCAAGGTCAGCACCTGGAACTTGTCGCCGCCAAATTCTTCCTGAAGCTCGGCAATCTGCGGCATTTCCTTGCGGCAGGGGGCGCACCATGTGGCCCAGAAGTTCACCAACACGTATTTGCCAGCATAGTCTTCTAGCGTGCCGACACCGCCATCGTCTTCCAACTGAAACTCGATGGTCTTGGCGGGTTTTGGTTCCTTATGCAGGATCAGCCGTTTCAACGTGCCATCGCGCAGCGCGCCCAGAGTCTCGGCATCCGTTGCCAAAGCGGCGTTTGCACCCAGCGCAAGGGCCATATAAAGGGGGATCAGACGAAATAGGCGCATATCAACTCCGGGTTTTCTTACATGACCGATCAATCCTCGAACCAGATGTGGGGCGGCCGCTTTGCCGCCGGTCCAGACGCGATCATGGAGGCAATCAATGCCTCGATCGGGTTCGATCAGCGGATGGCAGCCCAGGACATCGCAGGCTCGCGCGCCCATGCCGCCATGCTGGCTGCCACAGGCGTTATTACTGATAGTGATGCGCAGGCAATTCGGGAAGGGCTGCTCACCGTTTTGTCAGAAATCCAGAACGGTACGTTTCAGTTTTCGACCGCGCTGGAAGACATTCATATGAATGTCGAGGCGCGGTTGAAAGAGGTGATCGGAGAGCCAGCAGGTCGTTTACACACGGGTCGTAGCCGGAATGATCAGGTCGCGACCGATTTCAAACTGTGGGTCCGTGACCAACTGGACGCAGCGGAAACTGGCCTGCTGGCCCTGATCCGCGCGCTTTTGGCGCAGGCCGAAGCTGGTGCCGATTGGGTCATGCCGGGCTTTACCCATCTTCAAACCGCGCAGCCAGTGACCTGGGGCCACCATATGATGGCCTATGTCGAGATGTTTGGCCGCGACCTGTCCCGCGTCCGCGATGCGCGTGCACGGATGAACGAATCCCCCTTGGGCGCTGCTGCGCTAGCAGGGACCTCTTTCCCAATTGATCGACACATGACCGCCGAAGCGCTGGGCTTTGATCGCCCCGCAGCCAACTCGCTGGATGCCGTCAGCGACCGCGATTTCGCGCTGGAGTTCCTGTCGACAGCTTCGATCTGTGCGGTCCACCTGTCGCGCTTCGCCGAGGAACTGGTGATCTGGTCTTCGGCCCAATTCCGTTTTGTCACTTTGTCCGATCGGTTCTCGACCGGCTCGTCAATCATGCCGCAGAAAAAGAACCCCGATGCCGCGGAATTGATCCGCGCCAAAGTGGGTCGCATTTACGGCGCCAATACAGCGTTGATGATGGTGATGAAGGGCTTGCCGCTGGCCTATTCCAAGGACATGCAGGAAGACAAGGAACAGGTCTTTGATGCCGCCGACAACTGGATGCTGGCGCTTGCCGCAATGGAAGGGATGGTCATGGACATGACCGCCAACCGCGACAGCCTTGCAGTTGCTGCAGGGTCCGGTTTCTCAACTGCAACCGATCTGGCCGACTGGCTTGTCCGTGTGCTTGGCCTGCCGTTCCGCGATGCGCACCATGTAACCGGTTCGCTGGTTGCCCTGGCCGAGAGTAAAGGCCGCGACCTGCCTGACTTGACGCTTGAGGACATGCAGTCGGTTCATGCTGACATCACTGATGATGTCTATTCTGTTCTTACGGTCGAAAATTCGGTAAACTCGCGCCAGTCCTATGGAGGCACCGCACCGGATCAGGTGCGAGCCCAGATCAAGCGATGGAAGGCGCTGGTGTAATGCATATACGACGCGTGGTGCTGTTGATTGCGGTTGCAGGGGCTCTGGCTGGCTGCGGCGCTGACGGCGAACCTATCCAACCCACCATGAGCGCAAGTGTTGGCGTTGGCAGCAGCGGCACGTATGGCGGTGTCGGGGTTGGTGTGCGTCGCGGTGGTCTGGGCGTATTTCTGGGGCTCTGAGGCATTGCCATTCGTATTTGTCATCCCCGTGTGAGCAGAACAACCGGCTGCACGCCGCTCATCTGGACGTAAGGTGGCGACATGAAATTCTTTGGCCTGATCTTGGCACTTGTTGTTCTTGCAGCTTGCGACCCGGCATACAAACCACAACCCAAACCTGAGCCCGAAGCCCGCTCGACAGGAATTTCGGTATCTGGATATGCGCGGATCGGTGCATCGAAGACCTTCTAGATAGCGATGGGATTTCTGCAGATGGCTGGAATCATTTGATCCACATGCCTCTTTTGGTCTAAGCGCGCGGTATGGATCATTTTCTCTACCGCGACGGCGCGCTTTTCGCCGAGGATGTGCCAATCTCCGAAATCGCTGCAGCGGTCGGGACCCCGTTTTATGTGTATTCGACGGCTACTCTGCTGCGGCATTTCAAGCTGTTCGATGACGCGCTTGAGGGCACCGACCACCTTGTCTGCTACGCGATGAAAGCGGCCAGCAATCAGGCCATCCTGAAGACGCTGGCTCAGGCAGGTGCGGGGATGGATGTGGTTTCTGGTGGAGAGTACCTGCGTGCCAAGGCTGCAGGCGTGCCCGGCGACAAGATTGTCTTCTCGGGCGTTGGCAAAACTGCAGATGAGATTCGCACGGCATTGACTGGCGGAATTCGGCAATTCAACGTCGAATCCGAGCCTGAAATGCAGGTGATCAATGCAGTCGCGCTAGAATTGGGCGTGAATGCGCCGATCACCGTTCGGGTGAACCCGGATGTGGACGCCAAGACCCATGCTAAGATTGCTACTGGAAAGTCCGAGAATAAGTTTGGCATCCCGATCTCGCGCGCCTCCGAGGTTTATGCGTTGGCTGCAAGCCTGCCGGGCCTCGAAGTGATCGGGATCGACGTCCATATCGGCTCGCAACTGACCGAATTGGAGCCGTTCGAGTTGGCATATAACAAGGTCGCGGAACTCACTGAGCGTTTGCGCTTCGAAGGGCACAATATTCGGCGCCTTGATCTTGGGGGTGGATTGGGCATTCCCTATACGCGTTCCAATGACGCGCCGCCCTTGCCAGTTGAATATGGCGCGATGATCAAGAAAACGCTGGGCCATCTGGGCTGTGAGATCGAGATCGAGCCCGGCCGACTGATTGCGGGTAATGCGGGTCTGATGGTGTCCAAGGTCATCTACGTCAAATCCGGTGAGGACCGCGATTTCCTGATCCTTGACGGGGCGATGAACGACCTGATCCGCCCCGCTATGTATGAAGCGCATCATGATATAGTCGCCGTCGACGAACCTGCTGCAGGGGTCGAACAAAGGCCCTATGACATTGTCGGTCCTGTTTGCGAATCCGGCGATACATTTGCCAAGCAGCGCAACATGCCGCCGCTGAAATCAGGTGATCTGATCGCTTTCCGCAGCGCGGGGGCCTATGGCGCGGTCATGTCCAGCGAGTACAATACGCGCCCCCTGATCCCTGAAGTTCTGGTGAACGGGGATCAATTTGCCGTAATTCGTGAACGCCCAAGCTTTGACGAAATCATAAACCGCGATACCATACCAGAGTGGCTCTGACGCGATAGGCGCGCGGGCCGGATCAGGAGGCCCGCCTTGCGCGAGAACCATACCCTGCCGATTCCAAGACTGTCCCTGTGGCTGACGCATGGGGGCATGCTGGCCGAGCAGGTGATGCGCGCCTTCTGGCCGCTCTTTTCTATTCTCATGGCGCTGCTGGCCGCCCTGATGCTGGGGCTGCAGGATCTTGTGCGTATTGAGACCGTTTGGATTTCTGCGGCTTTTGGATTGATAGCGTTGATTGCGACCGCGATCTTGGGGATCAGGCGGTTTCACCTGCCAACCCGGTCTGAGGCGTTGGCTCGGCTGGATGAGACCCTGCCCGGTCGCCCGATTCAGGCATTAATGGATGATCAGGCAATCGGTGCGATGGATGCGGATTCGGTGGGGCTGTGGCAAGCACACCAGGCGCGCATGGCAGACCGTGCTTCAAATGCCGATCCGGTGAAACCCGACTTGCGGCTGGCCTCTCGCGATCCCTATGCGCTTCGCTATGCTGCATTGTTGGCGCTCGTCGTTGCAGCTCTGTTTGGTTCGTTCTGGCGGATTGGCTCGGTGGCGGATATGACGCCGGGGACCGCGCAGGCCGGGCAGGGCCCGACCTGGGAAGGCTGGGTTGAACCGCCACGTTACACGGGCTTGCCGACGCTTTACCTTGCTGATCAAACTGATCCAACACTTACAGTGCCCAAAGGCAGCCGCATCACGCTGCGGTTCTACGGGGAGATTGGTGCACACAGCCTTACCGAGACGACGACGCCGCTTGGAACCGAGGCCGCAACCGAGCCAGAGCAGGATTTTGTCGCCGATCGCTCGGGCCAGTTGCGGATCGAAGGTCCGGCTGGACGCGATTGGGCGCTGGACATACTCGCGGACACAAAACCACAGATCGAGGTGGCGGGCGCTGCTGAGGCCGAAGCTGGCGGACAGATGAAACTACCGTTCGCGGCGTCCGACGACTATGGCATCATTTCAGGCACGGCTCGGATCGAGTTGAATCTGCCTGCTGTGAATCGCGAATTTGGCCTGGTAACTGAACCGGAGCCGCGCGAGATCATCACGGTTGAGCTTCCGATGCCGATCACCGGCGACAGGACGGATTTTACCGAAGACCTGATCGAAGATTTCTCGCAGCACCCCTGGGCGCATTTGCCGGTGAAAATTACCCTCTTGGCCGTTGATGCGGCAGATCAGGAATCGGTGGCCGAACCTTATTTTGCCGATCTGCCTGCCCGGCGTTTCTTCGATCCACTGGCTGCTGCGGTCGCTGAACAACGGCGCGATTTACTCTGGTCGCGCGACAATGCACTGCGCGTTGCACAATTGTTGCGTGCCGTCTCGCATCTGCCCGAAGATTTGTTCCGCTCGGACACCGCCTACTTGCGCCTGAGGGTGATCTTGCGTCGGTTGGAAACCTTTGATCGGCACGGTGCGCTAAACCTCAAACAGCAGGAAGAGATCGCGCAGGCGCTATGGGATCTCGCTGTTCTGATCGAGGACGGAACACTGGCTGACGCTTTGGAGCGGATGCGCCGCGCGCAAGAGCGTTTGACCGAAGCAATGCAGAACGGTGCCAGCGATGAGGAAATCGCTGAGTTGATGCAAGAGCTGCGCGAAGCAACGCAGGATTATATGCGACAGCTTCAGCGTCTCGCCCAAGAAAACGGCGAAGATGGTCAGAACCAACAAGGCCAGAACGGCGAAACACTGCAGATGACGCAAGATGACCTGCAGCGGATGATGGATCGCATTCAGGAGCTGATGGAACAGGGCCGCATGGCCGAAGCGCAGCAGGCGCTGGAAGAGTTCCAGCAGATGATGGAAAACATGCGCGTCACGCAAGGGCAAGGTCAGGGTGGCCAATCTGAAGGTCAGCAGGCCATGGAGGGGCTGGCGGAAACTCTGCGGGAACAGCAAGGGTTGAGCGATCAGGCCTTCCGAGATCTTCAGGAACAGTTCAATCCGGGAGCCCAATCCGGCGAAAGTCAGGGCAATGAAGGCAGCAGCGGCGGGCTCGGGCGTGGACAAAGCCACGAAGGTCAGGGCGGACAGGGCCAGGGTCAGGATCAGGCAGGTGAGGGGCAGCAAGGTCAGGGATCTCTGGCGGATCGTCAGCAAGCGCTGCGAGATGAACTGGGACGGCAGGAACAAAGCCTGCCGGGTGGCGGCACACCTGAAGGTGATGCCGCACGTGAGGCGCTGGGCCGTGCAGGGCGAGCGATGGACGAGGCCGAAGACGCCTTGCGCAGCGATGATCTGGCCGAGGCGATCGACCGGCAGTCCGAAGCGATGGAAGCGCTGCGCGAGGGGATGCGATCACTGGGTGAGGCCATGGCGCAGAACCAGCAAAACCAGCCGGGGCAGGGTACGGAAGCGGGTGATATGCAAGCCAACAACCGCGACCCGCTGGGCCGCGCGCCGGGATCGGCAGGGTCGATCTCGACCGATGATAATCTGTTGCAAGGCGAAGATGTCTATCGCCGGGCGCGCGAGCTATTGGACGAAATCCGTCGCCGCACTGGCGAACAGGATCGGCCTCAGATTGAGTTGGAGTACCTCAAGCGCTTGCTCGAAAGGTTTTAGTTCTGCCCTGCACCACCGGTCTGTGATTCTAACCACAAACGCGCCTGATCGACCATTGATACATAAGATTTCAGCACCGGATCAGCTTGCGGTACCGCTTCGCTGATCTGGCTAGCATTGCCATAGATCAGAAACAGAATAACGCCGATGATCAGTATCAGCGCGAAGCCACGTAAAAATCCACCGGATTTGCGAGTTGGTGCATCTGTTTCAGCCTCGTCCGAACTGAGGTCGCTGCGCAGGCCCGAATTGATTGCCTCAACATCAGGTAGCTCATCGCGCTGACCTGCATCGGCTGCTGATTCAGTGGCGGAAGGTCTATTGGGTTTGACCTTTGGCTCTTCGGGTGGGTCAAGGGCCAGATCAGGCTGGCTTTCTAGACTACTGCCTTCACGCTCTCGCAGATCAGCCTCGCGCGCGGCTTCTTCTTTTAGGATGTTAGAAACTGCGGGATCTATGTTGCTGGCACTCTCATCATGAGATGCTTCGGCGACTGTTTTGACCTCCACAGGATCCGGCGAGTCTATTTCCTGCGTTGCCTCGACCTCTGTTTCGCCGGTGGCAGGGTGTTTTTCCTGAAACCAGGTCTTTTCGCAATTGGAGCATTGCACTTCGCGCCCGTCTTCTGGGATCACCTCGTCCGGGACTTCGTACTGGGCGCTGCAATTCGGACACGTTAAACGCATTCTGCCTCCTGGCCTTCAAGGCTGGCCTGATAATAGTTTTTTCAGGGATGATATTCCGTTAAGACCCAACAGCAAAGCGTGTTTTCGGTTTCGCGGGCCAAGTGTCGCCAATTGGCCCCGCCCGAGGCATTGAATCCAGCGCTGCGCTCGGGCAAGAGGTGAGCAGAACAATGGGGGCAGGCGTGATCGAGCTGGACAATATCAGCTATACCTACGGCGGCGGCGAATTGCTGAGCGATGTTTCGCTGCAGTTGCAGCCGGGTTCGTTCCACTTTCTGACCGGCCCATCTGGTGCGGGCAAAACCACATTGCTGAAACTCTGCTATGGCGCGTTGCTGCCAACCTCGGGAAGGTTGATGGCCTTTGGTGAAGATATCGCCAGCATGGATCGTGATCAGATGGCGCTGCTGCGCCGTCGGATCGGCGTGGTGCATCAGGATTGCCGCTTTCTGGATCACATGACGCTGGCCGAAAATGTTGCGCTGCCGCTGATGGTCTCTGGGCGCTCTGAGAATGGGCAGCAAGACGACCTGACCGAGCTGCTGAGCTGGGTCGGACTTGGAAGCAGACTCGAAGCACACCCGCCCGAATTGTCGGGTGGGGAACGCCAGCGTGCCGCCTTGGCCCGCGCGGTCATTTTGTCGCCTGACGTGGTGCTTGCGGATGAGCCTACCGGCAACGTGGATTGGGAGATGTCTCAACGTCTGCTGCGCCTGCTGATCGAACTGAACCGGATGGGTAAAACCGTGCTGATCGCCACCCATGACCTAAGCCTGATCCGCGCCGCGAAAAGCCAAGTTCAGGCCCGTGTTCTGCGCATCGCGCAGCGCCGGGTGCAACTTGCGGGGGCGGATCTATGAGCAAGGGCACGATCCGCAATCTGCTGCGCCGTGACACCCGTGCTGATCGCGTTGTGCCGCCCACTGGTTTCACTGCTCAGCTGACCCTGTTTGTCTCGGGCGCGATGGCATTTCTCGCAGTATTTGCACTGGCCCTGTCGTTGGCCTCGGGCCGTGTGGCGGATCGCTGGGCCTCGGAACTGGCAGGGGCTGCGACATTGCGGATCAATGCCCCTGCGGATCAACGTGCGGCGCAAACCGAGGCAGCTTTGAACGTTCTCCAACAGACGCCGGGGGTCGCTTCGGCCCGCGCGTTGACGAGCGAAGAACAGGCCACACTGCTGTCGCCCTGGTTCGGACCGGACTTGCCTCTGGACACATTGCCAATCCCGCAGCTGATCGAGATTATCGAAGGGGAGCCCGGCCTGGATGCGGCTGGTCTGCGCCTGAGATTGGGGGCAGAAGTGCCGGGCGCGGTGCTGGATGATCACACCCGCTGGCGCGAGCCATTGGTTGATGCGGCCAATTCACTGCGGCGTCTGGGCTGGATTTCGATCCTGCTGATTGGTGGCGCTACTGCCGCTATGATCACCCTAGCCGCCAACGCCTCACTTGCCGCCAATGCGCAGATTATCGAGGTACTGCGTCAGGTCGGCGCGCGGGATCGGTTCATCGCCAGAGCTTTTGTGCGGCGCTTTACCTTCCGCGCGCTTTTCGGGGCGGCGGTTGGAACCCTGTTAGGTATGTCTGGTGTTTTACTGCTACCCGAGGCCTCGGATACTGGTGGATTTCTTACAGGGCTTGGGTTTCAAGGGATTGGATGGCTACTGCCGGTGCTGATACCAGTGTTGGGTGCCGCCGTTGCATTTCTGGCCACATGGTCGGCAGCACAGCGCAAGTTAAAGGAGCTTTCGTGATGTTCATGGCCATTCAATGGGTCCGGTCGCTGATCTTCATGATCACTATCTACGCCTGGATGCTGGTCCTCGGGATCATCTTTGCCCCCTATGCGCTGTTTGCCAAAAGTGGCGCTTTGCGCGCCTGTAAGACCTATGCGCGGACGACCAAATGGTTGGCCCGCTGGATGGTTGGCATTCGTTGTGAAGTGCGCGGAGAGGTGCCTCATGGTGAGGTTGTGATCGGCGCCAAGCACCAGTCGTTTCTGGACATCATCATAATCTTCGACGCCATCCCGCACGGCAAATTCATCATGAAGCGCGAGCTTTTGTGGACGCCGGTCATTGGCATGTATGCGCGCCGTCTGGGCTGTATCCCGGTCAATCGCGGCAAACGAGGGGCGGCGGTGGCCAAGATGGTCAAAGATGTTGCGCGCGAGTTCAGCGAACCCGGACAGTTGGTGATCTACCCGCAGGGAACGCGCGTCGCGCCGGGTGTGCACAAGCCCTACAAGGTCGGAACGGCGGTTCTGTATGAAGGCCTCGGGTTCCCGTGCGTGCCCGTTGCCACCAATGCGGGTGTCTTCTGGCCCAGAACCGGTGTCATGCGCAAGCCGGGCAACGCGATTGTCGATTTCCTTAATCCAATCGAGCCCGGCGTCGCACGAAATGACTTTCTTGAGCGGCTGGAAAACGTGATCGAGACTCGGTCGAACGAATTGATGCAGGAAGTGGGATTTGATCCGGATGGAGTTCATTAAGGACATCGCTACGCTCGAGGCGCTCTACGGGACGCCCGGTGCGCCATCTATACGCAAGGTGGCGCGGCAACTTACCCCGCTCTATCGCAAGTGGATCATGGCCTCGCGCCTGTGCATTCTTAGCACCGTCGGCCCCGAAGGTGTCGATGGCAGCCCGCGCGGAGACGACGGATCAGTCGTATTGGAACTGAATCCGGGCACTTTGGCCCTGCCGGATTGGCGAGGAAACAACCGTCTGGATTCACTGCGAAACATCGTTCAGGATCCCCGAGTGTCGCTGATGTTTTTGGTGCCCGGCTCGAACAACGTGGTTCGGGTAAATGGGAATGCTCAGTTGACCGATGACGACGACCTGCGCGCCCGTTTCGAGAAAAACGGAAAGCGCCCTGCGACCGTGATTTTGATTGAGTTATCCGAGGTCTACACCCAATGCGCCCGCGCCCTGATCCGAGCCGGAACCTGGAGCGGTCGCGATGAAACCGATGGCCTTCCGAGTGTTGGCGAGATTCTGTCTGAAATGACATCGGGTGAAGAGGGCGGCGCACAATATGATCAGGAATGGGGTGCCCGCGCCGCAAAGACTATGTGGTAGCAGCTTTGCCGCATAGTAACTTCAAAGCGCGGCGGCTCCCATTCTGGCCACTTTGCCGATCCAACGTTCAACGCTTCCGGGTTTCGGATAGCTTGCGCTGGCAAAATAGGTAAAGCGGGTAGGCTTGAACCCAACAAAGCCCAGAACCTGATCGCGAAGCTGCCGCAGCAGCGCCTGCCGATAGATTAAACGCATGAACCAGCCTGGCGTATCTGACGTCAGGATCACCCTTGCGGTGCGTCCGCTCAGCATCGGTGCTGGCAAACCGATCTTTGTTGTGTTCCGCGTATCGAACGTCCGTCCTGGGATGAATGTCCGGTCGATCAGGCCCTTCAGCTTGGCTGGCAGACCGCCCCACCACATCGGTGTCGTCAGGACCAGGTGCTCGCTCCACTCGATGTCCTGCAATACCTGTTCAAGCACGGGCTCAAGCGGTTTGAAATCCTCATAACTTCCCTGGCCAAAGTCGTGATCGAACTGCAGATCGCTCAGATGCACCATGCGAACCTTGTGACCTTTGGCAATGGCTGCGTCTGCATAGGTTTGTGCAAAGGTGCGCGACAGGCTGCTTTCGGCAGGGTGCCCATTGAGGACGAGTATCTTCTTAGCTGGCATTGCGAATCTCCAAAAATTGACCATGGTCACTTTGTAAGCGCGGAAAATGACCGCGGTCAATAATAAATTTGACCATGGTCAAAAAATGTGCAAGCAAGCACTATGCAAAGACCAATTCAAAAACGAACTCTTAAAACCAGAGCACGCCTGATCTCAGCCGCCAAGGACGTGATTCAGAAGGGCGGGTACGAAGCTCTGCGCGTGGAAGAGGTGGTTCAGGCTGCAGGCGTGGCCAAGGGGACATTCTTTGCGCATTTTCGCGACAAAGACGCGCTAATAGAAATCCTGCTGGTTGAAAAACTGAATGCCTGCCTTGATCAGGCAGAGGCCGGAAAGCCCCCAAAATCAGTGCCACAAATCATCGCGGCCCTAGAACCCGTACACAGTTTCATGACGGTTGAGCGCTATGTATTCGACCTGCTCATAAGGTATTCTGGCGCTACCGCAATCGCCGAAATCGGCCCAATCGCCTATTTCTTTGAACGATACTTCCGCGTTGTGATGATGTGGCTCGAAGATGCGGATGTTCGCCACGACGTTCCTTCAGAGCTTTTGGCCGAAGGAGTGCAGGCATTTGCAATTCAGGCCATGTCGCTAAAGTTCTGTGCGCTGCATGCCTCAAAAAGCTTCAGCGAAAGGCTTAAGGTTTATCTTGAGGCGTGGTTGACCCCGGCGAGATAATCGCCAGGGTCGGTCATTCAGCTATGAATCGGCCCGTCACCACAGGCGAGCGCCGCCTCACGCACGGCTTCGGAATAGGTCGGGTGCGCATGGCAGGTCAGGGCCAGATCTTCGGCTGAGGCGCCGAATTCCATGGCGACGCAGACCTCGTGGATTAGGTCTCCGGCCGCGGGGCCGATGATATGTGCGCCCAGAATGCGATCAGTATCTTTGTCTGCCAGAATCTTGACGAATCCGTCGGCCGCAAAATTCGCCTTGGCTCGGCCATTGCCCATGAACATGAACTTGCCGACCTTGTAGGCGCGACCCTGTTCCTTGAGTGTCGCTTCGGTCTCACCCACATTGGCCACCTCGGGCCAGGTGTAGATGACCCCCGGAATGACGCCATAGTTTACGTGACCGTGTTTGCCAGCGACCTGTTCGGCTGCAGCCATGCCCTCGTCTTCAGCCTTGTGCGCCAGCATCGGGCCTTCGGTCACGTCGCCGATGGCGTAGATGCCCGGCACATTGGTCTGCCAATCGGCCCCAACCTTGATCTGGCCGCGCGGGGTGATCTCGATGCCCAGAGCGTCCAGCCCCAGACCATCCGAGTACGGCTTGCGCCCGGTTGCCACCAGCACGGTATCGGCGTCGATCACATGCTCACTGTCGTCTTTGAGCAGCTTGTAGGTCACCTTGGCCTTGGTCTTGGTCGCCTCGGTCTTTTGCACGGCAGCGCCCATGACGAATTTCAAGCCCTGTTTCTTCAGGATGCGCTGGAAGGTCTTCTGCACCTCCGGGTCCATGCCCGGCGTGATTTCCTTGAGGAATTCGATCACCGTCACCTCGGCGCCCAAACGGCTGTAGACCGAACCCAGCTCAAGCCCGATCACACCGGCACCGATCACAATCATTTTCTTGGGAACTTTGCCCAGAGACAGCGCTCCGGTCGAAGTCACTACGACCTTTTCGTCAACCTCGACGCCGGGCAGCGCCGACGGCTCAGAGCCCGACGCGATGATGATGTTCTTGGCCTCATGCACCTCATCGCCAACCTTGACCTTGCCCGCAGCGGGGATCGAGCCCCAACCTTTCAGCCAATCGATCTTGTTCTTCTTGAACAAGAACTCGATGCCCTTGGTGTTGCCATCGATGACTTCATCCTTATAGGCCTGCATCTGCTTCCAATCGACCGAAGGCGATTTCCCCTTCAGACCCATCTTGGCAAAGTTATGTTCAGCTTCGTGCAACTGGTGACTGGCATGCAGCAAAGCTTTCGAGGGGATGCAGCCCACGTTAAGGCATGTCCCGCCCAGCGTCTCGCGTCCTTCGACCACAGCGGTCTTTAGACCCAGTTGAGCGCAGCGAATTGCGCAGACATAGCCGCCGGGCCCGGCGCCGATTACGATGACGTCATAATTTGCCATTACATTCTCCTAAATCGACCGGTCGCCCGGCACTTCCCCGACCCGATTTCGTGGGTCAGAAATATCTTTTGTCAAACGGGTTCCAGCAGCTTGATCGAGATATGCGCAATCCCACCACGCTCGTGATGCATCGCCAGTTCCTCGGACCCGAAAAAGGCACGGGCCTTGTCTAGGTTCACGACCTCGAACATTGCAATCGCATGGTCCTTCTGATCGGGATCACGCCAGACATGCAGGTCGCGGATACCCGCGGCCTTACGCATCGGCATATCCTCGCGGAACACTTTTAGCCAGGCGTCGAAATCGGCCACATCGGCCTGCCAGAGTACATGTGTTGCCATCTTATAGATCCATCAACAGGCGGCGTGGGTCTTCAAGCGCTTCTTTCACGCGAACCAGGAAGGTCACCGCACCCTTGCCGTCAACAATACGGTGGTCATAGGACAGAGCCAGATACATCATCGGGCGGATCTTGATCTCGCCATTGATGACCATCGGGCGGTCCTGAATCTTGTGCATTCCCAGAATACCTGATTGCGGCGGGTTCAGGATCGGTGAAGACATCAACGAGCCATAGACGCCACCGTTCGAGATCGTGAATGTACCGCCCTGCATTTCAGCCATCGAAAGCTTGCCGTCGCGTGCGCGCTTGCCCTTTTCAGCAATGGCTTTCTCGATCGCTGCGAAGGACATGCTGTCGGCGTCGCGGATCACCGGAACCACCAGTCCCTGAGGCGTACCAGCGGCGACGCCCATATGCACAAAGTTCTTGTAGACGATGTCATTGCCGTCGATCTCGGCATTCACTTCGGGCACTTCTTTCAGCGCATGACAGCAGGCCTTGGTGAAGAAGGACATAAAGCCCAGACGCACGCCGTGCTTTTTCTCGAACTGGTCTTTGTATTGATTACGCAGGGCCATCACCTCGGTCATGTCCACCTCGTTATAGGTGGTCAGGATGGCCGCTGTATTTTGCGCATCCTTCAGGCGCTTGGCGATGGTCTGGCGCAGACGGGTCATGCGCACGCGCTCTTCGCGGCTCTCATCCTCGGCAGCCACAGGAGCGCGTGGAGCTTGCGCCGCGGGAGCGGGGGCAGCCGCCGCAGGCGCTGGGGCTGTAGCTGCTGCAGCAACTGCCTTTGCCACGTCTTCTTTCATGATACGCCCATCGCGACCGGTGCCGGTGACCTGATCGGCGGTCAGACCGGCTTCGGCCATCGCTTTCTCAGCTGATGGTGCGTTGGACACGTCTTTACCTGTGCTGGCAGCAGTCGGAGCGACAGCGGCCGCAACCGGAGCGCTTGCCACACCTGCGGCCGAGCCCGAGATCACCGCCAGCTTGGCAGACGCATCGACCGTGCTGCCTTCGGGGGCAACGATCTCTGCCAGAACGCCTGCCGCCGGGGCCGGAACTTCGACCGAGACCTTGTCGGTTTCCAATTCGCACAGCATCTCATCCTGTGCGACGTTGTCACCAACCTGTTTGAACCATGTCGAAACGGTTGCCTCGGTCACGGATTCGCCCAGCGTCGGCACCATGACGTCCACGCTGCCACCTGCCGCAGCCGGCGCTGCTGCAGCTGGGGCCGGGGCCGCCGCTGCCGGAGCAGGCGCTGCCCCTTCGCCAGCGGTGATGGTGGCCAGCAATGCATCGACACCCACTGTCTCACCTTCGGCAGCGACAATCTCGCCCATCACACCTGCGGTAGGCGAGGGCACTTCGACCGTCACCTTGTCAGTTTCCAGCTCACACAGCATTTCATCAACTGCCACGGCGTCGCCGGGTTTCTTGAACCATGTCGCAACGGTGGCTTCGGTGACAGACTCGCCCAGCGTGGGAACACGAACTTCAATCGTCATCGTTTACTTTCCTTCAATGCTCAGCGCTTCGTTCACCAGCGCTTCTTGTTGGGCTTTGTGTTGGCTGGCCAGACCCGTTGCAGGCGAGGCCGAGGTTGCGCGACCGGCATAGACCGGACGGGTGTGTTTTGCGCCAATGCGGGTCAGAACCCATTCGATATTGGGTTCGATAAAGGTCCAGGCCCCCTGGTTCTTGGGCTCTTCCTGACACCAGACCATCTCGGCACCTTTGAAACGCTCAAGTTCGTTGATCAGCGAATGCGCAGGGAAGGGATAGTATTGCTCGATTCGCATCAGGTAGATGTCATCGATGCCGCGCGCATCGCGTTCTTCCAGCAAGTCAAAGTAAACCTTGCCCGAACACATCACCACGCGCTTGATCTTGTCATCTGCCACCAGCTTGGTGTCAGAGTTGCCCTTCTGCGCGTCATCCCACAGCACCCGGTGGAAGCTGGAGCCTGTGGTGAAGTCATCCGCCGTGCTAACCGCCAGTTTATGACGCAGCAGCGACTTTGGCGTCACCAGGATCAGAGGTTTGCGGAAAGTCCGGTGCAACTGACGGCGCAGGATGTGGAAATAGTTCGCGGGCGTCGTACAGTTCGCCACGATCCAGTTGTCCTGACCGCACATCTGCAGGAACCTTTCCAGGCGCGCGGATGAGTGTTCCGGGCCTTGCCCTTCGAACCCGTGCGGCAGCAACGTGACCAGACCGGACATCCGCAGCCACTTGCTTTCACCCGAGCTGATGAACTGGTCGAACATGATCTGCGCGCCGTTGGCGAAATCACCGAACTGTGCTTCCCAAAGGACCAGAGCGTTAGGCTCGGCCAGAGAATATCCGTATTCGAATCCCAAGACCGCATATTCGCTGAGCATCGAGTCAATCACGTCATAATGAGATTGGCCCTTGCGGATGTTGTTCAGCGGGTAGTAGCGCTCTTCGGTTTCCTGATGGACAAATCCGGAATGGCGTTGGCTGAATGTACCTCGCGTCGCGTCCTGTCCGGCCAGTCGCACTGGGTAGCCCTCGGTCAGCAGCGAGCCAAACGCCAGAGCCTCGCCAGTTGCCCAGTCAAAGCCGGTCCCGTTTTCGAACATCTGTTTCTTGTGTTCCAGCAATCGTCCGACGGTTTTATGCATCGCAAAACCTTCGGGTGCTGTGGTCAGGGCGGTCCCGATCTCGGCCAGCGTATCCGCTGAGATCGCGGTTTCGCCGCGCATGTATTCTTCTTTGTTCTTGTCCAGATGCGACCAGCGCCCATCCAGCCAATCGGCTTTGTTGGGCTTATAGTCTCTCCCGGCGTCGAACTCTTCGTTCAGATGGGCCTGAAAGGCGGCCTTCATATCCTCGATTTCGCCTTCGGGGATCAGGCCGTCTTTGACCAGACGTTCCGTGTATAGCGACAGCGTAGTCTTATGCGTCTTGATTTTCTTGTACATGATCGGGTTGGTGAACATGGGCTCATCGCCCTCGTTATGACCAAACCGGCGGTAGCAGAAGATATCAAGCACCACGTCTTTGTGGAACTTCTGACGGAATTCGGTCGCCACCTTGGCGGCATGCACCACCGCCTCGGGGTCGTCACCGTTCACATGGAAGATCGGCGCTTCAACCATCAGCGCGATATCCGTCGGATAAGGGCTGGAGCGCGAGAAATGCGGTGCGGTGGTAAAGCCGATCTGGTTGTTCACCACGATATGCATGGTGCCGCCGGTCTTGTGCCCTTTCAGACCCGACAGGCCGAACCCTTCAGCCACCACACCTTGTCCGGCAAAGGCCGCATCGCCGTGCAGCAGAATGCCCATAACCTTGGTGCGGTCTTCGTCGTTCAACTGATCCTGCTTGGCGCGAACCTTGCCCAGAACCACCGGGTTCACCGCCTCAAGGTGCGAGGGGTTGGCGGTCAGCGATAAGTGCACTGAGTTGCCGTCAAACTCCCGGTCACTGGATGCACCGAGGTGATACTTCACGTCACCCGATCCATCCACATCCTCAGGCTTGAAGCTGCCGCCCTGGAATTCGTTGAATATGGCGCGATAGGGCTTGCCCATCACATTGGCCAAAATATTCAGACGCCCCCGGTGCGGCATCCCGATGACGATGTCCTGCAATCCCAACGCACCGCCGCGCTTGATAATCTGTTCCATTGCAGGGATCAGGCTTTCGCCACCGTCTAAACCGAACCGCTTGGTGCCCATGTACTTGACATGCAGAAATTTCTCGAAGCCCTCGGCCTGGACCATCTTATTCAGGATCGCCTTGCGGCCCTCTTTGGTGAAGGCGATTTCCTTGCCGTACCCTTCGATCCTTTCCTTCAGCCAAGCGGCCTCTTCCGGGTTCGAGATGTGCATATATTGCAGCGCGAAGGTGCCACAGTAAGTCCGTTTCACAATCTCAACGATCTGGCGCATGCTGGCCATCTGCAGGCCCAGGACGTTGTCGATAAAGATCGGGCGGTCCATATCCGCATCGGTGAAGCCGTAGGTCTTTGGATCCAGTTCAGGATGGGTACTTGCGGCGCGCATCCCCAGCGGATCCAGATCCGCAGCCAGGTGGCCCCGGATGCGATAGGCCCGGATCAGCATCAGCGCCCGCAAACTGTCCAGCACCGCGCGCTTGATCTGGTCTTCGCTGACCTCAACGCCCTTGGCCGCGGCCTTGTCCTTGATCTTCTTGCCCGCCGCCTTGGCATCGATCTCGGCCCATTCCCCAGTCAACGCACCCGTCAGATCATCCGCTGGCATCGGAGGCCAATCACTGCGCGCCCACGTTGGCCCCTCGGCCTCGCGCTGCACATCCGGCGCGTCATCGCCCATGGCCTTGAAAAATTCGACCCAGGCGGCGTCTACCGCGCCGGGGTTCTTGGTGTACTGGGCATAAAGCTGCTCCAGATATTCGGCATTATGCCCCTGCATGAAGCTGGAGGCATGAAAGGCTGAGTTGGGCGAGTGTTCGGTCATTGGGCTACCTCATATGGGTTGGGACCGTATTGGTTGGTGCCTGGTTCGCTGGGGCGGGTCAGCCACCACAGAACCAGGAGGGGCGACACAAATAGGACAAGAAGTGTCGGTATGACGATAAGAAGAGTTGCGCGGGTGAACAGGATATCCAACGTGCCGCCATGGAATTGGCTGGCAAGGCCGATGCCAAAGATCAGAACAGCCAGCGCACCGAGGATCAGCAAGATCGGCAACAAGGCATAAAGCCCGCTGCGTCCAGTATCATGCATCCGCCGCCACGCGACAGCCAGATGCGGGAAGAAGACAATAAGGCTGACGATGCTTTGGACCGGGCCTGTCGAAGTGGCCGTGACGGATTTGGTAGTCTCCGTTTCGGTCACTGCGACCTGAGTGAAGAACTGCCAGTCAATGATCCCGGCAATAATGCTCCAGATCACAATGAACAGGAAAAAAAACCAGTATTCGGGCCGCGAGGCACGGCCCGAAAAGCTGAAAAACTTGGAGAAACAGGTTTTAATGGCTTCGCCGAAAGTCATGTTTACCGCTCCTCCCAAAGCAGTCAAATTCTGGTCAACCGATGGCTTCCAGCACAGCCTCACCCAGCTGCGCCGGGCTTTCGGCCACGACAATACCGGCCGAGCGCATGGCTTCGATCTTGTCTTCGGCGCCACCTTTGCCGCCGGCGACAATCGCGCCCGCGTGGCCCATGCGGCGGCCCGGAGGGGCTGTGCGGCCTGCGATGAACCCGGCGGTCGGTTTTTTGCGGCCCTTCTTGGCCTCATCCGCCAGGAACTGCGCGGCTTCTTCCTCAGCCGAGCCACCGATCTCACCGATCATAATGATCGAGTGGGTTTCGTCATCGGCCAAGAACCACTCCAGCACGTCGATATGCTCGGTCCCTTTGATCGGGTCGCCGCCGATGCCCACGCAGGTGGACTGGCCCAGACCCACATCGGTGGTTTGCTTGACGGCCTCATAGGTCAGGGTGCCCGAACGCGACACAACTCCGACCGAGCCGCGCTTGTGAATGTGGCCGGGCATAATACCGATCTTGCAGGCATCCGGCGTGATTACACCGGGGCAGTTCGGGCCGATCAGGCGCGAGTTCGAGCCTTCCAGCGCGCGCTTTACCTTCATCATGTCCAGAACCGGGATGCCTTCGGTGATGCAGACGATCACCTCCATCTCGGCATCAATCGCCTCAAGGATCGAGTCAGCCGCAAACGGCGGCGGAACATAGATCACTGAGGCGTTGGCTTCGGTCACATGCTTGGCCTCGTGGACCGAGTTGAACACGGGCAGGTCAAGATGTGTCATCCCGCCTTTGCCGGGCGTCACGCCGCCTACCATCTTGGTGCCATAAGCAATGGCTTGTTCAGAGTGGAATGTGCCCTGCGAGCCGGTAAAGCCCTGACAGATCACTTTGGTATTTTCGTCGATGAGGACTGCCATCTGGCGTTCTCCTTTGTAGGGCGGTCTTCAGCCCGCCAAAATCTTGGGAAAGGTGGGCTGATGCCCACCCTACGGGATGACACTCAGCCTTTGACGGCCTTCACGATCTTCTCGGCACCGTCTTTCAGGTTGTCCGCCGCGATCACGTCCAGGCCAGAGGTGTTGATGATCTCTTTGCCTTTCTCAACGTTTGTGCCTTCCAGACGCACGACTAGCGGCACCTGCAGGCCGACCTCTTTCACCGCTGCGACTACGCCTTCGGCGATGACGTCACAGCGCATGATGCCGCCGAAGATGTTGACCAGGATGCCTTTGACCTGCGGGTCGCTGGTGATGATCTTGAACGCCTCGGTAACTTTCTCTTTGGTGGCACCGCCGCCCACATCAAGGAAGTTGGCAGGCTCGGCCCCATAAAGCTTGATGATATCCATCGTCGCCATCGCCAGACCAGCACCGTTAACCATGCAGCCGATCTCACCATCCAGGGCGATGTAGTTCAGGTCGTATTTCGACGCTTCCAGTTCCTTGGGGTCTTCCTCGGTCGTGTCACGCAGTTCGGCGATATCCGGGTGGCGGTAGACCGCGTTGCCATCAAAGCCGACTTTCGCGTCCAGCACTTTCAGGTCGCCACTGTCGGAAACGATCAGTGGGTTGATCTCCAACATCTCCATGTCCTTCTCGACGAAGGCGTTATAGAGCTGGTTCATCAGCTTGACGCATTGCTTGACCTGCACCCCTTGCAGACCCAGCGAAAAGGCGATGCGGCGGCCGTGATAAGCCTGATAGCCGGTCGCAGGATCCACCGAGAAGGACAGGATTTTCTCTGGCGTGGCAGCGGCCACTTCTTCGATGTCCATGCCGCCTTCGGTCGAGCAGACAAACGAGATGCGGCTAGTCTGGCGATCCACCAGCAGGGCCAGATACAGCTCGCGTTCGATGCCGGACCCGGCTTCGATATAGATGCGGTTGACTTGTTTGCCTGCGGGGCCGGTCTGATGTGTGACCAGCGTGCGGCCTAGCATCTTCTTGGCTTCTTCGGCGGCCTCTTCCACCGACTTGGTCAGACGGACACCGCCCTTTTCACCGGCGTCGGCTTCTTTGAAGCTGCCTTTACCGCGCCCACCTGCGTGGATTTGTGCTTTTACAACCCATAAAGGGCCATCCAGTTCACCGGCTGCGGTTTTGGCTTCCTCGGCGCGCAAAACCGCGCGACCGTCGGAGACCGGAGCGCCATAGCTGCGCAAAAGAGCTTTGGCCTGATATTCGTGAATGTTCATCGAAATTGTCCCGTCTGACTACGATTACCCTGTTATAGGCGTGTCTAAGCGCCAAAATTAAAGAGTTTTTTGACGTGTCACGGGAAATTGTCGAAGATTTTCAGGATTTGTGATCACAGGTTTTTGGGGTGTGATCACAAAGTTTGAGCAAAGCGTGAGCTTGATTCGATGATGCAGGTTCGCGCGAAGAAAACACATTCATACACGTGACTTTCGGCGTTTGCGCCAACATCTCTGACTCATGATGTATGGCATAAAAGAAAACCGGCCCACCAAGGGCCGGTTTCAAATTCTTCACTGCTGACGATTAGACCAGCGAGCTATCGATGCCTTTGCAAGCTTCGATCAGACCCTTCACAGCATTCACCGAGTTGTCGAAACCGGCCTGCTCTTCTTCGTTCAGCTTGATGTTGACGACCCGTTCGACGCCACCGGCGCCGATCACGGTAGGAACGCCGACATACATGCCTTCTACTCCAAGCTCGCCATCGCAATAAGCGGCGCAAGGCAGAACACGTTTCTGGTCTTTCAGATAGGCCTCGGCCATTTCAATCGCCGAAGTGGCGGGCGCGTAGAAGGCCGACCCGGTTTTCAACAGGCCAACGATTTCAGCACCGCCGTCACGGGTGCGCTGAACGATGGCGTCCAGTTTTTCTTGTGTGGTCCAGCCCATCTCAACCAGATCAGGCAGCGGGATACCGGCGACGGTCGAGTAACGAACCGACGGCACCATGGTGTCGCCGTGGCCACCCAGAACAAACGCTGTGACGTCGCGCATCGAGACGTTAAACTCTTCCGACAGGAAGTGTGCAAAACGGCCCGAATCCAGAACGCCCGCCATGCCGCAAACCTTGTTATGCGGCAGGCCCGAGAATTCACGTAAGGCCCAGACCATCGCGTCCAGCGGGTTGGTGATGCAGATGACGAACGCTTCAGGCGCATTGGCGGCGATGCCTTCGCCAACCGATTTCATGACTTTCAGGTTGATGCCCAGCAGATCATCGCGGCTCATGCCCGGCTTGCGCGGCACGCCAGCGGTGACGATGCAGACGTCGGCGCCCGCGATATCCTCGTAGGATTGGGTGCCTTTCAGCTTGGCGTCGAACCCTTCGGAAGGGCCGGATTCGGCGATATCCAGCGCCTTGCCTTCCGGGGTGCCTTCGGCGATGTCGAACAGGACAACGTCACCGAGTTCCTTCATTGCAGCGAGGTGGGCGAGCGTGCCGCCGATCTGACCTGCGCCGATCAGCGCGATCTTGGGTCTGGCCATTTGGAATATCTCCGATGGGTTTTGAAATCGCGGTTTTGCTAGTCGTAAATGCGGCGTCGCGCAAGTCTCCTGCGGCGCGGCATGCCACCGCATACCGTTTGCATGTCATGTGCTGATTGCGCTAAACCGCCTGTGACTCATGCATATTTCCGGGGCGCCAGATGTTCGAGATGAACCTGATGTTTTTTGCCGTGGCGATCCCGGCGGTGATCTTCGCGGGTATCTCGAAAGGTGGGTTCGGCTCGGGCGTGGCCTTTGCGTCCTCGTCGATTCTGGCGCTGATCCTGACGCCTGGGCAGGCGTTGGCGTTGATGCTTCCGATCCTCATGGTGATCGATGTCGCCACGTTAAAGCCCTACTGGAAACGCTGGAGCTGGCCGGATTCGCGTCTGCTGATTCTGGGTGCAGTGCCCGGCATTGCGTTGGGCGCGTGGCTCTATCGTGTCACCGATGACGATTTGCTGCGCCTGCTGATTGGTGGGATATCGGTCGGCTTTGTGATCTGGCATGTTGCCCAGACAAGGGGCTGGGTACGCGGCTTTGCCAACCGCCTGCCGCCTTCGGCAGGATTGTTTGCCGGGCTGGTTGCCGGGTTCACCAGCTTTGTCAGCCATGCAGGCGGTCCGCCCGCCGCCGTCTATCTGCTGTCCCAACGTCTGACAAAAACCGAATTCCAGGCCTCCACCGTGCTGGTCTTCTGGGTGATCAATGCCGTGAAATTCGTACCGTTCGCCTATCTGGGTCTATTCACATGGCACACGGCACTAGCCGATCTGTTGCTAACCCCGTTTGCGATCCTCGGGGCCTGGCTCGGCGTCCGGGCACATTTCATGCTGTCCGAACGCCTGTTCTTTGGCATCGCCTATGTCCTGCTAACACTGACTGGCAGTAAATTGATCTGGGACGCATTGGTCTAAGCGTTGGGCGGCAATGCCTCAGCTAGCACCTCAAAGGATTGGCCCGAGGCGATCAGGCAGGTCACTCCCTCGGGCAAGGTCACAACAATGGTCCAACTGCCGGTTCGATCCGAGGCAAAAACTTCCATTACCGCCCCTTGACGCGCAATCCCGATGCCGCGCCGGGTTTCGCCATAGGTCTTTGCCAAACGCTTGATCACATCCTCGCGCGGCGCGCAGTTCTGAGCGCTGACCTGTTGCGCAGCCAACACCATGATGCCCAACCCGATCGTCAATTTCAGCAATATCGACTTCATCGGTCACCCCTTTCGATTCCTTCTTGAAAACAGCGTGCTGCAGGCTGAAAGAAATTGCGTTAAGGCAACGAGCGTTGCGTCACGATGCCAGAATGCTGCGCTGCGGCGATTTTGTGCTTGAACTTTCCGTCAAAAAATGCCCCATTCCGCGCAACATTATTTCAATGGGAGAGTCCCGTGGATCCGCGCCAACGCCCTTATCGTTCCGTTCTTTATATCCCCGGCTCGCGTGATCGGGCGCTGGATAAAGCGCGCATGCTGCCGGTGGATGCCATCATCTTTGATCTTGAAGACGCGGTTGCAGCTGATGAGAAAGAGAACGCGCGCGAAACGCTCAAGGAAGCGTTGGCCGCCGGCGGGTACGGCGCGCGGGTCAAGATCGTGCGGATCAACAGTTTGGATACCGAATGGGGTCGCGCCGATGCCCAAGCTGTGCGTGAGATGGATGCGGACGCCGTTCTTCTGCCCAAGGTAAACTCGGCCGCGGATGTGGATGCGCTGGCGGTGATCACCGGTGATCTGCCGATCTGGGCCATGATGGAAACCCCGCGCGGCATGTTGAACGCGGCCGAAATTGCCGCACATCCGCTGATGGCGGGCTTCGTCATGGGGACCAACGATCTGGCGAAAGAGCTGCAGACGCGTTTCCGCCCCGACCGGCTGCCGATGATGACCTCGCTGGGCCTGTGCCTGCTGGCCGCAAAGGCCGAAGGGCTGATCATCGTGGATGGCGTCTATAATGCGTTCAAGGACACTGACGGTCTGGCAGCCGAATGTGCCCAGGGCCGCGATATGGGCTTCGATGGCAAGACTCTGATCCACCCCGCGCAGGTCGAGATTGCGAATACTGCCTTTGCGCCTTCGGACACCGAGATAGAATTGGCCCGCCGCCAGATCGCAGCCTTTGAAGAGACCGAGGCACAAGGTCAGGGGGTCGCCGTTGTCGATGGCAAGATTGTCGAAAACCTACACGTTGTAACTGCCCGCGAAACTCTGGCAAAAGCAGAGGCGATATTAGCTTTGCAAGCGGGGTAAGCCAGCATGGGCTTTGTTCTTCTGATTCTTGGTGTGGCGTTGTGGTGGGCCGCACATCTCTTCAAGCGCGTGATGCCGGAACGCCGTGCCGCCATGGGCGATGCGGGCAAGGGCGTCGTGGCGCTGGCTTTGGCGGGTGCGATCCTTCTGATGATTTTCGGCTATCGCATGACCGATTTCATCTATGTCTGGGCGCCGCCGACCTTCCTGATCCACATTAACAACCTGCTGGTGTTGATTGCGTTCTACTTGATGAGCCCGGCAGGACAGAAAGGCCGTCTTCTGAATAGAGTGCGCCACCCGATGCTGGGCGGCTTCAAGCTTTGGGCCTTTGCGCATTTGCTGGTAAATGGCGATCTGGCCTCGATCGTGCTGTTTGGTGGCCTGCTGGCCTGGGCGATCGTCGAAGTCATCGTGATCAACAATTCCGAGCCAGACTGGACCCCGGGTGAACCCGGCACCTATGGCAAAGACGTGATGTTTTTTGTGGGATCCATCGTGCTGTTGGGCATTGTTGGCTATATTCACGGGCTGGTTGGCCCATCTCCGTTCGGTGGCTAAGGGACCAAATCAATGGCGAAACTTTATCGTTTGTTGACCGAGGAAGACACGTCAGCCTTCTGCCACAAGGTCTCGGACGCGCTGGCGAAAGGGTGGGAGCTGTATGGCGATCCCTCTTACGCCTTTGACGCAGCCAACAACGTGATGCGCTGCGCGCAGGCCGTGACGAAAGAAGTCGACGCCGACTATTCCCCCGACATGAAACTGGGACAGCAATAATGGCAAAAACCAATCCGGGTAACTTTTTCGAGGATTATTCCATCGGGCAGGTGCTGCATCACGCAGTACCCCGCACCGTGACGGATGGCGAGCGGGCGCTCTATCACGCGCTTTATCCAGCTCGCCATGCGCTTTATTCCTCGGATGAGTTTGCCCGAAATTGCGGCCTGCCCCAAAGCCCGATTGATGATCTGGCGGCCTTTCATGTGGTGTTCGGCAAGACGGTTCCCGATATCTCGCTGAACGCCGTGGCCAATCTGGGCTATGCCGAGGGTCGCTGGCTGCGACCGGCATATCCCGGCGATACGCTGCGCGCTGAATCTGAGGTGATTGGCCTTAAGCAGAACTCAAACGGCAAGACCGGAGTGGTTTGGGTGCGTACGCGCGGTTTGAACCAGCGCGGCGAAGTGGTGATCGAATATGTGCGCTGGGTGATGGTGCGCAAATCTAACCTAGATGCGCCCGCGCCTGAGACCGTTGTGCCCGACCTGAAGAAGGTGCTGGATGTTGGCGATCTGGTCGTGCCGCAGGGCCTCGATTTCTCGAAATACGATTTTGTACAATCCGGCGAAAACCACCGCTGGGATGCGTACAACACGGGAGAAACGATAGATCATGTCGATGGCGTGACCATCGAAGAGGCCGAGCATATGCTTGCCACGCGCCTTTGGCAGAACACGGCCAAAGTGCATTTCGATCTCACCTTCCGCCCCGAGGGCCGACTGATCTATGGCGGCCACGTGATCTCGATGGCGCGCGCGTTGTCGTTCAATGGTTTGGCGAATGCGCAGATGATCGTCGGTCTGAACGGCGGAGCCCACGCCAACCCCTGTTTTGCGGGCGACACGATCAAGGTCTGGTCAGAGGTTCTGGACAAGGCCGAGACCGGAACACCGGGAATCGGTGCATTACGGTTACGGCTTGTGGCGACCAAGGGTGGAGAGCCATTTGAGCTGCGCAATGAGGATGGGAAGTATTTGCCCAACGTGCTGTTGGATCTGGATTACTGGGCCTTGATGCCCATGTAAGTCGGGCTGCCCGTTTGCTGACATTGAAGTGATCGCAGTCGATGAATTCCGTGCTAGGCTCGGCGTATGACGATGTTACGCGCACTCATGGTCAGTTTGTTTCTGGCACCGCAAGCATTTGCCTGTGATCTTGCTCTTGCTCTGGCCGTCGATGTGTCAGGCTCGGTGGATTCCGAGGAATATCGCATCCAGATGGACGGTCTTGCCGCAGGGCTGCGTGATCCCATCGTTTCCGAGGCGTTGGTACGTGGGCAGGCCAGGCTGATGCTGGTGCAATGGACTGGCAGTTCGCGCCAAAGGATCACGATCCCATGGACACGGATCGACAGCTTTGCCACTTTGGACGATTTTGCCGAACAGGTTGCTGCTGATCCGCGTGTCTGGCGCAATTTCTCTACAGCAATCGGTGAGGCGCTTGAGATGACCGTGAAAAGCTTCGACGAAGTGCGTGATTGCAAAAGACATCTGATCGATCTTTCAGGTGACGGAATTTCGAATGAAGGTATCGAACCTTCGACGATCCACGCCAAAATGCGTGAGAGTGGAATCACAGTGAACGCGATTGCTATAGAAGAAAGCGAACCGGACCTGACAGCCTATTTCTTCGAGAATGTTATCGTGGGTGAAGGGGCCTTTGTCGTCTCTGCCGCGGGCTTTGCTGATTACCCTGAGCGTATTCGCAAAAAGCTTTTGCGCGAGGTGACACAGCAGACTGCAGGGCTGTCTCAAACTCAGCCATAGATTCGTGATCACATTGCTTTTCTGTTGAAAACGCTAACATTGGTGGTATCGAATGTATTTTGTGATCACGAGATTATTTTGTGTGATCACAAATACTGCTTATAAGCGATTTTGCGTCAAATTTACTGGATTTTGCACCTGCAGCGCGTGACAGAGTCGTAAAAAACAGTAAAACGTTCGGTAGCCAACCGAAAAGGAGCCAACATGGCCGATGTAAATCGGGGCAACCGCCCGCTCTCTCCGCATTTGACGATCTATCGTCCGCAGATGACGTCCATTTCTTCGATTATGGTGCGCATCACGGGTCTAGCGTCCTTTGGTTTGGCTTTGTTGGTCGTTTGGTGGTTGCTGGCGGCAGCCACATCGGCAGGCGCCTATGACCTGATCAATGGTCTGATGACCAGTTTCCTGGGTGATCTGGTCATGTTCGGCGCAGCGTGGGCAATTTTCTATCACATGCTGGGCCGTTTGCGGCATGTCATCTGGGATCTCGGATATTGCGTGAATGTCGAAGTGTCCGAGAAGATGGGCATTGGCATGTTTGTTCTGGCGACGGTTCTCGCCTTGATCACAGCCGTGGCGCTTTAGAGGGAGGCTGGTATGCAGTTTCTAACAGACCGTAAACGCGCACAGGGCATGGGAGCCGGACGCGCAGGTACACATCATCATTGGCAGATGATGCTCAGCTCAGCGGCGCTGGTCATTCTTGTTCCGCTGTTTGTATTCACCTTCGGGCGCGCGTTGGGTGGCACCTACGAAGAAGCTCTGGCGTATTACAGCCGACCATTCCCGGCGATTGTCATGGGTCTGACATTGGTTGTTGTCGTCCCGCATCTGCTGCGCGAAGCGCAGGAGGCGATTGAGGACTACGTGCACGGCGTTGCAGAAAAGCTGGCGCTGATGGCCGCACGGGCGTTTGCCTACACACTGATTGCTGCGGGTCTTTTTGCTCTCGCACGGCTTGCCCTCGGTTATGCGCAGTAAGGAACAAGAACAATGACAGCAGCATATGAATACGAAACCCACGAATATGACGTGGTTGTTGTTGGTGCCGGCGGCGCGGGTTTGCGCGCGACTTTGGGCATGGCGGAACAGGGTCTGCGCACCGCTTGTGTGACGAAGGTATTCCCGACCCGTTCACACACCGTGGCGGCGCAGGGCGGCATCGCGGCGTCCTTGTCGAATATGGGGCCAGACCATTGGCAGTGGCATATGTATGACACCGTCAAAGGCTCGGATTGGCTGGGCGATACGGATGCGATGGAATATCTCGCGCGCGAGGCTCCAAAGGCCGTCTATGAGCTGGAACATTATGGTGTGCCATTCAGCCGGACCGAAGAAGGCAAGATCTATCAGCGCCCATTTGGTGGCCACACCACCGAATTTGGCGAAGGCCCCGCCGTGCAACGGACTTGTGCTGCCGCCGACCGGACAGGCCATGCGATCCTGCATACGCTTTATGGTCAGTCGCTAAAGAACAATGCCGAGTTCTACATCGAGTATTTCGCAATCGACTTGATCATGTCCGAAGACGGTCAATGTCAGGGCGTCGTCTGCTGGAAGCTGGACGATGGCACCATGCACGTGTTCAACGCCAAGATGGTGGTGCTGGCGACCGGTGGTTATGGTCGAGCATATTTCAGCGCGACCTCGGCACACACCTGCACTGGCGACGGCGGGGGCATGGTGGCCCGCGCAGGGCTGGCGCTTCAGGATATGGAGTTTGTGCAGTTTCACCCGACCGGTATTTATGGTTCGGGTTGCCTGATCACCGAAGGTGCGCGCGGCGAGGGCGGTTATCTGACCAACTCGGAAGGCGAGCGGTTCATGGAGCGCTATGCGCCCCAGTACAAAGACCTTGCACCGCGCGACTATGTCAGCCGTTCGATGACCATGGAAATCCGCGAAGGGCGCGGCGTTGGTGGCGAAGGGGATCACATCCACCTGAACCTGAGCCACTTGCCCGCAGAAGCTTTGGCGGAACGACTGCCGGGCATTTCGGAATCGGCCAAGATTTTCGCAGGCGTGGACGTCACCAAAGAGCCGATCCCGGTTCTGCCCACCGTGCACTACAACATGGGCGGTATCCCGACGAACTATTGGGGCGAGGTTCTGAACCCAACTGCTGATGATCCGACCGCCGTTGTGCCGGGTCTGATGGCTGTGGGTGAGGCCGGTTGTGCCTCGGTGCACGGCGCAAACCGGTTGGGCTCAAACTCTCTGATCGACCTCGTTGTCTTTGGTCGTGCGGCAGCTATCCGCGCGGGTAAGGTCGTGGATGCAGAGGCTCCGAACCCGGTGCTGAACCAAGCATCGGTCGACAAGGCGTTTGACCGCTTCGATGCGGCGCGTAACGCCAGCGGTGCGATCCCAACTGCTGATTTGCGGCTTGAGATGCAAAAAACCATGCAGGCGGACGCGGCTGTTTTCCGCACCGCGAAGACGATGGCCGAAGGCGTTGAAAAGATGACTGCGATCGCTGCCAAGATGGATGATCTGCAAGTCACCGACCGTTCGCTGGTTTGGAACAGCGACCTGATGGAAACGCTGGAACTGGCAAACCTTATGCCCAACGCTCTGGCCACTATCGTTGGCGCTGAGGCGCGCAAGGAAAGCCGTGGAGCCCACGCACACGAAGACTTTTCAGAGCGTGACGATGAAAACTGGCGCGTTCACACGGTGTCTCGCGTCGACGGAACGCAGGTCGATCTCAGTTATCGCCCAGTGATCGTCGACCCGCTGAGCACCGAGGCCGAAGGCGGCATCAGCCTGAAGAAAATCGCGCCCAAAGCGCGGACGTTCTAAGGAGAGGAACCCATGGTACAATTGACCCTCCCCAAGAATTCCCGGATCACCACCGGCAAGACATGGCCCAAGCCCGATGGCGCGACCAATGTCCGCAAGTTCCAGATTTATCGCTGGAACCCGGATGATGGCCAGAACCCGCGTGTCGATACCTATTTCGTCGACATGGACACTTGCGGTCCGATGGTTCTGGATGCGCTGATCAAGATCAAGAACGAGATCGACCCGACCCTGACTTTCCGCCGGTCCTGCCGCGAGGGCATCTGTGGCTCCTGCGCGATGAATATCGATGGTATCAACACGCTGGCCTGTATCTATGGCATGGATGAGATCAAGGGCGACGTGAAAATCTATCCACTGCCGCATATGCCGGTAGTTAAGGATCTGATCCCGGATCTCACGCATTTCTATGCCCAGCATGCCTCGATCATGCCGTGGTTGGAAACCAAAACCAACCGTCCTGCGAAGGAATGGAAGCAGTCGATTGAGGATCGCAAAAAGCTGGATGGTCTCTACGAATGTGTGATGTGCGCCAGCTGCTCGACCTCGTGCCCCAGCTACTGGTGGAACGGTGACCGCTATCTCGGCCCTGCAGCGCTGCTACACGCCTATCGCTGGATCATTGACAGCCGCGATGAAGCAACGGGTGAGCGTCTGGATGAGTTGGAAGATCCTTTCAAGCTGTATCGCTGCCACACCATCATGAACTGTGCCAAGACCTGCCCGAAGGGTTTGAACCCAGCTAAGGCGATTGCTGAAATCAAGAAGATGATGATCGATCGCGCGGTCTGATCGCGCACCAAACCAGAGCACTTGCCGGTTTGCGGCAAGTGCATGACGCCTCTGCAAAACTATGCGATGCGTTTGCCGCTGAGCGGATTTAAGTTTCGCATAGGGAGGAGTGATAAATCGAATAGAGGTCACTCCAATGAGCAAACAAACCCAAAAATGCGATGCAGCCGAAGCGCTCAGGTTATTGGAACAGGCTTGGGCCTATTATTCGCCCGAACCGGTCGTTCCGATCAAAAACGAAACTCCCGAACTGTTTGAGTACGCAAACGCGGCCTGACCGTCTTACACGGGCTTGAAAACTTTGGTGCAATCGGCAAAGCAGAGACATGCCTATTCTCCTGCTTCTGCTTGCCGCTGGGGTGTTCGCCTATTTCCTTTGGCGGTCCCGCACGTCTTCACTGTCGCGAGACTGCAGATGGCGGCTGCACCGAAGCGAGGGCAATTGGCGTTGTGCCTTTTGCGGCGCGGTTTCGCAATCTGATGCCGAACCGAAACAATGCCAGAAAGGGCAATGATAAAAGTTTGGGGTTTCCCGCCTGGATGAACTGAGCCAGTCTCGGCCTATGACAGAATCCCAGACCACTCCCCGACCTCCCGCTGATGCAGATGCCCGCCGCGCGATTGCACCAGTGATTTGCTACCCGAATGAAGGGCTGCCCCAACCTAGTCTTGAGCTTTATCAAAATGCCCGCGCAGGTGCTCAGAAAACAGGTGAGGTTCTGGTTCCACCGCGCGACGCACGATGCTTTGAGGTGCCTGCCGGACATTTCTTTCGGATCACGTCTGTCGAGGGGTCTCAGGTAGGTGATCTCAACATGTGGAGCCTCACTGATCTGTCGGAACGGTTTTACTCTGGCAAGACGCGCGCGCTGCACGGTACGCACCTCACAACGGGTGAGCGAATGTGGTCGAGCTTTCCACATATGCGGCCCATGGCGACCATCATTGCCGATACGCTGGACTGGTATGGAATCGATGAATTTGGCGGATCGGTCCATGATGTGATCGGGACGCGTTGCGACCCCTACACCGGCAATCTTCTATCCGGAACGCAGTACCATCACTGTTGTCATTCAAACCTTACACGCGCGTTGGCGGATCATTTAGGCATCTCGTTGGCCGAAGCTGAGCCCGCCGTGCATGATGTGTTGAATGTGTTCATGTGCACCGGGTTCACGCGGGACACGGGTCAATACTTCATGAAGGCGTCACCCGTGCGACCTGGTGATCATCTTGAGTTTTTTGCCGAGATCGACTTGCTTGGAAATCTCAGCGCGTGCCCCGGCGGCGATTGCTCGTCGGAGCACTCATCGGATACGGCGGCGTGTTATCCCTTGTTGGTGGAGATATTCGCTCCGACCGAGGGTGCCCTGGAAGGATGGAGCAGCCCTGCGCGCAACGGATATGATGGCACGCATGGGCGCTAAGCTCCGGTATTGTTCAACCGTCTGGAAACGCTGCTTGAAGCGCAATCTCAACCATCTCGCCAAAGCTGCTCTCCCGATCCGAGGAGGGCAGGGCTTCGCCGGTCAGCAAGTGGTCTGAAACTGTGAGCACCGCCAACGCCCGGCATTTGTGACGTGCAGCGAGGATATAAAGCTCAGCCGCTTCCATCTCGACCCCTAAAATGCCGTGGCGAACCATTTGCTCGTTCAGGTCTGGACGCTCGTCATAGAAAACATCGGATGAATAAATACCGCCCACATGCGTCGGTGTACCTTTGGCTTGTGCCGCTTGCGCCGCGGCCTGCAGCAATCCCCAATCGGCGCAAGGGGCGAAGTTCATCTCTTTCATGATGCCGCGCGACGGCGTGCTGAGCGTGGTCGAGGTCATCGCCAGAATGACATCACGCACATTCACGCTTTCCTGCATGCCACCACAAGAACCGATCCGGATCAGTGTTTTTGCACCATAGTCGCGGATTAGTTCGTTCACATAGATCGACAGGGAAGGCATCCCCATGCCGCTGCCTTGAATCGTAACACGGTTTCCCTTCCAGGTGCCGGTAAATCCCAGCATGCCGCGTACTTCGTTGACCAGTTTAACATCGTCCAGAAATGTCTCAGCCGCCCATTTGGCGCGATAGGGGTCACCGGGTAGAAGTACGGTTTCGGCAATTTCGCCTTTTTCAGCGCCAATATGAATCGTCATTTGGACTTATATCTCCGCTTAGATTTTGAGGCCAGATTTCGTTGCGCAGGCCTTTGGCGCGACGATTCTCGCACGTAGTTCCAGAAGCTTCTCGCGCGACAAGCTTTCGAGACTGGTTGCCATTGCCTTCTCAGTTCCAGTTTCGCCCGTCGCATTTGCTGCGGACATTGAATAACCTGAGCTTTTCTATTCCTTTTTCAGAGGAATTAGAAATGGAGATATTGTTGAAAGTAAATTTCTATTCAGCCGCAATTTCCTTTGGGTCAACCAATGTCACGATATCGCCCATGATTGTGTTCAGTTCAAAGTTCTTTGGTGTATAGATATTCGCCACGCCCATGGAGCGCAATTGCTCGGCATCTTCATCGGGGATGATGCCACCCACGACGACGGGGATGTTGCCGAGGCCCGCCTCGCTCAGGCGGTTCATCACATCCTTGACCAGTGGTAGATGGCTGCCCGAGAGGATGGATAATCCGATCACATGAGCACCGTTTTCCTGGGCGGCTGACACAATTTCTTCGGGTGTCAGGCGAATACCTTCATAACTGATATCCATTCCACAATCGCGTGCGCGGAAAGCAATCTGTTCAGCTCCGTTCGAGTGGCCGTCCAAACCGGGCTTGCCGACAAGGAACTTCAGGCGGCGTCCAAGACGGTCGCTGACTGCATCAACGGCGGCGCGCAAATCCTCCAACCCTTCGGTTTTGTTCGAAACCGAACCGGAAACACCTGTCGGCCCACGATAGGTGCCGTATGCTTTGCGCATCTCTTCCGCCCATTCACCGGTTGTAACCCCGGCCTTGGCCGCGGCGATTGAAGGTTCCATCACATTAGCACCTGATTGCGCCGCTTCGCGTAAGGCCTGCAGCGCGGCGCCAACCGCAGCGTTATCCCGCACTGTCCGCCAGTCATTGAGCCGCCCGATCTGTTCCTGTTCAACCGCCGGGTCGACAACCATGATGCCGCCATCTTCAGTTTGCAGGGGTGAGGCTTCACCCTCGATCCATTTATTGACCCCAACAACAACGGTCTCGTTGCGTTCAATCCGGTTCAGGCGTTCGGCGTTGGATTCGACCAGGCGGGATTTCATGTATTCGATCGACGCAACAGCGCCACCCATCGACTCGAGGTTGGCCAATTCGGCCCGCGCACCATTCTTGAGTTCTTCGACTTTGGCATCGACTACCGGGTTGCCATCAAACAGATCGCCATAGTCCAGCAGGTCGGTCTCATAGGCGAGAATCTGTTGCATCCGCATTGACCATTGCTGATCCCAAGGGCGCGGCAGACCCAGCGCTTCATTCCAGGCGGGCAATTGAACCGCACGGGCGCGGGCGCGTTTTGACAGGGTGACCGCCAGCATTTCGATCAGAATGCGATAGACGTTGTTTTCCGGCTGCTGTTCAGTCAACCCCAGCGAGTTCACCTGAACGCCGTAGCGAAAGCGGCGGAACTTGGGGTCTTCGACACCATAGCGTCGCTGCAGAATGTCATCCCAAAGATCCACAAATGCGCGCATTTTGCACATTTCAGTGACAAACCGGATACCCGCATTCACAAAAAACGAAATCCGTCCGCAGAGTGCGGGGAAGTCTTCCGCTGGAACGCGCGGGCGCAGTTCGTCCAGAACCGCGATGGCGGTGGCCAGCGCATAGGCCAGCTCTTGCTCGGGTGTCGCGCCTGCCTCTTGCAAATGGTAGGAACACACGTTCATCGGGTTCCATTTGGGCACGTTTTTGTAGCAATACTCGGCCACGTCCGCGATCATCTTCAGGGATGGCTTGGGCGGGCATACATAGGTGCCGCGGCTCAGATATTCCTTGATCAGATCGTTCTGGACTGTGCCCTGCAGCTTAGAGACATCAGCACCCTGTTCCTCGGCTACTGCGATATAAAGCGCCAAAAGCCATGGGGCTGTGGCATTGATCGTCATCGAGGTGTTCATCTGTTCCAGCGGGATTTGATCGAACAGATTCCGCATATCCCCCAGATGGCAGATCGGCACACCGACCTTACCAACCTCTCCACGCGCCAACGTATGGTCGCTGTCATATCCGGTTTGGGTTGGCAGATCGAAAGCCACAGATAGTCCGGTCTGGCCTTTAGCCAGGTTTGCACGATAAAGCGCGTTTGACGCTTTGGCCGTCGAGTGACCGGCATAGGTACGGATGAGCCAGGGGCGGTCTTTCTGCAACTGCGTCATGGGTCGGGCCTCGCGGATCGGTGGGTAACAAAATTACGTTCTATAGGCATAAATCGTAATTTTCAGTATATGTCAATTCGCTGCGTTGCGGCATCGCAAGTTTCTTCAGATTGTGGGTGTTTGCGATTGATGGCACTGTGCCCAAATGATGCAGACTGTGGAAATACCGATTTGGTTGTTTGTACTGATTGTGCTGTTTGCCACGGTCACCTTTGCCTCGCATTTCTTATTTCCTTCAGTGCGGTGGTTTTTCCGCCGCCGCCTTGAACGTGCTGTTGCGCGGCTGAACAAACGCCTGCAGCGTCCGATCCAGCCGTTCAAACTGGCCGGGCGCCACGATATGATTCAGAGGCTTATCTATGACCCTCAAGTCAGCAAGGCCGTACAGAAGCATGCCAAAGAGGAGGGTGTGCCCGATGCCGTCGCCTCGGAACAGGCCCAACGCTATGCACGAGAGATCGCCCCGTCTTTTTCGACAGTTGCGTATTTCAGCATAGCCATTCGATTTGCGCGAATGCTCAGCAACGCGTTCTACAAGGTCCAGTTGGGGTATGAGGACAAGTCGGCCCTAGACAATATCGATCCCGAAGCGACAGTCGTTTACGTCATGAACCACCGCAGCAATATGGACTATGTGCTTGTTACCTATCTGGCGGCGGATCATTCGACACTTTCCTATGCTGTGGGCGAATGGGCCCGTGTTTGGCCGCTGAGTCGTTTGATACGTGCAATGGGGGCCTACTTCATTCGACGTAAATCGGGCAGCGATTTGTATCGTCAGGTGCTGGCAAGCTATGTGCGTCACGCGACAGAAGCGGGTGTTACACAGGCCATGTTCCCAGAGGGCGGGTTGAGCCTGACAGGTAAACTGGGCCGCCCTAAGCTGGGTTTGCTCAAATACATCATCGATGGCGTGGATCCGAAGGGGCGGGATGTTGTATTCGTACCTGTCGCCCTGAATTACGATCGCGTTTTGGAAGATACAGTCCTGACGGCTGCGGCGCAGGACAGTGAACGCCGGTTTCGTGCACGTATTGGGGTCATCACGCGCTGGACACTAAAGCAAATCTGGCGGCGTCTTGTTGGGCGTTACAAAAAGTTTGGGATTGCATCAGTCCAATATGCAACGCCGATATCCTTAAAGGAATTTCGCGCTTCGCATGAGCGGGATTTGACGACTGATTTGGCGCGCGAGCTCATGCGTAGAATCGGCGCTGCGATACCCTTTGTGCCGGTCCCCGCAGCATGTCGGCTGCTGCAGGACGAAGGGCAGATGTCAGAAGAGGGCCTGAAATCTCGATTGCTGGAAATGGGTGGTAAAGCTGTCGCCAACGGCGAAGGTGAGGCAATTGATGATGCGATCAACCAGTTAGTTGAGCGCCGGATATTGCGGCGAGAAAATGGAGTGCTGCGCCCTTCAGGCGAGCGGGGCGAGTTGCTTGCATATTATGCGGCTGCGTCCGAACCTGTTGATCGCGCAGGGCATGATGCAGTTGCAGAAAATAATTCTGCGACTGCTGGGTCATAAAATTACAAAATTCCATCAAAAACGGTTGCAATATTACTCAGGGATCAATATTCCATCTGAGGAAAGCCGCGATTCTGCGGCGCGGCAATAGATAAGAACAAAGGAGGCCAACATGGCTTTGGATGTCGATAGCGGTATCGCGTCGTATGAGGCACCGGAAAAGGACCTCTATGAAATGGGTGAAATCCCTCCAATGGGATTTGTACCCAAGCAAATGTATGCTTGGGCCATCCGGAAAGAGCGTCATGGCGAGCCAGACACGGCAATGCAGCTCGAGGTGGTTGATGTCCCCAAGCTGGACAGCCACGAAGTTCTGGTTCTCGTGATGGCAGCTGGTGTGAACTATAACGGTGTCTGGGCCTCGCTTGGCAAGCCCATCAGCCCGTTTGACGGACACAAAGCCCCTTACCATATTGCGGGCTCGGATGCTTCGGGCATCGTCTGGGCCGTGGGTGAGAAGGTCACACGCTGGAAGGTCGGCGACGAAGTGGTCATTCATTGCAACCAGGATGATGGTGATGATGAGCACTGTAACGGCGGCGATCCGATGTACTCGGACAGCCAGCGTATCTGGGGATATGAGACACCAGATGGGTCATTCGCGCAGTTTACAAATGTACAGGCACAGCAGCTGATGCCGCGCCCCAAGCACCTGACTTGGGAAGAAAGCGCCTGCTACACTTTGACCCTGGCAACGGCTTATCGGATGCTGTTCGGTCACGAACCGCATGACCTGAAACCTGGCCAGAACGTACTGGTCTGGGGCGCGTCGGGCGGTCTGGGCTCTTACGCAATCCAGCTGATCAATACGGCGGGAGCTAACGCGATCGGCGTGATCTCGGACGAAAGCAAACGTGACTTTGTTATGGGGCTGGGTGCCAAAGGCGTTCTGAACCGCAAGGACTTCAACTGCTGGGGCCAGTTGCCCACGGTCAATACGCCTGAATATGCCGAATGGTTCAAAGAGGCCCGCAAGTTCGGCAAGGCCATCTGGGATATCACCGGCAAAGGTGTGAACGTCGACATGGTGTTCGAGCATCCGGGTGAAAGCACATTCCCGGTATCGACCTTTGTGGTGAAAAAAGGCGGCATGGTCGTGATTTGTGCCGGGACCACTGGCTATAATCTGACCTTCGACGTGCGCTATATGTGGATGCATCAGAAACGTTTGCAGGGCTCGCACTTCGCTCATCTCAAGCAAGCCGCCGCAGCGAATAAGCTGATGGTAGAACGCCGATTGGATCCTTGCATGTCCGAGGTGTTTACCTGGAAGGAGCTGCCCGAGGCGCATATGAAGATGATGCGAAATGAACACAAGCCGGGCAATATGTCGGTGTTAGTTCAGGCTCCGTATACGGGTATGCGCACCCTTGAGGAAGTATTAGCCGCCCGCGACTAACGGTCTCAGTTTTTTGAACAGCTTCATCACCCGCAAGGCATAGCTACGTCCTTGCGGGTGATTTTCGATTCCCGGTTATCAATTTTTTCAATACGTTAGAAATCTAGTCCCCACTATTTCTGGGGAGTAGAAAGCAGTGAATAGGCCCTAATAGACTACACATGTTATGGTTGTGTTAACCCTTCGTTAACTATTTCGGAGACACCCTAATGGCGCAGAATGAGTGGATATTGGACGTATTGTCGGATCTCAACGCCTTTGCGGTGGCAAATGGGTTGAGCGCACTTGCCGAGCAGCTTGATGATACAAGGCTAATCGCAGCGGCCGAGATTGCGTCCTCAAAGGATGAGGCTTGCGCGCCCGCGAATGGGAACAAAGTTCGATTTGAGTCAGATCCTCGAGGATTTGGAAAGCACCAGCACGCTTGAAGAGCTTGCGACTATACTCATCCAGCTGCGTGACACGCTGCGCATCGACCATGTAACCTATCACTGGGTCGATGGTGCCGGTGACCAATATGGGTTTACGACATATTCGGATGCCTGGGACAAGCAGTATCGCGATAAAAACTACCACCGGATTGATCCGGTTATCCTGGGTTGTTTTCAGCGCTTCCATGCAGTGGATTGGAAACAACTGAATTGGTCGGGCAAAGCCGTCAGAGCTTTCTTGGAAGACGCGCAGGATCATGGTGTTGGAAATCAGGGATACTCGATCCCATTGCGCGGACCCAGCGGGCAATTCGCATTGTTCACCGTGAATAACACGTGCGACGATGCGGCCTGGCAGACGTTCAAAGACGCCCATGGTCGCGATCTGATTTTAGTGGCGCATTTTCTTAACCGAAAAGCACTGGAATTTGCCAAAAATCGACAACCGGAAACGACGCGCGGGCTTTCACCTCGCGAGATAGATGCGATGACACTGCTGGCGCTGGGTTACAGTAGGGCGCAAGTGGCACATTCGCTTTCGATCTCGGAGCATACGCTCAGGGCCTATATCGAAAGTGCGCGTTCGAAACTCGGAGCGCAGAACACGACTCATGCAATCGCCACCGCGCTCAGCAGAGGATTAATAGTGGTTTAACCACCGTACGGTGACCTCATTTAAAATTAACCACGTGTTTGTACCCCTTTTGTTCCAGATATGGACGACAAGGGGAATACATCATGTTGCGTTATCTTTATGCTGATGAGCTGCATAAATTTCCGGCATTGGCCGAAGGAATGTTCAGAGATCGCGCCGATCAATTCAAAACCCGGCTTGGTTGGGATGTAAAGGTTAACGAAAGGGGGGAAGAGCGAGATCAATACGATGACCTCAATCCGCTCTATGTGATCTGGGAAGAAGCGGATGGCAGTCACGGAGGGTCAATGCGGATATTGCCGACGACCGGTCCGGTTATGGTGAACGACGTTTTTGGCCATCTCACCGGGGGCAACCCGATCAGTAGCCCGCTTATTTGGGAGGTCACGCGCTTTTGCCTTTCTCGAACTGCCAGCGCCCATACCGCCGGGGCTATCATGCTAAGTGGGGGCGAGGTTATGGAGGGATTTGGACTAACCCATATCGCTGGCGTTTTTGATGCCCGTATGATCCGGATTTACCGAATGATTGGGTCATCACCCGTGGTTCTGGGATCAGGAGGCAAAGGTCGTGATCAGATTTCGGTAGGCCTATGGCCTTATTCCGCAGAGGATTGCAACCGAGTCGCTGCCCGTGCTGGCATCCCGAGAGAGTTATCGCGCTTGTGGTTCAATACCGCATTTGGGAAGGGGAAGCAGCATCGGTTCGCTCTCTCTGCCTGACAGCGCGGAAATCGTATTCCGCCTCTGGTGGCGCACGGCGCGTCCTTGTAGGGTCGCGCCATGTCTCTGCCTCAAGTCACCTTTTCCGATGATCAAGCCACCGCTTTCGACAACATTGCCGAGATGTTGCGCTCGGCCGGAGTTGATCTTGAGGATGACGCTCTGTTGAAACTTCCCGGAAACGGGAAATCGGGTGTCATGGCCGTGGTTGGCAAGGCGGGATCTGGTAAAACCCTTTTGCTGGCGGAACTTTACAAGGCTCTGGCCGAAACTGGAGTCAACCTGATCTCGGGCGATTTTGAAAGCCGCAAGTCCCGCGACAAACGCAGCCTTGCGATCCTTGCTCCGACGAACAAGGCAGCCAGTGTTTTAAGATTGCGTGGAGTGCCTGCAACGACAATCCACCGTATCCTTTATACACCCGTTTATGACCCGGAATATGAGCGGATTGCCGAATGGCTGGCGGGCAATGACGAACGACCCGAGATTGAAGGGTTGACCGACGAAGCGCTGGACCGGGCGGCGGCGTTTTATGCCAATAACAAATCCATTCCAGGCGCTCTGGCCGCTGCTGGTCTGCGTGGATCTGACTTTATTACTGGCTGGAAACGCCGCGATGAACCCCTCGATATTGGCTTTGTGGACGAAGCCTCGATGCTGGATGACCGGCAATTTGAAGATCTGAAAGAAATCTTCCCGACGCTGTTGCTGTTTGGTGATCCGGCGCAGTTGGCACCAGTCAATCAATCGGGTTCGATGGTTTTTGACGGGTTGCCAGAGCCGCGTAAGCAGATCTTGCATCGTGTACATAGGCAGACGGCTGATAACCCAATACTTGATCTAGCCCACGCTCTATCCGATCCCGCCATGGGCTTTGAGGGTTTTGAGCGTCTGATTGAGGACACCGCCCGCGAGGATGATCGCGTTGTCTGGGGTCAACGGGTCGAAGTTGATCTGATGGCGCGCAGCCCTGTTCTGGTTTGGCGCAACGCGACCCGCATCCGTTTGATACAGGCGTTCCGCAGCGTGCATGGTGCTCCGGAAACTGAACTGCTGGAAGGTGAACCGCTGATCTGTGACGGCATTGAATTGCCATTGAAGCACCGTAAGAAACGGCTGGATCTTGAAGCGCGCGGGCTAATCAAAGGGGCACAGGTTATCTACCTTGGCCCTGGTCGCAAACCCGGGTTTTCGCGTTTACATGTTATGGGAGCTGAGGACCCGCAGGTCTCGGCTGCATCAATTGTGCAAATCGAAAAGCCTGATGAGGAAGAGCCGTTCATTCCCTTTGCCGCGCGGATGGGGGCGACGTTTCTGCACGGTGCTGCGGTGACAATTCACAAGGCGCAGGGCTCTCAATGGGACACCGTGCAGGTGTTTGCGCCGGATATTTATGCCGCCGCGCGTATGGGACGGACCGAGGCGGGGCAGCCGCTTTGGAAGCGTCTTGCCTATGTGGCGATCACCCGTGCGCAGGAGCGATTAATCTGGGTGGTGCGGAACAGATTGTCAAAGCCAACGCATCCCTTAAGGGTAGATGACCTGCGGGCCGTCGCAGCGCCGTCGCTGATATTGGAGTCGGAAGTGACATGAAGACAATCATCGTAACTGGCGCAAGTTCGGGCATTGGTCGCGCGACCGCCGAGTTGTTTCTGGCAGAAGGTTGGACAGTTGGTCTATTGGCCCGCAGCGCCGACACACTTGAAGCAATGGCGCAGGGCAGCGACAAGGCGATCCCTTTGGTTGCCGATGTGACCGATGCAGAAGCGGTCACTCAAGCGTTCACCAACCTTGTAAAACAAACCGGCCGTCTGGATGCCCTGTTCAACAACGCCGGCATTTTTGCGCCGGGTGGCACGATTGATGAGATCGCGCTTGAAGATTGGTACAACTCGGTCAATGTGAATCTGAACGGGATGTTCCATTGTGCGCGCGCCGCGTTTGCCACGATGCGATCGCAGAAGCCGCAGGGCGGGCGGATCATCAACAATGGATCAATCGCGGCCCATGTACCGCGCCCGAATTCCGTGCACTACTCGGCAACAAAACATGCGATCACGGGCCTGACACGGAGCTTGTCGCTGGATGGGCGGGATTTTGGAATCGCCTGTGGGCAGATTGATATCGGCAACGCCCGCACGCCCATGGTGCAAGAACTGGTCGAGAACGCCATCGCTGATGGTCTTCAGCCCGATCCGACGATGGCTGTTGGCGATGCCGCCCGGTCTGTTTTGCATATGGCTCAGCTACCGCTAGAAGCAAATGTGCAGTTCATGACCGTGATGGCGACAAAGATGCCCTATATCGGCCGCGGCTGAGCCTAGTTTTCGCGCAACAGTCGGAAAGCGGTCGATGCACCCCACCCTGCTGCAATCGCTATCGCCAGCGACATAAGCCCGTACCAGATCGGCTGTTCGCGGGACATGCTGTAGAGGAACCTTTCCAGCCCGACCTTGCGTACATCAATAGATGTTTCGAAAGTTGAGACAACCATACCACCCCGCGTCAGGAAAATACGGGCGGCATAGCTACCTTCTGTAAGGTCTGACGGCATTTCGATCGAAGTTCGGAACAGAGTTTGTTCGTCAACCGCCACAGTGTCTTCACGGATGGAATACAAACCTTCATCCTCTCGGATGCGAATGACGGCTTCGGAAAAGTCCTGAGCGCCCTGAATATTCATATCGGCACCCACCGAGCGGATGGCGCGTTCGATTGAAACCTTGTACCGCAGATCTTCGGTTTGAGTCAGTACTTCACCGAACGGGGCGCTCGTGGCTACGGCATAAAAACTAGGGGCCAGATCAACAACCAGGCTATCGGTGTTTACCCAGATGCCAAATCGCTTTTCCTTGCGCCGAACGGTTACGGGTTCGGATGGACCAGCGACAGCGACAACGACCTCAAGCGGGGGGCCTTCCGGTATGGGGGCTTCGCGTTTTACAGCTCCGAATACCAGAATCTCGGAGCCGTCGAAATTGGCCGTGATTGATACGCGATCCTGGCTTAATCCCAGAACAACTTGTTCTTCGGCGGCAAAAGCGGGCAGGCAAATCAGAGATAGAAGGACAATCAAACGCAACATCTTAGTGTCCTCCATCCGTGCCCAGCGAGTACAGCTCGGAAGGTTGTAGCAACAAATCAAGTGCCAGCTTGCCGCAGACGACAAGCACAAGCGCGGCAAGCAGAACTCGCAGCTGCTCGGCTGGCATCCGGGCCCCGATAACAGTTCCTACCTGGGCTCCGACTACGCCACCGACCAGCAGCAGAACGGCCAGCACGACGTCAACCGTATAGTTGGTCGTGGCATGCAGCATGGTGGTAAAGGCGGTCACAAAGATGATCTGAAACAGCGAAGTCCCTACAACCACCTTGGTTGGCATGCCCAAAAGGTAGATCATCGCAGGCACCATAATAAACCCGCCGCCAACCCCCATAATGGCTGACAAGACACCGACGAACAGGCCAACGATCACTGGTGGAATGACCGAGATATAGAGGCCAGATGTCCGGAATCGCATCTTGAACGGCATGGCGTGAACCCATCCACGCTGGCGCCGCTTCGGAGGAGGCGTACCGCCTTTTCGGGTTTTGCGTATTGCATTCAGGCTTTCGACGAACATCAGGCTGCCGATGATGCCCAGAAAGACGACGTAGCAAAGTTTGACCAGCAGATCGACCTGACCAAGACTTTTGAGATAGTTAAAGACGACGACGCCCAATGCAGCACCTGCCAACCCCCCAACCAATAGGACTGCCCCCATTCTCAGATCAACGGTTCGGCGTCTGAAATGTGCCAGAACCCCTGAGAATGAAGAGGCAACAATTTGGTTGGCTTCGGTTGCAACGGCCACGGCGGGTGGAATGCCGATAAAGAACAGCAAAGGGGTCATCAGGAAACCGCCCCCAACGCCGAACATCCCCGACAAAATGCCGACCATTCCGCCCAGTCCCAACAACAGGAAGGCGTTTACGGAGACTTCGGCTATGGGCAGGTAAATATGCATGATACCGTCACGTTATTACTGGCGTTACCGGGCTTGGACCGGCCCGTTCTCTTGCGGTCGGGGTGGCTTGCGGGCAGAGCTTGCAACACGGCTAAACTCCTCCGGGTTCTGAGAGAGAAAAATAGTCAGGCGGCGTCAGGAGCAGGTCAAACCCGATTTTTGCAGCAACTGCAATGACCAAAAGAGCCAACAGAATGCGCAATTGCTCGGCCTTCAAACGTGCGCCGATTTGGGTGCCCAACTGTGCGCCCACCACCCCCCCGATCAATAGAAGAACAGCAAGAAGCACATCGACGCTGTAGTTTGTCGAGGCATGTATCATCGTCGTGAACCCAGCCACAAATATGATCTGAAACAGGGATGTGCCGATCACGACTTTTGTGGGCATACCAAGGATATAGATCATCGCAGGCACCATGATAAACCCGCCGCCAACTCCCATGATCGCTGACAGGATACCAACGCCAAACCCGACCAGTGCGGGTGGGATCACTGAAATATAAAGGCTCGAAGCACGAAAGCGCATTTTGAAGGGTAACGCGTGGACCCATGTCCGTTGCCGGCGCTTGGCGACAGGGGTACTTCCTGACTGCCTTGCGCGACGGATAGCGTTCAGGCTTTCGACAAACATCAAGCTGCCGATCACGCCTAGGAACACGACATAACAAAGCTGAACCGCCAGATCGACCTGGCCGAGATGTTTCAGAAAGTTAAAAACAACCATTCCCAAGGCCGCACCGAGCAGCCCTCCGCCAAGCAGGACGGTGCCCATCTCAAGGTCAATGGTCTTGCGTTTCAGGTGCGCCATCAGCCCAGAGAACGATGAGGCCACAACCTGATTGGCCGATGTGGCCACCGCCACAGCCGGGGGTATGCCGATGAAAAAAAGCATAGGGGTGATCAGGAACCCCCCGCCTACGCCAAACATACCGGACAAAACACCAACCAACCCGCCAATTCCAAGCAGCAGGAAAGGGTTGACCGAAACTTCGGCTATGGGGAGGTATACGTGCATACCCCCTTAGAACGGTTGCGACATACAAAATCAACTCTGTATGCCGCTCTGCAGCAAACAGGACTGCTCCTCAGTCCTGAACTGGCTCTATCAGCGTTCTTTGACGTAGGGTTCACCCCCCGCGCGTGGTGGAATGGCTTTGCCAACAAAGCCTGCAAGAATCACCACGGTCAGAATGTAGGGCAGGGCGTCCATCACCTGGACCGGGATTACGACCCCACCCAGATCGATGTTCTGGAACCGCAGCGCAATCGCCTGCAACAACCCGAACAACAGGCAAGCCCACATCGCGTGCCAAGGGCGCCACTTTGCGAAGATTAGCGCTGCCAATGCGATGAATCCGCGACCTGCTGTCATTTCTTTTACAAATCCGGCTTGCAAGGCTGTCGCCAGATACGCACCGGCAATACCGCAGAGAATGCCGCAGATGGCCACGGCGGCAAATCGCAGACCAACGACCGAGACCCCGGCTGTATCAACCGCCGCAGGATTTTCGCCTACCGCACGCAATCGCAGCCCGAACCTGGTGCGGAACAAGATCCACCAGGTGAGTGGTACGAACAGGAACGCCACATACACGAGGATTGAATGGCCTGACAGCAGCTCGGAATATATCGGGCCGATGAATGGCACACCTTCCAGCGCTTCTGCGAAGGGGAAGTTGATCGGCTCAAACCGGCCGCCGCCAAACAGAGACGGAGTGCGTCCACCCTGTTGAAACCAGCTTTGCGCGATCAGAACCGTCATACCGGACGCGAGGAAATTGATGGCGACACCCGAGATCAGTTGATTGCCCCGAAACGTGATCGAAGCCAGTCCGTGCAATGCTGACAAAACCAGAGAGGCTCCGATCCCAGCCAGAAGCCCTAACCAGACCGAACCCGTTACTGCGGCGATAGCAGCCGAGAAGAAAGCCGCCATAAGCATCTTGCCTTCAAGCCCGATGTCGAAAATGCCGGCGCGTTCGGAATACAAACCCGCCAGACAAGCCAGCAACAGTGGCGTGGCCAGTCGAACTGTAGAATCGAGGACCTGAATGAGGGTAACGAAAAATTCCATCACTCTGCCCCCTTCCGAAAACTCAGGAAGATCTTTTCAAGCGGCATGCGCACCATATTATCGAGCGCACCGGTGAATAGGATGACCAGCGCCTGAATGACCACGATCAGTTCACGTGGGATCGACGTCCACAACGCCAATTCAGCGCCGCCCTGGTACAGAAATCCGAACAGGATCGCAGCAAGGAAAACGCCAAATGGATGGGAACGACCCATAAGAGCCACGGCGATCCCAATAAATCCGGCACCCTCGGTCGAATTGAGGACAAGTCGTTCTGCTTCGCCCATGACATTGTTGATAGCCATCATGCCTGCAAGGGCACCCGAGATCAGCATTGCGATGATCGTGATGCGCACGGGTGAGATACCGGCATAGACGGCTCCCGTTTCCGAATGGCCATAGGCGCGGATTTCGTATCCCAGTCGCGTGCGCCAGATCAGGGCCCAAACCACGATGCAGGCAAGTATCGCTACGAAGAACGAAATATTCGCGGGCGCTCCCCGGAAAACGATGTTTTCAGCGCTTGAGAACATAGACTGGAATGTTGGCAGGTGTACCGCCTCGGGGAACCGCGCGGTCGCCGGGTCTTGCGACCCCTGCGGGCGCATCACATTGACCAGCATGTAGTTCAGGAAGGCAGCGGCGATGAAATTGAACATGATCGTGGTGATAACGATATGGCTGCCCCGCTTGGCTTGCAGATAGGCCGGGATTGCAGCCCAAGCTGCCCCAAAGATCATCGAAGCTGCGCAGGCAGCCAACAATGCAATGGTCCAATGCGGCCATGGGACTGATAGACAGACAATGGCAACGCCCAGTCCACCCAACATGGCCTGCCCCTCACCACCGATATTGAACAGGCGCGCATGAAAGGCGACTGCAACCGCGAGACCGGTGAAGATGAAGTTTGTCGCGTAATAGAGCGTATAACCCCAGCCATAGGTTGAACCCAAGGCCCCTGTGACCATCAGGTTGACCGCCTCGATCGGGTTTTCCCCAATGGCCAGAATAACGATTGCCGAAAGGATTGTGGCCAACAGCAGGCTGATGATCGGGATCAGCACCACATCGGCCCATTTGGGCATTTTTTCCATGGTTCAGGCGGCCTCTCCTGCAACACCGGCCATCAGTAGGCCCAGTTCTTTTTCATCCGTCTCGGCGGGCAGACGCTCGCCCATTATGTGTCCGTCAAACATCACCGCGATACGGTCGGACAGCGAGAAGATCTCTTCCAGTTCGACCGAAACCAGCAGAATCGCCTTACCCTGATCACGCAGGGCAACGATCTGTTTATGAATGAATTCGATGGCTCCGATATCCACACCGCGTGTGGGTTGGCCCACCAGCAGCAGGTCCGGGTTCCGCTCAATCTCGCGCGCGACGACGATTTTCTGCTGGTTGCCACCCGAGAAACTTTTGGCGGTCAGCCAGCCATTGGGCGGGCGAACGTCGAATTTCTCAATCTTGGCTTCGGTGTCGGCGCGCAGTGCGGCATTATCCATGAACAGCCCGCGCTTATACGCAGGATCGCGGTGATAGCCGAAGGCCACATTCTCCCACGCGTAAAAATCCATGATCAAGCCTTCGCGCTGGCGATCCTCGGGCACATGCGCGATGTGTTGCGCGCGCCGTGCCTGACCGTCCGAGCCGGGGCCGTGCAATGGCAGTGGTTCCCCGTTCAATTTGATTGATCCCTGTCCGGGACGCATCCCGCCCAGAACCTCCAACAGTTCCGATTGCCCGTTTCCTGCAACGCCAGCAATCCCCACGATTTCACCTGCGCGAACAGTCAGGTCGATGCCTTTGACGCGCTCGACACCTGCCGAATCGGTGACGCTGAGCTTTTCGATCTCCAGAACCGGTTTGCCCGGTTGCGCGGGCACTTTGTCGACCTGCAGCAGAACCTTGCGGCCCACCATAAGTTCGGCCAGTTCCTGTGGGTTGGTCTCAGCGGTTTTGACTGTCGCGGTCATCTCACCGCGGCGCATCACCGAGACGGTATCAGTATTTTCCATGATCTCGCGCAGCTTGTGCGTGATCACGATGATCGTTTTGCCCTCGGACCGCAGCCGGTCAAGTATGCGGAACAATTGATCCGCCTCGGCGGGGGTCAGCACTCCGGTCGGCTCGTCGAGAATTAGAATTTCTGCCTTGCGATAGAGCGCTTTGAGGATCTCAACCCGCTGCTGCATGCCAACGCCAATTTCGTCGATGCGCTTATCGGGGTCCACGAACAGTTCGTATTCTTCTTCAAGCTCTTTCAGCTCTTTGCGGGCTTTCGCCAATGATGGGGCCAGCAGTCCGCCATCCTCGGCACCCAGAACGATGTTTTCCAGTACGGTGAAGTTTTCGACCAGTTTGAAATGCTGGAAAACCATCCCGATGCCTGCTGCAATCGCAGCCTGACTATCGGGGATGTCGGTCTTGGATCCGTTGATCCAGATCTCACCTTTGTCGGCTTTGTAGAAGCCGTAGAGAATGCTCATCAGCGTGGATTTGCCCGCACCGTTTTCTCCGATGATCCCATGGATCGTTCCGGGGGCTACGCTGATGGAAATGTCTTTGTTGGCCTGAACCGGCCCAAAGGCTTTGGAAATCCCTTTGAGCTCAATGGCGGGGACGGTCATGTCTTGTCCTCAATTGCCGAAAGGACCGCGATCAGTATCGCGGCAGAGTGCATTCGGGGCGAAGTTTGACCCTTCGCCCCGTGTGTTATCAGAACTGCAGTGCCGGGCAGCTGTCGTTCTCATAGTAGCTGACAACCGAAACATTGCCGTCGATGATGTCCTGACGAGCTTTGTCAACCGCAGCTTTCATATCGTCGGAAACCAGCGGCGCGTTGTTCTCGTCCATAGCATAGCCAACGCCATCTTCGGACAGGCCCATGACGAATACGCCGGTTTCGACGTCCTCACCCGCTTTCATCGCTTCATAAACGGCGACGTCAACGCGCTTGAGCATCGAAGTCAGAACTTTACCTGGGTGCAGGTGGTTCTGGTTGCTGTCAACGCCGATCGACAGGATGCCTTCGTCTGCGGCGGTCTGCAGAACACCAACGCCAGTGCCGCCAGCTGCGGCGTAAACCACGTCAGCACCTTGGCTGATTTGTGCTTTGGTTAGCTCAGAGCCTTTTACCGGGTCGTTCCACGCTGCCGGAGTTGTACCAGTCATGTTGGCAACAACATTGATGTCGGGATTCACGGCTTTGGCACCTTGTGCGTATCCGCAACCAAAGTGGCGGATAAGTGGCACGTCCATACCGCCGATGAAGCCGACAGTGCCGGTCTTCGATGCCATCGCTGCCATCATGCCAACTAGGTATGAGCCTTCATGCTCGGCAAAGCCAACCTGACGCAGGTTCGGGGCGTCCAGCCATGTCACGTCAACTACCACAAAGGTTGTGTCAGGGTAGTCAGCTGCAACCGCGGCCAGCGGGTCAGCCATGCCAAAGCCCATGGTGATGATCGGGTTCGAGCCGGCTTCGGCGAAACGACGCAGGGCCTGTTCGCGCTGTGCTTCGGACTGCATCTCAATCTCGCGGTATGTACCGCCCGTTTCTTCCGCCCAGCGAGACGCGCCGTTATGGGCCGCTTCGTTGAATGACTTGTCGAACTTACCGCCCAGATCAAAGATCAGGGCCGGTTCTGCCAGGGCTGCGCCTGCTGTCAGTGCAACCGCAGCGGCTGCGCCCATCAAAGATTTCATAAGGGTCATTTGTTACTCCCGTTGGCTATTATCGGTCCGGGGCTGAATCCCCCGATACCCACTCAGAGCGAGCATACATGTTGTGATGGCGGGAATTGAAGCTGTTTGCAACAGCTTCGGTCAATAGAAATTTGACCATATGGTCTAAAAAAGTGATTAATTGCCGTGAAAACGACATTCCATGACGATTGCGTCGACGTTTGGACCGTTCTCGCGCAGGTAATAGCGCTTGCGTGTGCCGCATGCTTCGTATCCACATGCTTGGTAAAGAGCGATTGCCGCGTCATTGTCCGAGGCAACATCCAGAAACGCCCGCGAAGCCCCAGCCTGATCCGCGTAGGCGTGGAATTCTACCATTATCTTTCGCGCCAATCCCTTCCTTTGGTGATCTGGATGGGTTGCTATCGTCAGTAGTTCCGCTTCGTCGGCAATCACCTGAACCAACGCAAATGATCTTGTGTCCCCAATTGCATGGATGAAGCGATTTGCCAAAAGCTCGGCAAACTCATCTGCAACCCAAGGGCGGCTCTGATGGAACGCGGCGGCATGGATATGAGCCATTTCCTGTGGCGTCATTCGTCAAGCAAGACCGGAGGTACGTCGCGCGAAGGCGCGGCATCTGCAGGGCGAACATATAAAGGTGCGGGTGGAGTGGGCGTCGAGGTCAAACGCCGCGACGCCAATCGAGCAATAGTGCGAACCTGCCGATCAGGCTGATCGCAAAGATATAGTCTGCCCAATGATTCTGCGTCGTGTCGCGCGACCAGTCGCGCTTTTGCTCCATCCGGCATCAAATAAACTTGGTCGCGAGGAGCGGGAATCGCAGGTAAGTCGCCTTTGGGGGCCAACTCGGCCAAGGCATCGAAGCCCGATACACCGACTGCGGGAACGTCCAGACCAAGCGCCAGTCCTCGGGCAGCCGAGACCGAGATTCGAATCCCGGTGAAGTTTCCGGGGCCAACCCCGACACCAATCGCGTCCAGATCTTGCCAGTTGCATCCGTTCTCTTCCAACAACTCTTCCAGTAAAGGCATCAACCTCTCAGCCTGCCCGCGCGACATGGGCTCAACGCAGGACGCAACAATCACACCGTTTTGCAACAAAGCGGCCGCGCAATGCGCGGCCGATGTGTCGAATGCCAGGATGGTTGGATCAGATCGCAACGGGGCGAACCTCGATCACTTCCGGGATGTAATGCCGTAGCAGGTTTTCGATACCCATTTTCAGAGTGATCGTGGAGGATGGACATCCCGCACAGGCCCCTTGCATGTGAAGATAAACAATCCCTTTGTCGAAGCCATGGAATGTTATGTCGCCGCCATCCTGTGCCACGGCAGGTCGCACTCGACTGTCCAATAAGTCTTTGATTTGGTGTACAATTTCAGCGTCTTCGCCGGTATGTTCGGCGTGCCCTGCGCCTGCATCAACGTTTGCGCCCATGACGGGCTGACCGGATTGGTAATGCTCCATTACAGCGCCAAGGATGGCGGGTTTGATGTGATCCCATTGGACATCATCGGATTTTGTCACCGTGACAAAATCATTGCCAAAGAACACTCCTGTCACACCCGCGACGCCAAAGATACGAGTGGCGAGCGGAGATTTCTCGGCCGCCTCAGCGTTTGGAAAATCTGCAGTACCCGCTTCCAGAACCGTTTGACCGGGCAAAAACTTCAGAGTTGCCGGGTTGGGTGTGGATTCAGTTTGGATAAACATGGCGCGGCTCCGTTTAAGGTGTATCTGATATGCGCGTCCGGACGGGGGAAGTCAAGATTTGGAATCGTTCTAAATTGATGCGACAAAGGAAATCGCGTCATCCAATCGGTCGTCACCCCAGAACAATTCATCTTTGGCGATAAAGCTTGGTGCGCCGAAGATGTGCAGAGCCTTGGCCCGAGCGACCTGTTCGAACAGCGCGGATTTGATCTGGGGGCTACCAATCTGTTCCATCACATCTTGCGAAACGCCTGAACTGGCAAGGCATTCCGCCAGAACCTTGAGGTCCGAGATGTCTTGTCCCGCTCCGAATTGTGCAGAATAGACGGCGCGTACAAATGCACCACGTTGATTAGTTGATCCAATTGCCAATGCCAGACGCGCCGCGTGCAGGCTGTTTTGCGGAAAATTTTTGGGCTGCTGAAATGGTAGATCGCGCGCTGCACAAAGCCGTTCCATATCCCGCCACATGTACCGGCCCTTTGCGGGATACAGATTGAACGGCGAGTTGTTCCAACCCTGTTCAGCAAAGATCGGGCCCAGAAGAAATGGGTGCCATTCCACGGCGACTCTCTTTTCTGCGGCCGCCTGTTGGATGCGCATAGCGCTGAGATAGGAATAGGTCGACGCGAAATCGAACCAAAATTGCAATGTTGCTGGCATAATGTGCCTCAGGTGATGGCTTCCAGCTTTTCCTTGCTTAAGTCGCCGGGCACGATAGTGACCGGTATAGGCAGACTGCCAGAGTTCCGGGTTAGCTGGGTTACCAATGGTCCGGGTCCTTTCTTGTCAGTGCCAGCGCCCAGCACCAACACGCCAATTTCAGAGTCGGACTGGACGTGTTCGATGATTTGAGGAACCGGGTCGCCTTCGCGAATGGCCAATTCGGGCTCGACACCCTGCTTGTCACGCATCCATTTGGCGAACACTTCGAAATGCGCGTGAATACGCTCGCGCGCCTCTTCGCGCATCACCTCGGCAACACCGATCCAATGGTTGAATTCATCCGGCGGAATTACCGAAAGAACCGTAACTCCGCCGCCCGTATGGGCCGCGCGCATTGCGGCAAAGCGCATGGCGTTCAGGCATTCACGGCTGTCGTCAAGAACGACTAGGAACTTGCGCATGTTTGTCCTCGTTTGTTTTCGGGATCATGCCCCACAGGATGCGCAGAGGCAACTGAAACGGGCAGGGTGTCGATCAGCGATTGCTTGCAGCCCAATCCCAGTACATCTCGCGTGCGCGACGGGCAATTGGACCCACCTGATACTGGGTGTCATCCAGCGCGGTGATTGGGGTCACTTTGCTCATGTTACCGGTCATGAACACTTCGTCAGCATCTTGAAAGTCCTCAAAGCTCAGCACAGATTCATGCACTTTCACCCCATCGGCGCGCAGATTCTTGATGTGTCGCGCCCGGGTGATGCCGGCAAGGAATGTTCCATTGGGAATCGGGGTGAAAACTTCGCCGTCGCGAACCATGAAAATATTGGCGGTCGCGGTTTCCGCCACGTGCCCCATCGCATCGGCAACCAACGCGTTTGAGAAACCTTTGCTACGCGCCTCCTGCAACATCCGGGCGTTGTTCGGATAGAGGCAGCCCGCTTTGGCGTTAACCACGGCAGATTCCAGAACGGGGCGACGGAAGCGGGTTGTCGTCAGCGTGGCCGAGGCGGATTCGGGGGCCATCGGGATTTCTTCCAGGCAAATGGCGAAGCCAGTGCTGTCTTCCTGGGGGATGATTGCGGTTGGGTCTCCGTCGATGCCCCAATACATAGGACGAATGTAAACTGCAGTATCTGTTGGATAACTTTGTAGTCCCTCCTGAACCAGTTCAACCATCTGTTCCGCAGTCACCGAAGGCGTTAGCATCAGAGCTTCGGCCGAGCGATTGACCCGAGCGCAATGGGCATCCAGATCCGGGGTCATTCCATCAAAGAAGCGGGCGCCGTCAAATACAGACGAGCCAAGCCATGCGCCATGGTCGGCTGCGCGCATGATCGGGGCGTCCCCATCATGCCATTGACCTTCGAAATAGGTGCGGATGTTTTTGCCGACTGCCATTGCGCCCTCCCTCAAGCTTCGGGAAACCTAGGTTGGGGCCGAGGCAAGGTCCAGCAGATTATCCGCGTTACAGAGGCAGCGACTCACGTTTGACCATGGTGCGCAAGGCAAAGTTTGAACGCAGATTTCTGATGCCTTGTATTTTCATCAGTCGGTTTTCTAAGAAGGCGTCAAATGCGTTGAGGTCTTTGGCCACGACGCGCAGCAAGATGTCACGCGAGCCTGTCATGAGATAGCACTCCATCACCTCGTCACACCGCCGAATTGCCTTTTCAAAGGAATCGATGGCGCTGCGATCCTGTTTCTCCAACTCAACAGAGACAAAAATCGTAACACCGAAGCCAAGCCGCTCGGGGTCTACCTGAGCGGCGTACCCGGTGATGATTCCATCTCGTTGCAATCGATCCAAGCGTCGCGCGCAAGGTGTCGGGGACAGCCCAACATGGTCTGCCAGATCGATAACAGTCATGCGGCCATCATTCTGGAGGGCACGGATTATCTTGGAGTCGATGTCATCCATAGTGAAAAGCTCCATCATTTTCGAGTTGGTTGAAGAATACCCCTAAAATACTTCTGCTGGTAGCGATAAATAGGTGAAATTCACTCGTCGACAGATGGCAAACTCCACTGGGTAGCCCGGAGGAGAAGAATGGACATCACCATCATAGACGCGCCAGATTACGAGCGCGTGGTCGAATTCAAGGACAGCGCACTTGGTCTATTGGGCTATATTGCAATTCACTCGACGCAACGCGGTCCTGCTGCTGGCGGTGTGCGGATGCGCCCCTACGGGCATGCCGCTGAGGCATTGAATGATGCCTTGCAATTGGCGCGGGGCATGACCTTTAAGAACGCTGCAGCTGATCTTCCTCTGGGGGGTGGCAAGGCCGTTATTATTGGTGACCCGCACGTCGATAAATCACCCGATCTTCTGCGTGCCTTCGGTCAAGCCGTGCAAAGCCTGAGCGGCCAGTACTGGACCGCAGAAGACATGGGTATGACGCCCGCTGACATGGCCCATATCGGGTCCCGGACTGACTTTGTGGCAGGGCTGGCAGACGGGGAATTTGCGAGCGGTGATCCATCCCCCATCACGGCACGCGGAATATTCAACGCGATCCGGGTGGCTGCGCAGCACCGTTTTGGGCGAACTGATCTGGATGGCCTGACCGTATCGGTTCAGGGGCTTGGTCATGTCGGCGCGCATTTGTGTCAGTTGCTTCATGATGCAGGCGCACGGCTGATCGTCACAGATATCGATGCCCGCCAATCGGCACGCGTTGCTGAACAGTATGCGGCTCAGGCTGTGGCCCCCGATATGATTTATGGTGTTGAGGCTGACATATTTGCCCCCTGCGCCATCGGGGGTATCCTTAACGAAACAAGCATTCCGTTGTTGCAGGTCGGCGCCGTGGCTGGGGGCGCAAACAACCAGTTGGCCAGTGCTCGCGATGCGCGGTTGCTTCACCAGCGCGGCATTCTTTACGCACCCGACTTTGTCGCTAACGGGGGTGGCATCATAAATGTGGCAACAGAAATCCTGCGCGTAGAAGAGCGTGAAGCTTGGGTCGCTGATAGATTAAAGGCGCTTGAGCAGACGATGGATCGCATCCTGACGAGGGCCAAGATCGAAGCGGTCAGCCCACATCAGGTTGCTGAATCTATTGTGCATGAAATGCTGCGCCCCGAGGCCGCATAAGAGGCTGGCGAACAAAAAACGCCACCCGGATTGGGCGGCGTTTCTAGATCGGATTCTGATCATCAGGACTTGCCAGCACCGACCATGCCCACAATCTCGTAGGTTTTTTGCAAGATCGGGGAGGCAAGCGCACGCGCCCGTTCAGCCCCGCGGGCAAGTATCTGGTCGATCTCAGCCTCTTCTCCCATCAGACGTGCCATCTCGGAGGAGATGGGTGACAGCTTCTCAACCGCCAATTCAGCCAGCATCGGCTTGAACTCACCGAATTGTTTGCCACCTACCTCTGCCAAAACCTGCTCGGCAGTCTGATCGCTAAGAGCAGCGAAGATGTTCACCAGATTTCGTGCCTCGGGCCGCTCTTCAAGCCCCTTCACTTCCGAGGGCAGTGCATCCGGGTCAGTCTTGGCCTTGCGGATTTTCTTGGCAATGGCGTCGGCATCGTCAGTCATATTGATCCGCGTCATATCGGACGGGTCAGAGGATGACATCTTACGCGAGCCGTCGCGCAGGTTCATCACGCGCGGCGCTGGGCCACCGATTACCGGTTCGGTCACGGGGAAGAAATCGACGCCGTAGTCATGGTTGAACTTGATTGCGATGTCGCGCGTCAGTTCCAGATGCTGCTTCTGGTCCTCACCGACCGGCACATGGGTCGCGTGATAGACCAGAATGTCCGCAGCCATCAGTGCGGGATAAGCGAACAGACCCAACGACGCGTTTTGCGCATTCTTACCGGCCTTGTCCTTGAATTGCGTCATACGCTGCATCCAACCGATCCGGGCGATGCAGTTGAAGATCCAGGCCAACTGCGTGTGCTCGGGCACCTGGCTCTGATTGAACAGGATGGATTTCTCAGGGTCGAGACCGGCGGCAATGAATCCAGCGCAAACTTCACGAGTCTTCTCACGCAGGCGATCCGGGTCTTGCCAGACAGTAATCGCGTGGAGGTCAACCATGCAGTAGACGGTCTCATACTCCGGCCCCTGCATATCCACGAAACGTTTGAGTGCACCCAGATAGTTACCCAAGTGCAGGTTTCCTGAAGGCTGGATGCCGGAAAACACGCGCGGCGTGAATTGGGTCTCGGTCATCGAAGGAAACTCCTGTCTGGAAAAATCAGCCCCCGTCGCTTACCCATGAGGCAAAGGGACGTCAACAGCCGCGAAAGGCCAGCCCAATGAGCAGTGAGCATTATACACCGCCCGTGAACCCTCTGCCGCCGATCGTGGTGGCATTAGTTCTGTTCATCATGGGGATCGAGCTGGCTTTTATGCTTGGCGGCCGCGGGCTGGTCGGAGGTCTAACTGCGGTTGGATGGCGGCTGGACGCGTTGCAGCAATACACGTTCTCGCCTGATATCTTCGACTGGATGGTGCAGAACGGGCGTTGGCCGTTCGAACATGTGATCCGCTTTGTGACCTATCCCTTTGTCCAGGCCAATTTTACGCAAGCGATATTTGTTTGCGTGTTTGTACTGGCAATGGGGAAAATGGTTGCCGAGGTGTTTGGCAGCATCGCCATGCTGATCATCTTTGTGGTGTCTGGCGTGGGCGGAGCGCTGGCCTATGCCGTTTTGCTGAACCCGCCCTATCCTCTGGTTGGGGGGTTTCCGCCTGTCTACGGGTTGATCGGTGCGTTCACATGGTTGTTGTGGCGTAAGCTTTCACTGGTCGGCGAAAACCAATCCCGCGCTTTCAGCTTGATTGCGGTTCTTATGGGGATTCAGCTGCTGTTCGGCTTGATCTTCGGCGGCACGTCGGATTGGGTTGCCGATCTGGGTGGATTTGCCACCGGGTTCGGCTTGTCTTTCTTTCTGGCTCCGGGCGGTTGGGCGCGCATTCTCAGCAAAACAAGGCGTGATTAGTGCAAATTCAGCCTCGTTTTAGTGCATTTCGGAATTCCGAAAGCCTAAACGCGCCGAAGACGTGGCCCAACAAGAAATAGGCAATTGCTGCGGTAACGATGAGCATCAATAGCGCCAAGTAGCGCCAGCCGGGTATGCCAAACGCCCATCCAAACAAGTGGATCGCAGCAAACAACACAACGCCCATGCCCGCCGAGGCGGCCACGATCCGCCAGATTCTCTGTTTGAATCGGTCGTCAAACCGTGCCTCGTCCCCCATCCTCCGCGCGCCGATTGCCAGCAAAGCTACCATCGCCCAACCAGCGGTCGAGGCTGCGATCGCGGGCGCAATCCAACCGGCGACGGGGTACAGGCCAAAGGCAAGCCCGGCATTCACCGCCATCGCAAACACGGCGTATCTAAACGGTGATTTTGTATCCTCGCGGGCGAAGAACAGCGGCTGTAACAGTTTTTGCAACATGAACGCAGGTAACCCGATGCCATAGATAGCGACGGCAAGAGCGGTCGCTGCCGTATCCTCGGCGCTGAACTGGCCGCGTTGGAACAGAACCGAGACCAATGGGCCAGGAATGATGAGAAAGGCAACCGTTGAGGGTAGCGTCAAAAGCAATGTGAATTCACCGGCCCGAGAAAACGCGTTGCGGGCGCCGTCTTTGTCATCTGCGCGCAAACGGCGCGATAGGTCAGGCAATAAAACGATGCCAACTGCGATTCCGACCACTCCCAAAGGCAGCTGATACAAACGATCCGCTGCAAATAACCAACTGATGGCTTTTTCGGTTTTGGAAGCTACAAGCTGCCCCACTACCAAATTGACCTGCGTCACCCCCATGGCCAGCGCCGCTGGCACAGCGATCCGCACCATACGCCGCATTTCTGGGCTAAGCGTCGGCCAACCCGGCCGTATACAAATACCGGCGCGCTCAGTCGCAACCCAGACCAGAGCAAGCTGTGCGACACCAGCGACTGGGATGACTGCGATCAGCCAGCGGATCACGTCCCCTCCTGACATGGCTCCAAAGATCAATGCGAAACAGGCGAAGATGTTCAGCAACACTGGTGCTGCAGCGGCGGCCGCAAATCGGCCGGTCGCGTTTAAAACACCGGAAAACAACGCGGAAAGAGACATGAATAGAATGTAGGGGAACACGACGTATCCATAGTCCACTGCCAGATCAAAGCGCTCGTCTCCGTAAAAACCTTCAGCGGTAATCCAGACCAAGCCGGGCATAAAAACCATCGCCAACCCGACCAAGGCCAGCACAGCCACCGCCAACAGATTGAATGCGTCCTGCGCAAAGCCTTCTGCGTTCTCATCGCCCTCCAGGCGTTTCGAGAACATTGGCACAAAGGCTGCATTAAATGCCCCTTCAGCAAAGAAGCGGCGGAACATGTTGGGCAGGCGGAACGCTGCGACAAAGGCATCCATAACCGGGCCCGGGCCGATTAAGGCGGTCAGCAGAATCTCCCTCAGGAAACCCAGAATACGGCTGGCGAGGGTCCAGAAGCCAACGGTGAAAAAGCCCGAGATCAGGCGGATCGGCTTCATGAGGCGGCCCGCTCCGCACCTTCGGCAATGGCATTACGAAGCTTGGCCTCCAAGCCACGCTGCTTGGCCTCAGAATGGTATTTCAGACCAAACATATCCTTGACGTAGAATGTATCAACCACCTGTTCGCCATAGGTCGCGATCACCGCATTCGCGATGTAAACATTGGCTGCCGCCAATGTTCGGGCCAGATCATAAAGCAGGCCGGGCCGATCACGCGTGTCGACCTCGATGATCGTGTAGATTTCCGAGCCTTCATTGTCGAAGGTGACGTGTGTTGGGACGTTGAAGGCGCGCTCACGTTTTTTGATCTTGTCGCGTGACTTTAGGGCGTCCCTTGCCACCACTTCACCCTTCAGCGTCTTGTGGATCATCTGGGTCAGACGCGGAAGGCGAGATGCTTCGAACGGATGGCCTTCGGCGTCCTGTATCCAGAATGCGTCCGTCACATAACCGTCTTTTGTCGTATAGCTGCGTGCATCCACAACGTTGGCCCCAACCAGAGCCAGCGCCCCGGCAATCCGAGAAAAGATACCCGGGTGGTCGCCCATGGCAAAGCAAGCGCGGGTCGCGTCGCGATCTTCATCCGGATGCAATCGGATCTCGACCGCCGCGGGGTCACCGCTGTCTTCGAGAGATTTCAGCATCTCCGCAAATTCGACATGGGTCGCAAGGTTCAACCCTTGCCAATAAGGATCGTAGTGTCGCCCGGTTTCAGTCTTCAGATCGGATTTGGACCAGTTTTCCAACACGGCGCGCAACTGCTTTTTTGCCTCTGCGCCACGGTTGGCACGATTGAGAACCTCCATGCCGGATTCCAGCGCGCGCTTGGTGTCTGCGTGCAAGGCGCGCAGCAGTGTGGCTTTCCAGTTGTTCCAGGTATTCGGCCCGACACCGCGAATGTCACAGACCGTCAGCACCGTAAGCAAATCCAATCGCTTTACTGTTTCAACCGCTTTGGCGAAGTCGCGGATGGTGCGTGGATCAGAAATATCGCGCTTTTGTGCCATATCGGACATCAACAGATGGTATCGCACCAGCCATTCCACGGTTTCGGAATCTGCCTTATTCAGTCCGAGACGCGGCGCCACCTTGCGAGCGATTTGAGCGCCAAGGATCGAGTGATCTTCAGGCCGCCCCTTCCCGATATCGTGCAAAAGCAAGGCAACGTATAAGACCTTGCGATTGACACTTCGCTCAAGGATCGAGGACGCCAGCGGCAGCTCTTCGATTAGCTCTCCGCGTTCGATCTGGGCCAGATTTACGATGCACTGGATCGTGTGTTCGTCCACCGTATAGCTGTGATACATATTGAACTGCATCATCGCTACGATGTGTTCGAACTCGGGCAGGAAGGCCGACAGTACACCCAACTCGTTCATTCGGCGCAGGGCCCGTTCGGGGTTGCCGTGTTTCAGCATCAGATCAAGGAAAATGCGCCGCGCCTCTTTGTTGTTGCGCATGTCTTCGTCGATCAGGTTCAGGTTTGCCGTAACCAAACGCATGGCGTCAGGGTGGATCAACATGCCTGTGCGCAGGCCTTCCTCAAACAGCCGCAGCAGATTGACTTTGTCTGACAGGAATTTGTCGGGGTCCGCGATATCCAGACGGCCATGAACAACCCTGTACCCGGCCTTGATCTGACGCCGACGGCGAAAAATGCGTTCTAGTAACGGCGCGCCCTTCATATGGGCCGCCTCCAGCTTTGTCAGGAATATGCGGGTCAACTCGCCCACACGTGTCGCCTCGCGGAAGTACCGCTGCATGAATACTTCGACGGCCCGCCGACCCGCGCGGTCTTCGTAGCCCATGCGATCCGCCACCTCGACCTGCAGATCGAAAGTCAGCTGCTCTGTCGCGCGACCGGTCACCAGATGCAGATGCGACCGGACAGCCCAAAGGAATTCTTCGGCCTGAACGAATTCACCGAACTCTTCCGGTGTGAACAAACCCATCGGGACCAGTTCGGCAACATCTTTCACGCTGTAGATATATTTTGCGATCCAGTAGAGCGATTGCAGGTCGCGCAGGCCGCCTTTGCCTTCTTTGACATTAGGCTCAACCATATAGCGCTCACCTTGTTTCAGGTGCCGCTCATCCCGTTCTTTCAGCTTGGCTTCGATAAATTCCCGCTCAGTACCCTTGAACAGCTCGCTTTTCAGATATTCCTCAAGCTCTTGCGCAAGCGTCTGATCCCCGACGAGATAACGCTGCTCTAGCATGGCGGTGCGAATGGTGAAATCATCTGCACCCAAGCGCAAACAGTCTTTGATCGTACGCGAAGAATGCCCGACCTTCAGTCGCAAATCCCAGAGGATGTAGAGCATGGATTCGATCACGCTCTCGGCCCAGGCGGTGATTTTGTAGGGCGTCAGAAACAGCAGGTCCACGTCAGAGGAGGGAGCCATTTCACCCCGGCCATAGCCGCCGACCGCCAATACGGCGATTTTTTCCCCACGAGTAGGATTGGCGAGCGGGTGCAAATGCTCGGTTGCGACCCGCATTGCGGTCCGCACCATCTGATCCGTCAGATAGGTATAGGAATGTGTCAGAGGGTGTGCATCGAATGGGCGCTGTGAAAATGAATCGGAAATCGCCTTGCGCCCAGCCTTTTGGGCGTCTCGCAGAATACGCACTGTTTCTGCGCGCAACGCTGCGTTGTCCGAGCTGTTCTTAATTGCATCGGACAATCTGGCATCGACGGAAACGCTGTCAAAAATCTCGTCGGCTGAACAGATCAGGTCGTCTTTAGACGCGGTGGCCAGCGCCAGTCGCTCAGAATCCGGCGCCAGAGAAGCTTTGTGGGGCAGGGTCAATCACAACCACCTGTTTGTTCTGGATCGTGGCAACCGCCAGACCGCGTTCATTCGTACCGTTAGGTCGCAGGCGGAAGATACCACCTACACCCTGAAATCCGGCGTTTTGGGTCAGAGCCGCCCCAGTCAGGGCATCGGATTTGCCTTGGCTCACCAACGCGCCAATGGCGGCAATCCCATCGTAGGCAAGCCCGCTGATCGGGTGCGGTGCTTCGCCATAGGTATTATTGTACCGCTGGCGATAGACCTGTGCCTTTGCAGGATCAGGTAGCGCGAACCATCCGCCTTGGACACCTGGTAATTCCAACGTCTGTGCCGGGATGTCCCAGCGCGTCAGGCCGATATATTGCGTTGTTGCCGGTGAAACGCCTGCCTCTGGTAGCAATTGGCTGTAGAGGGGCAGTGCGCCCGCCGTCGTTGCAGTCAAGAAGATCGAATCCGCGCCAGTTGAGTCGACTGTCGCCTTGATGGTCGGAACCGAATCGATCACTCCCTGCTGAGACCGGTCATATCCAACGGTACCCGCATTATTGACGCGGCTGTTGCTGAGCGCGGTGGCAATGGCAGACCGGCCCAACTGGCCTGCCGAGTCATTGCTATGCACTATGACAGTATTGTTCTTGCCCTGCTGTCCGGCGTAGTTCACGAGCCTGTTGGCCGTGTTTTGGAATGTAGGCCCGAGCACATAAACATTGCCGCCCGCAATGCTGGTGTTGTTCGAGAAGGACAGCACGTTGACGTTGTTGTTTAGAACAGCAAGGCCCGCCGCATTGGCCGCCTGCGCATATACTGGACCAAGAATGATCTTAGCCCCATCCGCAACGGCTTGCTGTGCGACACTTGATGCTGTTCCTGCATTTCCAGCAGTGTCATATACCCGCAGGTCAATCTTGACGTTTGGCAAATCCGCGATCGCCAGACGTGCGGCATTCTCAAGGCTTCGCGCAAGGGCGGCATCACCAGATTGAGGCGATCCGCTTGGCACCAGAAGCGCAACCGGGACCGGGTCTGAGGCGTTGATCGAAGGACCTCCACCCAAGCCTCCGGCATCACAAGCAGCGAGGAATGCGGCCGTAGCCAGAGCGATGGCGGATTTCGCCAGTTTGCGTGCGGGCTTGCAAACGGTAAACATCTAAAAGAAAACTCCCTGATCCGGCGTCTGAGGGCACCTTGGTCTATTGATCCGCGATAATAAACGTCACGCTGTGAGGGTCCAGCTTTGAATTTCCAAAAGATCAGATTGGCCGCAGGGCTGTATTTTATCGCCACTCCAATCGGGACAGCGCGCGACATTACGCTCAGGGCTTTGGATGTGCTGGCCTCGGCAGACATGATCGCTGCCGAGGATACCCGTAGCCTGCGTCGGTTGATGGAAATTCATGGCGTGCCGCTCGAGGGGCGTCGTATTTTGGCCTATCACGATCACAGCGGAGCTGGCGCACGTGGCAAGATCCTTGAAGCGCTCGCGCAGGGGCAATCGGTTGCCTATGCATCCGAGGCCGGAATGCCCCTGATTGCCGATCCCGGTTATGATCTGGGGCGTCAAGCAGCCGAGGCCGGGCATAACGTGACCTGTGCACCGGGCCCGTCTGCCGTATTGACCGCACTGACATTGGCCGGTCTACCGACCGACGCCTTTTTCTTTGCCGGTTTCCTGCCCAATGCTTCTGGCGCGCGGCGTTCGCGAATCGAGGCGCTGCGTAGTGTCCCCGGAACGCTGGTTTTCTACGAATCGCCGAAGCGTGTGGCGGGTTGTCTCGCGGATCTGGCCGCAGTGCTGGGTGGTGAGCGCCAGGCGGCGCTTTGCCGTGAACTGACGAAAAAGTTTGAAGAGACCCGAAGAGGGACGTTGGCGGATCTTGCGTCCGAGTATCAGGATGCATCCGTCAAGGGCGAAGTTGTCTTGCTTGTAGATCGCGCCCATTCGCAATCTGTTAAGGAAACCGACGTAGAAGAGGCCTTGAGAAGAGCCTTGGAAACGCATTCGGTACGGGATGCAGCAGATCTGGTATCAGAGATGTTCAGCCTGCCGCGCCGACCGATTTATCAGAAGGCCCTGAAACTGGGAAAAGGATGAAAGCATGCGGCGATCTGTTCGGGGTTCGGTTTCATATCACGCCGGACGTTCAGCAGAGTTTAGCGTTGCTACTGAATACCAGCGCCGAGGGTATTCAATCGCACATCGCAGATGGCGCGGCGCAGGTGGCGAGATTGATTTGATTGCGCGCAATGCGGAGGGGTTGGTCTTCGTTGAGGTCAAGAAAAGCCGCAGTTTTGAAGCCGCCGCCGCTCGCATCAACCGTCGACAGATGGATCGAATTTGTGCATCTGCTGCGCAGTATCTTGAACAGGAACCCGGCGGGCAGTTGACAAACACGCGTTTTGACGCCGCTTTGGTGGATGATACCGGAACTGTTCAAATCATCGAAAACGCCTTCGGTATGAACTGATCACCATTGAACCCGTCGAGTCTCTGCGCCATGTATCAGGCGAGGAATTGAGGGATAGACCATGAAAATCGCCTTTCAGATGGACCCGATCGGGGCCGTGGATATCAATGCCGACAGCTCGTTTCGTTTGGCAGAAGAGGCTCAGGCCCGCGGCCACCAGCTTTTTTTCTATGGCCCGGATCAATTGGCGTATCAGGAGGGCAAAGTCACTGCGCGCGGGCACGACATGACAGTGCAAAGGGTCGCTGGCGACCCGGCTGTTCTGGGGCCAGAACGCGAAGTGAATCTAGCTGATTTCGATGTGGTCTGGTTGCGGCAGGACCCTCCGTTCGACATGCACTACATCACTTCGACCCATTTGCTGGACCGTCTCCGGGGGCAGACCTTGGTGGTGAATGACCCGTTTTGGGTGCGAAATTATCCGGAAAAGCTGCTGGTATTGGACTTTCCTGAACTGACACCGCCCACCACAATTGCGCGGGATTTGCAGACCATCAAAGCGTTCAAAGAGAAGCACGGCGATATCATCCTCAAGCCGTTATATGGCAATGGAGGCGCGGGTGTTTTCCGCCTCGATGCGAATGATCGCAACCTGACATCACTGCATGAGTTGTTCACGGGTTTCTCGCGTGAGCCGTTGATCGCACAGAAGTTTTTGCCGGATGTAAGAAACGGCGACAAACGTGTCATCCTCGTGGATGGCGAGCCAGTGGGGGCCATCAACCGCGTTCCAGCCGAGGGTGAAACCCGCTCGAACATGCATGTGGGTGGGCGCCCTGAGAAAATCGGCCTGTCTGACCGCGATATGGAAATCTGCGCTGCAATTGGGCCGTTGTTGAAAGAACGTGGACAGGTCTTTGTCGGAATCGATGTGATTGGCGACTACCTGACCGAGATCAATGTCACGTCACCCACCGGCATTCAGGAGCTTGAGCGATTCAACGGTTTGAATATCGCCGAGAAAATCTGGCAGGCGATTGAGGCCAAGTTTTAAGCCCCTGCCTTTGCGCTGATGCGAAAGCTCAGCGCCTCGGCGACATGGGGGCGGCGCACGTCCGGCTCTCCATCGAGATCGGCGATGGTGCGGGCGACCCGCAGGATACGGTGGAAGGCGCGGGCCGAAAGGCCGAAACGCTCGGCAGCTTTTAAAAGCAACGCCTTGCCTTCGGAATCTGGCGCGGCGATTTCTTCCAATAGGTTGCCTTGAACATCCGCGTTTTGACGGGTCTCGGGGGTGTCGCGAAACCGGTCAGCTTGAGCAGCGCGCGCGGCTTCAACGCGCGCAGCCACAGCGGCTGAACTATCGCCCGACGGTGGCAAATCGAGATCGGTAAAACCTACAGGGGGTACTTCGATACGCAGGTCGAACCGGTCCATTAGTGGCCCTGAGATGCGGCCCAGATAATCCTCGCCACAAGCCGGTGCGCGCGAGCAGGCACGGGACGGATCAGTCAGGTATCCACATTTACAGGGGTTGGCAGCGGCCACCAGCATAAACCTGCATGGGTATTTCACATGGGCGTTGGCGCGGGCGACCATGACTTCGCCGGTCTCAATCGGTTGTCGCAAGGTTTCCAGAACGGTGCGCGGGAATTCGGGGAACTCGTCCATGAAAAGAACGCCGTTATGCGCCAATGAGATTTCACCGGGTTTTGCACCTTTCCCCCCACCGACGATAGCCGCCATCGAGGCGGTGTGATGTGGCTCTCGAAACGGTCGCGCGCGGCTGATGCCGCCTTCGTCCAACAACCCACAAAGCGATTGGATCATCGAAGTTTCCAGTGCTTCGACCGGCGTCAGCGGTGGCAATATTCCTGGCAGGCGCGCCGCCAGCATGGATTTCCCCGAACCGGGTGTCCCGATCATGATCAGGTGATGCCGCCCCGCGGCGGCGATTTCCAAGGCCCGTTTAGCGCGTTCTTGCCCTTTTACGTCTCGCAAATCGCGCGCGCTGGGCGAAAGACTGACCTCGCCCGGTGTCGCGGCGGGCAACGCGGATTGGCCGGTGAAGTGCCGCACCACATCTCCTAATGAGCCAGCACCGATCACTTGCGTGGCATCTACCCAAGCGGCTTCCGAGCTAGAGGCGCTGGGGCAAAGCAAGCTACGATCTTCAGCAGCAGCCGTCATGGCGGCGGGCAACGCTCCGACAACCGGAACAAGCGAGCCGTCCAACGACAATTCTCCCAAAGCGACGGCACCCTCTGCGGCGTCCGCAGGAATGATCTCTAGCGCAGTAAGCAAGGCAACTGCGATAGGCAGGTCGAAATGGCTGCCTTCTTTGGGCAAATCGGCGGGCGACAGGTTGATGGTGATCCGTTTCGAGGGCAGCGCGATGGCCATCGCGCTCAGTGCGCTGCGCACCCGATCCCGCGCCTCAGAGACTGCCTTGTCCGGTAATCCAACGATGGAAAACGCAGGAAGGCCCGGAGAAACGGCGCATTGCACTTCGACCGGGCGGGCATCGATCCCTTGAAAAGCGACGGTGTGGGCGCGGGCGACCATGGCAATCCTGTTTTTTGGTTAACAGGACGTTGCTGCCATGGCTGCGGTTTAGGAATCGTTAACGCCACCGATCATCGCAGTAAATTTTGGCCAAGCACCAGGGTCGGCAACAGTTTTGTTCCGACAAAACGGGTTGCAAAAGCCCCAAACCTTGCCTTCGAGTTCAAGATAATCCCTCACTGGTTTTCCGGAGTAAGGACAGGCGGAGTTAATGGATGGACCGGTACTGACGGTTGCCGCTTTCGAGTTTTCGCCAATCGGCCAGTTATGGGCGGTAAGGTTTTGTGGATAGGGAAAGGGATCATACTCAATGATCATGCCCATGGCACGCCATTGCCGAACGGAAATGTCTGAAAGCAGGTCCATGCAGTAGGTGCGATTGGCCTCAGTCACGGGTAGGTCGTAGCCGATAATCCGTGCTGCAACCGGAGTATAGAAGACATCAGCCAACGAGTACGCACCAAACAGAGGGCCCGACTCGGCACCCGAAATACTCCGAGCATGAGCCCAGAGTGTTTCGATCCGCTGCAGATCCACCAGCGTATCTTTAGAGGGGGTGAAACCTTCCCAGCGATATTTCAACTGCATGGGGCATTGCCCCCGCAGAGCTATGAAACCGGCGACCATCTCAGCACAAAGCCACCGGGCTGTTGCACGAGCTGCCGGCTTTGTTGGCCAAAGTCCGGCGTCAGGGTGATGTTCGGCCAAAGTCTCTGCCATGGCGAGGCTTTCACCGACCACAGTTCCATCGGGTAGCCGCAATGCTGGTACCAGACGTGCTGGTGCCAGTGGCTTCATATCCGCTGCCATCGTCCCGGAGTAGAGGCCAATCATGTGGGTGCGGTAGGGCAGGCCGAATTTTTCGAGCATCAGCCATCCGCGCAAGGACCAGCTTGAAAACAACCGGTCGCCGATAAAGAGGTCATGGGTCATGCGCCAACGATGCAGGGTCGATGCGCGTTCGTAAATCAGTGATTTGTGCGCAGTCCTATCACGGTCGGTGATTGATCCGCCCCACCGACCAGCCAGTTTCGTGGCGTGTAATCTCGGTAACCGAAAGATTGTCGATTCGGTGACTGAACGCCTCTTGCGCATCCACGTCCAAGGCACGTTGGATTTGAGTCAGGATTACGCCGAAATGCGCGACCACTACCAAATCGCGTCCTGAATTGTCGGCAATCAAGGTATCAACTACCGCATCGACGCGCGCGCGGACTTCATTCCAGCTTTCCCCATCTGGGGGTCTGACATCTCCGGGATTGTCCCAGTATGCAAAGCAAAGCTCGGGGTCTTCAGCCTCGATCTCTGCATATGGGCGCAACTCCCATGTGCCAAAATTGATTTCGCGAAGATCGGCATGGTGCGGCAGACGCTGGCGTGTGCCTTGAATTGCACTGGCCGTGTCGGCGGCGCGTGACAAATCCGATGAAATCACGACGGCATTGGAGGGAAGGTGCGTTTCGAGACGGCTGATTGCAGCGTGATCGCTCAAGTCAGCGGGCAGATCGGACCAGCCTACCATGGTTTTGGCATGTGTCGGGCCGTGCCGTACCAAATGTAGCCGGGTCACAGGGGTGGTCCCTTTAGAACCAATGGTAGCCCCGCCGTGACCTGCACCACCCGATCCGCCTGTGCAGCCAGTGCTATGTTCAGGCGCCCCTGTGCCTCGCGGAACCGACGGGACAGGGCATTGTCAGGCACGATGCCGTGGCCGACTTCGTTCGAAACGATAACGATTTGCGCTGCACAGGTTTTCAACGCGTTCAGCAGTTTGGATTGCGCTTCGTGAAGATTGCTCTCCGCGAGCAGGTGGTTGGTCAGCCACATGGTTGCACAGTCGATCAGGCAAATCTGATCCCGCGTCAGCTTTGCGAGTTCTGGCGACAGATCGAATGGTGTTTCAATCGTCGTCCACCCGCTGCCTCGTTGTGCAATATGTTGCCTGATTTTTTGACGCATCTCATCATCAAACACTTGTGATGTTGCGAGGTAAATACGATTTTTACCTGTAGAAACAACAGTTTGTTCCGCAAAAAGGGATTTTCCGGATGCAGCGCCGCCCAAGATAAAGGTTAAATCGGCATGCACTTTTATTACCTTTCTGGTGATCCAACCGGTTTTGCCCTGCGTATCGACCCTGAGTCGGCAAAGCAAGCCCGGCCAATCGCCTGTAAAAAAGGGAGATTTGCATGGCACTTGATAACGCACATGATTTTTCGATGTCCCGGCAGGCAATGAAAGCCGAATTGCTGGACGCAGAGACAGAATTGAAGCTGGCATATGCTTGGCGTGATGAACGCGATGAGAAAGCTCTGCACCGCCTGATCACGGCCTATATGCGGTTGGCAATTTCAATGGCAGCAAAATTTAAGCGATACGGCGCGCCGATGAACGATCTGATTCAAGAGGCGGGACTGGGTTTGATGAAAGCCGCCGACAAGTTTGATCCGGACCGGGGCGTTCGCTTTTCAACCTATGCGGTGTGGTGGATCAAGGCGAGCATTCAGGACTATGTGATGCGTAACTGGTCAATGGTGCGCACAGGTTCGACTTCTTCCCAGAAATCTCTCTTCTTCAATATGCGAAGGGTTCAGGCGCGTCTTGAACGTGAAGCGGCGACCGAAGGCATGGATTTGGATCGCCACCAGTTGCACCAGATGATCGCGGCTGAAATTGGTGTACCGTTGCGTGACGTCGAGATGATGGAAGGGCGGCTCGCCGGGTCCGATTTCTCACTGAATGCGATTCAGTCGACAGATGAAGATGGGCGCGAGTGGATAGATGCGTTGGAAGATGACAGTGAACAAGCCGCCGAAGTGGTCGAGAACATTCATGATAGGCAGCAATTGCGCGAATGGTTGGTTACAGCCATGCAGTCTTTGAACGAGCGTGAAAGATTCATTGTGCGAGAACGAAAGTTGCGCGAACCCGCTCGGACTTTGGAAAGCCTCGGTCAGGAGCTTGGTCTGTCGAAAGAACGTGTGCGTCAGCTCGAGGCAGCGGCCTTCATAAAAATGCGCAAGAACCTTGAAGCTCAATCGCGCGAGGTGCAACACTTCTTCGCATGAAAGCACTTGCGATTCTTATAGCTTTTGTGTTGCTCGCCGCACTACCTCAGCCGAGCAACGCCGATGAACTTATACCTCAGGATGTATTGGACGATATGCAAGCGGCGGATGTCGTTATTCTGGGTGAAATACATGACAACCCGCGGCATCATCTCGTGCAGGCCGAAGCGGTTGCAGCAATTGCGCCATCTGCGGTTGTCTGGGAAATGGTGACCGAAGAAGGCGCACAGCGACTGGCGCAGAAAGCGGCGAGTAATCCTGAAGAGCTGTCGAGAATTCTGCGCTGGGCAGAATCCGGCTGGCCTCCACTCAGCATGTATTATCCCGTTTTTCAGGCGGCGAATGTACCGGTTTACGGTGCGATGGTGCCTCGAACTGCCGCGCGTGCAGCTATGGAGCGCGGAGCAGCGACCACTTTAGGGGCGGACGCGGCCAGATATGGGCTGACAGTGGCCTTGCCTGACGATGATCAGGCCGCGCGTGAGGCGGATCAGCTTGCGGCCCATTGCGATGCTTTGCCTGCCGAGGTCCTGCCGCAGATGGTTGCAATTCAGCGCTTGCGGGATGCGGTGCTCACGCGCGCCATATTACGGGCCGCAGATGAAACTGGCGGGCCGATTGCAGTGATCACGGGCAACGGCCATGCACGCAAAGATCGCGGGATACCAACTTTTTTGACGCGTTTGCGGCCCGGACTGAAAGTCTTTGTGCTCGGGCAATCTGAGGATGGGCTTATCGACGGAGACTTCGACGCCGTGGTTGATAGCCCTGCTGCAGAACGTGAAGATCCCTGCAAGGCCTTCGAAGCACAGAATTAACCGCTGGAACTGACCGGCGGCGTTGCCTAATGTCAGGGCCGACCGGGACGGGAAGGGCAAAGCATGCTTTCATCCAAACGCATTCTGCTGATTATTGGTGGTGGGATCGCCGCCTATAAATCGCTGGATCTGATCCGGCGGCTGCGTGAACGCGGTGCCGCAGTGACGCCTGTATTAACGCGCGCCGCGGAGGAGTTCGTGACTCCCTTGTCCGTATCCGCATTGGCCGGTGAGAAGGTTTACAGGGACCTTTTTGATCTGACCGACGAAGCCGAGATGGGTCATATCCAACTGTCGCGTTCGGCAGATCTGATCGTGGTTGCGCCCGCGACCGCTGATCTGATGGGCAAGATGGCAGGTGGTTTGGCGAATGATTTGGCCTCAACGCTGTTGATGGCAACCGATACACCCGTTCTGTGTGCACCCGCGATGAATGTTCGCATGTGGGAGCATCCAGCGGCCCAACGCAACCTCGCGCAACTTGAAGCCGATGGGGTGCGATTTGTCGGCCCGAACGAGGGTGACATGGCCTGCGGAGAATATGGCCCGGGCCGCATGTCGGAACCGCTGGAGATCGTTGCTTCGATTGAGGCGCAATTTTCGGCCGGCCCATTGACCGGTAAGCGTATTTTGGTGACTTCGGGCCCGACACATGAACCGATTGATCCTGTGCGTTACATCGCAAATCGCTCGTCAGGTGCACAGGGCACGGCTGTGGCGCGTGCACTGGCAGCGCTGGGGGCCGAGGTTATTTTTGTTACAGGTCCGGCTGACGTTTCGCCACCTGAAAGGGTGAATGTTGTACGGGTTGAGACGGCGCAGCAGATGTCAGATGCGGTGGACGCTGCGCTTCCTGTTGATGCTGGTGTATTCGCAGCCGCTGTGGCCGATTGGCGGGTATCCAGCGCCTCGGACAAGAAGCTAAAGAAAAGTCGCGATGGCCTGCCTGCACTTGAGTTCGCCGAGAACCCTGACATCCTGAAGCGCATTGCTCATATGGAAGATGGCCGACCCCTGTTGGTGGTGGGTTTTGCGGCTGAGACGGACAATGTGATCGAACATGCCACTGCAAAACGCGCCCGTAAGGGCTGTGACTGGATTGTTGCGAATGATGTCAGTCCCGCGACGGGCATCATGGGCGGGTCCGAAAATGCCGTGATCGTGATTTCGGAAGAGGGTGCCGAAGAATGGCCGCGCATGGGTAAAGACGAAGTGGCAAAGCGGTTGGCGGTTAAGATCGCTGGAGCGCTGACCAAATAGTAGTCGTTGAAATCTGAGGTGCAGTGATGGTGGCAATTCGTGTGATCCGAGAGGAAGGGGCTGATCATTCGGTGCCGTTACCCTCTTATGAAACGTCTGGTGCGGCTGGTGCGGATGTACGGGCCAACTTGCCAAATGGTACGCCAATAATATTAGCTCCAGGTGAGCGCACCCTTGTGCCAACGGGCCTTAGGATCGAGATCCCGCTTGGTTTCGAAGTTCAGGTGAGGCCCCGCTCGGGCCTTGCGCTTAAACACGGGATCACCTTGCCGAATACCCCGGGTACGATCGACAGCGATTATCGCGGCCCGTTGGGGGTGATTGTGCTGAATGCGGGGCAGGAGCCTTTCGAAATCACCCATGGCGAACGTGTTGCACAACTGATTGTCGCGCCTGTGGTACAGGCCATTTTTCAGGACGTTGAGGTTCTGAGTGAGACCGACCGTGGCGCAGGCGGTTTCGGCTCGACCGGGCGGGGCTGATGCTTCTGGTTCTGATCCTGGCTGCCGCGCTATGGGGCGTTGGATATATCGCCGGTGTTTCGCGCGCCGCGCGTCTGGTTTCTGTTGGCGCTCTGCTAACGGGGGTGATCATTGCTCAACTTGTGCTGCCGGAGGGAAATCCGTTGCGTGAGGCGACTGGCGGGTCTGCAGCGATGTGGCTGATCCTCTCTGGCGTGGTTCTGCTAGCTCTGCTTTATGGGCGGGGCATCAAGGCGTTACGTAGTCGCGCTGCGCCCAGCCCAATGTCGGAACCTGCCATGCCATCCGATCAGTTCAGCGAAACCGAACTTGAACGCTATGCCCGCCATATCGTTCTGCGCGAACTTGGCGGACCGGGTCAAAAGCGGATGAAACAGGCGCGCGTGCTGGTGATCGGGGCCGGGGGCCTCGGCGCACCCGCTTTGCAATATCTCGCTGCCGCCGGAGTTGGCACCATTGGTGTGATCGATGATGACGCGGTTGAGAATGCGAACCTGCAGCGGCAGGTGATCCACCGCGATGCGGATATCGGGATGCCCAAGGTATTTTCAGCCCAGCATGCCATGGTGGCGCAGAACCCCAATGCCGTGGTTCTGCCCTATCATCGCCGCCTGACTGAAGAGATTGCTGCTGAACTGTTCGCTGATTTTGATCTGATCCTTGATGGTACAGACAATTTCGACACCCGCTATCTGGCCAACCGGACGGCTGTGGCGCTGGGCAAGCCGTTGATCTCGGGAGCGTTGTCGCAATGGGAAGGGCAACTGAGCGTGTTCGACCCAGCCACTTCCGGCCCGTGCTATCAGTGTATATTTCCCGAAGCCCCGGCCCCTGGTCTGGCACCCTCTTGTGCCGAGGCAGGCGTAATCGGGCCGTTGCCCGGTGTTGTCGGCTCGATGATGGCGGTTGAGGCGATCAAGGTGATCACCGGTGCCGGGCAGGCGTTGCGGGGTGAGATGTTAATCTACGACGCGCTTTACGGCGAAAGCCGCAAGATCACCTTGGCGCACCGCGCAGATTGTCCGATTTGCGGGTCAGGAGCTCAAAGTGCAGACTAGCTCTGGATCATTGCGTCGGGCGGTCTTAGCTATGAGGTCAAAGGAGACCTCAATGACCAACCCGATCCTGTCCGACTGGAATACGCCCTTCGAAATTGCCCCATTTGCGACGATCTCGGATGATGATTTCACTCCTGCGCTGGAGCAGGCGATGCAAGCGCATGATGCTGAGATCGATACGATTGCGGCAAATCCGGACACGCCCACTTTCGCCAATACGATTGAAGCACTTGAAGCCGCCGGTGAGCAGATGGACAAAGTCTTGTCGGTGTTCTTCACCGTCGCAGGCGCTGACAGCAACCCCAAGCGCGAGGAACTCCAACGCGCGTTTTCACCGAAACTCGCCGCACATTACTCACGCATTTCTTCGAACAAATCCCTATTTCAGCGGGTGGCTGATCTGTGGGATCGGCGCGACGAATTGGGTCTGACCGACGAACAGGCGCGCGTTCTGATGTTATCCCATCGAGGATTCGTGCGGGCTGGGGCCGCGTTGACCGGAGATGACGATGCGAGGATGCAAGAGCTCAAGGCCCGTCTGGCCTCATTGGGCACGTCTTTCACGCAGAATCTGTTGGCAGATGAGCGGGATTGGTTCATGGAACTCGCCGAAGAAGATCTGCAGGGATTGCCCGGTTTTGTCGTCGATACAGCCCGGGCAGCCGGACAGGAAAAGGGCGCGGATGGGCCGGTGGTGACGCTGTCGCGATCGCTGATTGTGCCGTTTCTGCAGTTTTCACCTCGCCGGGATCTAAGAGAAAAAGCCTATCGTGCGTGGACGGCGCGTGGCGCAAATGGCGGTGAGACTGACAATCGCGAGATTGCTGCCGAAATCCTGAAACTGCGTGAAGAACGCGCCAAGCTGCTCGGCTATGACAGCTTTGCCGAATACAAGCTGGAAACTGAGATGGCACGGACACCTGATCGGGTGCGCGACCTTCTCATGCAGGTCTGGGAACCTGCGAAAAAGCGAGCAGATGCAGACGCCGATGAGTTGACACAAATGATGCAAGAGGACGGCATCAACGGCCCATTGGAAGCCTGGGACTGGCGTTACTATGCCGAGAAACGGCGCAAAGCCGAACATGATCTGGATGAGGCGGCGCTAAAGCCCTATCTGCAACTGGATCGGATGATTGAGGCCTCGTTTGCCTGCGCCAATCGGCTGTTCGGGCTGGAATTTGCTCCGTTGGATGTGCCTCTCTACCATCCTGATTGTCGTGCGTGGGAGGTAACCCGGAAAGGCCAACATGTTGCGGTCTTCATCGGAGACTATTTTGCACGTGGATCGAAACGATCAGGCGCATGGTGCAGCGCAATGCGGGGGCAGGCAAAGTTTCCGAATGTACAGACGCCTGTCGTTATCAATGTGTGCAACTTCGCCAAGGGTGACCCGGCGCTGCTGTCTTATGACGATGCGCGAACACTGTTCCACGAATTCGGCCACGCCCTGCACCAGATGTTGTCCAATGTGACCTATGAAAGCATTTCTGGCACCTCAGTGGCGCGTGATTTTGTCGAGCTGCCCAGCCAACTTTACGAACACTGGCTGGAAGTGCCGGAGGTATTGGCCGAGTTTGCCACGCACGCGGATACCGGTGAGCCGATGCCGCAGGAAATGCTGGAAAAAGTTCTGAAAGCGGCCAATTTCGATCAGGGCTTTCAGACGGTGGAATATGTTGCCTCGGCGCTGGTTGATCTGGCGTTCCACGATGGGGCAGCGCCCGCTGATCCGATGGACAAACAGGCTGAGGTTCTTGCGGAAATTGGGATGCCTTCTGCTATTGGCATTCGCCATGCCACCCCGCATTTCGCCCACGTCTTCGCGGGCGACGGCTATAGCTCGGGCTATTACAGCTATATGTGGTCCGAGGTTATGGACGCGGATGCCTTCGCCGCCTTCGAAGAAGCAGGCGGGGCGTTCGATCCGGAACGCGCCAAATCGTTGGAAGACAATATCCTTTCTACGGGTGGATCACGCGAGGCTGAAGATCTCTATCTGGCCTTCCGTGGCCGCCTGCCCGGCGTCGAAGCCTTGCTTAAGGGTCGCGGTTTGATTGCTGCCTAGTAACCGAGGTCTCTATCGACGAGGTGCAGGAAGGGCTCTCCTGCCTCACCTCGTCGGATGTTTTCGCATATCACCTGTGCTGCTGTGAAGGGGCGCGTCTCCGAGGCAATGTGCGGTGTGACAGTTACATTAGGATGCACCCAGTACGGATGGTTGACCGGGAGCGGTTCGATCCGGAATACATCCAGTGTGGCATGTCCGATCTGTCCCGAATTCAGCGCATGCAGCAAGGCGTCGTCATCAATCAAAGGCCCTCGCCCAGGATTGATGATCTGTGCGCCTTTGGGAAGCAGGGCGAGCGTGTCCGCATTTAAGGTGTTTTCGGTGGCAGGTGTATCGGGCAACAGGAGCACAACGATTTCTGCCTGCGACAGCGCTTCTCGCAACCCATCCTGCCCGTGCAGGCAGTTGATGCCGACGATATTCTTTGCGGTACGGCTCCAGCCGATGACATGAAAATTCAATGCGGCCAGAGCGAGGGCCGCGGCCTCACCCAATGAACCCAATCCCAAAATGCAGACCGTGCGCTGAGAGGCCAGGGGCGGAGTATCCGGTGTCCACGTGCCATCCTGCTGCGTGATGTGACGGTCCATGCCAAGGTGATAGCGCAGTACGTGCCCAACCACCCATTCGGTCATGCCCTGCGTCAATCCACCATCGACCATCCGCGCCAGCGGAACTGTGAGGGTTTCATTGCCCGAGATCTTCTCAACCCCTGCCCAGAGGCTCAGCACCGCTTTGAGCTGCGAGAAGGGAGTGAAATCCTGTACCCCTCCGTTCGGGGCATAGACGATGTAGTCAACCTGATCTGCTGGGATGTCTTTGGCTAAGTGAAAATCCAGCCCCGCGTCGGTCAGGTATTGGCGCATCAGAGGCTCATACTCTGGCCACAACTCAGGGCGCGCGGAAAACAGGATATTCACGGGCATGGGGAACCTTTCAGCGGGGGCGGTGGATATGAGCGCTTTGGACAATGCCAAAGGCGGCCATCAGGACCAGCATGGCAGAACCGCCATAACTGACCATTGGCAGAGGCACGCCAACAACCGGGGCAAGCCCCATCACCATCGACATGTTGACGGCGAAGAACAGGAAGAAGTTTAGCGCAATGCCCAGCGTTACCAGCGACGAGAACCGATCCTTGGTCGACAGGGCAGTGACCATACAGAAGATCAGGATCAGGCCATATAGGATCAGCAGGGTTATGCCACCGACAAAGCCGAACTCTTCCGCCAGAGTGGTGAAGATGAAGTCGGTGTGTTTTTCGGGTAGAAAATTAAGGCGTGACTGCGTGCCCTGCATAAAGCCGCGCCCGTTCCAGCCGCCTGACCCAAGCGCGATCTTCGACTGCGTGATGTGGTATCCCGCCCCGAGCGGGTCGGTGGAAGGATCGAGGAAGGTGTCGATTCGTCGGAACTGGTAGTCTTTGAGCAGTTGCCATTCCGTCCCACGGCTGTTGAACACCGTGGCAATCAGTCCAACCCCCGCCGCGATGACGGCGGCGAAATAGGCCCAATGGACACCGGCCAGAAACATAAGACCTCCGCCAGCGGCAAGCAGCAGGATTGATGTGCCTAGATCGGGTTGTTTCAGAACCATAAATGTCGGAATCAGGATCAGAAGGACCGGGAAAATCACCCACAACGGTCGCGAGGTTTTATGGGCAGGCAGCCAATCGTAATAGGCAGCGAGGACCATCACCAACGCGACTTTCATGACCTCGGAAGGCTGGAGCCGCATGAACCCCAGATCAATCCAGCGCTGCGCGCCCATGCCGATGGTACCGAACAGTTCCACCACAATCAGCAATCCTATGGATCCCAGATAGGCTACGACCGACATATTGCGCCAGAACCAGATAGGAACGATGGCGACGATGAACATTGCCGCCAGCCCAAGGCCGAAACGCTCCATCTGAGGTTCGGCCCATGGCATCCAAGACCCGCCCGCCACCGAATACAGCATCAAGAACCCGGCGCTGGCGACGCTGATCAAAAGCAGCGTCAGCGGCCAGTTCATATAGAGGAACTTGCGGAAGCCCGAAGGCGTGGATTTGACGGCATATTCAAGATAGCTCATGCGCGGTCCTTTTCATCAGGACGCGCTTTGGGGCGGCGATCCCCCTCAAGTCGCTTTTGTTGTTCCTTGATACGCTCGCGGTCACCAGCCGGGTAGGCTTCGAGCGGTGGAGTGCCGTTGTAAAGTGCCTGTAGCATGATGTCGCGCGCCACCGGTGCGGCTGCTTTGGAGCCACCGCCGCCATGTTCCACCACCACGGCCACTGCGTATTTCGGATTGTCGTAGGGCGCGAAGCTTACGAACAGCGCGTGGTCCCGACGCTCCCACGGCAGGTCTTCGTTGCGGATTACCCCTGCGGCGCGCTCGGCTTTGGTGATGTTGCGCACCTGACTCGTACCCGTCTTACCGGCCATGCGGAACTCATCAGCGATGATCCGACTGCGGTATGCCGTGCCGCGCCGATTATTCGAGACCGAGAACATTGCCTTGCGCACTTGCTCAAGATTGTTGCGATTAACGCCCAGCGGTTCGCCTGCTCCCGAGGGCTGCTCGATCCCGTCAACCGAGCGCACCAGCCGTGGTTTTACCGCACGACCGGTCGCCAGTCGTGCAGTCATGACTGCCAGTTGGAGTGGTGATGCGAGCATGAAACCCTGACCGATCGAGGCATTCGCGGTGTCACCCACCAGCCAGTCCTGCCCGTGGATGCGTTGCTTCCATTCCTGATTAGGGGCAAGCCCCGCAGCTACCGCAGACATCGGGATGTCATGTTTGATACCCAACCCGAAAGTGTTTGCCATCTCGGAAATCTTGTCGATCCCAACGCGGATTGCCACGTCATAGTAGAATACATCGCAGCTACGCTTCAGCGATGTTTCAAGGTCAACTGACCCGTGCCCTCCGCGTTTCCAGCAGTGGAAGCGGCGGCTGCCGACTTTCATGTGACCGGGGCAGTACACCGTGTTGGAGGGGCTGATTACTCCGGCCTCAAGCGCGGCCATGGCAGTGATCATCTTGAAGGTTGATCCCGGTGGATAGGTGCCCTGTACCGTTTTGTTGGCCAGCGGACGGTATTTGTCATTCGTCAAAGTACGATAGTCGGCCACTGAAATGCCGCGCACGAACAAGTTCGGATCAAAACTCGGGGCCGAGCTGATGGCGCGGATGTCGCCAGTTTCGCAGTCCATCACGACGGCTGCAGCACTTTCGCCAGCCAGACGGGCCTGAGCATACTGCTGAAGATCGGCATCAACAGATAGTTGCAGATCGGCACCGGCAAGACCCTCTTGCCGGTCCAGTTCACGCATGACGCGGCCTGTGGCATTGACCTCGACCCGTTTTGCGCCTGCCTTGCCGCGCAAGCTGATTTCTTGCTTGGCTTCTAAACCAACCTTGCCAATCTGGAACCGTGGGATACGCAGAACCGGTTCGGGGTCTTCGATTTGGCTCAGGTCATAATCGCTGACCGGGCCCACATAACCGACGACATGGGCGAAATCCTCATAGCGCGGGTACTGGCGCGTAGAGCCTACCTCGGGAGTGACACCAGGCAAGGCCGGAGCGTTGACGGCAACTTTTGAGATATCCTCCCACGTTACTTGGTCAGCCAATGTAACTGGCAAGAACGGGGCAGAGCGACGCATTTCCGTCTTGGCACGTTCAATTTCATCTACGGTCAGCGGGATCAGTTCCGAGAGTTTGGAAATGACTTTGTCGATGTCGCCCGCATCCTCACGCACGATGACGATGCGATAAGACGGTGAGTTTTGCCCAATGATCTGCCCGTTTCGATCGTAGATCCGGCCCCGGGTTGGTGGGATCAGGCGAATATTGATACGGTTTTCTTCGGCCAGCAAGCGATACTCATCCGCCTGATCAACCTGCATGAACCGCATTCGGGCAGCGAGGCCACCAACAAAGGCCGCTTGCAATCCACCTAAAATCAAAGCGCGGCGCGGTAGCCGCTTGTAAGCCAGACCCTGAGGTTTTGGTTTTCTCTGTTTCATGACCGCACTCGGGGCATTGTGCTGTCCGCGACCGATTTTCGTCGCACACCAATGGCACTTTGGCTCATCAGGACCATCAAGGGATAGATTGCGATTGTCAGTACCACTTGCACTACCACTGGCCCCAATGACGCCTGTTGCACTGACAGGATAGCAAGAAGGAGGCGGTTAAGTACAAAAACAACTGTGATTACGGCTCCGACAGTCGTCCATTCGCCTATAAATCCCAAATCTTTCATACCAACGGAGGCGGAATGGAGATAGGCGGCCCCTAATACCACCAATGCAGCCAGCAGACCGGGCGGGCGCTGTAACAACAAATCAGCCATGAACATGACGACGGCAATCGTCAGGATTGGAACGTATTCGGGTCGCCGCAATACCCACGCATAGGTAAGCGCGATCATGATATCCGGAAACGGTAACCGATCAGGTTTGGTGTCCAGCGGCAACAAGTGCAGGAACATCACTATAATCGCCAAGGCGACATACAAGCTGCGTTTAGCCCAAAGTGAGGAGACAGACTTATCCATCGTTGACCCCTTGTGTGGTCAAAGCTGCCTCGGGCTGGCGCGGACCGACTATGTCTCCTGAATCGCTAATTGGTGGTGCGGACTGATAGCGTAGAACACGCAAGAATTCGAGACGCTCGAAATCGGCGGAAAGCCGTACGCGTAACCTACCGCCCGGATCAACGCTGATCTGCCCAATCAACAGGCCGCCGGGGAATACTCCCCCATCGCCGGATGTCACAACACGGTCGCCGGGTCGAACCAGTTCCCGGTTTTCGAGAAATTCGACAGCGGGTGCAGAGGTATTATCACCGGTAATCAATGCAGTCTGACCCGATGGTTGTATGGTGGCGGGGATTGCGCTTGAGGCGTCGGTCAACAGGATCACGCGCGAAGTATCGGACCCAACACCCGAGATGCGCCCGACCACGCCAATCCCGTCCATCGTAGCCCAGCCATCCACGATACCATCTCGCTCGCCGACATTCAGCAGAACTGATTGCCGGAAGGGTGATCCGCTATCAGCCATTACGACGCCGGTAACGTAGGTCAGTCGCGGATCGAGGCGTACATTGTTCAAATCCAGCAGGCGGGCGTTTTCCTGCTCCAGCTGTAATGCGGCCTCTTTCCAGGCGCGCATCAGGCGTAATTCGCTGCGTAGTTCCTGGTTTTGTTCGCTAAGGCGCTGGTAGCTTTGGAAATCACGCGACAGGTTGATCAACGCGGTAACCGGCACCATCGCCCACTCCATCGAAGGTACAACAGTGTCTACCACCTGAGCACGGAAACGTTCGACACGCGGGCTGTCGATGCGCCAGACCAAGAAGATACCGAGCAGGCATAAAACAACGATCCCCACAAGCAATCGGCGCAGGGGGGTCGTGTATTCGTCGCGCTGTGATCGGTCCTTTGCCACAGGTTACCTTCCCGTGCTGCTCGTGCCCGAGTTTTCGCACCCTAAGGGTGCGCGCCTTAGCTTTCGTAGTCAATCGCGTGGCGCAGTTGTTTTTCGTATTCCAGCGCTTTGCCGGTGCCCAAAGCCACACAATTCAGGCTTTCATCAGCAATCGACACGGCCAGCCCGGTCTGTTCGCGGAGAGCCAGATCCAAATCGCCCAACAGCGCACCGCCACCGGTCAGCATGACGCCGCGGTCGACGATATCAGCCGCCAGATCGGGCGGTGTGGTTTCCAGCGCGGTCATCACCGCCTCGCAGATCGCCTGAACGGGCTCGGACAGCGCTTCGGCCACCTGAGCCTGGCTGATCTCGATTTCCTTAGGCACGCCGTTCAACAGATCGCGGCCTCGGATATGCATCGACTGCCCACGCCCATCATCGGGCATCCGTGCAGTGCCGATTGTGGTCTTGATGCGCTCAGCGGTCGATTCACCGACCAACAGGTTCTGCTGGCGACGCAGATACGAGATGATGGCCTCGTCCATGCGGTCACCACCCACGCGGACCGAACGAGCATAAACGATGTCACCCAACGACAGAACCGCGACCTCGGTGGTGCCGCCGCCGATATCAACAACCATGTTGCCAGTCGGGTCGGTGATCGGCATGCCCGCACCGATCGCAGCTGCAATCGGTTCGGCAATCAGGCCCGCGCGTCGCGCGCCTGCAGACAGAACCGATTGACGGATCGCGCGTTTTTCAACGGGTGTCGCGCCATGAGGGACGCAGACGATAATCTTGGGCTTGGAGAAGGTCGAGCGCTTATGCACTTTGCGGATGAAGTGCTTGATCATCTCTTCCGCGGTGTCGAAGTCAGCGATGACGCCCTCGCGCATCGGGCGGATCGCTTCAATCGAGCCTGGCGTTCGACCCAGCATCAGTTTGGCGTCCTCGCCGACGGCCAGAACCTTCTTCACGCCATCCTTGACGTGGTAGGCAACAACTGACGGTTCGGACAGGATCACACCGCGCCCTTTGACGTAAACAAGCGTGTTCGCTGTTCCGAGGTCTATAGCCATGTCCGCTGTGAACAGGCCGCCCAGAGTGCCAAAGATGCCCATATTTCCCTGATCCCGTTTGTCCGAATTTCCACTGCCCGCGACTCGACGGTTCCGGGACGGATGCCTTATAGGGTGCCAACTCGTCCGGTTAAAGGGCTGATTCCGCGATAGTCAGCACCTTTCCGCCTTATTGGTAGGGACTTTAGAAGGCAAAATGCTCTCATATCAACATATTTACCACGCTGGAAATCTGGCTGATGTACAAAAGCACGCTTTATTGGCGTGGACGCTGCGGTATCTGACCCAAAAGGACAAGCCGATCAGTTATGTCGAGACGCATTCGGGGCGTGGTCTGTATGAGCTTGACGCGGCCGAGGCGATCCGAACGGGAGAAGCGGCTGCCGGTATCGCGCGTGCGCAGCGTGAGGGTTGGTTTGATCCGGATCACCCAATGATGCAGGTGCTGGGGACTATGCAGGCCCGATATGGCGCGCCTGCTTATCCCGGTTCCCCACTAATCGCTGCAAATCTGCTCAGAGAACAGGACAGTTTGCACCTTGCTGAGTTGCATCCTCAGGAACATGCGGCACTGGCTACTGCACTGTCGCCGTACAGGGCCAAGGTTTACCGGCAAGACGGGTTCGAACTTGCGCAATCTCTGCTGCCACCAACGCCCCGGCGTGGGATGATGCTGATCGATCCCAGCTATGAAGTGAAGGCAGACTATGACCGGTTGCCTGGGGTGATCGCGAAATTGCATCGCAAGTGGAATGTGGGGGTGATCGCACTCTGGTATCCAATCCTGACGGATGCGCGACACAAGGCTATGATTTCATCACTGAAATCCGCCGGATATCCCAAAACGATTTGCCACGAGGTGCGGTTTCCTGCTGCGCGGGAAGGTCATCATATGATCGGGTCTGGCATGTTTGTCGTGAACACTCCGTTTGGGTTTGCGGACGAGGCGCGCAGGTTGGATGCAATATTTGCGGGGCTGGGTCACAGGTAACACATGTTCAAGGCGCATTGAGCGTGTCCGACTACACGTCCTGGCTGTGTCTGCAAAATTTCTTGTTCCAAAAGGACCACCGGCCCTAAACTTACAGCAGGGAGGGGTGCCATGAATCGCCGACTTGCTACGGTTTTGGCCGCCGATATGGTGGGTTATAGCCGATTGATGGAAATTGACGAGCAAGGCACGCTGGCGCGGCTGCGCACACACCGGATTGAGCTTATCGACCCTTCGATCGAGAAAAACCACGGAAAGATTATCAAGACCACCGGCGACGGAATGCTTGTCGAATTTCCCAGCGCAAGCGACGCCGTAACCTGCGCCGTCGAAGTTCAGAACCGAATGTTGCGTAGGAATGCGGATGTTCCGCAAGATCAGCGCATTCAGTTTCGCATAGGCATCAACCTTGATGAAATCATCTTTGAAGACGGGGACATCTTTGGCAGTGGTGTCAACATTGCTACCCGGTTGGAACAATCAGCACAAGCAGGCGATGTGCTGATTTCCGGCGCTGTCCACGAACAGGTATCCAGTCGGTTGGAGTTACAGTTTCACGATGTAGGGGACCTGTCGCTCAAGAACCTGTCGCAACCTGTTCGCGCGTACAGGGTCGGATTAGATGCGCCGGCCGGCGAGGCCGAGCAGAACCTTACCGGGCAAGAAGGGACAAGAGTCGTCAAACCCTCGATCGCGGTTCTTCCATTTGAGAACATGAGTGGTGATCCAGAGCAGGAGTTCTTTGCCGACGGTCTGACCGAAGATCTTCTGACTGAGCTGAGCCGCAGGCACGAACTGTTCGTGATCTCGCGCAATTCCTGCTTTGTCTACAAAGGGCAGGCGGTGAACGTCCGTGATGTTGGTGATAAACTGGGTGCGCGCTACATAGTCGAAGGCAGCGTTCGCAAGGCGGGAAATCGGGTGCGCGTTACGGTTCAGTTGATCGACAGTGAATGCGATGGCCATGTCTGGGCCGAGAAATATGACCGTGACCTTGACGATATTTTCACCATTCAGGACGAGGTGATTTCAGCTGTGGTTGCGACTCTGCCGGGGAGGATCGAAGCGTCCCAGCAAGAAGGGCTGGCGCGCAAAAAACCATCGAGTTTTGCAGCTTACGAATGTGTTCTGGCCGCCAAGGTCCTGCATCATCGCAGCACGTACGAAGATAATGCCGAGGCCACCAAGCTGATCGACCGCGCCATCGAGCTTGACCCCGACTATGCCCACGCCCACGCCTGGAGCGGTTGCATCCGGGGGCAAGCCTGGGGCTATGGCTGGTGTGATGACAGCGACGCCATGATGGCGTCCTGCGAAGAGGCGATCCTGAAGGCGGCCTCGATGGATGACAACGACGCGGATGTTCATCGTTTGATGGGGGCCGTCGAGATATTGCGTAACAATCTGGCGCGTGCGCGTTACCATCAGGAACGGGCTTTGTCGCTGAACCCGAACTACGATCTGGTTGTCGTCCAGATGGGAGAGTTGCTGACCTGGTCAGGCCGACCCGACGAAGGCGCTGAGTGGATTCAGAAAGCCATGCGCCTGAATCCGCATCATCCTGCACGTTTCTGGAGCCATCTGGGAAAGGCGCGGTTTGGTGGAAAGCATTATGATCAGGCGATTGACGATTTTGCCCATTTGCCGACGCTGGACACTGTGCAAAATGCCTATGTCGCGGCGTGCTTCGCGTGGCTGGGGGATGATGCCAAGGCCCGAATACATGTGGAGGCTATTTATGCTGCGCAGCCCGATACCGAGATCAAAGATCTGGTTGCGACGCTGCATTACGCCCGGGAGGAAGATCTGCAGCATTTTGTCGGTGGAGTAAGAAAGGCCGGATTGTCCTGACCTTCCAAGCGAAAATCGGCCCGCGACAACGGGCCGATTTTATCTCAGGTCAGATCCTTATAGCTGATCTCACGCGTGTCCGCGCCTGGACCTGCTTTTTCACGGCGCATGATCAGGCGATTTAGCGCGTGGATATAAGCTTTGGCCGAGGCAACAACGGTATCCGTATTTGCTGACTGACCGGTGGCAATCATGCCATCCTCTTCCAGCCGTACAGAAACCGTGGCTTGCGCGTCCGTACCTTCGGTCACTGCATGGACCTGATACAACTGCAGATGCGCCTTGTTCGGGTAAATCGCTCGGATCGCTTTGAAAGTCGCGTCCACCGGTCCGTCGCCGTGCTCGGTGGCGATGACATCTTTGCCATCGAACTCAAGCTCGACCGTCGATTCAGCCTGACCGCCTGTACCGCAGGTCACTTTCATCGACACCAGTTGCAAACGATCGTCGTCGTCGTCCAGCGACATCAAGGCGATCAGATCGTCGTCAAAGACCTCTTTCTTGCGATCTGCAAGATCCTTGAAGCGCACAAAAATATCCTTGAGTTGGTTGTCTCCGACCTCAAAGCCCAGCGTCTCAAGCTTGTCGCGCAGTGCAGCCCGGCCGGAGTGTTTGCCCAGCGGCAACGACGTGCCCGAAAGACCGATATCCTCGGGCCGCATGATCTCAAAATTCTCGCGGTTTTTCAGCATTCCGTCTTGGTGAATACCGCTTTCATGGGCGAAAGCATTTTTACCCACGATGGCCTTGTTGAACTGGACAGGAAAGCCCGCCACGGTCGCTACTCTGCGGGAGATGTGCATGATCTTGGTGGTATCTATCCCAGTATGCCAAGGCATGATGTCGTTACGGGTGCGCAACGCCATGACAACTTCTTCCAACGCGGTGTTGCCGGCGCGTTCGCCGAGCCCGTTAATGGTGCATTCGATCTGGCGCGCACCACCCGCGACTGCGGCCAGAGAATTCGCGGTCGCCATGCCAAGGTCGTTATGGCAATGCGTTGCAAAGACCACCTCATCTGCACCGGGGACCGTTTCGATCAGGCGTTTGATCAGGTCGGCAGACTCGACCGGGGCTGTGTAGCCGACAGTATCGGGAATGTTGATTGTGGTCGCACCCGCTTTGATCGCAATCTCGATTACACGGCACAGATAATCCCACTCGGTCCGCGTTGCATCCATCGGCGACCACTGCACGTTTTCGCACAGGTTGCGCGCATGGCTGACCGTTTCGTGGATCTTGTCGGCCATCTCGTCCATCGTCAGGTTCGGGATGGCGCGATGCAACGGAGAGGTGCCGATGAACGTATGAATCCGGTTCTTCTCGGCGTGTTTCACGGCCTCCCAACAGCGGTCGATATCGGCAAAATTGGCGCGGGCCAGACCGCAGATGCGGCTGTTCTTCGACCGTTCGGCGATCTCGGATACTGCCTTGAAGTCGCCTTCCGATGCGATCGGAAATCCTGCTTCAATGATATCGACGCCCATCTCATCCAAAAGCTCGGCAATCTCGAGCTTTTCGTTGTGGGTCATAGTCGCGCCGGGGCTTTGCTCGCCGTCGCGCAATGTGGTGTCGAAGATCACGACGCGGTCTTGGTCGGTCACGTTTGTCATGGGGTTCTCTTTCTTCTTCTGTCCTAAAGCCTCTTGGCGCGCGGGCGTCCTCCTCTGAGCGGGCGCGCCGGATGGCACGCTCAGAGGCGGATTAGGATCAGTAGACCACGCAGCGATGCACCGCAGGATGCGGCGTCGGCAAAAGCGATATCTGCGCGGTTGATCATGGGCTTCAGCTTATACAGGGCGCATGGCGAATGAAAAGCGGGAAAATGAACCCTAGTTGAAATTGATTGCGCTGTTGAAGGGGCTTGGTTTCCTTCTAGCTCTGATGTCATGGAAACCGCTTTAATCATAGGTGCATCTGGTGGAATTGGGCGGGCGCTGAGCGAGTTGTTGCAAGCGCGGGGCGTTGAGGTGACGCGATTGTCACGGTCTGTGGATGGGTTTGACCTGACGGACCCTGATGGGGTTGCGCGGATTTTGAATACTCTCTCTGATCCGTTCGATCTGATTATCGTTGCATCTGGCGCGCTTGAGATAAACGGGGCTGAACCTGAGAAGTCGATGCGCGCCGTGTCAGCCCGCGCGATGATGGACCAGTTTGCCCTGAATGCTATTGGCCCTGCATTGGTCCTCAAACAGGCTCACAGGCTGTTACCACGTGACCGGAAGGCAGCCTTCGTTGTGTTGTCGGCGCGCGTCGGGTCAATTGAAGACAATCGACTTGGTGGTTGGGTAAGCTATCGTGCATCGAAGGCTGCGGTGAACCAGATCGTGCATACAGCCGCGATCGAGCTGGCGCGCACGCATAAACAAGCTGCGTGTGTCGTGATGCATCCCGGCACGGTTAAGACTGCATTTACGAAGAAATATCTCGGTCGCCACCCTGCAGTCGAGCCCGAAGAGGCGGCGGAAAATTTGCTTGCCGTTATCGCAGGGCTCTCACCAACCGACACGGGCGGGTTTTTTGACTGGGCTGGCAAGCGCGTGCCTTGGTAGGGCTTTGTTAGCCGTCACTCGTATCTGCGTTATCCGTATCGGTCTGAGGTTCAGAAGGTTCGGTCTCTGGTTCTGGATCAGATGTCTCAGCAGGGGTATCTGTTTCACGCGCCAGCGTATCATTTTCCCAGATCCCAGATTCAACTTCACCACCGGCGAAACGCATTGTCCCTTCACCGTGACGCTTATTGTTCAGAAAATTGCCTTCGTAGACGTCGCCTGTTTCATAGGTTGCTATGCCAGCACCGTTGATTTTTCCCTCAGACCATTCGCCTGTATAACTGAAACCGCCGGGGCGAGTGAGCGTTCCTAGTCCGTGGCGTTTGCCATCCTTAAACTCGCCTTCATATATAATACCGTCCGGGAACGTGGCTTTGCCCTTCCCTTGCCGGACACCATCGACCCAATCTCCGTCATAACGATAGCCGTTGGCGAAGGTCAGAACGCCTTTGCCATGACTGCGCGCGTTTCTAAACTGCCCCGAATAGACAGTTCCATTTGGATAGGTCGCTGTTCCGGTGCCTTCAAATACGCCTGCAACCCAGTCGCCGTCATAAACAGTGCCGTTTGGATAGGTCGTCCGCCCTTTGCCGTGCTGCAGGTCATCCAGAAAGTCACCGACATAAACGGAACCATCCGCATAGGTTACCTCGCCCAATCCCGCGATCTGACCATCTGACCATTCGCCGGTATAGCGAAAGCCGTCAGTGCCGGTAAATGTGCCTTGTCCCTGACGCAGGTCGTCGGCGAAATTACCTTCATAGACCGCGCCACTGGCGTACGTGACTTTGCCTTCGCCCTGACGCCGCCCATTGATCAGCGCGCCTTCGTAGACGTCACCATTGGGGTGTGTGAGCCGACCGGTTCCGGTCATATTGTCATCAAGCCAGTCACCGGTATAGGTTAATCCGCCAGTCAGATTCAGAGTGCCCGTACCAGCACGTTTCCCGGCTTTGACATCGCCATCATAAGTGCTGCCGTCAGCGTAGGTGATCTTGGCCTTGCCTTCTTTTTGGCCGTCCACCCAATCTCCATCGTAGATATATCCGTCGGCACTGGTCAGCACGCCCTGACCGTGGCGCTTAGCTTCCTTGAACGTGCCCTCGTACCGCATGCCATTGGTGTACTCGGCAATACCATCGCCATTGATCGCACCTTTGGACCATTCACCTTCATAGGTTTGTCCGTCGGCGTACACGATCTTCCCGAGTCCTTCAGGTTGGCCTTTTACGAAATCGCCTTCGTAGACCGAACCATTGGCGTATCGTGCTGTACCCTTTCCCTGAATCTCTCCTTCGACCCACTCACCGGAATATTCGAATCCGCTGGGCAGCCGATAAGTACCTGTACCGTGCCGCAGGCCGTTTTCGAATGTGCCTTCGTAAACACCCCCGACGTCGTCGTCGGCTACGATGATCTGATCATTTTGCTGGGCCGCTGCAATTTGCGTCAGCATGGCGAATGTAGCAGCGGTAAGGGATGTGCGGATCGCGTTCATAATTGTACCTGCCTGCGGCTCTTATGAGATGTTGGCGCAAAACTAGGATACCGCAGGGGGCAGAGCAACGGGTTTTGCCGCATTTGCCTTTCACTCGCGCTGTGATCTGCTAAATCCCTGAAGGACTGACGAGGGCAAGAGGGCAAAATGGCCGACCGTTTCCGCATCACTCTGGCGCAACTGAACCCAACCGTTGGGGATATCGAAGGGAATGCCGCAAAGGCTGCTGCGGCCTGGCAGCAAGGGCGCGCGGCGCAGGCTGATCTGGTGGCGCTGCCTGAGATGTTCATCACCGGTTACAATACTCAGGACCTGGTGATGAAGCCTGTGTTTCATCGTGCGGCGATGCAAGCTGTGCAGGCGCTGGCGGAAGACTGCGCCGAGGGCCCTGCGCTGGCAATCGGAGGTCCTTGGGTCGAGGAAGACAAGCTTTATAACGCGTATCTGATCCTCAAAGGTGGGAAGATCGTAAGCAAGGTTCTCAAGCATCACTTGCCAAATGAAACCGTCTTTGACGAGGTTCGGCTCTATGACGCAGGCCCAATGGGTGGGCCCTATGCGGTCGGTAACGTCCGGGTGGGGAGTCCGATTTGCGAGGATGGCTGGCACGAGGATGTCGCCGAAACGCTCGAGGAAACCGGGGCTGAGTTCCTGTTAATCCCCAATGGGTCGCCCTATTTCCGAGACAAATACGACATCCGGCTGAACCATATGGTGGCGCGTACGGTCGAGACAGGCTTGCCAGTGATCTATCTGAACATGGTCGGCGGGCAGGATGATCAGGTTTTTGATGGTGCCACTTTTGGTCTGAACCCCGGCGGAGAGCTTGCATTCCGTATGCCGGTCTTTGATGAAGCGGTGCAAAACATCGATCTGATGCGCACCGACGACGGCTGGCGAATCGATCTTGCAGAGGTGGTGCCGCAGCCAGATGCATGGGAGCAGGACTATCGCGCTATGGTGCAGTCCCTGCGCGACTACATGGCTAAAACCGGCTTTAAAAAGGCGGTGCTTGGCTTGTCGGGGGGTGTTGACTCAGCATTGGTTGCGACGATTGCGGTAGATGCCATCGGGGCGAACAATGTGCGCTGCGTTATGTTGCCATCGGAATATACCAGCCAAAGCTCTCTGGATGATGCCGAAGCCGTCGCGAAGGCGTTGGGAGTCCACTATGATTCTGTTCCGATTTCCGAAGGTCGGACTGCGGTGACCAACACGCTTGCCCCGCTATTTGCCGGGCGCGAGGAAGATTTGACCGAAGAAAACGTTCAGTCCCGCCTACGTGGTCTGTTGTTGATGGCGATCTCGAACAAGTTTGGCGAGATGCTGCTGACGACCGGCAACAAGTCCGAGGTCGCGGTAGGATATGCTACTATTTATGGCGACATGAACGGAGGCTACAATCCGATCAAAGACCTGTACAAAACCCGCGTGTTCGAGACCTGTCGCTGGCGCAACGCCAATCACCGCGATTGGATGATAGGCCCCGAAGGAGAGGTCATCCGCCCCTCGGTCATCGATAAGCCACCGAGCGCTGAATTGCGTGAAGATCAGAAAGACAGCGACAGCCTGCCGGATTACCCGGTTCTGGACGCCATTCTTGATATATTGGTGGATCAGGATGGCTCGATCGCCGATTGCGTAGCGGCGGGTTTTGATGAAGGCGACGCGCGGCGCGTTGAGCACCTGATTTATATTAGTGAGTACAAGCGCTTTCAGTCGGCGCCGGGCACACGGCTGACCCCGCGTGCCTTCTGGTTGGATCGTCGTTACCCGATCGTAAATCGCTGGCGAGATCAGGATTAAGACCCGGATCAGTTCCTATCGCTGCGATTGTTTCCAATTCGTCGGCAGTTGGCTTCGGTCATCATAATTGTCCATACATGACGACTGGTTATGGATATCTGGCGCACGTTCAGCTTGTAATTGGGTCCTTTTTTTGCCACATTTATGTCAGGGGTTCGCCTTGTGTGAGGCGAATGTGACGTAATCCGGTATGCCGCTCTGCTATTTCAGAAACTGCGACCGTGATTATTGATCTGAGTTGGGGCATCCGTGTTTTTGGGTGTCGGTAAAGGTGATGGTGGTCAAATGACGAATGGATATGACAAATCGCTTCATGCTCCATTGCAATGGAAAACAATGGAGTCTGAGCCGCGCAAGCTGGATGAAGAAACGCTTGATGCTTCGATCGCAGAAATTCTGAACAAAGAGGATCTTGCGCCGCCGCCGGTTACAGATATTGAACCGACGCGACCAGAATTTCCATCCTTGAAGTCGCAAGAAGTTCTTGCTGCAAAGCCTGATACTGGCCGCAAATCTTTTCTGCGCCAAACATGGGCGCAACTGTCCGGCGCTGCCTGATTTAGAACAACCAGCGCTGCGTGGTGCGTAATGGGCTGGCTGATAGGCAACAGGTTGCTGCATTCAGTTGACCTGCCTCCGTTTCTCATTGCCAGAATACGCGTTCTCGGGCTGGATACCGCTTCGATAAACAACTTCCGAGCGGTTGATGCCAGGTCCTTCTCCGACTCCCGTCGAATCTGATATTACCCTTCCTAAATCGGTGGATGTCGTCGTTATCGGTGGCGGAATAATTGGTGTCTCGACCGCTTTGGAGTTGGCCGAGCGTGGCATTTCCGTCCTGTTGTGCGAAAAGGGCCGGATCGCCGGTGAACAGAGTTCGCGTAACTGGGGTTGGGTCCGGCTTGGGATGCGCGACCCACGCGAGATCCCATTGATGCAGGAAGCTCTGCGCATCTGGCGTGGGTTGGATGAACGCCTTGGGCGGAGCACGGGCTATGTTCAGTCGGGGATCGTATTTGGCGCATCAGGCACACGCGACGTTGGTAACTTGACGCGGTGGTTGGAGCATGTTGAAGGGCAGCAGACAGGTGCCCGTATGGTATCGCACGCTGAGTTGGCCTCACTATTTCCAAACTCCACCATGAAACCGCAGACTGGGCTCTATATGCCGCAAGACGGACGGGCTGAGCCGCAATGGGCGGCCCCCGCAATGGCTGAGGCTGCCCGCAATTGTGGGGCCGCGATCATGACACAATGCGCTGTGCGAAGCGTCGATCTCGAGGCGGGCCGGATCGCAGGTGTCTTCACCGAACGAGGGCGTGTTCGTTGCAGTCAGGTGGTGTTGGCGGGTGGGGCATGGTCGCGTCTTTTTGCAGGGAACGCAGGTATCGCTCTGCCCCAACTCAAGGTGCTGAATACAGTCATGCGGACCTCACCGGTAGAGTCCGGGCCGGAGGTATCGCTTTGGAGTGATGATTTCGCCATTCGCAAACGTGCGGACGGGGGTTACACGATTGCGTCGGGTCACGAGAATACTGTGGATATCGTTCCTGACAGTTTTCGACTCGGCCTTCAGTTCTTGCCAGCGTTTCAGCAAGAGTGGCGTTCCTTGCGGTTTCGCCTGTCGCAACGCTGGATGGTAGAGGCAAAAGAAGACAGAACTTGGCTGCCTACCGACGTGACGCCGTTTGAGCACTGTCGGGTGCTGGATCCCGAGCCCTCTCGAAAAGTGTTGCGACAGGCCTGGTCCAACGCTCGCAAAGCGATGCCCGTACTTGAGGAGGCAGAGATCGTCCAAAGCTGGGCCGGGCTGATCGATGTGACCCCGGATGCGATTCCAGTTGTCTCAAAAGTAGACGAATTCCCGGGTCTGCATATAGCAACCGGGTTTTCCGGCCATGGTTTTGGGATTGGGCCAGGCGCAGGTCGGCTGATGGCGGATATTGTCACCGATAGCACGCCCTGCGTTGATCCAGCCGCCTTTCGCCTGTCGCGTTTCACGGATAGTTCAAAAGTACGGCCAGATCCTGGTTATTAGGCCCTAGCCCATCATTTGATAGCTGACCGGTACGAACCGGAACCCCTCGCCGCGTGTTTCAACGTACCCCGCGGCCGGGAAAGGCATGTGATAGCCGATCATGGGTATTTTATCAGCGGCCAGCATACCCAGCACATTCCGACGCGAGGCGGTGGCCGCTGCGGCGTCCATATCGAAGCTGAATGGCCAGTCGGGGCGCGCAAATGACCAGACGTAGTGATTTGCCAGATCGGCTGTCAGAACCAATCGTTGCCCATTGCTTTCCAGATGATAAACTGTGTGACCAGGCGTATGTCCGTGAGCCGCCATCGCTGTTATTCCCGAAGTGACCTCTCCACCATCGTCAAGGAACGTCATCTTTTCGGCTTGGGGTGTGACCTTCGCTGCAACCATATCTCCGACGCGGTTGCCCGCATCCATCGCAGACCAGAAATTATATTCCGGCGCGCCGGTTACAAATCGGGCGTTCGCAAATGTCGGAGCGTCATTCGTTGTCATGCCTCCGATATGGTCGGGGTGCATGTGCGTGATCACGACCACATCAATTTGGTCAGGTGAGACTCCTACGTCAGCCAGCGCGGCTTGGATACCGCCTTGACCCAAGCCTGTGTCGAACAACACCAGTTCAGAGCCGGTATGGACCAGTGTCGGAGTAAAGAAGAATTGCGCAACATCAGTTGGAATGAAGTTTTCCGCAGAGATTGCTGCAAATTCGTCGTCAGATACTTCAGCTGCGAATAGTGCCTTTGGCTCATCACGTGGCACGCTGCCGTCGAGCAGGGTGGTAACTGTGAAATCGCCCAACTGGAATGATTTTGCGATGGTTGAATTTGCTTTGCTCGGCTTACCAGCTGCGAAAGCCGGCATCGCGGCAGAGGCAAAAGGCAATGCGGCAGCGGCACTCAGAGCAGCCCTGCGAGTCAATTTGATCGTCATATCTAAGTCTCCCTGTCAGAACGCCAGTAGTAGAACTAGGTCAGAGCGTTTCTCTTGCCAGTTATAGACCCAATACATGGGCTGCATGGATGAACATTACGTGTTAATTTTTGTTCATGCCGCGATCTGAGAACAAAACAGTGCCCACCGTGCAAAATATTGCTGAATTTCTGGCGACCGTTCAGCCGCTGCGTAAGGCGGACGAGGCGCAAGTGCTGGACAGGCTCTTTCAGGATACCACCGGGTTTGCCCCAGTGATGTGGGGTCCGTCGATCGTTGGCTATGGCCGATATCACTATCGCTATGCTCCCGGGCGGGAAGGCGATTTTTTGGCGACCGGGTTCTCTCCGCGCAAGGCTGCGCATTCTATCTACATCATGCCGGGTTATGCTGATTTCGAATATATCCTGTCTCGACTGGGCAAACACAAGCTGGGGAAATCCTGCCTCTACGTGAACAAGTTGTCAGACATCGATCTCGACGTGCTTCGTGAACTCATCAAAGCTGGGCTCGAACACCTGTATGGTATGTGGCCGGTAGAGCCGACCTGAACGCCCTGCTGGACAAAAACGCGCCCATGTGACATGAGCCGCGCCAACAGGAGACTTCCATGACCACGACCCGTTTCGCCCCGTCGCCCACCGGTTACATCCATGTGGGCAACCTGCGCACCGCCCTGATGAATTATCTGATCGCCCGCAAAGCAGGCGGTACGTTCATCCTGCGTATCGATGACACCGATCCCGAGCGGTCGAAGGAAGAATATGTCGATGCGATCAAACAAGATCTAGAGTGGCTTGGCCTGCATTGGGACCGGGTCGAGCGTCAGTCGGAACGGCTGGACCGCTATGCCGAAGCTGCGGACAAGCTGCGTGCGATGGGTCGGTTCTATGAGGCGTTTGAAACGCCGACCGAGCTGGACCTGAAGCGCAAGAAACAACTGAACATGGGCAAGCCGCCGGTCTATGACCGTGCCGCGCTGAACCTCAGCGACGCCGAGAAAGAGGCGCTGCGCGCCGAGCGCGGCAATGGCGTCTGGCGGTTCAAACTGAACCACGAGCGTATCGAATGGAACGATGGCATTTTGGGCAACATCTCGATCGATGCCGCCTCGGTATCCGACCCGGTGTTGATCCGGGGTGATGGTCAGGTTCTCTATACGATTTCGTCCGTGGTCGATGATACCGAGATGGGCGTGACCGACGTGGTGCGTGGTTCGGACCATGTCACCAACACGGCGACGCAGATTCAGATCATCGAAGCGTTGGGCGGCACCTGCCCACGCTTTGCGCATCACTCTCTGTTGACAGGCCCGCAGGGTGAGGCCCTGTCTAAACGTCTGGGCACACTGGCCTTACGTGATCTGCGAGAGCAGGGCGTGCAGCCAATGGCCTTGCTGAGCCTGATGGCGCGTCTGGGTTCTTCTGATCCGGTTGAGCTGCGTGCTGAGATGTCCGAGCTGATCGACGGGTTCGACATCAACCGTTTTGGCGCGGCACCAACCAAGTTCGACGTGCAGGACCTGTTCCCGCTGACGGCGAAGCACCTGCAATCGCTGCCTCTGGCCGAAGTTGCGGATGCCGTTGCAGAGGCGGGTGTTCCGGATGAACTGGCAGAACCTTTCTGGACCATGGCGCGTGAAAACATCACCACCTTGAGCGATCTCAAAGGCTGGTGGGATCTTTGCCGCGATGGGGCCGAACCTCTGATCGCAGATGAAGATCGTGAATTCATAGCAGAGGCGGTGGCCCTGCTGCCCGAAGGTCCGTTCGACGCAGATACCTGGGCGAATTGGACCAAGGCGGTGAAAGAGGCCACGGGCCGTAAGGGAAAAGGCCTGTTCATGCCGCTGCGCAAAGCGCTGACCGGAATGGAGCGCGGGCCCGAGATGGCGACCTTGCTGCCGCTGCTGCAGGTGATCCGCGCGCGGGGCTGACCCGCAGAGAGTATCTTAAAACACGAAGGAGGCAGGCAGTTGGCCTGCTTTTCTTTGGTCTCCGGGCTGCAAAATACGAGCCGATACGCGCTTCAGACGGTCGTCCACGAATTCAGTCTCGGTGGGATTGAGTTGCTGATGACGCGGATATCGCGGTTCGGCACGATCATTCAAAATCGGCGCGTCCCAGCCATCGGTTGTGGCAAAGAAGCGATCAGCGCCGTCCGATCCAAATGCCCTCAGGTACCCCTGCACCACGACATCGATATAGCTCAGCAGCAGCGGATGGTGATTGCTGGGCGCTGTATGGCGGTTATGGGGCACAGCGTAGACGGCGATTTCTGCCTCCTGCGTCAGCGTATGGGAGATTGATCGCGTGGCAGGCACGCGTTCATAGGCCCATTCCCGTTCATCCAGCGCGGCCCAGTCGTTTTTGGGCACGTGAGCGATCATGCCGTCGATTTCTGACGAGGGATCTGGAATCGCAGTCAGAAAGGCGACCGAGCGCAGATTGGTGTGCCGCCACGCCCTCCGCCAGCCCTTCAGACGCGCCGGGCGCGGGTCGGGAAAATCGTGCGTCGACAGGTTCACGAGGCTGCCATAGCCGAAGAAATAGGGGTCTGCCATGCGGGTCGTGTCCTTCTTTGACGATTGATGTATGTCAAACAGTCTTTTTACAGAACATGCAATAAGGCTTCATCTTGAGATTCGGGAGGCCCTCATGCGGATTACCAAACGGACGAATATCGCGGTGCGCGTATTGATGTATTGTGCCGCGCATCAGGATCGGCTGGTTACTAAGGCTGAGATTGCAGAAGTCTGCAACATCTCCGAGAACCATCTGGCGCAGGTGATCAACCAGCTTAGCCAGTTGGATTATCTCAGTACCCAACGTGGCCGCAATGGCGGCATGACGCTGGCCCGCTCGGCAGATCAGATCCGGGTCGGGTCTGTGTTCCGCCATGTTGAAGGTGGATTGCCGATTGCCGAGTGTTTTGCGGATGCAGACAATACATGCCCGCTGACCGATGCATGCCGCTTGCGATTGGCGCTGCAGGATGCGGCTGAGGTGTTTTATGCGTCCTTAGACGAAATCACGCTTGATGCGTTGGTTTGTGACAACGACCAGTTGCTGAAGATACTACAGCCCGTCGCGTGCGTGCGTTGAACTTAGTCACTGGCGCGAAGAATGCGCGCCGGACGCACTGAAAGCGGGCGCAGCGCAAAGAGCATCCCCGCGCCAAGCGTTACCGCGACGCCCGCGATAACGATCCCGAGCGCGGATGACCAGATAATCGCGAAATCTGTGTCGAAGATATATGTGGCCACGGCCCAGCCGCCCAAAATACCGGTCAACAGGGCGACACATCCGGCAGCGGCCCCCAACAGAATAGCTCGCAAGGCAAAACTGCGCAGGATGCGGCCCCGGTCCGCGCCCAGAGTTTTGAGGATCGCCGCTTCATATCTGCGCGCTGGCTCTCCTGCGGCGGCAGCACCGATCAACACCAGAAAACCGGTCAGCAGGGACACGCCTGCGCCATACGAGGTAGCTGCTGCCAGGCCCGCCAGCAAACCAGAGACCCGGTCAATGGCATCGCGGACGCGGACCGCCGTGATGTTGGGATATTGCCCCGCCAGATCGCGCAGGATGGCGGCTTCGGCCTGCTCTTCAGCATAAACCGTTGCGATGAAGCTATGCGGCGCGCCCGCCAGCGCGGAGGGATTCATCGACATGACAAATCCCATTCCAGCGGTCGAAAAATCAACTTCGCGTAATGAGGTCAGTTCAGCAGTGATATCGCGGCCAAGGATATTGACCGTGAGTTCATCCCCAAGTTTAAGCCCCATCACAGCAGCCTCCTCGGCGGCAAAGCTGACTTGTGGAGGGCCGCTGTAATCTTCGGGCCACCACACTCCGTCGGTCACGCGGGCATTCTGCGGCGGTTGGGCGGAATAGGTCACGCCCCGGTCGCCGTCCAGAACCCAGTGATCGCCTGCAATCTCTCGCGCGGGTTGTCCATTGATCTTGGTAATGATCCCGCGCAGCATTGGAGCGCTTTCTACCCGACTGACGGCGGGGTCAGTGTCGAGACGTTCGCTGAACCCGGGCATCTGATCCTTCTGGATATCGACGAAGAAATATGAGGGTGCCACTTCTGGCAGGTTCCCCGAGATCGCATTGCGCAGGGTGCCGTCGATTTGTCCCACCGCTGCGAGGACCGACAGGCCGAGCCCAAGGGACAGAACCACCGACGCTGCCCCTTCGCGTGGGTCAGAAATGGCGGACAAGGCCCACCGCAGGGCAGGGCGGCCTCTGGTCCAAGGCGCGCCCGCGCGGGCCAATTTGCGAATGGCAAAGGCAGAAAGGGCCAGCAAAGTAAGCGCCCCGGCCAACCCTGCGCTGGTCCAGAGGGTCAATCGGGTTGAACCACTGAACCATGCAGCGGCTCCGATCAGTGCGGCCAAGCCAATAGCGGTCGCTACGACATAGATCAGGCGCGGGAAACTGCGCGCCGATGTTAGCGCATCCCGAAACAAGGTTGCTGCGCGCACCTCCTCGGTTCTGGCCAGCGGCCAGAGTGTGAACAGGAACGCGGTCAGCACACCATAAAGTGCGGCCTCGAACAGTGGCTGCGGATAAAGCGAGAAGACTGCGGGGATTGGCAATTGCGTTTCGATTACGGGGGCCAGTAGCAGCGGCAACACCCCGCCCAGGACCAAGCCCATGATAATACCGATGCTCGACAGAACGGCTATCTGAATCATATAGGTCTGAAAGATTGTCGCCCGATCAGCGCCCAACGTGCGCAATGTCGCAATCGTCTCCGTCTTTTGGGAAAGATAGGCTCGCACGGCAGCAGACACCCCGATCCCGCCAACGGCCAATCCCGACAGGCCCACCAGAACCAGAAACGCGCTGAGGCGGCCTACGAATTCAGATATTCCCGGCGCACCGTTGCGAGCGTCGGTCCAGCGCATGCCGGTCCCCTCGAAGGCCTGCTTCGCTTCCAGCGACAGCGCATCCAATTCGGCAGTCTGAGGCAGGCCCAACCTGTATTTAGTGGAGAACAACGTGCCCGGCGCCAACAGGCCGGAGGACTGCAGATCTTCTGTCCGGACCAATGTGCGCGGCCCAAGCGAGAACCCATCAGCCGCGCCGTCAGGTTCGTGCTCTAACGCGGCCATCAGAACAAATCTCTGCGTGCCAAGTTCAAATTGGTCGCCAATCGTCAGGTTTAGGCGGTCAATCAGAGAGGGGGCCATGACTGCACCAGGCAGCCCATCGGCACCTGCAAAGGCATCGGTCAGAGTAAGTTTAGGTTCAAGGATCGCCGAACCTAACAGCGGATAAGCGTCATCCACAGCCTTAACCTGGGTCAGCCCACGTTGCGTGTTCGTCCCGTTTCCCGTTACGGCCATAGACCGAAAATCAACAACCTCTGAAACCGCATGTGCGGTTTTTTCCATCCAAGCGAGTTCCTGATCATTGGCAAAGCGATAGGTGAATTCCAGTTGCGCATCCCCGCCCAGTAGCGATGCGCCCTCTTGCTGAAGGCCGGTCTGGATTGCTTGGCGGACCATGCCGACCGCGGCAATCGCTGCAACGCCCAAGGCCAGACAAGCCAGAAACACCCGAAATCCACGCAGCCCACCGCGGAGTTCGCGCCGTGCCAGTCGTCCTGCCAGACGCAGGCTCATTCGGCCGCCTCGCGCTGCGACTCTTCAGCGATGCGTCCATCCCGCAACCGCACGACGCGGTCGCATTTCTGCGCCAGCGTGTGGCTATGCGTGACCAGAACCAGGGTGGCACCATGCCGGTCGCGTAGACCGAACAACAGATCTATAATCGCCGCACCGTTGGCTTCGTCCAGATTTCCTGTGGGTTCGTCTGCCAGCAAAATCTTAGGGCGTGGGGCCGACGCGCGGGCCAGCGCCACACGTTGCTGCTCGCCACCTGACAATTGCGCCGGGTAGTGATCGCTTCGATGTGACAGCCCCACAGCCTCTAGCTCGGCCTCAGCGCGCTTGAAAGCATCCTTATGCCCTGCAAGTTCGAGCGGGGTGGCGACGTTCTCAAGTGCGGTCATCGTCGGGATCAGGTGAAAATTCTGAAACACCACACCCATTGATTCACGACGAAACCGGGCAAGTGCATCTTCACTCATTTCCGTCAGATCATGGCCCAATACCGTGACGCGACCGTCGGTCGCCTGTTCCAACCCGCCCATCAGCATTAGCAGTGAGGATTTCCCTGAACCGGAAGGGCCGACCAACCCCAGCGTCTCGCCCTGTTTCACAGACAGAGAGATGTCGTGCAGAATATCCACCCTTCCGGCATTGCCATCCAGCGATAATGCGGCATCTTGGAGCGTAAGAACAGGTGTCGTCATTGATCAGGCCATCGAGAGGGGTACAGTCCATTGGGATATGGCGTGAAACAGAAGCTACACAAGGGTTTGATCTCAGGCGCGTTCATCTGTTGCGGAATTGCAGCGATGGCAGAGCCAGTTGTGATTGCTGCGCTCGGAGATTCCCTAACACAAGGATATGGGCTGCCGGAACAAGACGGGTTCGTGCCGCAACTGCAGCGTTGGCTTCAGGAAGCAGGTGCGGAGGTTCGGTTGATCAACGCCGGTGTTTCCGGGGATACGACCGCAGGGGGCGCTGCCCGAGTTGACTGGACCCTGACACCAGAGGTCGACGGCATGATTGTTGCACTTGGCGGCAATGATCTGTTGCGTGGCATCGATCCGAGCGTTGCCCGATCAAACCTCGAGACAATACTGCGTGCTGCAGAGACCGCGGATGTCGAGGTACTAATAATTGGAATGCAGGCGCCTGGTAATTACGGAGCCGATTACAAGCAGAGTTTCGACGCCATGTATCCAGAGCTGGCAGAGCAATATGATGCACTTTATGCGGAAAGCTTTTTTGACGGGCTCACAACCGAAGGCGATCCGGCGGCCGCGCGCCAGTTCATGCAATCTGATGGTATCCATCCAAGTGCCCAAGGCGTCGCGCTGATCGTTGATACGCTGGGCCCCTTTGTCTTGGCGCTTGCGGAGCGCGTTGCCGAATAGGAGTACGCGATGCCCGGCCGGTTTTTCCTCACACGACCCATTAGCGAGATCGCGAGGTTGCTGAATGTGAAAGACAGTCTTGGGCCTCAGCCAGCACGCAGAAACATTCAGCCGGGTCAAGAAGTGGTCGTACTGACTGGTGATGGGTTAAAGGCCATGCGATGGGGGATTATCCCGGTCGGCAGGGTCAATGCGCGTGGACGACCGGTGATGGAGACCATCGTAAACGCGCGCTCCGAGACGGTTTTTGACAAGAGCGCCTTCGAAGGGGTCGGTCGCGCCATAATCCCGGTGGATGGCTGGTACGAATGGACCGGTGAGAAGCGACGCAAAACGGCCTGCCGGATTGCCGCCAAGGACGGGGCTCCACTGCTATTTGCTGCGATCACCGACACTTGGGAAGCCCCGGGTGGGCTACGCGTGGATCAGGTTGCTGCGGTGACATGCGAACCCAATGCTGATGTAAAGCCGATCCATCACCGAATGGGAGTGCTGCTGGAGGCGCGGGACGTTCAGCGCTGGTTGCATGGGTCTGAAGACGAGGCGCAGAGTTTGGCGCGCCCTTGGCCCGAAGGTCGGTTGATGATCGAACAAGCTGACGACGTCGATTGGTCGGGGGCTTAGACCACTGTGACCACCGTGCCGATAGGAACTCTGTTATACAGATCGATCACATGCTCATTCAGCATCCGAATGCATCCATTTGACACTGCATGACCGATGGTCTGCGGCTGCGTTGTGCCGTGAATTCGGAAATACGTGTCCACCCCGTTCTGAAACAGATACAGCGCGCGCGCGCCCAGAGGATTGTCTCCGCCGCCGGGCTGGACATAATCATTGTCTTTGAACTTGGCATAGGTGACAGGGTCCCGCTCAATCATCTCTTCAGTGGGTCGCCAGGTCGGCCATTCTTTCTTGACGTCTATGGTGGCCGAGCCGGTGAACTCCAGTCCGGCTTTGCCGACGCCGCAGCCATAGCGGATCGCTTTGCGCGGCTCGGTTACATAATAAAGGTAAAAGGATCGCGGCGCGACCAGCAACTGACCGGGTTGAAATTGCTTTTTGATGCGCACGAATTGCGGCGTCGGATCATACTCGACCGCTTTCTTGGCGCTGGCGACGCCCGGCAGCAGGCTGACAGCAGTACCGGCCAGAAAGACACGGCGTGTGAACATGGTGACATCCCTCAAATGACCAAAGAAATCATAACGCTAGTTTTGGAATGATAGCCGATTTGGTCAATCACCGGGGAAGGATAACCCGATTGTGATGTATTCCCTTTGCCACACACTCAATGCGGGCTTATGGGATGGGCGGGAAAAATCCCGCCCTTTTAACGGCTTAGGCCAGTTCGATATTGTCGGCGCTTTCGCGACCATCACGACCAGCGCGCAGCTCGTACGTGACTTTCTGGTTGTCGGCCAGACCGGTGAGGCCCGAACGCTCGACAGCCGAGATGTGTACGAAGATGTCTTTGCCGCCATCTTCGGGTGCGATAAAGCCGTAGCCTTTGGTGGTGTTGAACCATTTTACGGTGCCTGCGGGCATATCCGTTGTCTCCTGTTTGGTGCTGCCCACGGAGTTGCGGCAGCCTGGCGTCGTAGTCTGGATCGAGTGACTGAGCGCCGTAGAAGGAGACAGTGGGTCGAAATAGAAAAACGTAAGCCTCTTGGATATGGCATCGGTCAGGCCGTGTGGCAAGGGCGGATTGTACGGTTTGTACAGGGGTTTGAGGGGCAATCGTCCGATTTGTACAAGAATCCGCCGATGGTTTTGGTTATTAGTTTGCGGACCTATGATAAGGCACGGTTATTGATCTGGCGCGTCGGAGTGGCATTCAGAATCCGTTAACCCTCGTCATGATCAAGTTGCGGCATGAGCGATTACCGACGCGTCCGCATTCCCTGAGCCAAATATTTTTTCACCGTGTCCTTGGCCGACCGGTCGTCGGATTTATTGATGCGCGAGGTGGCGCATCTGCGTGCGGCCTTTGCAGTGACGCAGAGGGAGCGGCCGTTTTGGTGCGATGCATTTGTAGTGCTGCCAGACCATCTGCACGCGATCTGGACCTTGCTGCCGGGGGATGCGGATTATTCGACGCGGTGGGGTGCGATCAAGGCGCGGTTTACGCGTGGGGTGAAGGCTTCGGGAGTGGTGGGGTGGAACCCCACCCTACGAACGGATCCGAAAATCGCGAAAGGGGATGCCGGGATTTGGCAGCATGTCATTCGGGATGAGCGGGATTTCCGCAATCATATGGCATATTGTTATGGGAATCCGGTGAAACACGGGTTGGTCGAGAGCCCGACCGAATGACCGTATTCGTCAATCCATCGCGATATTCGAGCGGGTCGGGTTGATCCAGAGTGGAGCGGTATGGTCACCGAGGGCGCGTTCGGAGCGCCGTAGGATGGGGTTTCACCCCATCATTTGAGAGGTTGGAGTTTGGAAGTGGTTTGGTGCGCGGAAACAGATTGTGAGGGGGTTTGGGTAGGGTCGTTGAGTGAGTAATGGGGTGTAACCCCATCTTATGCTTGCTAGCTGATTTCACTTTGCGTGAGCTTTGCGCAGCTTTTTGCTTCCCTCGAGCGTCAAGTAATTGTCTGTGATGCGCATGCGAAAAGCAGTGGGTACTCCGAGTTCAGTATCGTTGTAGTGATATTTTGCGATGAAACTCGGCGGCAACATTTTGATATTCCTCTCCTTGACTGTGTTCCAAAGCCAATCGTGTCTTTCCATAAACCGTTGGTGGAAATCGGCATATTGGGTGGGATTCTCAAGTGCAGCTTTGTTCAACCTGTCAATTGGTGGAATACGAGCGGGAAATGCGAAACACGCAACTTTCGAAAAAAGTGAGATAGACGGCGCTACTTTTTGACTTTCTTTATTCATACCGCTGTCTTTGGATTTCACAGGCAATTCGGGTAAATCTTCAGTTGCGCTGTTTACGGCTGTCAGAAATCCTTTTGTGGCATAGTTGTCGAGCTCTGCCGGAACTTCGGGAATAGAGTGGGTTCGAAGATAGTTCATTACGACTTTCTTGCGCCGCTCTGCTTTTTCTCTTCGTCGCTTGGCATTTTTTTCCGTCGGGTCGCCCGGAATATTCCTCGCTAGATTGTATTCATTGCAAAAACGCGAAAAAAGATGTTCACAGGTTAGTAAAGGCCTGTCCTGCCAGGCCTTTTCCCAGTTGTAGTCTCGACGCCAGGCCGACCAATTTGCAGCGGCGGCATGGAAGGCAGTATCGAACCGCGCACTGCAAAATCCACTCACCGCGCAAACTTCTTATGCTTCAACCGCTTGGGCTCCAGCGCATCCGGTCCCAGACGGCGCTTTTTATCCTCTTCGTAGTCTTCGAAGTTGCCCTCGAACCATTCCACATGCGCGTCACCTTCGAACGCCAAGATGTGCGTGCAAATCCGGTCGAGAAAGAAGCGGTCGTGAGAGATGACGACGGCGCAGCCGGCGAAATCGACAAGGGCGTCTTCCAACGCGCGCAGGGTTTCGACGTCCAGATCGTTGGTCGGTTCGTCCAGCAGCAGGACGTTGCCGCCCTCTTTCAGCAGGCGGGCCATGTGGACGCGGTTGCGCTCACCACCTGACAGCAAGGAGACCTTCTTCTGCTGGTCGCCGCCCTTGAAGTTGAAGGACGAGCAATAGGCGCGGGAATTGACCTGCGCGTCGCCCAACTGGATGATCTCTGCGCCGCCGGTGATCGCCTCCCACACGGTGTCGTTGTCGGCAAGGTCATCGCGGGACTGGTCGACATAGGACAGCTCGACCGTATCGCCCAGCGTGATGGTGCCGCTGTCGGGTTGTTCCTGACCGGTCAGCATCTTGAAGAGCGTCGATTTACCGGCACCGTTGGGGCCGATGACGCCGACAATGCCGCCGGGGGGCAGGGCGAAATCCAGCCCTTCGATCAGTTGCTTGTCGCCCAAGTGTTTCGACAGACCCTCGACCTCGATCACCTTACCGCCGAGGCGCTGGCCGTTGGGGATGACGATCTGGGCGCGGGTCAGCTTTTCACGTTCTGACTGCTCTGCCAGTTCGTTATAGGCATTGATCCGGGCCTTGGATTTGGCCTGACGGGCCTTCTGACCCTGACGCATCCACTCCAACTCGCGTTGCAGGGTTTTCTGCTTGGACTTGTCTTCGCGGGCTTCCTGCTCCAGCCGTTTGGCTTTTTGTTCCAGCCATGCGGAATAGTTGCCCTCGTAAGGAATGCCGCGGCCGCGGTCGAGTTCGAGGATCCAGCCGGTGATGTCGTCCAGGAAATAGCGGTCGTGGGTGACGATCAGGATGGTGCCCTTGTAGTCGATCAAGTGCTGTTGCAGCCAGGCGATGGTCTCGGCGTCCAGGTGGTTGGTCGGTTCGTCCAAGAGCAGCATGTCGGGCGCTTCGAGCAGCAGCTTGCAGAGCGCCACGCGGCGTTTCTCACCCCCCGAGAGGTTGGCGATGTTGGCATCGTCCGGCGGGCAGCGCAACGCCTCCATCGAAACGTCGATCTGGCTGTCTAGGTCCCACAGGTTTTCGGCGTCGATCGCGTCCTGCAGGGTGGTCATTTCCTCCATCAACTCGTCCGAGTAGTTCTCGGCGATCTCCATGGCGATCTCGTTGAACCGGTCGACCTTGGCCTTTTTCGCGGCGACGCCCAGCATGACGTTCTCGCGGACGGTCAGCGATTCATCCAGCTGAGGTTCCTGCGGCAGATAGCCAACCTTGGCGCCCTCGGCGGCCCAAGCCTCACCCGAGAAATCGGTGTCGAGGCCGGCCATGATCTTCATCAGCGTCGATTTACCCGCGCCGTTGACGCCGACGACACCGATTTTCACACCGGGCAGAAAGCTCAGGTGGATGTTTTCAAAGCACTTCTTGCCACCGGGATAGGTCTTGGAGACACCCTGCATGTGGTAGACATATTGATAGGCGGCCATGTCGCGTCCTCTGGGTCGGGGAAATTGAGTTGGAACGCTGGATATCCGAGGCGAGCGGGCGGGGCAAGCTGGTGGTATTGTGATTTTTGTTTGGTCCTTTGGTCCGGTAGGACCCAGACGAAATGGAGTGGTGAGGCTTTGACAGAACTTGCGGAACTGATTGCCGGTTGGGCGCAACCGGGCCGGGTGACATGGATCGGTGTACGTTCTGGCCGCAGAGCAGAAATGGATGGGCGCAACGAGGATTGGGTCTCAAACGATGGACTCGACGGTGACCGCGCCCGAGCAGGCAAACGGGCGGTGACGTTGATCCAGCAGGAGCATCTGGCGGCGATTGGGTCTTATCTGGGGCAAGAACCCGTGGCGCCTGAAATCTTGCGGCGTAATCTGGTGGTTTCAGGGATCAATCTTGCGGCGTTCAAGGGGCGGGAAGTGCAGGTGGGGCAAGCCATTTTGCGCTTTAGTGTGATCTGCGCGCCCTGTAGCCGGATGGAAGAGGCGTTGGGCACAGGCGGTTATTCTGCCGTGCGCGGACATGGCGGCTGGTGCGCCGAGGTGGTGCGGCCCGGGCGGGTGGCATTGGGTGATGCGGTTAGGCCGCTGCCGCATGCTCGTGAAGTTTGAAATACTGCAGATGCTTAGATCGCAAGTAACATCGGGAATATGTAACCTAGGGCCCATATTCAATTTGAGCTACAAGTAAATTTTATGAAGCCTTTTGTATTGCGAATACTTTGCGCTGTAGTTTTTCTGGCTCCCGGGGCGCTCTTTGCTCAGACTTTTACTACTTGCACTTTTAAAGGAGTTTGGTGTGTTTTTGAGGATGGTGACTATTGTTGGATGGCTACTAAATTCACCGGTAAACCTACGCGACAGATGTTGCTGATGATCGGTACAAATTGTGAACCAGTGGTATTGCTACGGGCAGATGCGGCGGAGCGATATAGCCAATGGGATGGATTGCTTCTGCGAGCTGGTTCTCAGACCTTTCCGATGGTCCCTGACGACGGATGGGCTTTGGCGGTATCGAAGTCTGATCATAAGAAAATCGTTTCAGCAGTACTGAATACAGAAGGAGTTTTCTTTGAAGGTACGGCGACCAATTCCAAAAGAACACGCAAGTTCGAAGGTTGCTTCAAGACAAAGCACGCCAGTAAGGCAATTGCCGCAATGAAGAAAAGATGCGTTTGGTGCGCTGATTGACAACCCGCTTCAGTTCTGAACATCAGCAGGATATGGAACACTATGACATTCCATATGCGCGGCCCGGGCAGGTCGTGGGGTTGTTCGGGGGGTCGTTTGATCCTCCGCATCAAGGCCATGTGCATGTGACGCGCGAGGCGATAAAGGCGTTTGGGCTGGATCGGGTGTGGTGGCTGGTGTCTCCGGGGAACCCTCTTAAGGAGCGGGGACCTGCGCCTCTGGCGCGGCGGATGATGGCGGCACGCGCAGTGATGCAGCATCCGCGTGTTGAGGTGACGGATATCGAGGCGCTGACGGGGACGCGGGCGACGGCGGATACGTTGGCGGCGCTGAGACGGCTGTATCCGCAGGTTCGGTTCGTTTGGCTGATGGGTGCGGACAATCTGGCGCAGTTTCACCGCTGGAAGGACTGGCGGCAGATCATGGACAGCGTGCCTGTGGGCGTTGTGGCGCGGCCAGGGGATCGGATCTCGGCGCGGATGTCTCCGGCGGCTCGGCTTTATGCCAAGTACCGTATCGATGGGCAGGCGCGGCATTTGCTGGGGCGGGCTGAGGCTCCGGCGTGGTGTTTCGTGAACGTGCCGATGGTCGATGTCAGTTCGACCGAGTTGCGCAATCGGGGGGATTGGAGCGATGGGGTGTTGCCGGAATGACTCCTCTTGGCGCATAATCTTAATCTAGTGATTGTCTGCATTTAAGCTCTGGGATTCTAATAGACCCATGGTTGATCGTATTTCGCGTCGTTTGTTTCTGGGTGGATTGGGGGCGTCTCTGGTTCCGGGCACGGGTCTGGCCGAGGCGCCTTTGGTGTCTCTGCGCCCTGTTCTGCGTGGGCCGAAACCCAGCGGGGCCGAGCGGCTGGTTAAAGCGGCGGGGCTGAGGGGCGAGGTTGTCTTTGCCGTGGCCGATGTGGAAACCGGAACCCCGCTTGAGGTTTATGGCGAAGGCCAAAGCCTGCCACCAGCCAGCGTCGCCAAGGCGCTGACCGCGCTTTATGCGCTGGATGTGCTGGGTCCGGAGTATCGGTTCGAAACGCGCTTGATCGCGGATGGACCGGTCGAAAATGGTATTCTGAAAGGCGACCTGATCCTTGCGGGTGGCGGTGATCCGCTGCTGGACACGGACGCGCTGGCCACGATGGCCGCCAATCTGCGCAAGGCCGGAATCACCGAGGTTCGGGGCGCGTTCAAAGTCTATGATGGTGCGCTGCCTTACGTCTTCAGCATCGATCCGGGGCAGCCGGATCATCTGGGCTATAGCCCGTCGATCAGCGGGATTTCCCTGAACTTCAACCGCGTGCATTTCGAGTGGAAACGTGAGGGCACCGGGTATGGCGTAACAATGGATGCGCGCAGCGCGAACTATACGCCGTCGGTGGATATGGCCTCTATGCGGGTCGAGAACCGCAGCCTGCCGATTTATACCTTTCAGCCAAGCGCGCGGCAGGATCGCTGGACCGTGGCCAAAGGTGCGCTGGGCAATGGCGGGGCACGCTGGCTGCCGGTGCGCAAGCCTGCGCTTTATGCCGGAGATGTGTTCCGCACGCTGGCACGCGTGAACGGGATTGTACTGGGCCGGGTTCAGGTGACGCGGCAGGCATCGCAAGGGACAGTTCTGGTCGTGCATCAGAGTGATCCGTTGGAAAGCATCCTGAAAGGGATGCTGAGATATTCGACCAATATAACCGCTGAAATGGTGGGCCTGGCGGCGACCAAAGCGCGGGGGGTTGCACCGCAGAGCCTTGAAGAGTCCGCCACTGAAATGAACCGCTGGGCGGCCGCGCGCTTTGGTGCGAATGGGATCGCGATGGTCGATCATTCCGGCCTTAGCGGAGCGTCGCGCATGGCCCCCGCCGGTCTGGTCAAGACGCTGGTGGCTGCGGGGCAATCAGAGGAGCTGCGGCCATTGCTTCGGTCCTTTACGCTGGCCGACAAAAATGGGCAGCCGGTCAAGGATCATCCGATCAAGGTCGACGCAAAGACGGGGACGTTGAACTTCGTCTCGGGTCTTGGGGGTTATATGACAACGGCAGATGGAGTTGATCTGGCCTTTGCGATCTTCACCGCCGATACCGCGCACCGCGCCACGATCCCGCGAGCATCGCGCGAGCGCCCGGACGGCGCGCGGCCCTGGAACCGTCGGTCCCGCAAATTGCAACGCAATCTGATTGAGCGCTGGGGTGCGCTCTACGGCAGTTAGGTTGTATGCCGCGCCCGGGCCCCGCGTTCGATGGCGGCGGCGTGCAGGCGGTCGATGCTCAGCTCGTACCGGATTTCTTCCAGCAAGCGCAATTCGGTTTCGGCCAGTGTGCCATCAGCGGCGGCGACGTCACAAGCCAGCGCATACGCGGTTTCGTTCAGGCGTTCGGGCAGGTTGTCACGGATTAGGCCGAAAAGGGCATCCAGCCCGTCTTCCTGCTCGAAAAGGTCAAATACGATTTGCGAGACACGGCGCGTGCGGTCGATATCGTAGCCTGCAAACACCGGCAGCATGTTCACCGCGCCTTCGATCTTGACCAGCTCTGCGGTTCGGATGTTTTCGTCCGAGGCGGAAACCGCCACCATGATCGCCACAAGGCAATCCTGCGGAGACATCGGGTGTGGAGTTTGCTCGGTCATGGTGCCGTCCTGAATTATACGTCTGTTGCCGCACGATAGGAGGGGGTGCGCAGAGGTTCAACTGGTAGTTTTGGGGTGCAATGAATGCGATCGGTGAAGCTGGATGATTTCGGCTGTGATGTATATGTCCGCTGAGAGCCCTAAGCGGACGTTCGCATGAACGCATTAGCCTAGTGTTGCTGCGACAGGAACTGCCGGGCTTTTAACGCAACGACGTCGGATTAGGTATATTTCAGTTCTCGGGCGTATACCAAATTGGCGAAGTGTACGCGCGTTCCTGCGTTGACGTCGGAACCTCCGCGGGAAGTTCGTCTCCGAACCGAACGGAGTCGTAAATTGTCCACCTCGGTGTAGGAATTTCCAAGACACGGGCATAGTAGAAAGCCCGCACTGAAGGATTGAACTCAGGGTCGGTCCAGACAGTGATCAGCTCTGGAGACCCTATGGAATTGGTAAATGTGCCCGTTGCAACATCTACGGTGTTCCCCACCGCTGGCAAGTTGCCGTCCGCATCGGGTTCTCGGTCTCCCGACCAAGCCACGTCATAGACCCGCTCTTCAGTTTCGCCGCTGGAATTTAACCAACCTTTCACAATCTGAACACGGTCGAGATTGCCGGAGAACGGATCTTTCAGCGCAGCAACCAAGAAGGTTGGTGCGTCCGCGCCTTCTGTCGTGCCTGCGAGGTCCCCACCCATCGGAACGCCTTTTTCATATCCTATTTCTGCGGGCAAACGAGACCTTGCATCAGCTTCCGTAAAATCCCAACCACCAAAGAAACGAACCGCGATGCGACTACCGGTTGTCCCGTAAACTTCTTTCCGTTCCATTGCGTCGAATATGGCTTCGCGTGTGTTGTCCTCTGCCCAGACCGCGGCATAGCCAGAGGCCGCCATTTCCCACCCGAGAATCCTCAAGGCATCAAACTCGCCAACGACATGCTGCCAACGGCCAGGTTCCGGCTCGACGCCAGAGTGTTTACCAAAGAAATTGTCTTCTTCCGCCGTGGCCAAAGCCGTATGGCTGTCAGTCGAGCCCACTACTCCGAACTTGTATGGATTGGTGCCGAGCTGAGCCTCTAGTTTGAGACCGTTCTTCAGAGCCTCACGGGCATACTCGTATTGCAGCATCCAATCTTCTTTGGGTGTCGGACCCAGATTGGACTTATCCCAGGTTTCATAGTCCGCGAACTCATCGTTCGGGCTGAGAAACGGATGCGTTTCTCCGTCACCCTTGATTTGGGTGATCTCGTACATTGGTTCCCACTTCGCACGCCGTTCTGCGTAATCTTCTGTCAACGGTTCACCCGTTTCCGGGTTAGTTTCGACTGGGAACATTAGACCGTTAGAGACGTTGCCGTTGTGGGCAAGGGCGAGTACACGACCGCCAGTCTCTTGTTCATATGTTTCCATCCAGTCCCATAACCGTTCCGGATTAAAGGTTTCTGCGGTTGTGAAGGGCAGCATTTGCCGGGCGCGAATGGCATCATCTCGATAAATCACGTTACGGTGGAGGTTGTTGCCAGCTTCGGTGGACGTCCATTCGTATCCAATGAACGCAGTGAATGTGCCGGGGGCGTTGTGATGATCCGCAGTTTGTGTGAACTCGTCCCATACGGATTGTACGAACCTGCGATCTGCGACAGCCTCGGGAAGTGCCTCGCCGGTGATGCCAGCAAAGGTTTCAATGACTTCCATAGTGGCTCCAAGTGCAACGTCTCCGCCCGCGTTAAGCCGTTCGCTCCAGTCTCGGAGCGTTGCATCGCGCATCAGCGTGGAGTTTCCCGCGATGATTTCATTCATTGCACCCATGGCATCAGAATGATCGGATACAACAAGCCAATCGAGCGGGCGCGACAGCTTCACGCGCAGGCCGTGCGACGTGGTGACTTCCTCACCACGTGCAAACCTATAGGCATCGTCGGGGCTCAGAATGACACCAAATCCGCGGGCGTCGAGCGAGTTTGACGTGTGCAGGTGAGTGTCACCCCACAATGGGCGTGTAGGAAAATCTCGACCCGCATAAGGTGAGAAATCAGCAGGCGCGGGTTCACGCATATCATCAACTGATATGGTCATCTCTCCAACTTGCCCACCTTCTGCGGCCTCTTGAGCATGTGAAGAGCTTGTTATGAATGCTGCGGAAACTATTGCTGTTGATGTCGTCAGAAAAAACTTCATTTGAACCTCCCAGCCGAGCTGAATGCCAGCCCATGCCAACATCTGACGTGGCTGTTCGTCAAGGAAAACAACGATTTTTCTTAGTTGGGAACAAGAGATCCCGGGGGAGGTTCGACTAATCCCGGACCGCAGCTTCGCGCGTGACTTTGACGCTTAGCCACTGTGAGAAAATACCGCAACGAGTGGATGTTCTTGACGACTTGTGACCTGGTTCGCCAGTCTTGTGCCCGTGATCTTGATCGGAGTCGTTGTTATGAAATGGTTATCGCGAACATTCCTGCTGTCCTTATCTCTTTTATTTGCCACTGGCGCTTCAGCTAAAGATAAACCCAACATCGTATTCATATTTCTAGATAATTTTGGTTGGGGCGAGCCCGGGTTCAATGGAGGCGGCATAATCCGAGGTACTGCGACTCCCGAGATGGACGCCCTCGCTGCGGAGGGGCTACGACTCACAAACTTCAACGTGGAAAGCCAGTGCACGCCGTCCCGTGCAGCGACCATGACAGGACGATACGGAATTCGAAGCGGCAACCACACGGTCCCACTGGGCGGCGGCGTCTACGGTCTGACACAGTGGGAAATCACGATGGCTGAGATGCTAAAGGATGTAGGATACAACACGGCCATGTACGGCAAGTGGCACCTTGGCTGGACCGAAGGACGCTATCCAACGAATCAAGGATTCGACGAGTTTTACGGAGTTGAGACCACTGACGTTACAGTCTGGCGCACGCTTCCGGGATTTGCTGAAGCCAACATGGAAGAGCCCGTTGTGATGCAGGGTGTTGCAGGCGAGCCAGCAACCATCGCGCGGGACTACGATCTGGATTACCGCGGCGAGATTGATGGCGAACTGACGAGAAAAGCTATCAACTTTATCGAAGCGAAGAGTGCTGAAGATGCGCCGTTTTTCATCTATCTTGCATATACGCAGACCCACTATCCAAATATCGCGTCTGAGGAGTTTGATGGCGCCACTGGAAACGGCGTCTGGGCCGACATTCTGCTTCAAACAGATAGCTATATCGGACGCATCGTTGATGCGATTGAAGCGGCAGGCGTTTCCGACGACACGGTGGTGATATTTACTGCTGACAACGGCCCCGAAGCTCTTCCGGTTGGAAATGCCAACGTCTCGCCGGTTCCTGCGGTACATGGGACAGCCGGGCCTTGGCGCGGTACTCTGTTCACCAGCCTCGAAGGAAGCATGCGTGTACCCTTTGCAATCAAGTGGCCGGGAAAGATCCCTGCCGGTTCTGAAAGCAACGATGTTGTCCACTCAATGGATCTCTATCCGACACTTGCGGCTTTTGCAGGGGGCAAGGTGCCTGATGACAGGGCCTTTGATGGTGTCGACCAGTCAAAGTTCTTTCTTGGCGCCCAACCAAACTCAAACCGAGAAGGCGTGATCGTCTACATGGGTGAGCAGATATTCGGCGTAAAATGGAAGGATTGGAAAGTTCTTTTCAAAGAGAATACGACGGCTTTTGGTGCAACGGAGTCTTTCGACACACCTAGGGTCTACAACCTTCTGAATGATCCCCATGAGCGTGAAAGCGTACTCTTCCCGCACACATGGGCGGCCGAAAAGGCGCTGCCGCAGTTGCAGCAGCACATTGCAACCTTCGAGGAATACCCTCCAATCCCACCAGGAACGCCTGATCCCTACGAACCACCCAAAAACTGAACGGCGGCTTTGTCCGTAAAGCGGTCATTCGTAATCCAGAGCAGATATGGATTGCATGACGTTCATGCGCATAGAGGCATGAAAATTACGACCCTTTATTGACTCATACTGCACCTGCACAATAACAGGGGCCGGTCCGGGCGCATGGGGTGTCTGGCACGTTTTCCGATGGGGTATCCAAATGTCTGACTTGCGTGAAACCGCGATGACGTCCAAGGCGTGGCCGTTTGAAGAGGCGCGGCGGTTGCTCAAACGGTATAAGCAGGGCGCTCCGGAGAAGGGATATGTGTTGTTTGAGACCGGCTATGGCCCATCGGGTCTGCCGCATATCGGTACCTTTGGCGAGGTGGCGCGGACCACGATGGTCAAGCGCGCGTTTGAGGCGCTGTCTGATATTCCGACCAAGCTGATCTGCTTCTCGGACGATCTGGACGGGATGCGGAAGGTGCCGACCAATGTGCCGAACCCGGAAATCTTGGAGCAGCATTTGCAGTGTCCGCTGACCTCGGTGCCTGATCCGTTCGGCGAGTATGATAGCTTTGGTGAGCACAATAACGCGATGCTGCGCCGGTTTCTGGATACGTTCGGGTTCGAGTATGAGTTCTACTCGGCCAAGGAGTTCTATGAATCCGGTCAGTTCGACGAGGTGCTCAAACGCGCGGTTGAGCGCTATGACGAGATCATGGCGATCATGCTGAAAAGCCTGCGGGAAGAACGTCAGCAGACCTATTCGATCTTCCTACCACTACATCCCGAAAGCGGACGGGTGATGTATGTGCCGATGAAGAAAGTCTGCGCCGAGACCTATACCGTGACCTTTGACGATGAGACCGGCAAGGAGTGGACCGTTCCTGTGACCGGTGGCCACGTCAAGCTGCAGTGGAAGCCGGATTTTGGCGCGCGCTGGGCCGCGCTGGGCGTTGACTTCGAGATGTATGGCAAGGAACACGCCACCAACGAGAAGATCTATGACGCGATCTGCCGGGCCTTAGGTGGACGTGCGCCCGAGCATTTCAGCTATGAACTGTTCCTCGATGAGAACGGCCAGAAGATTTCGAAGTCGTCCGGCAATGGTGTCTCGATTGATGAATGGCTGACCTATGCGCCGACTGAGTCACTGGCCTATTTCATGTATCAAAAGCCCAAGACGGCTAAGCGGATGCATTTCGATGTGATCCCGAAGGCGTATGATGAGTATCATCAGCAGTTGCGGGCCTATCCGGGGCAGGACCTGAAGGCGCAGTTGAATAATCCAGTGTGGCATATCCATGGTGGGAATGTGCCCGAGTCCACGCTGATGGTTCCCTTTGCGATGCTGCTGAATCTGGCGTCGGTATCCGGGGCTGAGGATAAAGAGGCTTTGTGGGGCTTCATCCGCCGGTATGCGCCTGAGGCCACGGCGGAAACTCACCCTGATCTGGATCAGGCGGCGGGCTTTGCGGTGCGCTACTTCAACGATTTCGTCAAGCCGACGCGCCAGCATCGCGCGCCGACGGATCAGGAGCGTGAGGCGCTGGAAGCGTTGAGGGTGGCCTTGGAAGCCTATGACGGGCCGATGGAAGACGAGGCACTGCAATCGGTGGTCTATTCCATCGGGCGCGAGCGGTTCGATCCGATGCGCGGCTGGTTCACGGCACTTTACGAAGTGCTGCTGGGGGCTTCGCAAGGGCCTCGGTTTGGCGGGTTCATCGCGCTTTATGGTGTGCCAGAAACGATTGCTCTGATCGACAAGGCGCTGGCCGGAGAACTGGCCTGATTTGACCTGATCCAGTGTGGGGCTACCCTTGCATCAGGAGGTGGCCCCATGCGTCGACTATTGCTTGCTGTATCCCTGAGTGCCGGACTAGCATCCGGAGCCTTCGCGCAGAATGCGGAGATCGAGGCCAATATCTCGGCCCAGATAAAGGCCTTCAAGGCGGATGATTTTGCCACCGCTTTTACCTTTGCGAGTCCCAACATTCAGCGCTTATTTGGCGACCCGGACAATTTTGGGGTGATGGTGCGCCGCGGTTATCCGATGGTCTGGCGACCGGCGGAGGTGCGGTTTCTGGAGTTGCGCGAGATAAGCGGAGCCTTGTGGCAGAAGGTCATGATCACTGATGGCGACGGACGGGTGCATCTGCTGGATTACCAGATGATCCAACAAGAGGGCCGTTGGAAGATCAACGGTGTACAACTGCTGGGCAACTCCGACCCGGCAGCCTGAGGCAACACCACCGTTACGGTGGTAAGAGCGGCGATTAATCCCTTTTCGATACTCAGACCCATGCGCTTGGGCCATGGCCCGGGCGATTTCGGGTTTTGGCGCGCGAGCTTGGCGCGATTGGGAAAGGGATTTACATGAACAAGGCAATCACCGACGACATCGTGTTCATACCGCCCGCCTATGCGGCCGGTCTTGGGGTCTGGTCCAGTGGCGACGGTACACCGGGTTCTCCGACCTATGAAGGGTCGGGTACGGGCGTATTTGTCCCGGCGGACGCGGATTTTGCGGGCTGTCTGGAGATTTACAAGACGGCGGAACCGCAGCAATTGCGCTATATGGGGCAGACGCCCTTGTTGCCGGGCTGCTATCTGCAGATCAAGGCGCGGGTCAAGGCGATCAGTGGACCGCTGCCCGAGGTGCGGATCGCAGGCTGGGCCGGTGGTGCCGGAGATGCGCATGTGGACGGGTTGGTCGAGCAGGGCCTGGCGGTGCAGTTGACCGGCTATGGCACCGTGCATGAGGTGACGGCCATCGTGGGCACGGGCCTGCGCCCCGGCGTGGATATGCCATGGAGCAACACGGCGCTTTATGGCCATTTTGGTTTGGATATCGAAGGCACCAACAGTGCGGTGGTGCGGGTCGATGATATCGAGATCACCGATGTGACTTCGGTTTTCCTGCGGGACATGATCGGGCTGGTAGACGTGCGCGATTTTGGGGCGGTGGGCGACGGGGTCACCGATGACTCGGCGGCGTTTGAGGCGGCGGATCAGGTCGCGAATGGGCGCAAGGTTTATATTCCGCAAGGTGAGTTCCGGCTGGAAGAGAACAACAATATGGCATCCGAGGTCTCGTTCGACGGCACCGTCACGATGCCAGTCGATAAGATGCTGCTGTTGACCAAGAATTTCGATCTGCCGACCTATATCACCGCTTTCGGCGATGAGATGCTGGCCTTCAAAAAGGCGTTTCAGGCGCTGCTGAACAGCTCGGACCATGAATCGCTGGATCTGAGCGGGCGCAAGATTGCGGTGACCGAGCCTATCGATATGGCGGCAGCGGTGCCGAACCGGACGGGCTATGCCACGCGTCGGGTGGTGCGCAACGGGCAGTTTGATGTCAAAAGCAGCTCGGCCTGGGATACCGAATCCTTCACCTCGGTCGCGACCTATAGCCAGTCTGATCCCGATACGCTGACCAATGTGGCCAATGTGGCCAATATCCCTGTTGGCTCGCTGGTCACCGGCAGCGGTGTTGGGCGCGAGGTTTATGTGCGGTCGAAAAACGAAAGCACGGGTGAGATCACGCTGAGCGCGCCGACTTATGATGCCGCAGGTACGCAGACCTTTACCTTCACATCGTTTAAATATCTGTTGGATTTCAGTGGCTTCAGCGCGTTGCAGAAGTTCAACATGGAAGGGATCGAGTTCCAGTGCAACGGGCGGTGCAGCGCGATCCGGCTGTCCCCGGGCGGCAATACCTTTGTGCTGAAGGACTGTTTCATCAGTCGCCCGAAGGATCGCGGCGTCACCTCGATCGGGCGCGGATGTCAGGGGATGCTGATCGATGGCTGTCAGTTCCTGTCGACCGAGGAAAGTCTAGATGTGCCGGATCGCAGTTCGATCACACTGAACGCCAATGCCAATGACGTCAAGCTGCGCCATAACCGGGCGACCCGGTTCCATCATTTCGCAGTGCTGAGCGGCGACAACAATCTGGTCCTGGGCAACCACTTTTTCCAGGGCGACAACGTGGCCAACGGGGTGCGCAATGCCGGGTTGGTTATCATCGGCGGCTACAACAGTTCGTCCATCGCCGAGAACTATGTCGATAACTGCTTTATCGAATGGACCAACGAGCACGACGCGAACCCGGATTACTTTACCAGCTTCTCGTTCAGCGCGCTGAGTATCACGGATAACATTTTCTACGCCAGCGATGTCGCGCCCTGGTTCAGCTATCTGGTGATCCGCCCCTATGGCACGGGTCATTTCCTGAACGGGCTGACCGTGACGGGCAACAAGTTTCGCGTCAACAATGTGCGGATCGACCGGGTGGATCGGGTCGATACCAGTTTTGCCGATCTCGACCCGGAACGGCACAAGAGAGTGTGTTTTGAGAATAATACGTTTCACGGCATCGATACGCCCTGCGCCAATCCGTTGAGATTGCAGCATACGCAGAGTTCTCCGTCTTCGGCCTGGACCGTCAGTTCGCAGGGGCAGTTACCGTTTGGAGGCCGAGCTCGCGGATGTGATTCGGTTGTGGCCCTGGGCAGTCTCAGGAACGCATCGAACGCGATACGCTATACCGCGCCTTATGTTGAACTGAGACAGAGTGCGAGTCAGAGCGATATACGCCTGCGCTGGTCCGAAGGCTTGCGCGGGGCAGTCTCGACTATCCTGCGGACCGATACCTGATTGACGTGGCGGGCTGCCCAGTTTTGGGCGGCCCATCTTCAATGGCTGCGCCACAGGGCGAATTTGATTCCGATATTGTCATCGGCTGAATTGCGTTCGGCACCCAGAATCCAGGTGAGGTTGCCTTTTTTCGGGCGATACATCAGCGAGGGACGTACCCGCCAATACCAAGGGTGATCTGAAATATACGAGGTTTCTATCTGCAAGAGCGGGTCAATGCGCCGTCCCGAGGACAGGCCAGCCGTGAAATCCAGCTTGCGGATTAGAGCCTCATGCGTGCGGTTTTCGAGCACGGCGTCGATATTGATCCATCCGCCCCCCAATCCGGTTTGAATCCCTTTGCCATATGAGAGTGTTGTTTTGTACATCGCCCAGGCATCGTATTGACGGTGATGTGTACCCACGCCAAACTCGGCGGCAAATCGGCCTGCTTGCCCGAGGTCAGCGACCGGAAAGCGGGCGAAAACCAACGCATGTCCATACAGATCCTGATGCTCTTCGGCATCGAGGCCTATGGTCAGTTTTGGTCTCAGCCCCCATTCGGCATAAAGCGCGGATTCATATTTGTAGATACCGTCATCTTCTTTGAAAGCGGTCACCGAGAGCGCGGTGAAGCTTGAGCCTTTTTCGCGCAGCCACGCCCCGGCCCAAGCCGGAGTACTCACTAAAAAGACCAACAGATAGATGAAAAACTGACGCGCCATGCCTGCAGCATCGGCAGTCATGGTTAACGGATGGTTAGTAACTTGTTGAGGTTTGATAAAGTTTTTGAAACGCAGGCGCACTTAACTGCAGGAAATGGATTGCGTTTCCTGAAGCTGTGCTAGGCTGGGGGCAGCTACAAAGGAGAAGCCAGATGCCGCAGATTTCCAAAACCGACAGTTATCAGACCGTCATTACCACATTTGAGATGACGCCCGGAACCTGCCAGGATCTTCTTGAGGCGCTAACTGATGCTTATGCCGAATTCATCTCGAAACAACCCGGGTTCATATCTGCAGGGCTGCATGTGAATGACGCCCAGACCCGGATTGCCAACTACTCGCAATGGGAGCGGCGCGATGATTTTCTGGCGATGCTGCGTACGCCGGAAATGCGGGAACGAAACCGCCGCATCAACGAGCTGTGTAAGAGCTTTGAGCCGGTGATGTATGACGTTGCCGAAACATTCGGCGGTTCCTGACCTGAATCAAGGCGCGCTGTGGCGAGGCAGGGCAAGATGCTGGCGCAACCACGGAGGCACAAGCCATGTACCACAACATCCTTGTCCCTATTTCATTTGATGCCGAACGCGACAGTTCGGCGGCGATGAAACTGGCAAAGTTGCTGGCAACCCCACAGGCGCAGATCACTCTGCTGCATGTGGTCGAGCACATTCCAGATTATGCGATCTCATACATGCCGGCGGAATATCTTTCAGAGACACGCAAAGCGCTTCAGGCTGAGCTTGATACGCTGGCTGCTCGATTACCAAATGCCCAAGGACAGGTGATCGAAGGTCACTCTGGCAGAACAATTCTGGATTGGGCCGAAGTGAACAAGCCCGATCTGATCATTCTGGCCTCGCACCGGCCGGGAATGCAGGATCTTCTGCTAGGGTCAACCGCGACCCATGTGGTACGGCACGCAAAATGCGCAGTGCATGTGGTGCGGTGACGGAATAGGTTTTTTAGCTCGGTATGGCCATGGCTTTGCCACATACAGGGTATATATCTACCCCGATGACGACCGGAAATACAAATGATGAGATTGGCCTTAATCCGCGGATGACAAGGCGGCAACGGCGTGCGGATGAGATGCGTCGGAAAGCTCTGTCGCCGCTGCGAATTCTGCTGATGGTGCTTGCGCTGCCGTTGACAATCGGAATGATCACGATCGGAGTTTATTTGCGCATCTCGGACTACGAGCGTCATGAGGCTGTGGTCCACCTGGTCGCGCTGGCGGGCTGTGACACGGTGCAGCGGCTTGTTCCGGGGCCATTTTTTGAAGGCCGGCCGGGCTATCACAAGCGAAATGACCCCGACGGTGACGGTGTTGCCTGTGGCACCCGTGGTCTGCAACGGCAACGAACGACTGCGATGCCGGGAACTGCCGGGAACGCACCGCGGCAAACTCAGGCACCGCGTGAGCGAACCGTTGGAACCGCGAAGTTCCTCAAACCCTGATGATTATCCCTTCATGGCTTGCAATAACTCCAGCAGGCGCTTGCGGTCATCATCATTTGTGTAATCCCCAGTCGCCAGACGTTCCGCGATGCGCAGGCGCAGGCGTTCCTGCTGGGTGCGGACCTCTTCTCCGGCGGTTTCGGCCAGAGTTTTCATAATCATCGCCACCGCTTGCTGGCGCTTGGTGGTGGGATTGGCGATGTAGTCGACCAGGCTCTGTTGACCGGAATCGAGGATGTTTTCGGCCAAATCACGCAGTTGATCGCCATTGGGCAGCAGCGGGGTCGGGGCGTCCGTGGGCGGCAGGATTTCCGGCACGCTGCGCGGGGTTTCGGCCAGCGCGTTCGCACCATCAACAAAGGCTTCGGTGATCATCCGGGTGATCTTGATCGCGCGAGGGTCCTTGAACAGGGCCGAGGCGATGGCCACGCCGTAATCGGTATAGACCCACGGATTAACCCGCCGCCCACCGCGGCCCTTGGATTTTGAAATCACATTCTGTGATTGCAAATCAGCGACCTCGGCATCGTTCAGCTGAAAACGGTAGCCCTCGAACAGATCCTTGTTGCGCGAGACAGCCTGATTGAAAGCGCTGACGGACTTTCCGTAGAACTGCGCCAGATCCTCGGCCAGTACCACGCGGGTGCCGCGCACCCGGTGAATGGCGCTCTGGACTTCATGCGTGCTGGGCAGGGTGTTGGGTTTCGTCATGGCATCCGTTTGGAATCACAATTTGTGATGTCAAACGTGGAGGAGAGAAAGCTACGCTGCAACCTTGAAGTGTATGGCTATCGTCAATCGAGACAGGACTTGAGCTAGCGTCAGCCGCTTGCCTTGCCCAAATAGGCAAGCCGATAGGCGAGCGCGACACCGCCCGCGCCTCCGACTACATTACCGACCGTGACCCAAAAAAGGTTGCTGATGGTGGCGCCCCAACCGAGTTTGGCACCTGCTAGCGCACCCTGAGGCAGCAGGTACATATTAGCGATCGAGTGTTCGAGACCCAACAGAACAAACGTCGAAATTGGCCAGAGTATTGCCATGACCTTTCCCACGACCGATCTGGCGGCGAAGCTCAGCCAGACTGCAAGGCAGACTAAGGCGTTGCACAGAATGCCTCGCATAAAGGCTTGCGTTGGAGAGAGATCAATCTTGCCATTTGCGATCGCTGCAGCAGTGGCCCCCATTGGTCCTTCCAGCAAACCGCTTGCAACGCAAGCAAGGACTAGTGCGACGGCTCCGACTAAATTTCCGAGATACACGAATACCCAGTTCCTCAACAGGTCACGCATCGAGATTTTTCGATCCACTGCCGCGATGGTCATCAGCGCGTTTCCAGTGAATAGTTCCGCCCCACCAACGACCACAAGGATCAGGCCCAGAGAAAACACCACCCCACCAAGAAACCGGGCTGGCCCAAATCCGGGATCTACGCCGGTCATAACCATAGTGTAGGCGGCCCCACCGAAGCCGATGAAGACACCTGCGAGTATTGCAAGTGTCAGCGTTTGAACGATGGAAAGATGTGCCTTTGCGACACCAGATGTTTCAACCAGTTCTGCAATCTGTGCAGGTTTGTAAGCGTCTACGCCGGTTGGATTGTGAGCCTTCATGCGTTGCACACTGCCAACATATTCATGTTTCGACATTGATCCGGATCAAGGCCACGCGACAAAGTACAGAGGTTCAGTCCAAGGCTTGTGCCAACTAAACAGCCAACTTGACCTCGACAGCCAATTTTATCCTACCGCTTCCTCCGCTTCACATTCCCACCCCGCTGTCCCGGCCTGCCAGCCGTTGACCGCCCACGCGATTTCACTGCGTCTTCCGAGGCTTTCTCGACCGCCCACTGGCGCGCCATCGGGTCGTCGGCGACGGCGAGGTCGACGGCTTCCAGACGTTTGATCTCATCCCGGATGTTGGCGGCCTCTTCGAATTCCAGGTTCTCGGCGGCTTTACGCATTTGCTCGCGCAACCCGTCCAGATGGGCCTCCAAATTCGCACCGTGCATCGGTTTGTCGATGGTGGCGGTGACGCGGTTCATGTCGACGTCACCTTCATAAAGACCGGCCAGAACGTCCTCGACATTCTTCTTCACCGTCTCCGGGGTGATGCCGTGTTCCTCGTTATAGGCGATCTGCCTGGAGCGGCGGCGGTTGGTTTCGTTCAGCGCGCGCTCCATCGAGCCGGTGATCTTGTCGGCATACATGATCACACGGCCGTCGGCGTTCCGCGCAGCGCGGCCGATGGTCTGGATCAGCGAGGTTTCCGAGCGCAGGAAACCCTCTTTGTCGGCGTCCAGAATGGCGACCAATCCGCATTCGGGGATGTCGAGCCCCTCGCGCAGCAAGTTGATGCCGACCAGCACGTCAAAAGCACCTAACCGCAGATCGCGCAGGATTTCGATGCGTTCCAGCGTGTCGATATCCGAGTGCATGTAGCGGACTTTGATGCCCTGTTCGTGCAGGTATTCGGTCAGGTCCTCGGCCATGCGTTTGGTCAGCGTGGTGACCAGCGTTCGGTAGCCATCGGCGGCGACCTTACGCACCTCGTCCAGCAGGTCGTCCACCTGCATGCTGACAGGCCGGATTTCGACCTCGGGGTCCAGGAGGCCGGTCGGGCGGATCACTTGTTCGGTGAAGACGCCGCCGGTCTGTTCGATCTCCCACTTTGCAGGGGTGGCCGAAACGAAGACGGATTGCGGGCGCATGGCGTCCCATTCTTCGAACTTGAGGGGGCGGTTGTCCATGCAGGACGGCAGGCGGAACCCGTGTTCGGCCAGCGTGAACTTGCGCCGATAGTCGCCCCGGTACATGCCGCCGATCTGCGGCACGCTGACGTGGGATTCATCGGCAAAGACGATGGCATTGTCGGGGATGAACTCGAACAGGGTTGGGGGCGGCTCACCCGGCGCGCGGCCCGTCAGATAGCGCGAGTAGTTCTCGATCCCGTTACAGACACCGGTGGCCTCGAGCATTTCCAGATCGAAATTGGTGCGCTGTTCCAGACGTTGGGCCTCCAGCAGTTTGCCCTCGCCGACCAGTTGATCTAGCCGGATGCGGAGTTCCTTTTTGATCCCGATGATCGCTTGGTTCATCGTCGGCTTGGGCGTCACGTAGTGCGAATTCGCATAGACGCGAACTTGCTCCATCGTCGCGGCACGTTCACCGGTCAGCGGGTCAAACTCGGTGATGGTTTCCAACTCTTCGCCGAAGAATGAGAATTTCCAAGCACGGTCCTCAAGGTGGGCGGGCCAGATTTCTAACGAGTCGCCACGTACCCGGAAGGACCCGCGCTGAAAGGCCTGATCGTTGCGGCGGTACTGCTGGGCAACCAGATCGGCCATCACCTGCCTCTGGTCATACTCATGGCCGACCTTCAGATCCTGCGTCATTGCCCCATAGGTTTCCACCGAACCGATGCCGTAGATGCATGAGACCGAGGCGACGATGATCACGTCATCGCGTTCCAGCAGCGCCCGCGTGGCCGAGTGGCGCATCCGGTCGATCTGTTCGTTTATCTGGGATTCTTTTTCTATGTAGGTGTCTGAGCGCGGCACATAGGCCTCGGGCTGGTAGTAGTCGTAGTAGGAGACAAAGTATTCGACCGAGTTCTCAGGGAAGAAGCCCTTAAACTCGCCGTAAAGCTGAGCCGCCAGCGTTTTGTTAGGGGCAAGAATGATCGCTGGGCGCTGAGTCTCTTCAATCACCTTCGCCATGGTGAAGGTTTTGCCCGTCCCGGTTGCTCCCAAAAGAACCTGATCACGTTCCCCGTCATTTACACCACCTGTCAGTTCCTTGATCGCCGTTGGCTGGTCGCCTGCGGGGGCGAATTCAGTGTGCATGACAAACTGCTTGCCGCCTTCCAGTTTCAGGCGCGCGCGCACGTCCTCGGCGGTTAGCTGGGTCTTGTCGGAATGGGCGTAGGGCATAGGCAGGCTCCGGATCAGAACTCTACATTTGTTCTTATTTTGTCCAACTGCAAGGGCTGATCCGGTCTGGGAACCTCTGATTCAGTAATAGGCGGGTTCAGCATCCGGTATGTGATCCGAATTCACCTTGTTGGCCAGTGCCTTCAGGTTGCTGTCAAGAACCTTCGACATCATCATTTTCATCAAGGTCTGCCCTAAAAACCAGCCGAGGGGGCCATATTTCACGGCATAATCCATGCTCCAGATCACCCGGGTGCTAGCCCCGTCCAGCGGTTTGATTGCGATCGTGGCATGCGCATCGGTTAGGGGCATCGCTGTCATATCGGACAGGCGCACGCTGTAACCTCGGTTGGGGTCCCACTCTGTCACCTCTTCGACCAAAGAGGTTCCGTTCTCAAAGTAACAACGCCGCTTTGACCCAATGCCATTTGCCCCATGCGTCAGGGCCTCGACATATGCGATCTGTGGGGCAATCTCGTCTATCTGCATAAACCGGCTGAGTACCCCCCAGATGGCTTCGGGGGTCGCGTTGATTTCAAGGGTTCGTTCATAATGGATCATCTGCTCAATCCTTTGGCTGATCTTTCGAAAATCATAAGTGTTGCCAATGACAGTTCCTGTCATCAGGATGTTGTTGTGCTCCGCGACAATTGTCATCTTGTCCCGGGCCGCGCTCTGACGCATAAACAAGTCCATCAAGTGAATACGGAGAGGCGACATGCGCGCACGGATTTACCAGCCTTCGCGAAACGCGATGACCTCAGGGATGGCCAAGACCCGCAAGTGGGTTTTGGAATACGCCCCTGCTTCGGCGCGCGAAGTTGATCCGCTGATGGGCTGGACCTCGTCCAATGACACGCAAACCCAGGTGCGTCTGAAATTCGACTCCAAGGAAGAGGCGTTGGACTACGCCAAGGACAACGGCATCGATGCACAGGTGAGCGAACCGCACAAGCGCAAGCCGAACTTGCGGGCCCGCGGCTATGGTGAGAACTTTGCCACAGACCGGCGTGCGCCCTGGACTCACTGACAAGGCATCCTGAATGATCGACATCCGCGAAGCCGATCCCGGCGCCGAGGAAATGCGCGCCATCATTCAAGCCCATTTCGCGCATAGCGCAGCAGCTGGCCCTGCTGAAAGCAATCACACAATGGATGCAGGCTCACTTGCCGCCACCGGAGTGCGATTTTGGGCGCTTTATGAGGACGGCTGCCCGTTGGGGTGTGGCGCGCTAAAGGCATTGCCCGACGGCACCGCCGAGGTCAAATCAGTGCATATCTTGGCCGAGGCACGTGGTAGGGGGCTTGCGAGGGTGATGATGAAACACCTTGCGCAGATCGCGCAAGATGAAGGACTATCTGCGTTGGTTTTGGAAACTGGCGCTGACCATCTGCAAGGCTATGACGCGGCGCGCAAGCTATATGAATCGCTGGGGTATTCATACTGCGGTCCGATTGTAGGTTACGAAAACGACCCAAACAGCGCCTTCATGCGCTTGGCTCTTGAACCCGCCCGCTAAAAGCCGCAAGAAGGGCTCAGCGGTCCCTTAGCTCAACTGGATAGAGCAGCTGACTTCTAATCAGCAGGTTGAGGGTTCGAGTCCTTCAGGGATCGCCACTCCATACCTTCAACACTGAGTATCCAAGGCCGATTCGGATATTTTTGTGAACCTTCGGGTTGCGGATGAAAAATCCGTCGTATCGGCATGAGATATGGCTTGAGTTAGAGAACGCATTACGACCTGAGTTTGGACAAAATTACGCCCAGAATAGCCAATAGCCGACGCAGAGAAAGTGACGGAATACGGACTGGGATCCAATGGAAAAGATTGCTCTTCTTCTTGCCTTTTTGCCTGCGGCTGCATTTGCCGAAGAGCGCGTGTTTGAATGTGACGCGCCGGATGCAGAACATCCAGAAATGGCAGCCAAACTGGTTAAATATGACGGGCAGCAAAAGGGCCACATTACAATAGGTGACATCGACAAAGACGTGGATGTATTCCCCGGCCTCGACACTTTGACCTACCTGTATATTGGCGATGGCTACACACTGCACTACAACGTACACCCGGAAAAAGGCACCTTCGACTACTCGGCTTCAGGAAGTAAATCCGGCTGGGGCAAAGGCGCGTGTCGGGAAATTACCGGGCAATAATTGATTTGAACCGACGGCGCGACCAAGGCACTGATATTGGATCGCTTTTCGATAGTTCAGGCGTTCATCGCCTTCCAATTCTGGTTGGTGGCGAAATAGCTATCCCTCAGCAATCCAAAGATAGGGGATCCAAGAAATGAAATGCGAGTTCTTGTCTGTCCTCACTTATCAAGCAATAGAGAGCCAATCCAAGAACTAGTAACGTAATTAAGCACCAAGGCGGAACTTGGTCGGTGTCATTCCGGTTTGACCTCGGAAGAAGCGGGTGAAATGGGACTTGTCGGAGTAGCCGAGCATCAGGCCGATCTCCGCTATTGTCATCTTGTCTTCTCTGAGGTGCTTCTTTGCGACATCGACACGCAGCCGTTTGATCTCACGGGGTAGCGTCGTGCTTTGTTGCTGAAGCGCTTTCAGAAACCGATCCGGCTGTATTCCCAGCAATCCAGCCACCCGCTCTGATCCCAAATCGGTTTCGTCCAGTTTGTCGCGTAAGACAGATCGCAAAGCAGCTACCACGGTCACTTCTTCATCTTGTCGAGGCGAAGCCAATGGTTTGGTCGAGCCTTCAGAGATGTGGAGCAAAAACAACCATTCCACAGGAAAACTAATCTGCATTCCGGAATCAGTCCCAAGGCCAACCTCGATCCCCTTGTAGTTGGTAGGCAGACCAGTGATGTATCTGCTTTCCCATCGAACACGGGAAGGGTTCCAGGAGTCTCCGACGACTGTCTGCAATAGGCGTACGTAGATTGCGGCTCCAAAAGCGGTAACCTGAACGGGTGGGACAGTCGATTCCTGTTGCCTCGCGATCCGATAAGTCGCCTTGTCAGCTTCAATGACAAGGCTGTGCCGCACAGAGTTTGACTCCTGCGGTACAAGCCCAACAAAACGGGCAAAAAACTCGAACAGACTCGTTGTCGATTGCAAGGCTTGAGCGAACGGAGGCCATCCTTGCAGGTCAAATGTTTCTCCGACATGCAGGCCAAGGTATCGATCACCGGACAACTCTGAGAAAGTATTCACCAAGCCGTAGACCAACTCTGAGTGTACAAATACGGATGGGTCAGACAGCAGCTCGGCCTTCAAACCGACCTGGTCCAGTGCTGGTTGCGGGTTGATCTTACGTTCGGTGAGATATTGCAGGAACGGAGCGGCTAAAGAGAGGCGAATAAAGCCCTCGCTATGCTCTTGAGAGGTGGAGTTGAAAGGCAAGCCCGTCACCATTGTTTAGATTAGTTTTCCGCAGTGGCCAGTTTTTCAATCACATTCGAACATCTTAATTCAAAAGTGGCAACCGAGCCAAGGTATTCCAGACTACAGTTTGTAAAACATGAATATGAAGGGAGTACTTATGTCTGGTCTACGATTGTCCCTTTGCTCGACGGTAATTGTCGCTGCAGCTCTTTCTTTTTCAACGTCCGCACATGCTCAGGAACAAGAAGAACCCCAAACGCTATTTACCAACGTGCATGTCTTCGATGGCGTTAATGAACAGCGTATCGAGAATGCCAGCGTATTGGTCGAGGGCAATCTAATTAAGGCCGTATCAACCGATGCGATCGATGCCCCCAACGCTACGGTCATTGACGGAGAGGGGCGGACACTTACCCCCGGGTTTATTGAACTGCACGCGCACCTCATGCTGATGGGGCCGACGTTACCTGCGATGGAGGCCAACACAACCTGGGAGGACTTTGCCATACACGGTGCACGGATGGCCGAGATGTATCTGATGCAGGGGTTCACTACAGTGAGGGATGCAGGTGGGGCCAATGGTGGGCTTCGGCGGGCAATTGACTCAGGCCAGATCATTGGGCCCCGCCACTATGCCTCGGGTGCTTTCTTGGGAACTCGGGGTGGTCATGCAGATTTCGCCAATTTCACGGCGCCGCCCGGTTCTGAAACCAACATGAGCCGTCTGAATTTGGCTCAAGAAGTCGATAGCGTTGCTGATGTACATAAGTTTGGACGCAACAACTTTCGTATGGGCGCGACCCAGCTAAAATACATGCAATCCGGAGGCGTGGTTTCGGCGTTTGATCCATGGCAATTGCTCGCTGGTTCCCCCGAAGAAATCCGGGCCGCCGTGCAGGTGGCAAATGAGTATGGCAGCTATGTCATGGCGCATTCCTATCGTAAGGAGGCGATCATGAACGCGCTAGACGCGGGTGTGATGTCGATCGAACATGGCTTTTCGTTTGATTGTGAGATTGCCCAAGTCATGAACGAAAAAGGGGCATACATTACTACGAACCTGACTGCCTTTGATCCTGGATTGCTTGATATTCCTGCAGTGGCAAGCGTCCCGTCGAGCCTCGCCAAGGCAAAATCGGCTTCGGCCACTTTTGCGGGCTACATCGACAATATGAAGGAATGCCCGGTGAAGCGAGGGTTCCAGACCGACTGTGTTGGGTCTGTGGAGGCGTGCAATATCCAGATTGCCTATGAAAAACACCTGAACAATGAGTTCTTCGGACCCTACACGTCAATGGTCACGCTGACATCGACGGGTGGCGAGGTAGTCGCTCTGTCAGGTGACTTTATGAACCCGTATACCGCCGGGAAACTGGGCGTTATCGAGGAAGGAGCTTATGCGGATATCCTGCTAATCGACGGTAATCCACTTGAAGACTTCTCGGTTGTTGGCACAGGTGATCAGTGGTTCGGTGCCGATCCGAGGCCAGAAAGCCCAGATACGATCCGACTGATCATGAAGGACGGCGTCATCTATAAAAACACACTGGATTGACCTGTCCAAACAGTCGGAGAGTACTTATGCACCATTGGTTTCGCTCCTTAGTATTTGCAGGGTTGGTTTGGTGTGGTCATCCTGTCATGGCGACGCAAGGAACCGCGTTGGACTGGTCTGACCTGCCTGACCCGTCCGCGCAGGTCTTTGAAGACCCCTATCGCGAACTTAGCGCCGAACAATTCGACGATGTTCTTTACGTCGTACGGCTGCGCGGCAGGTTACAGCAGGATAGTGGCAGCGAAGAAGAGAGGCAGAAATGGCGGGAGCTTCTGACCGAGACTGAGGATGCCTTGGCGGCTGATGGGATTGATGTCGACTGGCTGCTCGATCAACGAGAGATTGTGACGGAACGGCGAAGAAAGGCTGGAACAAACGGAAATCCGCAATTTGATGGTCAAACAATTACACTAGCGGGCTTCGCCATTCCCGCCCCGAGCGATCCTGACGGACGACCTGTAGCCTATTTGGTGCCAGAACGCGGGATGTGTAGCCACATGCCTCCACCTCCGCCAAATCAGATGATCCGTGTGCGATTAAATGGCGATTGGACGCCCAGTTATTTTCATGAACCCGTAAGGCTAACGGGCACACTGAAGATTGATCCCACGATGCAAAACATGATGGTCGTGGATGGCCTTATGCCCATGAATGCTACCTTCCAGTTGGAGACGGAGAAGGTCGAGACTCTGGAAACGGAGGCAGACAGGCTGGAATGGAAACAGCGCGCCGCTGATCGCATCCGAGCGGCGGGCAATCGCAAGACCGGTGGGGCAAGGGCGTCTGAATGATAAGATTTCTGGTTGCCGCATTGAGTATTGCCTTCGCTGGCGGAGCGTCGGCTCAGGGACTATCCGGGCCATCTTCGGTCGAAGCTGATCTAGAGCCCGGAGATGGGCTGACCGATCCGCAATACCGTTCCGATTTCCCACGCAATATCGCTCCGGGTTGGTTTCAGTGGAAAGACCGACTGGCCGAGGAAGGATTTCGCTTCAACATTGATTACTTGGCATTGGGCCAATCCACAAATGCTGATCTGGGAACCGGCGAAGCGGCCAGTGGGATTGCGCGTTTCTACGGTAGTTGGCAGGCAACTGAACGCGGCTCTCTGACATTCAAGATCGAAGATCGAAACAGCTACACCGATGTCGCCCCACAGTTTTTGGGGCTGGATGGCGGAGCCCTTTCAATCACGGGAACAGCCTTCAACGATAATGGTCTGCTGCTAACCAATCTGTTCTGGACCCAAAGGGCCGAGAACGGTTCGTGGACGCTGCAAGTTGGCCAGATTGATGTAACGGACTTTGTGGATATCTATGGGTTGGTCAGCCCCTACAGTGGCTTCCAAAACCTGTCTTTTAATACCAATCCGACTATTAACACGCCCAATCAAGGTCTTGGCATCGCCGGTGGGGTAAAGCTGAGCGAAAACTTCTACGCTGTTGCGAGCGTCTCAGACGCAAACGCCGACCCGTCTGATCCAAACTTTGATGTGTTTAGCGATGGCAATCTCTTCAAGTCACTCGAACTTGGTTACACCTCTGGCTTTGATCGCATTTACTTCGACAATATCCACCTGACCCTTTGGCATGCGGATGCAGCCGACGATGGCAGCCGCCCTGAAGATTATGGGGCCGCGTTTTCAGCGGCGTGGTTTGTTGGCAATAAATGGATGCCATTCTTTCGGGCAGGGGCCTCAAAAGGGACAGCAGCGCTCTATGACCGGTCGGTTTCTGCGGGTCTGGGTTACTATGGTCGCAATACCGATCTGGCCGGGCTGGGCCTGAACTGGGCCGAGGCAAGAGGCATAGACGGTGATCAGTTCACGCTCGAAGCATTCTACCGGTTTTCAATCTCGCCCGGACTGCAGATCACGCCATCACTGCAGTTCATTTCTGACCCGCTGCTGAACCCCACCCAGGATAGCATTACGCTGTTCGGTCTAAGAACCCGGATCGTTTTCTAAAGTGGGGCGAAAGCAGACGCTAAAAATAACGAAACACATAGTTTTGTCGATAAAAAGGAGGATCCGTCCATGCACACCTTGTTTCTGGCGGGCACGTTGTCTGTTTTTTCGACACTATGCGCCGCGCAGACTTACGATGTCGTCATTCTCAACGGTCGGGTAATGGACCCGGAAACCGGGTTCGACCAGATTGCTAACGTTGGAATAAGCAACGGCTGGATCACTGCGATTACCGACGAAGATATTAACGGCAGCCAGTCTATCGATGCGACAGGGCACGTTGTGGCACCCGGATTTATCGACCTTGAGCAGCACGGGTTGGACCCTTGGGGTATCAAAGTAAACCTTAGGGATGGCGTCACAACTCAAATGGATTTTGAGGTCGGAGCCGCTAACATTGATGAATGGTATGAGGCACGAGAGGGTTCAACGCAGGCAAATTATGGCACGGTGGTTGGACAAGAATTCGCACGGATGCGGGTCCATGACGGCCTCGTGCTTGAAGGTGGAGATATAGACTTCCGGAACTTCTTCGCACTGAGGGCGCAATCTGTGGAAGACGGCGTCGAGGGGTGGTCTTCTGTACCAAGCAACCGTGAGCAGATGAACGAAATCACTGCCCAGCTGGATGAGGGACTACGTCTTGGAGCACTTGGCGTGGGATCGACCATCGGCTACGCCCGCGAAGGTATTACCACCTATGAGATGTTCGAAGCGCAGCGGGCTGCGGCGCGTTACGGTAGATTGACCTCCGTCCATCACCGATTTCATCCCAGTGCTTCGACGCCGACAGAAACACAGACGGGTGTAAATGAAATCTTGGTCAATGCGATGGTGCTTGGCGCCCCGCTGCACATTCATCACGATAATGATTATGGGTGGTGGGAAAATCAGGAAAAGCTCCAGATGGCCCGCGACCAAGGTTACAACGTCTGGTCCAGCTACTATCCTTGGACTGCCGGGTCGGGAAACTACGGAGCTTCGATCATCGCCCCTGAAAACTGGGAAGGTTCGATGGGGTACAAATACGAAGACACTATCTTTGATCCCCAGCTCGATCGCTTCGTGACAAAAGACGAGTTTTTGAATTTCGCTGAGAATGAACCGGGACGGACAGCCATAGTTTTTAGCCCTCCAAGAGAGCAATGGCTGAATGATTGGATCACCATCGCAGGCTATGGCATCTCGGGCGACGGTATGGCCGGGCTAGACATCGAGGGCAACTTGATGAGTTGGGATGCTCCCTACGAAGACTATGCCGGGCATCCTCGGTCAGCAGGCAGCCACGCGCTTGTCTTGAGGCTGGCTCGCGAAGCGAATGTGCCGCTTATGCTCACACTCACTCAGCTCAGCTACATACATGCGAAGCGATTAGGTGACACAGGTTTGCGAGCAATGCAGGTGCGTGGGCGTATGCAAGAAGGCATGGTTGCGGACATTACGATTTTTGATCCGGAGGCTGTGACCGAAAAGGCGAACTACACTCTCGGTCAGCAAGGTCTACCGTCAGAAGGCATTCCGTACGTGCTCGTTAACGGAACCATTATTGTTAAGAACAGTGAAGTTCAGCGAGATATTTATGCCGGACAGCCGATCCGGTTTCCAGTCAAGGAGAGCGGGCGTTTCGTTCCGGCTGGTCGCGAGCAGATCATGGGTATTCTCACACCGGATACCGGCACGGCCCGTCCAACACTGCTCGATGACATCACAAATAGTGAAGCTAGTGTCGCGCCTGCCACGACACCGACTAATCAGTTTGCGTCGGTAGAGCCGACCGACCCTTTTGATTGGTTTACACCTCGCAACGGGCTAGATGACGGAGCCCTGTTCTTTTGCATCGTGCATGCTCGCTTCGAGGACCGTGCAACGGTAAAATATGATTATGCGAAGGCCATGATGTCCAAAACGGGCGGATTTAGAGGTGCTAATCGCGTAAGACCTTGATACATAGCGGGGAAAGGATGGTGGGTGATGAGAGACTCGAATTCCCGACATCTTCGGTGTAAACGAAGCGCTCTATCACAATCCGCACATGCAGCTAAGTGCTGTATCCAACTGCCGCCACCAGCATCCTATAGTAAAGATGTCTCGTGTTGTCAGTAACTTGAGACTTTCATAATCAATTTCAAAGTGCAAGTCGGTAAATGGACTCCAATCTAACCGGTGATGCGCATAACGGTGGAATTGCCGCTCATGTGCGGCGGTGTTGCAGCGGTCGCTACGTGCCGTGGGGGTGTACGGGGGCAACTGGCCACCCAGTGCGGGCTAGATACCGTCTCAAAAAAACGTGCTGCAAATTTTCGTCCGGGCCAAAAGCCGACGTTCAAACGATCCGCAGCTAATGACAACCTCGAGCCCAGAGCAGAAAAATGGCAAAACTGGCTCTGTTGACCGCGGACAACTCGTGTCAGCGAGCGCCTAGTATCAAATTGGGAACTAAAAAATTGCCTTGCGCTTGCGACTTTGCCTCGGCTCCAGCTCACTAAAGCGTGCGACACCACTCACGACAAAAAAATGAGGAAAAAAAGTTTGCATCTAATTATTTTGAATATAACAAGTTAGCACTAGCGAGATGCAGTGTATTTACAAGATACATTCGCGTTTAGTGAACAAATTTACAAAATTTTGTTTTAAATCCAGTAATTTGTTGTGAAGTTTTCATTCGCCTTTCCATTATTGACTTGCACATAAGTGCGCTTTCGTCTGCTGGAAGAGGAGCCAGACGACGGAAGAAAGAGAAATGGGAGGAATTAATGACCAATAAACCGATCACACGCCGTGGCGTGTTGAAGTCTGGTGCCGTCGCAGGTACCGGTCTGGCCCTGCCTACGATCTTCACGGCTTCGTCGGCTGCTGCTTATACCAACGAACCTACCGGAGGGTCCGTAACCCTGGGCTTCAACGTTCCCCAGACTGGACCGTATGCTGAAGAGGGTAATGACGAGCTACTGGCGCAACAGTTGGCCGTCGAACATCTCAATGGTGAGGGAGATGGGGGTTGCTTGAATACCTTCACCTCGAAGGCGCTGAAAGGCAACGGTATCCTTGGCAAAAAGGTCGAGTTCGTCACAGGCGACACGCAGACCAAATCAGACGCTGCACGTGCATCTGCAAAGTCGATGATCGAAAAAGACGGCGCGATCATGATCAACGGCGGATCGTCCTCGGGCGTGGCGGTTGCGGTTCAAGGCCTTTGCCAAGAAGCAGGTGTGATCTTTATGGCTGGCCTGACTCATGCCAACGACACGACTGGCAAGGATAAAAAAGCCAATGGTTTCCGTCATTTCTTTAACGCGTATATGTCGGGCGCTGCACTTGCGCCGGTGCTGGCTGCCGAGATGGGCAAGGAACGCCGTGCTTATCACCTGACGGCCGACTACAACTGGGGCTGGACACAGGAAGAGTCGATCGTCGCGTCTACCGAAGCCTTGGGATGGGAAACGGTCAACACCGTCAAAACACCACTCGCTTCGACGGACTTCTCGTCCTATATCACCCCGGTATTGAACTCGGGTGCTGATGTTCTGGTTCTGAACCACTACGGCGGCAACATGGTGAACTCGCTCACCAACGCAATTCAGTTCGGCTTGCTCGACAAAGTTGCCAACGGCAAGGATTTCAAGATCGTCGTTCCGCTGTATTCGGAACTGATGGCCGCTGGTGCGGGCGAGAACATCAAGGGCGTGCTGGGTTCCATGAACTGGAACTGGCAGCTGCAAGATGAGGGCACCAAAGCATTCGTGAAGTCCTTTGGTGAAAAGTACGGCAAACCGCCGTCCAACTCTGCACAGACCTGCTATGCACAAGTTCTGCTTTATGCTGATGCCTGTGAGCGTGCCGGCACATTCAATCCGTGTGGCGTTGCTGAGGCTCTGGAGGACTTTGAGTTCGACGGTTTGGGCAACGGTCCGACTTGGTACCGTGGCGCGGACCACCAGTGCTTCAAAGACGTGTTGGTCGTTCGTGGCAACGAGAATCCGACCAACGCCTATGACACTCTGGAAATCGTCGAGATCACGCCACGTGCGCAGGTCGAATACGACCCCGAGCATCCGATGTTCGCCGGTGGTTCACTGGGTAAGTGTAACCCGGGCGCGTAAGTCCTCGTGTCTAAGTCTGGCTGCCGAACAGGCGGCCAGACATCTGCAACAGGGTTGATCCTGTTACGCCACTTAATTCACACTGACCAACCCTGAGGTGGGGCCAATGGACGCCATCCTATTGCAAATTTTGAACGGTCTGGACAAAGGGTCGGCCTATGCGTTGATTGCGCTGGGGCTGACGCTCATTTTTGGAACGCTGGGTGTTGTGAACTTCGCACACGGCGCACTGTTCATGATCGGTGCGTTCTGTGCCGTTACTCTGCAAAAGCTCATGAACCTGAGCTTTGCCACCATCGACGAAAGCCAAACCGACTTTCTGGGCAACCCACTGAAGGTTGAAACACCTTATGTCGAGGCTTGGTTCGGCCCAGAGACCGGTGCGACGATCATCGATTGGTCTGTTCCTTTGGCTATCCTGTTTGCGATCCCGATCATGTTAGCAGTGGGCTATGTGATGGAACGCGGTTTGATTAAGCACTTCTACAAGCGCCCTCACGCCGACCAGATCCTCGTCACCTTTGGTCTGGCGATCGTGTTGCAGGAAATCGTGAAGTATTTCTTCGGCGCCAACCCAATCCAAACTCCAGCGCCTGACGCGCTGAGCGGTTCTATCGACCTTGGCACAATGATTGGATTTGACCCCAACGCAATAATCTATCCAATCTGGCGTTTGGTTTACTTTGGATTTGCCGTCGCCATTATCGGCGCCGTTTTCTCATTCCTGCATTTCACCACGTTCGGCATGGTCGTACGCGCCGGAATGGCGGATCGTGAAACCGTAGGCTTGCTGGGTATCAATATCGACCGGCGCTTTACGATCATGTTCGGTATCGCTGCCTCAGTGGCCGGTTTGGCCGGTGTAATGTACGGGCCGCTAAACCCGCCAAATTATCACATGGGGATGGACTTTCTGGTCCTTAGCTTCGTCGTCGTTGTTGTTGGCGGCATGGGCTCGCTGCCCGGAGCCGTGCTGGCTGGCTTTCTGCTGGGCATCCTGGAAAGTTTTGCCTCGACGACCTGGGCCACCACGACAATTCCCGGGATCAATCAAATCATCATCTACCTTGTTGCCATCATTGTGCTTCTGACGCGCCCGCGCGGGTTGATGGGACGCAAAGGCGTGATGGAGGAATAATTGATGTTTGGACTGAACAAAAAAGACACCAGCCTTCTAATCATCGTCGGCCTTCTCACCCTTCTGGCCCCGTTCATCCTGAACCCGTTCCCAGAAGGTAGCGCCATGGCGCAGTTCAACGCGGGTTATCCGGACCTGATGCAGCGCTTTGTTATCTTTGGCATCTTTGCCATCGGGTTCAACATCCTGTTCGGCCTAACCGGATACCTGTCATTCGGTCACGCGGCTTTTTTGGGTGTCGGATCGTACTCAGCCGTGTGGATGTTCAAATTGCTGAGTTACAACATCATTCCGGCTATCGCGCTCAGCGTTGTGGTCGCCGGGGTATTCTCGCTGCTGATTGGGTATGTCAGTCTGCGCCGGTCCGGCATCTACTTTTCGATCCTGACTCTGGCCTTTGCGCAGATGAGTTTTGCATTAGCCTACTCTGTCTTGTCGAACCCCAAGTTCAATCTAACCAACGGGGAAACCGGTCTGCAGGTTTACGCAGACGATCCGCAAATCCTGCAGGGTGCCAACTCACCGGACCTGCCACATCTGTTCGGGCTGCCGATGCGCGCAACTTATACAATGGACGTCGGAGCGTGGAGCTTTGATTTTAACGCGGGATATTATCTTTGTGCGATAGTTATGATGGTGGTGTTCTACTTATCTATCCGCATCTTTCGCTCGCCTTTCGGCATGATGCTACGGGCTGTCAAATCGAACCAGCAGCGGATGAATTACACCGGCCTTAACTCGAAGCCGTACACGTTGGCAGCGTTTGTTATCTCTGGCATGTATGCCGGTCTGGCTGGTGGCTTGATGGCCGCAATGGACCCGCTGGCGGGCGCTGAGCGTATGCAGTGGACCGCTTCGGGTGAGGTCGTTCTGATGACGATCCTAGGCGGTACCGGCACATTGATAGGCCCGGTTCTGGGCGCAGGCTTCATCAAATACTTCGAAAATATCTTCTCTAAGATCAACGACAATGTGTTGCACAGTTGGTTTGCTTTCCTGCCTGATGGGTTGGAGAACGCGGTTGTTTTCGTGATCCATCCGTTCATCGGAAAAGGTTGGCATCTAACGCTTGGCATCCTTTTCATGCTCGTCGTTATCTACCTGCCGGGGGGGCTGGTCGAAGGTGGTCAGCGTTTGCTCAACCGGATCAAACGCAAGAAACCAAAAACCGATGACGCAACGTCTGGCAAGACAGAACCGGCGGAATAAGGGGCGAGCCATGGCAATTCTAAGAGTCAAAGACGTTAGCAAGCGCTTCGGCGGCCTCAAGGCGCTGACGGACGTAAACCTCAATGTAGAAGAAAACTCGGTTCATGCGATCATCGGGCCCAATGGTGCTGGCAAGTCGACCCTGCTGAATTGTCTTGTGGGCAAGCTTATGCCGGACACAGGAACCGTATTGTTCGACAACGCCTCGGTTTTGGGACTCGAACCTTTTCAGATCAATCAGATGGGCATTAGTCGTGTTTTCCAGACACCAGAGATTTTTGGTGAACTGACGGTGATTGAGAACATGTTGATACCTATTTTTGCTATGAGGGATGGAGTGTTCCGGATGCATGCGTATGAGACCATCGCCAACGAAAAGGCGATTGTTGAACAGGCTGAAGCGATGCTGGAAGAGATGAACATGGCTGACAAGCGCGAAATGCATGCAGCCTCGCTTTCACGTGGCGATAAGCGCCGACTCGAGATTGGCATGTGCCTCAGTCAGAATCCGCGGCTACTGCTGTTAGACGAACCTACCGCGGGTATGGCGAGGGCGGATACAAACAACACAATCGACTTGCTGAAACAAATTAAGGATGAGCGCGACATCACCATCGCAATCATTGAGCATGATATGCACGTCGTATTCAGCCTTGCCGAACGCATCACCGTTCTGGCGCAGGGAACACCTCTGGTTGAAGATACTCCGGAAAACATCCGCGGAAACCCCAAGGTTCGCGAAGCCTATCTAGGCGAGGCTGCGTAAGGAAAACCTATGAACGAGAAACCTGACTTTTCGAAAAATGCCAATATGGCCAGCACTGCGCCTGCGTTTCTCTCCGTTTGGGATATGCACTCCTACTACGGCGAAAGCTATATCGTTCAAGGCGTCAGTTTCAACGTGCACGAAGGCGAGATTCTTGCTCTTCTTGGGCGTAACGGTGCCGGAAAAACCTCAACTCTTCGTTCGATTGCGAGAGTTGGAGAGCCTGAAGTAAGACATGGCGAAATCTGGCTAGACCACAAGCCGCTACACAAAATGACAAGCTACGAGGCGGCGGCAGCTGGTCTTGGTCTGGTACCAGAAGACAGGCGAATAATTCCTGGCCTGACCGTCGAAGAAAACCTGCAGCTTGCTCAGATTGCGCCGCCAATCGGATGGTCACTGGAACGGCTTTACGAGTTGTTTCCGCGTTTGGGAGAGCGCAGAAAACAAGAAGGAATTACACTGTCAGGAGGCGAACAACAAATGCTGTCAATCGCCAGAGCCTTGGCGAGGGACATCAAGGTCTTACTTTTGGATGAACCGTATGAGGGATTGGCTCCTGTCATTGTCGATGAAATCGAAAAGACCCTTACTCACGTTAAGCAACAGGGTATGACAACGATAATTGTTGAGCAGAATGCCGTGCGCGCTTTGGAGTTAGCGGACCGTGCGATCATACTAGATACCGGAACCATTGTATTTGATGGTACAGCGAAAGAAGTACTTGAAGACACCAACCTTCGTGAGGAATATCTAGCGATCTAACCCGCATAGTCCTTACTTATCAGGCCAAAAAGACAGGTTAATAACGTGTCCGATGCACCTGTTTACTTCGGTTGTAAGTCTACTGATTTACGCGAAAAGAATAAACTCGAACCATGCAGTCGAGTAATACGATCCGGTGGTCGAAGACCTGATGAACCTTTCATATTCAGGAATTTTTTTGTCCACTATGTTCGCGGAACGGAAGCTCGATTCAAACTCAGCAAAGCTCGGCTCCCGACATTGCGATTTATGATCTGTCCATTGATCGTCGCTGTCACCTACGTTCCCCTGGCCTCGCCCTTGAGATCGGCAGGGACGGCGACTCGGCAGTAATACGAGCCCTTAATCAGAGTTGGATTTGGCATTGCGAAACGACCCACGATGTACTCCCGCGATGTGCTCCACACGGCAGCGTCATGTCCTTATTTTAAAGGACGCCAGTAAAACAAGGGCTGTTTGATGGTGGGTGATGAGAGACTCGAACTCCCGACATCTTCGGTGTAAACGAAGCGCTCTACCAACTGAGCTAATCACCCGTGAGGGCTCATGTAGCTAAGCCCGTGCGCGGGCGCAAGAGGGTAGGGCACAATTTCTTCCGCAAATTTGTACCGCGCTGCAGATCAGGGTTTCATGTCCTTGAGAGCGGCCAAGAGCTGCGCGACCTCATGTTCGGTGTTGTAGTGGCACAGCGAGATGCGGATACAGTCGTTCAGGCCTAAAGGTGTCAGCACATTGCCGCTGTAGTGGTCCGCTTTTCGGGTATGGGTGCGGATGCCTTGTTGGTTCAGCCGGGTCACCACATCCGCCGACGGAAAATCCTCGACAGTGATCGACACCAGCCCCTCGCGCGCGGGATTATCGGCACCAGCCAGGATCGTGATGTGGTCCATATCGCTCAGACCGGGCAGGTTGCCTGTACCGTTGATCATAGCATTGGTCAGGTGTGTTTCGTAGGCGTGTATCGCATGGCCGGCGGCCCGGATGCGGTCTCTGCGATCAGTTTCCTCTGAGACCTGTCCGCCGAGCCAGTCGAAATAGCCGACCACGTCGGACATCGCGGCGTATGAGCCGGTGTCTCTGGTGCCAAATTCCCATCCGTTTGCAGGGGCGTCGATCAATTGGTCGTGCGGCAGGGCAGTTAAGCGGTCCGAGATCCAGGCGATGCCATAACCATGACGTGAGAACACTTTGTAAGGCGAGATCGCATAGCCATCGACGTCGTAGCTATCGATATCCATCTGGCCATGGGCTGCGTGCTGAATGCCGTCGACGATTATGAAGCAATCGGGTGCGACAGCGCGGATGACACGCGCTATGGCAGCCACATCCATCCCCATGCCCGTTACAGGCGAGGCGTGCAGGATCGTGGCGACGGCCACATCCGGGGTCATCAGCGCAGCATAGTCTTCGGCGGTGACAAGGCCTGTTGCGTCGTCATGGGGCACATTGACATAGTCAAGGCCGGCGATTTCAGCCCATCTGCGTGCGGCGCTGCGACTGGCGGGGTGTTCGATGGAGCTGCCGATCACCTTACCCCCCTTCGGTGCATTCACGCAGGCCGTGCGGATCATGCGGAACAGCAGCTCTGTCCCGCTTTCGCCGACAAAGAACTGACCTTCTGAGGCGTTCATGAAGACAGACAAATCTGCCTTCGCGCGGTTGATGATATCGACCAGCGCATGACTGGCGACGTTGTCCCGCCCCTGATTATCCGGGATCGCAGCGAATTTGGCCGAGGTGTCGACCACCGTATTCAGGGTCAGCGCACCGCCTGCGTTTTCAAAGAAAATGCGTGGCCCCTGAAACGGGCAGGCGTCGACATGGGCAAAGCGTGAGCGGATTTCTTCAATCAGTCCGGGGGTCTGCTGCAGCATGTTCAACGGTTCCTGTCTTGGTTTGGCTCACATCAGCCTGAATGCCTGCCGGGTTCAATCCCAATTGCGACAGAAACGCGTGTCGTTGTAGAGCCAGATGTTTCCTTGCGCCGGGAAAGGGCCTTGCCTGCCCCGTGTCGCCTCCGATATGCCCAAAGAGACTGCAACCCTTTGAACCGGAGGCACAAGATGCGCTGTCTGATTGCGGCTGTGGCGTTATGCACGCTGATCGCAGCTCCGGTTCGGGCCGAGGGGGTGCTGGTCTTTGCTGCGGCCAGCCTCAAGACCGCGCTGGATGCCATCGCACCCGGGTTTGAGGAAGAATCCGGGCACAGTGTCACGGTGTCTTACGCCGCTTCATCGGTATTGGCGCGGCAGATTCAGGTTGGTGCCCCTGCAGATCTGTTCATATCGGCCAATCAAGAGTGGATGGATGTGCTGCAAAGCGAAGATTTGATCGATACTGTTTCACGGGTGGACTTGCTAAGCAACGGGTTGGTGCTGATTGGCGGGCCGAGTTCGGAAGCCGCCGAAATTGGAGCTGGGTTTGATCTGCTCTCCCAGTTGGATGGGGGTTATCTGGCGTTGGCATTGGTCGATGCCGTTCCTGCAGGTATCTATGGCAAGGCTGCCTTGCAGGGTTTGGGCATGTGGAACGAAGTACAGGACCAGATCGCACAGACAGATAATGTTCGCGCAGCACTGGCGCTGGTGGCGACGGGTGCTGCACCACTGGGAATTGTGTATCGTTCAGATGCAATTGCCGAGGATCGGGTGGGTGTGATCGGAACAATCCCGCCTGAGCATTATCCGACAATTGTCTACCCCGCAGCCCTGACCCGCACCGCAAATCCAGATGCGCAGGCATTTCTGACCTATCTGCAAGGAGAAACCGCGCAGGCAGAGTTTCTGAGGCAGGGTTTCACCCTGCCGAACGGGTGACGAGATGGGGTGGTTGGGACCAGCAGAGATCGAGGCGTTGCACCTGTCGTTGCGCGTGTCGCTCTGGGCGACGCTAATAACGCTGCCATTCGGAATCTTCGTGGCCTACGCCTTGGCGCGTTGGCGCTTTCCGGGGCGGCAAGTGTTGAATGGTCTGGTGCATTTGCCGCTGATCCTACCTCCGGTCGTAACCGGCTATCTGTTGCTGCTGACGTTCGGCATTCAGGGGCCGCTGGGTGGGCCGTTGGCCGAGCTTGGTATCGTTTTCGCATTCCGCTGGACCGGTGCGGCGCTTGCAGCTGGGATCATGGCCTTTCCACTGATGGTGCGCGCGATCCGTTTGTCGATTGAGGCGGTGGATCCCAAACTGGAGCAGGCCGGGGCTACGTTGGGTGCGTCGCGTCTGATGGTCTTTGGAACGGTGACGCTGCCGATGATCCTGCCTGGAGTTATCGCAGGCGCAATACTGGCCTTTGCTAAAGCGATGGGAGAGTTCGGGGCCACGATCACTTTTGTTTCAAATATACCGGGCCAGACCCAGACTCTGCCTTCCGCCGTCTATGCGTTTTTGCAGGTGCCCGGGGGTGAGGCGGCGGCGACGCGATTGGTGATCATCTCGATCATAATCGCCATGGGGGCGCTGCTCTTGTCAGAATATGTGGGCCGCCGTGTGGCCAAACGTGTGGCAGGGTCATGAGTCTGTCTGTTCGCATGCAACATAATCTGCCGGGTATTGCGCTCGATTTGGATTTTGAAGCGCCTCTGGGTGTCACAGTCCTTTTTGGGCGCTCGGGTTCCGGGAAGACCACGGTGGTCAATGCCGTAGCCGGGTTGCTGCGCCCCCAATCGGGACGTGTTGCTGTGGGTGATTGGGTTTTATTCGATACGGATTGCGGGGTTTGGCTGCCGCCACATCGGCGGCGACTGGGATACATCTTTCAGGAAGGCCGCTTGTTCCCGCATCTGACTGTGCGTCAGAATCTGAACTATGGTCGTTGGTTTGCCCCGCGCGGGGTACAGCGCGAAAACCCGGATCGCGTGATCGAGATGTTGGGAATCGGCCACCTGCTGGATCGGCGCCCGGCTATGCTGTCGGGCGGTGAGAAACAGCGTGTTGCCATTGGCCGCGCCTTGTTGGCCAGCCCGCGCCTGATTCTTGCAGACGAGCCCTTGGCGGCGCTTGACGATGCGAGGAAGGCGGAAATCCTGCCCTATTTTGAACGGTTAAGGGATGAGGTCTCGGTTCCAATCCTCTATGTAACACATTCGGCGGCCGAGGTTGCGCGGTTGGCGACATCGGTCGTGGCGCTTCAGGATGGGCAGGTGGTACGCTTTGGCCCTGCGTCCGAAGTGCTGGCCGACCCATCAGTTGCCCCCGCCGGTGTGCGCGCCGTGGGTGCGGTGCTAAGCGTTCGCGTGGCGGCTCATCACGATGATGGTTTATCTGAATTGGACGCAGGCGGGGCGCGGTTGTTCCTGCCGCGCATTGCGCACCGGATCGGCGAAGACCTGCGTATCCGTATCCCGGCGCAAGAGGTGATCTTGTCGAACATACCACCAGAAGGGCTGTCAGCCCTGAACGTGCTTTCCGGGCAGGTCGAAACGATCCGATCAGGCGAAGGGCCGGGTGCCATTGTGTCGGTCAACACACCTGCTGGGATTGTTCTGGCCCGCGTGACCCGACGCTCGGTCGCGGCCTTGGGATTGCAGCAGGGCAGCAGTTGCTATGCGGTGATCAAGACTGTCGCACTGGCCCCACAGGATGTTGGTGGGCGGGTCGTCTAAGGATTAGGCAAGTGCGCGCGCCTCATGCTCGCGCAGGATAAGGCGCGCGACATTTCCGAATCCGTTGTGTTCGTCTGTCGCGCGGTCGGGGAAAATCTCGACGAGTTCTTGCAATGCGTCAGACGAAAGCGTGTAAAGAGTTTCTTCACCCAGAAATAAGCTTTCAGCTGGCGCCCCTTCGGCGGTTAGAATCTCGTGCCTGTCCAGAAGGATATGCAAATACTCGACAGGCTGGTCGCTTGTTTCGATATCGATGCCCGGCCAGGAGCAAAGGTGTTTTGCGGCGACCAATACTTCGGGCGCACCAAATAGCATCTGGACCTTGGGACCACTTATCAGAATTCGATGCTGTTGAGAGACTAGAAGATCACGGGATGGAATATTTAGCCCAAGACTGCCTGCAGTAAGCCGCACCGGTCGCATTGAAGGGTTCGCACGTAATCGCCCACGGTCCAATCGGCTGCTTTCGATCCAGCGGATGGGCTGCAAGCCGTGATCGGCGGTCAACACTTCGTCATTCACCTGAAGAGTTTCGATCGGTTGCGAACCGACTTCGGTCTCGATCAACGTGCCTGCAGTAAAACACACACCTTCAATTGTGATGGTGACATCGGTTGTTTCCGGAGCTGCATTAAAATTAAAGCCGAAGACGCTGACGACGGCGTTGACTTCGACCGTGAACGTATCGGTGACGATTTCGCCATTATCCAAACTGTCGAAAAAGGTAGGGTCGACCGTATAGGTCCATTCGCCTGTAGCTGGATCAATGCTGGCTGTCCCGTGATCGGGCGGCGTCTGGATTGACCAGTCCTGCGAGGCGATGGTGGCACCGCTGGTAATATCAAGATCACCGGTTGCCACATTCGGTGGATCATCTGTCACCGAACCTGTTGTATCGCCGACTATCGAGACCATGTTATGATCCCTCCTGCTTTAGCACTCGCGCGAATTCATTTTTTCTGTAAAGGCGCATATGCACCTCAGCGTTCTGGTCACGGGTCCATTCGACGATGCGGTTTCGGGTCAGGTCGCTGTCCATCCGGTTAGTGCGCACCCGGGGATGTGGAATCTCGCGTTTCAGCATCTCGACAATTTGGTTGGTCTGACCAAACGGAGCGACCATGTCGATGATCCAGAAAGACGTACCGCTGGTGAAATCGGCGTCATTCAACGGCTGTTCCTGTACCGCATAGCGATGTTCGGCTTCAGGGCTTAGACCGGCGAAAGTCACAAACCCGCGCGGAAATCCGTTTTGCCGAAAGATATGATACTGCCCCAGACGCAAGGGCGTTTCAAAGGCATAAAGCGCCTGACCTAAGTTGCGATCCCGATGTGTTTTGGTCAGTGCCGCGAGATAAAACACTGCACCGAAATCGGCGTATTTTTCAGGAGAAATATCGAACCAGTCTTTTGGAAATGACGTCTGCACGGGTCACTCTGGAAACTACGGTTCCTTAGATCATAGCGCGGATCATATTCAATGAAAGGATTTTCATGGTGGGTAACCAAGGGCACACGAATTCGACATTGTACCAGAAGCAAGAATGCTGTCATGGTATGTTATTGATTGAATTCACGCTTTGATGGCGTCGATCGAAGTTATCGAATGAGGTATTGGATATGCGAATTCTGAAGCTTGCATGCCTGGTGGCTGCTTTGGTGTGCCCCACACTTTCACAAGCTGTTGGCTTCGGTGTGGGTGTGCGGCCCGCATTTCGAACAACAGTCACGCCATTGAATGATGGCACCTACGAGGTGGCTGCGATCGGTACATCAGCGCCAGTGGCCTATTGGTGCGGGATCGGTGATTTTGCGATCCGGACGCTGCGGACATCGGCAACTCAACGCATCTATATCTCGAAACCCTATGAGAGAGGTGCCCGTACGGTGCAGTTTTCTCTGTCACCGCCTGAAGGGGCTGAAGATGTCACAACATATTCCGTCACGGTCAAAACCGTAGGAGCAAATATGACGGCAGGGTCGGCTCAGGGATATTGCTATGACAATTTCATAGATTTTGGTTTCTGACCATCAGATCCATTTCGCCAGCGGCGGCAGGCTCATGAGAACGGCATCGGGATCATGCCCGGTTTCCAGACCAAACTTGGTGCCACGGTCGTAAACCAGATTGTATTCCGCATAGAGACCACGATGCACAAGCTGCTTAGTCTTGTCCGTGTCATTGAAACTCTGAATTCGACGCTTCTCGACCAGAGGTAAGAACGCTGGAAGGAATGCGCGGCCAATATCCTGGGTCAGGGAGAAATCTGCCTGCCAGTCGCCCGTACAATAGTCATCCATGAATATCCCACCAACACCTCGTGCGCGTTTGCGGTGGGGGATGTAGAAATATTCATCGGCCCAATCTTTGAGGCGTGGATAATGCGACGCACCATGCGGATCCAAATGAGCCTTTTGAGTGGCGTGGAAATGAGAGGTGTCGTCGTCATATTCGATGCAAGGGTTCAGGTCGGACCCGCCACCGAACCACCAGGCATGCGGTGTCCAAAACATTCGTGTGTTCATGTGTACCGCAGGCACATGCGGGTTCTGCATATGTGCCACCAGGCTGATGCCAGACGCCCAGAAACGCGGGTCATCTTTCATTCCGGGAATGCCCTTGCGCGCAGCCATCGCATTCTGCGCGCGTTCGCCTAGTGTGCCGTAAACGGTTGAAACATTAACGCCCACTTTTTCGAACACGCGACCGCCGCGCATAACGGACATCAAACCGCCACCAGCGTCCGAGCCATCGTCGGATTGGCGGGTGGTTTCTTTCACTTCAAAACGGCCCGGTTGATCGTCTGAGAACGGGCCAGCGTCGTGGCTTTCCTCAAGCGCTTCGAACGCCATGATGATCTCATCGCGCAATTGGCGAAACCATGCGGAGGCGGTGTTTTTTTCTGTGTCAAACATAGGTGTCAGTGGGCAGGTGCCGCGACCGGGTCCAGCAGGGTGCGGCCGCCGTCAATGGTCAGGATTTGCCCTGTCATGAAACCCGCGGCATCCGATGCAAGGAACTGCGCTGTTTCCGCCAGTTCGTTTGGCGCTGCAATTCGTGCCAGGGGCGTGTGTTTTTCGATATCATCGCGGAAGTCGCGATTTTCCTTCAAAGTGGATTGCAACGAGGCGCTCATTACCGATCCCAGAGCAATTGAGTTCACGCGGATGCGGCTCGGCGCCAATGCTACAGCAAGCGAACGGGTCATCTGATCCAGGGCGGCTGTTGAGACCGAGTAGGCCATCAGGTCCGGGTGGGTTCGGCGCGCAGCAATCGAGGACAGGTTGATGATCGAACCTGCAGGGTTCTCGGTGTCACCATCAGCCTGTTTGATGAACCGCTTGGCGATCAGTTGGCTCAGTCTCAGCGCAGGCATCAGGTTCTGGTTCAACAATGTACGGACCGAGTCATCATCCGCGTCGAGCGGGTCTGAAGGGATGACCTGCCGTGCGCCATTGATCAGGATATCCACTTGATCGAAAGCATCCAGCGTTGCCGAGAGTAAGTTGGCGATGGTCAGCTTTTCGCGCAGATCGCCCGCAAAATAGCGGATATTGCTGTCATCCGCCTGTTCACCCAGCTCTTCAGACAGGCGTTTTTCATCCATGTCGGCAAACATGACATTGGCACCTGCATCGGCAAAATGCCGCCCGATGGCAAGCCCGATGCCATTGGCACCGCCAGTGACGATTGCGGTCTTGCCCGCGATTGAAAAGGACATGCGAATCCTCCTGAGTTCTGGCGCAGGTTAGCGGGCCTCAGCCCCGAGGGCGAGAGGCATGAAACACCTTGAATCGGTTATCTCCTGCAACTTCTTCAACGCGCGTGAAGAACTCGGCCAGGGTGGCTTCGTATGGCAGGTGGCGATTGGCAACCATCCAGAGTTGCCCGTTGCGTGTTAGGTTTCGTGCGGCGTTTGCGATAAATCCCTGCCCAAGGGCCGGGTCAGCACTGCGCGAGGTGTGAAACGGCGGGTTCATGACCACCATGTCCAGTGGCTCGGGTGCGGTCCAATTGGTTGCGTCGGCCCAGTGGAACTGCGCACGAGGGTCGGTGACGTTGGAGCGGGCACAGGTGAGTGCGGTGTGATCCGCCTCAACCAAATGCAGGCTGTGCAAGGTGTCGTCGATCAGCCCGGCGGACAGAAAGCCCCAGCCTGCGCCCAGATCAGCAATGCGCGTACCGCGCTTGGTTGGCAGAGACCTCTGCAACAGGGCTGAGGCAGGATCGATACCGTCAGCGGAAAACACACCGGGTGCGGAGTGGAATCCGTCGACCATTTGGTTTTCAGGCGCAGCCCAGTCGGCAAACGCGTCCGCATCAGACTGAAACCAGAAAATCTTGCCATGCGCTTTCGAAATCGGCCCGTTGATTGCGACCCGCTTGCGGATGTCTTTCAGCAAACTGTCGACGCCATCGGTTTTGGCCCCGTCCACCACAATGATCCCGCTGGCGCGGCTGCAAGCCTGATGAACCAACGCCCGGGCCAGCGCTTTGGCACGCGGCAGGAAGACGACAGCATCCTGGCTGGGCGCGTCACTGTTGGGCGTTGCCACAAAACCTTGCGCGGCAAAATGATCGTGAAAGGGTTTGAAGGGTTGTATCACCTGCGTCTCGTGCGGCAGGTCCGACAGATCGTGGTTGGGGGTTGGGGCCAGCACGATCAGAGGTTGTGACAGGCGGAGCCCGCTGCTTAGGGCAAGTTCAAGGCGAGGAGACATGGCCGCGCGTTATTCTTCGCGTTCCATGGTGCATTGCAGCGGGTGCTGATGCCTGCGCGCGAAATCCATCACTTGCCCGACCTTGGTTTCGGCAATCTCATGGCTGAACACGCCAACCACGGCGACGCCTTTCTTGTGCACGGTCAGCATGATTTCGAACGCCTGTGCATGGGTCATGCCGAAGAACCGTTCCAGCACATGCACCACAAACTCCATCGGCGTGTAGTCGTCATTCAGCAGCAACACCTTATACAGTGGAGGCCGCTTGGTCTTGGGACGTGTTTGCACCAGGACCGACGTGTCGTCGTCCTGGTCGTCCTTGTCCGACATGATCCACTGGTGTTCGCGCATTGCTGTAAGAGAATCCCGATTCAAGCTTCGGTTTGTTTGAGGGCTTATATAACGTCACTGTGGTCAGAGAAAAGAGCTACGAGTCGGAATCGCAATGCAGGACAAATTGACCACAATCGCGTTCGATGCGGATGACACGCTGTGGCATAATGAGCGGTTTTTTCAACTGACGCAGGCGTATTTTGCCGAATTGCTGGCCGATCACGCCGAGCGTGATCACCTGATGGAACGTCTTCTTGCCGCTGAAAAGCGGAACATTCGACACTATGGCTATGGCATCAAAGGTTTTACCCTATCGATGATCGAGACAGCGATTGAGGTGACGGAAGATCGCGTTCCGGCGCGCGTCATCCGCCAACTTGTCGAAGCGGGGCAGGAGATGCTGGCGCATCCCATCGAACTGCTCCCCCATGCGCGCGAGGCCATCGAGACGGTGGCCGAGACGCACAGGGTTTTGCTGATCACCAAGGGCGACCTGATCGATCAGGAGCGTAAGCTGGCGCAATCCGGATTGGGTGAGCTATTTGATGGCGTCGAGATCGTGAGCGAAAAAACGGCAGCGACTTATTCGACGATTTTTGCGCAGCATGGGGATGGTCCCGAGGCCTCGATGATGATCGGAAACTCGATGCGGTCTGACGTGGTGGCGCCCATCGAAGCGGGATGCTGGGGCGTGTATGTGCCCCATGGGCTGGTCTGGGAAATTGAGAAGGCTGAAACTCCGGCCGGCAATCCCAGATTTTGTGAGTTGCGAGATCTGGGCGATCTCTCGGTTCTGGTTGCCCGGATTTCCTGACCTGTTGCCGTTTCACATCAGTTGCGAAAAATTCGATGGATTGGCTTGCCTGAATTTCGGCGTAATCGCGGGTTTGGTGTCTGGACGCGCAACTTATACCACATGTAGTGCAGTGCTAGGTCGGAGTGGGTGTAACGAACACGCAGCTTTCAGTTTCTTTAAGCCCGTCCCTGTGTTAGCCTAACCAATATCAAAATAAAAATTGCTGACCGGGAAAACCCGGCGGCGCGAGGCAGACAGAGGCAAAGATCGTGCAGATTCGGCGGACAGTTCCGGCCCGAATGGGCTTATTCCTTATAGCATTCCTGTGGCTGCTTTCTTTTGCGCCACTTCAAGGCGTGGCGGCCCCCTACGCAGCCATGGTCATCGACGCGCGCACCGGGGAAGTGCTGCATTCCCGTAATGCCGACACGCGGCTCCATCCGGCATCGCTGACCAAAATGATGACCCTCTACATCGCGTTTGAGGCGGTGCGGAATGGTGAGATCACATTGGACACTCAGGTTAGGATCACCAAGAAGGCGGCGGCTGAACCGCCGTCCAAGCTGGGATTGCGCACGGGCCAGCGAATCGCGTTTCGTTATCTGATCCGGGCAGCAGCAGTGAAATCGGCCAATGATGCGGCGACCGCCATAGGTATCGCGCTCAGCGGTTCCGAGGCGGCCTTTGCCCGTCGCATGACCCGTACCGCCAAGGCGATGGGGATGAGCCGGACGACCTTCAAGAACGCGCATGGTCTGACCGAGTCGGGCCACTTGTCGACCGCGCGCGACATGACCACGCTGGGCCGTCATCTGCTGTATGATTATCCGCAGTATTATAATCTGTTCTCGCGCCAATCGACTCATGCCGGGATCAAGACCGTTCCGAACACCAACCGCCGCCTGCTGGCGGCCTACAGGGGCGCCGATGGGATCAAGACCGGCTATACCCGCGCGGCCGGATTTAACCTTGTTGCTTCAGCCAAACGCAAGGATGAACGCATCATTGCCACGGTCTTCGGCGGCAAATCCGGCGCATCACGTAACGCCCGTGTAGCTGAACTTCTGGATATGGGTTTCCGCCGTGCCCCCTCGCGCGCGCCGATCCGCAAGCCTGCCCGCCCGGCGTATGCCGGAAACACGGGGCTGGGCACCGTACAGGTCGCTCAGGTTGGTCCACCGAAGAAAAGCTTGCGCCCGGTCCTGCGTCCGACGGCAGCCGCTGCTGTGCAAGTAGCAGGTGCAGTTGCCGAAACGGCCGAGAAAAATGGTTCCCGTATTCAAGACGGTATTGCCGCCGCCATTGCGGCAGCGGATATCGCACCTGCGGACAGCGCAACACGACCAGTTTCGCGGCCTGGGGATGTGGTTCTTGCCTCGGTTGAACCGGCCAGACAGCCAGAGCCGGAACCCGAAGTGGTTACCCGCCTGTCCACATCCGGCGGTCACCTGTGGGGTGTCAATGTGGGCCGATACACTACGCGATACGAGGCCGAGAAAGTTTTGCTGAAAACCGCGCTGTCGGAAATGACTACATTGGAAGGCACGTTGCGTAAGGTGAACCAGAGCGCGCGCGGGTTTGATGCGACCTTTCAGGGCATGACCCGCGAACAGGCCGATCTGGCTTGCCGCCGGTTGCAGGCGCGCAACGTCACATGTTTCATGATCGGGCCGTCATAAGACCCGACATACTCTCCTGGATGGGTCTGGGCTGCGATGATCTCGCAGCCCTTTTTTCATCCGATCAGTCGAAAACGTGACCATGCTGGTACTGTTCGTCCTGCCCAGCGGCAGCGGTCAGGGCAGCAACATTGTCTTTGGTAAAGAAGCCATCATAGTGATGGCAGCGCTCGATATACTCAGTGATCAGCAATGTATGTTTCGAGTGCTTCGAGAAGATCTGTTTAAGATTCGGATCGTCTTTGCACTCGCCCACCACATGGGCAAGAAATGGCACACCATTGTCTTTGAGCGTATTCACTACGAAATCGACATTTTTCTCACCTGCGGCATGATCACCATCCTGAATCTCGACTGCCATGTGGTGCAGGCGGCGTCCAAAGTTGCGCACGAAATCCTCGGTCGGCATCGGCAGTTTGGCGAAGGAATTTACGAAGGATGGCGTGTTGTTGGCGGTGAAGACCTTGGCGGGGGATTTCTTGTCGTCATCTACATTGGCGTTACGGTTCACGTTGGTTGACGAGTTCATGTCAAAGATGTTGTACGCCCCCCAGAAATAATAGGGGACCATGGTCAGAAACTCAAGGATCGCGTCCTCGCGCTCTCCGGCGAGAACCCGCGTGGCGAGGTGATCGATTCCCAGCATCAGCGGAGAGATTTTGCTGTCGGCGCCAAAGGCTGCGGCCTGATCCAGCCGCGCTTGTTCCGCATCGCTCAGCATCACGCGATCGCCAAGCCCCAGACTGTCGGTGTCGTTGAAATCATGCGTTGAATAGCCGACGCGGTTGCACGTGAAATCCGACGGCGTCGTAAACCGGTATCCGTCCAACGTGTAAAATGGGTTTTCCGTATCCCCAGAATATTCGAACCGAATATTCTGATCCTCCAGCGTTCCCGTCAGGTTCTTCAAATCGGTAGCGCCGTAAATCTCACCCACATAGCGCGTCTGAGGCGTGCCGCGCGCCAGCGGGTACATTCTGTTGATGCGGGGAATGAAATCTTCGAACGCCGAACTGAGCGGAGCCATCAGAATCAGCGCCGGGTAATCGGCATGTGAGTGCATGACCGCGAACTTATGCGTCTGGCCCAGATAGCTGGCAGTATGGCGATAGGGGGTCATTACATAAAGTTCGACCAACGTGTCGAACAGCGCATCGGTTTCAACCTGAATGACGATCGCGCGCATCGCGCCTACCTGATCCGCGATGCCCGAGCTGATGCGACGCTCGTAAATCCTGGGCAGATATTCGGTGAAGAAGTCCGAGTTTTTCTTGTCGCCCCTTGGCTGGTAGGACATCAGATCGAAAGACATAGGCTCATCTCCTTGCGGCGCGTTGCTTGGATTTGTGGTAGTCAGATCATGCACTTGCCACTCATGCTAGGCGCTAAGGCCTGCATGGGCAACAGTTTGGAGATGGGGTTCGAAAGTTACGTTGTTGTGACTAGCGGATGAACTTTGTGACCTCGACACCGCCTGCGATCAGGTTCTCGCGCACGGAGTGCGCGATCTGAACCGCCGTCGGGCCATCACCATGCAGGCATATCGTATCAATTGAAGTCTCTAGCCGCTTGCCGGATTCGGTGATGATCGCACCTTCGTTCACCATGTTCAGGATGCGCGGCCCTGCCAGCGCGGGATCATGGATGACCGCCCCCGGCAAGGACCGGTCTACTAGCGTGCCGTCGTCGTTGTAGGCGCGATCCGCAAAGATCTCACCCACCCATTTGCAACCCAGTTCGCGCACAGCCGCTTCCTGCTTGGTCACCGCAAGCACCATTATAATAATGTTGGGGTCCACATCCAGCGCGCCCTGATAACAGGCGCGCGCCATGTCGATATCGACCGAACACATATTGGCCAGTGCGCCGTGCAATTTTAGGTGCCGGACTTCGGTACCTACGGCTTTGGCCATACCGATGGCCGATCCGAGTTGATAACGCACAAGATTGCGCAAACTGTCATGAGGTACTTTCATGTTTCGACGCCCGAACCCCTGTAGATCGGGAAAACCAGGATGCGCGCCAATGCCAACACCGTTCTTGGCCGCCAGAGTCATGGTCTTGGCCATCACATCCGGGTCACCGGCGTGAAAGCCACAGGCGATATTGGCCGAAGTGATGATCTTCAGCAGGCTTTCATCATCCCCCATATTCCAGGGGCCAAAGCTCTCGCCCATATCTGCATTCAGATCGACGCTCGGCATCGCGATAACTCCTTATTCGGTGGCAGAGATCATTCCGCTGATCAATTGGTAGGACAGAAGGTCCGGGATGTCATGCGGATCGCGGACCAAAGGTTCAACGCGCCCCGGTATGCGGGCCAGTTCGGCCTCAAAAGCGGCTTGCAGTGTCACAGCTTGTTCCATCGATACAAACTCGAACCGAACCTCGCCCCCTGCCGGGGTCTGTGCCGCACGGGGCAGATCACAGGCTAGGACGGTTGCGATGCGCGGGTAGCCTCCGGTGGTCTGGCATTCGGGAAGTAAGATGAAGGGTGCACCGGTACCGGTCATCTGTATATCGCCGGGGGTTATAACTTCTGACAGGATGTCTAACTGGCCTTTGGCAGCGAAGCCGTCGCCTTCGCTATCTAGCTGCATGCCCATCCGGTTGGCCCGGGCGCCACGGTGGAAAGTCGTTCGTGTAAACCGCGCAAGTGTACCTTCATCGAACAGCGCAGTCTGAAAGCTGGCCACGACCCGCAGCAAGCCTCCCGAGAATCTATCGTCGGCACGCAACTTCAGGCCCGTGGTTCCCGCTCCGGGTGCGGGCAGTCGATCGCCGGCCCGAACAGCGCGCCCGATCCTGGCGGTCAGATGTGCGGCGCGAGAGCCCAGTGTCATTTCGGTCTCGACCCCGCCGCCCAAGTGTAGATACCCATAACTGCCCTGTTGAGCCGACCCGATTATCAGTCGCTGTCCGACTTCCATCTGGTGCGAGGCATTCCACAGAACCGGGCTGCCATCGATACTGGCCCGCATAGGTGCGCCGGTTAGCGCGATGGCGGTAGGCTCGGTTGCCTCAAACTCGCCCCCCATCCCCGCCATTTCCAGTGCTGCGCACTTTGGGGCGTTACCCAGTAAGGCGGCTCCTTCGTAAAGCGCCATTACATCTGCGGCACCCGAACGTGACAGGCCTTGATCCAGATACCCAGTACGCCCTTGATCCTGAACCGTGCAAGCTGGACCGATGCGATGGACGATCAGCGTCATGCCGTGATCTCCTTGCAACTCGCACCGCCAGAACCATCGGTACAGGTTCTCTGGATATCCTCAAGTTCCTCGCGCGAGACAGAGATGAACTGCATCTCATCACCGGGGTTGAGGGCAAAGCTCTGCTCCATGTCCGGACGAAAGCAACGGAATGCGGTTTGCCCTACATGGCGCCATCCGGTTGGAGTTGGCCCTGAGAACAGAACAAATTGCGAAATTGCTAGAACCAACGCACCCTCGGGCACCATTGGCGTCAGCTCTTTCAGGCGAGGAATGTTGAATTCGGGACCTAGTGGCCCGAGATAAGGTTGGCCCGGAGCGAACCCGATGGTTAGTACCCGCACGCGCGATTGGCTGAGACGATCGATGGCGTCTGCGGGTGACAATCCAGCTGCCAGCGCTGCGTCTTCTAGCTGTGGCGCAAGATCGGTACCGTAGACTGTCGGTACTTTCCAGAATCGTCGCCCCGCAGGCAAGGGTGCGGCGTACCAATCGCGACTGTCCAACATCGCGCGCAGCAACTCTTCGATGTCGTGATGCGACAGGCTTGAGGGATTGAACCGTATAAATGCAGATGCCAGCGAGGCCGACGTCTCAAGCACACCGTCGATCTGTTGTTCTTCGACCGCGCCGCGAAATGCCAGAGCGGCGCGGTTTGATGGCTCGGACATGGTTTGCGCAAAGGTCACCAACAGACCGTCTAATCCAACGGTTCGTAGCAGGGGAAACTTAGTGTCAGTCGTCATATCACGGTCGCAGGCGTATCGGTTGAGCGTCTGAGAGACCTGAGCCTATCCATAGACAATGCGCAAGGCCTTGTAGGATCGTTGGGCAATGCGCTCGGCGGCGCCGATGCTGGGTGCGATTCCGGGATTGGAAATGAATCGCTGCTCCATATCGAGTCGGTCCTGTCTTGTGGAGGTGGCGTAGTGCTCTCACTATATATAGGGTTTGAACCAACAAGCACTGAAACCTGAGCGGTATGTCTGATAGGTTTGAAGGATGGTTTTAACCGTATTCGGTGAGACTCATAGTTCGTA
>NZ_JBQFJO010000001.1:0-142500 GCF_056536325.1 Ruegeria sp. AB11 | reverse complement strand
TCTAGCCGGCCCTGTCTCGTGTATCGCGACTGAAACGAACAGAGTTGTCCAAGTCAAATATACTAACCCGAGCGACCTGCGTTGATCAGCTGCACGGCTGGGAGACCATATGGGGTTGCTCAATTGTCCTCGTCCAAGTGGCGGGGGCGGGAAATGTATGTTTTTGGTTCAGAAGAACGATCACCTTTAGTTACCAGCTGGGTGATCACGATCGATCTAATCGAACTGTGAAGGCCGAAGGCCGAAAGAGTTCATGCGCTCAAGTAGCCGAATAGGCGGTAGCGCAAAGATTAAGTCTTTCTCTTTCTGGATCAAATCAAGCGCGAGAAGGGCGTTTGGTGAATGCCTTGGCAGCAAGAGGCGATGAAAGACGTGATACTCTGCGATAAGCCATGGGGAGCTGAGAATAAGCTTTGATCCATGGATCTCTGAATGGGGCAACCCACCTGAAAGCTTCATATTGTTATCTTTGATACTCAATATGGGGTTTAAACAGGTACTTAAGACCTGAATACATAGGGTTTTAAGAGCAAACCCGGGGAACTGAAACATCTAAGTACCCGGAGGAAAGGAAATCAATTGATACTCCCCTAGTAGCGGCGAGCGAACGGGGACCAGCCGAGCCAGATAAGTGACTAGAACACGTTGGGAAGCGTGGCCATAGCGGGTGACAGCCCCGTATAGGAAGCTTTGATGGACGTATTAAGTAGGGCGGAACACGTGAAATTCTGTCTGAAGATCGGAGGACCACCTTCGAAGGCTAAGTACTCCTTGCTGACCGATAGCGAACCAGTACCGTGAGGGAAAGGTGAAAAGCACCCCGACGAGGGGAGTGAAACAGTACCTGAAACCGAACGCCTACAATCAGTCGGAGGCTCCTTGCGAGCTGACGGCGTACCTTTTGTATAATGGGTCATCGACTTGGTCTCACGAGCAAGCTTAAGCCGTTAGGTGTAGGCGTAGCGAAAGCGAGTCTTAATAGGGCGAATGAGTTCGTGGGATCAGACCCGAAACCGAGTGATCTAGGCATGGCCAGGTTGAAGGTAAGGTAACACTTACTGGAGGACCGAACCCACATCCGTTGAAAAGGATCGGGATGAGCTGTGCCTAGGGGTGAAAGGCCAATCAAACTCGGAGATAGCTGGTTCTCTGCGAAATCTATTTAGGTAGAGCGTCATCCGAATACCCCGGGGTAGAGCACTGGATGGGTAATGGGGCCCCACAGGCTTACTGATCCTAACCAAACTCCGAATACCCGGGAGTACTAGATGGCAGACACACTGCGGATGCTAACGTCCGTAGTGGAGAGGGAAACAACCCTGACCTACGACTAAGGCCCCCAATTCATGGCTAAGTGGGAAAGCAGGTGGGACGACCAAAACAACCAGGAGGTTGGCTTAGAAGCAGCCATCCTTTAAAGATAGCGTAACAGCTCACTGGTCTAAATAAGTTGTCCTGCGGCGAAGATGTAACGGGGCTCAAGCCATGAGCCGAAGTCTAGGGATGCGTAAGCATCGGTAGCAGAGCGTAGTGTGACATAGAACCTTGTCTATATTGCCGCCGGTTATGCGGCGCGAGTAATCGCGCTCAAGTAGCCGAATAGGCGGTAGCGCAGACATAGGTTCTTTCGATGAAGCCGGGGCGTGAGCCATCCGGTGGAGAGATCACTAGTGAGAATGATGACATGAGTAGCGACAAAGAGTGTGAGAGACACTCGCCGAAAGTCCAAGGGTTCCTGCTTAAAGCTAATCTGAGCAGGGTAAGCCGGCCCCTAAGCCGAGGCCGAAAGGCGTAGGCGATGGGAACTAGGTTAATATTCCTAGGTGGGAGGATGTGACGGATCACAGGTGTAGTTCAATCTTATCGGATTGATTGGGCTGCTGAGTGGTTCTGAAATAGCCCTCCATCAGACCGTACCCTAAACCGACACAGGTGGACTGGTAGAGCATACCAAGGCGCTTGAGAGAACGATGTTGAAGGAACTCGGCAAAATACCTCCGTAAGTTCGCGAGAAGGAGGCCCGGTTCCTAGGCAACTAGGGGCTGGGGGCACAAACCAGGGGTGGCGACTGTTTATTAAAACACAGGGCTCTGCGAAGTCGCAAGACGACGTATAGGGTCTGACGCCTGCCCGGTGCCTGAAGGTTAAAGGAGAGGTGAGAGCCTTGAATTGAAGCCCAGGTAAACGGCGGCCGTAACTATAACGGTCCTAAGGTAGCGAAATTCCTTGTCGGGTAAGTTCCGACCTGCACGAATGGCGTAACGACTTCCCCGCTGTCTCCAACATCGACTCAGCGAAATTGAATTGCCTGTCAAGATGCAGGCTTCCCGCGGTTAGACGGAAAGACCCGTGCACCTTTACTACAGCTTCGCACTGGCATCAGGATTGTGATGTGCAGGATAGGTGGTAGGCTTTGAAGCGGAAACGCAAGTATCCGTGGAGCCTCCCTTGAGATACCACCCTTCGCACTCTTGATGTCTAACCGCGGTCCGTTATCCGGATCCGGGACCCTGCGTGGCGGGTAGTTTGACTGGGGCGGTCGCCTCCTAAAGCGTAACGGAGGCGCGCGAAGGTTGGCTCAGAGCGGTCGGAAATCGCTCGTTGAGTGCAATGGCAGAAGCCAGCCTGACTGCAAGACTGACAAGTCGAGCAGAGTCGAAAGACGGCCATAGTGATCCGGTGGTCCCGAGTGGAAGGGCCATCGCTCAACGGATAAAAGGTACGCCGGGGATAACAGGCTGATACTGCCCAAGAGTCCATATCGACGGCAGTGTTTGGCACCTCGATGTCGGCTCATCTCATCCTGGGGCTGGAGCAGGTCCCAAGGGTACGGCTGTTCGCCGTTTAAAGAGGTACGTGAGCTGGGTTTAGAACGTCGTGAGACAGTTCGGTCCCTATCTGCCGTGGGTGTAGGAGACTTGAGAGGAGTTGCCCCTAGTACGAGAGGACCGGGGTGAACGATCCACTGGTGGACCAGTTGTCGTGCCAACGGCAGTGCTGGGTAGCTATGATCGGACAGGATAACCGCTGAAGGCATCTAAGCGGAAGCCCCCTCAAAACAAGGTCTCCCTGAGGGCCGTGGAAGACCACCACGTCAATAGGCCGGAGATGTAAGCGCAGTAATGCGTTCAGTTGACCGGTACTAATCGCCCGATAGGCTTGATTTGATCCAGTAATGGAAAGACAAAATCAAACCAGAAGCATACACCGACCTTGAGTTGGACAACGTTGATTGATGTGAAACCCCGTAAGGTGACATAACAACCGTGCGGCAACGCGCATTCGCTTCGCGAATACGCTGCCTGCCGCGCGTCGCCTTTGCACTGCAAAAAGAGCGATGGGGATTTTCCTCGGTTTGGTGGTCATAGCGCAAGTGAAACACCCGGTCCCATCCCGAACCCGGAAGTTAAGCACTGCCGCGCCAATGGTACTTGGGCTTAAGCCCCGGGAGAGTAGGTCACCGCCAAACCTAGTAAAATCCCCCTTCTCTCTAACACGATGATACAAATCTGACTCTGACGCGGGATGGAGCAGCCCGGTAGCTCGTCAGGCTCATAACCTGAAGGTCGTAGGTTCAAATCCTACTCCCGCAACCAGCGTCAGAAAATCTAAGTACAGCCCGTTCAGACTACAATTGATCCACTGGATCAATTGATTAACGTCTTCACCTCGTCAGGCTCATAACCTGAAGGTCAGAGGTTCAAATCCTACTCCCGAAACCAATCTTCTCGTTCGGAAAACAAATACTTAACCTCGCATAATGCGAGGCTTTTTGCGTTAGGGCCAACACATCTGGAAGCACGGGGGGCGCAAGAGGCGTGTGGCAGAGCCGCAACAAACATATATCCACCAAGTATACGTAAACAGTCGCGAGGTACCCTTACGCCCCCCAACACACACAGACCGGACCCTGTGCTACAAGTTTTCGTAAGAGGCTATCTAGCCACAGTTTCAAAGTGGTAATTTGGCATCGGTAGGCTTCTGATCAGTGCACGGGCGTCAATGATAACGTTCACTTGCCCAGCAGTTAAAAACAGATTTGGTGAAGACCAAAAAGACAGAAGGGATCACAGATGCAATCCACGCTGGAAAGCCTGCAATACACTAATTCGAAGTGACAATAGGCGCTACAAACGTCGCAATCGCTTTGAGCTTGTGTTTGGTGGGTAGAAAAAAGGTGGAGCATGGCAACCCGTTACCACAATGGCTCAAAAGTCTTTCTCTCGTAGTCGCTTTGGCTGTCCTCGTAATCTACCGTGTATGAGACTTGCACTGAAAGTATGCTTATTTCTGAACGTTCGAAACGCACCCATAGGTGCAATTTACCTCTTGGAAACCCGGCCTATCTGTCCTAAGTAGACCTGCGGAATAAAGCGTGCGATTCGTCGTGCGCTTTATTTTGTTTCGTCCAAGACGGTGGGTGGTGCCATGCGGCCCCTTAATTCCCTGCCTGAGACGGGTAAGACCAAAGAATTCTGAGGGTCACGATCCTCGGGCGAGTTTTGGCCCATCCCGTAACAACGGACCTGAACGCCGGAGCGAAAGCTGCGGCAAATATGAGCCGGGGTGAGATATCGCCCCTAACTTGGAGAGAACTGTGGATAGAGCCCAGAAAGAGAAAGTGGTCGAGGAACTCGGCCAAATCTTCGAAAGCTCTGGCGTCGTAGTGGTTTCGCACTACGCCGGTCTGACAGTTGCCGAGATGCAGGACCTTCGCGCACGTGCTCGTGACGCGGGTGGTGCCGTGCGTGTTGCCAAGAACAGGCTCGCCAAAATCGCCCTTGAGGGTAAGCCGTGTGAAAGCATGGCCGACCTGCTGACAGGGATGACCGTTCTGACCTATTCCGAGGACCCCGTGGCAGCAGCCAAGGTGGCCGAGGACTTCGCCAAGGATAACAAGAATTTTGAGATCCTCGGCGGTGCTATGGGCGAGAACGCTCTGGACCGCAAAGGCGTCGAAACAGTTTCGAAAATGCCGTCTCGTGAAGAGCTTATTGCTTCGATCGTTGGCTGCATTGGCGCACCTGCTTCGAACATCGCCGGCGCGATTGGCGCACCTGCAAGCAACATCGCAAGCATCCTTTCCACCATCGAAGAGAAGGCGGAAGCTGCGTAAGCGGTTGGCACTGAATGATCTGCGTAGGGGAATTCCCCTGACGTTGGAACACACACTGTAAAACGGAAAGAGCTAATACAATGGCTGATCTGAAAGCACTCGCAGAAAGCATCGTGGGTCTGACCCTGCTGGAAGCACAAGAACTGAAAACCATCCTCAAAGACGAATACGGCATCGAGCCCGCAGCTGGCGGCGCCGTAATGGTTGCAGCTGGTGGCGACGCCGGTGGCGCAGCTGAGGAAGAAAAAACCGAATTCGACGTCGTTCTGAAGAACGCCGGTGCTTCGAAAATCAACGTGATCAAAGAAGTTCGCGGCATCACCGGTCTGGGCCTGAAAGAAGCCAAAGAGCTGGTCGAAGCTGGCGGCAAGATCAAAGAAGGTGTGTCGAAAGACGAAGCCGAAGAAGTCAAAGGCAAGCTGGAAGCAGCTGGCGCCGAAGTCGAGCTGGCCTAAGCCAACCGACAGGTGCATCGCTGATGCGCCGCAAATTTTGGCTGGGCCCGGAGAAATCCGGGTCCAGCCGAACCTGTCTTAGAAAGGGCCTCATTTTCAGGGGCTTTTTCTAAGACACGGTTTTCGGATCGGGAGGCCACCTTCGGGACGGTGGCCACGAATTGATCCGGACGTGTCGTCTCGAATGTGCAAGATGCCGGGGCCCGACGGTGTCTTTGCCCGCTGAGAACATCGAAAGGTGACATCTGACATGGCTCAAACGTTCCTTGGCCAGAAACGTCTTCGTAAATATTACGGCAAAATCCGCGAAGTGCTGGAGATGCCGAACCTCATTGAGGTGCAGAAATCTTCTTATGATCTTTTCCTGCGCTCCGGCGATGCAGAGCAGCCCACTGACGGCGAAGGCATCAAAGGCGTGTTCCAATCGGTTTTCCCGATCAAGGATTTCAACGAAACCTCCGTTCTGGAGTTCGTGAAATACGATCTGGAAAAACCCAAATATGACGTCGAAGAGTGCATGCAGCGCGATATGACCTACAGCGCTCCGCTGAAGGTCACTCTGCGTCTGATCGTGTTTGATGTCGATGAGGATACCGGCGCCAAATCGGTCAAAGACATCAAGGAACAGGACGTGTTCATGGGCGATATGCCCCTGATGACACCGAACGGGACGTTCATCGTGAACGGCACCGAGCGTGTGATCGTGTCCCAGATGCACCGCTCCCCCGGTGTGTTCTTCGACCACGACAAGGGCAAGACCCATTCCTCGGGCAAGCTGCTGTTTGCCTGCCGCATCATCCCGTATCGCGGCAGCTGGCTGGACTTTGAGTTCGACGCCAAGGACATCGTGTTCGCCCGTATCGACCGCCGCCGTAAGCTGCCTGTGACAACCCTGCTCTATGCGCTGGGTCTGGATCAGGAAGCGATCATGGACGCGTATTACAACACCGTGTCCTACAAGCTGGATAAGAAGAAGGGTTGGGTCACGCCGTTCTTCCCTGAACGTGTGCGCGGCACCCGTCCGACTTATGATCTGGTCGACGCGAAATCCGGTGAAGTGATTGCCGAGGCGGGCAAGAAGGTTACACCGCGCGCGGTCAAAAAACTGATCGACGAAGGCAGCGTCACCGACCTGTTGGTTCCCTTCGATAACATCGTCGGCAAGTACGTCGCCAAGGACATCATCAACGAAGAAAACGGCGCGATCTATGTCGAAGCCGGTGATGAGCTGACGCTGGAATACGACAAGGACGGCGACCTGATCGGCGGCACCGTCAAGGACCTGATGGATGCGGGTATCACCGACATCCCGGTTCTGGACATCGACAACGTCAACGTAGGCCCCTACATGCGCAACACCATGGCTCAGGATAAGAACCTGAACCGTGAAAGCGCGCTGATGGACATCTACCGCGTCATGCGCCCGGGCGAGCCGCCCACCGTCGAAGCTGCGTCGGCCCTGTTCGACACCCTGTTCTTCGACAGCGAGCGCTATGATCTGTCCGCTGTTGGTCGCGTGAAGATGAACATGCGTCTGGCTTTGGACGCACCCGACACCCTGCGCACCCTGCGCCGCGAAGACATCGTGGCCTGCATCAAGGCGCTGGTTGAACTGCGTGACGGCAAAGGCGACGTGGATGATATCGACCACCTCGGCAACCGTCGTGTGCGTTCGGTCGGCGAACTGATGGAAAACCAATACCGCGTCGGTTTGCTGCGCATGGAGCGCGCGATCAAAGAACGTATGTCGTCTGTCGAGATCGACACCGTCATGCCGCAAGACCTGATCAACGCGAAACCGGCTGCGGCTGCTGTCCGCGAATTCTTCGGCTCGTCGCAGCTGTCGCAGTTCATGGACCAGACCAACCCGCTGTCGGAAGTCACCCACAAACGCCGTCTCTCGGCGCTTGGTCCCGGTGGTCTGACACGTGAGCGTGCGGGCTTTGAGGTGCGCGACGTGCACCCGACCCACTATGGCCGGATGTGCCCGATTGAAACGCCGGAAGGTCCGAACATCGGTCTGATCAACAGCCTTGCTACCTTTGCCCGCGTGAACAAGTATGGCTTCATCGAAACACCGTATCGCGTTGTTAAAGACGCTGAGGTGACCGATGAGGTTCACTACATGTCCGCGACCGAGGAAATGCGTCACACCGTGGCGCAGGCGAACGCGACGTTGGATGCGGATGGCAAGTTCATCAACGATCTGGTTTCGACCCGTCAGGCCGGTGACTACACGCTTGCCCCGCGCGAGAATGTAGACCTGATCGACGTGTCGCCGAAACAGCTGGTCTCGGTTGCTGCATCGCTGATCCCGTTCCTTGAGAATGACGACGCCAACCGCGCTCTGATGGGCTCGAACATGCAACGTCAGGCGGTTCCGCTGCTGCGCGCCGAAGCGCCGCTGGTCGGTACCGGGATCGAGGAAAAGGTTGCGATCGACTCGGGCGCTGCGATTCAGGCGAAACGCGCCGGTATCATCGACCAGGTCGATGCCCAGCGTATCGTTATCCGCGCCACCGAAGATCTGGAACTGGGCGACGCTGGCGTTGACATCTATCGTCTGCGCAAATTCCAGCGTTCGAACCAGAACACCTGCATCAACCAGCGTCCGCTGATCAAGGTGGGTGACACCGTCCAGAAGGGCGAGGTCATTGCCGATGGTCCGTCGACCGATATGGGTGAACTGGCCCTTGGTAAGAACGTGGTCGTCGCGTTCATGCCGTGGAACGGTTACAACTACGAAGACTCGATCCTGATCTCGGAACGTATCGCGCGTGACGACGTCTTTACCTCGGTTCATATCGAGGAATTCGAAGTCGCTGCCCGTGACACCAAGCTGGGCCCGGAAGAGATCACCCGCGACATCCCGAACGTCGGTGAAGAAGCGCTGCGCAACCTCGACGAGGCGGGCATCGTTTACATCGGTGCGGATGTTGAGCCGGGCGATATTCTTGTCGGCAAGATCACTCCGAAGGGCGAAAGCCCGATGACCCCGGAAGAAAAGCTGCTGCGCGCCATCTTTGGTGAAAAAGCATCTGACGTGCGCGATACCTCGCTGCGCGTGAAGCCGGGCGATTACGGTACGGTCGTTGAGGTCCGCGTCTTCAACCGTCACGGCGTCGAAAAAGACGAGCGTGCGCTGCAGATCGAGCGTGAGGAAGTCGAACGTCTGGCCCGTGACCGGGACGACGAGCTGGCGATCCTTGACCGCAACATCTATGCGCGTCTGCAAGGCCTGATCCTGGGTAAAACCGCTGTCAAAGGCCCGAAAGGCGTCAAGGCAGGGTCGGTGATCACCGAGGAGCTGCTGGAAACCCTGACCCGAGGTCAGTGGTGGCAGCTGGCGCTGGAAGGCGAGCAGGACGCACAGATCGTCGAAGCTCTGAACGAGCAGTACGAAGTGCAAAAGCGTGCTCTGGACGCCCGTTTCGAGGACAAAGTCGAGAAGGTCCGTCGTGGTGACGACCTGCCGCCGGGTGTGATGAAGATGGTCAAAGTCTTCATCGCTGTGAAGCGTAAGCTGCAGCCGGGCGATAAGATGGCCGGTCGTCACGGGAACAAGGGTGTGATCTCCAAGGTTGTTCCGATGGAAGACATGCCGTTCCTGGCCGATGGTACGCCGGTAGACTTCTGTCTGAACCCGCTGGGCGTGCCTTCGCGTATGAACGTTGGTCAGATTCTTGAAACCCACATGGGTTGGGCCGCACGCGGTCTGGGTCTGAACATCGACGACGCTCTGGGTGAGTACCGCCGTTCTGGCGATCTGACCCCGGTGCGCGAAGCGATGAAGCTGGCCTATGGTGAGAATGTCTACGAAGAAGGCATAACCGGTCTGGACGAGGATGGCCTGATCGAGGCTGCGGGCAACGTGACCCGCGGCGTTCCGATCGCAACCCCGGTCTTCGACGGTGCCAAAGAGGCGGATGTCAACGACGCGCTGGTGCGTGCGGGCTTCTCGGAAAGCGGTCAGTCGGTTCTGTTCGACGGTCGCACCGGTGAGCAATTTGCACGTCCGGTCACTGTCGGCATCAAGTACCTGCTGAAACTGCATCACCTGGTGGATGACAAAATCCACGCGCGTTCGACCGGGCCGTACAGCCTGGTGACCCAGCAGCCGTTGGGTGGTAAGGCGCAATTCGGTGGTCAGCGCTTTGGTGAGATGGAGGTCTGGGCTCTGGAAGCTTACGGCGCCGCCTACACCCTGCAGGAGATGCTCACCGTGAAATCGGATGACGTCGCCGGCCGGACCAAGGTCTATGAGTCGATCGTCAAGGGCGAGGATAACTTTGAAGCGGGCGTACCGGAATCGTTCAACGTTCTGGTTAAAGAAGTCCGTGGTCTCGGCCTGAATATGGAACTCCTGGATGCGGAGGTTGAGGAGTAAGGGCCTTGCCCTTTCTCCCGTCCCCCCTTCCGCAAGATTTGAGGTAACAAATGAACCAGGAAATCACCAACAACCCGTTCAACCCGCTGACGCCCCCGAAAGTATTCGACGAGATCAAGGTCTCGCTGGCGTCGCCCGAGCGGATCCTGTCTTGGTCCTATGGCGAGATCAAGAAACCCGAAACCATCAACTACCGGACGTTCAAGCCCGAGCGTGACGGTCTGTTCTGCGCGCGTATCTTTGGCCCGATCAAAGATTACGAATGCCTGTGCGGCAAATATAAGCGGATGAAATATCGCGGCGTTGTCTGCGAGAAATGCGGTGTGGAAGTCACCCTGCAGAAAGTCCGCCGCGAACGTATGGGTCACATCGAACTGGCCGCGCCTGTTGCACACATCTGGTTCCTGAAGTCGCTGCCGTCCCGCATCGGCCTGATGCTGGACATGACGCTGCGCGATCTGGAACGTGTTCTGTACTTCGAAAACTACGTCGTCATCGAGCCCGGTCTGACTGACCTGACCTACGGCCAGATGCTGACTGAAGAAGAGTACATGGACGCTCAGGATGCCTACGGCATGGACGCGTTCACCGCGAATATCGGTGCCGAAGCCATCCGTGAGATGCTGGCCCAGATCGATCTGGAAGCCGAAGCCGAGCAGCTGCGTGCTGATCTGGCCGAAGCAACCGGCGAACTGAAGCCCAAGAAGATCATCAAGCGACTGAAGGTTGTTGAATCCTTCCTCGAGTCGGGCAACCGGCCTGAGTGGATGGTGATGACCGTGATCCCGGTCATTCCGCCGGAACTGCGTCCGCTGGTTCCGCTGGATGGTGGCCGTTTCGCGACCTCGGATCTGAACGATCTGTATCGCCGCGTCATCAACCGGAACAACCGTCTGAAGCGTCTGATTGAGCTGCGCGCACCTGATATCATCGTCCGTAACGAAAAGCGGATGCTGCAGGAATCCGTGGATGCTCTGTTCGACAATGGCCGTCGTGGCCGCGTGATCACCGGCGCCAACAAGCGTCCGCTGAAATCGCTGTCGGACATGCTGAAAGGTAAGCAGGGTCGCTTCCGTCAGAACCTTCTGGGTAAGCGCGTCGACTTCTCGGGCCGTTCGGTCATTGTGACCGGTCCGGAGCTGAAGCTGCACCAGTGTGGTCTGCCCAAGAAGATGGCTCTGGAACTGTTCAAGCCGTTCATCTATTCGCGCCTTGAAGCCAAGGGTCTGTCTTCGACTGTTAAGCAGGCGAAGAAACTGGTCGAGAAAGAGCGTCCCGAAGTGTGGGATATCCTCGACGAGGTGATCCGCGAACACCCTGTCATGCTGAACCGCGCGCCGACGTTGCACCGTCTTGGCATTCAGGCGTTCGAGCCCGTTCTGATCGAAGGTAAAGCCATCCAGCTGCACCCGCTGGTCTGCTCGGCCTTTAACGCCGACTTCGACGGTGACCAGATGGCCGTTCACGTCCCGCTGAGCCTTGAGGCCCAGCTGGAAGCCCGTGTTCTGATGATGTCGACGAACAACGTTCTGTCGCCTGCAAACGGCGCACCGATCATCGTTCCGTCGCAGGATATGATTCTGGGTCTGTACTACGTGACCCTGGAACGCGAAGGCATGCCGGGCGAAGGCAAGGTCTTTGGGTCGATCGAAGAAGTTCAGCACGCGCTGGACGCGGGTGAGGTGCATCTGCACTCGAAAATCACCGCGCGGATCACGCAGATCGACGACGAAGGCAACGAAGTTCAGAAGCGCTACGAAACCACTCCGGGCCGGCTGCGTCTGGGTGCGTTGCTGCCGATGAACAACAAGGCACCGTTCGAGCTGGTCAACCGCCTGCTGCGGAAGAAAGAAGTGCAGCAGGTGATCGACACCGTCTACCGTTACTGCGGTCAGAAAGAGTCGGTCATCTTCTGTGATCAGATCATGTCGATGGGCTTCAAAGAAGCTTTCAAAGCGGGCATCTCGTTCGGTAAGGACGACATGGTTATTCCCGATGACAAGTGGGGCATCGTTGATGACACTCGCGGTCAGGTGAAGGACTTTGAACAGCAGTACATGGACGGCCTGATCACTCAGGGCGAAAAGTACAACAAAGTTGTCGATGCCTGGTCGAAGTGTAACGACCGCGTCACCGAGGCGATGATGAGCACGATCTCGGATGTCGCCAAGGCCGAAGACGGGTCGGATCAAGAGCCGAACTCGGTCTACATGATGGCCCACTCCGGTGCGCGTGGCTCGGTCACTCAGATGAAACAGCTGGGCGGTATGCGCGGCCTGATGGCCAAGCCGAACGGTGACATCATCGAGACGCCGATCATCTCGAACTTTAAGGAAGGTCTGACCGTTCTCGAGTACTTCAACTCGACCCACGGTGCCCGTAAGGGTCTGTCGGATACCGCTCTGAAGACGGCGAACTCGGGTTACCTGACCCGTCGTCTGGTAGACGTGGCACAAGACTGTATCGTTCGTGAGATCGATTGTGGCACCGAGCGTGCGATCACTGCCGAAGCAGCCGTGAACGATGGTGAGGTTGTCGCCTCGCTGGCCGAACGTGTGCTGGGCCGTGTCTCTGCCGATGACGTTCTGCGTCCGGGTACGGACGAGGTTCTGGTCGCTGCAGGTCAGTTGATCGACGAACGCATGGCGGACACCATTGACGAAGCCGGTGTTGCTTCAATGCGTATCCGCTCGCCTCTGACCTGTGAGTCCGAGGAAGGCGTCTGCGCCACCTGCTACGGTCGTGACCTTGCACGCGGTACCATGGTGAACACAGGTGAGGCTGTCGGCATCATCGCCGCGCAGTCCATCGGTGAGCCCGGTACACAGCTTACCATGCGGACCTTCCACATCGGTGGTGTTGCGCAAGGTGGTCAGCAGTCGTTCCAGGAAGCCAGCCAGGAAGGTGTTGTTTCCTTCGAGAACCCGCAGATTCTGGTCAATGCCGCAGGCGAAAGCCTCGTTATGGGCCGGAACATGAAGCTGGTGATCAGCGACGAACACGGCGAAGAGCGTGCCAGCCACAAGCTTGGCTACGGCTCTAAGCTGTTCGTCAAGGACGGCACCAAGGTGTCCCGTGGCGACAAGCTGTTCGAATGGGATCCCTACACCCTGCCGATCATCGCCGAGAAAGCCGGTACTGCGAAGTACGTTGACCTTGTTTCGGGCATCGCTGTCCGCGATGAGACCGACGATGCAACTGGTATGACCCAGAAGATCGTGATCGATTGGCGCGCTGCCCCCAAAGGTAGCGACCTCAAGCCCGAGATCATTCTGGTCGGCGAAGATGGCGAGCCGGTCCGCAACGATGCGGGCAACCCGGTTCACTATCCGATGTCGGTGGATGCGATCCTGTCGGTCGAAGATGGCCAGCAGATCGAAGCCGGTGACGTTGTCGCGCGTATCCCGCGTGAAGGTGCTAAGACCAAGGACATCACCGGTGGTCTGCCGCGTGTGGCCGAACTGTTCGAAGCCCGCCGTCCGAAAGATCACGCGATCATCGCAGAAGCCGATGGTTACGTGCGCTTTGGCCGCGACTACAAGAACAAGCGCCGCATCAGCATCGAACCGGCTGACGAGTCGATGGAGACCATCGAGTACATGGTGCCCAAGGGCAAGCACATCCCGGTCGCCGAAGGGGACTTCATCCAGAAGGGTGAATACCTGATGGACGGTAACCCGGCTCCGCATGACATCCTGTCCATCATGGGTGTCGAAGCGCTGGCGGATTACATGATCGATGAGGTGCAGGACGTCTATCGTCTGCAGGGCGTGAAGATCAACGACAAGCACATCGAGGTCATCGTGCGCCAGATGCTGCAGAAGTGGGAGATCCTGGATTCAGGCGACACCACCTTGCTGAAAGGCGAGCATGTCGACAAGCAGGAGTTCGACGCAGCCAACGAGAAAACCATCTCGCGTGGCGGTCGTCCGGCACAGGGCGAACCGATCCTTCTGGGGATCACCAAAGCCTCGCTGCAGACGCGTTCGTTCATCTCGGCGGCGTCGTTCCAGGAAACCACCCGCGTGCTGACCGAAGCTTCGGTTCAAGGCAAGAAAGACAAGCTGGTTGGCCTGAAAGAGAACGTCATCGTTGGTCGCCTGATCCCCGCCGGTACCGGTGGCGCCACTCAGGCCGTGCGCCACATCGCGCAGTCGCGTGACAACGTGGTTATCGAAGCCCGCCGGGAAGAGGCCGAAGCGGCCGCTGCTTTGGCCGCTCCGACATTCGACGACGATATGGTCGGAGATGAGCTGGACGTTCTGGTGGAAACACCGGAAAGCCGCGAATAAGCACCGCAGCATAAAACAAATGAGGCCCTGCAAAATTGCGGGGCCTTTTTTATTTAGCCCGCGGCGTACCGTTTTAATCGTTCCTCCAGCGTACCGCTGTGCAGTTCAAACATATGGTTGTCGTAGTCATAAAAATAGATTGATTGCCCTTCCTCGGGTACGCGGGATCGACCCTCCCGGATTTCAAGGCCCAGCGACCGGATGCGTTGCAACCTGTCGTCATATTCATCTACGCTCATCTTGAACGCGACGTGATTGTAGGTTTTTTCGGACAGCGGATCGCCCTCCATAATCGCGACCCAAACACCCCCGATATCGTAAAACCGCTCTTTTGAAAGCGAGAAAGTCCGATCGCCGCTGTCGTAGATTTTTTTGGCATCCAGAATTGTTGTCAGCACCTCTTCCATCTTGTCCAGATTTCGGGTGATGAAGGTAATATGGCTCAGGCCCTCAATCACAGTGCACCTCTTCAGTTTGACCGGACTTCAAAATAACAATGTACCGGTCAAAGTCAGCCTCTAGGTCCATCCTGACTCACCTGCGATGGCTGATTATCCATTGCAGAGTTGACATTGGGTTTGCCTGATTGGCCAATGGGCACATTGTAGTGGGATCGGGCGAAACCAGAATGACACCAAATCTAAGGGGCGCCTTGCTGATGATGGGCAGCATGGCTGCCTTTACTGTCAACGATACGCTCGTGAAGGTGGTGGGGCAGGATATGCCGCTGTTCCAGTTGGTCGCCACACGAGGGGCGTTGGCAACGATTCTCGTGTTCTTTCTTGCACGCCATCTTGGGGCGCTTCATTTGGATTTTTCCCGCCACGATAAGTGGTTGGTTGTGTTTCGATGCCTTGCCGAATTGTCGGCGACATTCTTCTTCCTGACTGCGTTAATGCACATGCCGTTGGCCAATGTAACGGCGGTGTTGCAAGCGTTACCCTTGACTGTGACCCTGGGCGCTGCGTTGTTTTTTCAGGAAAAAATCGGGTGGCGGAGGATTGGCGCGATTGCAATGGGATTTGTTGGAATGTTGCTGATCGTTCGGCCCAGCCCGGATGGCTTCAGCATTTACGCCATTTATGCACTGATTGCGGTTGCATCGGTTACGGCCCGTGATCTTATCACGCGACGCATGTCCGCAGAAGTGCCATCCATGGTTGTGACGTTGGCAACATCGCTTTCTATCACCTCTGTTGCTGCAATCGTGTCAGTTTTTGAGGGGTGGGTGCCGGTTTCGACCGCATCAGGTGCGATGGTCGCCAGTGCCGCGGTCTTTGTTTTGATGGGGTATCTGTTCAGCGTCATGGTGATGCGCGTGGGCGAGGTCGGATTTATTGCGCCATTCCGCTATTCCAGTCTGCTTTGGGCGCTGGGGCTTGGATGGGCAGTATTTGGCGACTGGCCCGATTCGATTACCCTGTTTGGCGCGGCATTGGTCGTCGGGGCAGGGATGTTCACACTGTTCCGCGAACGATCGCGTCAGGCGGAGGATTGAGGCAAACGCAAGAAACCCGGGTCTATCGCAAAACGTCTGACCAATTCGGTCTCGATCTTAGGTGTTATCGGAGCAAGTTGCGCCTTCTGTTTCCCTACGCGTGGCGAGTCGTTGGAGTTGTTCAGTGACCTGATCCACATTGGTCGGTCCGGATAGCTGATAACCGGCATGAAACGTCCGATCCGGTTATGGGTGAAGCTTATGATTGTGTGAGTGCATTCGCCCGAGACCAGCATGCCCAGTCCAACCCCGAGCAAAGACTTGTAGACCTGCGCTGCGTGCGTACCTGCGGGTCTAAAACTGGCCTGATACCCGTTGTTGAAATCTATCCCGATCGCTTGATTTTTCTTGATCAAACCTGCGCCGTCATCTGCGGCTTCTCGGAGTTTTTCCACGAAATCTATGGAAACGCTGTCGTCATCGTCATGACGGAATTGAAGACAAGGCCGGTCTGGATGCGAGCGCGCGATTTGAAGGATTTGTTTCATGACTTGCCGGTGTTTCTGATCTGGATCGACTGCTCTTTGGATGATCTGAACCTGCTTGATGTCAGTGGTTAGATCTTTGAGCCGGTCAAACGCCGCCTTCGGAAGACACTCTCCGACGGCGATCAGAAGCTGGAAATCCTCATCGGTTTGTGCGCGAAAGCTGGGCAAGGTTAGGGATTCAAACAGGCGAAACCGCTCTTCCAGACGGGTAGGGTGGTATAAATGGCGGCGCCGCTCTTCGACCGTGTCGTGTTCGATTTGGAAATCGCCGAGGGCAGGGAATGAAAATCGGCACAGGCCAATGACTTGCATGGATCATCCAATGGATAGCGGGACGCGCCCACTATGCACGCGGTAGGTATAAGCCGCAATGCGGGCGAACAGTGGAATTCCCAGCCCAATCCTGATAAATGGCTGATATCTTGATGTGCCACACGCCTTTGTTGCATGACTGTTGACACTCGGGCCGACTCCCCCTATTACGCGCGACATCTCGGTACCGGGGGCCGCCCCGTAACCGATTTCAGTAATGAACTGGTCAAGGCCCGGACACTTTTATCGTTCGCGCCCTCTGATAACAAACCGCGACGTTCACCTCGGAATGGGAACGCTCGCGGGTTTTGCGCTTGTGGACGCATAAGTGCAGCGAATTTAACCGCACGCAGCCGCGTGCATGTCATGTGTGTTGCAAAACGGGGAAGAAACCGGAATGCCAACTATTCAACAGCTGATCCGCAAGCCGCGGCAGCCCAAAGTAAAACGCTCAAAGTCCATGCACCTGGAGCAGTGCCCGCAGAAACGCGGCGTCTGCACACGTGTTTACACCACCACACCTAAAAAGCCGAACTCGGCGATGCGTAAGGTTGCCAAAGTGCGCCTGACCAACGGGTTTGAGGTCATCTCGTACATCCCCGGTGAAAGCCACAACCTGCAGGAACACTCGGTTGTTCTGATCCGTGGCGGCCGTGTGAAAGACCTTCCCGGTGTGCGTTACCACATCCTGCGCGGTGTTCTGGATACTCAGGGCGTCAAAGATCGTAAGCAACGTCGTTCGAAATACGGCGCGAAGCGTCCCAAGTAAGAAGGAGAGGCTGATATGTCACGTCGTCACGCCGCCGAAAAACGCGAAGTCCTGCCTGACGCCAAATTTGGCGACAAGGTACTGACCAAATTCATGAACAACCTGATGATCGACGGCAAGAAGTCGGTCGCAGAGCGCATCGTCTACAACGCATTTGATCGCGTTGAAAACAAGGTAAAGCGCGCTCCTGTCGAAGTGTTCCACGAAGCGCTCGACAACATCAAACCGTCGGTTGAGGTTCGCTCGCGCCGGGTTGGTGGTGCAACCTACCAGGTTCCGGTCGAAGTGCGCCCCGAGCGCCGCGAAGCACTGGCCATCCGCTGGCTGATCACTGCTGCGCGCGGCCGCAACGAAAACACCATGGAAGAGCGCCTTGCAGGTGAGCTGTTGGACGCTGTTCAGTCCCGCGGTACTGCCGTCAAGAAACGCGAAGACACCCACAAGATGGCCGAGGCGAACAAAGCCTTCAGCCATTACCGTTGGTAATCCCAGAGGCTTAGACAAATGTCACGCGAATATCCTCTCGAACTGTACCGTAACTTCGGTATCATGGCGCACATCGACGCAGGTAAGACCACCTGCTCGGAGCGTATCCTGTATTACACTGGTAAATCCCACAACATCGGTGAGGTGCACGATGGTGCAGCCACTATGGACTGGATGGAGCAGGAGCAGGAACGCGGCATCACCATTACTTCGGCTGCGACCACCACTTTCTGGGAACGCACCGAAGACGGTCAGACCGCTGATACCCCCAAGCACCGCCTGAACATCATCGACACCCCCGGCCACGTTGACTTCACCATCGAAGTCGAACGTTCGCTGGCGGTTCTCGACGGCGCCGTCTGCGTTCTGGACGCAAACGCCGGTGTTGAACCCCAAACCGAAACCGTGTGGCGTCAGGCTGACCGCTACAAGGTTCCGCGTATGGTTTTCGTCAACAAAATGGACAAGATCGGCGCTGACTTCTTCAACTGCGTCAACATGATCGAAGACCGCACCGGCGCACGCGCTGTTCCGGTTGGTATTCCGATCGGCGCCGAGTCCGAGCTGGAAGGCCTGATCGACCTGGTCACCATGGAAGAATGGCTGTGGCAGGGCGAAGATCTGGGCGCAAGCTGGATCAAAGCGCCGATCCGCGACAGCCTGAAAGACATGGCTGACGAATGGCGCGGCAAGATGATCGAAGCGGCCGTCGAAATGGACGACGACGCGATGATGGAATACCTGGAAGGCAATGAGCCCGACGTTCCGACCCTGCGCGCTCTGCTGCGTAAAGGTACTCTGGAGATCGCGTTCGTTCCGGTTCTGGGTGGTTCGGCGTTCAAGAACAAAGGCGTTCAGCCTCTGCTCAACGCTGTGATCGACTATCTGCCCAGCCCGCTGGACGTTGTCGATTACATGGGCTTCAAACCCGGCGACGAAGAAGAAATTCGTGACATCGCGCGTCGTGCCGATGACGACATGGCTTTCTCGGGTCTGGCGTTCAAAATCATGAACGACCCCTTCGTTGGCTCGCTGACCTTCACCCGGATCTATTCGGGCACCATGAACAAGGGTGACTCAATCCTGAACTCGACCAAAGGTAAGAAAGAGCGCATCGGTCGTATGATGATGATGCACTCGAACAACCGGGAAGAGATCGAAGAAGCGTTTGCAGGCGACATCATCGCGCTGGCGGGTCTGAAAGACACCACCACCGGTGACACCCTGTGTGACGCGAAGGATCCGGTGGTTCTGGAAACCATGACCTTCCCCGATCCGGTGATCGAGATCGCGGTTGAGCCCAAAACCAAGGGCGACCAAGAGAAGATGTCCCAGGGTCTGGCGCGTCTGGCTGCCGAAGACCCGTCCTTCCGTGTGGAAACCGACCTGGAATCCGGTCAGACCATCATGAAGGGCATGGGCGAACTTCACCTGGACATCCTGGTTGACCGCCTGAAGCGTGAGTTCAAGGTTGAGGCCAACATCGGTGCGCCGCAGGTGGCTTATCGTGAGACCATCGGTCACGAGGTCGAGCATACCTACACCCACAAGAAACAGTCGGGTGGTTCGGGTCAGTTCGCCGAAGTGAAGATGATCATCTCGCCGACCGAGCCTGCTGAAGGTTACTCGTTCGAAAGCCGCATCGTTGGTGGCGCGGTACCGAAGGAATACATTCCGGGCGTTGAAAAGGGCATCAACTCGGTCATGGACAGCGGCCCGCTGGCTGGCTTCCCCGTGATCGACTTCAAGGTTGCCCTCATCGACGGTAAGTTCCACGACGTTGACTCGAGCGTTCTGGCGTTCGAAATCGCGGCCCGTATGTGTATGCGTGAAGGTATGCGCAAAGCTGGCGCGAAGCTTCTGGAACCGATCATGAAGGTCGAAGTGATCACCCCGGAAGAATATACCGGCGGTATCATCGGCGACCTGACCTCGCGTCGTGGCCAGGTGTCTGGTCAGGAGCCACGCGGCAACGCAATCGCGATCGACGCGTTTGTTCCGCTGGCCAACATGTTCGGCTACATCAACACTCTGCGTTCGATGTCGTCGGGCCGTGCCCAGTTCACCATGCAGTTCGACCACTACGATCCGGTTCCGCAGAACATCTCGGACGAGATCCAGGCGAAATACGCATAAGCGAAGATTTGAGGGAGTCCGGATCACGGGCTCCCTTCATTACCGAAAAAGGAGGCCATCATGGCAAAGGAAAAGTTTGAGCGTAATAAGCCGCACGTCAACATCGGCACGATTGGCCACGTTGACCACGGCAAGACCACGCTGACCGCAGCAATCACCAAGTATTTCGGTGACTTCAAAGCGTATGACCAGATTGACGGTGCGCCTGAAGAAAAAGCACGTGGCATCACCATCTCGACCGCCCACGTGGAATACGAAACTGACAACCGCCACTACGCGCACGTCGACTGCCCCGGCCACGCTGACTACGTCAAGAACATGATCACCGGTGCTGCCCAGATGGACGGCGCGATCCTGGTTGTGAACGCAGCTGACGGCCCGATGCCGCAGACCCGCGAGCACATCCTGCTGGGCCGCCAGGTTGGCATCCCGAAGATGGTCGTGTTCATGAACAAAGTTGACCAGGTTGACGACGAAGAGCTGCTGGAACTGGTTGAGATGGAAGTTCGCGAACTGCTGTCCAGCTATGAATACCCCGGCGACGATATTCCGATCATCGCAGGTTCGGCTCTGGCCGCGATGGAAGGCAACAACCCGGAAATCGGCGAAGAGAAGATCAAGGAACTGATGGCGGCTGTTGATGACTACATCGACACCCCTGAGCGTGAAGTTGACAAGCCGTTCCTGATGCCGGTCGAAGACGTGTTCTCGATCTCGGGCCGTGGTACCGTTGTGACCGGTCGTGTTGAGCGTGGCGTGATCAATGTTGGCGACGAGATCGAAATCGTCGGCATCCGCGACACTCAGAAAACCACCTGTACTGGTGTTGAAATGTTCCGCAAGCTGCTGGATCGCGGTGAAGCGGGCGACAACATCGGCGCTCTGCTGCGCGGTATCGACCGTGACGGCGTTGAGCGTGGCCAGGTTCTGTGTAAGCCGGGTTCGGTTACACCGCACACCAAGTTCGAAGCCGAAGCCTACATCCTGACCAAGGAAGAAGGCGGTCGTCACACCCCGTTCTTCGCGAACTACCGCCCGCAGTTCTACTTCCGGACCACTGACGTGACCGGCACCGTGACCCTTGCGGCTGGCACCGAGATGGTTATGCCTGGCGACAACGTCGGTTTCACCGTCGAGCTGATCGCCCCGATCGCGATGGAAGACGGCCTGCGCTTTGCGATCCGCGAAGGCGGCCGCACCGTTGGCGCCGGCGTCGTGTCGAAAATCATCGAGTAATTCGCGCAAGCGAATGATCAGATGGAAAGGGCGTCCCTCGGGACGCCCTTTTTCGTTTTTGCCTAAGTGAACAGTAATGCTAACTTCTTTCGTATTGAGACATTGAAATTAGAAAGAGGTCATAAGATGCACTTTTCGGCGCGTTCAATTTGTCTTGTCGTTGCAGTTGCTTTCTCATCTACTTCAGCATCGTCACAAGAAATTGCGGATAGGATCTATCTCGGAGGGCCCATCGTTACGATGGACGATACGGCTCCGTCCGCCGAAGCTGTCGCTGTCAAAGACGGGCGCATTCTTGCGGTTGGGCCGCTGTCTGTCTTGTCGGCGCACCAGGGGGAAGAAACCGAAACCTATGATCTGGAAGGGCGCGCGATGCTTCCGGGTTTCGTTGATAGCCACGGGCATGTCGTCATGGGCGGTTTGCAGGCACTGTCAGCTAACCTTCTTGCGCCACCGGACGGAGATGTCATTGATATCGCCAGTCTGCAATCCACACTGACTGACTGGGCCGAAGAGAATGCGCAGGCCGTTGAACGGGTCAAAATGATCATCGGCTTCGGCTACGACAATGCTCAATTAAAGGAACTCCGTCACCCAACACGACAAGAGCTGGACATGGTGTCCGAGGACTTGCCCGTTGTCATTATTCATCAGTCCGGGCACCTAGGCGTGGCAAACTCGAAAGCGCTGGAGTTGGCAGGCATCACGGCTGCTTCGGAGGCCCCTCCGGGTGGGGTCATTCAACGCGATGAAGCCGGTGAACCAAATGGAGTTCTGGAAGAATACGCGTTCTTCTCGGTTCTCGTGCCGATGCTGGGGAATTTGGGTGAGGAAGGTCTGGCAGCATTTGCCCGAGCTGGGACCGAACTCTGGGCAAAGTTTGGATATACGACCGGACAAGAAGGTCGATCTTCAGGTGAAATCGTCGAAGTTCTCAGGAAAGTTGCCGCAGAAGAAGGGCTTCCTATCGACGTTGTAGCGTTTCCGGATGTTCTCGAGTCGAGGGAGTATATTGGAGCGAACACCTCGACGGATTATGACAACCGGGTTCGGGTAGGGGGCTGCAAATTGACAATTGACGGTTCGCCGCAGGGTTTCACGGCTTTGCGGGATCGACCCTACTATGATCCGGTTGGAAACTATGCCGCGGGGTACGCAGGGTATGCGGCCATAACGATGGAACAACTCCAGGACGCCGTGAACTGGTGTTACGAGAACGATTTCCAAATCCTTGTGCATTCCAATGGTGAAGGGGCATCAGACATGTTGATTGCTGCGCTCGAAGAGGCGCAGATCAAGTATGGCGATCCCGGCAACCGCCCGGTTCTGGTTCACGGTCAGTTTCTTCGAGAGGATCAGGTTGCCAGTTTTAAGCGCCTTGGGGTGTTCCCGTCGCTCTTCCCGATGCATACGTTTTACTGGGGCGATTGGCACCGAGATCATACCGTCGGACCGGTCAACGCCGATAACATCTCACCCACAGGTTGGTTGCGTGAACGTGACATGATGTTTGGCACGCATCACGATGCGCCGGTGGCCTTTCCAGATAGCATGCGTGTGCTTGCAGCCACGGTCACGCGCCGTACGCGCTCCGGAGATATCTTGGGACCGCATCAGCGGGTAGATGTCATGACCGCCTTGAAAGCCATGACAATTTGGCCCGCATGGCAGCATTTCGAAGAAGAAGAGAAGGGGTCCATCGAAGTTGGAAAGGCTGCGGATTTCGTGATCTTGTCAAACGATCCCACCTCAGTCGATCCAGAGACTCTAGCCGAGCTCAAAGTACTTGTAACCGTGAAGGGCGACGAGGTTGTCTATGAGGCTGAAGAAGGTGTCAGAGAAGGAATTTTGCGTTTTTCGCCATTTTCCAGTGACCCAGTCGTTGCGCATCTCTTTCTGCACGCGGTTTACCAAGGAATGAAGGTCGAAGATCCATGGCTAACTAATGGCGCTTCCGGAGGTGAATAAGAGTGCTTTCTTTGCTGCGTTTGCCTCTTGCCAAAATGCTCAGGTACCTATAGTACGCGCGAGTTCTCTATTGGAACATCAAGGCGGGGTGATTCCCGCCTTTTGGGTTCGATGAGGGTTGGCGATGCGCGTCTGTCCTCCTCTCAACCTCAACGCCTGATAAAAGGCTGTATCTATGCAAAGCCAAAATATCCGTATTCGGCTGAAGGCATTTGACTATCGCGTTCTGGATGCCAGCACGCAAGAGATCGTCAACACTGCCAAGCGGACCGGCGCGAACGTGCGCGGCCCGATCCCGCTGCCGAACAAGATCGAGAAGTTCACGGTTCTCCGTGGCCCTCACGTTGACAAGAAATCCCGCGACCAGTTCGAGATCCGCACCCACAAGCGTCTCTTGGACATCGTTGATCCGACCCCCCAGACCGTTGACGCGCTGATGAAGCTCGACCTCGCTGCTGGTGTGGACGTCGAGATCAAGCTGCAGTCGTAAGATCGGAGGGTATAAATTATGCGCTCTGGTATTATCGCAAAAAAAGTTGGCATGACCCGCCTGTTCATGGAAGACGGCAAGCAGATCCCTGTGACCGTTCTTCACCTGGACAACCTGCAGGTTGTTGCACAGCGCACCGCTGACAAAGACGGCTACACCGCCGTTCAGCTGGGCGCCGGTGCTGCCAAGGCAAAACGCACCTCGAAAGCCATGCGCGGTCACTATGCCGCTGCAAAGGTTGAGCCCAAGCGTAAGCTGGCCGAGTTCCGCGTCTCCGAAGATGGCCTGATCGATGTCGGCGCCGAGATTTCGGCGGAACACTTCCTGGAAGGTCAGAAAGTTGACGTTTCGGGTACCTCGATCGGTAAAGGCTTTGCCGGTGCGATGAAGCGTTGGAACTTTGGTGGTCTGCGCGCCTCGCACGGTGTTTCGATCAGCCACCGTTCGCACGGTTCGACCGGTCAGTGTCAGGACCCGGGCAAGGTGTTCAAAGGCAAGAAGATGGCCGGTCACATGGGTGCTGCCCGTGTTACCACCCAGAACCTGGAAGTTGTCAAAACCGACGCCGACCGGAACCTGGTCTTCATTAAAGGCGCCGTTCCCGGACCGAAATCGGGCTGGGTCACCGTCAAGGACGCCGTCAAGAAGAAAGCACCTGAAGGTCTGCCGTTCCCGGCAGCCGTAAAAGGTGCTGCAACTGAAGCACCTGCGGAAGAAGCTCCCGCGGAAGGTGGTGAAGCATGAAACTTGATGTAATCAAACTGGACGGCGGCAAAGCCGGCAACATCGAGCTGGATGCAGACCTGTTTGGCCTCGAGCCGCGTGCGGACATCCTGCACCGTGTGGTCCGTTGGCAGCGCAACAATGCGCAAGCCGGCACCCACAAGGTGAAGACTCGTTCGGAAACCAGCTACTCGACCAAGAAGATCTATCGCCAGAAAGGCACCGGTGGCGCACGCCATGGTGACCGTAACGCGCCGATCTTCCGTGGTGGTGGTATCTACAAAGGCCCCGTGGTTCGTTCGCATGGTCACGACCTGCCCAAGAAGTTCCGCAAGCTTGGCCTGCGCCACGCTCTGTCGGCAAAAGCCAAGGCAGGTGAACTGGTCGTAATCGAGAACGCCGAAGCCGAAGGCAAGACCGCTGCTCTGGCCAAACAGGTTGCAAACCTGGGCTGGAAACGCGCTCTGGTCATCGACGGCGCGACCGTGAACGAAGGGTTCCTGAAAGCGTCCAAGAACATCGAAGGTCTGGATATCCTGCCGTCGATGGGCGCAAACGTCTATGACATCCTCAAGCGTGACACCCTGGTGCTCACCAAAGCGGCTGTCGAAGCACTGGAGGCTCGTCTGAAATGAGCGCGAAGGCAGAACACTACGACGTGATCCGCAAGCCGGTCATCACCGAAAAGTCGACCATGGCGTCCGAAAACGGCGCGGTTGTCTTTGAAGTGGCGATCGACAGCAACAAGCCGCAAATCAAAGAGGCCGTTGAGGCTCTGTTTGGTGTGAAGGTCAAAGCGGTAAACACCACCGTGACCAAAGGCAAGGTCAAGCGGTTCCGCGGCCAGCTGGGCCGTCGCAAAGACGTCAAAAAAGCATATGTGACCCTGGAAGAGGGTAACACCATCGACGTGTCCACCGGTCTCTGATCGAACCCGTCTTTGGAGAGATATGAAGGCCCCCGCGAAAGCGGGGGTTTTTTCTTTAGCAGCGACACAGAAAATTGAGCGCGGAACGATCGTGTTTTGAACAAATCGCTTGCTAAGTCGGGCCGGTAGTCTATCCGGTACCCAACAAACAAAAGATATGGCAGGCGTATGGCAAACTTTTCTCACTCGACCCGGGAAAATCCGGATGTGACCGCGGCGCGGGATTGGGTGTCTACACTTGCCAAATACCGCGAACCGAACCAGTGGCGCAGTTCCTTTGAGCTGGGTGTCAGCATCATCCCTTTCTTTGCGCTTTGGACGCTGTCCTGGATGTCACTTTCGCTCAGCTATTGGCTGGCGTTTGCGATTTCTGCCCTCAATGCAGCCTTCCTGCTGCGGCTGTTTGCGATCCAGCATGATTGCGGGCACGGGGCGTTCTTCAAAAACAGGGCAGTCAGCGACTGGGTCGGGCGGGTGATCGGGGTGCTTACGCTGACACCCTATGATGTCTGGCGCCGTACGCATTCCACGCATCACAACAGCTCGGGTAATCTGGACAAACGCGGCATGGGCGATGTCCATACGCTGACGGTGGCCGAGTATAAGGCGAAGACGCCAATGAACCGGTTCTGGTATCGTGTGTATCGCCATCCCGTAACTCTGTTCGGTTTTGGCCCTGGCTATTTGTTCCTGTTTCAGAACCGCCTTCCGCTTGGACTGACCAGCAGCTTCAGGTTCTGGGTCAGTGCGATGGGCACCAACGTGGTCATTCTGGCTGTTTTGCTGGCTGTTTATTATTTTGGTGGCCTGATGCCGGTCTTGTTGATTTTCCTGCCTTCGACCCTGATTGCCGCAACCGCAGGCGTATGGCTGTTCTACGTCCAGCACCAATTCGAGGACACGCACTGGGATCCTGATAAAGACTGGCAACTGCACGAAGCCGCTCTGCACGGAAGCTCGCACTACATCCTGCCCTCGGTGTTGCAGTGGTTCAGCGCCAATATCGGCATCCACCACGTGCACCATCTGTACAGCCGCATCCCGTTCTACCGCTTGACCGAAGTGCTGCGCGATCATGATGAATTGGCAAACAGCAACCAGATGACCATCCGAGAAAGCTTCGCCAACGCGCGCCTACATCTGTGGGACGAGCAAAGTCGTCGTCTTTTGTCCTTCGCCGAAGCCCGTGCGCTTTATGGGTGAATGGTAGGTTTCGCGGCTAGTCGAGCCGTCGGAAAGACGTCGAGAAAGCATATGTGACCTTGGAAGAGGGTAACACCCTCGACGTGTCCACCGGTCTCTGATCGAACCCGCCTTGGGAGAAAGACTAAGTCCCCTGCGAAAGCGGGTTTTTTGTGCCCCAATGTTAGGTGCTAGCCCATACACGCTATCAAAGATCCTTCAGTCTGGACTGGATTGATCCTGTTCCGCTTCGATGAATGCTTGCCAGCCATCCACTTTACCAAACGCGCGCATTCTTTCGTGCAGCATAGGACCATATATGGACCACATGCGTTTTCGTAAGTTCCGGCCCTTTTCCGTAACTTTCAGAACTTTTCCACGTCTATCACGATCAGATTCGATGAACTCCACCAATCCCTCTGCCAATAGCCGCTTGCTCAGATGGGACAGGTTCGACTGTTCGAATATGGTATCCTGAGCAAGCTCATACGGACGCAACTGACCCCCGTGCCGTTCAAGCGACCAAAGCACATCATACCATTTCAAAGGTGGAAACCCGGCATCCTTTAGGGCCGCGCCGATGTCAGACTGGATGCGCCGGGTAGCTCGGTTCATAGCGACCCAGATTTCTGTCTCAAATTCCGTTGGCAGATCGTTCTTCACAACTTCGTGTTTGCCTTGTTTCTGATTGAAGTCTTGGTTTGACTTAATTAGATGAAAATTCATCTACATTCCAGTGCCCATCGGATGAAAGGAATACAACCATGACTTTTAAACCTGTGATTGCCGCCGCTGCCTTGACCGTTGCCGTGACACCGGCCCTTGCGCAAACCTACAAGACCGATCAGGGGCATACCGAAGTCAGGTTCGGTTGGAGCCACGCAGGTGTCTCGAACCAGCATGGCGAGTTCACCAAAGTAGACGGCGTGCTGGACCTGAATGCCGACGATGTGGAGGCCTCGACGTTGAACGTGACGATTGACACCAACAGCCTGGCTTCGGGGTTTGGGCCTTTGGATGATCACCTTAGATCGGCTGATTTCTTCGAGGTCGAAACCTATCCCGAGATCACATTCGTCAGCACCGAAATCAAACGGACCGGCGATACAACGGCGGATGTGACCGGAGATCTGACCATCCATGGCGTGACCAAGCCCGTAACGCTGCAGGCCACGCTGACCCATCAGGGCGAGCATCCTTTGGGTGGCGCCATCGAATATTACGCAGGGGATTGGGTGGCCTTCTCGGCAATGGGTGAGATCGATCACACAGAATTCGGAGTGGGTCCGTTCTCGACTGGGCCGATCACGATCGAGATAGTCACCGAGATGAAGGCAGACGGCTAAGCGCCGGCGAGCCCTGACTATTGGCAGGAGATAAGGACTCCCGCGAAAGCGGGGGTTTTTGTTGCGCATGCACTCGGGTCTCGAGTGATTGCTTGCAACAATACTGATCGCTATGGAAGCGCGCTATGCGGATCAAGAGTTGATCTTGCACTAGTGGTGTTGGATACGGTTGAAGTTCAGCCGTTAAGGCCGTTCGGTTGCAAGAGAACTCGTTTCGATCAGAGAGGCCTATCGGAGTCTAATGCCAATGACTGCTAACTCTCAGGATTTGCTGGTTCCCGCTCGGCGATACCGTGTAGTCGGATCACGCGGAAGGGATACGGCAAAATCTTCCCGTAATGTTCTGGTGCTTGAAGACAAAGGGCCAACTTTGTTGCACACTGACGAGTTCACAAATCTTCATCTGCATCATTTCGATGCTGAAAAAGGAGAGGCTTTTTGGTGCAGGACAGCAAACGAAAGCGCCGTAGCATCCGATCCTTTCTATTACCAAGGGATCCGAAAAAATGCCCAAGAGGGTTTTTCGGTGAAGTTTGATGATCTAACGTTTTGGCAAAGACCGATGGCAGCGCGTCCTATATTCATTTTTTCTATCGGACGTTGTGGCTCGACTTTGTTTTCCAAAGTGTGTGAAGCGGCAGGTCTTATGACCTGGTCTGAGCCGGATTCGTTCACCAATCTGGCGATCAGCCCGAAACTTCAGGCTTCGCCCAGGCGATTTCGTTCCCTCACCCGAGCTGCCCTTGTAGATCTTGCAGATAAGACGCGGGCTGCAGGTGCATCGGAATTTGGTGTGAAATTTAGGTCGGAAGTTAATCCGATCTGTGAAGACATTTCTTCACACCACCGCGACTCGGTTAGCTTCTTTCTGGTGCGCGATCCGATTGAATGGGCCATTTCACGTCGCAGGCACTGGAGTATTGGGCCAGTTCGGCTGGCTAAGCTTCTCATTGAACATGTGGAAAACATGCGTCTTGCCAAATCGCGGGGTCTCGCTGCGCATGTCTTGGACTATCGGTCACTTGTCGAAAGGCCGCATGAACAAGTGGAAAGACTACGAAATGCAATTGGCCTACCCCAATTGGAAACATCGGCTCTGGAAGCGATAATGTGTACTGATTCTCAAAAGGGGTCTTCGATTGCACGCGGGACCGGGATTGTCGCGCCGGAGGACTATATTAAAAAGTTCAAGCATGCGGTTTACCGAAGGGCGCCATGGATATTGGAAACTGATCCACAGCAATGGCTCGAATGATCCAATCGCCCAGTCAATAACGGTTAACGCGCATCGGCACTTGGGATTAAAAAAAGCACTCTGAGCTATGGACGCGGCTTATTCCTTTTGTTACATGCTCCCAATCTTACGGCCTCGGATTCGTTCCGGGGCCTCTGATATTTGTAACCGGGGACCTTCGGGGCCCTATACCCTTGGCACCTGCGGGGGCCTATCACATAGCAGGGAAACCCCCTGCACTTGCTAAACGGAAGACAGAAAGCATGGCACTCAAGTCGTACAAGCCGACGACGCCGGGCCAGCGCGGGCTGGTGCTGATCGACCGTTCGGAGCTTTGGAAAGGACGTCCGGTCAAGTCTCTCACTGAGGGTTTGACCAAATCGGGCGGCCGGAACAACACCGGACGGATCACTTCACGCCGCCGCGGCGGTGGCGCAAAGCGTCTCTACCGGATCGTTGACTTCAAACGGAACAAATTTGATGTCGCGGCAACCGTCGAGCGGATCGAATATGACCCGAACCGGACCGCATTCATCGCACTGGTAAAATACGAAGACGGCGAGCAGGCATATATCCTGGCTCCGCAGCGCCTGGCTGTTGGTGACAAAGTCGTGGCATCCGCCAAGGCGGACATCAAGCCGGGCAACGCAATGCCGTTCTCGGGCATGCCCATTGGTACCATCGTCCACAACATCGAGATGAAGCCTGGTAAAGGCGGTCAGATCGCACGTGCGGCCGGTACTTACGCTCAGTTCGTTGGTCGCGATGGCGGCTACGCTCAGATCCGTCTGAGCTCGGGCGAGCTTCGCATGGTCCGTCAGGAATGCATGGCCACCGTCGGTGCCGTGTCCAACCCCGACAACAGCAACCAGAACCTCGGTAAAGCCGGTCGTATGCGCCACAAAGGCGTTCGTCCGTCGGTTCGTGGTGTTGCAATGAACCCGATCGATCACCCGCACGGTGGTGGTGAAGGTCGTACCTCGGGTGGCCGTACACCGGTTACTCCGTGGGGTAAGGACACCAAGGGTAAGCGTACCCGCAACAAGAACAAAGCGTCCCAGAAGCTGATCATCCGCTCGCGGCACGCCAAGAAGAAGGGACGTTAATCTATGTCTCGCTCTGTTTGGAAGGGTCCTTTCGTCGATGCTTACGTGCTGAAAAAAGCCGAAGCAGCGCGCGAGTCGGGCCGCAACGAAGTCATCAAGATTTGGTCGCGTCGTTCCACCATTCTGCCCCAGTTCGTGGGTCTGACCTTTGGTGTGTACAACGGCCATAAGCATATCCCCGTCAACGTCTCGGAAGACATGATCGGTCAGAAGTTCGGTGAGTATTCGCCGACTCGTACCTATTACGGTCACGCCGCAGACAAAAAAGCGAAGCGGAAGTAAGTCATGGGCAAGGAAAAGAACCCCCGCCGCGTGGCCGAAAACGAAGCAATGGCGAAAACCCGCATGCTCCGTACCAGCCCGCAGAAACTGAACCTGGTTGCGCAGATGATCCGCGGTAAGAAAGTTGAGAAGGCTCTGACCGATCTGACTTTCTCGAACAAGCGTGTCGCGCAGGACGTCAAGAAGTGCCTGCAGTCTGCAATCGCCAACGCCGAGAACAACCACAACCTGGATGTCGACGAGCTGATCGTCGCCGAAGCCTGGGTTGGCAAGAACCTGGTCATGAAGCGCGGTCGCCCGCGGGCCCGTGGCCGTTTCGGGAAAATCCTGAAGCCGTTCTCGGAGATCACCATCAAGGTGCGTCAAGTTGAGGAGCAAGCCTAATGGGTCATAAAGTCAATCCGATCGGCATGCGCCTTCAGGTCAACCGCACCTGGGACAGCCGTTGGTACGCAGATACCAAGGACTACGGTGATCTTCTGCTGGAAGATCTGAAAATCCGTGAGTTCATCAACAAAGAGTGCAAGCAGGCCGGTGTTGCCCGTGTGATCATCGAACGTCCGCACAAAAAGTGCCGCGTAACGATCCACACCGCACGCCCGGGTGTCATCATCGGCAAGAAAGGCGCGGACATTGAAGTTCTGCGCAAGAAAATCGCGTTGATGACCGACAGCGAACTGCACCTGAACATCGTCGAAGTGCGCAAGCCCGAGCTTGACGCGCAGCTGGTTGCCGAGTCCATCGCTCAGCAGCTGGAGCGCCGTGTCTCGTTCCGCCGCGCGATGAAGCGGTCGGTTCAGAACGCCATGCGCATGGGCGCCCTGGGTATCCGGGTGAACGTCGCTGGTCGTCTGGGCGGCGCTGAAATAGCACGGACCGAGTGGTATCGCGAAGGCCGCGTGCCTCTGCACACCCTGCGCGCCGACATCGATTACGCACATGCCGAAGCGATGACTCCCTACGGGATCATCGGGATCAAGGTCTGGATCTTCAAAGGTGAGATCATGGAGCACGATCCGCAGGCACGTGACCGTAAAGCACAGGAACTCCAGGACGGCCCTGCACCTCGTGGTGCTGGTGGCGGTCGTCGCTAAGGAGGGAAAGATATGCTTCAACCAAAGCGTACTAAATTCCGCAAGATGCACAAAGGTCGGATCAAGGGTCTCGCCAAGGGCGGCTCTGATCTGAACTTTGGCACCTACGGCCTGAAAGCTCTTGAGCCTGAGCGTGTAACCGCACGCCAGATCGAAGCTGCACGTCGTGCCATGACGCGTCACATGAAGCGTCAGGGTCGTGTCTGGATCCGCATCTTCCCCGACACTCCGGTCACTGCAAAGCCGATCGAAGTTCGTATGGGTAAAGGTAAAGGTTCGGTCGACCGCTGGGCCTGCAAAGTCAAGCCTGGTCGCGTGATGTTCGAGATCGACGGCGTCAATGACGACATCGCCCGTGAGGCCCTGCGCCTGGCTGCGATGAAGCTGCCGATCAAGACCCGCGTTGTGATCCGCGAAGACTGGTAAGCGATCCGGGGGCAACTCCGCTCGTGACAAGATCGACCCCCGTCGGGACACCGGCGGGGGTTTTCTTTTGGCTCGTCCGCTTTTGATGATGCAGGTCGCGAAAAAAGTCGACCTCAACCCGCGAGGCCCATAGGCTGCCCGGTAGGAATGGGAGGGGCATATGGTGCAGCTACGCAAAAAGATGTTCGTCAAAGAAGTCATAACCACCGACCAGCTGGGCCAGCCATGTGAGCCGATCAGTCGGGTTGCCGCGTTGGCGGTGATACAGAACCCTCGGGCCGGACGCTTCTCGGATGATCTTTCCGAGCTGTTTGAAATCGGAGCCCTTCTGGGCCCTGACCTTGCGGCTGATGCGCTCTCGCAACTGGACGGTGCGCCGGTGTCATATGGCAAGGCAGCGATCATCGGCATGAACGGCGACCTCGAGCAGGGCGGGGCGGTGATCCACCCCAAGCTCGGCGCTCCCATGCGCGCGGCGGTCGGCGGTGGTGAGGCGGTGATCCCCTCGAACGCCAAGCTGGGCGCGCCGGGTTGCGCGATTGATCTGCCGCTGGGGCACAAGGACAATCCGTGGTCGTTCGATCATTTCGACACGATGACGCTAAACGTTCCAGACGCGCCGAAACCGGATGAGATCGTGCTGTGCATCGCCTATGCCGATGGCGGTCGCCCGATCCCGCGCTGTGGCAAAGGGCCCATCAAAAGCTAAGCGTCTGGTCTTGCCGAAAGGGCTGGGGTATTCCCGGCCCATGGCACAGATTGAATCGCTCTTCGTTACCCGTCTATACCGCGCCGCTTTGTCCGAGTTCGATCCCAAGATCGACCCGGAGGAACTGGAAAGCTCTTGCCTTGTCATCGCCGAGGATGATGAGGCCGGGCAGGAATGGTGCGAGGAAAACGGCTATCCCGGCTACACCAGCTATGCCTCTCTGACCGATCTGCCATGGCGGTTCCCGATCTTCGCTGACCTTGTCAAGGCGCTGGACCAGCACGTCGCGGCCTTTGCCAAAGATCTGGCGTTTGATCTGGGCGAGGGAGAGCTTAAGCTGGAAGACCTCTGGATCAATATCCTGCCCGAAGGCGGCATGCATTCCAGCCACCTGCATCCGCACAGCGTGATCTCGGGTACGACCTATGTGGCGATGCCCGAAGGGGCGAGTGCGTTGAAGCTCGAAGATCCGCGTTCTGGCCGTATGATGGCCGCACCGACACGGTTGAAAGGTGGGCGGCGAGATCTGCAGCCGTTCATTTACATGAAGCCTCAGGTGGGCGACGTTCTGCTATGGGAAAGCTGGCTGCGCCACGAGGTGCCGATGAACATGGCCGAGGAAGAGCGGATCAGTGTTAGCTTTAACTACAAGTGGGAGTAACAGCTGTCTTGCAGAGGCTGTGAGTGCTTGCACTCCGGTGTTTTGGGGTGGCTTTTTCGTCCTTTGCTTTTTGAACATGCGCCGCTCTGGTTGGAAGCTGAAAGAAAGCCTGCTTGCAGTTCTGTAGCGATCAAATTTGCATTATTTACCCAGATTCAAAGGTGCAATTTGGGTCCTGGTATTTGTTGCCACGTTTTTTGATTCTTGGACTGCTTTAAATGCATGCTCGGCATAGTGGAAATTTGCGCGCAGACTGATTTCTGATTGGCTTCCAAACTTCCTCTTGCCACCTACACCCCAAACCCCTATAGAGCGGCATCTTGCGATCTCCCGGCCTAGTCGGGCGATTCGTATGTCTATCATTCATCCACCAGGTCAAAGGTGACCCGTATACGGGGCCTTCTGGTGTTTTGAGCAAAGGAAAAAGGCGATGAACGCCCAAGAACTGCGTGACAAGACCCCGGACCAGCTCCGCGAGGAACTGGCCAACCTGAAGAAAGAAAGCTTTAACCTGCGCTTTCAACAGGCAACCGGTCAGCTGGAAAACACAGCCGGCATCAAAGCGGCCCGCCGCAATGCTGCCCGCGTTAAAACCATTCTGAACGAAAAGGCCGCTGCCGCGGCATCGGAGGAGTAATCCTATGCCCAAGCGTATCCTGTCCGGCACCGTAACCAGCGATGCCAATGAACAGACCGTAACCGTTTCCGTCGAGCGCCGCTTTACGCATCCGGTTCTGAAGAAAACCATCCGTAAGTCCAAGAAATACCGGGCTCACGATGAAAAGAACGCCTTCAAGGTCGGTGACTCAGTCCGCATCATCGAATGCGCGCCGAAATCGAAGACGAAACGCTGGGAAGTTCTGGAGGCGTAAGCTTCCGGGATTTTTCCATTTGTCGAAACCCTGGGGGATTTAACAAGACCAGCCCCCACAGGTCGGGAGAAACCACATGATCCAGATGCAGACCAATCTGGATGTCGCTGACAACTCCGGCGCACGCCGAGTTCAGTGCATCAAGGTCCTGGGTGGTTCCAAGCGTAAATACGCCTCCGTTGGCGACATCATTGTTGTCTCGGTGAAGGAAGCCATCCCACGCGGCCGCGTAAAGAAAGGTGACGTCCGTAAGGCCGTCGTCGTACGCACCGCCAAGGAAGTCCGTCGCGAAGACGGCACCGCGATCCGTTTCGATCGCAACGCCGCCGTCATCCTGAACAACAACAACGAGCCAGTCGGTACCCGTATCTTTGGCCCCGTTGTTCGCGAACTGCGCGGCAAGAACTTCATGAAAATCATCTCGCTGGCTCCGGAGGTGCTGTAATCATGGCTGCTAAACTCCGCAAAGGCGACAAGGTCGTCGTGCTGGCCGGCAAGGACAAGGGCAAAGAGGGGACTATCACCTCGGTTGACCCGAAAGCCGGTAAAGCTGTTGTTGATGGCATCAACATCGCCATCCGCCACACCCGTCAGTCGCAAACCTCGCAAGGTGGTCGCCTGCCTCAGGCAAACCCGATCGAGCTGTCGAACCTGGCACTGCTGGACAAAAACGGCAAAGCAACCCGCGTTGGCTTCCGCATGGAAGGCGACAAGAAGGTGCGCTTCGCCAAGACCACAGGGGACGTGATCGATGCTTGATACCGCAACCTACACCCCGCGTCTGAAAGCTCAGTACGCCGAAACCATCCGTGCCGCTCTGAAAGAAGAGTTCGGCTACAAGAACGACATGCAGCTGCCCAAGCTGGAAAAAATCGTTCTGAACATCGGTTGTGGTGCTGAGGCTGTCAAAGATTCGAAAAAAGCGAAAGCTGCTGTCGAGGATCTGACTGCGATTGCTGGCCAGAAGGCCGTTGCAACCAAGGCGAAGAAGTCGATCGCGGGTTTCCGCGTCCGTGAAGACATGCCGCTGGGTGCGAAAGTGACCCTGCGCGGTGACCGGATGTACGAATTCCTGGATCGTTTGATCACTATCGCGATGCCTCGCGTTCGTGACTTCCGCGGTGTTAAGCCGTCTTTCGATGGTCGTGGCAACTTTGCCATGGGCATGAAAGAGCACATCGTGTTCCCGGAAATCGACTTCGACAAGGTCGACGAGGTCTGGGGCCTGGATATCGTAATTGCCACCACAGCGAAAACCGACGCTGAAGCAAAGGCATTGTTGAAAGCGTTCAACATGCCGTTCAACGCGTAAGCGCCGGGAGGATTGAGACATGGCTAAGAAAGCAATGATCGAACGCGAAAAGAAGCGCGAACGCCTGGTGGCCAAATATGCCGCAAAGCGTGCCGAGCTGAAAGAAATCGCGAATGACGAGAGCAAGCCGATGGAAGAGCGTTTCAAAGCGCGTCTGAAACTGGCGAAACTGCCGCGCAACAGCTCGGCAACCCGTCTGCACAACCGTTGTCAGCTGACCGGTCGTCCTCACGCTTACTACCGTAAGCTGAAGGTCAGCCGTATCGCGCTGCGCGAGCTGGGTTCTGCTGGTCAGATCCCCGGCATGGTGAAATCGAGCTGGTAAGGGAGACATAGATATGAATGATCCTATCGGCGATATGCTCACCCGTATCCGCAACGCGCAAATGCGCGGCAAGTCCACCGTTTCCACCCCGGCTTCCAAGCTGCGCGGTTGGGTTCTGGACGTGCTGGCGGACGAAGGTTACATTCGTGGCTACGAAGCGACGACCGGTGAAAACGGTCATCCGGCCATCGAAATCAGCCTGAAATACTACGAAGGCACCCCTGTTATTCGCGAACTGAAGCGGGTCTCAAAACCCGGTCGTCGCGTATACATGGGCGTCAATGACATCCCGCAGGTCCGTCAGGGTCTGGGCGTGTCGATTGTCAGCACTCCGAAAGGTGTGATGTCGGACGCAAACGCTCGCTCCAACAATGTTGGCGGCGAAGTGCTCTGCACCGTCTTCTAAGGAGGTCTGTCAATGTCTCGTATTGGTAAAAAACCGGTCGAGCTGCCCAGCGGCGTTTCCGCCTCTGTGTCGGGTCAGACCATCGAAGTGAAAGGTCCGAAAGGCACCCGTAGCTTCACCGCAACCGATGACGTAACGCTGTCGGTCGAAGACAACGTTGTGCAGATCAACCCTCGTGGGATGTCCAAGCGCGCGCGCCAGCAGTGGGGCATGAGCCGCACTATGGTTGCCAATCTTGTTGAAGGCGTGACAAACGGCTTCAAAAAAGAGCTGGAGATCCAGGGTGTTGGTTACCGGGCTCAGATGCAGGGCAACACCCTGAAGCTGAACCTCGGTTACAGCCACGATGTTGATTTCACTGCTCCGGAAGGTGTCACCATCACCGCGCCGAAGCAGACCGAAATCGTTGTGGAAGGTATCGACCAGCAGCAGGTGGGCGAAGTCGCGGCCAAAATCCGCGAATGGCGCCGTCCCGAGCCGTACAAAGGCAAGGGCATCCGCTATAAGGGCGAGTTCATCTTCCGCAAGGAAGGCAAGAAGAAGTAAGGACGCAAACAATGGCAAACAGCAAAAGAACCCTGTTTCTGAAGCGCCGCCTGCGCGTTCGGAACAAACTTCGCAAGGTCAACGCGGGTCGTCCGCGTCTGTCCGTACACCGTTCGAACAAGAACATCTCTGTTCAGTTGATCGACGACGTACGTGGCGTGACCCTGGCATCTGCCTCGACCCTGGAAAAAGATCTGGGTGTTGTCGGCAAGAACAACGTCGAAGCGGCGACCAAAGTCGGCGCGGCCATCGCAGAGCGTGCCAAGAAGGCAGGCGTCGAAGAGGCCTATTTCGATCGTGGTGGCTTCCTGTTCCACGGCAAGGTGAAGGCAGTTGCCGACGCCGCGCGTGAAGGTGGTCTGAAGATCTAAGACCTGCGGGCGGGTTTCGATCCGCCCCGATGATCCGGGGGCCTCGGCGACAATCGGGGCTCACTTGGATTGAAGAAAACGGCGCCATAAGCGCCACATGAGAAAAGGGATGCCAAATGGCAGAACGTGAAAACCGTCGGGGCCGTGGCCGCGACCGTGAAGAAGCACCGGAATTTGCAGATCGTCTGGTCGCAATTAACCGCGTGTCGAAAACCGTAAAAGGTGGTAAGCGCTTTGGCTTCGCCGCTCTGGTGGTTGTCGGCGATCAGAAAGGCCGCGTCGGCTTTGGCAAAGGTAAAGCGAAAGAAGTACCTGAGGCCATCCGTAAGGCGACCGAGCAAGCCAAGCGTCAGATGATCCGCGTGCAACTACGCGAAGGTCGTACTCTGCACCACGACATCGAGGGCCGTCACGGCGCTGGTAAAGTGGTCATGCGGACCGCACCTGAAGGTACCGGTATCATCGCCGGTGGTCCGATGCGTGCCGTGTTCGAAATGCTGGGCGTCAAGGACGTTGTGTCCAAGTCGCTGGGCTCGCAGAACCCGTACAACATGATCCGCGCCACCATCAACGGCCTGCAGAAAGAGCAGAGCCCGCGTTCGGTTGCCGCACGTCGTGGCAAAAAGGTTGCCGACATCCTGCCCAAGCGGGAAGAAGCACCAGCTGCTGCTGAAGCAGAAGCATAAGGAGAACGACCCATGGCAAAAACCATCGTCGTCAAGCAGATCGGCTCCCCGATCCGCCGCCCCGCCGAACAGCGCGCAACCCTGATCGGTCTGGGCCTGAACAAGATGCACAAAACCCGTGAGCTGGAGGACACTCCTTCTGTCCGCGGCATGGTCAACAAGATCCCGCATCTGGTAGAGATCATCGAAGAACGCGGCTGAGCGCGATTTCTTTGTGGAATAAGAACGCCCCTGACCGGATCGGGGGCGTTTTTTATATTCCGGCCACCTAACCATCGAACTGGTTCTGGGTTTTTCGTATCATCAATCCCATGGGTTGTGCTGAACTGGCGCAGAGACCCGTGAATCCCAAAAGTAACATTGATTTTAAAAAAAAATGACGCAGATTGAGCTCAAGAGCAGTAAATTTCAAAACGGGTTTGGCTATGCGGTGCTGGCCTGTATCTGCATCGTCATCACCGCGGCATACTGGCACGCGCAGAACCTCGGCGGCGGGGATCTGTGGCGCTATGACGAGTTTTATACCCATGACCGAACCCTGGGTTTTGCGGCGTTTCAGGACTGGTTTACAGTTTACAGCCTTGGCAAACCCTCACTCGAAAAGCCGCCCCTGCAATATTGGATGTCCGCGGGACTGATCCAGGCAGGTCTGACCGATCTGATCGCGCTGCGCATACCCTCTCTGATCTTTGCAGCCGGAGCGATGATAGCCACCGCAGCGCTCGCCTATGTTATGTTTCCGCGTCAGGTTTGGCTGATGCCGATCTCGGTGTTGCTGTTGTCCACATCCGATCAATTCTGGCAATATTCAACCTCGGCGATGCTGGATGCGGGTGCGGTTTTTTTTGTAACGCTTGGTGTATTGTCGTTGTTCTTGTCGCTCAAGAACCCACGCTATTGGCCGACATTCCCGATTACAGTTCTTCTGGCGGGTTTGCAGAAGGGTCCGACACCGTTGGGATTTCTGCTGATCGCTCTGATTGGTGTGGCGCTGACCTCGCGGTTCCATGGGGACAAACTGCGAGACATCGCCCGGAATCGACGTTTTCAGTACTCGGTTCTCGCTGCATTTTTCCTTGGGTTCATCTGGCAGATTTTCCAGCATGCAAAATATTGGGGGCAGGATAGGCTCAGCGGGTCGATCGAGGGTGAGATGATCAACCGCTTCATCCCCGAAAACCTGGAGTTCGTGTCTAGAACCATCTCCGGTTTCGACACGCTGATCCTGTATGACGAGCCCGTGATACGGCTGGCTGGTCTGGCAGGTCTACTGATGATTCCGTTCATCTACAGGACATCGGCCTATTTCGCCATGTCCTCGATCGCGGTCCTGTTTGTTTTGATCATGATCCTTGCCCAAGACAGCGTTTATGACCGCTATACACTCACGATTTTGCCTTTGTTGTGCGTCGGCGCGGCGTGGTTGATCTTCTACATCTGCCGACGCCCTGTGATCGGATGCATTGCAGCGGTTCTGGTTGTTGTTGCACTGGGCGGTCCGCTGCGACCGGTCGAGGTTCTGGCGCAATCGAAGTCGCGGGACTACGGCATGCCTATCGCCGAGATCCTTGGGCAATTAAACGACAGCTTTGAATCTGGTGAGACGGCAATCTTCTGCAGGCTCGAAAATCGGAACTTCCCCCGTGGCGCGGTGCACGTTCATGCGCCCAAGGCCGGACCGGGGCAGCATATCTATCTGCGCAGCGTGGACTCGCTTACACGCGACATGCGCAAATACAAGGGTGGGCGGATACGTGGCCTGTGTCTGAAATCTGAGATCGACCTGCTCAGTCCGCATTTCGAGGGTGTAACAACCGAACCTGTGGGCGGCGGATTTCATATTTGGACGGCTTCCCGTTATCGCCAGGCAATCTCCGAATGATAAGGCATAACGGCCAATACATTCGGCACCTGCGCTGTTTGCCTGTGCACCATCTCTTTGCAGGCCGAGATGCCCTCGGATCGTCTGCCCGTGGCGTGAGTACACCTAATCAGCCTACACACCGAAGCACCGCACACGACTAATACCCATGATGATGACGGTTACATTTCATCGGAACGATAGTTTGATTGACACCTATTCTGTGCACGCCTCGGTCAATTCCTGCCAAGTGGATTGAGTGCGCTCCAAGGTCGCCAGACTAATAATTCACTGGGCGAACCGATAAAAAAAGAGATTTCTCGGAACTTCGATAACCTTAGGAAATCAAGCGTTTTTAGCAGAAAACTTTGATGAACACGGTTAATTGTGCACGAAAAACACTCAATGTTAATTGAATATGAACGGTGTGTTCAAATGGTGTTTAATAGCTTTCGGGCAAACTCTCTCTGCAAGTCAGGGTTGAAGACGATTCGACCAAAGAGTCTTTGTTGAGAAAGGACCGAGAAATGGCTGAAACTGCAAACCAAGGTGCAGTTTGTGAAGTAGCTAGTGTAAAAAGTTGTTCAATGTCAAAACTGCACGAAAAAATATTCTCTAACTCGAAGCGGCGCATGTCGGAATTCTGGAACTGCGAGTCTGGCTCTTTCACTGTAGAGGCTATGATCTGGATTCCGATGTTCTTTTTCTTGATGATTTTCGCCTTAAATGTCTCGATGGTTTTTGTGCAGGAATCATTAATTTTGCGCGTTGTCCAAACGGTATCGAGAGAGCACTCACTGGGTCTTTACCGCGACGATGCAGAAGCAGAACTAGATTTATCGAACCAGCTGTCGCACCTGGGTGCCAATGTCACTGTTGATGTGTCAAAATCGTTCAAGATGGCGACTGCATCAGTGCAAGTTCCAGCAGTTGATCTGATGCCAATGCAGTTTTTACGCAATACATTCAGCGGAGTTGAGATCGACGTAACAAGCAACCATCTCGTGGAGTTTTGAGATGAAACTCTCTGACTATCTCGCCAGTTTTTTCCTGAGTGACGAAGACGGATCGGCCACGATTCTGTCTCTGTACTTTTGCATTATATTGCTGGTCTTGGGGGGGTTAGCGATCGATTTCCAAAAGCGCCAAGCCGATAATCAAAGGCTGCAGAACGCGGCGGATTCTTCCGCTCATGCGGCGTTGTTGGCGCGTCAGACCAAGAGTGCCACGGACGCAAGGGCAGAGGGCCTTGCCGTACTGAACAAGATGTTGCCCAGAACAAATATGGATACTGCGGTAAGATCAGCCGATTTCACATTTGGAACTTGGGATTTTGACAAGCGCACTTTTGTATCATCGCCCGTCGCGACCGAAGCCGTGCACGTCTATGCGGGTATGACGCAGGACCGAGGCAATCCAACTCTGAACTTCATTTTGTCTATAATTGGTTTTGACAGCTTTGATGTGGCTAGCGAAGCAATCTATGCCATGAAGCTCAAGCCATGTTCGTATCAAGGTCTCTTGGCTCAAGGGCCCCTTACAGTTGATTCCCAGAACTTCTATGGGCCTGGCTTTTGTATGCATTCCAACCAATATGTCAGTCTGAGGTCGAATAACTATTTCACGCCGGACAACTATGATGCAAATATCATGGGTGCCAAAGTCTCGATGCCTCATGCTGAAGATCTTCGTCTTCCTGATTCAGGCTTTGCGACAAACGCAAACCTTGAACATGCACGGACCGAAGGTTGGTACGATTTTTCCTCACTTAGCCAAATTCCTACGATCATCGACGAATTGAATACAGGCACCAGTGCGTTTACGCCTTCAACCGTTACCGAAGTGGCGGAAGACACGCTTTCTGTAATGGAGATACGCCCTGAAGATATCACTTCCGGAAAGGCCTACAAACATGCATGTTCCGGCGGCACTATTACCTTCAAGTCGGGTACCTATGAGAACTTCTCGATGGTAACCGATTGCAAAATCGAGTTTTCCTCGAACGTTGTGTTGGGGGATGCAACGATTGCCACAACCAACACGTCCGCACAATCTGTCTATTCGCATTCAGGATTACAGATGGGTAAGGATGACGACTGCGCGCCGGGCGGCGAAGCCAGCATTATCAGTATGGGCGGGTTTTATGCCAACGCAAACTTTTCTTCCTATGGTGGAACAGTCTGGACAGAGGGTGACATCTATTTTCATGCCAGAGCCAAGAAGATCGAAGGCATTACCATGAAGTCTTTGGGTTCTATTACCGGCACCTCGGAAGCAGAGATGAGAGTGTGTGATACCACCCCCATTTGGGAAGAATATGCCGAGTATGGGCCGCGTCTCGTAAGATAAAGATACAAGCCCAGGAAAGGATCGCAATTAGGATATTCAGTCTGGGCTCAATCACATTTCGACGGGTGCGAATTGTGTACAGTATTTTCGTAACCAAGCCCTGACATTTAAGCCCTGACATTAAGGTCGCAGAACAATGATGGCAGCTCGCATTGTCTGTAGACGACGGCTAATGCGAACCGGTGCTGTGAGCGCAACAAATGGCAGCCAAAATGCGCAATAAGTATCAAACTCGTCCCGCCATTCAGTTTTTGCATACCGGTTAGACCAAAACGCGCGTTGTTAGCGGTATCGAGCGCGCCTATCTCCCCCTTGTCCAATGAAGGAACAAATCAAGTGACATCGGGGAATACGCCCCGACATTCGAAAGGAATAAAGATATGGCACATACTGCTACACTGACACATGGCGGCTTCAACCTGAGCACCCGTATTGCGAACTTTATCGAGCGCGTAAAAGAAAACCGCGCCCGAGCGACCGAATACAACCGCACCTATACCGAGCTTCAGCGTCTGACCAACCGCGAACTGGATGATATCGGTATTCGTCGCTGCGATATCGCGGATATCGCGCGCGAGCATGCCTACTGCGGGTAACACCCCAACCACTCACCGTTGAAGAGGCGCCAATATGGCGCCTCTTTTGGTATTGGGGATGTGATTGAACAATACTTGCAACTGAGCGTGCAACGCTGTAGAGCGCTCCGGTGGATTTCCATCCACGAGAATCAAAACCAAGAAATGCCGTGGTTGGCCCATCACGCTTCGGGGGTCACATCCGGCTAAGGAGAAGCGATATGAAACTGCACGAATTGCGCGACAACCCAGGCGCCGCACCGAAACGCACCCGCGTTGGCCGTGGTCCCGGTTCCGGCAAAGGTAAAATGGGTGGCCGTGGTATCAAAGGCCAGAAATCCCGTTCGGGTGTGGCCATCAATGGCTACGAAGGCGGCCAGATGCCGCTGTACCAGCGCCTGCCCAAGCGTGGCTTTAACAAGCCGAACCGCAAGGAATTCGCCGTTATCAATCTGGGCCTGATCCAGAAATTCGTCGACGCCGGCAAGCTGGACGCCAAAGCTGCGATCACCGAGGACGCGCTCTTAGCATCCGGTCTGGTTCGTCGCAAGCTGGACGGTGTCCGCGTTCTGGCCAAAGGCGAGATCAGCGCCAAAGTGAACCTGGAAGTAACCGGTGCTTCGAAAGCTGCTGTTGAGGCGGTTGAGAAAGCGGGCGGCTCACTTACGGTCACAAAAGCGGCTGCGGCAGAGTAAGCGCTTGTGAGCGGGTCAAGACCCGCTTACATAGACCACAGAGTTTTCCAAGACGCCGCCCGAGCCGGAAAACGGTTCCGGGCGGTGTTTTCATAAGAGAGACCGATTTATGGTATCAGCAGCAGAACAAATGGCAGCCAACACAAGCTGGGCTGCCCTTGGTAAAGCCACCGATCTGCGCAACCGCATCCTGTTCACGCTTGCATTGCTGATCGTCTATCGTCTGGGCACCTTCATTCCGGTGCCTGGCATTGACGGTGCAGCCCTGCGCGAGTTCATGGAGCAGGCGGGGCAGGGCATCGGCGGCATGATTTCGATGTTCACCGGCGGGGCGCTGGGGCGGATGGGTATCTTTGCCCTCGGCATCATGCCCTACATTTCGGCCTCGATCATCGTACAGCTGCTGACATCGATGGTTCCCGCGCTTGAGCAACTCAAGAAAGAGGGTGAGCAGGGCCGCAAGAAGATCAACCAATACACCCGTTTCGGCACCGTGGCTCTGGCCACCGTTCAGGCTTATGGTCTGGCCGTTTCGCTGGAATCGGGTGATCTGGCCACTGATCCGGGCCTGTTCTTCCGTATGTCGACCATGATCACTCTGGTCGGCGGCACCATGTTCCTGATGTGGCTGGGTGAGCAGATCACTGCACGCGGCATCGGCAACGGTATCTCTCTGATCATCTTCGTCGGCATTATCGCCGAGGTTCCGGCCGCTCTAGCACAGTTCTTTGCCAGTGGACGCAGCGGCGCGATCAGCCCTGCCGTGATCGTTGGTGTAATCATCATGGTCATCGCCGTGATCACCTTTGTGGTGTTCATGGAGCGGGCTCTGCGCAAGATCCACATCCAATACCCGCGCCGTCAGGCCGGTATGAAAGTCTATGAAGGCGGCTCCAGCCATCTGCCAGTCAAAGTGAACCCGGCGGGCGTGATCCCGGCGATCTTTGCAAGCTCGCTGCTGCTGCTGCCGGTAACGATCTCGACCTTCTCGTCGGGTGCCACAAATGGCCCGGTCATGTCGTGGCTGCTGGCGAACTTCGGTCCCGGTCAGCCGCTGTACCTGCTGTTTTTCGCTTCGATGATCGTGTTCTTCGCCTATTTCTACACGTTCAACGTGTCGTTCAAACCCGACGATGTGGCGGACAACCTGAAAAAGCAGAACGGCTTTGTACCCGGCATCCGCCCAGGCAAGAAAACTTCCGAGTATCTGGAATACGTGGTCAACCGCGTTCTGGTTCTGGGTTCGGCCTATCTGGCGGCGGTCTGTCTGTTGCCTGAAATTCTGCGGGGCCAGTTTGCCATTCCGTTCTATTTCGGCGGCACCTCGGTTCTGATTATCGTCTCTGTGACCATGGACACCATCCAACAGGTCCAGAGCCACCTGCTGGCGCATCAATACGAAGGGCTGATTGAAAAGTCCCAACTGCGCGGCAAAGGCAAGAAACGCGGCAGAAAGGGAGCTGCTCGTCGATGAACATCATTCTTCTCGGCCCCCCGGGGGCAGGCAAAGGAACGCAGGCGCGTCACCTGGTTGAAACCCGCGGTATGGTGCAGCTGAGCACCGGAGACATGCTGCGCGAGGCCAAAACCTCGGGCACGGAAATGGGCCAGAAGGTTGCTGCGATCATGGACGCGGGCAAGCTGGTCACCGACGAGATCGTGATCGGCCTGATCGAAGAGAAACTGACCACCGAAAAAGGTGCTGGTTTCATCTTTGACGGCTTCCCTCGGACGCTGGCACAGGCCGATGCCCTATCGGCTCTGCTGACCAAGCTGGGCCAGTCACTGCATACGGTGATCGAGATGCGCGTGGACGATGACGCGCTGGTGGACCGGATCACGGCGCGATCAACCTGCGGCGGATGTGGTGAGGTCTACAACGACAACACCAAGCCGATTCCTGCGGATGGCAAATGCACCAATTGCGGCAAGGAAAATGACTTCGTCCGTCGTGCGGACGACAACGAAGACAGCCTGCGCACGCGCTTGATGGAATACTATAAGAAGACATCTCCGCTGATTGGCTATTACTACGCCAAAGGCGATCTGCGCCCGGTGAATGGGCTGGCGGATATCAAGGAAGTTACCGCTTCGATTGAGGCGGTTCTTGGCTGATATTAATATGGGCTTGACGGCACCGCCAAAAGCCCATATCGACCCCCATCCCTAAGGGGAATCAAGATCGCATGGGGGATTCGTCCCAAATGCCCCGACCACCTCGAATAATACTGGACCCTCTGGCGTCACTGCCACGGTCAAGTGTTGTGAAAAAAGGTTCCGGAGTTACGGAACCGCAACAAAAAGGAAAGTGACACGTGGCACGTATTGCCGGCGTAAACATCCCGACTGCAAAGCGGGTACCAATCGCCCTCACATATATCACTGGTATCGGAAACACTTCGGCCAAAGCTATCTGCGAAGCCGTAGGCATTGAAGCGCACCGTCGCGTCAACGAACTGTCCGACGCCGAAGTTCTGGCCATCCGCGAGCACATCGATGCGAACTTCACCGTTGAGGGTGACCTGCGTCGTGAAGTTCAGATGAACGTCAAGCGTCTGATGGACCTGGGCTGCTATCGCGGTCTGCGTCACCGCCGCAACCTGCCGGTTCGCGGTCAGCGTACCCACACCAATGCTCGTACCCGCAAAGGCCCCGCAAAGGCCATTGCCGGTAAGAAGAAATAAGGGAGGGTCTGACCGATGGCACGCGATAAGACTCGCATCAAGCGCAAAGAGCGCAAGAACATCGCATCGGGCGTTGCCCATGTGAACTCGACCTTCAACAACACCAAGATCCTGATCTCGGACGTACAGGGCAACGCCATTTCGTGGTCGTCTGCCGGTACCATGGGCTTCAAAGGATCGCGGAAATCGACCCCCTACGCCGCTCAGATGGCTGCAGAAGACGCAGGCAAAAAGGCGCAGGACCATGGCGTCAAGACGCTGGAAGTCGAAGTTCAGGGCCCCGGTTCGGGCCGTGAATCGGCTCTGCGCGCGCTGGCTGCAGTGGGCTTCAACATTACGTCGATCCGCGACGTGACACCGATCGCTCACAACGGCTGCCGTCCGCCGAAGCGTCGTCGCGTCTAAGCGATTTTGAATTAGGCTGGGGCCCGTGTTTTTGCACGGCCCCAGCACGTCATTTTGAACCTCGGGCGTCTGCACCTTGTTGGTCATGGGGCGCGGACAGGAATGGAGGGATTACATGATCCATAAGAATTGGGCAGAATTGATCAAGCCGACCCAGCTTGACGGCAAGCCGGGCAACGACCCCGCGCGTCAGGCAACCCTGGTTGCTGAGCCGCTGGAGCGTGGCTTTGGTCTGACTCTGGGCAACGCGCTGCGTCGCGTTCTGATGAGCTCGCTGCAAGGCGCGGCCATCACCAGCGTTCAGATCGACAACGTCCTGCACGAGTTCTCCTCGGTCGCGGGCGTTCGTGAAGACGTCACCGACATCATCCTGAACCTCAAGGGCGTATCCCTGCGCATGGAAGTTGAAGGCCCCAAGCGCCTGTCGATCAATGCCAAAGGCCCTGCCGTTGTCACCGCAGGTGACATCAGCGAAAGCGCCGGCATCGAGGTTCTGAACCGCGATCACGTCATCTGCCACCTCGACGATGGCGCTGATCTGTTCATGGAACTGACCGTCAACACCGGCAAAGGCTACGTCTCGGCTGAGAAGAACAAGCCCGAAGATGCACCAATCGGCCTGATCCCGATCGACGCGATCTATTCGCCGGTCAAAAAGGTTGCCTATGACGTTCAGCCGACCCGCGAAGGTCAGGTTCTGGACTATGACAAGCTGACCCTAAAGATCGACACCGACGGTTCGATCACGCCGGAAGACGCGCTGGCCTTCGCCGCACGCATCCTGCAGGATCAGCTGTCAATCTTCGTCAACTTCGACGAGCCGGAATCGGCTGGCCGCCAGGACGAAGACGATGGTCTGGAGTTCAACCCGCTTCTGCTGAAGAAAGTGGACGAGCTGGAATTGTCTGTCCGTTCGGCAAACTGCCTGAAGAACGACAACATCGTCTATATCGGCGATCTGATCCAGAAAACCGAAGCCGAGATGCTGCGCACCCCGAACTTCGGCCGCAAGTCGCTGAACGAGATCAAGGAAGTGCTGTCCGGCATGGGTCTGCACCTCGGCATGGATGTCGAGGACTGGCCGCCCGACAACATCGAAGATCTGGCGAAGAAATTCGAAGACGCGTTCTAAGCGCGTCTTCCCAAATGCCCGGCCCGAATTGGGACTATCCGGGGACCAAATGGGCACTTCCGCCCCAAGGAGAGCCGGTGACACGCATCGCCGGCCAGACAAAGCAAAACGCGAAAGAAGGAACTAGAAAATGCGTCACGCACGTGGTTACCGCCGCCTGAACCGTACTCATGAGCACCGCAAAGCTCTGTTTGCGAACATGGCTGGCTCGCTCATCGAGCATGAGCAAATCAAAACAACTCTGCCGAAGGCAAAAGAACTGCGCCCGATCATCGAAAAGCTGGTCACTCTGGGCAAGCGCGGCGACCTGCACGCCCGCCGTCAGGCCGCAGCACAGCTAAAAGAAGACAAAGATGTCGCAAAGCTGTTCGAAGTTCTTGGCCCCCGCTATGCCGAACGTCAGGGCGGTTATGTCCGCATCTTGAAAGCGGGTTTCCGCTATGGTGACATGGCTCCGATGGCGATCATCGAATTCGTTGATCGTGACGTCGACGCCAAAGGCGCGGCTGACAAAGCCCGCGTTGCTGCTGAAGAGGCTGCAGACGAATAATAAATTCTGACCATTTGGTCTGAAATAAACCTCCGCTCGGGCAACCGTGCGGAGGTTTTTCCGTTCTGAGGTTCAGATACGGGAATTATCGGCCACGCCTATGCCTGCAGTGTGTCGACTAAGCTAGTCGCGGTCGCACAGTTCATCGGCTCTTGCATTCATGGCGCGGGCTTCGCATATCTTCGATCATTCCTGATTGGAGGTCACATGATCCGCAGTATTCTAGTGATAAGCCTGATGGTGGTGGCTGCGACTGCCTCAGCTGAAACGCGAGTGCCCCAATCACAGGCCGAGATTGGACTGGGTTTTGCCCCGGTAGTTCGGAAAGCTGCCCCGGCAGTGGTAAATATCTATGCCAAGATCATACGGGAAGGTCGAACCAATTCGCTGTTCTCAGACCCGTTCTTTCAGGACTTCTTTGGTCGGGGGTTTGGGGAGCCCCGTCAACGTATTCAGAACTCGCTCGGATCGGGCGTCGTTTTGTCGGAAGACGGCTATGTCGTGTCCAATTATCACGTGGTTGGGACAGCCACAGAGATACGGGTGGTGACCACGGACCGTCGTGAGTATTCGGCCAAGGTTGTGCTGGGCGATAAGGAAAGCGACATTGCCATCCTGCGGCTGGAGGAGGCGGGCGAGCTACCTTTTCTGCATCTGCGCGACTCCGATCATGTAGAAGTAGGTGAACTGGCGCTTGCGATCGGGAACCCGTTTGGGGTCGGGCAAACTGTGTCTTCAGGGATAATCTCAGGATTGGCGCGGACCGGCACGGCGACGGGTAATGCACGTGGATATTTCATCCAAACCGATGCGGCGATCAATCCCGGTAATTCTGGCGGTGCACTGATCGATGTGAATGGGGATTTGATCGGCATCAATACTTCGATTCTGACCCGGTCGGGAGGGTCAAACGGTATTGGATTTGCAATTCCGGCGAATTTGGTGGCGGAATTTCTACGTCAGGCGCGGGCAGGGAATGAAAGCTTCGTCAGCCCTTGGGCCGGTATGGCCGGTCAGCACATGAGCGCGGATATTGCCGAGTCTTTAGGATTGGTCATCCCGATGGGCGTTGTGGTGTCGGACCTTCATGCGCTTAGTCCGCTGGCCGAAGCGGGCTTGCGGGTAGGCGATGTAGTCACGCATGTGGATGGGGATGAGGTGAATTCTCCAGCCGAGATGAAGTTTCGCATGGTGGTTGCCGGGGTGGGCGGCAAATCCGTGCTGACACGGCTAAGGGGTGAGGAGCGTGCTGATATCGAAGTTGCATTGATCCGAGCGCCCGAAACGCCTGCCGCGAACGAGACGACTTTGGGCGAAGATACCGCGCTGCCAGGGCTTACAGTGTCCGGAGTCAATCCGGCGGTCATTGTGCGTCTGGGATTGAAGCTGTCTCAAACAGGTGTTGTTGTCGTCGATCCCGGACAATACGGCGCACGGGCGGGCTTGCGTGCAGGGGATGTGCTTGAGGTTATAAACGGCGGCAAGATTGACGTGCCAGAAGATGTTGTTCAGGTTCTGACCGACCCGGGTCGCCGGGTTCAGGTTCAAATTGAACGCGGTGGGCGGACAATCTCATTGCGGTTCCGGATGTGATCCGTGAATGATCTGTTTGATACAGGGTCGAGCGAACCCACGGCTTCGCCGCACAGACCGCTAGCAGATCGGTTGCGTCCGCAATCCTTATCCGAGGTGATCGGGCAGGAACAAGTGTTGGGCCAGGATGCTCCGTTGGGAGTGATGCTGGCTTCTGGAAGCCTGTCGAGCCTGATCTTTTGGGGGCCTCCGGGCGTAGGTAAGACGACAATTGCCCGGTTGCTCGCGCAGGAAACTGATCTGCATTTCGTACAGATCAGTGCTATCTTTACCGGTGTTCCGGATCTGAAGAAGGTGTTCGAAGCCGCCAAGATCCGCCGCCAGAACGGGCAGGGCACTTTGCTGTTCGTTGACGAAATCCATCGCTTCAACAAAGCGCAACAGGACGGGTTTCTGCCGCATATGGAAGACGGCACGATCCTTCTGGTCGGCGCGACCACTGAAAACCCGTCCTTCGAATTGAACGCAGCGGTGCTCAGCCGATCTCAGGTGCTGGTGCTGGAACGTCTCAGCCTCGCTGATCTTGAACGCTTGACCCAACGGGCCGAGAAAGAGCTGGACCGTGCCTTGCCCCTAACCCCTGCGGCGCGCGAAGCGCTGCAGGAAATGGCGGATGGCGACGGGCGCGCGCTGTTGAACCTGATCGAACAGGTTGCCGCCTGGACCGTGGAAACCGCACTGGATTCTGATGCGCTGTCGACGCGTCTGATGCGGCGGGCAGCGAAATACGACAAATCGGGGGACGAGCACTACAACCTTATTTCGGCCCTGCACAAATCTGTGCGTGGATCGGATCCGGACGCGGCGCTCTATTGGTTCGCGCGGATGCTGACAGGGGGTGAAGACCCGCGCTATCTGGCACGCCGGATCACGCGGATGGCGGTCGAGGATATCGGACTGGCCGATCCGCAGGCGCAATCAATCTGTCTTCATAGCTGGGAAACCTACGAACGGCTGGGCTCGCCCGAGGGCGAATTGGCACTGGCACAAGCGTTGGTGTATCTGGCGCTCGCTCCAAAATCGAACGGGGCTTATGTGGGGTACAAGGCAGCGATGCGGTTGGCAAAACAATCGGGCAGTGAACCGCCGCCCAAACATATTCTTAACGCACCTACATCGCTTATGAAGGATCAGGGGTATGGGGCAGGGTATGCCTATGACCACGATGCCGAAGATGGGTTCTCGGGTCAGAACTATTTCCCGGATGATATGAAACGCCCGGTTCTCTATCAGCCGGTCGAGCGCGGTTTTGAACGAGAACTGAAAAAGCGGTTGGAATACTTTGCCAAACTGAGAACGCAGCGCAATCCGGGCTAGGCTTGACTCTGCACCCGATGCGCGCGACAGACGCGCATGATTTCTAAGGCACTGAAACCAGCACAATCCGGGCGGATTAGCCGTGCGGAAAAAGGGGCAATGGCATGAGCGGCGTACAGGTGATCACCGTAGCAGAGGGCGATGGCGACCAGCGGTTGGATCGGTGGCTGCGCCGGCTGTTTCCTCATGTCAGCCAGGGTCGGATCGAGAAGATGTGTCGCAAGGGTGAGCTGCGCGTTGATGGCGGGCGGGTCAAAGCCGCGACTCGATTGGAGGTCGGGCAGTCCGTGCGTGTGCCCCCGCTACCGGATGCGGACCATAAGCCGGCAGTCGTAAAGCACCGTGTATCGGACGCCGACGCAAAGATGATCCAGTCTTGCGTGATCTATAAGGACGATCACGTGCTGGCGCTGAACAAACCACATGGGCTGCCGGTGCAGGGCGGAAGCGGTCAGACGCGCCATGTGGACAGCCTGTCAGAAGCGTTGCGCTTTGGGTACGATGAGAACCCGCGCCTTGTGCATCGGTTGGATAAGGACACATCTGGGGTGCTGTTGATGGCCCGCACGCGCGAAGCCGCCAAGGGGCTGACCGCAGCGTTCCGGCATCGCAACACCCAAAAGATTTATTGGGCGCTCGTTGCAGGGGTGCCGACGCCATATCTGGGTGAGATCAAGACCGGTCTGGTCAAGGCTCCGGGGCATGGCAAACAGGGCGAAGGCGAGAAGATGATCGCTGTTCATCCGAGCGAAGTGAACGATACGCCTGGCGCAAAACGCGCGCATACGCTCTATGCCACGCTCTACCGTGTGGCGGGCCGGGCCGCATGGGTTGCAATGGAGCCGGTAACCGGTCGGACACATCAACTGCGTGCGCATATGGCAGCGATCGGCCACCCTATCATCGGAGATGGAAAATACGGTGGCTCGGGGCAGGAAAACCTCGGCGATGGTTGGGGGGCTCAGCTGGGCGGCATCATCAGCAAGAAACTTCACCTGCACGCCCGCGGTCTGTCATTTGAGCATCCGGAAACACGAAAACCCATCACGATCACAGCCCGATTGCCAGACCACATGAAGCACAGTTGGGATACGCTCGGCTGGACCGAGGATTTGGCATCCGACGATCCGTTCGAGCAGCTGCGATGAGTGCGCCCTTACGGCTGGTTTTGTTCGACGTGGATGGCACGCTTGTCGACAGTCAGGGCGCCATCGTGTCGGCGATGACTGCCAGCTTTCAGGCGCAGTCTTTGCCAGTGCCGAGCCGAAACGCAATCCTGTCCATCGTTGGCTTGTCTCTGCCCCATGCGATGGCACGTCTTGCGTCGGATCAGTCAGATCTGGTGCAGAACGCGCTGGTTGATGGCTACAAACAGGCCTATCACGCGCAACGGTTAGAGCAGGGCGCAGCCAGCTCTCCGCTTTATCCAGGCGCTCGGGAAGTAATTCAGGCACTCCATGATATGCCCGAGGTGCTGCTGGGGGTTGCGACCGGGAAATCCAAGCGCGGACTGGATGCGCTGTTAGAGGCGCATGGGTTGGAGCAATATTTCATCACTCGGCAGGTGGCCGATCATCACCCGTCAAAACCGCATCCATCGATGATCGAAACGGCGCTGGCTGAAACCGGCGTGGGGGCCGCTCATTCGGTCATGGTAGGCGATACAAGTTTTGACATGGAAATGGCTGCTGCCGCGCAGGTCGCAGGGATCGGAGTAAGCTGGGGATACCATGATCGATCAGCCCTGAGCGCTGCCCAATACGTGATCGAAAGCTTCGAAGAATTGCCAGTTACACTGGCCAACATCTGGGACTGAAAAATATGAGCGACTGGAAACCAAAACGCTTCTGGACCTCGGGCGCGGTCGTTGAGATCGACAACGGTTACACGGTTGAGTTGGATGGTCGTCGTGTCAAGACACCGGCAAAAGCTGCGCTGGTCCTTCCCACGCATGCCATGGCGCAGGCCATTGCGGATGAATGGGACGCGCAGGAAAAAGAGATCGATCCCACCACGATGCCTTTCACCCGTTCGGCCAACGCGGCGATCGACAAGGTGCAGCATCAGCATGGTGAGGTTGCTGATATGCTGGCAGATTATGGCGATTCGGATTTGTTGTGCTATCGGGCGACGCACCCCGAGGCTTTGCAGAACCGGCAGGCAAATGATTGGGACCCTGCTTTGGATTGGGCTGCCGACGCGCTGGGCGCACGATTAATTTCGCGCGTGGGCGTGGTGCATCAACCGCAAGACACAGAAACGCTGCAAACGTTGCGCGACCGGGTGCATGCGCTCAATGCCTTTCAGTTGGCGGCGTTTCACGATCTTGTCAGTCTGTCCGGATCATTGATTCTTGGATTTGCTGCGGCTTTGGATTGGCGAGCGCCAGATGAGATCTGGTATATTTCCCGATTGGATGAGCTGTGGCAGATCGAACAGTGGGGTCATGATGACGAGGCACACGCTGCAGCCGAAGTAAAAAAAGCAGCGTTTTTGCATGCCAAGCGTTTCTTCGACATCTCGATCTGAGACTTTTTGAGCTCAAATCGTGATTTTGCGCCCCTTTTTGCCCAAATTGATCAATCGTTTTCCCTGATCCAGCCCTTGACGTTTGTTGATGAATACGCCCAAACTCGGGCCACTAAAGGGGAGACACCTTTTGGGTAACCTTTCTGGCGCGTATAGTGCCGGATCGAACCGTCCCATAAAGGGATGGAAAATCAGGAAGAGGTAAAAATGAAAAAATCCGTAATCTTGGGCATGGCAACCATTGCCGGCCTGGCTGCTGGCGCAGCTGCGGCGGGGACTGTTGACGATGTCAAAGCACGCGGCAAGCTGAACTGCGGTGTGACCACCGGTCTGGTCGGCTTTGCTGCACCCGACGCGAATGGCGAATGGCAGGGCTTTGACGTCTCACTGTGCCGTGCTGTTGCAGCCGCTGTACTGGGCGATGCAAGCGCTGTTGAATTTGTTCCGACCACCGGCAAGACTCGCTTTACCGCGCTGGCTTCGGGTGAGATCGACATGCTGGCTCGTAACACCACTTGGACATTCAGCCGCGACGTAGACCTGAAGTTCGAATTCGTCGGCGTGAACTACTACGACGGTCAGGGCTTTATGGTTCCCAAAGCGCTGGGCGTAAGCTCGGCCAAGGAACTGGACGGCGCAACCGTGTGCATCCAGACCGGCACCACAACCGAGCTGAACCTGGCGGACTTCTTCCGCTCGAACAACATCAGCTATGAGCCGGTTCCGATCGAAACCAACGCCGAAGCACAGCAGCAGTATCTGGCTGGCGCATGTGACGTTTACACCACCGACGCATCGGGCCTGGCTGCTACTCGCGCCACGTTCGAAAACCCTGGTGACCACGTCCTGCTGCCCGAAATCATCTCGAAAGAGCCTCTGGGCCCGCTGGTCCGTCACGGCGATCACGAGTGGGGCGACGTTGTCCGCTGGACTCTGAACGCTCTGGTTTCGGCTGAAGAGCTGGGCGTGACCTCGGCCAATATCGATGAGCTGAGCGCCGGCGCAGGTGACAACCCCGAAGTGAACCGTCTGCTGGGTACCGAAGGTACTCTGGGCGAAATGCTGGGTCTGGACGCTGACTGGGCCGCCAAGGCGATTAAAGCTGGTGGTAACTATGGCGAAGTCTTCGCCAAGAACATCGGTGAAGAAACTCCGATTGGTCTGGCTCGCGGCCTGAACGCACAGTGGACCGAAGGTGGCCTGCTGTATTCGCCGCCGTTCCGCTAAAATCCATTGGAAAGGGCGCAGGGCAACCTGCGCCCTTTTCTCATCAGAATGCTACGAGTTGCTCAAGAGTGGGGAGAACCCCGCCGACAATGAAGCGCTCGAAAAGCACGGGGATTCCTAAATATGTCAACTATGACTGACCCGCCGAAAGCTGACTTTCGGTTGTCTATGCTCATAAACGACACCCGCTATCGCTCACTGACATTTCAGGTGATTGCGGCCGTCGTTATTGCGCTTTCCATCTGGTATCTTGGCAACAACCTGATCCAGAACCTCAGGGCCGCTGGCCTCAACATTTCCTACACATTTCTGGGCGACCCTTCGGGGTACGACATTAACCAGCGTTTGATTGAATATGACAGCCAGTCTTCGCATGGGCGCGCCGCTATTGTTGGAATTCTCAATACGCTGCTTGTCGCTGTTCTGGCCTGTGTTACCGCCACGGTGTTTGGTGTGATAGCGGGCGTATTGCGCCTGTCGAATAACTGGCTCGTGTCAAAGTTGATGGCCGTCTATGTCGAGATCTTCCGGAACATCCCGGTCCTGATCTGGATCATCATCATCTTCACCATCATGACAGCAGTATTGCCAGGGCCCAGAGCCTTCCGCGGCGATAACCCAACATCCAGCATGTTGTTTGACTTGTTCGCTTTCACCAACCGTGGTGTCTATATCCCGCGTCCGGAATTCGCCAATGGCTTGTTCAGCGCCACAATTCTGAATTGGGTTGTGGTGATCGTGTTTTTGGTCGGTTCTTGGTTTGCGTCTCGCGAAATTGAAAAACGCGCCACGCTGAAGCAGGAACAAACTGGTGAGCGCCCGAAAACCGGCCTTGTGAAACTGGCCGTTTGGCTGGTGCCTTTTGCGCTGCTGATGGCGGTGATGGGTCTGACTTGGAACATTCCCGAGCTGAAGGGCTTTAACTTCAGCGGTGGTATCAAAATCGGTGGCCCGCTGATCGCTTTGTGGTTTGCCTTGTCGATTTATACCGGTGCCTTCATCGCGGAAAACGTTCGCGCGGGTATTCAGGCGATCTCGAAAGGTCAAACCGAAGCTGCAGCTGCACTGGGTTTGCGCCCGGGGCGGATCATGAATCTGGTGATCCTGCCGCAAGCGCTGCGGGTGATCATCCCGCCGCTGATTTCGCAGTATCTAAACATCACCAAGAACTCGTCGCTGGCGATTGCCGTGGGCTATGCGGATATCACTGCAACGTTGGGTGGCATCACGCTGAACCAGACCGGTCGTGCGATCGAGTGTGTTCTGTTGCTGATGCTGTTCTATCTGACCGCTTCGCTGCTGATCTCAATGGTGATGAACGTCTACAACGCATCCGTCAAGTTGAAGGAGCGCTGAGCCATGGCTGATCAAACAACAAACCCGATCGCCTTTGTGGCCGATGGCACCATTCCTCCGTCGCCACCACCAGCGAACCAGACGGGTATTGTGAAGTGGTTGCGAGAGAATCTTTTCTCTGGCGCAACCAATACAATCCTGACTGTCCTGTCGCTGATGTTGATCTATGTGCTTCTGAAGAACACGTTGCCATGGATCCTGAATGGAGTGTGGAACGCGAACTCGCTTGCGGAATGCCGAGAGATTCTCGCCGGTAAAACAGGTGCGTGTTTCGCGGTTCTGACCGAACGCTGGCCTCAGCTTATCTACGGGTTCAAATACCCCACCGATGCGTATTGGCGGCCTAATCTGGCATTCGTACTGATGCTTGCGGCGGTTGCACCGGTCCTGTTCTTCGACCTACCGCGCAAACTACTGATCTTTACAGCCCTCTATCCCTTTATTGCCTTCTGGCTGATATGGGGTGGCACGATCTTGGTACCTTTTGTTGCCCTACTTGGCTGCGTTGCTGCGGGTGCTGTCTTTCAGAAGCTCGGGAAGAACAGTTTTGCCGCTGGATTCTTCGGGGCCATTATCGTTGCCTTGATCGTCTGGAAGCTTGGCGGTGCTTTGATCCCAGAGGACGCGTCCGAAGGGGCATGGCTTTCAGCTGTTCCCAGCCGCGATCTAGGTGGCTTCATGCTCAACATGATGCTGGGCTTGGCCTGCGTTTCGTTGTCGGTCCCGTTGGGGATTGCACTTGCGCTGGGCCGTCAGTCGAACATGCCGTTGATCAAGTGGGTCTGCGTTATCTTCATCGAATTTATACGCGGTGTGCCTCTGATCACACTGCTGTTTGTGGCTTCGGTGATGCTGTCGTATTTCTTCCCGCCTGACAGCACGGTCGACTTGTTCCTGCGCGTTGTGATCATGATCACCATGTTCTCGGCCGCCTATATTGCCGAGGTGATCCGCGGTGGTCTGGCAGCGCTTCCACGTGGACAGTACGAAGCAGCAGACAGTCTTGGTTTGGATTACCCGCAGGCGATGCGGCTTATCATCCTGCCGCAGGCATTGAAGATATCGATCCCCGGTATCGTGAACGTGGCCGTGGGCTTGTTCAAGGACACCACACTGGTTTCGGTCATCTCAATGTTCGATCTGGTGGGCATGATCCGGGGTCCCATCCTGGCGTCGACCGAATGGAACGGCGTCTATTGGGAGCTTCTGGGCTTTGCCGCGCTTCTGTTCTTCGTCGTCTGCTACGGCATCTCTCAATATTCCCAGTGGCTCGAGCGTCGCCTTGCCACGGATCATCATTAAGGAGTTCAACATATGTCTGAACTTGCAATTGACCGCGAAATCGACCGCACCAAGATGCAGGTGAGCGACGAGGTCGCCATCGAAATCAACAACATGAACAAGTGGTACGGATCCTTCCACGTACTGCGCGATATCAATCTGACCGTCAATCAAGGCGAGCGGATCGTGATCGCGGGGCCGTCCGGGTCGGGTAAGTCCACCCTGATCCGCTGCTTGAACGCGCTGGAAGAGCACCAGCAAGGCACGATTGTCGTGGATGGGACGGAACTGTCGAATGACCTCAAGAACATCGACAAGATCCGGTCCGAGGTTGGCATGGTGTTCCAGCACTTCAACCTGTTCCCGCATTTGACCATTCTGGAAAACTGTACGCTGGCCCCGATCTGGGTGCGCAAGACGCCCAAGAAAGAGGCCGAAGAGCGCGCGATGCATTTCCTGGAAAAGGTGAAAATCCCGGATCAGGCGCTGAAATATCCCGGCCAGCTTTCGGGTGGTCAGCAGCAGCGTGTGGCGATTGCCCGCTCGCTCTGCATGATGCCGCGGATCATGTTGTTTGATGAACCGACATCGGCGTTGGACCCCGAGATGATCAAAGAAGTGCTCGACACCATGATCGAACTGGCCGAGGAAGGCATGACCATGCTGTGTGTGACCCACGAGATGGGTTTTGCACGTCAGGTTGCCAACCGTGTGATCTTTATGGACGCAGGCCAGATCGTGGAACAGAACGAACCGGAAGAGTTCTTCAACAACCCTCAGAGCGAACGGACCAAACTGTTCCTAAGCCAAATTCTGGGTCATTGAACCGAGACCGGAAGATCTGAAAGGCGGGGTTTACCCCGCCTTTTTTATTCGAGCAATTCGCGTGGGATTGTAAATCCAACGACTTCACCACTTCCCCAACGAACCGAAGTCCAATCTGGTGCTCTAAAGTGGATGGCTGTCGTTGCGCCAGTCGGATAATCGTAGAATCGCGGATGGTTCGGGGCTTGGCGTACTAATCGATGTGCAAACTCTGCAATACCGGGATTATGGCCTAGCATGAGCACGGTCTTTGCCGAAGCCGACGAAAGCGCCTCAAACATTTGATCGGGCCCGGCAAGGTAGAGGCCGGGGGTAAAGGACAGCTTTGATGTGCTCAGTCCCAACCGGTTCCATGTCTCCCGCGTGCGTTGTGCTGTTGAGCTGATGACCTCATTTGGTAACCAACCATTGCTTTGTAACCAGCGGCCGATCTCAGTAGCCGACTTTCGTCCGCGTTTGTTTAGTGGCCGGTCGTGATCTTGGACAAATGGATCTTGCCAACTGGATTTCGCATGGCGGGTCAGAATCAGAGTTCGGGTCATGATCGAAAAAAGGCGTTCATGTGATGCGCCGACTGTTCGGGTTGACGCTCGGCACTTGCGCTGACAGGGCAGGCGCGCCGCGCGATACACCCATCGTTCAAGCAGTCTTGTCCAGCTTCAGTACCTAGATATCCTTTGCAGGCGGCCACATCGTAGAAGCTGTGCGTATTCAGCGCTTCTACCGGACAGGTCGTCGCGCAAGGGGCGGGGCATTCAATACATGGAGATTCCTGTAAGTTGTGCGGGATCGTAAATTCCCCAGTGAAATGCAAAGCGCCACGGAATGAAATCATCATTCCCACAGTATCGTGCACCAGTGCCCCTACTGGGCTGCTGAACGTGCGCCCGGAGTTTAGTGCCCAGTCAATGAATGGTGCGTAAGGTGGGCCGCCAAACGGATAGTGCGCTGCGGCTGACAGGTCCTGCGCCAGTTTGCCAATAACTCGCTTTGACCATCGGTCTACAGGATCGGGTTGACCATCCTTCCACTCAGGTGATGCAGCCAGAGTGGGCCAGAACGCTCCTGCCGTCCCCAACAGGATCAATGTGCCGCCGTCCAGTTGTTTGGCTCCCGACACGCGCGGATGTTGTGCACCCATAACTATCAGCCCAACCTGAGTGGCTGCTCGTTCGACATTGGCGTAAGTCATCGACGGCGAAAGGGCAGAGCCAGGCTCCATCCCAGTTTTGTTGGCCGATCGTCCTGCCATTCCAATCCCACGCTCATTTGTTCGTGCCCGTCCCGAGGTTGTGCGATGTAAGTCCCCAGCATCCGATCCCAGATAGACAGTGCAAAGCCATAATTGCTGTCATGCTCTGTTCGGAATACCGAATGATGTACGCGATGCATATCGGGTGTCACAAGAACCCTACGTACCACAGCGTCAACGGCAAGGGGGAGCTTCAAGTTTGAATGATTGAACAACGCTGTGCCATTAAGAAGGATCTCGAACAGGATCACAGCCAGGGCGCTGGCGCCGAGCAGATAGATTAGCCCGATTTTCAGGATCATGGACAACGCGATTTCTACAGGGTGAAAGCGGACTGCAGTAGTGACGTCCATGTCTCGGTCGGCGTGATGCACACGATGTAGCCGCCAAAGGATTGGCACCTTGTGGGTAATCAGATGCTGTAGCCAGATTGCAAAGTCCAGAATCAGCACACTCAGAATAAGCTCAACCCACCCTGGCCAGGCGAGCCAATTAAAAACGCCCAATCCATTTTTCGCGGCATCAATGGCAGCGCCAACTGCCAATAAGGGCAACCCAATCGCCATAGTCCTGAGCATCAGTGTGTTCAAAACAGTGATTGATAGATTGGTTAGCCACCGATTTTTTCGCGGACAAGTTCGTAAGCGTTTTGGCGCAATTGTCTCTGCCGCCGCAAACACAACAAACAGGATCAAAAACACGCTTAGGCGAAATAGGGGCTCGTTCTCCATACATTCACAATCGAGCATGTTAATGCTCGGTGCAAGATGTCGAAGATCACTATGGCGTTAATCCGGGCGGATCAGGGATCCGGCACCGTGTTCCGTAAACAGTTCGAGCAACACCGCATTTGGCGCGCGCCCGTCCAGTATTACCACCGCCCGAACACCGCTATGAAGCGCGTCCAACGCGGTTTCTGTTTTGGGGATCATTCCACCCGCGATAGTGCCTTCCAGCGTCATCTCACGGATCTGACCGGCTTTCAGTTCGGTCACGACCTCTCCGGCGGCATTCTTGACGCCCGAAACATCGGTAAGCAGCAGAAGGCGATCTGCTTTAAGTGCCGAGGCAATCGCGCCAGCCGCGGTGTCGCCGTTGACGTTGAACGTTTCACCATTCTGGCCCGCACCAAGCGGGGCAATCACGGGGATCACGTCATGTGAGAACAGGTCATGCAGAACCTTTGGGTTCATCTTGGACGGTGAGCCCACAAATCCCAGCGATGGATCGGTCTGATCGCAAATCATCAGGTTTGCATCCTTGCCCGACAAACCCACAGCCGAGCCGCCCTGACCGTTGATCGCCTGTACGATACGCTTGTTTACAAGGCCGGACAGAACCATCTCGACCACCTCAACAGTGGCTTTGTCGGTCACACGCTTGCCGCCGACAAATTCGGACTGGATGTCCAGCTTGCCCAGCATGGCGTTGATCATAGGGCCGCCGCCATGCACGATGACGGGGTTTACACCGACTTGCCGCATCAGAACAACGTCGCGTGCAAAGCTTTCCATCGTCTCGTCGCTGCCCATGGCGTGTCCACCCAGCTTGATAACAACGATGGCCCCGTCATAGCGCTGCAGGTAGGGCAGGGCGCTGTTCAAGGTGGCTGCGGTGGCGATCCAATCCCGATTCATATCTCTTGTCTTCATGGCTGAGGTCCCTCTGGGCACCCGTGTTAGGGTCATTGAACGGTGCTGCCAAGAGCTAAGCTATTCCAGATGCGCGATGATCGAGCGCAGGGTGGGAATTCCGTCGCCTTTCTCGGATGATGTTAACACGATCTCGGGGAAGGCTGCGGGGTGTTTGGCAAGCGCACTGCGTACCTGCTGCAGCACCTTCTCGCGGTCGTTGGCTTTTACCTTGTCGGCTTTGGTCAGAACGCATTGAAACGTGACAGCGCTGGTGTCCAGCAGCTTCATAATCTCTGCGTCGACCGGCTTTACCCCGTGGCGCGAGTCGATCAGCACAAAGGCACGGCGCAGGGTTTGACGGCCGCTGAGATATTTTTTCAGCAACCGCTGCCACTTTTCGACGACCTTGACCGGCGCATTGGCGTAACCATATCCCGGCAGGTCAACCAAATAGAGCTCAGGTCCTTGAGTGAAAAAGTTGATCTCTTGTGTGCGGCCCGGCGTGTTTGATGCACGCGCCAGCCCTTTGGTCCCAGTCAGCGCGTTGATTAAGCTGGACTTGCCCACGTTTGAGCGCCCTGCGAAGCAGACTTCTAGCCGGTCAGGTGCGGGCAGGCCGTCCATGGCGACCACGCCTTTGACGAACTCGGATGGTCCGGCAAACAGTTTGCGCCCGGTTTCTGTTGCGAATGCGTCAGGGGATTCGGCCAATGGAAAACGAAGAGCGGTCACAGTACCTGTACCTCGTCGCCGGTGCGGATGCTGCCGCCTTGCAGAACTTCAGCGTAGACCCCGAAATCCTGATGATCCCAATTGCCGAGCGCGCCCAACGTATCGGCATCGCGTTCGCCCGTCTCGGGGTTGGCCGTCGTGGCCAAGCAACGCGTTATGCGTTCACGGACGTGAAAGATCACCTCGCCAATTCGTATATCGCGGCCCAGCCAGTCGAATTCCTCCCACAGTGGCAGGCCATCGAACCAGATGTTGCCACGCCAACGTGCAATCGAAAGATCACGGCCCAATTTCTGCTCGACCGCACGGTGCGAGGCCATATTGCACAGGCTGATTGATGGGAAATCGCTATCGGTCATCCCGCGACCGGGAACGCGGATGATGCGGGCCGAGGCGGCCCGGTCTGTCGGCATCAGTGGCCTCACCCAGTCCAGAAATTTGTCTTGTTGCGTGTCGGGCTCAAAACTCAGATCGGGGCGGTTGGGATGGCGCAGCGTGACCGTGTCACCCTGTAGATGCGCTGAGATTGCCATCAACTGAGGCGCCTTCGCGCCGCGGCTGAAATTGTTGCAGGGTACCCATTCCGACCCATCCGCTTTGGACGCCTCATGCGCAACCGCCCAAATACGATCCCCGGGCATGGTCTGCCCGGGGGTCATGGTGATGTGATCAAGGCTTTCGCGCCCGTGACTTTTTATCGGGTGCCGCCACAAAGCGGTTACTGTTCCGCTCATTTGTCATCCGTCTTTGGGGTGCGCTTGAAGCCAGACTTGATGTTTCCGAATACGTCAGGTTTGTAGCCTTGACTGCGCATGATCAGATATTGCTGGGTGAATGTGATCGTGTTGTTCGCGATCCAGTACACCACCAGCCCGCTGGCAAAGCTGCCCAGCATGAACATGAACACCCAAGGCATCCAGGCAAAGATCATCGCCTGTGTCGCATCGGTTGGTGCCGGGTTCAGCTTTTGCTGCAGCCACATCGAGATACCCAGCAACAGCGGCAGGATGCCGATGAAGATCAGCGCCATGAACGTTTCCGGTTGTGGGCCAGCCCAGGGCAGCAGGCCGAACAGGTTCATGATCGAGGTCGGATCCGGCGCGCTGAGGTCCTGGAACGGGCCAAACCAGGGGGCTTGGCGCAGTTCGATGGTGACGAAGATCACCTTGTATAGCGAGAAGAAGATCGGAATCTGCATCAGGATTGGTAAACAGCCAGCGGCCGGGTTTACCTTTTCCTTCTTGTAAAGTTCCATCATGCCTTGCTGCATCTTCTGGCGGTCGTCGCCTGCGGCTTCTTTCAACGCCTCCATCTGCGGCTGCAGTTCCTTCATTTTCGCCATCGAGACGTAGGATTTGAAGGCCAGCGGGAAGAGGATTGCCTTGATGATCAGGGTCAGGCCGATGATGGACCAGCCCATATTGCCGATCAGAGCATTGATATTGTGCAGCAGCCAGAAGATCGGCTTGGTCAGAAAGAAGAACCAGCCCCAGTCGATGCTGTCGATGAATTTCTGTACGCCTTCAGCCTGATATTCACGAATGGCTTCCCATTCCTTGGCACCGGCGAACAGGCGGGTCGTGACCTCGGCGGTTTCACCTGGGTCGACAGTGAGTGTCGGCAGGACCGTCTCGGTCTGATAAATTTTGCGGCGCGAGTCGTATTTGGCGGCTGCTTTGAAAGCTGAACCGGGTTCGGGGATCAGTGTAGTCATCCAGTAATGGTCGGTAAATCCGATCCATCCATCTTCCTTGACCTGATAGACCTCGGCCTGGGCCCTTTCATTCGGGTCGATATCGAAATCGCGGACATCGCCATAATCGACCTCGGACAGTGTGCCATCCGACATGCCAATCACGCCCTCATGCAAGATGAAGAAATTCTTTAGGCCCGGAAGATCACCATCTTCGCCAATACCGTGCCGGGCGAGAATGCCATAAGGGGCCATGCCCACCTCGGACTGGGTCGCGTTTTCGACCGATTGGGTCACGGTGAACATGTAGTCCTGATCGACCGAGATGATCCGGCGGAAGGTCAGGCCATTGCCGTTGTCCCAGGCAAGCGTGATGGGGCTGTCTACACCCAGTTTCTCTCCCTGCTCCAATGTCCATAGTGTATTGGGGCCGGGAACGTCCGCACCTGCCAAGCCTGCGCCTGGCGCCCAACCATAAATGGCGTAATATGCTGATTCCGACCCGACCGGAGACAGCAATTCGACAATGGGCGCTCCTTCTTCGATCGAAACCTTGTAGTCTTTCAAGAACAGCTCATCGATCCGCCCGCCCGACAGGGACAGGCTGCCCTCCAGGCGGGGCGTGTCGATTTGCACCCGAGGGGCTTGTTCCTCTGGCAGAGTCTCTTCGGTGGTTGCGGTTGCTTCACCAACAGTGCTGGTGGCACTGGGTGTCTGCACCTCGTCCCCTTCAAGGGCGGCAATTTCAGCCTCTTCCTGTGTCACCGATGGTTCGGGCGGTGGAAACAGGACGAACCAGACAAGGATCACCAAAAAGCTGAGCGCGGTTGCAAGGATGAGGTTCTTATTCTGATCGTCCATCGGGGACAGCCACCTTGAGCAGTGAAACACACCCGGTGGGTTCAACAGAGTGCAGCCCCAAAGGTCAAGCGGAATCGCCTCATAAATCGCCGCAGTAACGGATTTGGCGCAATGAAATGACCGATTTCATCCCATATTGCCGCCGATCCTGGGCGCGCTTTTAAGCTGATTACGATGGGCAGTGATCCATTGCAGCGTCTGTTCGAACGGCATCGGTTTGGCAATTCCGAACCCCTGCACGTGATTGCTGCCCAACTGTGCCATCAATGCGTGCTCACCCGGGGTTTCGACACCTTCCGCAAGAGTCTCAAGATTCAACCTTTCAGCCATCGTCAGAATCGCGCTGACAAGCTGCTGCTGACTGGGATCCTGGTCGGATTTTGCCACAAAGGTCCGGTCGATCTTGATACGCGAAACGTTAAATCGTTTGATTGACGCGATCGAGGCATGACCAGTTCCAAAATCATCCAGATCGATACAACACCCAAGAGTCGCCATGCCTGACACGTTTCTCGTTATCACGTCATCGGGTCGGCGCGAGAACACGGTTTCCAGAATCTCGACCGCCAATCTGTCTGGTGTCAGTTCAAACTGATCCAGTTCCCACTTCAATCGATCAATTAGGTTGGGATTGCGAAGTTCATCAGACGAGAAATTGATACCTATCCGAGGAATGATCGCATCGGCGCTATCCCAAGTGCGCAGGGCCTCGAAGGCGTGGTGGCGCATGACCTGACCCAACCGCTCCATCAGTTCGGCTTGTTCTGCGAAGGGCAAGAATACCTGAGGGCCAAGCACACCTTTGCCAGGATGCTCCCACCGTGCAAGCGCTTCGAACCCGGTAATATTGCCGGTGTCAGTGGACACTTGAGGCTGGAACCAGGGCCGGATTTCCCCATTGTCCAATGCAGCCTCGAACTCTTTGCGCAAGTTGGCTCGAACCAGAGATCGCCGGCGGGTTGCCGTTGAATAGGCGCGGATTGTCGAAGGCCCGCTTCTCTGGGCCTCGGCAAGGGCAGCCGTGGCGGCCCCTATCCATTCATCAGCTTCAGCCTGGCGCAGATCCGACTGCAGACAAAACCCGATCGAGCAGGACTGATACACGCCAACTCCGTTTAAAAAGAGCGGTTCTTCGACGGCGCTTTGCAGGCGGCCTGACATTTGAATGCAGGCTTCGAGATCCAGATGCGGTGAGGGATTAAGACCAATCAAAAACCGATTTTGGTCAATCTGGCAAAAGATGTCATGATTGCGAATGATCGAAAGAACGCGATCGCGGAATTGCTGTTTTGCATGATCGGCTGCGGCCTGCCCGTGCAGATCCAGAAGGTCGGCAAAATCGTCCAGAGCTATAGCGATGCAGGCGGCATTCTCGCCTTTGCTACGCGCTGTCTCATTCAAAATCTGCAGTTCGGATTGAAAAACATCATGAGTCACCAGGCCGCTGGGGCGCATTCCCGCGCTATGGGCGGTGTAGGATCGGCTGCCCCATATTCCGGTTGCGGCAAACATAAGCGGCAGGCCAAGCGCCGCCATGAAAAGGGCACGTTCACCACCCAACCAGAACGCTGCCAGACAGATGGCTGGCAAAAAGGCCAGGACCTGTGGTCCGGTCAGGATAACTCGCAACAGATCGAGATATTTATCAACAAAGAGAAATTTCCGCATCGGTTTTACGGCCTTTGGCTTGGGCAAGGATCGCGCAGGCCAACCGTAGGAAATCTATCTGAGTCACTCGTTAACGCAACTTGGGAATTTCCGCCGAATTTTCGTCGTTTTGAATCTGTCCGGTCGAAAGGTTGATAAAATCAAAAAGTTTCGGGTCAAGCAGATGCGACGGTCTGGCATTTGTCAGCGCCCGGAACATCACCTGACGTCGCCCTGGCGCATTTTTTTCCCACTGGTCCAAAATCTGTTTGACCTGTTGACGTTGCAGCCCGTCCTGGCTGCCGCACAAATCACATGGGATGATGGGATAGTTCATCGCCTTTGCAAATTTCTCGCAATCCGCCTCGGCCACATGGGCGAGGGGTCGATAGACAAACAGATCCCCCTCTTCATTGACCAGTTTGGGCGGCATGGTCGCAAGACGGCCCCCGTGGAACAGGTTCATGAAAAAGGTCTCAAGAATATCGTCACGGTGATGGCCCAGCACGACTGCTGAACACCCTTCTTCGCGCGCGATGCGATAGAGGTTGCCCCGCCGTAAACGCGAGCACAGTGCGCAATAGGTGCGGCCCTGGGGGACCTTATCCACCACAATCGAATAAGTATCCTGATATTCGATCCGATGCGGCACTCCCATGCGTTCGAGGAACTCGGGAAGAACAGTGGCCGGGAAACCCGGCTGACCCTGATCCAAATTGCAGGCCAGTAAATCGACAGGCAGCAGCCCGCGCCATTTTAGTTCGTGGAGCACGGCCAGAAGGGTATAGCTGTCCTTGCCGCCCGACAGACAAACCAACCACCGGGGCGTTTTTCCATCTTTGGTGCGGTCCACCATCCCGTATTGATCAATGGCCTCACGCGTCTGACGCACAATGCGTTTGCGCAGTTTCTTAAACTCGGTGGTCGAGGGCGCCCCGGCAAAGAGCGGATGGATATCGTCAGCTTCGTCGAACATGGGGCGGGCCTATCGCAGTTGAGTGAACCGGGCAAGGGTGAGCGTTATTCGTCGTCGGGAACCGGATCATATCCATCGCTGCCCCATGGATGGCAGCGTCCAATGCGCCGCGCAGCCAGCCATGTGCCCTTGATGGGACCATGTTTTTCCAGCGCCTCCAGCGCGTAGGCCGAACAGGTTGGTTGGTACCGGCAATTGAAACCAACCCATGGGCTGAAGATCAGCCGATAGGCCCGGATCGGTAGGGCGAGGATATGGGCAAACAGGGTCATTTGCCGCTATGCACTTTGCGCAGGGCAAAGCGCAGATCATCTTTCAGTGCCTCAAAGGGCCGGGCGGCAGTGACCTCGGCACGGCCGATTAGGACGTAATCCCACCCTTCGCTTCCCTGAACGGGAAGAACTGCACGCGCAGCTTCGCGCAATCGGCGCTTGGCGCGGTTGCGGGCCACGGCGTTGCCGACTTTCTTGGAACAGGTAAATCCGACGCGAATACCCGTCACTTCATCTGTGCCGCGTTTTCGCGCTTGCACCAACATCGAGGCGGTGCCCTGCCGTTTCGCCCGTGCTGCTTTAAGAAAATCCGAGCGGTTCTGCAGAACAGTCAAAGTCTCATGCGCGCAAACGGACGCCGCCGGGGGCTTGACCCTCGGCTGGTTTGTACCATCCTCAGGGGCCTCCGGCGGCGTCATGTTCATAACCTGATCAGTGAGCGGTTTACGCGCTCAGCGATTTGCGGCCACGTGCGCGGCGCGCGTTCAGGATTTTGCGGCCGGCTTTGGTAGCCATGCGCGCGCGGAAACCGTGGCGGCGTTTGCGAACCAGGTTCGAAGGCTGATAGGTGCGTTTCATCGCTCCGTCTCCAATCTATAGCGGTCGGGTGCGGCGCGGATTCGCCTGGCCCTAGTGTTCGAAGCCCGTCCTCTACTGGGTCACGGGAGTTAAGTCAAACCCCTAGGTGGGGGTTTCGCCGCCTTTTGCAACAATTCTGTAACCGGCACCAGCAAAAGGTTTCAACTCGCAGGTATTATAGCCCAAATTCGTCACATTCCGGGCCATAAACATCAACGCCGCGTGAGGTCCCTGTTGTGCGGGCCCAAGGCATCGCATGTTGGTGCCAGAATGAAACGCACCAAACCGGACACTGTAATGAGTGATACAGCTCAGACCCCGCGCAGCGGACCTGCGCGTCATATCCCTTTGCTAGTGATTCTCGCCGTCGCTGCGGTGGGTTTCTTTACCTTGGGCGACTACCTGACGTTTGAGACCTTGCGCGACAACCGCGAGGCGCTTTTGGCGTGGCGGGATGCCAACTATTTGGCGATGGTTGCTGCCTTTATTGGCATTTACATCGTGATCGTGGCCTTCTCATTGCCCGGAGCTGCGGTGGCATCGATGACCGGGGGCTTCCTGTTTGGTCTCTTTGCCGGGACCGTGTTCAATGTTGTTGCAGCTACGATCGGGGCCTCAGCCATCTTCCTTGCAGCACGCTGGGGGTTGGGCGAGTCACTCACGGCGCGGCTGGAATCCTCGGAAGGGACGGTCAAGAAACTGAAAGACGGCCTGCGTGAGAATGAGATCTCGGTTCTCTTCCTGTTGCGCCTGGTGCCTGTGGTGCCGTTCTTCGTGGCCAATCTGGTGCCTGCATTGGTTGGCGTGAAATTTCGGAACTTCCTGATCACGACTGCGCTGGGCATTATCCCAGGCGGCATCGTCTATACTTGGATTGGCGTCGGGCTCGGGGGTGTATTTGACCGGGGTGAGACGCCGGATGTTTCGTTGCTGTGGGAGCCGTTTGTCATTGGGCCCATCATCGGCTTGTGTGTTCTGGCGGCGCTGCCGATTGTTATCAAATCCCTCCGTGGCCGAAAGGACACTTGATTCATGCAAGAGTTAAAGACCGATATCCTGGTGATCGGCGCCGGGTCGGGCGGATTGTCTGTGGCGGCCGGGGCCAGCAAGATGGGGGCGGATGTCGTCCTGCTGGAGGGGCACAAGATGGGCGGCGACTGCCTGAACTTTGGCTGCGTTCCCTCCAAGGCCCTGATTGCCAGCGGTAAGGCGGCACATGGGCAAGCACACGCTTCGGCCTTTGGGGTCGCGGACGTGGTGCCGCAGGTCGACTATGCCGCTGCAAAGGATCATGTGCATGACGTGATCGCTCAGATCGAACCGATGGACAGTCAGGAGCGTTTCGAGAGTTTTGGTGTCAAAGTAATCCGGGAATACGGTGGCTTTGTCTCACCAACTCAGGTTCAGGCTGGCGGTCACCTGATCACAGCCCGCCGCGTTGTTGTGGCCACCGGGTCTTCGCCGCTGGTGCCACCATTGCCGGGTCTGGATCAGGTAACCTATTTTACCAATGAGACCATCTTCGACCTGCGCGACAAGCCCGAGCATCTGCTGATCATCGGTGGCGGCCCGATCGGCATGGAGATGGCGCAGGCGCATATCCGTCTGGGCTGTAAGGTTACGGTGATCGAAGGCCTGAAGGCGCTCGGCAAGGACGACCCCGAAGCCGCAACCATCGTGCTGGACACCCTGAAGGCGGAAGGCGTCGCGATTCATGAAAACGCCATGGTGGCTCAGATCAGAGACAATGCGGGCGTCATAGAGGTCGTGACCGAGAATGGAGAGATTCACGCTGGTTCACATTTGTTGCTTGCCGTTGGGCGCAAGGCCAACGTTGATCGCCTAAATCTTGAAGCTGCCGGGATTGAGCGTACTCGCACCGGTATCAAGGTCGACGACTCACTGCGAACTACCAACCGCAAGGTCTATGCTATCGGAGATGTCGCAGGTGGTCTGCAATTTACCCATGTGGCAGGCTATCAGGCGGGGGTTATCATTCGCTCAGCCCTGTTCGGGTTACCGTCAAAGGCGAAGACAGCACATATCCCCTGGGCGACATATACCGACCCGGAACTGGCACAGGTCGGTCTCAGCGAAGCGCAAGCGCGTGCCCAACACGGAGACGCGGTGGAAATTGCCCGTTTCGATTATCACCATAATGACCGGGCGATTTCCGATCGGAAAACGAAAGGCTTTATCAAGGTGATGGTAGTTAAAGGTCGCCCCGTCGGTGCAACAATCGTAGGGCACCAAGCCGGTGAACTGATCAACTTGTGGTCGCTGGCGCTCGCAAATAACCTAAAGATGGGGCAGATCGCTGCCATGGTCTCGCCCTATCCGACGATCGGAGAGCTTAACAAACGGGTGGCGGGTGCCTATTTCACGCCAAGGCTGTTTGAGAATCAAACGGTTAAGAAAGTGGTCAGATTCGTCCAGCGCTGGATTCCCTGACCTAAGGAGGAGCGCAAAGTGAACTCGCTGTCGGGCCGATTTCTGATCCTGACGACGGTCTTCGTGATGTTGGCCGAAGTTCTGATCTTTGTGCCATCGATCGCGCGCTTTCGTGAAGATTTCCTACTGAACCGGCTCGAGCGTGCCCAGATCGCTTCGTTGGCGTTGCTGGCTGATGATATGCTGGCCGACGAGCTTGAGGCAGAACTGCTGGTCAATGCGGGTGTTTACAACGTCGTGCTGCGCCGCGACGAAGTGCGCCAACTCATGCTGTCTTCACCCATCCCGGATCGGATCTCCAAAACCTTCGATCTGCGCGATGCCAGCGCCTGGGTGCTGATCCGCGACGCGACTCTGCGGCTGTTTACACCCGAAAACGAGGTCATTCGCGTTCTAGGTGCGCCAGTCAAGGATGCTGGTCTGCTGATAGAAGTAACAATGGATAGCGACCCGTTGCGAATGGCGATGACGGATTACGGGCTTCGCATTTTGGGCCTGTCCTTTGTGATTTCTATCATTACCGCCTCATTCCTGTTTCTTGCCGTGCGCGTGGTTCTGGTACGCCCGATCAAAAGTGTGGTCGGCTATATGCAACGCTACGCCAGCGCACCCGAGGACGCGCGCGGAATTATCTCACCCAATTCCAAGGTGACGGAACTGCGCGAAGCCGAAGAGGCCTTGCAGATGCTTCAAACCGATCTGACACAAGCCTTGAAGCAACGCGAACGCCTGGCGCAATTGGGAGGTGCGGTGGCTAAGGTTAGTCATGATTTGCGCAACATTCTGACTTCGGCCCAGCTGTTTACCGACCGGATTGAGGCGAGTAATGACCCGCTGGTGGCTCGTATGGCGCCAAAACTTGTCAATTCGATCACCCGCGCCGTCTCATTATGCGAAAGCACACTGGCCTTTGGTCGCGCGGAGGAGCCCGCTCCGACACTGACCATGTTGCGCCTGCGAGAGATTGCCGAGGATGTTGCCACCAGCGAGAGGCTCGCGCTGGCGAATGCCTGTGTTGAGATCGTAAATGAAGTGCCCGAAGATCTTGTTGTCCGTGCTGACCCCGAGCAGATTTTCAGGGTCATTATGAACCTCGTACGCAATGCACGACAGGCGCTGTCTACTTCTGGAAAACCGGGTCGCATTTCTGTAAACGCCTCCGAGCAGGAAAAGGATTGGTGTATCGAAATCAGCGATACGGGCCCGGGTCTTCCGCCAAAAGCCCAAGAGAATCTGTTTACACCCTTTCAGGGGGGCGTGCGTAAAGGCGGCTCGGGTTTGGGATTGGCTATCTCGCAAGAGTTGGTGCGTGGCCATGGCGGGGAGTTGTTTCTGAAAACCACCGGACCCGAGGGAACCACCTTTGAAATAAGGCTCCCACGCGGTGATATGACTTTTTGAAGTTTTTTTGAAGAATCGGCTTGCACGCCCGTGGCCTCAGGTCTAAATACCGCCTCACCAACGCGGACCGATAGCTCAGCTGGATAGAGTACTTGACTACGAATCAAGGGGTCGGGGGTTCGAATCCTCCTCGGTCCGCCACTTGGTAATTGTTGGACGTCAGACGAATTTGACCTTTGCGTCATAAACTGACCCAACAACCCCTTTTCGTACTCCCGCAGACTGTTTCGTTTAATCTGACTTCCCTTCGGGAAATCAGGGCTGATTTGCAGATCAGACGGCGAAGCCGCCTGTTCCTGCTGATCTGCCACGTGGCGAACGCGGGAGGGGGCGAGGCAATGCTATTCGACAGGGGGGGGTGCGGCCCGCAGGCGCAGCCGAGGACACGGCCCTGTCTAATAGGTTTGCCCGAGGGGGAGGGCCGCGCCCTCACCCTGACGGCCAGGGGCGTTTGGTTTATCCAAATCCCGCTGGCCCTCAAAAAGAGTCGATGGCCGATACTCCCATCACAACTAGTAAGTACGGCCCTAACCGGACATTGCTCGCAACAAAATTCGCTGCGATGCAGCTTGCGGTTAGCGGTCATGCAATCAAGCAGTGCATTCTGCTTGCTTGATGAAGGCGTTCAAGCCAACATCATTGGGCATGCCATTCAGAGCCCAACCCAGGTGATGTTCTCGCCGAAATTTTGAAGAGATGAATTTTACTTAGGATCATATCAAATGGGCGCTCAATATAGTTGAGCACTTGCCGCTGTGGTTCGCCCCCTGATAGTAAAGCACTGAGCAAGGATTTATCGTGTATTTGAATGAGTATTGAACCACTGCGGAAACGCAAAACAAACGGCGAACTCTATACGCGACGATCGCCAACAAAACAGTACATCGAGAAGAGCCTTGATTGGTCCTTTGAGGATTTGCTTGACCGCGCGTCCATTCGGGATCGGCGACATAGTGACTATATCCCGTCGGAAGTACTCGTCTACTATCTGCGCCAGACAAAGTCTGACAATTCAGACGGTCGGTTCATTCAGCTCTACGACATTCTGCGCGATCGGGTTGAAGCCGCGTGTCCGCGGGCAAACCGCCAGGTTGGCAAGGAAATCCACGAAGATGCGCGTCTTTCTGAAATTCGTGACGCAACCGTCGATCATGTCACGGAGTTGATGTTCACTGACCGGCAGGACTATGATGAACAACTCGATATCTACGAAGTTGTCTTCGACAAGGCTGTTCGCGCGGCGCACATCACGAAGCTCCGCAAAGTAAGCCGGCGGGAAAACGCTAATGAGGACATGGAGGACGAAGTCACCGGCGAGGTGCGCGCTGTCGTCGAAGCCGCTTTGGAGCGATACAAGAAAGTCGGCCTCACGGCTGAAGAGGATCTCGATTACCGGATTCATCTGCGTGACGCGATTAACGCTCTACCGACAGACGAACGAGAGGTAGTTGATTTGATGCTCGCAGACATTCCTATTGAGACGAACAAAGATGGCGAACCCTCGATGACGGAGCTTTTGGGCTGCGTTGAAAAGACTGTGCGCAACCGACGGGATCGTGCTTTTACAAAAATCCGGCAAGCGCTGGAACTGGAGGTTGGTGATGGCCAATAGAGAAGACGTCCTCAACGACTTCACCGTGGAAGAAGAGATGTCGCCTGCAATTCTCAAGGCATACCTCCAGCGCTTCCCGGAATTCACCCAGGACCTCCTTGCGCTCTTCAACGAACTATCGATGAGCGATTTGGCGTCGGCTGAGGCAAGTCTTCCACTTGAAACCAAGGCCGTAAGCGCGGAAGTGCTGCGCGTCCAACACGTCCGACAATCCCTTTTTGGAACAGGTGTAAGGGAATTTGCCCGTGACCTCGGTCTTCCTCGAGCTTTCTTCACCGGCTTGACCGCCGAAGTTGTCCATATCGCCTCGATGCCAACGAGCCTGTTGAAAACTCTGGCAAATAAGCTCGGCGTACACATGCAGGATGTCATCAGCGGCATGCAGCAAGGTGATGGGCACGCCGTTGCGATGAAATCAGATGTAAAGCCAGGTGCCGTGCCGCCAATCGACTTCCAAGATTACGTTGATCGTGCCGGTCTTTCCGAGGAGGAGCAGCGCGTGTTGCAGTCGCTGCTAGCTGGCGATGGATCGGATTGAAGCGATACGCGTACGCGCGACCGATCTTCATAATCACCGTGTGAACGAGGGCAGCGATCCCACACAGCCTTACGAATTGGTTTTGGCTGAAGCCGGAGCTCGCGATCTTGAGGTGAGGAGACTTCCAGCGGGTCATCCGCAGCTCAAAGGCGGCAAAGCTCTTCTGCAACGGGCATCTGCCACCATCCTGCATGAAGACACGGGTGATGTATTTCTGGACGCATTCCTGGTCGCGCACGAAATCGGGCACCACGAATTTGGTGGTGAAGTAGAAATACCGCCAATCATTGAGGTCGATCCGGCGCGGTCTGCAGACCCGTCATCCGTCGGTGCCGATCGAGTAGTCGACTACAGCAATCGCGCACGCGAGGAGGTCCAAATGGACCTCTTTGCACGCGAGTTCCTGTTTCCACGCACCATGGCCTGGTCGTGGCATATCGACGAAGGTTTGAGCGCAAGTGACATCACCAAGAAGCTGGGTGCCCCCTATCCGATGGTGGCCGTTCAGCTTTTTGATGCGCTCTTACTTCCGCAGAGTGAGCCGGATGATGATGCGGCGTCGCCGCCCAAACCCTTGAACGAAGAACAGAGACACGCGGCTGAACATGAGGGCAAGGCCTTGCTCCTGAAAGCTGGGCCTGGCACCGGAAAAACTCAGACGCTCGTCGGCCGGCTGTCGGTATTGAAGGACCGCAGCGTCGATCCGGAGAGCATCTTGTTGCTCACCTTCTCCAACAAGGCTGCCGGTGAAATGACGGATCGTGCCATGCTGGCCTGGCCGGAGGCTGCAGGGTCTGCGTGGATCGGAACATTTCACTCTTTTGGGCTCGACCTTCTGCGCCGGTTCCATGATCGGGCAAGATTGCCTCCAGACCCGCGCTTGATCGATGCCACGGAAGCTATAGCGCTTCTTGAGGACGAATTCCCGCGCCTGAGGCTAAAGCATTTCAACGATCTTTGGGACCCAACCGACAATTTGCGGTCCATCCTTTCGGCAATCTCGCGGGCGAAAGACGAAGTTGTCGATCAACATCGCTACCGCGAGCTGGCGCAGCAGATGGCTGATGCGGCGGAGACGGAAGAAGAAGAGATAGCTGCGGAGAAGTGCCTCGAGATCGCCTCCGTTTACGACCTCTATGAACAATTGAAAGCCGAGCGCGGTGCGGTCGATTTCGGCGATCTTGTTGCCCGCCCAACGGCCTTGGTCGAATCCGACGAGGCCGTGCGAAAGGAGTTGCGAGGGCGATATGAACACGTCCTTGTAGACGAGTATCAGGACGTGAACCGCGCAAGCGTTCGGCTTCTGCGCGCTCTCAAACCGGACGGCAAGAACCTCTGGGTCGTGGGAGATGCCAAGCAGTCGATCTACCGTTTTCGGGGCGCGTCCTCCTACAATATCGACCGGTTCGAGGCCGAAGACTTCCCGGGTGGGACGTCGATGCAACTCAGTATGAACTACCGATCGTCTCAGGAAATCTGCGACACGTTCAGCGCTTTCGCGGCGACGCGCATGGCGGCTACGGGTTTTCAGGCAAATGCCTTCAAGGGCAAAAGCGGTGTATCGCCCTCTTTCGTTTCTGTTGACTCCAAAGATCACGAGATTGACGAAATCGCAGCACGCATAATGGCTGCCTGCGATGATACGACCGCGTTTCGCGACCAGGCCGTGATCTGCAAGGGAAATGCGCGTTTAGCAGAAATAGCCGCGGGCCTCGAGGCGCGTGGAATCCCGGTGCTGTTCCTCGGTCCTTTGTTCGACCGGCCGGAGATCAAGGAGGCATTGTCCCTCCTATCGCTCGTGATCGATCCAAGGGCTATGGGGCTGACGTGCATTGCTTCGATGTCGCCATTTCAGATGTCGATCGAAGACGTCGCCGTCGCCATCGAAACAGTTCGGGCCAGCAAGAAGCCTCTGCCGCTCGATTGGCGCACTATATTGGCAATGGCACCAGGGATGAGCGAGCGCGGTCGGGCCTCAGCGAACGCTCTTATCGATGCGTTTGAGGGAATCGAGCCTACGGCAACCGCGTGGCAGGTGATCACGAATATCTATCTGGAGCGTACCCGCGTTGCGGCCGACATCGCAACGCAGGCCCGCGAGGGCAACGCCAATCCTGCGCTCGCACTCTGGCAATTTCAGAACTTCCTGCGCTCAACCCTTCCCGAGAAATCAGGTTACCCTATCCGCGATCTCCTAGAACACATTCGACGGCTGGTGATCCTGTCGGACGAACGGGATCTGCGCGATCTGCCTGCCGCCGCCCAGAGCATAGATGCTGTTCGTTTGATGACGATCCACGGAAGCAAGGGGCTTGAGTTCAAGGTGCTTCACCTCCCGTCTTTGACAAGCGGCTCGATCCCACGCTCGGCCAAACAGAGCCGTGGTCTTCCTCCACCCGACGGCATGATCGAGGGCCCAGTGTTTCGGGGATGCGACGCGATAGATGCTGGCCATGATGAGGAACAGCGTTGTTTGTTCTTCGTAGCCCTATCCCGGGCGGAAGACGGTTTGTTCCTCTATGCGCCCAACAAAAAGTCCAATGGTCATCGGCAGAGCCGATCCAGCTTTGTCGACGATATTTCGGGCCAACTGTCCAATCAGGACCCGATTTCCGCGTTGAGAGATGTCGGCGGCGAGGCAGAGCGCTTCACATTGGAGGTCGATGGCATTGCCCGTATGTCGCCGTCTCAACTGGCGACATTCGACAAATGTCCGCGGCGATTTTTCTTCGCCCACGTGCTGCAGGTCGGCGGGCGGCGCATGGAGTCCGCGCCCATGCGCATGCACAATGCCGTACAGGCTGTTGTCGATGAGTTGACAGCTCGCCCAGAATACGCGCCCGATGAAACCGAGATGCGGACGATCATAGATGTGGCCTGGGCCGCGCACGGGCCCACTGAACACGGCTATGCCAACGAGTATCGCCAGATTTCCGATGAACTGCTGCAGTTCTTTATCCAACTCCGTCAGGGCGAGCGCCGACGGGTACCAAAATCTCTCTCGCTTCGCTTCGAGGACGCTGAAGTCGTGGTGACTGCGCATGAACAAATCGAGACCGGTCACTCGACGGTGTACCGGCGTATCCGCACAGGTCGCAAGACAAGCACGGCGCTAGACGCTCTCGATGCTGCGGCGTTTCAGATTGCAGCCGACGGACGCGGGGAAGCGGAATTCGTGTACCTGACAGGCGGTGATCGGGATCGTCTGAGTATGTCCGAGGGCAAAATCAAAACCCGAAAAAAGAAGATCGCGGACGCCGCGATTTCGATCATAGAGGGACGCTTTCCACCTAGCCGCAGCGACCGATGTGCGCGTTGTCCCTACTTTTTCATCTGCAATCCGCCACCATCGGGCACGCTCAGAAAAAAAATCGGATCAGGCTTACCGGATTCTTGCTGACGCCGCGATTGTCCTTGTGAAGGCGCAGACATGGTGTCTGTGACCTCTAACTGAACAAGGACTAACAATATGAAACCGCAAGGAAATGATCCTCGCTTCCCTGTTCTCATCGCCGATGAGGACCTTAACTTCAAAAAACATGTCTTCGACGATCCCAAGGTGCTGGGACGCCAGTTGATCGAAGCGGCTGGTGGTCGCCCTGTCGATGAGCATGTGGCCATTGCGATCCTGTCCAATGGCGATTTCGAAGACATCCGACTAGACGAAAGTTACGATCTGCGCGGTCGTGGCGTCGAGAAAGTGCTTGTCGCCCGTTCGGATCGGAGCTTCAAATTCAAGATCGATGACGCCGATCTCGAATGGCCGCGTGCCTGCATCAGCGGCTTCGTGCTGCGCAAGCTCGCGAAGTTGCCGCCCAACTACAACCTTTGGCGGGAAATCCCGGGTCAGCATGACAAGAAGATCGCTGATAGGGATGTGATCAACCTTGCCGATGCCGGTGTTGAGCGGTTCGTGTCGCTGATCGATCAAACGACGGAAGGGGATGCCCTTCCGTCAAAAGATCAGACCTATCTTTCGGGTCACGGCTACGCGTTCGAAGTGGTTACGGAGGGTGCCAACACGGGAATCATCCTGAAGAACCTGCCGCTGCCGGACGGCAAGTTCAACCACGGGGCTGCAGACGTTCTGATCCTGCTCCCCAAGGGGTATCCTGACTGCCCGCCGGACATGTTCTATGTCTCGCCGAAGCTGACTTTGGCAGGCACCGGTCGAGTGCCAAAAGCCTGTACCGTTGAGCATCGCTTCGGTAGTCGCGTGTGGCAGCGGTGGTCCCGCCATAACAACGCGTGGCGCCCGGGGGTCGATGGACTTCAAACCATGGTTGCCCGCGTGCAGACGGCCTTGGCGGGGGCCCGAGTCTGATGCGTGATTTGGACATGATCCTTTTGGGCCCGCACGAGGCGCAAATTCGGTCCCTGCTGGCGGCGGGGGCCGGGTCGGAGCGCTCTGCCTATATGCTCTTTGGTATCGTCGATATCAAAGTCGATCCATGGACAACCGAACCGCGGCGGCGCCTGGTGTCACACCGTTTCGATGCGATCGGCGATGACGATCTCGTATCAGCATCGGCGCGGCATGTGACTTGGCAGACCGATGGCTTCATGCGGCTCTTGAGCGAGGCCCAGGCGACCGGCCTCGTCCCGGCCCTCGTTCACACCCATCCAAACGGCCAGGCTAAGTTCTCTGAACAGGACGACCGCAACGAAGCCGAACTTGCCCGCACCGCCCTTCTGAAAGGCGTGCCAGGGTTGATCAGTGTGGTCGTCGCCGGAGACGGCGATATCGCTGCACGCATCTGGGCGCGAAAGGACAAGGCTGAAGACATCAATCGAATCCTGCATTCCGGACCGTGGTTGCGTATTTCGGGTTTACAGGGAACACCCGCAGATTTTCTGGATCGGCAGGTCCGGCTATTCGGCAAAGAAGCCTCAAGTCAGGTGGCGGGCTTTCGCTGTGGCATCGCTGGTGGGGGCGCGACAGGCAGTGCCGTCTTGCCGTTGCTCCTGCGGCTTGGCGTTCAGGAGGCTGTCCAATTCGATAAAGACATCGTGGACGAAACAAATCTCAACCGCCTTCACGGAGCGCGGCGCTCGGATGTCGATGGAAGAATGCCTAAGACCGCTATTCACACGCGAACCGTGAAGGAATCCGGGCTCGGCATGACGTTGGTGAGTGTGGATGCCTGGGCCGGACACCCAGAAACCTGGGACTCGCTAAAAGCGTGCGATGTGATCTTTTGCTGCACAGATGACCACGCCGGACGGTTGTTTCTCAATCGCTTCGCGCGGTTCTATGGCATCCCCGTTATCGATGTCGGACTCGCAATGCAGCGGCGGACGGACACGGCATATGATCTCTTCGCCCGCGTTTCGACACTCGTGCCTGGGCATCCTTGCCTACTTTGCGGCGGCTACGTCGATCCACGGCAAGCGCGTGAAGAAGCGATGCAGCGCGATGACCTCGATGCATATGAGCGGTTGAAAGAAGAAGCCTACGTTCTGGGTGAAGGTGATCCGTCCCCGGCCGTCGTCACCTTCACGACCGAAGCGGCAGCGATGGCAGTCAATGAATGGTTGGCCGGGGTGACCGGGCTTGCTGGAGAGGCTGGAATGGTACCTACGCGCATGCGGCGCTTTCACGCCAGAGACGAGCGCAGACCGTTTGTTGAGTCGCAACCAGATTGCCCCTGTTGCAACCAGCCAGCAACACTTGGTCGGGCAGATATGCAACCGTTTTTGGACGTGGTGAGCTGAAATGAAAAACATCATCTCACACCTATTGCGACTGCTGCGCCTGCTACGTTTTGATGTTCTCACGATACGCGCTTCAACCTTGCCAGACCGGTCAATGATGGAAGCGGGTAAACTCACTCTTGTCGAAAGTGGCGATATCAAGAAATGGGCATGTCTGAAGTGTCCCGGTGGATGCGGGGAAGTTATCAGTCTTTCGCTCAACCCTAACCTGCGACCGCGGTGGAGGGTCTCAGAAGACTTTTGGTCACGACCTACCGTGCATCCATCGGTTCACCAAAAGAATGATTGCGGGTGCCATTTTTGGATCAAGAAGGGACAAATCACTTGGTGTCGGGGCGGACGACCATCCAAAGGTCCTAAGGCAGACAGATGAAACTCAAAGGTTGGTACAAGCAGAAGGTCTGCTTCGGAGTTGGTTCAAGGATTGACGACACAGCGCAGCGAAAGGCGGCTTTTCCGCCCTCGCTCCGGATGCTGGGCTAATAATCGGTGGCTGCAACGGGCCGCGGGTCAAAGCATGTTAGGCCCGCTCAGTTTGGGCTCTCCACCAAGCTTCGTAGCACTTTTGTACAGTTGCCCAGCTGAGCTTCATGGCTTCCGCGATGCTGTTGATAGTCCATTTTTGACGGAACAGGGCGTGCATCGTGGTCTCGTCGTAGATCCGATTGGAATTTCGTGGTTTGATCTGCCTCCCAGTTGACTTGATCCACTTGGATATCGTTTGAGGTGTTGGGCCATGCTGTTCGCTGAGGCGGCGAAGAGATGTCTTATTTTCCCATTGCTTGGCAATGTCTTCCAGTACGTCAACGCCTGCTGCTTTCAATGCGTGGATGGCGTTGCGTCGGGTTGTCTCAAGATGTTTCGCAAACTGATCGAGGGATCCGATCTCCCGAAACAATGACACCAGATCATCGGATGATTGCTCAATGCTGGCGTCCTGCTGAAAGCTGTTAAAAAAGAGGCGCTCCTGCGCTCGTCTGTGGTACCTGAGACGTCGTTCTCGTGCGCTTCGAACCGCTGCCGTGTCATCAGCTGGTTGCTCCACTTCAGTCGGCGGCCTGCGGTTTCGGTGCCTTTCGCTTCTCTTCAACAAGGCCCTCTTTTGTCGTAACGGCGCGAGTGCGTCGTAGGCTTCTTGCGCGCGACGTAGGTCATCCTCGGCCTGGCGCAATTGCCGCTCTTCCTCGTCGGTTAGCCCGCTAATGCGACTAGGGGTAGGCTGTGCATCGATCTTCAAGCCCATATCTGGTTCCCAGCTTGTGATTCTTTTTTGTGTCATGGTCTCTGTTTGCGGCGCTGGGGCCAACTAAAGTTCTCATTTTGATACACGATCGACCGGGCAAAACTGAGATTCAAAGCGCCACAAAGTGGAAATCCTTGACCTGATGGTGAGAGAGGTGAAGTTGGGTTCATCAGCAAAACAGTTTGATAGATTGATGACTCCCGACCTCGACCGACATGAAGAGATAAAATATCGCCTCAGGAAGCGGCGACTGTCCTTGGTTCAGGTCGCGCGGGAGCTTGGGATTTCGGCTGGCAGTGTTACCGCTGTTAGCCAGGGGCATCGACGCTCTCGGCGCGTCGAAAGAGCTCTAGCAGAAGCGCTGGAGACTACCCCCGAAGAGCTATTTCCAGAACGCAGCATCGGGAGGAAAAAACAATGAGCCTATAAAAACCAAAGGCCTCGAAAGAAGCTAGCGACTTCCATCAAGGCCCGAGGTGCAAAAGTTTGTAGCCCTTTGCACCTCCTTCATGACCCAAATTTCGAAACCCGTCAACCGCGCAGAGTGTTTCTGCGGGCGGGTTTCGTTCATCCCAACATAAAGGAGAGCCACACGGCGCCGGTGTGAACCGGTGGCCATGGCAAACACTATGACAAAAGATGATGATGACGACTTCTATTGTCCACCTTCGCCGACCGTAGCGGGGCTGATGTTTCCCGCGCGGTCCAAACAAACTGTGCGCGGCTTCACGCTCGCGATGACACCTGCAGAACAATACTGGCGTCAGATTATCAGTGCCAGCCAAGGGGAGCGTGAAACCTGCCTGTTGTCGCTGGCAATGCCAGATCTCTGGAACCTCATCGATCAGCCAAAGCCGGTGAGCTTTGTAGACGTGGATGGCAGACAAAGAACCCACAGGTTCGACTATCTCGCAGTATTCAGAAATGGTCGCCGCGTCGCCATTGCGGTGAAACCTGAGGAGCGCGTTGAGCGACTGAACTTCAAAGCCACGCTGCAAGCTATCAAGCGCGACTTGCCCATTGGCTTTGCCGACCAGGTTGCCTTGGTCACGGAGCGAGAGCGGCACAAGGTCGAGGTTCGCAATGCTGAGCTGCTGAATTTCTTTCGGCGGTGTTCTGACGAAGAGGCTGACAACATCGTTGTCGATCTGATTAATGGGCTCTTTGGCGAGGTTCCGATCAGTGATCTGGTTGAGAAATCTGGCCTTGGTGCTCGGGCGTTTCGCGCGGCATTCCGTGCGGTCTACGCGGGCAGGCTCAATGCGAATACGCGAGAGCACATCTCCATCAACTCCATCGTTGCACCAGGAAAGGGCTGGGCATGAAACATGAACCTATACGGCTTGGCGTGACACCGTGTGACGCCATCGTCGCCAACGGGACAATACAAGCCATCACCAAAGTGACCGACCTGTTTGTCGAAATGAAACCTCTGCGCGGGGACACCGAACCAATTTCCTTAACCCACGCAGAGCTATCAGAGCTCATCAGCTCCGGTCAGTTCTCCATTCAGTATGGGTATTTTGAAAGCCGTCAGGTTGCTCGTCGCGCAATAGCTGGACGGGCGTTGATGTCGAGGATTCCAATAAAGGCCCAGCTGGACGCATTCTACAAGGAATGCTGTTGCACATCGGTCCAGGAGCTTGAAGCCGAGGAAAAATTCAATCGCTCTGCTGAACGCTGGGAAGAATTTCGGCCGGCGCTTGAACAACGTATCGCTGAGAAACTGAAACAGGGACTGAAAGCGGCAACTGCCGGGGCCAGCTTTGATAGTATTGAGTTGCGCAGAACACCTTGCAGAACCTCAGTCATGTCTTGGCTGCGGGAGTGGGAAACGTCCAAAGACCCAATGATCTTTGTAAAGAAATCCATCTTCAACGGTAGTAATGCTCGGCGTATCGACGCTGAGCGCGAAGCTATCATTCAAGGGATTCTCGAGAGCTACCTGCATCCAAATCAGCTTCTCGCCGGTCACATCCATGATGACGTAAATGCGGAAATCCGACGGCGCAACGCAATACGTATCGCGAGCGATGAGCCGCCTCTAACTGAGGTCTCCAAAAGCACCATCGAACGCCGGATAAAGGAACTCGACAAGTTCGAGGTGCTTGCCGCCAGAAAAGGGCTAGCTGCTGCGAAGAACAAGCTAGGGTCTCATGGTGGCGGATTGAAGCTGGATGTCCCACTTCACCGCATTGAAATGGACGAATGGGAGATTGATCTCATCGCTCTCCTCAACAAGAGCGGATACAATATCAGCCAAGACAATGTGCGGGATCTCGAAACCGGCCGATACTGGGTGTGCGTCGCGTTTGATGCCGCCAGCCGCAGTATCCTTGGTTTGAAGCTTTCGCGAAGCCCCACGGCTGAAGACGCCAAAGCTGTCTTGTGGATGGCAATGCGCGACAAGACTGAACTGGCTCGTCAACTGGGCTGTGAAACGGACTGGAAACAGTATGGTCATATTGGCCATGTCGTTGTCGACAACGGCCCAGCATTCGTCAATGCAGAATTCAAAGCGGCACTCTCAGATCTGTGCATTGACTACTCGGTCCTTCCTGCGGGAATACCGAAACTGCGCGGTCGCATCGAGCGGGTGTTTCGTTCCATCATCACTCTTTTGATGCCGCATCTGACGGGACGAACGTTCTCAAATCCTCAAGAACGTGGTGACTATCCATCCCAGAAATATGCGGTGCACACAGCCGAAAGTATCATCGAGCTTTTGGTTCGGTTCACTGTCGATGTGTACCACAACCGCAAACATCGGGGATTGGAATACGCAACCCCCAACATCGTTTGGGATCGGCTCATCAAGGAGTTTGGGTGGTCACCTCCCATGAGCCACCACACCCTGCGGCATATCCTTGGAGTCGCAATGTCGCGTGATACCGGTCCTCACGGTGTTCTCGTGAATGGTGTGAATTATCACTCTGACCGTCTTGCGAAGCACTTCCAGAAATTTGGCAAGCAACATGTTGATATACGCATCGACCCTGAAGATATGGGGCATATTTCCGTCTGGCTGGAGAAGGGGAAAGACTCTGGCTGGTCAACTCTGAAAGCCCAGATAGGCGGACTGGAAGGTGTGTCTTTTGCCGCCTGGGAACGATCCGTGTTTGAACTTCGGCAGAACAATCGCAATGCGGCATCGCTGACGCAGGGCGTGGTGGATCGCGCCATCAAAAGGATCAAGGAGATAGATGCGGAGCAATGCGCTCTGCGACAGCTTGGTCCGATTGGCGACACCCACGATCAGATCAAAAGGGCTCAGAAAGAAACCTTCTGGGGGCTCTCATTAGGGGGCGATCCCGAGCTGTGCCCAGCTCCATCTGAGGGTGGCGGCGGTGAGCCTCAGGGCCTTCTGTCGAACGAGATCACGCACGATCTAACTCCCAGCCCCGCCGATCGTCCCGTTCTGCGCGACAAGCAAAACCCACCCATCGAATTCTGGTCATTCAGCGATGAAGACGAAGACCAGCCTCACACGTCTGACAAGGATGAAAACAATGACTGAGACCAACAATGAAATTCGCAAAATTGTTCAAGATCTACGGTCGGCATTTGTGCCGACGCCTTCATACGCCAAACTTGAAGCCCACTTCCGCGCTTTACTTAAGCAGCGCCGCGCCGACGTGAGGGACGGAACCATCAACAATGCGCGGGGTATAGTTCTTGTCGGGCAATCCGGAAGTGGGAAAACCACTGCCATTCGGGAGTTGATCCGTAAGAACAAATCGTTGCTCCAGACGGACCCCACGCAGGATATCTGCGAGTTCTTCAGTCTTCAGGTTCCAAGCCCGGCAACCATGAAATTTGTTGGCGCAGCGACGCTTCGCGCTCTTGGCTATCCCTATTCCGGGGACAAGCAGGGTCCGGCCATATGGGATCAGGTCAAGGTTCAGCTCAAGCTAAGGCAGACCTGTTTTCTGCATCTCGATGAAGCACAGGATTTGGCTCGATATCAGACAGATAAAGAGCGCCAGTCTGTCGTTAACACCCTCAAATCCGTAATGGAGAACTCCCTCTGGCCAACCGGGCTCATCCTGTCAGGCATGCCGGATCTTAAGAAGATCGTGAACCAGGACCCTCAATTGGCGCGCCGCCTTTATCCCGTCGAGATCGGCAGATTGCATGCGGTCCGAGATGTGGAGCCTGTACTCGACATCGTCCAGAAATACGTCGCGAGGGCGAAGGTTAAAGCACAATCGTGTGTGCGAAACGAAAGCTTCGCGAAACGTCTCATGCATGCAGCGGATTATGAGTTTGGCCTGATGACAGAGATAACGGTTCAAGCCCTTTCAAAGGCTCTGTTCAACGAAGGGTTTGAAGCCGAATTACAGCTTCGTCACTTTGCGGATGTGTTCTTCGATCGAAGTGCCGCTATCGATGCCCTTAATCCGTTTATCGCGGAAGACTTTACGCGGATAGATCCGCGACAGATCTTCGAATTCGACGGAGAGGATGCATGACTGCGCCTCTAAAACTTGCTCTCCCCTTCATCGAAGGGGAGACGCTTTCTGGCTACGTCAGCAGAAACGCGAAGCTCCATGAAACCACCCCGAGAGATTTCTGTTCCGATCTTGGGATGCGCTGGCCGTTTCTATGCAGCGGCCGCGATCATCAAATCGAGCGACTGGCGTGGCTGTTAGGTGTCCAGCCGTCCCTGTTAAAGACGTGGAGAACCCGGAAAATCGGGATCGGTCGTTATGAGGTGGGTCGGGCGATAGCCAGTACGGGCACGTTGAGGCGCACAGCAGTACGGCTTTGCCCGCGTTGTGTGGAGAGTGCACTTTCGGACGTCGGATCACATGGCTTATTTCAAATGCTTGAATGGTCAATTCTTTGCATAGAAAGATGCGCGCATCACGGTTGCCAGTTGATGACGATCCCGTCTGCGGAGTTTTCTCATGCGACTTACGATTTCGTTACGCGCGTGATGGAACACAGTGATGAAATTTCCAGGGCTAGCGATTCATGCGTGCTCCTACCTGACATCAGCTTTGAAGCCTATGTCCGGCGAAGGATCTGGCGTGGGCCTGAGGATGATTGGCTGAAAGATCTTGAGCTTACGCAAATCCACCGCGGAAGCTTGTCGCTTGGCGCTGCAATGAGTGGGTTCAAAGAAAAGTTTCTCAAGAATCTCCCATCTACCGAGCTGCGCAGTTTCAGCCAGATTGGATTTGAGAGGTTGGTAGATGGACCCGATGCGTACAGAGAGGCGCTCATTGAACTTCATCGTCAGAGCGGGGCGGAAAAGCCATACTACACGACGGACTTCGGCCCCCACTATAGTTGGCTGCGCGAAGCTCAGAAGGAACCAGCAATGAAAGCGATGATTGACGTCGCACGCGAGCATGTATTCGATACCTATCCTACCCCAACGGGAAAGAGGGTGTTTGGAGAGCAACCAAAAGAACGGATTTGGCTCTCTATGGAAGAAGCGAGAAGGCGTACAAACCTGGGTGTTGTTTTCCTAAAGCTGTTGCTTGGACACCTAGACGGCATATCGAAGGCTGAGGCACTCAAACGAACGGAGCTAAGTGTAAAAGAGGTCGAAAGAGCTAAGGCGTACCGAGATACTTTGCTCAACCTCAAAGATGCGGCTTCGCGATTGGGTATTCTGCCCCAGCAGGTTAAAGGACTGCAAATTCGCGGCGTTCTTAATACCATCAAAATCACCTCGTCTCTTCGATACTTACTACGCGAGCAGGTGGATGGTCTCGTGAAGAAAGTTGAAACTCTGCCCCATAGCTTGCCAGGAAAATCCACCGTGCCACTGAAGGAGTTCTGCCGCGCCAAAGGTGTGCATCTGGCACGCGTGATAGAACTTTGGGACCGAGGTAGATTGGAAGGTAAGGTCTGCCGGGGCGACGGTGCTGGGTTGCAAGCGCTGGAGTTGGACTGGAATGCGCTCTGCGGAAAGACAACAATTCGGCTTGATCGCGATCTAGAACTGACGGAAACGGCCAGCTATCTCCAGATCAGTGTGATATCTATCAGGCGTTTGAGGGATGCAGGATACCTGGAGGTAATTTCACGCAGAAATCCTGACACCAATCACCTGAAGCAATACGTCAGCAAACAGAGCATCCTGGAATTTGAACGCCAGTACGTAACGCTCGGTCAGTTGGCGCAGGATCAAAATGTGAGACCTATCCATCTTGCGCGTAAGTTTGAACGTGAGAACCTTGAGCCTATCACCTGTATTGCTGGGTATGTCAGGGTCTATTTAAAAGATGGAATAAACGGATGGTTTGGTAAGAATGTCTGAAACTCTGACGATTGAGCTATCCGAGGCCGAATTTGATGAGCTCCGCGAGCTAGCACATCAGGCCAGCATGAGTGTCGAGGAGCGAGCCGCGTATATCATAGAAGCACATTTCGAAGCCCGGAAACGAGTTCAGAAACCGGAGGTATCAGTCGAGTTTCTGCGTCAAAACGTTGATACGGTCTTGGATGCGGTTGCTCGCGGTCCTGTTTACATAAGAGCTGAGAATGAACGTGCCTATGTGATCATGCGGATAGAAGAGTATGACCGGCTGTCTGCTCCCGATTGAGGCGGGTTGAAGCTGGGCGGCGCATTTGTGCCGCCCAAACTGTTTACCAGTAATACTTGTGTGGTTTGCGCCCATCAGGCCAATTGATGTTGTCGGGATCAGCACCTTTGACAATGTGTCTTTCCAAAGACTTGGTCTTTCGCCGCGCGGGTCTCGTATGAAACAGCTTGTCATGCCATCGCGGCCAGTTCTCCAGCCAATGTATGGTGTCCGGACCTTCCGACAGTCGATGCTCGAGCCCCCGTGCTGAGTAGCCAATCCGAGATACAGTGCGTGCCCGTTTGCGTTTGTAGTGGGCCATTGTAGCGGCCTTTCATGTAGTTTCGTTGCTACATGGCACCCTCCTTTGGTTCGTTCGTTTCAAGCCGCACTCGGCTTGGTCGGCCGAAAACGCAGCCGACTTGGATATTGGATTGCGTCTGTGAAAGCAAGGGAGAGGTGACTTTTGAGGCGGATCACGACAAGCAGTGATTAGTAGTACACTCAACTAGAAGGCGGTTCACATAACACCCGTTCAATGATGTTCGCGGTTTGTTATGACGCTGCAATTCGTGCATTGGTTGCAGAAAACTGCCATTCGAGACGCGGTTCGAAGTCGACCGCAGTGCGGACGAAGCGGCCTTTTGCTCACGCCGCCTTCGCTGACGCAGAAACCACTCGCGGGCGCGGCACGCTTTTTTGTTGCATCGCAGAGGATTTCCCGAATGCGGTCATTCATCGGCGCAAGATCCGGCAGGATCCAATTCGCGCTTTCGCCGCGATCAGGATCGACCATCAAGCAGCGGGACTGAGCGGCCATTCGATATCTCGATGCGCAATCTCATTCTGTCTGGAGATTCATAGAGTGTTCTGCTGCAGAGGAGAGTTCAGAGCGCCAAAAGCTTCGATTCTGGAATCGAGGGAATCATCCGGTCACTTTCCGGCGCTGGCACCTGAAAGTAGGCGCCGTGAACTTTGAAAGATGCTGAAGGGCCGTGCCCTCCAGCGGGTTCTTGGGCGAGTATTCCTTATGTTTTCAACGCAATAAAAGCTGGCGTGCGCCGATGCGAGAAAGAAGTATCGGGTCTATTGACCAATATTATACCACCTAATATATCAGATGAAGTATCAATAAATCGAACAGGGCGATGCCATGCTTTCCGACGACTACGCGATTCAAGGAGTGCTGAATGAAGCGGCGATCCCAAGCCTGGGACAATTCGATGTAATCGTTGCCGGTGGCGGCGCTGCGGGTGTCTCAGCGGCAACGAACATCGCCCGAAAAGGGCATCGGGTTCTCATGATCGAGCGCTACGGGTTCTGCGGCGGCGGAGCGGTTGCCGGCATGTCGGGCACGATTTGCGGTCTCTACCTATCCAGCGATCGGAACGCCAATCGAGCCGAGCAAGTGGTGTTCGGTTTTGCCGATGAATTCCGCAAGCGATTGATCGCGCGTGGCGGTCTCACGGAACCGCAGCGCTATGGCAAGACCTGGACGGTCACGCATGACCCGCACATGTGGCGCGAAAACGCGGACGACTTTTTGTCCGATACAGGCGTGAACATTCTCTACCATTCCCGCGTCGTTGGCGTGTTGCGAGATGGCGATACCGTGCGTGGCGTGATCGTCGACACGAAATCCGGCCTGGCCAAGATTGAAGCCAAGCTAGTGGTTGATGCCAGTGGCGACGCCGATGTCGTACACCGTGCCGGGTGGGCTACCACCAAGGGGCAGGACGGCACCATCCAGAACCCGACGATGATCTTCCGGTTGGGCAATGTCGATGTGGACACATATCTGGAGTACTGGGGTGAAAACACGATCAGCCCGGAACACGTCATCGAGGCGCTTATCGAGGCCGAAAACAGCGGCAATTACCACCTGCCGCGCAAGAAGATCTGGATCTTCCCAACCTCGCGCCCGAACGAGATTATGGTCAACGCCACCCGTATCCTGGGCCGTGACGGGCGCGATCTGGATGTGACCGACCCGGTTGATCATACCGAGGCCGAACTGGTCGCGCGGCACCAGGTTCGTGAATACGCGCGATTCCTTAAGGACAAGGTGCCGGGCTGTGCTGACAGTTATGTCGTCGATACCGGAGTCGAGGTTGGTATTCGCCAGACCCGCTCAATCGTCGGGGTCAAACGTCTGACCAACCAGGACGTGGTGGGACGCCACAAACACGCTGATGGTGTCGTGCGCTGCCCCTGGCCGATTGAATTGCATTCCGGCCAGAAACCCAAGGTCGAATGGCTCTTGGACGACTATTACGAAATTCCTTTCAGCACCCTCATTCCCGAAACGGGCGAGAACATCATCGTCGCCGGGCGCTGTCTTGCCGCCGAACACGAAGCGCTGGCCTCTGCCAGGGTCACAGCCCAGTGCTTTGGATATGGCCACGCGGCGGCTGTGGCAGCGGACATCGCTCTGCGAGACGGCGTCGCCCTGCGCGACATCCGAGGCGAAGACGTTCGCGACATCCTGAACCGCGAAGGTGCCGCGCTGGACTGATTTTCCGGACTTTCCACAAGCAATCAATGTCCAACCCTAGGAGGAACCCAATGAAACTTGCAAAATCCCTGATGGCTTGCGCCGCGGCGCTGGCCCTGTCAGCGACAGCATCGCTGGCCGAAAGTTACAACTGGAAGCTCCAGTCGTTCTGGGGCGGCGGATCCGCGCCGCAACTCGTCATTGAGAAATTCGCGGCAAACATGAATGCGGCTTCGGGTGGCGACATCAACATCACTGTCCTGCCCAACAAGGCCATTGTGGCTCACAACCAAACGCTGCAGGCCGTTGGTTCCGGCATTCTGGACATGCACAAGAGCACGCCATGCTACTATGCCGGTGTCGATGCGGCCTTCGGTCTGCTGTGCGAAATGAACGCGGGCTATTCCAACGCCTATCAGTTCATCACCTGGTACTATCAGGGCGGCGGTATGGAGATTGCTCAGAAGGTCTATGCCGAGCACGGGCTGCATTATATCGGCCCGGTGCCGTGGGGCGTGGAATCTATCCCGACCAAGGAGCCGATCCGCACTGTCGCGGACTTCGAGGGTGTAAAGATCCGTATGCCGGAGGGTCCATCTTCGGAGCTCTTTGCCTCAATCGGTGCGGCGCCGGTTTCAGTGCATGGGTCCGAGGTTTACACCTCGCTCGAAAAGGGTGTGATCGCGGCCACCGACTGGTCGACAATCTCGATCAATGACGGCGCAGGCCTGCACAATGTTGCACCCTACGCGATCTATCCGGGCATCCATTCGATCCCGATGGGCGATGTGTCGATGAATCTCGAGACCTGGAACAGTCTGGACGCGAAAACACAGACCCTGCTGGAACTGGGCGTCCGTACGCTGGCGCTGGACATGTTGCAGACCTTTGAGAATGCCGATGCAGAAGTGCTGGCCGCAGCAGAAGAAAAGGGCATCACCCTGATCGATTGGGCGCCGGAAGAACGCGCCAAGTTCCGCGCAGCAGCACAGGAAATCTGGGCAGCAACGGCGGCAAAAAGCCCGCTCGCCCAGGAAGTCTATGACAGCCAGATCGCCTGGCTGAAATCCATTGGTCAAATCGACTGATCTCTTCCGACTGCCGGGCCGTGATTGGCCCGGCTTTTTTATCCTTGAGGACTACCATGGAACTGCCAGAACCTGATGCGCGCGCCCCGTCTCTCCCTTGGGTGCTGAAACCGGCCGAACTTGCCGGCTATGGCTTTGCCATCTGTGTTGCGATCATCGGCTTTGAGGTCGTGATGCGTTACGGTTTCAATGCGCCAAGGATCTGGGTGCAGGACATGGTTGTCATGCTGGTCGGCGGCTGTTTCGCGATTGGCGGCATCGTGGTGCTTTACGAAGGCAGCCATATCCGGATCACCGCAATCTACGACAACGTGCCTGAGCGGGTGCAGCGGTGGCTGGACTTGCTGGCGGCCATCGTTGCCGCTGCCTATCTGGCACTGATTGGCTATGGCGCCTGGGTCAATGCGCGCCTGTCGATCAAACTTCATGAGACCACCGGCACCAGTTGGGACTCGCCCTTGCCGATGATCCTGAAAACCGTGCTGCTGGTAAGCGCGGGCATCATGTGCGTGATCGCCATGACGCAGATCTTCCGTTCGATGAAACGCTTGGTGGGCTAGGGTCATGGGCATCGGACTGATCACGCTGATCCTTGTCATCGGCATCCTGTTTTTGCTGTTCGCGGGCGTGCCTTTGGCCTTTTCCACGGGGATCATGGCCGCAACCCTGATCCTGATGGAGTTTGGCCCGGTCGGGCTCAGCCTCATCGCAACCCGCATCTACGATCTGATGGCGGATTTTTCCTTCGTGGCCGTGCCGCTATTCGTGATGATGGGGCTGGTTCTGGAGAAATCAGGGGTCACCAACGATCTGTTTCGGGCTATGTCGATGCTGGGCGGCAAGATACGCGGCGGCCTTGCTGTTCAGACACTGGCGGTTTCGGTTCTTCTGGCATCGATGTCCGGCATCATCGGCGGTGAAATCGTCCTCTTGGGCCTGATTGCCCTGCCGGAAATGCTAAAGCGCGGTTACGACAAGAAACTGGCAGTGGGTGTCGTCTGCGCAGGAGGTTCACTCGGCACCATGATCCCGCCCTCGATCGTGCTGATCGTTTATGGGCTGACCACGGATACTGGTGTGGGTGAGCTGTTCCTCGCCGTGCTTCTGCCCGGCTTGATGCTGGCCAGCCTCTATGTGGTCTATGTCATGGTGACGGCCACGATCTGGCCGGACAAGGCACCGCCGCTTCCGCATGAGGAACGCGACATGCCACGTGCCGAGAAGATGGCGGTGATGCGTGGTGCTATCTTGCCTGTTGCTGTTGCCGCCTGGGTGCTGACCTGTATCTATACCGGCATTACGTCCTTTATCGAAGCCGCCGCCATGGGCGTCATCGGCGCGCTGATCTCCGCAGCAATCAAAGGCACTTTCTCGCTCGGCCTCGTCCGCGACGTCTGCAATCAGACCCTGCGCATCTGTGGCATGATCATGTGGATCGTGTTTGGCGCAACCGCCCTCATCGGCGTCTACAACTTCTTTGGCGGTGCGGCCTATGTCACCTCGGCCATCACCGCGCTCGATTGGTCGCCACTGGCGGTCCTGATCGTGATGATGCTGATCCTGTTCGTGCTTGGCATGTTTATGGACTGGATCGGCATCCTGCTTCTGACCATGCCGATCTTCGTGCCGATCATCATCGGCTTCGGCTATGACCCGATCTGGTTCGGCGTGTTGTTCACGATGAACATGCAGATGTCTTATCTGACACCGCCTTTCGGCCCGGCCGCATTCTACCTGAAAGGTGTCGCGCCCGACGACATCACCATGGGCGACATCTACAACTCATTCTGGCCGTTCATCTTCCTGCAGGCGCTGGCCATCGCGCTCCTGATCGCCTTTCCGCAAATCGCCCTTTGGCTGCCTTCTGTTTTGATGTGAGGATCCCATGAGCAAGATCACCGATTTCGAAACCGCCGTTGCCGACATTCCGTCCGGTGCCACCCTGGCCATCGTTGGCGTCATCGGCTGGATCGTCCCGGAAAAGCTGCTGTGCAGCTTGGGGCAGCGTTACCTTGATACCGGTGCGCCGGGCGATCTGACGCTTTATGTCCCCTGCTTCGGGGGCGACAACGGCGCGATCAAGGGCATCGACAACCTGATGCACGACGGCATGACCAAGCGGTTGATTACCGGGTCGTTCATCAACCCGCCCGATCCGAAAACCGGCGAACGCCCCCGGTCGATGGGTCAGGTTCGGGCCGACAAGATCGAGGCCTACACGTTTCATATCGGCGTCATGATGCATTGGCTGCGCGAGATTGCGCGGCGCAGTCCCGGCTATCTGACCGAGGTGGGCATCGGCACCTTTGTCGACCCCGATCTGGATGGCGGCAAGGTCACGCCATGTGCGACCGAGGATATTGTCGAAAAGATCGACTTCCGCGGCAAACCGCACCTTTTCTTTCCGAGTCAGCATCTCGACTACGGCATCATCCGGGCGACATCGGCCGACAAACACGGCAACCTATGTTTTGAGGACGATCCCCTGGTGTCTTCCAATCTGGCAATCGCGCTTGCCGTCAAGGCCTGCGGCGGCAAGGTGATCGCCCAGGTAAAACGCACCTATGAACCCGGTGAACGCCATGCGCATATGGTCAAGGTGCCTGGTGTCCTGGTCGATCACGTGGTGGTCGACCCTGACCAACAACTGGTCACCGGCATTCAGGATGACGCCCGTTTTCTGGGCCAAAACCGCATGGACCCGCGCGAGCTGCAACCGCTGAAACCCGGTGCGCCGACGGTGATTGCCCGCCGTTCTGCCAGCATGATCAATGAAAACGAATTGACGATCTACGGGTTCGGCGCCTCGTCCTCGATCCCGACGATCTTTGCCACCGAAGGCCGGTTTGATGGCGATGGCATCTATGACTACCCCTCCACCACCGAGCACGGCTCATACGGCGGCATCGTCACCTCGGGCTGGCAGTTCTCGGCCAATTACAACCCCGATGCCCTGCTTGATGGCGTAACCCAGTTTGACGCGATCCATGCGGGCCTGTGCAAAACCTGCGCGCTGGCTTTTGCCCAGTTTGATGCACAGGGCAATATCAACGTCTCGAAATTCGGGAGCGCCAATCCCGGATCGGGCGGGTTTATCGACATCGCCCATAACGCCACCAACCTGATCTTCAACGGCACCTTCACCACAGGTGGGCTGAAAGTCGATGCAACAGGTGGCAAACTGACGATCCTGCAGGAAGGTAAAGTGTCGAAATTCGTCTCAAGCGTCGAACAGGTCACCTACCCGCTGCTGACCGGTGTGCGCGAACGTGGTCAGACCGCCCATATCGTCACCGAACGTGCCGTCTTTGCGGTGACGCCGGATGGACTTGAGCTCTTGGAAGTCGCCCCTGGGATCGATCCGAAAGCCCAGGTGCTCGACCTGATGGGCTTTGCGCCGGTGCGCGTCCCCGATCAAATCCCCCTGATGGATCCGAAACTCTTCACGTAAAGGAAAACCTTCATGCTCGAAATAACCCGTGATGGCGCTGTCGCCACACTGTCCATCGACCGCCCCGAGGTCCGCAACGCCATGAGCCTCGGCCTTGCCCACAGGATCGCCGAAGTCACGGCGGACCTCGACCGCGATCCCGAGGTCAAGGCGATCATCCTGTGCGGCAAGGAACATGGCTTCTGTGCCGGCAGTGATCTGAAGGAACTCGCCACGTTCAACCTCGACCAGATCTCCGCGGCAGAACGTGAAAAAGCCGCCGTAGCCCGCTCGTTCTGTTTCATGGACACGCCAGTGATTGCGGCGGTGGACGGTTTCACCATGGGTGGTGGCATGGTGTTCACCGTGTCCTGCGACGTGGTGTTCACTGCAAAAAACGCCCGGTGGCATTTGCCCGAAGTAGCGTTGGGCTGGAATCCCGGCTGGGGCGTACAGGCTTTTCTGGCGCGCTGTGGTCCCTATGTGACCCGCCATGTCTGCTGGGGCGTCGACCCGTTTGATGGCGAAGAAGCCGTTCGCTTGGGGCTTGCGGATTTCCTTGCCGAGGGTAGCGCGGCAGAGGCAGCACATGACTACGCGACCAAGCTTGCGGCTCTGCCAGAACATGCCGTTACGGCGACCAAGCGGCTTTGTGCCCCCGCTGCTGGTGAAAACAGCCAGGTGCTCGACCTAATGGCCAACCAGATGTTTCACGAAAGCTGCAAGCACGAGGTCGCCAAAGCATCTTATGCCCGGTTTGGAGTGAAGATCTAATGACCGAAGGCTTGCGCGAAATTGATCACGGGGCTGTTTTGATCCTGGCGCTGGACCGCCCGGAGCGGCGCAATTCAATGGACCTCGCGGTAACGCGAGCGCTGGCCGAGGCTCTGGAGCGCACCGCCGTGACCGATGATGTCCACGTCATCGTGCTTCAGGGCCATTCACACGGGTTTGGGGCCGGTAGCGACCTGAAAGCGCTGGCGGGTCAGAGTGTCGGAGAAATGATCTCTGACGAGCGAGAGATGGCCGCCCTGGCGCGCAGCTTCAACCGTCACCCAAAGCCAATAATCGCTGCCGTAGATGGTTACGCCATCGGCGGCGGCGCGGTCTATGCTGCATCCTGCGACGTGGTTTTTTCCAGCGCGGATGCAAAATGGGCCCTTCCCGAGGTTCCCATCGGCTGGAACGCCGCCTATGGCATTGCCGCGATGCAAGCGCGGCTGGGGGCCTATACGGCGCGGCATATCCTATGGGGTGCAGAAGGGTTTTCTGGTGAAACCGCATATGAGATCGGGCTAGCGGACTTCCTGGCCGAAGGCAACGCGGCCAAAGCCGCACTCGACTATGCCAACCGGCTGGCAGCACTTCCTCCCCACGCGGTCGCCGCAACCAAACAGTTGTGTGCAGGGCCGATTGACCGGGATGCGGTTGAGATGGACGAGCGCGCGATGGCGTCATTCGAGCGTTGCCTCGCAACCAGAACGGCACAGACCACGCTTCGGAAGTTCGGCATGGTCTGAGGGAATTGCAGAAAGAACGGAATGACCGATCCACTGACACTCCATCGACTTTTCAAGCGCGGCCGTACCATCGGTACCGGGCGCCGCATACGGTGCTTTGGCTCGGACCGATCGGTTGTCGAACAAAGCTATGATCAGTTCGCGCAAGATGTCCTTGCCTTGGCAAATGCGTTGCAGGCGCGGGGTCTCGAACCCGGCCAACGGGTCGCGACGCTCGCCGCAAACGGTATTCGGCATTTGCAGCTGATGTGGGCCGTGCCGCTGGCGGGCGGCGTGTTCCACGCCATCAACACGCGTCTGCCGGCCGACGAAATCGCCTATATCCTTGAAGACGCTGACGCCCGCATATTGTTCATTGATCCCGAATTCGCCGAATTGCTTGCCGAATTGCGCAAGGCCTGCCCTGATCTTGATACCTTTGCTCTGAATGAAGGTGCGGGCGGAGACGTCGCCAGTTTCGATTTCCTTCTGGGGGCTGGCGCGTCGAACCCTGACGCCATCGAGGCTGCGGTAACCGACGAGAATGCCCCGGCCGTGCTCTGTTATACCAGTGGCACCACGGGGCGGCCCAAAGGTGTCAGCTATTCTCACCGCGCGCTGACGCTGCACGCCCTGACCGAGGCAATGGTCGATGGCTACGGCATCAATCATTCCGACAATGTGCTGCTGATGGTTCCTTTCTGCCACGGTGCGGGCTGGGGCGTTCCCTATTCGGCATTCATGTGCGGGGCGGACATCTCGGTACTTTCAGGGCCAATCCGGGCAGATCAAGTTCTGGATATCCTGACCCAACAGAAGATCACCTTCACCGGCGCCGTTCCCGAGGTGATTGCTCGCATTGCCCCGCAAATCGCCTTGCGAAAGGCAAACCACACCGGGCTGCGTATCCTGATGGGCGGCACGGCACCGCGTTCTGAAACCTTGTCGTTTCTCAGGGCGGCAGGTGTCACCTCAATGCTGTGCTGGGGCATGACGGAAACGCTGAGTGCCGCGACGATGCAGCATTTGCCGCCCGAAGCAGGCGAGGTCCAACTTACACAAGGACAGCCGTTACCGCTGACCGAGCTTTCGCTGGCAGAATGTGAAGATGGATCGCAGGAACTGCTCGTTCGTGGCCCGTGTGTTCTTGATAGGTATCACGGCCAAAAGGGCTCGGCGCGACAGGCCGGTTGGTTCGCAACCGGTGATACGGCCGAGATTGGCCACAACGGCATCCTGCATCTGCAGGATCGCAAGAAGGACCTGATCAAGTCCGGTGGCGAGTGGATTTCCCCAACCGCGCTGGAAGCACACATCTCGCAGATCGCCGGAGTGGAAGAATGCATCGTCGTCGGTGTGCCTCATCCGAAATGGGGAGAACGGCCTCTGTGCGTGGCCGTGGCCAGTGAAGCGATTGAGATCGAGCGAATTTCTCGGGAGCTGATGGCAACGGGCCGGTTCGCGAAATGGCAGCTTCCTGATGATGTCGTCTCTCTCAAAGCGTTGCCTCGAACGGTGTTGGGCAAGCTCGACCGTCAGGCGTTGCGCCAGACCTTCAAAAACCACTTTCAACCAAACCCGGATTGACCGGAAAGCAAAAGGCCCCAAAATGCCAGAAATCGCCCCTCATACCCGCCTGCGCCCATCGCCCTTTTATGAGGCAACCCTTGCAGAAGGCGTCACCTCATTCACGCCCTATAACCAGATGCTGATCCCACTTGGATACGGCGATGCCGATGCGGAATATGACCGGTTGATGAACGGTGTCAGCATGTGGGACGTGGGCGGCCAGAGGCAGGTTCAAATCAAGGGTCGCGACGCTGCGCGTCTCGCACAGATCCTTTCTCCGCGGGATCTTTCCGGACAGGTGGTTGGCCAAGGCAAGTATGTACCGATGTGCAATCACGCTGGAACTCTTATAAATGACCCGGTCGTCAACAAGCTGGACGACGATCTGTTCTGGTTCTCGATCGCGGACAGTGACGTGAAACTCTGGGCGCGTAGCATTGCGGCCGAGCGCGGACTTGAGGTGGAAATCACCGAACTCGACGTTTCGCCGATGGCCGTTCAGGGCCCGATGGCAGAAGATGTCGTGGCGTCGATCTTCGGGAACTGGGTGCGGAACCTGAAATACTTCTGGTTCGGTGATGCCGAGATCGGCGGCATTCCGGTCAAGATCGCTCGATCCGGATTTTCGAAACAAGGCGGCTTTGAGATTTACCTGATGGACGGATCCCGCGGAACCGAGCTTTGGAACATCGTGCGTGAAGCGGGCAGACCGTTCGGAATCGGTCCAGGGTACCCCAACCCTTGCGAACGGATCGAAAGCGGCCTTCTGTCCTGCGGCGGGGATTCCGATGACGCGACCAACCCTTTCGAGGTTCGGCTTGGCAAATATGTTGATCTGGACGTGGATGACGAGGTAATCGGCATCAAGGCACTTCGCCGGATCAAGGAAGAGGGTCCACGGCGTCACCAGCTGGGCGTGGTTCTTGAGGGCGAGACGCCGTCTGCGAACCATGCGCGGTGGTACGACATCCGGGTTGGCGGGATCAAGGTCGGTGACATGACCAACGGCACCTGGTCGCGCAAGCTTGGCCGAAACATCGGCTTCGCTCTGGTTTCCCGGGTGTATCGCCCGGGCGACCACGTCGAGGTGCAAAAAGAGGGGCGTAGGCTTGTCGGCACCCTGTGCGAGCTGCCATTTACCTGATTTGGGTCGGATGAAGTGGACAAGGCATGGGGAATGCAGGCAAATGTAGAGATATGGACAAGACCGTGAAAACCCTTTCAGACGCCGAGGCCACCTTTCAGATACTCGAGGAAATGATTGTTCTGACCGAGTTGAAGCCGGGTGTAATGTATTCGGAAAAGGAACTTGCCGAGGTTGTTGGATTTGGCCGAACACCCGTTCGCGAGGCTTTGCAGCGCCTCGAAATCGAAGGGCTGGTGGCCATAAAGCAGCGCCGAGGCATTCAGATCACGGAAGTCGATGCAGATGTGCAATTGCGTCTGCTGGAAATTCGGCGACCACTCCAGAATTTTGCCGCAGAATATGCGGCTATCCGTGGCACAGACGAAGACCGGCGCATCATGCAGACATTCGGCGAAGAGTTGCTCGAGGCCAGCAAGGCCCCACCGGCATCACGCTCCCAGGCTCTGTCGGCAGTAAGAACTGCCCATGACCTTGTGGTCAACGCATGCCACAACGAATTTGCCCAAAAAACCATGCGTATTGTCCAGGGCTTGTCGCGCCGTTTCTGGATATTTCACATGAAGCGCGAGGATTTTAACATCGCCGCCGAATTGCACGCGCGGCTATTGCTCGACGTGGCAAATGGCGAGGCCGTGGCCGCTGTCGCCGCTTCAAATGCGCTGGTTGATTATCTCGAGGCTTTCGCACGAGAAAGCAAAGACTGGAAATGACCGGCCTTTCTTTCTGCGCAGTGATCCGACGACTGTGGTCAAAGCACCAAACCTCGTTCGACACGGACTAAACGCTCGGAGGTTTCACAGCCGGAAGCATTCGTTCAGGTTTCAGAAGTCCTGCGCCCGTATCCAGTCTCGGAAGATTTCTGCGGCTGCCGAAATGTTTCCCTTTGTCGGCAGCGAGATACAGTAAGAGAAGTTTGTCAGCTCAAGTTCCGAGATCCAGACGAGATGACCGCTTTCGATCTCTGGTTCTGCAAACGCATCCTGCATCCCCAATCCATTTCCAGCAATGACCGCCTGAAGGCGGCTGTTGGCGTCCGGTAGGGACAGGGAGTTCTTTCTCGGTGCGAACGTCAGGCCCGCGAGATCATGCCAGTCCCGCCAGGCTGCCATGCCGGATGCATCCGGTAAGAGCGGGATTTCCCGAACGGCGGTCTCTAGCCCGAGTGCTTCGACCCGGGCTGCGGTTTCCGGGCTGGCCAAAGGTCGGGTGTTGGAGTTGAACAGAACCTCAACGTCCATGTCCTCGACCGAGGGGTCGCACCAGAAGATCGACAGATCGAGGGCGGGGTTTTGCAGATCGGCCTTCGTATTGATCGGCTCAACCTGAAGCGAAATATCAGGGTTGGCGCGGGTGAAGTTGGACAGCCTTGGGCCGAGCCACCGGGAGATGAACCAGCTATGGGCCCCTACGCAAAGTGGTTGTTCAGCGGTGGTCTTGATCTCTCGTATTACGGCTTCGATCCGCCCCAGGTGATGCCCCGCTGCCTCGCGCAGACGTTCGCCTTCCACTGTCAGGCGGATATGGGTGTGGCGGCGCTCGAACAGGCGCACGCCCAATTCGTCCTCAAGCTTCGCGATCTGATAGCTCACCGCGCCCTTGGACATGTTCAAGGCTTCGCCCGCCGCTGTGAAGCTCATTTGCTCGGAAACGGTACGGAAGACGTTGAGGCTGTCAAAGGATCGAAATCGCATAGTTCTGTTTAATTGAGCTGAACACAGAGATCAAGAAATTGGGTTTGCCGCAGGATGGTTTGGGCATCTAGTCTCACTGCAGGGAGAGACATCATGACACCACGCGATCCGATAGCGCATTTGCCGACCCATGAGGTCATCAACATGCCGCCCCACATGGGCGATCAGAACCTGTGGGCAGATGACCGCGCACTGAGACACTGGGCTTCGCATATGGGCGGGGCGGGTCATACCGGGCATTTCACGCATGTCGGCCATCTGACCGGGCTGGACGAGACCTTCCAGAAAGCCAATCAGGCCAATCGTCATGGGCCCGAACTGCAGGCCTTTGACCGCTACGGCATGCGCATCAACGCAGTCGCGTTTCACCCGGCCTACCACGACCTGATGGACCTGGCGATTTCCAACCAGGTCCACAATTTCGCGTGGCATCATGAGGGCAATGCCGGTCATCTGGGCCAGTCGGTTCTGACCTATATGTTCAGCCAACCCGAAGGCGGCGTGATGTGCCCGATGGCGATGGCCTATTCCGTCGTGCCGTCCCTGCGCATGGCGCCCGCAGTTGCAGAGGAATGGATGCCGCGCATCCTGTCCACCGAGTATGACCGGCGCGACATCCCCGCGAACGAAAAAACCGGCGCAATGATCGGAATGTTCATGACCGAGAAACAGGGCGGATCGGATGTGCGGGCCAATTCAACCGTAGCTGTGCCGGAAGGTGACGGCTACCTGCTGACCGGGCACAAATTCTTCTGCTCGGCCCCCATGTGTGACGCGTTTCTGGTGCTGGCCAATACCGAGGGTATGGGAATTTCCTGCTTCCTCGTGCCCCGCTGGCGGCCCGATGGCACCCGTAACAACCTGTTTATTCAGCGAATGAAGGACAAGCTGGGCAACAAATCCAACGCGTCGACCGAAATGGAGTTTCAGGACACCTACGGTGTGATGGTGGGCGACGAAGGCCGCGGCATTCGCACGATCATTGAGATGGTCACGGGCAACCGGCTTTACTGTGCCATGTCCTCGGCGGGGATCATGCGGCAGGCTTTGGTGCAGGCGCTGCATCACACGTCGCACCGCTCGGCCTTCCAGAAACGGTTGATCCAGCAGCCGCTTATGCAGAATGTTCTGGCCGATATGGCGGTCGAGGTTGAGGCGGCATTGGCCCTTGGGTTGCGGATTGCGCGCGCCATGGATCAGCTGGATGATCCGGCTGAGGCAGCTCTGGCACGCATCGGCACGGCGGTGGCGAAATACTGGATTACCAAACGCTGCCCGAGCCTCGTGGCTGAGGCGCTCGAATGCCATGGCGGTCCGGGCTATGTCGAGGAAAGCATCATGCCCCGGCTCTACCGCGAAGCGCCGCTGAACTCGATCTGGGAAGGGTCCGGCAATGTCATGGGGCTGGACGTGCTGCGCGCAATTGGGCGTGAACCCGAGGCGATCCCGGCCTTCATGGCCGAGGTTGAAAAGGCGCGTGGCAATCATCCCAATCTGGACCGCGCCATTGACGATCTGCGGGACGAACTGGCGGATCTGGACGGGCTGGAAACCCGCATGCGCATGGTGACCGAGATGATGGCGCTGGCCTTGCAAGGGGCGCTGCTGACCTGCCACGGAGACAGCGCCGTTGCCGATGCTTTCTGCGCCTCGCGTCTCGCCCCACGCTATCGCGGCGCATTCGGGACCCTGCCCAAGGGGCTCGACCTCGACGCCATCATCAGCCGCGCCCTGCCGGGTTAAAAGGCAAACATCCAGACAGGAGGCGAGACATGAGAATTGCACTTTTTGGCGCGACTGGTGCGGTTGGCGGCCATTTTCTGAACAAGGCGCTTGCCGCCGATCATGAGGTCACAGCCCTGGTTAGAACGCCCGAAAAACTCAGAGAATATACAAGTCTCTCTGCGCTCAAGGGCGACGTCACAAGCCCTAGCGATGTCGCGAAACTTATTAGCGGCGCCGATGTCGTTGTCAGTTGCCTTGGCAATGTCAAAGGTGTGTTGATCATGGAAAAAGCGGCCGAGGCAATTCTGCAAGCCGCCGCTGAACAATCAAACGCACCAAAATGTCAGTTTGTCAGCAGCATCGGGTGTGGCGGTACGTCTTGGGTCGTCAAACAGATGCTGCAAATGATCGGTGGTCGTTCGAGTTTCGCGGATTATGAACGTGCGGATGCCCGCATATCGCGTGAGGAAGAAGTCCCATATGTGTTGGTCCGGCCAGCCGCCCTGAAGGAAAAACCCGGAAACGGGAAATACCGTGCTTTTCGTGGCGATGGCACATTCGCACGGCCCATTACGAAAGAAGATGTAGCCGCGTTTCTGCTCGATGCCATCTCAAGCAATCGGTGGGATGGCCAACGTGGTATTCAATTGGCGGGGGTGAAGTAGCTGTCATTCAGTCGGCATCGACCTCGCCCGTCTTTCAAAATTGCCAATTATAGCCCGCTTTTGCCCGGCTGACCCACGAACACCAACAACAAAAGGAGCCATGGATATGGCCGGAATGGTATTGCCCATAATCTCAAGTGCTGTGCGCTCACCTTGGTTCAAGGCGACGCGCGACCTGACCACTGCTTACGGCGACCACGAAGGGCGGCTGACGCCCGTAACATTTGAGCGACCCATCGTCGAAGAGTACCGGGTGTTGCGCACCAAGGCAGGTATTTTCGATGTACCTGAGGTCCCGCTGGAAATTCGGGGGCCGGATGCGGCGGCGTTCCTTGACTATGTGTTCACGCGGCCTGTCAGCACCATGGCCGTTGACCGGGGCCGTTATGGCCTGATGTGCCACGATGGAGGCGGCATTGCCTGTGATGGCGTGGTGTTCCGGCTGGCGGAAGACTGGTTCTGGTATGTCCATGCGGACCGCGACGTGTTCACATGGCTTCAGGCCTTGAAATCCGGCCACGATGTGGACATCCGCGATCCGGGCGCATGGGCGATCCAGATCCAGGGGCCGACCAGCCTTGAGATACTGGATGCCTGCGTTGATGGCGGGGCTCCGGACGGGTTCAAATACTACCACGCGCGGCAGGTCACCATGGGCGGTCAGCCGGTTCTGATCAGCCGGACGGGATGGACCGCCGAGCTGGGCTTTGAGGTCTACAACATGGACCCAAATGTCGATGGCATGGCGCTTTGGTCCCACCTGATGGCGGCAGGCAAGCCATATGGGATGGAGATCCTGTCTACCTACGCCATGAATCCGCGCCGGATCGAGGCGGGGATCATGAATTACGGCACCGACATGGGATGGGACACAACGCCGTTTGATCTGGGGTTGGGGGGCTTTGTCGATTTCGACCATGATTTCGTGGGACGGGACGCTTTGCAGACCGCCGATCGTGCTCCACGCTTTTCCGGTTTCGTGACCGAGGCGAAGGACGTCAAGTGGGGCGCGCCGGTTTTCGCAAGCGGCAAGACCGTTGGCCGTGTAAAGGCGTTCGAGCCCTCGCCGACCCTTGGCACCGGGATCGGCTACGTCCTCTTTGACACGCCCGAAGCTATGGCGGCCGACGCTCTTACAGTGCGAGACAGAAGCGGAAATGAGCATCCTTTGGCTCTGCATAGCTTGCCATTCTTCGATCCTGAAAAACGGGTTCCCCGGGGTCTTGAGGAGATGGAGTTCACCGGATGAATGACCTCTCTACCAAGCGCCGCCGCGAAAACCTCAAGCGCCTTCTGAAGCCGCGCCACATCGCCTTTGTGGGCGGCAAGGCGGTCGAAGACTGTATCAACGCCACCCGCAAATCCGGCTTTGCCGGGGACATCTGGGTCGTGCATCCGAAATACGATGAACTGGCAGGCATCCCATGCGTTCCAAGCCTTGCCGATCTGCCCGAACCCCCGGATGCCGCCCTGATTGCCGTATCGCGGGAACGCACAATAGACGTCGTTGCGGATTTGTCCGCAATGGGTGCGGGTGGGGCGGTGTCCATTGTCGGCGAGTTTGCCGAAACGGGAGAGGACGGGGCCGCGTTACAGGCCCGGCTGATCGAGGCGGCCGGAGACCTCGCGCTTGTCGGCCCGAATTGCCTTGGGCTGATGAACATGTTCGATCGCGCAGCTGTCTGGGGCGGCGACAACGTGTTCGAACCAGTCAATGGTGACGGCGTCGCGCTGATCAGCCAGTCGGGCTATGTCGCCTATTCGATCACCAATGTCGAAGAGGCTTTGCCGCTGGGCTACGCCATCAGCATGGGCAATCAGGCGGTGCTGAACGTCGCCGATTTCATCGAAGCCCTGCTGGATGATCCTCGGGTCCGGGCCATCGGCCTCTATCTGGAAGGTATCGTCGATGTCGCAGCTCTGAGCCGTGCCGCCTTGCGCGCTATCGACAAGGGCATTCCGGTCGTGGCGCTGAAGGCAGGCGGGACGGAGGAGAGTTCCGAGCTGACCCGCAGCCATTCGGGCACGCTTGCGGTTGCAAACGAGCTGTGGAGTACGCTTTTTCGCCGCCTCGGTATCGTTGAGGCCGCCTCTCCCAAGGCCCTGATCGAGACGCTAAAGCTATTGGGGTCCGGCAAGCCTCTGACCGGCAACCGCGTGGTTGCCGCGGCAAATTCAGGCGGCTACGCCGCGATGATCGGCGAAAAGGGCCGCGCCGCAGGGCTGAAGTTTCCCGCGCCTGACGACGCAGCGCAGCAAGCCCTGCGCCATGATGTGCCCGATCTGGTGTCGCTCCTGAATCCGCTCGACTGGAACCTGCCCTGGGCCAGCATGGCGCGGTCCGAGACCTCGGATGTCGGCCTTGGGCATCTAGTGACCGATGAGGTCGACCTCTTGGTCTATTTCATAGACTGGCCGCGCCAGAAGGACGTCGCGAACGTTTGGTGGCCAACGCTCGAAGGCCTGACCCGGCTGAACGCGCGGATCGCCCAACCGGTCTTGGTCGCCAGCGTCCTCCCCGACGGGCTGCCCCCGGATTTGCGCCGCCAACTGACCGACGCAGGCCTGATCTGTCTTCAGGGGCTGGACGACGCATTGGCGGCGATCGCGGCGGCAGGCAAATACCACAGCTTGCGCCGCTCGGTTCTGGCGGACCCTGAAAACCGGGTATTGTCTGCTCCCCCACCCGAGCCCAAGTGTGTCATCCAACTTGACGAGGCAGAGGGCAAGGCAGCATTGGCAAGCTGCGGGCTGACGACCCCTATGGGCGTGACAGGGTCGAGTGAGGATGTGATTGCTCAGGCCGAGACACTCGGCTATCCGCTCGCGGTCAAGCTTCTCAGCGCCGACCTGGCCCACAAGAACCACGCGGGTGCGGTGCATCTGAACGTGGGAAGCAAACCCGCGCTGGAAGAGGCGATTGAAGCGATCAAAACGTCCGTCAGGGCCTACGATCCGGCCCTGACAACCGACTGTTTTCTGATCGAACGCATGGTGGCGTCACCCCGTGGAGAATTCATCGTCGGAGTCAGCTACAAGCCGGGATTGGGGCATGCTTTGGTCATTGGTCGCGGCGGGACGGCGGTTGAAGAGCTGAATGACTATGCCACGTTGCTGCTTCCAGCGAGTCGGGCACAAATCGAGGACGCGCTTGCCAGCCTGAGGATCAGCGGTAAGCTAAAGCTTTCCGATGCTGAGCGGACTGTGCTTGTGACGCAGATCCAGGCAATCGCTGCGTTCGCGAAAGCGCACAGAAGCTGTCTGGTCGAGCTCGACGTGAATCCGATCATCCTTGACACTGAGGGGCGTGCAACTGCTGTGGACGCGTTGCTCCGGCTTACCCGAGGGTAATCACTCAGTTTCACTAAGCCGACTTGGCGTGTGCGCAGCTCATGCCCACTGCGACCCGCATCCTGTGAATTCGGCGTCTGATACGCGCTGCGGTTAGCATGAATGACCGGTCCTTCCGCTGCCCGGCGGCATCGAATTTGACGCGCATGCAGCATTTCAGGTGTTGCGTGCGCACGCAGCAGGAGAACTGATTTCACAGGATGGGCTCATCGCAGGCGTTCTCTGCACGTAGGATCAATGACAGCTATCTGAGGGGTTGAAATGATGGTTCGTTTGGTCCGCAGATAGGGCTCGCGCTCAACCAGAGATCGCTTCAGATAACACCCGTTCAGCGATGTTTGCAGTTTGTTATCGAAGTATCAAACATCAACGGTATCCAAATCTGGCGCTCGTTACAGTAGGGAATGCTTGGCAATCAGGGTCGAGTGGAAACTGAACTCGACCGATGTAATCGACGTTCTGACGGATCTGTTCATACTTCGCGGCGCGCCGAGTTTCATACGTTCTGACAATGGGCCGGAATTTGTCGCCCAGGCTGTCCGAGACTGGATTGCTGCCGTCGACGCCAAGACGGCTTACATCGAACCCGGCAGCCCATGGGAGAACGGATATTGTGAAAGCTTCAATGGCCGGTTCAGGGACGAGCTACTCAACGGCGAAATCTTCTACAGCTTGCGCGAAGCACAAATCCTGATCGAACAATGGAGAAAACACTACAACACAAAACGACCCCACAGTGCTCTGGGTTACCGCCCGCCAGCGCCCGAAACCATCATCCCGATGGATCACAGGCCGATGATGCACTAACAATCAACTTGGACCAGTCAGTTGAGGCTGCTCACGATCATCGGGATAGGACGTCGCGAAGGGCTGCTTGGAACCCATCACGATTTCATGCGACTAACTCGTTAGCGTCGCTTTCCATTGCGGCGCTTCCACCGCTTCAATCGTCAGCTCAATACAAAGCTGACGCACGGCTTCAAAGGCAAAAGTCGCCGGACGATCACTTAATTCTCCAATAAAGAGCGTGCGATTGAGTTTTGGCTTGATAATCGGACGCGTCGTCAATGTGCCCGCGTCAATGTGTTCTTTCAGGATAAACTCGGTACCCACGATGCAACCGATGCCAGACAGAAGGGATCCGCTGATTGCGGAGATCGAGTTTATTTGGAACTGCGCGTTCTCTTCGATCCGCCTGAGTAGGGAAGGGTCGTCCATCACAGCTCGGGTGTACAGGCCTTGGCGAAGAATTATCAACGGTAAGTCCAGCAGTGCCTCAAAACTGATTGCATCGGTTCCACCGATAACATCTGGCCGACCCACCAGAACCAACTCCTCTTCCAAGACCGGTTGGAACCTGAAACGCGCGTCAGGAAGTTGGTTGTAGGTTAGGGTCAAATCGACCTCCGAAGACGCAAGCTGTTGGGCGGTAGACCCGGAAAAGATCTCAGAAAGATGCAGGCGTAGGTTCGGATAGTCTTGTGAAACACGCTGTACCAGGGGCACGCCAATAGCTTTGACAGCCGAATGCGCAAAGCCAACCGAAATCTCACCCGCGACCTCATTCTCAGTTTCTCGGATATCGGTGCTGGCGGCTTGCATGGATCGCAGGATCGCACGCGCGTGTTCATATAATCGAGCACCAGATGCTGTCGGCCGCACGCCCCTTGGCAATCTCTCAAATAGCTGCGTACCAAGTTCGGCTTCGAGATTGGACAGATGCCTGCTTAATGCAGACACAGCGACCCTTTCCCGATCAGCAGCACGAGCCAACGCGCCTTCCTCAAAGATCGCAGCAAAGTATCGGAGTTGCCTGCTGTCCATGCTTTCTCAATATCAGAAAGCAGCCTTATTAACATTGAAATATTGCAAAGCATTCCGATCGGGTAGCTTTGGTTAACGCAAGTCCAACCGGAGCATACATGGTGTCAGACGATTTCAGGCCTTTGCGGGGCATCCGCGTCGTTGAAATGACCCACATGATTATGGGGCCAAGTTGCGGCCAGATCCTTGCCTATCTTGGTGCTGACGTGATCAAGGTTGAGCCCCCTGCGGGGGACAAAACCCGGCACCTGACCGGAATGGGGCGGGGGTTCTTCCCAAGTTTCAATCGCGGCAAGCGTTCAATTACCTTAGATTTAAAGTCCGAGGCCGGAACGTCGGCGCTGGATCAGCTTCTGGCAACCGCCGATATTTTCGTTGAGAACTTCCGCGACCAGTCACTTGCCAAGATGGGATTTGCGCCCTCCGCGTTGCGAGGTAAGTACCCCAATTTGATCATCGCATCCTGCAAGGGCTTCCTGCATGGCCCCTATCAGGACCGAACGGCAATGGACGAGGTCGTTCAGATGATGACCGGAATGGCCTATATGACTGGCCCAACGGGTCGTCCCTTGCGCATTGGCTCTTCTGCAAATGACATCATGGGTGGGGTCTTCGGCGCTCTTGCAGTTCTCGGCGCGTTGTTGGAGCGGCAAGAATCCGGAGAGGGTCGGACGATACGCATTGGCCTGTTCGAGAATTGCCTGATGCTTGTCATGCAACACATGGTGCAATTCGATCTGGACGGACACGAACCGGCCCCTATGCCCGAGCGGGAATTTTCCTGGCCGGTCTACGACATCTTCGACACGCGGGACAATCGTCAGATCTTTGTGGGTGCTGTCACTGAGGGCCATTGGCAAATATTGTGCAAAGCAATCAGCTTAGAGCATTTGCTGGAGGATAACCGGCTTCAGACAAAGATGGGCCAGATCGAAGCGCGGAACTGGACACTTCCCCTTTTTGCAGAAGCAATCGGCAAACGCGATTTTCCTGAACTGATCGAGATTTTTGAAGCTTCGGGCATTCCCTTTTCGCCTATCAATCGTCCCGCCGATATGTATCAGGATCCACATGTCCTGCGCCCCGGCGGTCTGCAACTCTCACACGACGCTGGTGGGCAGGTGTTCCGGGCTCCGGGTTTGCCCATCGAAGTTGATGGCGGGATTCCACATCCGGTTTCACTCGATGTCGCAGATGTCGGCGATGACACTGACACCGTGCTTTCAGAGCTTGGCCTGTCACCTTCGGAAATATCGGCTGCAAGTGGCGCGGCGGATAGGAATTCAACGTGACTCGCCTGTCAGAAATATACCCACCCGACAGGGTCGTATTGCGGGAAGTCGGATTGCGCGACGGTCTGCAGATGGTCCAACGATATCCCTCAACGGCAGCGAAGGCCGAATGGTTGCGCCGTGAAAGTGCCGCGGGTGTTCGGCACTTTGAGATTGGCTCTTTCCTTCCGGCAAAAGCTATGCCGCAATTCGCTGATGTTCGGGACATCAGCGACATTTGCCGCAGCCTTAACGTCCATTCGGCAGCGCTTGCCTTGAATGATCGCGGCGCGACGGACGCGGTTCAAACTCCGGTCGGCGAAATCGTCACAGTGGTCTCGGCGACCGAGGAACATAGCCAGGCAAACGCACGTCGTACACGTGAGGAAGCAATTGCTCTGGTTGGTAAAACCGTTGAACTGGCAAGAGGCTCAGAAACATCACCTTTGGTACAGGTCGGCATCGCCATGGCGTTCGGTTGCTCGATTGCTGGCAAAGTCGACCCGGACGATGTGGTGCGCATCGCGGCCGCATGCTCGGAGGCGGGTGTGGACATGATCGGTCTTGCAGACACAGTCGGATTTGCGGGTCCAGATCAGGTGCAGGACCTTGTTGAACGTGTGAAAAACGAACTGGGCGACGTTGCGCTGAGCATTCACCTGCACGACACAAGGGGAATGGGGATCGCCAATGCGTCTGCCGCCCTCGACGCTGGCATCCGGGTGATCGATGGCTCGCTGGCGGGGCTCGGGGGCTGCCCCTTTGCCCCAGGCGCAACAGGGAACGTGGTATTCGAGGACCTTGTATATCTCTGTGAACGCAAAGGTTTTGCAACCGGCATCGACTTGGAAAAGCTGATGTCTGTGCGAAAGGTCGCCGCGTTTGAAATGCCTGACGAACAGCTCTTCGGTGCGTTGTCACGAGCCGGAGCACCGCGTCACATCAACTGGCGCGCCCGATAAACAACAAGATGACAGAGTGGAGGAGAACATGAACATTTTCAGAACTGCCGCGGCAGCGCTACTGGCCGCAACGACCCTAAGCAGCGCGGCCTATGCCGAAGCAACCGAGATGCGCTGCAGCCACCAGTTGCCACCTGCGCACCATATCGCAAAGGTCATCGACCAATGGGCCGAAGAGATTGAGACCCTGTCGAACGGAGAAATCGACGTTCAAATCTTTGGTGCCAACAGCCTTGTAGGCGCGCGTGAGAACATTGCATCGGTGGCCAAAGGCAACATTGAATGCGCGTTCTCGATCAACCCGCAATGGGGTAAAACCCTGCCGATCATGAACGTGACACTGAAGCCTTATGCCGTCACTGATCCGGAGACGCTTGCCGCTTGGCCGGATAGCGAAGCGGCTGCGTTTCTGGATCAGAAGCTGCTTGAAAAAGGTGTGCAGAACGCGGTCTGGCTGTTCACAACACGGATGACAGCTTTGACGTCGAAGGGATCGCCGCTGGTCAATCCGGAAGATTTCGAAGGTGTGAAGATAAGGGGCCTGAACCCGGTGGCGGATGAGGGGCTTGTCGCAATGGGGGCCGCGCCTTCAGCGATGTCTGGCTCGAAAGTGTACGAAGCGCTCTCAACTGGAGTGATCGATGCGGGCATGACCGATATCGCCGCCGCCTATTCGCGCAAATATTTTGAAGTCCAGGACCACGTGACGGTGGTCCCGCTGTTTAGTGTGTTCTTCCACGGCTACCTTAACCCGGCTTGGTATGATAGTCTGACGGATGCACAGAAGGCCGCAATAGCCGAGGCGGGAGCCAAAGCGGCAGAATGGGCAGTTGCCGCGTCCGAAGAAGCATCTGCCGCTGCACCCGAGCAGCTGGCTGACAATGGCATGAAGGTGCATTTCCAGACGCCTGAGGAAGAAGCTGCCTGGAAAGAGTTAATGGTACCGGCTTTCGACAAATCGTTTGGCGATGCAACCGGTGAGGACGGCGTCAAACTGCTTGAGCTGGTCGGTCAAATTTCGAACTGACATGAAGCAGGATCATGAAATTGACACCTCTGAGGCCTTGCCGGTCTCAGGGGTGGAGCGCGCGGTGCGTCTGGTTACGCTATCTGGGGCAGGTATAGCCGCATTGCTGGTGCTCGTCGTATTCGGGGTCGTGAGCTACAGCGTCTTCATGCGCTATATCCTTGGCACACCAATCACTTTTTCCGATGAGCTCAACGGCTTTATCGTCGTGGCAATGGTTGCCCTCGGAGCGGGAGAGGTCCTTTTGCGCGGCGAACATTTCGGTGTCGACCTGCTAACTGAGCGTGCTGGTCCTCGAACTCAATGGTTGGTCGAGATTTGGGGGATGATAGGTGTGATCCTGGTCGCTGCGGCTATTCTCTACAGCGCGGTGATTATGGTGCAGTTCTCATACGATTTCGGCATCTATTCAGATGGATATCTGAGCGTCCAGATGTGGATTCCGCAAGGCTTTCTACTTATCGGCATGATCATTCTGATCCTTGCGGCGCTGGCTCGCATTTTTACGCTTCTGACGGTTCGCCGACTATGATGACGTTTTTGATTTTGGCCGGGCTGATTGTCCTCTTGCTCACCGGGATGCCAATCTTTGCCGGGCTAGGGCTGACGTCGCTGATCATAATGATGCTGACAGAAGGCAACGTGAACAGCGCGGCCGATACGGTTTTTGCCAAACTGAACAACGGCCTTTTGACGGCCATACCGATGTTTGCCTTCATGGCGCACGTGATGATCCGTGCTGGCGTGGTTAAGGATCTTTACGATGCAGCAAATGCGATAGTCGGCCATTTGCGTGGTGGTCTTGGGGTCGCCACGATCCTCTCCTGCACCATTTTCGCAGCCATTTCCGGTTCGTCTGTTGCCACGGCGCTTACTATTGGTTCGACGGCCATCCCGCAGATGAAGCGCTTCAACTACAGCTCGAGTTATTCCTACGGTGTGATTGCAGCGGGCGGTACGCTCGGGATTTTAATCCCTCCCTCTGGACCTCTTATTCTCTATGCCATCGTAACCGAGGCCTCGATCGGAGCTCTTTTCCTGGCCGGCTTGGTGCCCGGTATCATGATGGCTATCATTTTCGCGATTTGGGCGATGGTCAGCGCCGGGTTTGGGGGCGCAGTAGTTTCCCAACCATTTGCAGGCATGGGCGTCATCTGGGCACGTATGAGGCAATCGATCTGGGCCTTGTTGATGCCACCGGTGGTATTGGGCGGGATCTACCTCGGAATATTTACGGCCACTGAAGCCGCTTCTATTGGCTGCCTATATGCTCTGTTCATCAGCGTAGTGGTTTACCACAATTTTGGCCTGCACGACCTTTGGGTGACCGCGTTTGAGACAGTGCGCACAACGGCGATGCTGTTCATGATCCTCGCTGCTGCGGCGCTGTTTGGTCACGCCGTAACCATCATTCGCCTGCCCATCGAGATCGTTGAACAAGTAACGGCAATCGGTCTCAGCCCCGCCATGTTTGTCGTAGCCGTAATGCTGCTCATTCTGGTGCTGGGCATGTTCTTGGAGACCATCTCGATCATCCTGATCACGACGCCAATCGTTTTTCCTGTCATGCTGGCACTGGGGATCGACCCGATATGGTACGGCATCCTGCTAATGATCAACCTCGAACTCGCGCTGATCACACCTCCTGTCGGGATGAACCTCTTCGTTATCAAAGGTATTGCGAAAGCCCCTTTGTCGGAGGTCATTCGCGGAGCCTTGCCCTATGCTGCGCTAATGCTACTGGGCCTGATCCTCGTCTTTGCAATCCCACCTTTGTCCACGTGGCTTCCCGAGGCGGCGGGGTTCGGCGGCTAAGAAACGCGTTTTGGAAACCCCTTGGGCACTACCCTCCCACGACTCAACAGAATAGGACCCTGTGGCTAGGGCTTATTTGAGACACTAACCGTATACGTTCTGGGTCAGAAATGCTTGATGTTTGGGTCGGAATTGAATGACGCGATTCACCGATTTATTGAGGTTTTGGCCGTCGATTGAGTCAAAGATCAGTGACGTTCCACAGTAATTTCCTCGAATTTTGATGAACCACACTAGGCTGCTAAAACCTTTGTGTTTTATGGCTGTAGTCTCACTAGTGTGTTTCATTGGATTTTATCCGATTACATTACTATACTTTCATTGAGTGGTATATTTTGTGGTATTTTTCATGGCTGCGCTCAGCGGGAAGCTGACAAAGAAGCTGGTAGAGAATCTCGGCCCGGGTCGGCATGGCGACGGTTCTGGCCTGTATCTCGTTGTCGATCCCTCGGGCGCACGGCGCTGGATTGTGCGCGTAACGGTCAAAGGTCAGAAGAACCGCAAGGGTGCTCCGCTGCGCACGGATTTTGGGTTGGGTGGCGTTGATGTCGTCACTCTGAACCAAGCCCGCGAAAGAGCTCTCGAATATCGACGCATGGCAAAGTCCGGACTGAACCCTCGCTTCAACGCCCAGCGCGAAATCCCAACCTTCGAAGAGCTCAGCCGACAGGTTCACATTGACCGCCTGCCCACATGGAAGAATGCAAAGCATGGCCAGCAATGGCTTAACACCTTGCGCGACTATGCGTTCCCCAAGATCGGCCGTATGCCAGTGGACAGCATCGATCAGCCCGAAGTGCTGATGTGCTTGTCTCCCATCTGGACCGAGAAACACGAAACCGCAAAGCGACTGTCTCAGCGGATCAAGACGGTGCTTGATGTGGCGAAGTCCAAGGGCTTCCGCTCGGGCGAGAATCCGGTGATTGCGATCCGCGAAGGAAAGGTGCTGCCCACCGTCAAAGCCAAGGTCCAGCACCATGACGCGATGCCTTGGCAGGAGGTGCCAGCGTTCTATGCCGAGTTGAAGACCCGCTCAGCCATGGCCGCCAAGGCGTTGCAGTTCACCATTCTGACCGCCTGCCGAACCTCTGAAGTGCTAGAGATGAAATGGCCCGAGGTCGATGTCGATGCGCGCCTGTGGACGATACCTGCGGAGCGCATGAAGGGCGGGCAGGTCCATCGTGTTCCTCTCACCGACGGAATGTTGGCCATTCTGAAGCCGCTGCGTGCGCTGGCCTCTGACTATGTGTTCGAGGGGCAAAAGCGGCATCAGCCTTTGTCAAACATGTCCATGCTGATGCTGCTACGTCGGATGCGGCAGGATGGCGTCACCGTGCACGGTTTCCGCAGTTCGTTTCGGGATTGGGCGGCGGAAGCTGCAAACGCACCGCGCGAACTGGCAGAGGCGGCACTGGCCCATCAGGTTGGGTCTGATGTGGAGCGGGCTTATGCGCGCACGGATTTGTTGGAGCGGCGGCGAGAATTGATGTTGGGTTGGTCTTACTTTTTGCTCGATTGCGGAACAGAGATTGACGAGGAAAGATAATGTTTTCACCCGAAGGCTATACCCCAGTATCTCAGGTAGTGGATTCGCTGTTCGAAGAGATTCAAGACACCAAAAATTGGTTGAAGAACCTGGTCGAAGGTTCGTGGTCTGAAGTTGCAGATTGCGATCCAGATTTAATTGAGCATCGGGCTTTCAGGGCAAGAGTTTACTCCTTCGAAGAAGTCAAAAGGATGGCCCTAGGTGAAGTCATCCAAGAACGAAGCCTATATGCATGTCACCCGTCGGCCGGAGTGTGGAAGTTCGATTTTCCAAATTTTTTCGATAGGTTTGTAACGTATTGGCACTTGGCCAATTACGGCGAATTCTTGGGTGACTTTTTTGAGCGTGGTCTAGACTGGCCTTCCTACGTAACGCAAATTTCGAATTGCGTTGAGGATGGACAAGATCCATGGGCGGGAACATTTTGTACGCTCTCGAGAACGTCGCCCGATCTGTTTTATAATCCGCATACTTATGTCATTGACTTATCGGAGCTCCAATTGCTCCAATCGACTTTGCAATTCGAGTTTGAGCTGGAGAGCCATGGCTATCCATTCAGTGTTACCGAACTAGTACCATTCGAGGGCTGGGCATTGGCCTTTAAGGATCCAACGGAACCAGTGGAGACACTGTCGATTGCATTTAGGAAAAGGCTGCGCGAATTATCTGCGATGCAGCTTTTGGCGAGGAAGCAGTCAACGAAATTTTCGAGAACCAACCCGAAAAATGGCAGAAGTTTTTAGGAATAAAGGACGCTCAAGTCCTTTCCGGGATTAAGTCTACTGTCGCCGATGAAACCAAAGCATACAAATTTTGATTGAGTATTTGGACGATAAAGAAAAATCTGAAACAAAATCTGAGTTAAGGCAAGTTTGCCCGATCAAGCTAGGTGAGCGAGCATTTGAGAGGGTATGGGATAGGCTGCGTCAGACATATCCAGAGTTATCGCGACCCGGGCGCCGATCAAAATCTCAACGCCGTTTCGATACAGCAAATAATTCGTGACGCCTATTTAACTACTGCGGCATAATTCAAACAGATGCCATCGCAACTGATCCAAGAGGATTTCAACGATGGCAAACGTCTTCAATGACGACCGGGTCTATTTCCCAGAAGACCCTGAAATGCAATTGCTGGGAAACCGGGAAAAGCTGGCTCAATGGCGTCACCGCATGTGCGGTCCGGCCTTTATCCGCATCGGTCGGCGGATCGCCTATCATGGTGCCGATCTGAACACTTGGCTTGCGGCTCGGCGCACCGACCCCAACAACGAGGCTGCATAATGAAAAACCCCAACTCCAAGCGCGGAGATGGGGCTTTTCCAGTGACATCAACTGCCACCCTAGCAAGTCCAGTTGATGCCACAGGATGCCCCGCGCCGACAAGACAAAACGAGCGCCGGTACTACTGGTCGCCCCTGAGCCATTCGGTTGAACGGGTGATCGTGCGGAAAGGACGGATCGAGCATGGCTGATATGTGCTTTTCCGAGCCGAACAGTACGAGTCACGACAGGGGGCCAGACACTGGCCCTCTTTCCCAAACTGATTATCGGGAAACTGCTGAGAACTACAGCGGCGAACTCTTTCGCCATGATATCTACCGCGTCGCCGAATGTCGGGATGGCATCCAATGGCTGTTTCAGCGTCAGAGGCCCCAATTTCAGGCCGGGGGAGCGGCCTGGGACACGCTCGGGTACTGTGTGTCCAAATCTGGCCTAACCCGGCTCGTCCGGGCGCATATTGGCTGTGATATATATGAACTGGATTGTTTGCCCGAGCATTTCCAGCGGAGGTGTTGCGATGAGTAGGCGGCGGTCTCCCAAGGGCAAACGGTCGGATGAGGGCCAATATGTCCCTATGCCCTACGCAATGATCAAATCCCCGGCATGGCGTGCGTTGTCGGACCTGCAGTGAAGCTCTGGCTGGAGCTTCACACCCGCTTCAATGGCAGCAACAACGGCAAGGTGTTTTTGTCGATGAACGAAGCGGCAGAGATACTGGGATTAGGCAAGGCCACGGTTCAGCGGGCTTTCGAGGATCTGCAGGACAAAGGCTTCCTTGTGCTGGAGCGGGAAGGCAACTGGTATCACCGTCGTGCCCACGAATGGCGGTTGACGACCAAGGCGACGCAGACCCGGTCCGGCATGAAAACCGCCACCAACGACTGGCGGTTCCGGCAGCCCCAAAAAACAAAACGCGGTTCTGAGACGGACCCGTCAGCATCCTCAGTGGTTCCGTTTGAAAACCCAAAGACCTCCCATGGTTCCAAATCAGAACCCGTCAGGCCGATTTCGCGTCGGTCCTTCGGTTCTGAAACGGAACACTAATACTAACCACTCCCTGTTACGCGAGGCGGGCATGAGCAAGACACAGAATGACAGTGGCAACGATCTGCAGACAAAGAACTCCGAACTTACTGAGGCAGAAGTCAATGCGATTGCTGACCTAAGGGCACGAAAGAGATCACGTGTCCGAGCGCCGGATATCAAGCTGGACCTCGAGGAGGAAACGCGAAGGCTCACAGTCGGCCACAAAGAGAAAGACCCAAACGCAGCCTGTGCTTTGGCAATGCATGAGCTAGGCACAGCAGACTACCGGTTCTTCGAAGGCGTCATGGATCAAGTCGCAACCCTCGGGAAACAGGATAGCTCTGTTTCCGAGACCGCATCGAACTTCGTGATGTCGGTTGTTGCCGGGGTTGGGCCGCAAGACGAGATCGAAGCCATGCTTGCGATCCAAATGGGTGCAATTCATCAGGCGACGATGACGATGGCGCGTAGGCTCAATCACGTAAAATCTCTTCCACAGCAAGATTCAGCGGAGCGGGCGCTCAACAAACTTGCGCGGACTTTCACGAGCCAGGTTGAAACCCTGAAACGGTATCGCTCCAAGGCAGATCAGACCGTCCGCGTCGAACGCGTCGAGGTCAAAGAAGGTGGTAGGCCATTGTCGGCAACGTTCAAAACGGGGGCGGTCCAATGATAAAAGTGACGACAACCTCATGGACCCCACCGAACGGCTCAGGAATGCGCCCAGATGCACCGCCACGGCGAAGTCTACCGGCCAACGCTGCAACGCGCCTGCAGTTCAAGGTTGGAGTGTGTGCCGCATGCATGGGGCTAGAGGTGGGCATGCTGCGGGATCAAGCCATCCGTCTTGGAAGCATGGGGGGCGGTCGAGAGAAACCGAGGAAATGCGCAAGACGATCAATGAACTTATCCGCGCCAATAGGGAATTGCAGAAAGTGGTCCTCTGACACGGCACCGATCCGCATCAGGCAAAGGAGTCGTTCGAGCAAAGTGTTTGGATGGCCGCTTCGAGCCCAAAGCGGGCTGTCCCGTAGATCATCCGAACTACTGCTTACGCAAATACATCATTTTTTGAAATGTTATTTATATATATTCATTATTTTTTTTATTGATTGTGGGCCGTCATATCTGTCTCAGCCGGACCAAATCGGTTCGCACGAAACAACACATCGGAGACAGATCATGAAAATCATCGTCGTAGGTTCAACCGGAACACTTGGCACCGCCGTCACCGATGATCTCGAGAAAGATCATGAGGTCGTGAAAGTGGGCTTCTCGGAAGGCGACGTTCAGGTGGACATCGCCGATATCGCATCGATCAGGGCGATGTTCGAACAGATTGGCCCGTTCGACGCTTTGGTTTCAGCCACCGGCGCAGTTCATTTCGGCCCGCTAGGAGATATCACGCAGGATGAATGGCAGCTTGGGCTCAACAACAAGCTCATGGGCCAAATCAACCCGGTGATGGAGGGCGCTAAACACATCAGTGATGGTGGGTCATTCACCCTCACCGCAGGTATCATCAGCAAGGATCCGATCCGTTATGGCGCAGCGGCCACGACTGTGTGCAGTGCGCTGGAAGGATTTGCAGCTTCGGCGGCGTTGGAGTTGCCGCGCGGCATTCGCGTCAACGTCGTAAGCCCAACAATCCTCGAAGAATCGGTCCATCTATTCGGTGCCGCCTTCGCCGGTTTCGAACCTGTTCCCGCAGCCGTTGCGGCCAAAGCATTCCGCAAAAGCGTGGAAGGCGCAAAGAACGGTGAAACCCTTTATGTGCAAGGACGGACCTGAGGTCTGGTCATGCGCATATCCCAATCGAAACCAGACTGCCAAATCCGGGCCTCTATCGGGCTCGGATCCAAACCAAATGATGGAGTATTCCCCATGCATTTCATACCCGTCAAATACACCCAATACACCTTCTACTTCTTCATGGCGCTGCTCATGTCAGGTTTGATGTCGCTGATTGTCACAACCATCAACCTTGGCTTGGTTCCCGGGCTGCCCATACCTGAATGCCTGGATTGTTGGCTTTGTGGCGGCCCTTCCCGCGATCATGATCGTTACGCCAGCCGTAAAGAAGATCGTGGGCCAGCTTGTTTTGGAGAGCGATTAAACAACCTCACCAAGTTCAGCCGTTCACGACGGTGCCATCAGGCTCTTGAGAACGCTCCGCAGCCAAATGTTTCCTTGATCCCGGTCAACCCGTTTGTGCCAGAACATGCTGAGTATCGGACCCGGGACAGGAATTGGAGTCGGGCGCGCCACGAGCGCGCCTGACTCAACCAAAGACTTCACGTTTACCGAAGGCAGAACACCTACGAGATTGCTTTGCGACAGCACTTTCGTGGCACTCGCGAAATTGTTGATTGTCATGGCGACCTTGCGTTGCAAACCATGCTCGGCAAGGACCATATCGGTATAGCCAAGTGCGTCTCCTGAAAGCGATACCAGCAAGTGATCTGCCCCTACAAAACGCTCAAGCGTGAGCGCGCCTTTCGCAAGAACATGGTCGGGGTGCATGACGCAAACATAGTCGAGCTCAAGCAAGAACTCACTTGTGTCCATCGGCGGCATAAGATCGTTCGCGCCAATCAGGACGTCCACCGTCGCACTGGCAAGTACGCTTTCGCCATTGGCAATAGTGTACGGCACTGTTTGCACAGCGACCCCCGGCGCATCTTGTTCGAGACGCTGGCGCAGGTCAGCCCAAGCCATATCTACCATCAGGTCTGTCGCAGCGATGCGGAACACCCGATGTGATGTGGCAGGATCAAATCCTTTGGATTGATGGCGTCGTCGATCTCTTCCAATGGCTGTTGCACCTTGCCCAGAGGTTCTGGGCAAAGAGTGGGCCTGATGTTTCGGCCATCCTTGATGAAGAGATCGTCCTTCCAGATCGTGCGCATCCGCCCTACGGCATTTGAGACTGCCGGTTGGGTAATGTTCAGCCTATCCGCCGCGCGCGTAATGGAGCCCTCAGTCATTATGGCATCAAAAATTACGAGAAGACTGAGGTCTTGGCTACGCAAGGCGAACTCCCTAACTCCGATGATACTATTTGCATGTGCTAGGAAAGGCCATCACACGGCATACCACAAATCAACTCGTCCTCGTTAACAGGCAGAACGAAAGCCGACATTGCAATGGACTCTGATAACGACCGCTTAGTCTATGGTTTGTGGCTGCTGTCAGCGCGAGCTGCAGCGGCGACAAATCCGACAAGGAGGAAAGCGCGGGCTGTTTTGGAGCTATGGGGATTGTGGGCTACAGCTGGGATGCCGAATGTTTAGAGTGAACGGCTGCTTGACGACGGGCGGTGTATGAGAGCCTTTTTTCCCGATACTGCCTGATTGGATGGCCTCTCGCCATGAGGTTGCGGGCCTGATGGCGCGCATGATTTGGAGAGGTGGCCGCACTGAATGGTCCGGTGCCTTTTCGTTGCGAGGCCGATTGGGTTGGGCTGTTCATGCGGCATCCTCCCATGGTGGTGCCCGGGATTTGGGTGCTTGGCCGCGCAGGAAGACCTCGATAACGATCATGGTACTGCCGCATTTTGGGCAAGACTGGTGCGCGGGTCGATCATCGCATTCGGCGCTGGTTACCTCATCCGGTGTTTGATCGGGCTTTGGCTCTGCATTCAGCAAACGCCTGATCTTCGCGATCCTGTTGCGACGAATGCCGTTAGCCAGAAAGCCCGAGTTTCTGATGCGGTGGAAGCCGAATGGCAGAACGTGGATCAGGAAGCGGCGGATGAACTCGTCCGTTGGCAAGCGCATGACCTTCATCCTGTCTCCGCGTTTGATGCGATAGTCGTTCCACCGGAAGACCACGGTGCCCGCGTCGGCACTGACCAGACGATGGTTGGAGATCGCCACGCGGTGGGTATAACGGCTTAGATAGGCCAGCACCGCTTCCGGCCCGCCGAAGGGCGACGACCCAATCGGTTTGCGCAGCGGCGCGAGATGGGCAGCGAAGGTATCCGGGTCTGCCAATCCCACCAGATTACCGAAGAAGCGCAGCTTACCTGCCTTATGCAATCTGACCAGCCCATCGAGGAACAAGCGCCGAAACAGCCTCGACAGGACATTCACCGGCAGAAAGAACCCCGGACGGCAACCGATCCAGGAGGTGCCATCCGGCGACAGCCCGCCCCGGCACGATGACATGCACGTGCGGATGATGGGTCATCGCTGATCCCCATGTGTGCAGCACCGATGTCATGCCGATCCGAGCGCCCAGATGTTTGGTGTCAGCAGCGATGGTCAGGAGCGTCTGCGCGGATGTCTTGAACAGCAGACCGTAGACCGCTGCCTTGTTCTGATATGCGATGTCGGCGATCTGGGATGGCAGGGTGAAGACCACGTGGAAGTACTCGGCCGGTAGCAGATCTTCCATCCGTGCCTGCATCCAGTCCTGTGCTGCGTTGCCCTGACACTTCGGACAGTGTCGATTGCGACAGGAGTTATAGGCGATGTGGTGATGATCACACTTTGTGCAGGCCGCAACGTGCCCGCCGAGCGCGGCGGTCCGGCAATTCTCGATGGCAGACATTGTCTAGCCCCCGTGTTCTGGGCCATCTCGGACTAGAGTTTCGGGGACTGGTGGGCGCATGTTGAGGGCCTGATGCGGTCGGGTGTGGTTGTATTGCCTGAGCCAGCAATTGATCACGATCTGTGCCTGCTTGGTCGTTGTGAACCATTCGGAATTGAGAACCTCGCGGCGGAGCGTTCCATTGAACCTCTCGTTGTATCCGTTCTCCCAGGGAGAGCCCGGGTAGATCCGGATCGGGTTCACACCGACCTTCTCGAGCCAACTCTGGGTTGCCCGTGAAGAGAACTCTGGGCCGTTATCGCTTCGAACGAAATCAGGCTTTCTGTGGCGCAGGAACAGCCCGTAGAGAACCTCCAGCACATCTTCAGAACCCATGCGGGTCCGAACTTCCACTGCGAGCGCCTGGCGGGTGTATTCATCCAAAACCGTGAGCATCTTGTAGCTCCGCCCATTGCTCAGCTTGTCGTGAACGAAATCGACGCTCCAGACATGGTTAGGATGCGTCGGTCGGAGTCGAATGATCGAGCTGTCCTTGTGGTACAGGCGACGCTTCTTCTTGTGCCGCTGCGGGAGTTGCAGACCTTCCTCCCGCCACAGCCGTTCTACCTTCTTGTGATTGACACGCCAGCCCTCGACCCGAAGTAGCTGCGCCACCTTACGGTAGCCATACCGGCCATAGCTCTTGGCCAGACGGATCATGGCCAGTCGAAGAGCATCATCGTTCTTCTCTACGGCCCAGTATTGCATGGAGCTGCGTGCAAGGCCGACCACCTTGCAGGTGCGACGCTCTGATGTGCCGAGCTTCTGGCGAGCATGAATGACGGCCTGACGAAGTTGGCTCGTCGTCAGGCCCTCGGTTTTAGGTAGTTCAGACTTTCTTTGAGGATCAGCTTGTCCAGTTCCAGTTCGGCCACGATCTTCTTCAGCCGGGTATTTTCTTTCTCCAGGCTGCGCAACTCCGACAGTTGCGACTTGCCCATGCCACCGAACCGACGCCGCCAATTGTAGTAGGTCGCATCGCTGACACCGACACCACGACAGGCTGTCCGAACATCGTCGCCATCTGCCAGCTTCAGTTCAATCTCACGCAGCAGCTTCAGAATATCTTCGTCCGAGTATCGCTTCCGAGCCATCCCTTGTTCCCCCTTCTCGGCCAAAGTAGTGGCCCAAGTTTAGGGGGCAAAGACAGGCTCACCACCCGATTTTTTGGACGTTCCGCCGCTGCCCTTATGCGATAAGGGCTCGCCTTGCGCTGTTGAGTTCAGGTGTCAGAGTCGAATTGCGTGAAATTCTCTTACGGGACAAACCAGCGACTTTCTTGCAGACTTCCCCTTCCGGAACAGTGCCGGCGCTTCGCCTGCCAGACCGAGTTTTAGACGAAAGCCTGGAAATCATGATCTGGGCGCTCCAACAAAATGATCCGCAGCGGCTATTGGAAATGCCTCAGGCAGGTTGGCACCTGATCGAGGTAAATGATGGACCATTCAAGGCAGCATTGGATCACACAAAATACGCTACGAGATACCCAGATCTGGACCCCAAAGTGGAGCGAAATAAAGCTGCAAGCTACTTACACAACCTCGACGAACGGTTAGCCGGACGGTCATGGCTGTTCGGAAGTCGTCCCACCATTGCCGATCTGGCGCTTCTGCCATTTGTTCGGCAATTTGCCCATATAGATCGGATGTGGTTTGACGGGCAGGAGTGGCTGAATTTAACATCGTGGCTAAATCGCTTTTTAGAATGCGAAGCCTTTTTGCAGGTTATGAACAAGTACTCACCGTGGTCAGAAGGCGATGCTCCGACTTGGTTCAACAGCTGAGCCCAGCATGGCGCGTGCGGCCCATTGCAGACACTCGGCCTTACTTCTTGATGCTGCGGTTGCGGCACGCAAAGCGGACATTCAGCGCTTAAGCAAGCATTCGCGCATTCCAGGCTCAGTATGCCACGTTGGGCCAGATAGCGGTGCATCGCAATGTCGCCCCGATCCACTTGGCACGGCAACTCGATCGCGCGGAGGTTTCGCCCATTTTTTGTGATGGCAGTCTGGTGCGTGTCTATGACAGGGAGGCCGTATTGCCGGATGGAAATTGGCATTCCAAATCCGCCACTGATTACAGGCGCAGGAGATGGCAAATGAACAGGCTGGCACTCACTTTGCGCCCGGCCGCGCTGGAAACTCCCACATCCTTTCTGTCACGATTGGCCGCGCGCAACGGATGTCCGGATAAGGTTTCCTTTTGTTACGATCTCGGGTTGGATCTCATCGCAATCTCAAATGGAGAACGGAGTGCCATAGAGGACCTTTGTCACTTCGCGGGTCTGCCGAACGATGCGTTTGCCAAAACGGCTGTAATCAAAACGACGAAGATGAGTTGCCGCGTTGGCCAAGAGCTTTTCGAGAACCTAACGCTGAATCGTGTAGAAATTCGAGTCTGTCCAAAGTGTCAGTTGGAGCAGCATCAGTTGTCGTCGGATCTATGGGCTAAAGTCCATAAAATGCACTGGCAAGTTCCCCAGATCCATTCTTGCTATCTACACAACGAAAAACTGCTAACGATAACAGCCAAAAGCCATCACATCCTGCGCTTTGATTCGAGTTCGGCAATTAGAAGTGCTTGGAATGAAATCAGAAATGCAGACAGTCCACTAACAGCTGATAGTTTCGACAACTAACTTTCCAATAGATTTCTTGGAAGCAAAGTGAATTCCTTGAGTGATCAGTTCAGTATTCCATTGCTTTGGAGAATATCTGAGGCGCTCGGTATTACTGCAGTCTATGGGAGGTCGCAAAGGCGATCTAATCTTAGCTTCATAGAAAAGCGTAAAGCGGTTCTGAAAGGATTTGAACTACTACAGATTGGCGAAGACGCAATATTCGAAGCATTGGCTCAGGCAGTCCAGACACCTGCTCGCAGAAGCGCTTACGTGTTGTGGCCGCATTTCGGAGAACTTCAGGATCTACTTCATCGCAATCTTGACTATTGTGAAGGCTTGGAAGTGTTTCGAACAATATTGCGCAGCTTCATTCTCGAGCGCTAATATAAAACCCTTACTGCGACGTTCGCGGTTTTTTTGCGACGCCGACAAACACTCAATGGTTGTGAAACTGCCAAAGAATGCATCTATGGGTACTGGATGCCTTCATTGGCGCTGCGCCTTCTAAGGGCCAAGGGCTCATAGCGGTCTATCTTAATAAGTAAGTTAGAATGCTTGGACTTCCTGGAAATACTCGGAGCATTGTGTGCGTCGGCAAAGCGATATCAACGCAAGAATAGCTTCGCAGCACACCCCAATTACTCGAGATAGGTTTTGAACCATTCAATTGTGCGGTCCCGTAGGTTTGCCATCTCCTCGTCATAGCGTGGCGTGCTGTCATTATGAAAACCGTGGTTGGCGTTTTCGTAGATGTAGGCCTCGTAAACCTTGTCGTTGGCCTGCAGGGCGGCCTCAAAATCTGGCCAGCCCGCGTTGATGCGATCGTCAAGCTCACCCATCTGAACAAGCAACGGCGCCTGAATTTTGGCCACATCCTCAACTGCTGGCTGGCGCCCGTAGAACGGGACACCAGCGGCCAGTTCGGGATAGGCCACAGCAATTGCGCTGACCACACCGCCGCCGTAGCAGAAACCAACAGCGCCGACCTTTCCAGTGCAATCATCTCGGTTCAATAGATATTCAAATCCATTGAAGAAATCGTTCATCAATTCGACCCGGTCCACTGTCTTTTGCAGCTCGCGCCCATCCGCGTCGTTGCCTGGGTACCCTCCCACTGACGTCAGACCGTCGGGGGCCAGTGCCATAAACCCGGCCTTCGCCAATCGGCGCGCCACATCTTCGATGTAGGGGTTAAGGCCGCGGTTTTCGTGGATTACCAATACCGCGGGCAGGGGCTCTTCAACGCCGGCGGGTCGGACAAGGTAGCCGCGAACATCACCGGTTCCATTCGGTGAAGGGTAGGTGATGTAGTCCGCGTGGATATCGGGATCGTTGAACGACACTTGCTGAGCCATCGCGTAGTTCGGGCTGAGCATGTTTAGCAGCGCGACCGCTGTCACGCCGCCGACCGTGAACTTGCCTGCGCGGTCCAGAATTGGCGCTTGGTGATCTTGCCGTGCGCGTAAAGTCATACAGGTCCAGAAGTTCCTATCGAAGTCTTTTGCCGTCATGCGAGTCATTGTGGATCTCCTGATGAGTTTGGCAGTCTGAAGGGTGGGTAGTATCCGATCTGAAGGTCTTGATTTGATTGAGCGTCTGGATGGGCTTCCTAAGATACCGCCGGTGAAAGTTCCTTGTTCGCGTACCGTTCGCGCAGCACGTTCTTTTGAACTTTTCCCATAGTGTTGCGCGGCAACTCCTGGACGAGTTCGTAGCGGCGAGGATGTTTGAATCGCGACAGTTTGTTTCTGATGATCGACTCGATCTGTTCCACCTGAAGCTGTGCCAGGCTCGGCAACCAAAGCAGCAATAATTGCTTCTCCAAATTCGTTGTCGGGAACCCCGAAGACCGCCGATTCCTGAACGCCATCGACATCGTTCAAAACGTCTTCAATTTCTTTGGGGTAGACGTTGTAACCACCAGTGATGATCAGGTCTTTGACCGACCTACAATCGACAGGTAGCCATCCTCGCTGTATTGGCCCAGATCTCCGGTGATGAAAATCCATTTTCTCGAAGCTCTTCAGCCGTTTTTTGGGCATTTGCCAATAGCCCTGAAAAACATTGGGGCCACGCACTTCGATCATTCCGACCTCGCCTGGGGCAGAGGTTCTCCAGTTTCAGGGTTGGTTACGATCACCTCGGTGCCGGGTAGAGGCATACCAACAGTTCCCGCGCGCCGCTCACCGCTATAAGGGTTAGAGGTGTTCATGTTCGTCTCGGTCATACCGTAGCGCTCAAGGATGCGGTGGCCGGTGCGCGTTTCGAACGCCACATGGGTTTCTGCCAGCAACGGGGCTGAGCCGGAAACAAACAGACGCATGTTCTCTGTGATCTCATCGGTGAAACCGTCATCCGCCAGCAATCGGGTATAGAAAGTGGGGACCCCATTAGAAGGGTCGAGTGGGGCAATTCCTCCAAGATCATACCAGTGTCGAATTTTTTCATCAGCCGCACTTTGGAACCGGCGAGTAGTGATGTGTTCATCGCCACGAAAAGCCCGTGCGTGTGAAATATGGGCAACGCGTGAATCAAGCGATCAGCGTCAGTGATACCCCACAAATCCACAAGCGCTTGGGCATTGGACAGCAGGTTTCGGTGGCTGAGCATCGCGCCCTTGGACCGGCCCGTGGTACCTGATGTGTAAAGAAGCGCCGCGAGGTCGTCCGGCGCGCGATCTACGGTTTCGAATACACAAGGCTGTGCGTCCGCTTCGCGGCTCAAGCTTGGATTTTCGCCACCCAAGGTCAGCAGCTTTGCACCAGACCGGGTCGCCAATTGTTCGAATTCAACTTTGTCGTGGCTGTCGCAAACGATTAACGCAGGTTGCGCATCAGAGATGAAATAGTCCAACTCTGCCCTGGTATAGGCAGTGTTTAGTGGCAGGTAGACAGCACCTGCCTGAACCGAAGCGGCATACAGCGCAATCGTGTCGGCCTGCTTGGGCGCTTGCACAACGATGCGACCGCCGGGGGAAACTCCGCTGTTCTGCAAGACATGCGCGATTTGCGCGGTGCGCTGCAGAAACGCATCATAAGCGACCACCTGGCCATTATCGAGTTGCAGGAATGGAGCCGTGTTGCCCTCGTGGCGGGCAAACAAACTGTCGTAAAGTGTATTAGTCACGCTGTATTTTCCCTAGGCTTTACCGCAAGCGTCGCAGTTGAAGCCGCGCGAATTGAACGCGAGGCTTGGATCGTGGCACGTGTCGCGAATTCTTCGTGGTAACGTTCTGTTTTGTTCAAATCGTAAAGGTAGTTGGCCATCGCACCTCCGGACTGGGCGCGTCCGTTTGGCGACTGATCTGCCTGGGCATGCAGTTCATGAAGCTCGGCACCATTTCCCAAGTGAAAGCGCGCCACAGGGTCAAGCGGCATTCCATCTTCGCGCTTGGCGAACATCAAGTACCGGGCGGCCATCGCGCGCACGTCCTGCGGTGTTGCTGTTTCTGCAAGCACGGCCTCGGCGGCATGCCCGTGTTCCGGGTTGTTTGTTTCACCAGACAGCCACCGGTTTAACCCAGGTATCGGCGACAATGTCACAAAGGTATCAAGCCCAAGCTCCCGCGAAAGCTCGGTCACAACCTGCTTTATCAATAGATTCCCAAAGCTGATGCCCGCCAAACCCTTTTGGCAGTTTGAAATGGAATAGAACGCCGCGACCTTTGCCTGCTCGGTTTCGATCGGTTCTCGTGCTTCGGATAGAAGCGTATCTATTGCATTCGGGATTTCAGCGGTCAGAGCGACCTCAACAAAAATCAGTGGCTCATCTGGCATCGAGGGGTGGAAGAACGCAAAACATCGACGGTCCGGTGGGAAGAGCCGTCGCCGTAAGTCGTCCAGATCGTTGATCTGGTGCACCGCTTCATAGGCGACGATCTTATCCAGAACGCGGGCAGGTGTCCCAGCTGATTTGCTTGAGGACAAGAAAGCCTCGGTTGAACCAGCTGCGCAATAAATGGACGAAATCGATATCCGTTCGCTTGAGTTCCGGTTTGGATTTGAGAAAGCGCAGCAGATCAACGCGCATGGCTACAAGTTCCTGTGTCGCACCAGACGGCTGGTTCAGCCGTCGCAATAACTCTTGCCGCCGTGGCTCTGAAACTTCACTAAGCCTTTGATAAAGTTTGACACTTTGGTCGCTGGCGTAGAGGCGGGCTGCTTCAGAAAGCTGATTTGGGTCCAACTCAAGTTGGTCATTCAAATAGACAAAAAAGTCTAGTTTCTCCGCATCATTCAGAGTGTGGTAGCGCTCAAGGATCGTAGACGCGAGCGTGAATCCTGAAACTTCACCTTCCGCAGATAAAAGCGCCTCACATAGTTCAGAAATGGACCGTTTGTCATCCTTGCCACGCCTTTTGTCGGGACGGTCCAGCAATTGGTTTAGTAGATCACCCAGAAACCAATTCTGCTGCATTTCAGGGCTCCATCTGGCTGCTAAGGTACTCACCTGTTCGGCGGTAGTGATCGATTAGGTGCCGAGTTGCGCCGTCTGCGTCGTGATTTAATGCGGCGTCCAAGATTTGCTGATGTTCGGCGGCGATGTCTCGTTTTTTGTAACTCGCTCCGCCGGCCGCCAGATAGCGGTAGCGAATGTTCAGGTCGTAAAGCTGCGAGCAATACCGCAGTAGCAACGGCAGTTTCGAATTGTCCAACAAGGCCATATGAAACGCCTTGTGAGCGTCCTCAAAGTCTTGTGCCCCGTTCTGGCTGGCCTTTTTCATATGATGGTGACGCAAGACAAGCCGGTCTTCCCAGGCCGCATCCGCATTGGCGATGGAAGCGCGCAATGCGGTTTCCTCAAGGTTGCAGCGCAACAGAAGTATTTCCTCAAAGTTACACTTGCTGACTGGCGCTGCCCGAAATCCGCGCTGATCAATCCGCTCGACCAACATGTCCGAAGTCAAAAGGCTAAGCGCTTCTCGAACTGGACTAGCGCCAGTGTCCAAAAGCCCGCGAAGCTGTTCGATCTTGAGTTTTTGACCCGGGGGTAATTCGCCGGTCAGGATTAATTCGCGCAGCTTTCGATACGCTCCATGAGTGGCTGATGTCTCTTTGCCCTCAGTATCAAGCATGGCGTCCATATCCGACTGTTCCTATTTCGCGGCAAATACTCTTGAGTGCACTTAACTGAAGGCACTCGTTCCAGTCGATAGACCAACTGAAAGGTTCAGCGAGCCTTCGTTGATCAACCAGCGCCGAAGTACAAAACTACGTGCCCCACTTTTGTGCATCGGATCGTCTTCGGCCAGCTTCCGGGCGGATTCAAGGCTGTCGGCGCGATAGATGATCAGTCCCATCCCCTGCATATGCTCGCCGGTTTCATCCGACATGGGGCCTGCAAAGCCAGCTGCCCCAAACGTTCCAGCTGCGTCTGATACGCCAAGTGATCAGGCAGTGACGCCTTTACATCACCCGGCGCTTTGGCTGGCGTGCTCAGCGCGACGTAAAGCTCCAAAGCAAGCGCACCGCGGCTTTTTGCTTCTGATTTGTAGTCTGCCCAAGCAACCATTTGCTGCCTCCTAAAATATCGATATTATTTGACATATGGCAAAATAGTCGGCAAAAATCAAGCGAACTGACATGGATGGTGAAAATGAAATACCTGGTGGGAGAGACTTCGGAAGGCACAGCGGTTTTTGCTGTAGACGGTGAAAACGCAGTGAATCTAACGGCTTTGGACCCTGCCGTCGGTTCGGATTTGATGGGTTTGATAGCCAAGCCTGAACTGGCCGACTCACTTGCCAGCAAAATTGACGCGGCAGACAGTGTGCCCGTGTCTTCCATCACTCCGGCATTGCCCGTTGCTGCTCCCGGAACGATCATTTGCATGGGGTTGAACTACACGGACCACATCAAGGAAGGCGGGTATGACATCCCGGAATATCCGACGCTGTTCATGCGCGGGAAGAATTCGATCATGGCGGCAGGGCAACCTATGGTACGGCCTGCCTGTTCCCAGAAGCTCGACTACGAAGCCGAACTTATGCTGATCGTTGGAAAACGCGGCCGCCATATCTCGGAGCAGGACGCACTGGGCTATGTCTTTGGCTACACTGTATTCAACGATGGTTCGCTGCGGGACTATCAGCGTAAAACCGTTCAGTGGACGCCCGGCAAAAACTTTGATGATACGGGCGCGATTGGTCCATTTACCGTAACGCCGGATGAGTTGCCCGAAGGGGCATCAGGTCTGAAGATCGAAAGCCGTGTGGGTGACGAAATCCTGCAAAGCTCGAACACGGCCAATATGATCTGGGGTGTCCGTCAGGTCATCGCGACGATTTCGGAATATACCACTCTGGAGCCGGGGATCTGATTGCGCTAGGTACGCCGCCGGTGTCGGACACGCCAAAAGCCCAATCCCCGTTGGTTGAAGCCCGGCGAAACCGTTGAGGTCGAGATTGAAGGCATCGGATCTGCGCCAGCCCAATCATTGACGAAAAGACGCCAAGTCCAAGGTGGCTGCAGCATGAGCGCACCAACCGGAGTAGAGCTGGAGGCACTTCGCGCCAAGGCGCAGCAAGATCACCGCGATCTGCGCAAGCGCATTCCACGCTTGTCGGATGACGCGATCGCCTTGATCCTGCGCGAATCCAGATCGCACTACGCGTGGACCAACAAGCCTGTTTCTGACGACATACTTGAAGAGATCTATGACATCACGATCAACGGCGCGACCAGCATGAATACGTTGCCCGCGCGCTTCATTTTCGTGAAAAGTCCCGAAGGGAAAGAGCGGCTTGCAAAGTCTTTGAAGCCGAAGAATGTGCCAAAGATGATGGATGCGCCGGTCACGGCGATCATTGCCTATGACATGGACTTCTGGAAGGAACTGCCCTTTCTTTTCCCGCACGAAGACCGTCGGCCATTGTTCGAAAACAAGCCCGACTACGTGGCAGACACGGCCTTTCGAAATGGCACGCTTCAGGGCGCTTACTTCATGATTGCGGCCCGGGCTGTCGGGTTGGACGTCGGCGCCATGTCAGGTTTTCGAACAAGATCGTCGATGAGGAGTTCTTCGCCGGCACGACGCTCAAGTCCAATTTTCTTTGCAATCTGGGCTACGCGGACGAGACCGGATTGTTCCAGAAGCTTCCACGTTTTCCATTCGAAAGGTTTGCTCTTATGCATGAGAAGGTGGCGCTGTGGCTATGAAAGTGAAACCCGTCGTGACTTACCGCACGACAGCTCAATGCCCCACTCATGCGCGGACTGAGATACCAATTCGCGATCTTGATATTGTTGTCGATGAACCCGTCGAACGCGGCGGGACAAATCTTGGTCCGTCTCCGACCGAAACCGCAATGGCAGCCCTGATCGCCTGTACGAATGTCATCGGGCACAAGAACGCACATCGGTTGGGGGTTGACCTCGGCACTGTGACAATCGACGCGAAATGCAGGCTGGATCGGCGCGGTGTCCTGATGGAAGAGGAGATTGATGTTCCGTTTCCGGAAATCGAACTCACCGTGAATTGTGAGACACCCGCCAGTCAGGAGGAGTTGACACTCGTGGGCGAGGAGACAGCCAAGTATTGCGCCATTGCAAAACTGTTCGAAGCGGCAGGCACTGACCTGACCGTCAACTGGGTCAAAACAAACAAATAAAGACAAAAGACCTAACTTTCTGGGAGGAGAGAAATGAAAAACTGGACCAAACGCAGCCTAGTGGGCGCTGCTCTGGCGGGCGCCATGGCGATGCCCCTCGCGGCAGAAGAGACCATCTCTGCTGTCGTAATTGATGGCTATCCCGACCGCGCGTTGTGGGTGAAAGAATTCACCAACTTCTTCATTCCAGAAGTGGACAAGCGGTTGGCCGATTCCGGCAACTACAAGATGAGCTGGCAAGAGAACTACGGCGGTTCGATCGTCAAGCCCAAGGGCGTTCTGGAAGGTATTCAGCTGGGCTTAGGGGACATTGGCATCGTTACCACAATCTTCCATTCTTCGAAGCTCCCCAGCCAAGGAATATCGGGCTCGACACCTTTTGTGGCATCGGATTCCCGCGCCGTCGCCAAGGCTGTTGATGAAATCGCTCGTGAATACCCGGCGATGCAAAACGAGTTCGCCGCACAGAACCAAGTTTATCTTGCTACCGGCGTTGTGCTCGACACCTATCAAATCTTCTGTACGGAACCTGTTTCTTCGGTTGCCGATCTTGAAGGCCGCAAAATCGCGGGAGCAGGCCTGAACCTGCGTTATCTTGAAGGGATCAAGGATGCCGCCGGTGTACGCGGGGGACTAACCGATTTCTACAACATGCTTCAAACCGGCCTCGTCGATTGCGGCATGCTTTGGCCCGAAGCCGCAAAGACGTTTAAGATCGCGGAAGTAGCGCCGTACATGCTCAAGGCTGATCTGGGAGCAGTGAATTCCAAGACCATCACCGTCAATGCCGACTACTGGGCTAGCCTCCCGGACGAAGTCAAAGAAGTGTTAAAGGCCGTCGCCATCGACTACCGTGACCATGTCGCCGGCATCGCGATGGACCGCGCCGCTGCTTCGCGGGATGCGTATGTAGAAGCGGGTGGAACAATCGTTGAGGTTTCGGACGAAGACCGTGCCGCTTGGGCAAACGCCATGCCGAATGTCGCGCAGGAATGGGCCGCGACGCTGAACGATAACGGCGAGCAGGGCACAGAGATGCTGGCCGCTTATCTCGGCAAGCTTCAGGATGCCGGATTCACCGGCGTGCGTGACTGGACGGCTGAATAACTGTCTGGCGATCCACGAAAGGGGCCTTTCATGCTGAAGACCGCAGTTGCTGGCTTGTCTCGGGTCGCCAATTCGCTTGCAATCGCTGCCAACGCTTTGGGTACTATCGTTGTCCTTGCGTTGGTGGTCATTCTGAATATTGACGTCATCGCGCGTGGCCTGTTTTCAGCCCCTCTGCGCGGGACCTACGAGATGGTCCAGTTTTCGGTCGTGATGATCGTTTTCTTGCAGTTGGCCGACGTCGTCAGAGTGGATCGGCTGACGCGCTCAGACGGGTTCCTGAACCTGCTGCACCATCGCCGCCCGGGTCTGACAGCCAGCCTGAGGCGCATCATCAACGCCATATCTGCCATCTTTATGGCTTTGATTGCGTATGTAACCTTCCCAGAATTTCTTCATATGTGGGAGACACAGGACTACTTCGGAGTACCCGGTCTTTTCACATTGCCATGGTGGCCGGTCAAACTGGTCATCGCGTGCGGTACTGCGCTTGCCTGCGTGATCTTCCTGCTTAAGGTCATCACGGCGCAGGACCGCCCGCAGCTTGTCCGCACCCCTGAACATGACGAGGCCGCAGAATGACGCCGATTGAGATTGGCCTGATCTCGGTCGTTGCCATCGTCTTTTTGATCTACGCAGGCGTCTACATTCCGATTGCTTTGGGCGTGGTCTCCTTCGTGTCGATCTGGCTGATGCGGGATAACTTCACGCTTGCGCTCAATCTGCTGAAGGTTGCGGTGGGCGACAGCGCGATGGAATACAGTTTCGCGACCATCCCGTTGTTTACCTTTATGGGGCTCATCGTTTCAAAAGCGGGACTAGGCAGGGACATTTACGAAGTCATGACCATGCGGTTCCGCAAGGTCAAAGGCGGTATCGGAATGGCGACCGTCGGAGCCAATGCCGTGTTTGCGGCCGTTACCGGGTCGTCCATTGCGTCCGCATCAGTGTTCACCAAGGTCTCGGTCCCGCAGATGATGGCGCAGGCATATAATCCACGGTTTGCGGTTGGGGTTGTGGCCGGGTCGTCGGTTTTGGGATGATTATTCCGCCCTCGGCGATGCTGATCATCTATTCCTTTGTCGCCGAACAGTCCGTAGGGGACATGTTTCTGGCGGGAGTAATACCCGGTATCATGCTGGCGATAGCTTATGTGGGCGCGATCTGGTTGATGGGCCGCTTCACACCTGCATTTGTGGGTGGCCGGGTCGTCGAAGACACTGAATGGATGTCCGCGAGATCGCATCCAAGACCCTGCCCACATTGTTCATTATCACGGTAGTGCTCGGGGCATTTACACAGGATGGCTAACCGCTGTCGAGGCGGGTGCCGCCGGGGCACTGGTTGCGCTCGTGATAGCAGTCGTGCGCAAGTCCATGACACCAAGAGCGTTCTGGGACGCGTTGCTGGAAACCGGTCACATTACAGCGGCGATTTTGTTCCTGATTACGGCAGCTTCGATTTACAGCCGCATGCTGGGACTGGCCGGGCTGCCCAATCAGTTGCAGGACTTGCTTGCGGGAATTCAGCGTCCTTTTGGTCGATCATGCTGCTCTACGTCCTCTTGATGCTTTTTCTGGGCACATTACTCGATACAGCGTCCATCATTCTGATCGTTGTCCCGCTGTTTCTGCCCATGGCCGAAGCACTGGATATGTCGTTGATCTGGTTTGGCATTATCACTGTTGTCGGCGCCGAAATTGGACTTTTGACCCCGCCTTTGGGCATATCTTGCTTCGTCATCAAATCCACGATCAACGATGACCGCATATCGCTCAAGGATGTGTTCATGGGCGCACTTCCATTTGCGTTCGTGATGCTGATCGTTCTGTTCATTCTGATCGAATTCCCGATCCTCAGCCTTGCCCTGATTTAAGGAGGCCCAGATGCGCTCTGTCACCAAAGACAATATCACCGACGTGTTCATGGGATACCTGTCCAAGGACACCGATCCGCGGATGAGAGAAATCATGGGGTCTTTGGTCAAACACCTCCACGATTTCGCCCGAGAAACCAACCTGACGCATGACGAATGGCGCGCTGGGATTGCGTTTCTGGAGGGCTGCGCTGCGGTGGAAACTGAGGACAGGCATGAATTCGTGCTCGCCTCGGATGTGCTGGGCCTTTCGTCATTGGTGGACATGTTGCATTCAAGTTCTGATGCAACAAGCTCATCCGTGCTTGGCCCTTTCCATGTCTCTGGCGCGCCGCCTTTGCCATTCGGCGGGGATATGAAGCGCCACTACGGTGGACCTGTGCTGCTTGCTGAAGGCGTGATCCGGGATACAGATGGTAATCCGATTTCCGGTGCAGAGCTGGATATCTGGCAAACCGCACCGAATGGAATGTATGCAATGGGACGAAGAACAGGACACCTATTCTTTTCACGGCCTGATGACTACCGGCGACGACGGTAAGTATGCATTCACGACCGTCAAGCCAGTTGAATACACGGTGCCGTCAGATGGGCCTGTCGGGGATATCCTGCGCGCCTGCGGCCGCCATCCTGGCGACCTTCGCACCTGCACTATATCGTCAAAGCTCTGGCTATCGTTCTTTGGTCACTGAGATATTCCCCGACGACGATCCTTATTTGGATCAGGATACAGTGTTTGGTGTTCGGGATGATCTGGTGATGACCTATGTTGAAAGGCCAGTTTCAGAATTTCCTGATGGCATGGAGCTTTCTGGTAAGATCACTGAACCTTTCTTGCACGTGAAGTTCGATGTGAAGCTTGCCAAAGTCTGAACGATATTGAGGAGGCTTGAGGTGCTGAAACATATCTTCATATTAGGTGCCGCGCTGATTTGCAGTAGTGCTATCGCAGAAGAGCGCCCGATCTTTGACGCGCATATTCATTACAGCCACGATGCCGTCAAACTGGTTCCTCCCGAACAGGTGGCCAAAATCCTTCGAGATGCGGGCGTTCGTAAAGCCCTGGTCTCCAGCTCTGATGACAATGGTACTCAGCTGTTGTTGGCCGCGGCACCGGACATTGTTGTTCCGGCACTGCGCCCTTACCGGCGTCGCGGTGAAATCAACACCTGGATGCACGATGAAACCGTAATCGAGTATCTGGAAGCAAATCTGGCAATGAACAAGTACGAAGCCATCGGTGAGTTTCACGCTTACGGCGACGATATCAAAACGCCGGTCATCCAACGTATGATCGCACTAGCCAAAGAGCGGAACCTCATCCTGCATCACCATGGTGATCGAGAGGCAGTTGACCTGATCTTCGAAACCTGGCCGGAGGCTCGGGTCTTGTGGGCGCACTCTGGCTTTGATGATCCGGCGAGTGTTGTTGACGCGCTGGACACCTATCCAAGGCTTTGGGCCGACTTGGCATTTCGTTCGGACATGGCCTCACGAGGCCGTATTGACCCGGATTGGAAGGCGGCTTTCGAAGCCCATCCGGATCGTTTCATGGTCGGTACGGATACATTTGCGCCGGAACGTTGGTATTACGTAGGACCTCATGCCGATTTTTCGCGTGAATGGTTGGATTTGCTGCCGGACCAGATTGCGGACAACATCGCCTATGCCAATGCCGAACGTTTGCTGGCATCAGAATGATCCGCTGCGCTGTCTGGTTTCTGATTTGGTCCAGCGCGGCTTTTGCTTGTGACGTAACTGGGCAACGTATGAAGTCGGAAGTTCAAAACGCACCCGAGGTTTATCTGTCCATCGATGAAATTCCGTTGGCTCAACCGTTTTCCGTGCTGGTTTCAGTTTGTAGTGAAACGTGGGCCAATTGCGTGTGGATGCAATCATGCCCGCTCATCAACACGGTATGAACTATACCCCCAATGTTACCGCGTTGGACGGTAGAACGTTCCGCGTTGATGATATGCTGTTTCACATGCCGGGTTTGTGGGAGCTGCAGGTTGATGTCGACATCAATGATCAATCAATTTTCTACACGTCAAAAATTGCGTTGAAATGAAGCTGTGGATGACAGCGGCGCTAATGGTCCTGACCGGCGCAGTGCGTGCCGAAGTCTTGCTGTCTGCTGACGAAATTGAACAAACGCTGACTTTGGACCGTGGCCGCCATCCTTCCAGTCGGACCCAAGCAATAGGTTTCAAAGACACCGATCGATCCAGCTCGGACAGGCTTTTTCAACGATCCGGTGTTGTCGGTCGACGGTGCATATTCGTGCGCCAGTTGTCATGATCCTGAACAGGCCTTTACAACGCCGGAAGCCCGAGCGCTCGGCCGTGTTCTGTTAGATCGAAACACACCATCACTACGGAATCTTGCCGGACTCCGTTGGTATGGGTGGGGTGGAAAGAGCGACAATTTTTGGGCGGCAAGCCTGCATCCGATCATCGAAGAGCATGAGATGGCGCATAGTCCCGAAAGTCTGAAAACAGCAATCTCAGAAAGTGCTTACATTGATGACTTTGAAGCAATATTTGGCGATATCCAGGATCAAGGTCCAGAACATGTTCTGGTAAACACTGCAAAGTCCTTTCGGCTTACTTGGAAACTTTAGTTACCGACCGGACTCAGTTCGACGATTTTCGCGATGCCTTGAGGATCAAGATTTTGCAGCGGCCGCGTACTACCCCGAAGCAGCCCAGCGAGGTTTTCAGCTGTTTTTAGGGCGCGGGAATTGCGTGTTTTGCCACAACGGCCCGAGGTTTTCCAACAATGAGTTCCACGATGCCGGTGTACCATATTTTCTGAATGAAACCGAGGTTGACGAAGGTCGGTTTGGTGGATTGAACTTTTTGCTCTCAAGCCCCTATACACTGGACGGCGTCTGGAATGACGATCCGGACAAGCAAGGTGCTTGGGCCGTTCGAAATGTACGCCGGAGCCACTCTGATTTTGGAACCTTCCGGACGCCCAGCCTGCGCGGGGTGGCTGAAACCGCACCGTACATGCATGACGGCAGCCTAGGGGATCTGAACGCTGTGATCCGGCATTACAGCAAAATCAATACGGAAAGGCTGCACGCCGACGGCGAAGCCATTTCTCGCAATTGAATTTGTCTGAGCAAGAGATTGCAGACTTAGTTGCGTTTTTGAGGACGCTGTCCAAGGCGCCTTACTAAAGCGTTTGTGTTTAAAGCCCGGGAATGGGCTATTTGGCAAGCTGGTTCGGCGACTATCGTTAGCGGTGCCGATGAGGGGGTTCTGCTCGCTCTGGTTCAGAATTGCTTGACGTTAGATCAGAAATGGATGACGTGATCGGCCGATTTGTTGAGGTTTTGGATGTCGATTGAGTCAAGTATCAGTGAAGTTCCACATTACTTGTTGAACGTCACACGAACCTGACCCAACCGTCACAGTTGGACCAGAAACGAGGTGAACGATCGACATCGGATGGCACCCCCAAATCAATAACTCGTTGAGCACGAAGTAGACCCAGAGCTGCAAATCAGTTGCTGAAAGAGGAATTTGTGCCTCTTTTTAGCTAGAACTCAGTCGTGACAACTCGGCCCGAAGCGGTCTCCCGACTACGGTAGCTGTCGCTGTGGTGCGGCCCGTCAGAGGAGACATTCGCCGCAAGCGCGAAGTAGAGCACTCTGCGAACCGGAAGTTCGCAGACGAAGTTGCCATTCAGTCGTGAATTGCGAATGTCCGCTTGTGAGAAAACTCTGAAAGATGCAAATTTAGCCAATAGAAACAGAAATGCAGGGGGCAGGATTGTCACCTATTGACGCTGTACGTACGCCTGACGACCGTTTTCTGAACCTGCCCGATTTCGCATGGCATCCTCTGTTCGAAGATCAGTTGGCCGGGTATGAAGGCCTGCGGATGGCAAGAATAGACGAAGGTCCACAGGACGCAGAGCGGGTGTTCTTGTGCCTTCATGGACAGCCTTCATGGGGTTTTTTGTATCGGCATATGATCCCGGTCTTTCTCGAGACTGGCGCCCGAGTTGTCGTTCCTGACCTGTTCGGTTTCGGCCGGTCTGACAAACCTATCCAAGACAATTGCTACACTTTCACATTTCACAGACAGAGCTTGATCGAGTTGATTGAAACGCTCGATCTCAAAGGAATTACACTCGTTGTACAGGATTGGGGTGGGCTTGGTCTTACCATTCCACCAAACATGCCTGATCGCTTCAATAGGCTATTGGTTATGAACACGGTTCTTGGCTTGGGTGGCGGTAGCAGCGAAGGGTTCGATGCATGGAGGGATTTCCACCGAACCCACCCGGACTATGACGTGGCTGCATTGTTCCAAAAGTACGTGCCCGGCATGAGCGATGAAGTCGCGGCCGCTTACGCCGCACCTTTCCCGGACGCGCGTTATCGGGGCGGGGTGCGGAAGTTCCCGTCGCTGGTGATGACCGAACCCGACATGGAGGGCGTTGATGTGTCGACGCGCAGCGGCATGGTGGAAAACTGACTGGTCTGGCGACAGCTTCATGGCGATAGGAGAAGCAGATGTTCTGATCCCGCCAAGGCTGATGAAACGCATGCACGAAATATTGGGCGTAGTTCGCCCACCTCTGATGTTGCCAGACGCAGGACACTTCGTTCAGGAGACCAACGGCGAACAAGTTGCTCGCGCGGGCTTGTCTGCATGGGAAGATGTAGGGCATCCCAGTTAGCCTTAATGGTTTAGAAATCGGACCTTCCTGCAGACCACAGCATCAGTTACTTCGGGGCTCATTGCCGCCGCTGGGGTTGGTTGCAGCAACTCAGTTCGGAGCATTGCTACTGCCCGCAGGACAGCCCAATGCCGACGTCTACTAGCTAACCGAATTGCTGCGGTCGCAAGCCACATTACAACCATTCGCTGCGCTATAGCTGCTAGGGCGCCTGGAGTATCGCATCCTGCTTGCGACACGCGATGGCACGCGATAATCTACCTCTAGGCCGTTTGAGGCGGCCACCCGGTCCGCGGAAAGCTGTCATCGGCACCTCTCAACGAATGTGTGAAAACCACATCGGTTTCTCTGCCCGGTTTAGCGGACCTTCGGGCAACGGAGGGAAGACCGATGACCAAATCGCTCGACCAACTGCGCCGTGACGCAAAGGCCTTGGGTAATGCTCTTGCTGAGGGCGACAAAGGTGCAATGCTGCGCATCCATGGCATTGTTACCATGCCCAAAGACGGGGTCTACAAACACGCGGATTGTCTGCATGTCATAGCGCGAGAGACCGGATACGCTTCGTGGCCAGCATTGAAACTCGCGGTTGAAACACAAGGGATGGATCGCGCACAAAAGCAGGGACGGCTGCGTTGGGCGCTTTACAACGGCTCAAAAGAGACGATCGTGCATCTGCTTGCAGATGAGCCGGATCTTGCAGACGATCAGGTGCCTCTTCTCGTCGCTCTCTATGACGTAGCCGCGATGCGCAAGATCCTTGTTCAGGATGCCAGTGTTGCGACACGCGAATACCCGTCACGGCGGCCAATGTGCCATCTGGCGTTTTCGAAATACATCAAGACTGCGCCTGAGAAAGAACCCGAGATGCTCGCCATGGCGGAATTGCTTGTCGAACACGGCGCTGACGTAAATGACAGTTTTGCATTCGATTCCGAGACAGACCACCGCCTGTCCGCGCTCTATGGCGCCATCGGCCATGCAGACAACATGCCTTTGGCCAAGTGGCTGTTGGAGCAGGGCAAATCCCGACGACAATGAATCCCTCTACCATTCCACTGAACTGGGCCATACCAAAGGTCTTCGTTTGTTGCTGGAACATGGGGCAAATCCGAAAGGAACAAATGCGTTGCCGAGGGCGATTGACTTCAACAGCACCGATGCAGTCCGGCTGTTGCTGGACCACGACGCTGATCCCAATGAAGGCATCAATCCTCATCCGTCGGGTGAACCTTCCTTGGTGATCCCAGCCTTGCATCAGGCGGCCCGGCGTTTGGCTTCGGGCGAAATCGCTCGGCTTTGTTGGAGCACGGCGCGAACCAGTGCTATTAGCCGCGGTCACTCTCCTATGCCTTTGCCCGCGTCTTCGGAAACAGGGATGTCGCGTCGGTTCTAGAACGCGCTGGTGTATCCACGCAGTTGACGTCGACCGAAGAGCAACTCGTGCGGGCAGCGGACGCGACGTCTAAGGAGGACGACCAGATCGACATGAATAGCCTGTCGCAAGAGATGAGGTTTCTTCGCCGCCTCGTCTGGCGCGAAGGAACCCTGCCTCACATGCATCGACTGGTCGAAATTGGCTTTGACCCAAATCTGCCGGACGAAATGGGAATGCCGCCCCTGTACCTTGCCGGTTGGGAAGGAATGCCCGACGTCATGTCGTATTTCCTGAACCAAAACCCGGACCTGAACCACACAAATGCCTACGGAGGGACACTGCTGTCAACGATTGTTCACGGGTCCGAAAACTGCCCACAAAAGGCGCATCGCCATCACATCGAATGCGCGCGTCTGGCGCTGGAGACCGGTGTGGCGCTTCCGCGAAAGGCCTCGCAATTTGCAACGGTTCCCGAGATGTCCGCCTATCTTGCTGACTGGGCGGAAGCGCATCCCCTGCAAGTCTCGGAACACGGAGTCGTCTAAGGTTGAAGTTCTTGTGCCAGATACAGGCTGCCGTAGCCAGATTGTTTAACGGCTGACCTTCATCGGCAGGATCGGCCCCTGGGCGTTTGCCGCGCTTCACCAAAGGCAGAGAATCCCGCGTTGTGATAGGCCGCGATCGCCCGCGCATTTTCCGGGTGCGGATCTGTTGCGACAACCGGGCCTCCTGCGGAAAACACCCGTTTAAGATGCTCAGAGATAAAGGCGGGCCGTGCCCGCGCCCGATCATATCTGGCTCACCAATGAACTGGTCGATGCCCCGAGATCCCTGCGGAAGGGACTAGAAATGGAGATCCTCCCAACCGTGAACAGTCTAATCCTGGATATATGCAAACGGGCGTTACGCAAGCGAAGCGATCCATCTTCGGACGCACGTCTTCCAGTTCTTTGTTCGTTTGGCTCATTGAATCCCACCATTCGCGAACATGTGGGTGCGATTGCAATTGCGAGATCATCGCAAGATCAGCCGACGTCATCTTGCATAAGGCATATCGGTCGGTTAGTGCATGGCAAAAGATAGCAAACATGTGGCGAATGTTTAAGAGCATCTGACGGCCCCTTGGGACGTGGCGATATGCCCTTCTTAGGATCAATGGTTTGTTTTGGCGTTGCTCCGGCCCATAGCCGAACTTCGCCCTGCATTCTCAATGCTACGCCAGCAGCCTGCTTTGCGGACATTCGCTGCAAGCGTCATCTTTGGGATTATTCAAACTCACATTTCGCGGGCACAACCGCCCAATGCGGGCGCGACGCCGACTGGCTGCCTAGTTGCCCATTCCGTAGCCGACAGCAGCCACCCGCAAGTGGCCTCTCGCGCTCACCCCTACGAAGTGTCGGGTCACTGACAAATTCGGCATTTTGCGATATGTTTCGTTAGGGCGTTTCCCTGCGGCTCTAGAAGACTGCCCGCCGCTCCTTAACCTCGGAGTATTGAAATGGAAATGAACTCGAAAAATATCATAACCGCAATTGTAGTCTTGGTAGTTGTGGTCGTCGGCATATCTTACCTTTCCGGCACCAGCGGCGACGAAGAGGTAGAAGCACCAGCCACTGAAACTGGCAATTGAACCGCTGCTCCGGGCTCGAAGTGGTCATTCGGCAAATCGCAACGGATGTCCACATTGCGGACCAAGCGGTCACCTAAATATGAAAGAAAGTTATCAGCCAGCAAATCTATTTCGACTTCGGCTATGTGTCAGAGGTGGAGATCAGGTGACTAGATAACAGTGCAGTTTTGTTGCAATGGTAAGCTAACATCGAAAAATCAAAATTCACTTC